>NZ_JYOW01000001.1:2500-2007789 GCF_000963275.1 Streptococcus parasanguinis | reverse complement strand
AGGCAGGTTACCTACGCGTTACTCACCCGTTCGCAACTCATCCGCTCGGTGCAAGCACCAAGCTTCAGCGTTCTACTTGCATGTATTAGGCACGCCGCCAGCGTTCATCCTGAGCCAGGATCAAACTCTCATTAAAATAATTGTTTGTCTTAAACTCATTCTGTCACTGACAGATTTATTGTTTTTTTATTGTTCAGTTACTATAACCTTAGTTATAGCGCCCTGCACATTGGTTCGTCTTGTTCAGTTTTCAAAGGTCTTTGTCGCTCTCGCGCGACAACTATATTAGTATATCATGACCTACCCTTACTGTCAATACTTTTTTCCAAAAAATTTTATTTTTTTGAAAGTTTTTTTGAAGTTATGAAAAAAGCCTATGACACAGGCTTTTCTATTAGTCCAGTTCTTTGTTAATGATGAGAAATTTTTCTTCTTCGTAGCCTCTTTTCATTAACCCTGCTCTAGCCATGTCTATTAGATCTTTTGAAAAGGATTGGATAGTTTCTTCTTCCTTTTTGCTTAGAATTTTTTTTGAATATTTCTTTCTAAGTTTTCTATAGTCCTGTTTTTCACTTTTGAGAAATGAGCAATGTTCTAAATAGTTTTCCAAGTTTTCTAACTGTACAAATAGGCCGAGTTCAAAAGCTATCGGGGCAAATGTTGTTTCTAATGGTTGAGTACAAACACTTCTAAATTCTACTGTCCCGCGGGCAGTTAGATCCTGAAATTGGTAACTTCGATGTTGTTTTAGGTCTTCTTTTACAGGCCTAATGATTTTTTCATCACCATCAGCCGTATAGGCTGTGATTTTTTTTTGATCTAGATAGTCTTTTACTCGAATGGGTTTAAAATAATAGGATTGATCTTCTCTAGTTGCAGTAAAAATAGCTGTGCTAGCAAGATTATTAAAAAACTCTTCTTCGCTTTGGTAGTCCTTAGGATAAATACCTACATTCTCCTTATAATAACCATGTAAGGATTCTTCCCAAAAAATATCTCTCGTAATCTTTGTATCCCAAGCCTCTGCTGAAAATTCTGAGTTTGAGAATAAGTATGCTTTGGCTGCTTCAATTTTATTAAATGCATTAATGACTCGTATATAGTTATCACGTCGTACATCCAATTGAAGTTGGTTCCCGCATATAAAAGCTCCGTATGAAGGATAGGGGTGTGTTTTCATCCCTGTGCCATTCATTGCTAGGAAAGCCATTAACATCTTGTATCGTTCAATTTTTACTGGGCTATTATCATTTTCTTGCCACTGTGGATGGATCCCATGCCCTTGAATTTCGTGGTGGTCTTCTTGCAAAATCGGTTGAATGATCTTTAAATAGGCTTCAAAGCGTTCTGCCACCTCATCTATAGAATGAGCCTTTTCAAATGCAAATTCAATCGTATTGTAACTTAGCTCGAATAGAATACGATCTTTGGAAGAGCGGTGAACCAATTGAATTGGATTTTGATCGTCATCCATTTTTTCGACTTCAAAATCTAATAAGTTCGCTAAGGTTCGAAAAAGATTTTTCGTCACCTCTATATTGGTTTTATTTCCATGTATTTCTACAATCGGAAATTCTAATTCAACTCCGACAAAGAGTTCTGAATCCTCTTTCATATTACTGAGGTACTTCTCTTTTAGTAATTTAATTGCTTGTTGTTTTGTCATTGAATCCTTTTTCTTCTATTGGAGATATGGGTTCCATTATATCATTTTTTGCTATTCGAGACTACTCATGAAAAGCAAGACAAAACGCCTGCTTACGAAATTGTTTTAAGTTAAAGCAATTTCGTAAACAAGCGTCTACCATTCATTCAATATGATGAGTGTTCCCGCTGGGGAAAATCCCCAGCGGTAGACCAGAGCTAGACTAAGAATAACAGTGTATTCCATCATCATAACACTCAACAAAATTGATGATATTATACCAATTCGATGATAGCCATTGGCGCAGCATCACCACGACGTGGTTCAGTTTTAAGGATACGAGTATATCCACCATTGCGCTCAGCATAACGAGGTGCTAATTCAGAGAACAATTTTTGAAGTGCAGTTGTTTCTGAGTATTTACCTGTTTCTTCATCAAAGTTTTGTGATGCAACTTCGTTACGTACGAATGCAGCAGCTTGACGACGTGCATGCAAATCACCACGTTTACCCAAAGTAATCATTTTTTCAACTGATTTACGGATTTCTTTCGCACGTGCTTCAGTTGTTACAATTGCTTCATTGATGATAAGATCTGTAGTCAAATCGCGAAGCATTGCTTTACGTTGTGAGCTAGTGCGTCCTAGTTTACGGTAAGCCATGTATTCCTCCTCTATTTATCGTTTTTTAACCCAAGGCCTAAGTCGGCAAGTTTGATTTTAACTTCTTCAAGACTCTTACGTCCTAAGTTACGAACTTTCATCATTTCTGCTTCTGATTTTTCAGTCAAATCGTAAACAGTATTGATGCCAGCACGTTTCAAACAGTTATATGAACGAACTGAAAGATCTAATTCTTCGATCGTACGTTCTAAAATGCGATCATCAGATGTTGTATCTACTTCTTTCATAACATCTGTTGCAATAGCAATTTCAGTTAAGTTTGTAAATAGATTTAGGTGTTCTGTCAAAATACGGGCAGACAAACCTAAGGCATCTTCTGGAATGATTGTCCCATTTGTCAAAATTTCAAGGGTTAGCTTGTCAAAACCGTCATTGCTACCAACGCGAGCTGGTTCAACTTGGTAATTGACTTTTGTCACTGGCGTATAGATTGAATCTACAGCAAGTGTTCCCACTGGTGCATCATCTTTTTTGTTTTGATCAGCTGGAACATAACCACGTCCACTGTTTACAGTAAGCGTTGCTTTCAAAGACGCTCCTTCTCCGATCGTAAATAGATAATGATCAGGGTTTACAATTTCGATGTCACTATCCGTAAGAATGTCACCGGCAGTAACTTCTGCTGGTCCTTCTACATCAAGTTCAATAATCTTTTCGTCTTGGACGTAAGATTTAACGGCGATTCCTTTAACGTTAAGAATAATTTGCATAACGTCTTCACGGACTCCTGGAACTGTATCAAATTCGTGGAGTACACCTTCAATGTTGATTGAAGTAACAGCCGCACCTGGAAGTGAAGCTAGAAGTACACGACGAAGTGAGTTTCCAAGTGTTGTACCATAGCCACGTTCAAGTGGTTCTACGACAAACACGCCATAATCTTTATTTTCATCAATTTTTGTTATATTTGGTTTTTCAAACTCAATCATTTGCTATACTCCCTCTTAAACGAAAAGCTGTGTAATTGTTGATGATTATACACGGCGACGTTTTGGAGGACGAGCACCATTGTGTGGTACAGGAGTTACATCGCGGATTGCAGTTACTTCAAGACCAGCAGCAGCAAGTGCACGAATAGCAGACTCACGACCTGAACCAGGACCTTTAACAGTTACTTCAACAGATTTAAGTCCGTGTTCTTGAGCAGCTTTTGCAGCAGCTTCTGATGCCATTTGAGCAGCAAATGGTGTAGATTTACGAGAACCTTTAAATCCAAGTGCACCTGCAGATGACCAAGCGATTGCGTTACCATGCACATCAGTAATCATAACAATTGTGTTGTTAAATGTAGCGTGAATATGAGCAATACCAGATTCGATATTCTTTTTCACACGACGTTTACGTGTTGGTTTAGCCAAGATTTTTACCTCCTTATTTTATTTTATTTTTTCTTACCTGCAATCGCAACAGCTTTACCTTTACGAGTGCGAGCATTGTTTTTAGTGTTTTGTCCACGAACTGGAAGTCCACGACGGTGACGGATACCACGGTATGAACCGATTTCCATCAAGCGTTTGATGTTCAAGTTTACTTCACGACGAAGGTCACCTTCAACTTTGATTGCGTCAACTTCACGACGGATAGCATCTTCTTGATCTGGTGTAAGATCGCGAACACGAATATCTTCAGAAACACCTGCAGCAGCAAGGATTTTCTTAGATGTTGGAAGTCCGATACCGTACACATAAGTCAATGAAATTACTACACGTTTGTCATTTGGAATGTCAACTCCAGCAATACGAGCCATATTTTCTCCTTTCTATCTTATCCTTGACGTTGTTTGTGTTTTGGATTTGCTGGGCAAATTACCATAACACGACCATTACGACGAATTACTTTACAGTATTCGCAAATTGGTTTGACCGATGGTCTTACTTTCATTTTTATCCCTCCAAGTTTTTCGATTATTTAAAGCGGTATGTGATACGTCCACGTGTCAAATCGTACGGACTCATCTCCACTGTAACACGATCTCCCGCTAAAATACGAATATAGTTTTTACGAATTTTACCAGAAACTGTTGCTAAAATCTGATGTCCATTTTCAAGTTCAACCGTAAACATAGCATTCGGCATTGTATCGACTACTTTGCCTTCTACTTCAATCACATCGTCTTTTGCCACGCAAAAGTACCTCCATAAATTTCGATTCATTCCTCTGAGCACAGAGGTAACAATTATAAGTCAGACTAACTAATTGTAACACTTGTTGTCAAATATTGCAAGTGACTAAAACGTTTTTATTTCAAATTCTCTAAGACTTTTTGGATATCTTTGAAGACGTCGTTGATGTCTTGATTTCCTTCAATATCATGGACCAATCCTTTTCCACGATAATGAGCAAGAATCGGCTCACCTTGAGCAATATTCACATCCAAGCGACGTTTTACTGTTTCTGGTTTGTCATCTTCACGTTGGTAATAGTCTTCTTCCTTGTAGTCAGCTGGTGGGTTGAATACTTTATGGTAAGTTTCGCCTGTTTTGCGGTGAATAATACGACCACTCAAGCGTTCAAGAAGGCAAGATGGATCCACTTCGATATTGATTACTCCCTCAAGCTCCAAACCAAGATCAACCAAGATTTGATCCAAGGCATGAGCTTGTTCGATCGTGCGAGGAAAACCATCCAAAAGGAAACCTTTTTCCTTAATGTCGTCTTGAGCCAAACGTTCTTTTACAATCCCGTTTGTCACATCATCGGGCACCAATTCACCTTTGTCGATGAATGATTTCGCCAATACACCCATTTCAGTTTGGTTAGCCATTGCTGCGCGGAACATATCTCCAGTTGAGATGTGCGCCACGTGAAACTCTTCAACGATTTTAGCTGCTTGAGTTCCTTTACCTGCTCCAGGCAACCCCATAATTAAAAGATTCATGATGAATACTCCTTATTTTGTTTTTAAATGGAAGCAGGAGCGAATTCCTATTTCCATTTAAAAACAAAATAGAAGGCTGACAAAGTCAACCTTATTCTATTCTGTTGTTGTGTCCATAAATCCGACATACTTACGTTTTAATAAGTAGCCTTCTAATTGTTTCATTCCTTCAATACCTGTTGAAATAATGATTAACAAACTCGTTCCTCCAAGAGCAACTGCATCTGTCAAACCAAATAAATCTCGAGCCAGGATTGGAATGATGGTAATAAAGCCAAGGAATACTGATCCGACGCTTGCTAAACGACGTAGCAAACGAGACATAAACTCTTCTGTTCCTTTACCAGGGCGAACGCCTGGGATATAGGCACCACTCTTTTGAAGGTTTTCTGCCGTTTTTTCAGGATTGATCTGAACAAACGTGTAGAAGAAGGTGAAGAGAATGATCAATAAGGCATACATTGCCACACCAGTTGGTGTATTTGTAGCCAACATGGCCTGAGCTGTTTTCACCCATCCTGCATTGTAACCCATAGCGCTAATCACTTGGAAAATTGCAGCAGGCGCTGCTGTAATCGAACTAGCGAAGATGACGGGAATAACTCCTGCTGGGTTCACTTTTAAAGGAAGGTAAGAACTTGATGGAGCTCCTTGTGCAATCTTTGTATATTGGATTGGAATCTTGTATTGTGCTTGCTCTACAAAGGTTGTAAAGTAAACAATAACCAAGACGGCAAGGATTAATACCCCAACAAAAATGAGGGAATTGGTCATTTGACCAGAACGAACGTTCACAAATGCATTTTCATAGATTTCTTTAATCATCTCAGGAATCGATGACACAATCCCTGCAAAGATAATCATTGATACACCATTACCGTAGCCTTTATCTGTGATTTGTTCTCCAAGCCAAGTCACAATCATGGAACCGGTCGTTAGAATCGCACCGATTAATAGATAGGTCTTGGTATTTGGAGTTGCGACTAATTTCGCCTGAGACAAGGTGTGGAAGGTTGCTGTAATCCCGATGGATTGAACAAAGGCTAGAACCAAAGAAATATAGCGTGTTGCTTGGTTAAGCTTTCTTCGACCAACTTCCCCTTGTTTGCCCCATTCAACAAACTTAGGTAACAGATCCATTTGCAAAAGTTGCACGACGATCGAAGCTGTGATGTATGGGCTAACCCCTAATGCGAAAACTGAGAAGTTCCTCATGGCATTCCCAGAAACCAAACTGAGCATGTTCAAGAAGGACACATCTTGAAGGTTGTTCAGAATTTTCGCATTTACACCAGGCACTGTAATCGTGGTCCCAATGCGGAAAACAAGAATGATGAAGATCGTAAATAAAATCTTCGACCGTACTTGTTTCACCTTAAATGCATCTTTTAATAATTTAAAAAACATAGGTCACCTCACTTAGATGACTTCAACTGAACCACCTTTAGCAGTGATAGCTTCTTCAGCTGATTTAGAGAATTTAGCTGCTTTAACAGTCAACTTCTTAGTCAATTCTCCGTTACCAAGAATTTTGATACCTGATTTTTCAGCTTTTACAATTCCTGATTCTACAAGTACTACTGGAGTTACTTCAGCACCATCTTCAAAGGCGTTCAATTGATCAAGGTTCACAATAGCATATTCTTTAGCGTTGATGTTTGTAAATCCACGTTTTGGAAGACGACGGAACAATGGAGTTTGTCCACCTTCAAAACCAAGACGTACACCGCCACCGCTACGAGCTTTTTGACCTTTTTGACCACGGCCAGAAGTTTTACCATTACCAGATGAAGTACCACGACCAACACGGTTGCGGACTTTACGTGAACCTGTAGCAGGTTGTAATTCATGAAGTTTCATTATTTATTTTCTCCTCTTTTGTAAATTGCTAACGCATGTAATCAGGAAAAGGTGTCCTAACTACAAACTCGCCTATACTTATATTTAGTTTTAGGGGATGAGAACCTCTCATACCCCTGAAAACTTTGTTTCTATTTTAAATAGATTATTCTACTTCTTCAACTGTTACCAAGTGAGATACAGCAGTGATCATACCACGTACTGCTGGGTTATCTTCTTTAATAACAGAGCTGTTCAATTTGCCAAGTCCAAGTGCTACAACAGTTTTACGTTGTGACGGGATGCGTCCGATTGGAGACTTAGTCAAAGTAATTTTAATTTGAGCCATTTGAATCTCCTTTCTTAAGCCAAGTCAGAAACTGAAATACCACGAAGGGCAGCAACTTCATCAGCGCGTTTCAATTGTGCCAAACCGTTAACAGTTGCACGAACGATGTTGATTGGAGTGTTTGATCCAAGTGATTTAGATGTAACATCTGCAATACCTGCCAATTCGACAACGGCACGAACTGCTCCACCTGCAGCAACCCCAGCCCCTTCGATAGCTGGTTTCAACAATACACGAGCTCCACCAAATACGGATGTTACTTCGTGTGGAATTGTTGTTCCAACCATAGGAACTTCGATCAAGTTTTTCTTAGCATCTTCAACAGCCTTACGGATTGCTTCTGGAACTTCTTGAGCTTTACCAGTACCAAATCCAACACGGCCATTACGGTCACCAACAACTACAAGAGCTGCAAAACGAAGACGACGTCCACCTTTAACAACTTTTGTTACACGGTTGATGGCAACTACGCGTTCTTCAAGTTCAACTGCATTATCTTTAAATGCCATTTTCTAGTGTCCTCCTATTAGAATTTCAATCCGTTTTCACGAGCTGCATCAGCCAAAGCTTTAACACGTCCGTGATATAGATATCCACCGCGGTCGAACACCACTTCAGAAATACCTTTAGCAACTGCACGTTCAGCAACAAGTTTGCCGACAACAACGGCTTGTTCAGTTTTAGTTCCTTTTGAAACTTCTTTGTCAAGAGTTGAAGCGCTTGCGAGCGTTACACCCGCTACGTCATCAATTACTTGAGCGTAGATGCCTGTATTAGAACGGAATACGTTCAAACGTGGGCGATCAGCAGTTCCAGAGAGTTTTCCGCGAACGCGACGGTGGCGTTTTTGACGGATTTTGTTTTTATCTGGTTTCGAAATCACAATTTTCACCTCTTAATTTTAAAATCATGTGCTAAGCACTGAGTTGGTAAGATGAAGGTTGGTTGAAAAACAACCAAACTACATTATTTACCTGTTTTACCTTCTTTGCGGCGAACGTATTCACCAACATAACGGATCCCTTTACCTTTGTATGGTTCAGGTGAACGAAGGCTACGTACATAAGCAGCTGTTTGACCAACTACTTCTTTTGAAATTCCGCTAACAACGATTGTTGTTGGGTTTGGAAGTTCAAAAGTAATTCCTTCTGGAGCTTCAACTTCGTCTGGGTGTGATTTACCAACAGCCAAAACAAGTTTTGATCCTTGAAGTTGTGCACGGTATCCAACCCCGCGCATTTCAAGTTCTTTCTTGAATCCTTCTGATACACCAGTAACCATGTTGTTCAAAAGGGCACGAGTTGTTCCGTGGATTGTTTTCATTTCTTTTGAATCGTTTGGACGGTGAAGTGTTACTTCAGTACCTTCCACACGGATTTCAATATCTTTTGAGAACGTACGAGTAAGTTCTCCTTTAGGTCCTTTTACAGTTACAACGTTGTCATTGTTAGTGATTTCAACACCAGCAGGCAACACGATAACTTTATTACCAATACGTGACATGTTTTTTATTCTCCTGTTAAATTGTCAGGCCTTTTCGGGCCAGTTTTCACGGGGTTTAAATCTTTTTGATTTAAAAGTTAATGTTTAGGTCTCAATTTCTAAGTGAATCGAGGCATTGTCTCGCAGACATAACTTTGGGTTAGACAAGAGACAATAACGAAGAGTCACAACGAAATTGGGAGCTAAATATTACCAAACGTAAGCGATAACTTCCCCACCAACGTTCTTTTGGCGTGCTTCTTTATCAGTAAGCAAACCTTCAGAAGTTGAAAGGATAGCAATTCCAAGTCCGTTAAGAACTTTTGGAAGATCTTCACGTTTTTTGTAAACACGCAAACCTGGTTTTGAAACACGTTTCAAGTTTGTGATAACTTTTTCACCGTTTTGTCCGTACTTCAAGAATACACGGATGATGCCTTGTTTGTCATCTTCGATGAATTCAACGTTTTTTACAAAACCTTCGCGTTTAAGGATTTCAGCAATCCCTTTTTTGATGTTTGATGCAGGCACTTCAAGTACTTCGTGTTTTGCTTGGTTAGCGTTACGAATACGTGTAAGGAAGTCTGCGATTGGGTCAGTCATAACCATTTTTTATTTCTCCTCTTACTAGTAGTTTGCAAGTTGCACTTGCTAGTTAATGATTGAGCTAGGCTCAGAATGTTTTGATACATGCAAACGAGAAAATACTCATTTGAACACGAGTTACAACCTGGGCAAAAAAGATAGATTTGATTTGGAGCCTCGCTCCGTCACCAAATCTCCTATTTTGCTGGAGTTGTTACGCTCTTAGTATCATACTATTACCAAGATGCTTTTGTGACACCTGGGATTTGACCTTTGTATGCCAATTCACGGAAGCAAACACGGCAAAGTTTAAACTTGCGGTAAACTGAGTGTGGACGTCCACAACGTTCACAGCGAGTGTATGCTTGAGTAGAGAACTTCGCTGGGCGTTTGTTCTTAGCAATCATAGATTTTTTAGCCATTAGTTTTACCTCCTATATTATTTTGCAAACGGCATACCGAGGCCAGTAAGCAATGCACGTGATTCTTCGTCTGTGTTCGCTGTAGTTACGATTACGATATCCAAACCACGAGTTTTATCAACATCATCAAAGTTGATTTCTGGGAAGATCAATTGTTCTTTCACACCAAGTGTGTAGTTCCCGCGTCCATCAAATGATTTTGTTGGAACACCATGGAAGTCACGTACACGTGGAAGTGAAACTGTTACCAATTTATCCAAGAATTCGTACATACGTTCACCACGAAGGGTAACTTTTGCACCGATCGCAACACCTTCACGAAGACGGAAGCCGGCGATTGATTTTTTAGCCTTAGTGATCAATGGTTTTTGACCTGAGATCAAAGCAAGCTCTTCAGCAGCTTTTTCAAGGTTTTTAGCATTTGATACTGCATCACCAACACCCATGTTCAAAACGATTTTATCAACTTTTGGCACAGCCATAACTGATGAATAGTTGAACTGTTCAGTCAATGATGGTACTACTTCATTAAGGTATTTTTCTTTTAAACGATTAGCCATTATACTTCTCCTTTCCTTCGTGATTAGTCAAGCACTTCGCCTGATTTTTTGTTGTAGCGAACTTTTTTGCCGTCTACAAATTTGTAGCCAACACGTCCAGCAACACCGTTTTTGTCCAAAACTTGAACGTTAGAAGCATGGATTGGAGCTTCTTTTTCAACGATTGCACCTTGAGGGTTTTCGTTGTTTGGACGTTGGTGTTTCTTGATGATGTTTACACCTTCTACAACAACTTTATTTACTTTTGGAAGAGCAGTAAGAACAACAGCTTCTACGCCTTTGTCTTTACCAGCGATAACGCGAACTTTGTCGCCTTTTTTTACAAACATTTTATTCTCCTTTTATTCTTACGCCCGATGGGCACCCTGGCTATGCCAGGGGACTGTGTTTGTTTTTTTATTGATTAAAGTACTTCTGGAGCAAGTGACACGATCTTCATGAAACCACCGTCACGCAATTCACGTGCAACTGGGCCAAAGATACGAGTTCCGCGAGGAGTTTTGTCGTCACGGATGATTACTGCTGCATTTTCGTCGAATTTGATGTATGAACCATCTTTACGACGAGCACCTGATTTAGTACGAACGATAACAGCTTTTACAACGTCACCTTTCTTAACCGCACCACCAGGAGTAGCTTGTTTTACTGATGCAACGATTACATCACCGATGCTCGCGAATTTACGTTTTGAACCACCAAGAACTTTGATTGTCAAGATTTCGCGCGCGCCACTGTTATCAGCGACTTTCAAACGAGTTTCTGTTTGAATCATTTACGTTTTCTCCTTTCAGGTTTGATTAGATGATGACCGCTTCTTCAACGACTTCTACAAGACGGAAGCGTTTTGTAGCTGAAAGCGGACGAGTTTCCATGATACGAACAATATCGCCTTCTTTAGCAACATTGTTTTCATCATGAGCTTTGTATTTTTTAGAATAGTTGATACGTTTACCATAGACTGGGTGGTTACGTTTAGTTTCAACTACAACTGTGATTGTTTTGTCCATTTTGTCAGACACAACGCGTCCAACAAGAACTTTACGATTATTGCGTTCCATTGAAATTCTCCTTCCCTAGTCTATTATTTAGATTCTGATTGAACAGTTTTGATACGAGCGATTTGTTTTTTCACTTCTTTCAAACGTCCAGTTTGTTCCAATTGACCAGCAGCCGCTTGGAAACGAAGTTCAAACAATTCTTTCTTCAATTCATTTTCACGCTTCGCGAGTTCTTCTTGAGAAAGACCACGAAGTTCTTTAACAAATTCTTTTACTTCTGTAAGTTTCATGACCTCTCCTTATTCTGCTTCACGTTTCACAAATTTAGTTTTAACTGGCAATTTGTGGCTAGCAAGACGAAGCGCTTCGCGTGCGATCTCTTCAGATACACCAGCAATTTCGAACATCACTTTACCACGTTTAACTGGTGCTACCCAACCTTCAGGAGCCCCTTTACCAGATCCCATACGTACCCCGATAGCTTTAGCGGTGTATGATTTGTGTGGGAAAATCTTAATCCAAACTTTACCACCACGTTTCATGTAACGAGTCATGGCGATACGAGCAGCTTCGATTTGACGGTTTGTGATCCAGTGGCTAGTTGTAGCTTGAAGACCGTATTCACCGAATGCTACTTCTTTTCCACCTTTTGCTTCACCGCGCATTTTACCACGGAATTCGCGACGGTGTTTTACACGTTTAGGTACTAACATTGGTTATTTACCTCCTTTAGCGTCTTTACGAGCTGGAAGAACTTCACCACGGTAGATCCATACTTTAACACCAAGTTTACCGTAAGTAGTGTCTGCTTCTTCCCAAGCGTAATCGATATCAGCGCGAAGTGTGTGAAGTGGAACAGTTCCTTCAGAGTATCCTTCTGCACGGGCGATATCTGCACCGTTCAAACGACCTGATACTTGAGTTTTGATTCCTTTAGCTCCAGCACGCATAGCACGTTGGATCGCTTGTTTTTGTGCACGACGGAAAGCAACACGTTGTTCCAATTGACGAGCAATTCCTTCACCAACAAGGTGAGCATCCAAGTCAGGACGTTTGATCTCGATGATGTTGATGTGTACTTGTTTACCAGTCAATTTGTTAAGAGCTGCACGAAGTGCATCAACGTTTGCTCCACCTTTACCGATAACCATACCTGGTTTAGCAGTGTGAAGTGAAACGTTAACTTTGTTTACTGCGCGTTCGATTTCAATAGTTGAAACGGCTGCGTCAGCCAATTCTTTTTGAATGAATTTACGGATTGCAAGATCTTCATGAAGGTAATCCGCGTATTCTTTTTCAGCATACCATTTGGCATCCCAATCACGGATGATACCAACACGCATACCAATTGGATGTACTTTTTGACCCACGAGTTTACCTCCTTATTTTTCTGCAACAGCTACTGTGATGTGAGCTGTACGTTTGTTGATTGGTGAAGCTGAACCTTTCGCACGTGGACGGAAACGTTTCATAGTTGGTCCTTCGTTTGCGAATGCTTCAGATACTACCAAGTTAGCTTTTTCCAAACCAAAGTTGTTTTCAGCGTTTGCTACTGCTGAGTTCAACACTTTAAGGATGATCCCTGCAGCTTTGTTTGGTGTGAATGTCAAAATAGCGATGGCATCGGCTACGCTTTTACCACGGATGTTGTCAAGAACAAGACGTGATTTACGAGGTGAAACACGCACTGTACGAGCCATTGCTTTAGCTGAAGTAATTTCTGCCATTTATGTTCTCCTTATTTTCTACGTGTCTTCTTGTCGTCTGCCGCGTGACCTTTGTAAGTACGAGTTGGTGCAAATTCACCAAGCTTGTGACCTACCATGTCTTCTTGGATGTAAACAGGTACATGTTTACGTCCATCATAAACTGCGATAGTGTATCCGATGAAACTTGGGAAGATCGTTGAACGACGTGACCAAGTTTTAATTACTTTTTTCTTTTCGTCGTTTGCTTGAGCTTCAACTTTTTTCATCAAATGCTCATCGACGAAAGGTCCTTTTTTAAGACTACGTCCCATTTTGTAATTTTCTCCTTTAAAATTTAGTACCACAGCGGCTTGCGCTGCTAAGCAGCGCTACCGAGCTGGCGGAAAGTGTAAGCTAGTTGCTTATGATTATTTTTGGTTGCGACGACGAACGATAAGTTTGTCAGATTTCGCTTTCTTGTTACGAGTTTTAAGACCAAGCGCAGGTTTACCCCAAGGAGTAGATGGCGCTTTACGTCCAACTGGTGCTTTACCTTCACCACCACCGTGTGGGTGATCATTCGGGTTCATTACAGAACCACGAACTGTTGGGCGAACACCTTTCCAGCGGTTACGTCCCGCTTTACCAAGGTTTACAAGTCCATGTTGTTCGTTTCCGACAACACCAACTGTAGCACGGCAAGTTCCAAGAATCATACGAACTTCGCCTGATTGAAGACGAACAAGTACATATTTACCTTCAGAACCCAATACTTGAGCAGAAGCTCCAGCAGCACGTACCAATTCTCCACCTTTACCAGGTTTCAATTCGATGTTGTGGATCAAAGTACCAACTGGGATGTTAGCCAGTGGAAGAGCGTTTCCGACTTTGATATCTGCTTCTGGTCCTGATACGATACGTTGACCTACTTCAAGACCTTTAGGGGCAATGATGTAAGCTTTCACACCGTCAGTGTAGTGTACAAGCGCGATGTTAGCTGAGCGGTTTGGATCGTATTCGATCGTTTTAACGACTGCTTCAACTCCATCTTTGTTACGTTTGAAATCGATCAAACGGTAATGACGTTTGTGTCCACCACCTTGGTGACGAACAGTGATACGACCGTTGTTGTTACGACCTGCTTTGTTTTTAAGAGAAACAAGCAAAGTTTTCTCAGGTGTGTTTGTTGTGATTTCAGCGAAATCCAAAGAAGTCATATTACGGCGACCGTTTGTTGTTGGTTTATAAACACGAATTCCCACGATATTTCCTCCTTAGATTATTCAGCTTCAGTAGCAAACAACTCGATTGCTTTAGAATCAGCTGCAAGCGTGATGATAGCTTTTTTAGTTTTTGAAGTAAAACCAGTGTAACGTCCAACGCGTTTTGCTTTGGGTTTTACGTTTACAGTGTTCACATTCGCAACTTTTACACCTTCAAACGCAGCTTCAACAGCTTGTTTGATCAAAAGTTTGTGAGCGCGAGTGTCAACTTCGAATACATATTTGCCTGCTTCAAGTTGAGCCATTGACTTTTCAGTGATAACAGGTTTTTTGATAACATCATACAAATTCATTATGCAAGAACCTCCTCGATTTTAGAGATAGCTGCTTGAGTAACAAGAAGTTTGTCACTATTTGCGATGTCAAGAACACTTGCAGTTGTAGCAGTCGCAACTTTCACGTTTGGAAGGTTACGAGCTGAAAGAGCTGCGAATTCGTTTCCTTCTTCAAGAATAACAAGGACTTTAGAATCGATGCTCAAAGCTGCAAGAACTTTTGCAAATTCAGCAGTTTTTGGAGCTGTAAATTCAAGAGAATCAACGGCTACAAATTTGTTTTCAGCAACTTTTTCTGAGTAAACAGATTTAAGTGCAAGGCGACGAACTTTTTGAGGAAGTTTGTACGCATAGCTACGTGGAGTTGGCCCGAAGACGATTCCACCACCACGCCATTGTGGAGAGCGGATAGAACCTTGACGAGCACGTCCAGTTCCTTTTTGACGCCATGGTTTGCGTCCGCCACCTGAAACGGCTGAGCGGTTTTTAACTGCGTGAGTTCCTTGACGAAGGCTAGCACGTTGGCTGATGATCACATCAAATACAACTGCTTGGTTTGGTTCGATACCAAAGATTGCATCGTTAAGAACAACTTCGCCCGCTTGTTTACCAGTTTGGTCGAATAATGTTACATTTGCCATTTTTACTGTATTCCCCTTTCCTTATTATTTACCAGCTTTAACTGCTGACTTGATAGTGATAAGAGATTTCTTAGCACCTGGTACGTTACCTTTGATAAGGATAACGTTCTTTTCTGGAACAACTTGTACAACTTCAAGGTTTTGGATCGTTACACGATCGCCACCCATGCGTCCTGCAAGGTTTTTACCTTTGAATACGCGGTTAGGTGCAACAGGTCCCATAGAACCTGGACGACGGTGGTAACGAGAACCGTGAGCCATAGGTCCACGTGATTGTCCGTGGCGCTTGATAACACCTTGGAAACCTTTACCTTTAGAAGTACCAGTTACATCAACAATGTCTCCAGCTTCGAAAGTGTCAACTGTGATTTCAGCACCAACTTCCAAGCCTTCAACGTTTTTGAATTCACGAATGAAGCGCTTAGGAGCCGTGTTAGCTTTTGCTACATGTCCTTTAGCAGGTTTGTTGCTCAATACTTCGCGTTTGTCATCGAAACCAACTTGGATAGCGTTGTAACCATCTGTTTCAACAGTTTTAACTTGAAGAACAACGTTTGGAGTTGCTTCGATAACTGTTACAGGGATCAATTCGCCAGCTTCAGTGAAGATTTGAGTCATTCCCACTTTTTTCCCTAAGATTCCTTTTGTCATGAGAAAATAGTTCCTTTTCTATAGTTTTTTATTCAAAAAGTTTTTAACGAGCGTTTTTTATGCTCTGGATCAAGCTTTAGATTAAAGTTTGATTTCTACGTTTACACCACTTGGTAGATCCAATTTCATCAAAGCGTCAACTGTTTTTTGAGTTGGGTTGATGATGTCGATCAAACGTTTGTGTGTACGCATTTCGAATTGTTCGCGAGAATCTTTGTATTTGTGAGTCGCACGAATGATTGTGTAGAGGCTACGCTCAGTTGGAAGTGGGATTGGACCCGCAACTTGTGCACCTGTACGAGTAGCTGATTCTACGATTTTTGCAGCTGCTGTGTCGAGTGTACGGTGTTCGTACGCTTTCAAACGGATGCGGATTTTTTTGTTTGCCATCTTTTTCTCCTTTTCGTCTATTTAAGATAATAGGCTAGCTCCACAAGAAAACCGACGCGCGTTGCGTGGCAATGCAACCGAGCGTGTCGCAACCTCTTGCATCAAAGCTAATAGCTGTTTTTCACAGCACCATAGTAGTTTAACACAAACAAAGGCCCAATGCAAGGGATTTGAGAAGATTTTTTTCGTTTTTTTGATGAAAGTGTTTTCGAAAGAAATAGAGTGCTAAAAAAGTTGCTATTATATAGGAAAAAGGGAGCGAGACAGAACAAATTTATATCCAATTTGTTCGTCGTCTCGCCCCCGCACAGTTGATTAGGTTATCTTTGGAGCTTAACATGCGAACAAAGATACCAATCAACCACTGCGTCTAGCAGTTATTCCTATTATTCTCAGATGGCTGTCGTCTTTTTTCTTCCTTTTTATCTATTTCTAGAAATTCCGTCCTGATTTGTTATAGCCATATTTTTCGACGAAATGCTCGCGGAATTCTAAGAGATTGTCATCCATGATGGCTTGACGGACCTGCTTCATGAGGTTGATCAAGAAATAGAGGTTGTGGTAGCTTGTCAAGCGAATGCCGAAGGTCTCATCTGCCTTGAGGAGGTGGCGAAGGTAAGCTCGGGTATAGTTCTTACAAGTGTAGCAATCACATTCGGGATCTAGCGGTGTAAAGTCTTCTGCAAATTGCGCATTTTTCACCACCAGACGTCCTTGACTAGTCATACAGGTACCATTTCGCGCAATCCGCGTCGGCAAGACACAGTCAAACATGTCTACTCCACGAATAACGCCATCGATCAGACTGTCTGGAGCTCCTACTCCCATGAGATAGCGCGGCTTGTTCTCTGGTAAGAGCGGAGTTGTGAAATCAAGCACGGCATTCATCTCTTCATGGCTTTCCCCAACAGCTAAGCCACCGATAGAATAACCTGGAAAGTCCATGCCGACCAAATCTTGAGCAGACTGACGGCGTAAGTCTTCAAATCCAGCCCCTTGGACAATCCCGAAAAGACCTTGATCATGAGGGCGACGGTGAGCCTTAAGCCCACGCTCTGCCCAACGACTGGTCCGTTCGATTGATTTTTTCACATAATCATAGGGCTGATAGAACTGAGGGCATTCATCAAAGGACATCATGATGTCACTCCCTAGATTGTTTTGGATGGAGATGGCTTTTTCTGGAGAGAGGAACATCTTCGAGCCGTTGAGGTGGTTTTTAAAGGTTACTCCTTTTTCAGTGATATTGCGGGTATCCGCTAATGAATAGACCTGGAAGCCTCCACTATCTGTCAAAATGGGTTGGTCCCAGTTCATGAACTGGTGCAGTCCTCCTGCTTTTGCGACTAGATCATCCCCGGGACGAAGCCAGAGATGGTAGGTGTTGGCCAAGATAATGCCGGAGCCCATTTCCTTGAGTTCTTCTGGCGATTGGGTCTTAACGGTTGCCTGAGTTCCTACAGGCATAAACATTGGGGTCGGGAAGGTCCCGTGAGGGGTGATAATTTCTCCCAGACGAGCACCTGTATGCTTTTCTTTTTTGATTAATCGATATTGAATCGGTGAATCTGTCATGGTTACCTCCGTACTGGGAAAAACAGTCCCAGCCTTCTTATTCCTGTCACAGTTTTCCTGTGAGCACCTGTACGATTGTACCAAATTTTACCGGCTCTGTCACGGACTTATGTTATAATAAAAAGTACTACTATGAAGAGAGTGTCATCTATGAACCTTAAACTGATTCGCCTCCGGGCACGTACCATGCAAGTCCAGCAACCGGGCTTAGCTATCCTTTTTGCTCTTCCGGTCCTGTTGACCATTCTTGCTAACTTCCTCTTAAGTGGGCAAGATCTGGTCGATCTACTACCGGATATGACCTTGCAGCAAGCAAGTATCTACATGATCCAGCGACAGCTCTTTCCTTCCGTCGTCTCCTTTGTCATCTCCATTTTAGTGGTCGGTGCGACTTTTAGCTATTTAGATACGATTAATCCCAAGATCGAGCACCGAACACGGGTGTTAGATATCTTTAAACAAGATCGCTTCACCCCTGTCTTCATCACCTTGTTCTTAAAGCAAGTCATCCTCTTTTTATGGGGACTCATCCTCTATGCTGGGAGTCTCGTTAGCACCTATGCTAGCAGTCAATTCTTGGCTATTTACGACAAGGTCAGCAATCCCAGCACTTTGACGGCTGCTAGTCCTGAATTCCAATCTCTCATGCAACAAATGCCTCTGATGACAGTAGGTGTCGTTCTAGGCCTGCTTGGTCTCCTCTTTTACTTGCCACAGTACTATAGTCTCAGCTTGGTCGAATTGATCCTCTACGAACAACTACGAGACGGCGACTACAAGGGAGCTTTGGGAGTGCTTCGTCAAAGTCGCGAAACAATGAAAGGCTTCCGTAGCAATCGCCTGGTACTCGATTTAACCTTGTTTGGATGGTACTTCCTGAATTACTTCACGCGCGATGTCATTGGTTTTTATACTATGCCTTACTTTATCAACTGCCAAATTGCATTTTACGATCAAATCAAGCAGATCAAACAAGGGCCGCGCCATTTCACAGGCCATCCAAGCTATGAAGTTAAATAAGATGAAGAAGAGAACCCCAGTTTCCTGCTGGGGTTCTCTTCTATAATTTTACTGTCAATTTCTTGTCACTTATACTCCGTATAGGGAGTCTCCTAAGATCAGTCGGGTGTGTTCCCGTTTGATACAGCGATTCATCACAATATCTTCTCGTCCTGCTCCACGAAGGATTTCTTCTGCTTCTTGATTTTCCAGCTCCAATTGTGCCCAAAAAATCTTCGCATCTGTCTCGATGAAGTCACGCGCTACATCTGGCAAAAACTCACTGCGACGGTAAACATCGACGATATCTACTGGGAAAGGAATTTCCTGCAAGCCAGCGTACACCGTTTCTCCTAGGATCTGGCCACCGGCTGAACGAGGATTAACGGGAATAATCCGATAGCCCCGCTCTTGCATCTCCTTGCTGACACGATGACTGGTCGTGTCTTCACGATCAGATAATCCAACTACAGCGATGATCTTGCTCGTTTCTAGGTAATGTTTGATAATGCCATCACTAGGATTGCGAAATGAATAGGCCATATGAATCTCCTTTTGTATGCGTTTCCTTTCTTTAAATAGTATAACAATACGAAGGGCATTGCAAGTGTTTGTCGTTAAAAGCGGTAGAAAACTGAAAAGTCTCCTACCGCTTTTTGTTTTAAACAAACTCGATCTTATTTGGCTTCATACCATGTTTTGCCTGCATTCTCATCGGCTTCCAGTGGTACCGCAAGTTCAATAGCAGATTCCATGGTCTCTTTGACAAGTGCTTTGATCGCTGCCAGTTCATCACTTGGTACTTGCAGAACAATTTCATCGTGAACCTGAAGAAGCATCTTAGTCTTGTATGCACCTGCTTCTAAGGCTTGGTCCAAGTGGATCATGGCAATTTTCAAAATATCTGCCGCCGATCCTTGGATCGGTGAGTTGATTGCTGTCCGTTCCGCAAAGCCTCGAACATTGAAGTTGCGAGAATTGATATCTGGAATCTCCCGACGACGCTTGAAGAGGGTTTCTACATAGCCTTTGTCACGCGCTTCCCGCACCACTCTCTCCATATAGTCCTTGATGCCAGGGTAGCGTTCGAAATAGGTCTCAATGTAGGCCTTGGCTTCTTTTCGACTGATCCCCAGGTTGTTAGAAAGGCCAAAATCGGAAATTCCATAAACCACGCCGAAGTTTACTGCCTTGGCATTGCGACGGTCATTCGGCGTCACATCTTCTGGTTTTTCAATATTGAAGACCCGCATCGCAGTCGATGTATGGATATCTGCCCCATGTTTAAAGGCATCAATCAAATGCTCATCTCCCGAAATATGGGCTAAGACGCGCAATTCGATCTGTGAATAGTCTGAACTCAACAAGACACTGTTTTCCTCTTCTGGGACAAAGGCCTTACGAATGAGACGACCTTGTTCCAAACGGACAGGGATGTTTTGTAGATTAGGATCCACGCTGGACAAACGGCCTGTCTGCGTCAAATCCTGTACATAGCGGGTATGGATTTTTCCATCTTCCAAAATCCAGTCTTGAAGACCGATGACATAGGTCGATTGGATCTTAGCAATTTGGCGGTATTCAAGAATCTTAGACACGATCGGTGCGATGGGAGCTAGGCGTTCCAAGACATCAACAGCTGTTGAATAGCCGGTTTTGGTCTTCTTGGTGTATTCAAGAGGGAGTTCCAATTTTTCAAAGAGGATGACACCCAATTGTTTTGGAGAATTGATGTTAAATTCTTCTCCTGCCAACTCGTAGATTTCTTGAGTCAAGCGCTCCAAGACTGCTTCGTTTTCCACCTGCATGTCTTGGAGGGTCTGGCGTTCCACCTTAATCCCTGCGATTTCCATTTTGGCCAAAACAGCTGCTAGTGGTTGCTCCATATCATAGAGCAGATCTAGTTGGTCGTGAGCTTTTAGTTGCTCCGTCATAGGCTCTTCAGTGTCTAGTAAAACAGCGACTTTTCGTGCCAAATGCTCTAATAGGACCGACTTTTCTGGAATGACTTTTTTGGCTCCCTTGCCATAAACAACTTCGTCCAGCGGCAGCGCAATCTGACTATAGAGACTCGCAATGGTTGAAATTTCATTGTCCTCTACGGTCGACAAGAGATACTTGGCCAATCGACTGTCAAACGCGGGATTTTGAAGGGTAATACCCAAGTGGCTGAGCAAGACCTTGGCCCGTTTGAAGTCATAGACCTTGAGGGGCGTTTTTTCGAGAAATTCTTTGAAAATCGGTGTTTGTAAAAGACCAGTATCTGTACTCACGTAGAGCTGACCTTTGGTCCCCCATGCGAAGCCGATGATGGGTTCCGTATGGTAATTGTCCCCAAAAATCTCAAAATGGAAGAAACTATCTTCCGTGAGCATATCTGAAGTGACCTGCTCGACTTCTGTATAGTCAATAGCTACAGGAGCGACTTCTTCTCCACTGAGATCCAAGGCCTGACGGAGTTGCTTGAAGCCCATCTCCTCATAAAACTTGGCGAGATTTTCTAGATGAGGACCCGTATAGGTGATATCGTCCAGCCCAATTTCAATGGGCGCATTGGTATCGATGGTCGCCAAAGTCTTAGACAGATAGGCCTGCTCCTTGTCGTTGATGATGTTTTCCTTCATCTTAGAAGCCTTCATCTCATCGATATGCTCGTAAATGCCATCGAGAGAGCCGTACTCTAGGAGTAGTTTGATCCCTGTCTTTTCTCCGATCTTAGTAACACCTGGGATATTATCCGACTTATCTCCCATCAAGGCCTTGAGGTCGATAAATTGCTCTGGTGTCAGTCCCATCTTCTCTTTCAGATAGGCTGGAGTGAATTCTTCAAACTCTGCCACTCCTTTTTTGGAGATTTCAACCACCGTGTTGTCATCTGTCAGCTGGATCAAATCTTTATCCCCAGAAACGATGGTCACATCAAAAGGAACAGAAGTTGATTCTGCCAACTTGTCCAGCGTTCCAATAATATCATCTGCTTCATATTGAGCTAGCTCATAGTGGCGAATTCCTAGATGGTCTAATTGCTCGCGAATGAAAGGGAACTGCTCACGGAATTCATCTGGTGTTTTTGCACGGCCCCCTTTGTAGTCGGCATACATCTCCGTCCGAAAAGTGGTCTTTCCTGCATCGAAAGCAACAAGAACATGGGTCGGTTGGATGCGCTCTAAGAGATGGCTCAACATAAGGTTAAAGCCATAGACCGCATTGGTATGCAGACCATTGGCATTCTTGAAGCGATCGATTTGATTATAAAGTGCGAAAAAGGCACGAAATGCGACGGAAGACCCGTCGATGAGTAACAATTTATTCTTTTTTTCCATAGGCCTATTATACCACGAATCACAAGGTCCCTGGTACATAAAAACTCTACCCTTTCGGGTAGAGCCTTCTTTAGGAGTTTCTTATGAAAAATGAAGAGAAGCGTTTATTCGCCGTAACAAGACCCTTGTTGTGGCAATTTCTTAAAGCGTTTTGGATAATTGACTGAGATTTTCATTTTCTGTACCTCATTTCTTATTGGATGAGTACAGTATACAAGAGAAACCTGAACCATTCCTTATAGAAAGCTTCAAGAAAACTAAAAACTGAGACGCAAAACACGCGGTTGTTTTTTGCTGCAAGCTGGTAACTGAAGGTGGAGCCCTTGGTCATCTTGGCTCCAAGAAAGGGGCTGGCTTTTTCCAAGGAGCTCTACCTGCCGAATACGCGCATGAAGGATTCTCGGTTGCTTGAGATCATAGGCGAGAGACGGCAAGGTCAACTCTTCTGTCCGTCCACTTGGTTCCAGCTGGATAGCATAAAGTAGGCCTTCACGCATGGTATAGCGGAAATCTTGGTTGGTATAGAGTGGCGCTTCCCCATCTGAGAAGGAACCTTCCTGGGCCTCGGTCGGTCCGTCCGATGACACCCGCCAAGGCCGGCTCTGATAAATGGCTTCTCCATTTACCGCCAGCCAGTCTCCGATCTCTGTAAGGATGTCTTGATCTTGCTCAGGGATGGTACCATCTGCCTTGGGTCCAATATTGAGCAGAAGATTGCCATTTTTGGCCACAACATCAACTAAATTTTGCAACAATTCCTTACTGGTCTTATAGGCAAGACCCTGGGTATAGCACCAAGAATTACGGGCGATCGCAGTATCCATTTGCCACGGAAAAGCTTGCGTCTCCC
The DNA here is from genome assembly GCF_000963275.1 of Streptococcus parasanguinis. Lineage (GTDB taxonomy): Bacteria > Bacillota > Bacilli > Lactobacillales > Streptococcaceae > Streptococcus > Streptococcus parasanguinis_B. The sequence goes on along the minus strand of NZ_JYOW01000001.1, from coordinate 1,984,673 downwards.
CGTAGCCCCCCCGCTCCATCTCGACGATTCCTGAACCAAAAGGTAGGGCATCCTGTTTGTAACAAACGGCCACCTCGCAATCCTCTTGTGCTGCTAGATTGTAATAATAAGCCAAAAAGCGCATTAAGTAGGGACGGAAACTCTCATGCTGGATCCACCAGTCAAAATAAAGGAGCTCTGGCTGGTAGTCCCGCACCAGTTCACAGGTTCGCAACAGCCAATCTTCCAAGAATTCTTTACTTGGATAAGGCTTGGAAGTCAGATCAAAATGATCCTTTGGCTCTGGCTCGGCTGGCCAATAAAGGCTGTCTCTTGGGACTTCTTGCGGAATGTCACTAGTGAATTCCTTGCCATGTGAAAAGAAAAACTGGTGCTCTGCCCGGTGAGAGGACGTACAGAAGTGCAGGCCACGTTTTTCTGCTTCCGCCCTCAGCTCTCCCAAGACATCTCGTCTCGGCCCCATTTCTAAGCTATTATAAGGCGAGAGAGTAGAGGCATACATCTGAAAACCGTCGTGGTGCTCCGCAACTGGAAAAAGATACTGAGCGCCTGCTTTTTGAAAGAGATCCAGCCAAGATGCCGGATCAAATCGATCTGCTGTAAAAAGAGGAATGAGATCCTTGTAACCAAAGCTAGCCTGATCTCCAAAATGCTCTCGATGATAGTCATAGCAAGGATTCCCTTGGATATACATATTTCGCGAATACCATTCCGAACCAAAGGCAGGTACACTGTAGACGCCCCAGTGGATAAATATTCCAAATTTGGCATCCCGATACCAATCTGGACAGACTTGATGGCTAAGAGAGTCCCAGCTTGGTTCAAAAGGACCTGACTGGACAACTTGATCAATCTCTGCAAGGCTTATCATTCTCTTCTCCTCTTTTCTTGTTACTACCTCTATTGTAACGAGAAACCCTCGTTTGTAAAGATAAACGAGGGGAATGGTTAAAATAGTAGACAAAGAGCTTTATCTAGGAGAATCAAGCTGATGATGAATGGAATGAACCTTCTAGCCCTTCACTGCTTGAGAAATAAAATGAGCGATGGCATCTGTCTCCCCTCGGTGGAGACCCTTAACGATTTTGGACCCCACAATAACCCCATCTGAGACCTTGTTGAAACGATGAACATCCTCCATGCTGGAAACTCCAAAACCTGTTAAAACGGGAATGGAGGCTATTTCGTGTAATTGGGCCAAGTGGTGGTCCAAATCATCTCGATAGCTACCAGCTTTGCCCGTCACTCCGTTAACCGCTACAGCATAGATAAAACCTTCTGCATCTTGGATCAATTTCTTCTGACGCTCGATTCCTGTAGTTAAACTCACCAGTGGCACCAAGGCGATGTCTTTATCCGCTAACAGAGGCTCCACCAGATCCGCATGCTCATGAGGAAGATCTGGAATAATCACCCCTTTGACCGCTGTTCCTTCTAAATCTCTAAAGAAGTTTTCGAGCCCATATTGGAACAAGGGATTGAAATAAGTCATAATGACCAAAGGAACACTTGTCTTCAGGCGCTGGATCGTTTGCACCAGTTCCTCTGTCTTCGTCCCATGGGCTAAACTTCGTAGTCCTGCCTCTTCAATCACAGGGCCATCTGCCACCGGATCCGAAAAAGGAATACCAACTTCAATGGCTGAGACACCAAGATCTTCCAAAAATTGGATGGTTTCCTGCAAACCTGCTAAGCCTTTTTCATGATCTCCTGCCATGATATACGGAACAAAGATCCCTCGTTGCTGATCTTTCAGCTTTTGTAAATGCTCTGTTAAGGTCTTTCCCATCTTACTCCCCTCTCTCTTGTTCTAGGCGGTCTTTGACTTGTACCACATCTTTGTCCCCACGACCTGATAAGCAAACGATCATGGATTTTTCAGGACCCATCTCCTTGGCCAATTTCACCGCATAGGCGATAGCATGGCTCGATTCCAGGGCTGGAATGATTCCTTCCACTTTTGAAAGCAATTGAAAGGCTTCTAGGGCTTCTTGGTCTGTCACAGGCACATAGGTTGCCCGCTTGATGTCATGGAAATAAGAATGCTCTGGCCCAATCCCTGGATAATCGAGACCTGCTGAAATCGAGAAGGCTTCTAAAATCTGTCCATGGGCATCCTGTAAAACATCCATCAAGGCGCCGTGAAGGACTCCTGGACGTCCCTTGGTCAAGGTTGCTGCATGCTGGTCTGTATCTACCCCAAGTCCAGCTGCTTCCGCACCATACATGGCAACAGATGTATCCTCTACAAAAGGATAGAAGAGGCCAATGGCGTTCGATCCGCCTCCTACACAGGCTAGGACGGCATCTGGCAGAGCCCCATCATTTTGCTCTGCAAATTGGCGTTTAGCTTCCCTGCCAATGACACTTTGAAAATCACGGACAATCTCTGGGAATGGATGAGGCCCTAGAGCAGATCCCATGATATAGTGGGTATCCTCCACGTTTGCTACCCAGGCTCTAAGGGCAGCATTGACCGCATCCTTGAGAACCCGTGACCCATCTGTTACTGATTGAACCTTGGCGCCCAACAACTCCATCCGAAAGACATTGAGGGCTTGGCGTTTGACATCTTCTTCCCCCATGTAGATGGTGCATTCCATACCAAATAAAGCAGCAGCCGTTGCCGTTGCAACACCGTGCTGACCAGCTCCTGTTTCTGCGATGATCTTCTTTTTGCCCATCCGGTGTGCCAATAAAACTTGTCCTAGGGCATTATTAATTTTATGAGCCCCTGTGTGGTTGAGGTCTTCTCTTTTAAGAAAAATCTTGGCTCCACCGACATACTTGGTAAGATTTTTAGCGTAATAGAGCGGTGTTTCCCGACCGACATATTGTTTCAGAAGCTGATCCAATTCTGCTTGAAAAGAAGGATCTGCTTGGCTTTCTCTGTAAGCTTCTTCTAATTCTAAAACTGCTGTCATCAAGGTTTCAGGGACAAATCGTCCCCCGAACCGCCCGTAAAATCCGTTTTGATCTGGTTGTTTATATGCCATGCTTGACCCTTTCTATAAATCGTTTTATCTTTTCTTGATCTTTTATTCCATTTGTCTCGACCCCACTGGATACATCCACCGCATAAGGATGAAAGAAGCGAATGGCATCTGCTACATTGTCTTCCGTCAAGCCTCCTGCAATAAAGAAGGGCTTTGTAAAGTTTTGACTTTCGAGCTTTTGCCAGTCAAAGGTCTGCCCACTTCCTGCTACAGGAGCATCAAAGAGCAGATAATCGGCACTGGTCTCAGGAAGAGCTGCATCTTTCCCCACTTGAACAGCGCGAATCGTTTGTTGGGGAAGGTCTTGCAAGATGGTTTCATCCATCGGCCCATGCACTTGTATCAGGTCCAAGCCCACAACTTGGCAAGCTTGCTCCACTGCTTCTCTTTGTGGGGATACAAAAACACCGACTTTTTGAACCCCCTTTAGAATCCCTGTAGCCAACTGCCGAGCTTGTTCCAACGTGACTTGCCGTTTGCTTGGTGCAAAGACAAAACCAATGTAGTCCGCACCGGCTTCAACAGCCGTCTGCACGGCTTCTGGAGTGGACAATCCGCAAATTTTAACCTTTGTCAATCTGCAACTCCTTTACTTTTTCAGCCACATTGTCTGCCTTCATGAGGGCTGTCCCAACGAGAATGCCATTAAAATAAGGAGCCAGCATACGCGCATCTGCTGCTGTGAAAATAGCAGACTCCGAGATGTAAACCGGTTCTTGTTCAAAGCTTGTCGCCAATTCAAGGCTAGTATGAAGATCTGTCTCAAAGGTCACCAAGTTGCGATTATTGACCCCGATGATCTGAGCCCCAATCCGGTGAGCGATCTCTAGTTCTGTCAGATTATGGGTCTCCACCAAGACCTCCAGGCCAAGATGGGTCGCAAACTCATAGAGCTCCTTCAGACGAGCCTCTGGTAAGGCTGCAACTATCAACAAGATCACGGTCGCCCCTGCGTTTCGCGCCCGAATTATTTGCTTTTCATCCACAATGAAATCTTTGTTGAGGGTGGGGATACGCACCTGACTAGATATTTCCCGGAGATACTCGATACTGCCCTTGAAAAACACTTCATCGGTCAAGACAGAAATCATCACGGCCCCATTTTCTTCGTAAGTCTTAGCCTGCGCGACGATATCCACATCAACATGAATATCTCCCAGACTCGGGCTGGCCTTTTTCACTTCCGCAATGACCTGAAGCTTTTCTGGATGACTCTTTAGGTAATCATACAGGCGGTAGATCTCGCGCAAAGGTTGGAGTTCCTCTTCTTTCATCGCAGCCACTTCACGCGCCTTTTCCTTTAGAATCTTTTGCAAGAATTCTTGACTCATTTTTGATACTCCTGTAATAATCTCAATTTCTCAAGGGCAGCCCCACTGGCAATCACTTCACGTGCCAAGGCAATCCCCGCCTTGATAGAATCTACCTTGCCGTTGACATAAAAACCAAGGCCTGCATTTAAGACCGTCACCTCTAAGAAGGGACTCGCTTCATTCTTCAAGACACTGAGCAATATTTCCGCATTGCGTTTGGCGTCACCACCTCGTACTTGATCAATTTCAATGCGCTCCATTTCGATATCTTCTGGTTGAAAGCTGGATAAGGTAACCTGTCCATTTTCCAGAATAGCGAGCTGGGTTTCCCCATCAAGACCTGCCTCGTCCAAACCTTGTGGACCACTCACCACCACTGCGCGTTTTCGACCCAAATTCTTTAGAATCTCCGCCGTACTTTCCAGCATATCTGGACGACTGGTTCCCAATAGCTGGGTTTCTAGAGGAATCGGATTGATAAGAGGACCGGTTAAGTTCATCACCGTTGGAACCCCTAGCGCCAAGCGAGCGGGCATAATATAGCGCATGCCAGGGTGCAGATTTTTGGCGAACAGAAAGACAATGCCCGCCTTTTCAAACACTCGTCCCAAATCTTCTGGACCCAAATCAAGGTTAATCCCTAGAGCTTCTAGCACATCCGCAGAACCAGATTTAGAAGAGATCGAACGATTTCCGTGTTTCGCCATCTTGATGCCACCACCAGCAAGAACGAAGGCGGCTGTTGTTGAAATATTGAAACTATAAGAACGATCACCCCCAGTTCCACAATTGTCCATTGCTCCTTGAACTTCTGTAGGAATAGCGACTGCATAGGCCTGCATCACTTTTGCAATAGCCGTCCGCTCTTCAACCGTTTCTCCCTTCATTTTGAGACCTAGAAGAAGGGCCGTCACCTGTGCTTCTGAAGCACGACCAGCAACGACTTCCTCCATAGCAGCTTCTAACTCTGCACTGGTTAGATCCATTCCTTCTGCTACTTTTGCAAGCACTTGTTTCATCTTCCGCTCCTTGACTAGTTTGACAAAATTTTCGATGGTCTTGAGCCCATCTGGCGTCCCAATACTTTCTGGATGGTATTGAAAACCATAAATCGGTAAGCTACGGTGTTGAATTCCCATAATGGCTTGATCATCCGTCGTCCGAGAGGTAATGACAAAATCCTCTGGCATGTCTTCAATCGTCAGCGAATGGTAACGCATGACTGGGACTTCTTTTGCGACACCCGCGTATAGAGGAGAGGGAGCTTCTAGCTGTATCTGGCTTTGTTTGCCATGCATGACCTGTGGTGCCAATCCCAAGCGCCCTCCAAAAACTTCCGCAATCGCTTGATGTCCCAGGCAAATCCCCAAGATTGGTTTGACCCCTGCGAAATCTCGGATCATCTCCTCCATCTTGCCCGCATCCTTTGGCCAACCTGGACCTGGAGAAAAGACCAAGGCATCTGCTTCTTGGGCAACCTGGTACAAATCCGGATCATCATTTCGAAGCACCTGGACCTCATCAAATTTTCCGATATACTGTGCTAAATTGTAGGTAAATGAATCGTAATTATCGACTAATAAAATCATCCTTCTTCTCCAATCCTTGTCATTGATTTTGCCTTATTGACGGTTTCTTGGTATTCATTTTCAGCGATCGAATCATAAACGATTCCTGCTCCTGCCTGCACATAAGCCTTCTTATTTTTGAGGATCATGGTTCGAATCGCAATAGCAAAATCGAGATCCCCCGTCACAGAGAGATAGCCAATAGCCCCCGCATAGACGCCTCGTTTTTCTTTTTCTGCCTCATAGATTCGCTTCATGGCTCGAATCTTGGGAGCACCCGAAACGGTCCCAGCTGGAAGGGTTGCCTTCAGAGCCTCAATGGAGGCTAGCCCTGGAAGTAATTGTCCCTTGACAACACTCGTCAGGTGCATGACATAACGGAAGAATTCCACTTCCATATATTTGGTCACCTCAACCGACCCATTTTGAGCGATACGACCAATATCATTTCGCCCTAAATCCACCAACATCCGGTGTTCTGCGACTTCTTTAGGATCTCCTGTCAAATCAGCTGCCAACTGCCGATCAGCCTCTTCATCGATCCCTCTTGGACGCGTGCCGGCAATAGGGTTAGTCGTCACCACTCGATCCTTGACCGATACCAGACTTTCTGGACTAGCACCGATAATTTGGTACTCCCCAAAATCATAAAAGTAGAGATAATTCGAAGGATTGGTCACGCGCAAATTGCGGTAATAATCTAGTGGTTTTCCTGAAAAATCAGCTGAAAAACGTTGACTGAGTACGCATTGGAACATATCTCCTTTTCGAATATAGTCCCGCGCTAGGGCCACCATTTCCTCAAACTCTTTTTGCTCCAAATGATTGTGGAAATGAAGAGCATGCAGATCCTTGTCCTGAAACTCTTCCTTTGCGGGCCTTGCCAACTGCTCTAACACTTGCTCCAGACTCGACGCTTGTTCTGCTTCACTTCGCCCACTATAAAGGTTCTCTTCCACCACATAGACCTTTTCCTTTTTGTGGTCAAAAATCACATAGCTTTCATATAAGAAAAAGTGGAGATCTGGAGTGCCGATCGTATCTTCAGGAATAGAGCCAATATGCTCATAGAGGCCAATCAAGTCATAGCCGACAAATCCAATCGCCCCACCGTTAAAAGGGAGTTCTTCTGAAGTTTTCGTTTTGACCGTGATGCGATTCAAAAAGTCCAAAGGATCCTCTTCAACAATTTGATCATTGTAATAGAGGACGCCATGTTCAAACTTGACTTCACTGACCGGCCGATAGGCTACAATTGAAAAACGCGCATTCTCTTTTTCACGAGGGATCGACTCCAAGATCATTTTATGGGGCGCATCCAAACGCATATAAGCCAAAATTGGACTCAACACATCAGCAGATAAAACTTTTTTCATATCAGAAACCTCTCTTTTAGAACTCTTTTTCTAATGAATCGTAACGTCGCTTGCTAAGGCGATCACGGTTATCCCACGCTCTATTTCCGCTTTGGGATCAATGTGCACGCTTGCTAAGGCACATAGAAAAGCCCTCACACAAAAACTGTGTGAGGGCGTAGTGTCCGCGGTGCCACCTCTTTTATAGGGAAAAATAGCTGGTCTTTCCCTACATCTCTATCTCCTCTATCAAGGAGTTGCACGGTAAGGGGTGCCAACCGAATTCACATGGGTTAGAATTCATTGATAACAACAGTCCAATTTTCATCAGTCGCTATTGCTTGTTCACAATTCCCACAAGCTCCCTGAAAATAGCTGACTCATTACTTTTCTGTTGCTACCATTATAACCCTTTTTCTTAGAAAGTCAATAAAATTTTTAGTCTTTTTTTATACTTTTTTCTACACTTATTTAATAAAATCAGCTCAAAGAGCCCTAGCGGCCCGTTCTTTTTATCCCAACAATAGGATACTCAATAAAGCTAAAATTGCAGGACCACCTTGGGTCAAGATAATCTTTTTATTGGCTGTCATCGCACCGTAGGCTGCAGCTCCAATAATAAAAAGCACAAAAATCGTAACAACTTCACTATTTTTAGAGACAAACAATCCATACAAGAGGAAGGCACCAATCAAGGCATTGTATATCCCTTGATTCTTAAATAAAGAGGTCACAGATGGGCGAGCGAGTTCTTCTTTATCCATGTTGAAAACCCGACTTGTGGTATCAGATGTGGTTCTGATGCTCTCCAAATAAAAAATATACAAATGCTCCAGTGCAGCAAGACTTGCTAAAATAATCGTCAGTAATGACATCGTAGATTCTCCTTTTTATTCAACTGTTATTTGTTCAATGCCAGATACTAATTTGTCCAGCAGGTAAGAAAATTGCTCTTGTTCTTGAGCAGTCAAAATCCGACTCATCTGTTCTTTCACCGCCACATGATGGCGAGGGGGATGTTTGACCAAACGATTATAGGCCGTATCCGTCAAATGAATTAAGATTTCCCGCTGATTCTTTGGATTTCGACTCCGATGGACAAACCCTTCCTTTTCCAATATTTTGAAATGCCGGGTTAAGGCCGCTGGATCAATCTGCAAGCGTTCCTGAACCGCGATCTGATTGCAAGGCGCTTGTTCTAATAAATCCTGCAAAATTTGATAACGTGTTAAGCTAATCCCTAGGCGCTTTTCAAAAAGTTGCGTAGTTGATTGATCTGCCAAACGTAGTTGGTAGAGCAAATCATTCATTTCTGCCATAGCTCTTCTCCGATCTATTTTTGATAAATCAATAATTGACTAGTCAATTATAAACTTTTTCTTCTATCCTGGCAAGGAAAAGAGCTTGCACTGTTTTTTCGCACAAAAAAAGCCGCCTGATTTGGCGACTCTTAGGGAGATTATTATGAAAAAGAAAAGTTTTAGGATTTTTCTAAACAAAGTTAGGAGGTCTTTGTTTATGGTTCTATTATAGCGGACATTTCTTAAAGAAAGCTTACGACTTTATTTCAAAATGAAAACAAATTCTTTACAGATTCTTTTCAGCGTTTAAAATAGCTGGGATATCTAGTAAGGTGTTCATCTGATGATTGCCTTGATAGTCAGACGTCAAGAAATTGATACTCTGAATCTGGCTATTTCTTGCAAAGTCAATATCCAGGCTCCGATCCCCAATATAGTAGGTCTTTTCTGGATGCAACCCGTACTTCTCCATCAGATACATGGCAGCTTCTGGGTCAGGCTTGCGGGAAAAACCACTTTGACTGGTCAAAATCTCTGTAAAAAAAGATTCCAAACCCAAATCCCGTAGGATGACAAAGGCATTCTCTCCCTTATGGGTATAGACAAACTGCTCAATTCCAGCTTCTTGTCCCCAGGATAGGACATCACGCGCCCCATCCATCAGAAGGACCTGGGCATTTTTCTCCGCTAGACTTTCTGCTCGGCGATGATTCAAGTCGGTCACATCCAGATGATACTCCTCCGCCACGGCTACTAAAAGATCTTGAACCGAATGCTTCAAGATGTAGTCTTTAATGCTGGCTCGGTCAAACGGAAGCTGATAAGTTGCATAGGTCTCCTCAAGACCTGCTAAAATAGCATCATAGGAATCCAGCAAGGTCCCATCCAAATCCCAAATAAAAGCTCGTTTTGTCATGTTCTCTCTCCTACTTTTCGTCTATAAAGTTGACTCAAAAACAGCCAACGGAAACCATTGTCCAGCAGCGTCCCCGTCCAGACCCCTGGAAGGCCAAAGCCAAGGGTTACTCCAAGCAGATAACCGGCTCCAATTCGAATGACCCACATGCCAATGGTCGTTGCATAAAATGGAAGTTTCCCATTTCCCAAGCCTTGCCAAACAGCAGTATAGATGACTGTTCCTGCTGTAAAGGGTGTTCCTAACAAAGAAAAGAGGACAACCGAAAGGCTAGCTTCTACCGCTTTCGCATCTTGTGTGTAGAGATGGGTCAGAAGGGTGCCCCCGAAAAAGATACCCAGAGCAATGGGCAACATCAATACAAAGGACAGCCAGTAAGACTGCTTTCGAAGGCGGTCAATCTGCTCAAAATCCCCTTCACCGAGGCTTCGTGCCACTAACATGACTGTCGCTGTGGCCACTCCAAACACCGGCATGTAGTTAAACTGGGTCAAGGTTTCTCCGATGGCATTTCCGGCGACTGCCTCAGTCCCAAAAGCAACCACGATCGCAATGATCACCACATCTCCAGCTCGCATCATCAGCCGCTCTCCAGCAGCTGGAAGCGCTAAATTCAAGAGCTTACGATCCAATCCCCAACGTAGGGGGGCAAAGGGCAACTGGACCTTTTGCCACAAGAGGATAACGCCAACCAGACGGGCTAGCACAGTCCCCAAAGCTGCTCCGACAATGCCCCAACCAAAAAGGAAAATAGCCACAGAGGAGAATAGAGCATTTAAAACATTGGTCAACAAGCTGACATACATGGGAATACGTGGATTGTTGGCTACCCGAACCAGCGAGCCCAGGGTCGTCATCAAGCCTAAGAGAACAATGGTCCCGCCGACCAAGGAAAGGTAAATCCCCCCACTTTCGGCGACTGCAGCTTCCGTTCCCAACAGCGAAATCATCTGGCGTCCAAATATCAGCGAAGCCCCTCCTAAGAGAGCACTCAACAACAAGGTCACCTTTAGGGACTCTGTCGCATGGTAGGCAATGTTGTCTTGATTTTTTTCACCCAAACTTTTGGACATGACACTGGCAACTGCCGCACCCAGTGCCAAAAAGATGGCCTGATAGATGGTGATGATGTTTCCTGCGACAGAAACACCTGAAATGGCAACCAAGCCCAGGTGAGCCACTAAATAAGAGTCCACCATGCCCATCAGCATTTGTAAGAAATTTTCACCCATGGCAGGAAGGGCAATGTTTAAGATTTTTTTGTATGAATTCATGAGTATATAAAAGAGCCAAACGGCTCTTTTGATCTTTCTAATAGGGAGAATTACAGTCCCAAGTAGTCTTCTACGGCTGCTTGCATGTCTTTAGCAGCTACGCTTGTACGATGGCGAACCGGCGCAGTTTCAAGACCGTCTACAGCCGGTGGCACAGGAACACCTGAGAGGGTGTGCAATCTGGCCAAGGCTTCGAAATCGCCTAGACCTGTCTCGCCCGTCACCGCTTCTACTGCCACAACTGGGAATTTATAAGGACTGGCTGTAGAGGCAATGACTGTTTTAGCAGCATCCCCTGTTTGGCTAAGGTATTTTTGATAAACGGCTGATGCTACAGCTGTATGAGGGTCTTCGATGTAATCAGACACTTCATAGACCCGCTTGATCTCTGCAGCAGTTTCTGCTTCATCTGCGTATGCAGCCGCAAACAAATCTAAGATTTCTTCATCAAAGTTGGACAATTGGTATTGACCTGTTGCAACGAGGCTTTCCATCAACTCTTTGGTCTTTGTAGCATCATTGCCTACCAAGTGGAAGATCAAGCGTTCCAAGTTTGAAGAGACCAAGATATCCATCGATGGACTGGTGGTCACCTTGAACTCACGTTTCTTATCATAGACATGTGTTTTGAAGAAGTCTGTCAAGACATTGTTTTCATTTGACGCACAGATCAATTTTCCAACTGGAAGACCGATTTGTTTGGCATAGAAAGCTGCCAAGATATTTCCAAAGTTCCCTGTTGGAACAGTGAAGTTGACTTTTTCTCCAGCTGTGATTTGACCTGTCTTCACCAATTGCGCGTAGGCATATACGTAATAAACAATTTGAGGTACCAAACGGCCGATATTCATAGAGTTAGCTGATGAAAATTGTAACTTGTTGGCTGCCAATTTTTCACGTAGTTCAACATCGTTGAACATATGTTTGACATTCGTTTGGGCATCGTCAAAGTTTCCATCGATAGCGATCACATGAGTATTGTCCCCAGTCTGAGTGGTCATTTGCAACTCTTGTACCTTGCTGACACCGTCTTTTGGATAAAAGACGATAATTTCAGTACCTGGAACATCCGCAAATCCTGCCATGGCAGCTTTCCCAGTATCTCCAGAAGTCGCCGTCAAGATGACAATTTTATTTTCCAAACCGTGCTTTTTAGCTGCTGTCGTCATAAAGTAAGGCAAGATCGACAAAGCCATATCTTTAAAGGCTATGGTTGAACCGTGGAAAAGTTCCACGTTGTATTGACCATCAAGTTTGACAAGCGGAGCAATGGCTGGAGTATCAAACTTGCTGTCATAGGCATGAGAAATACAGTAGTCCAACTCTTCTGCTGTGAAGTCATCCAAGAAGGCTGACAAGACAAGCTTGGCCACTTCTTGGTAAGAAGCGTCTTTGAGGGTGTTAAAATCTAGCTCCACTTGAGGATAAGAGACCGGAGTAAACAAGCCGCCATCTGTTGCCAAACCTTGAAGGATGGCTTGACTAGCTGTTACAGTATTTTTTTCGTCTCGTGTTGATTGGTAAACTAATGTCATGACTGTTTCATTCCTTTACTAGTAGTCTTCTCATTATATCATAAATGTCAGAAAATTTAACGGCTTTTCGCCAAATCTTGGCAAAGGTCGGCAAACAGAATCAAGATAAAAGAGAGCAGGAGCAACCATTTTGCCCCTACTCCCAGATAAATCTTGTTTACCCTTGTCTTTCCCGTTCGATCAAGCCAATCCCAACTCTGCTAAAACAGATGGGAAGTCTTTCTTCAAGCTTTCAAGAGCTACCGTTACTTCTTGACGAGTTTGGTTGTTTTTCACAGTGACTTGACCGCTTTCAACCTCACTGCTTCCTAAGGTAATCAAGGTTTTGGCCGCAAAGACATCTGCTGACTTAAATTGTGCCTTGAGCTTACGTCCAAGATAGTCACGTTCTGCCTTGAAACCTTGGATTCGAAGGGCTTGAACCAAGCTAAGCGCTGCTTCATTGACCTCATCTCCTAGGACAGCGATATAGGCATCTAGGCCTGTTTCGATCGGTAATTCAATGCCTTTCTTTTCAAGAACGAGAAGGATCCGTTCCACACCGATACCAAATCCAAAACCAGCTGTCGCAGGGCCACCGAAGTATTCCACCAAACCATCATAGCGACCACCCGCACAGACTGTCAATTCATTGCCTTCAATTTCTGTAATGAACTCAAAAATCGTGTGGTTGTAGTAATCCAAGCCACGCACCATATTGGTATCGATGACATAGGCTACACCTAAATCTTCTAACATCCGACGAACCGCATCAAAATGCGCTTGGCTTTCTTCATCTAGATAGTCTAGGATGGAAGGAGCCTGTTCAACCGCGGCCTTGTCTTCTTTTTCTTTTGAATCCAAGACACGAAGCGGATTTTCTTCTAAGCGACGTTGGCTGTCCTTAGACAATTGATCCTTCATTGGCAAGAGGTAATCAATCAAGGCTTGACGATAAGCCTGACGACTGGCAGGGCTTCCCAAGGTGTTCAAGTGCAAGGTTACATTGTCAATCCCTAGTTCTTTCAGGAATTGCGCTGCCATGGCAATGGTTTCGACATCCGTTGCAGGATTGCTCGATCCAAAGCATTCTACCCCAATTTGGTGGAATTGACGCAAACGACCTGCTTGAGGACGTTCGTAGCGGAACATTGGGCCTATGTAATAGAACTTACTTGGTTTTTGTACCTCAGGCGCAAAGAGTTTATTTTCTACATACGAGCGGACAACAGGAGCTGTTCCTTCTGGACGAAGTGTGATATGACGGTCTCCCTTGTCATAGAAGTCATACATTTCCTTGGTAACGATATCCGTCGTATCCCCTACTGAACGGCTGATGACTTCATAATGTTCGAAGATCGGTGTGCGGATTTCATCATAATTGTATCGCGCAAAGACCTTGCGTGCAAAGCCTTCTACATATTGCCATTTCGCTGAATCGCCAGGAAGGATATCCTGGGTCCCTTTTGGTTTTTGTAATTTCATAGCCTTCATCCTTTGTCTTACTTTTGCCTCTATTTTACCACAAATTCGAAGAGAAATGGAGGCTGGACCGCATTTCCTTTGTCCCACACGTTTAAATCATCGTTCTCTTCTTGCCTTATCAGCCGAATTATGAGAAAATGGAAGCCATACTACACTGAAAGGATCTTGCGATGAGAGAGGATATCAAAATCAATGACCGCGCCCTTGCACTAGAGAAGTCGTTAATCGAAAAATTGGAGCTTGTATTTGATACCGATGTTGAGTTAGACGTCTATAACCTAGGACTGATCTACGAGATCCATCTAGATGAAGCCGGTACTTGCAAGGTGGTCATGACCTTCACCGATACGGCTTGTAGCTGTGCTGAGAGCCTTCCGATCGAAATCGTCGCTCGCCTAAAAGAAATTGAGGGGATCGAAGATGTCAAGGTTGAAGTGACTTGGTCACCCGCTTGGAAAATTACACGAATCAGCCGATACGGGCGCATCGCCCTTGGCCTTCCGCCACGATAATAATCATTGCCTTTTTAAAAATGCAGTCAACTAATGAAGGAATGTCTTCTTCGGAAATCCGATCCACAATAAAAAACGAGGAACACCCGCTCTACCATCAGAGTCTGTTCCTCGTTTTTTATGATGATTGAATCCATTAAAACTTTTTCAACACCAGAACAAACTAAGCCTCGTCAGCTTTTGGTTCTGGAAGGATTTGATACAACACGATCCCAAGAATGGTTGATGTTGCGACACCAGTGATTTGAAGTCCCCCAAGGTCAATCATCAAACCACCGATCCCTGATACCAAGATAACACTAGCAATCAAGAGATTCTTTTTATTATCAAAATCAATCTTATGTTCAACTAAAATTTTCAAACCGCTAGCAGCGATAACCCCAAAGAGGGCAATAGACAACCCTCCCAATACAGGAGTTGGAATAGAGTGCAAGAGTGCTGATAGCTTCCCAATAAAGCTCATGACAACCGCAATCACTGCTGCGCCTGAAATAACGTAAACTGAGTAGACCTTACTAAGGGCCATAACCCCAATGTTTTCCCCATAAGAAGTTACCGGAGGAGCTCCAAAGAATCCGGCAATAATCTGTGCCAAGCCATCACCAGTAAGCGTATGGTCAAGCCCTGGATCCTTGAAGTAATCACGCTCCGTCAAACTATTTAAAACCATGAGATGACCAAAATGTTCCGTCATGGTCACAAAGGCAATCGGAGCCATGGTCAAAATCGCACTTGGATAGAGTTTAAAGCTATAATCCACAAATGGAATGTCAAAGTTTGGAACTTGAATCCAATGCGCCGCACTTACCTCTGAGAAATTGACAAAACTATGTCCCGTCAGCAAACCAAGAGCCAATGAGAAAATATAGCCCACAATTAATCCAAGTAAAATTGGGACGACACCGACGATCTTCTTGCCATACATGTTAAAGAGGATAACCGCAAAGAGGGTCACCATCGAAATCAATAGAGCATAACCGCTATAGCTTTTATTTAAGGTTGTCGCATCAGTGACTGCATTCTTCGCAAGACTCAAACCAATTACCATGATAATGGGACCAACCACGATTGGTGGAAGGACCTTATTAATCCAGTCTTTCCCCGCATACTTAACAATCAGAGCCACAAACAAGTAGACCAAACCACCCGCCATGGCACCTTGCGCAACTGCCGCGATCCCATCTGTTTTCATCAACATCTGCATAGCAGCAATATAAGCAAAACTGGACCCCATGTAGGCAGGAATCTTATACTTGGTCACGGTCAAGTGAGCCAAGGTCCCCAAACCAGATGAGAACAAAGCAATGGCAGGATCAATCCCAACCAAAATCGGCACCAGCACTGTCGCCCCAAACATGGCAAACAAATGCTGGAAAGATAAACCAACCAATAAACCAGGTTTTGGCATATCATTCACATCATATTTAACGTCATTCACGATCGTAAAAACCTCCTAAAATTAAGATGCAGCAAGCTATGGCTGAACAAAAACGTCTACCTTCGATGACCAAATCGTAAGGATGCACTCCCTACTTCCATCATCGACGATTTCTTTTTTGATCAAACCACTTTTCAACTATACAAAAAAATCCCCCACAACAAGGAGATACACAAAATATAGGCTGGTCTTCCCAGGCCTTTCATTTCCATAGCTCCTTGCCTGCCTCTCTGGACAGTATTAAAGGATTGATTCGATTAGTCACAATTATAGCAAATTATAGACGGATTTACAAGAAAAATGACAGATGATACACTCAAATCCCCCAAAAAGTAATATTCATACGCTTCAGCGATAGGGTTAAAAATAGCGACTTTGAGCCAAAAAAGAGGCTGGGACAAAAGTCCTAGCCTCTCAATTATTTTTGGATTGTCGAGCAAGACGCAGTGGTTGAGTAGGCTCTACTACACTGATTTCATCAGCTTTTACAGCCCTACTCAACTGTGCGGAGGTGGGACGACGAAATCGAATTTTAACGAATTACCGATTTCTGTCCCACTCTCTCTTTGGACAAAGTCGTCCTTGTAATTACTGTTTACCAGACTGTTCCATATTCCAGAAGTCGGTCACAGCACCACGTGATGCGGAAGAAACGATATGGGCGTATTTACCGAGAACCCCACGGCTATACAGTGGTGGCAAGGTTGTTTCCGCCTTTCGTTTCGCCAACTCTTCGTCTGAGACGTGCATGGTGATTTCTTTGGTATCTTGATCAACCGTTACCAGATCTCCTGTGTGGAGGTAGGCAATCGGACCACCGACCTGAGCTTCAGGCGCAATGTGACCAACAACGAGACCATAAGTCCCACCTGAGAAGCGCCCGTCTGTCAAGAGGGCTACCTTGTCTCCTTGGCCTTTCCCAACGATCATAGATGACAAGGACAGCATTTCCGGCATACCAGGACCACCCTTAGGACCTACGAAACGAACAACAACAACGTCGCCATCCACGATTTCATCCGAAAGAACGGCTTCAATGGCAGCTTCTTCTGAGTCAAAGACCTTAGCAGGACCAGTGATGTTACGAACTTTCACACCTGATACTTTGGCAACCGCCCCTTCTGGAGCCAAGTTCCCTTTCAAGATGATCAATGGACCATCCGCACGTTTTGGATTTTCAAGTGGCATGATAACTTTTTGACCTGGTGTCAAATCAGCGAAGGCCTCCAAGTTTTCTGCAACAGTCTTACCAGTACAGGTGATGCGATCCCCGTGAAGGAAACCATTCTTAAGAAGGTATTTCATGACGGCTGGCACACCACCGACATTGTAAAGGTCTTGGAAGACATATTTTCCTGAAGGTTTCAAGTCCGCCAAATGAGGCACGCGCTCTTGGAAATCGTTGAAGTCTTCAAGCGTCAAATCCACATTGGCCGCATGAGCAATAGCGAGCAAGTGAAGAGTGGCATTGGTAGAACCACCAAGCGCCATGGTCACTGTAATCGCATCTTCAAAGGCTTCACGGGTCAAGATATCAGATGGCTTCAGTCCCATTTCAAGCATTTTGACAACAGCACGACCTGCTTCTTCGATATCGGCCTTCTTATCCGCTGATTCAGCAGGGTGAGAAGATGAACCTGGTAAGCTCATCCCAAGGACCTCGATCGCTGTCGCCATGGTATTGGCCGTATACATACCCCCACAGCCACCAGGGCCAGGGCAGGCATTACACTCTAATTGCTTCACTTCTTCAGCGGTCATATCGCCGTGATTCCACTTCCCAATTCCTTCGAAAACAGAAACCAAGTCGATATCCTTGCCGTTCAGATTACCCGGTGCAATGGTTCCTCCGTAGGCAAAGATCGCTGGGATATCCATATTGGCAATGGCGATCATCGAACCAGGCATGTTCTTATCACAGCCCCCGATGGCTACAAAAGCATCCACGTTGTGACCACCCATAGCTGCTTCGATAGAATCCGCAATGATATCGCGAGAAGTCAAGGAGAAGCGCATCCCAGGTGTCCCCATAGCGATCCCATCCGCAACCGTAATTGTTCCGAATTGGACTGGCCAGGCTCCTGCATCTTTCACACCTTCTTTGGCCAATTTTCCAAAATCGTGAAGGTGGATGTTACAAGGGGTATTTTCCGCCCATGTCGAAATCACTCCGACAATCGGTTTCTCAAAGCTTTCATCGGTCATTCCCGTCGCGCGAAGCATGGCACGGTTGGGAGATTTTACCATGCTATCGTAGACACTACTACGATGGCGTTTGTCTAATTCTGTCATGTCATTCCTCTCGTTTCATTTTTTACCATTATAGCATAAAAGTAGGCCCAAAGGCAGATCCAAACTTTGAGATCAACTGGAGAGAAGAAACTTTTCCCAAAAATTTCAATTTTTTTGTCAAGTAACTTTACTTTACAAAAAAGTTTTGTTATACTGTTACAGTTGATGAAAATCAAACCTAATTGAATTTATATCTTAAAAGGAGAAAAACGAAATGGCAGTACCTGCACGTCGCACATCAAAAGCGAAGAAAAACAAACGTCGTACGCACTACAAAGTAACAGCTCCATCTGTAAACTTTGACGAAGCAACTGGAGATTACTCACGTTCACACCGTGTATCACTTAAAGGATACTACAAAGGACGTAAGATCGCTAAAGCTGCATCAGCTGAATAATAGAAGGGAGATACCATGCGCGTAAATATTACACTTGAACACAAAGAATCTGGTGAACGCTTGTACCTTACTTCTAAAAACAAACGTAACACTCCAGACCGTCTTCAATTGAAGAAATACTCACCAAAACTTCGCAAACATGTTGTGTTTACAGAAGTTAAATAATAGGTCATTACGTTTCAGTAGAAACGAAAAACCTTGATTTAATGCGATTCTTGAATTTTTAAACTTCAATGTATTGCAATAAAAATCAACCGAATGACTACATTTTTGACTACATTTTTTGTGAAATAAATTAGATGTTCGGATATATAAGAGACACCCTAGTTCAAATGGACTAGGGTGTTTTTTCAGAATACTACAAATCTCTCTAATACAACTTACACTTCACTGCTAATCAAAATAGCTTTCTAATTCTTCTCTTAGCAATTTTTTAGACATTTCAAAATGACTTTTAACAGTTTTATGACTCTTGTATCGAGTCTCTTTTGTTAGTTCTAGTAATGTTTTTCCGTATATTACTATCCCTAAAAAGATATGTCTGTCATCTTCTGAAAGTTTGCCTAAAGCTCTGCAAAGATATTCACGAACTTCATTGATAAGTACCTGTTCAAGCGGATCCAAACTATTATCGTTATATAAGTCAATTAACTCGGTTACACCTCCTTCTTTTTTTACTATTGCATTCAAGCTTGAAAGATGATACTTGCGGTCTTGTCGCTTAATATTATCAAATTGTTGGTCTAGTAATCTACTCACTTCATTCCAATCGTTTTCACGTATTGCTCTATTAATTCTACGTTCTCTGCGTTCTTCAATTTTTGACATATTTTCTCTTTTCTAACAGTCTCTTTTGCGAAGACGAATAGAAACTCTAATATTCAAAAATTGAAAGCCTTGTTTTCAAATGCACACCAAAAACCGGCGAAACAATTTATACACAACACAACCTTTATCGTTACATCGTTTATATTAGTTTCAATCCGTCTTCTTGATGCGCATCATCAAAGACTATACATGTTTTTTGTAAAGAAATTTCTTTACTTCATTATGTTAACAAACTCCCCACAATAAAAATTAAGCGATTTTTAAAAAAACTGGGATTTTTGATATAATCTAATATTATGAGAGATAATTTGTTTTTATTTAACTATTTACTTGATGAATTTTTAAGAGAAATAAAAAAGAAGTTTGGTATATCTACTAAACTTCTTACGGTTGAGCTAGGAATATCAAAAAACATGTTAAATAATTGGAAAAAAGGGACTTACTCTCCAAATATTAAATCAATTAAAAAACTATTAACATATTTAAATAAATTTAATAAAGAACAAAACGAAATTATTGTTAAGGATCCTAATATTAGTTCTTTAATCGAAGCACTTTTAAACATGTTGTATACTGAAGTTAACATTTATCCAGAAACAAACAATGAAGAGAGGAGAAAAAAATGGCTTCAAAAAGAGAGAAAAGAAAATTTTAATCAGAGTTTTAATAATTATATTCTATTTTTAAATGAAATTAATTTAAGCTATAAAAAAGAATGTAAGAAACTACCCAATGATAATGTTGATGACCAGTTAAAATACGAAATCCATGAAATGTTAATTACCGAAGGACTAATTAATTCAGATAGGAAAACAGGAGTTCAAAAAATTTTGTCTCAGAGATTAGGTGTGAGCTGTGCTCAAATTAGTCGCTGGAAAAAAGGGGAAGATTACCCTACGGAACTAAACTTAGATAGAATCAAAAAACTAATGGCAAAGGATCCCACTTATCGGGTACTGACAAAAGAAGACTTTCGTAATAACTATGAGAGTTCAAATAAGTTAATGTTTATTAATAATTTTGAGATCAATTATATCAGGCGATTAGAAGATATTATTTCAAGTACAAAAAGATTGAAAGATAACTTTCTAAACGAGTTTCCAAATTGGCAATTTCTCCGACCAACAATTTTCGAACGTCGCCAAAAAGCAATAGAAACGCTATACAATGAAAATATAATGTTGTTAAGGACTGCATATAAGGTCATTAAAAAAACAGATGATAAATTTCCAGAATGGCTTTATAACAAGATAGCAGATGAAAAGCTACTTAAAATACATGTTGGAACTATGGAACTTCCTATAAGTTCTTGTAAAAATTACGAGTATTTTTCAAGGGAAATATATGAATCTTTTAAAGATATTAGGAATTTCCAAAATAAATTAAATTCAGGAGATTCATTAGACACAACAGTATTAGACAACTGTGTGCTACTTGTTTTGGCTAGAGAATTTATAATAGAAGATCTCCTTATGAAGGAAAGAGAATCGTTTATAGAATGGTTCCACGAAAATTCAGATAAATTTGAAGTTGTTGAAAATTATGCCGTTAAAAGTATTAATCTAGTTGACCTATTTAATAAAACTAAAGAAGAGCCACTGAAAGAATTCTTTGAACAGTTTAGACAATTAATATTGGATAAGCAAAAGGGCATATCCATTAAGGATACTTCCTATGAGATAGATAAAGATATAGACAACTACTTATTCCACTTGGTTGATGTGCTTGATCTGGATAATTTAATTGATGAACTTAACCCTGAATTTAAAAATAAATATGGTTTTTCTCTAAATGATTTTATTGAGGCAGAATATGTTTTTGAATACATTTTGAAAAAAAACAATATTTATAAAAGAAATAGCGAAGAAATTCCTTTTTTAGAATCTGTACGTAGAGATGAGCAAAAAATTAACAAACTCTTTAAAAATCATCCTGCTTTGAATTCCTTTATTATGAATGGTTTATGGGACATAAAAAAATGTATTTAGTCTCAATAAAACTGCTAAAACACACCCACTTTATTTAATAATTGTATATAATATGTTGATTATATTTACAAATTGTGATAATATGCTGATTATAGTTAGAAGTCATACATGATTATTTTTGAATAGAATATCATCAAAAAGTCACTTACTAACACCACTAATATAAAATTTTTACATTGGGGGACATGATGTCATTAAACAAATTCATTAACGGTGTAATAGCAGGTCTTTTTACAGTTAGGGTCAAACAATCCGGTGATAATTATATAAAGAGATCTCATAATACAATTAAAGCTAATAAACCAATCAAAAAAGATTGGAGTAAATAAATTGAGAGAATTATTATCAAAAGCTTGGTACTATAGCACTTTACCAATTTATTGGTTTTTTGCTTTTGTAACCTCACAAATGTTAGTTGGTATCTTTGGAAGTGGAGTAATAATCGGTTTTCTCATGTTCTTGTTTACATGGCGAACTACATGGTTTTGGTTTCAATTCACAATATTATGTGTATTTTGTTCATTTGCTCTGTGGATAGGTGGCATCGCTTATGGTTTCATTGGAAAATATGTAATTAAATTCATTCGATTCATTCAAAGAATCATCGACGGTGTAGATTATAATGATTAATTCATTAAACAATATCAGTCGCAACTTCTATATGTCATAAATAAAAAAAGAGGCACTTGCCTCTTTTTTTATTTATGATAGAAATCCCGATTAAACTAAAATGCTTATCTATCTTCACTCAACCTTAAAATGTTCAAGAATACTTTTATGTATTCACTACTATCTTCTTTCACTTGAAGTTTCTCAATAAGAAGTTGGAGGTCTTGATTTGAAGAATAAGAAAGAGGTTTAAAAAAATCACTTGGTTCAATTTCCATCGCTTGTAAAATCCTAAGCAGTGTATCTACTGATAGATTTCTTCTGTTATTTTCTACTAAATTGATAAAAGGTAAACTTAAATCGCTTAATTCCGCCAATTCTTGTTGGGTCAAATTCTTTTTTAATCTATATTCTCTAACCAATTTACCAATTATCATAAAAAACTCCTTTTATATATTGTATAAATTATGGACCCATTTTTATATAAACAATTGTATCTTTGTTTTAATAAACATTTACAATAGTTGCAGTTAGTGATATAATATCACTGTTACAAATTGTTTAAAACCAATTAATTTTAGGTTTTTTACACAAATTACTTTTAGTAGATAGGAAAATAAATGAAAAAGAGAAATGTCACAATTGCTATTGCAACCGGAATGGCGTTAACAGGTTTTACTGCTGTTACAGCTAATGCTGATGAAGTTGTTACACCTACAGAAACAAAAGCAACAACCGTTGCTTCAAAAACAAGTGAAGTAACACAAGCAGAGGTCACAACTACCGAAACATCTGCTAATCAAGCACAAAGGGATGTAGATGCCCAACAAACGGTTGTAAATGAAGCTACTAGAAATGTCGAAAAAACATCAAATGCTGAGAAAGAAGCCAAAGTTAATCTGGATATAGCGACTGCCAATGCTAATGAAGCAACTACAGAAAATATTCAGTCTGCAAAAGAAAAAGTTGAAGCTGTTAAAGCTGAAATCAAAGCAAATGAGACTAAAGTAGCAGAAAAACAAGCTAATGTAAACGAAGCAACAACAAAAGTTACAAACCAGAACGATAAAGTTGTCACAGCTCAAAAAGAAGTCGACAACGCCCAAAAAGAAGTCGATAATGCTAAAACAGATGTAGAAAAAGCACAATCAATTCTTGACGGAACAGGTGCTAAGGAAGTTATTTCTAAAGCAGAACAAACACAAGCTAAAGTAAATGCAGATAAAGAAGTAGTTGCTAAAGCTCAAACAAAACTTGATGAAGCTAAAAAAGCTGATGAAACACGTTCTAAAGCTATTACAGAGGCTAAAAAAGATCTTGCAGTTAAAGAAACTACAGCTAATAAAGCAGACAAAACTTTGACGGACGCTTCAAAAGTTGCTGAACAAGCAAAAAATACTTTGGCAGACAAAAAAGTAGAGTTTTCTAAAGCAGAGGCAGACTTTAAAGCAACAAACACTATTGTAGTGCCTATTAAGTACATTGAAGCTCTAAAAGCCTACAAAAACTATGAGGATTTGAGCGAAGAAGGTGATAAGAAACGTGCAGAAGCTGAACAACAACTTAAAGCTATGAACAGCGAAATGGCTTCTTTGAATAAATTTAACTCAAATTCTAACGATAATGAAATTACATTGTCGCTTGGTTCATTGACAGATGAACAAAAAATGGAATTGACTTTCTTTGCAAATGATCTCTTAAACCAAATTCGTGAAGCCTTTGGAACAAATAAAGTAGTTATCTCAAAAGGAGCTATGAAGTTTGCTGATGAAGTGGCTAACCGCTATGTAGCTGATAATTGGGATTGGGATAAAGTCATTTCAGAAGGTCATGACGAAGCAGGTATTGAAGAACTTGCAGGTAAGAACGGACTGTTTGAGGGGCAATTCTATGAAAATATGTACACCGCATACGGTAGCCGTCCTACAATGACTATGAACCGTGCTAAAGAGTTGGTATTTGAAGCCTTTGTCAAATTCCTTTACAACGGTCAAGAATGGGAACACGCAGGTTCGGTTTCAGGCGTAACTTCAACAGAAGATAAAAACCAATTTATGGGAATTTCTCTTTCTTCACGAAAAGATGTTACGGGAGTTCATTTGATTACTGTAGCGGAACGTCTTATTCGTGAGGGTTCATCATTTGATACAACAGCTATCATTAACCCTGACACAAAAGAAGTTATTGAAGCACGTTATAACAATGCTAAAACTGCATTAGAAAATGCCACAACAGCTTACAACAATGCCCAAACCGACCTTGCCAATGCCCAAAACAGCAAAAAACAAGCAGACACCGCACTTTCAGTAGCTAAAAAAGTCTTGGCTGAAAAAGAAGCTGTAGAAGCACAAACACCAGAAGCACAATCAACTCTTGACAAAGCACAAGAAAACTTGGTAAAATCTACTGCTGACAATGAAAAGGCTCAAAAAGCTGTAGCTGAACTTAATGCTGATATTCAAGCAAAACAAGCTAAATTGGCTCAAGCAAAAGCTGTATTGTCAACAAAACAAGAAGTCCTAAATGCTAAACAAACAATTCTGAAAGCTGAACAAGCTAAATTGGCTCAAGCGAAAGCAGATCTTGCAACTGCTAAAGAAAACCTTGAAACTGCTAAAGCAGAATTGAAAGGTTCTGAGAAAACACTTGTAGAAGCACAAGAAAAAGTCCAAAACTTAGAAAATGCTCCTGCTAAATTGGTAGAAGCACAAAATGCACTTGCAAAAGCGCAAAATGCACTTGTAGAAGCACAAAAGAACCTTGAAGCTGAACAAATTAAATTGAATGAATTAATTGTTAAACGTGATGAGGCTAAAAAAGCTTACGAAGTGATTAAAGCACAATTCGATAAGCAAGAAGAAGCTAAGAAACAAGCTGAATTAGAACGTAAACGTGAAGAATTAGCTAAGCAAGGTATCCAAAACGTTCCAGTCGTTTCTCAAACTGGAAAAGTAATCGGCTTTGTACAATCAAAAAATCGGTATAAATATGGTGCTGTTGTTTCACCACAAATTGTTCCATACAATTCTGAAAATAATTTTGAAAAAACAAATCAAAACTCAGAACGACAATTGCCTTCAACTGGACAATTTGATAGTGTGTTCAGTATGATTGGTGCATTATTAATCGGCACTTTTGGTTTTGGGTTAATAACTAAAAGAAAAGAGAATTAATTAAAACTAATAAAATCAGATTGAAGAAAAGGTCTATTTTAGACAATTTTTTCAATCTTTTTTAGCAGGGATTACCAATTCCCTGCTTTTTTTCTCCTTAAAGATAGGAGGTGAAATTATATAGTGTCAGAAAGTCTAGCTCCGACTTAAACCGAGCATATCAGATCAACTCTACACTAACAAAGAAAGGAAAATATTATGAAAACACATAATCGCACAGCGGGATATTCAATTAACACCGCAAAACACTACATCAATACTAAGCAAGCTATTTACTGTCTTAGTGATGAATTAGAATCACAAGTCAAATTTGAGAACAATCAACCAACTGGAGAGGTCATTGCTTATAAAGCGTGGTTTTCACAGAAGGGACTACCACCTTTTCAGGTGAAATTTGAATCAGAAGTGCCTCTGCCTTCTTATTTGGCGATGGTTGATTTCGATAATCTTGAAGCATGTGAAGTTGGTTATAACGTTTATTTCCGCGCAAATGATGTTAAAGAGGTTAAATAATGGATAAAAAAGCACTTGAA
Organism: Streptococcus parasanguinis; assembly: GCF_000963275.1. Classification (GTDB taxonomy): domain Bacteria; phylum Bacillota; class Bacilli; order Lactobacillales; family Streptococcaceae; genus Streptococcus; species Streptococcus parasanguinis_B. The sequence goes on along the minus strand of NZ_JYOW01000001.1, from coordinate 1,959,181 downwards.
CAATATTTGTTGCAAAGTCTAAACATGGGACTAGGATCCTCGATACAGGGAGAAACTAGTTATACAAACAGTTTCGATATTAAAATCACTGCGGAAGGCTTTATTTTTATACCACGCCTTCCCGCCAGTTATATAATTGATGACGAGCTCTATCAGAAAATCTTTCTAATTGCTAATGCATCTTTATACCCAAGATATACCCTACTCAAACAAAATTCAGCATTTTTCATTGCTCTGGACACCGACGATATTCATGTTCAGCGCGGGCTCTTCTTTCCATGGAAACTTGGTATTTCTGAACGCATTGTAATACCCGATTTAGAAGAATTTTCAGAAAATCAAAAAGGAAATCTAATCCCAATCATGAAAAATCTTTCTATTGACTACAATAAGGTAACTTCTATGGCTATCGCTGGGAACAGCGGATCTGGTAAATCTTATGCTCTGACCTATTTTTTGACTTTGCTCAAAAATTTTTCTGACTTGATTATTGTAGATCCAAAGTTTGATACTCCCAGTCGTTGGGCCCGCGAAAATGGATTTCCTGTTCTCCATCCTCAACGAAATCGTTCTAAATCAGATTTTGTTTCAGAAATCAATGGACATCTTAGTTCTTGCTTAAATCTTATCCACCAAAGACAAGAAATCCTCTATGATAATCCAGACCATAAATTTAGGCATTTTACAGTTGTAATAGATGAAATGCTTGCATTATCTGAAGGAGTCAATAAAACTATAAGGGATTCATTTTTTTCACTAATCTCAGAAATCGCTTTGCTCTCGAGATCGTCAAATGTACATCTTTGTATGGTGGGACAACGTTTTGACCATACTTCTATACCGGTTTCTGTTCGAGAGCAATTAAATGTTTTAATTCAGATAGGCAATATCAACAAGAAAACAACGCAGTTCCTATTTCCAGATTTAGATCCCGAAGGAATTGTTATTCCTATTGGCAAAGGTACTGGACTAATACAAATTATTGATAGCGATCATCCATATCAGGTGCTTCCATTACTCTGTCCCACTTATTTTACAAAGGAAGGTGTTTTATAACAATGAGGAAGAGTTTTTTTCAAAAAACATACAATATTAACACAGGGTTAATCTATTTCATATTTATGAGCATATTTTTAAATCTAGCATTAAAACAACTTAGACAATTATTTGAAAAATTAAATATTCCGCAACTTAAAAATACATTCTCTCTTATTCAAGAAAAATTGAGAATTATCGAATACATGAGTAAAGTAACATCGATTATTTTAATAACTTTAATTGTTTTTCTTATTACTATCGAGTTATTTCAAAGATTTAGAAGTGATTCTGTCTTTAATTATTTTAAATCAATTTTTCAAACAATTAGATTTAGACATTTTTTAAAACAGTACGAAAAAACTGAAACAGTCAATGACAGGGACAATAACATAACAAAAACTCAGTTAGATCCTGTCATACAAAATTTTAACAGTTCGATCTCTAAATGTACGATTGACGTTAGGAATACAACTGTAAGTGTCGTTATGCAATATCCAAAGACTCAACAAGCACAAAAAATTCTACGAGAAATGACCGGACAAATTAAGGAAGAGATTTCTAATTATAACCCACGTTATATTTTCTCATCTCCTACTAGGGAAGGGGATAAATTCTGGTTTAAGGCAACAAAAGTATAACAAAAGGCAGTGCTTGGCTCATATAATGATAGCCAAGAGCACTGCCTTTTGTTATTTTTAATCAAGGTATCTATTGGGGCCCACTACGACAGCCCCCAATAGATAGACAATCATTAATCAAATTATTTTTTAAATCATTACCAAAAATGGTCAAAAATTCTCCTAATTAATGAGAATAAAAAAGGAGGTTGTTAACTTGGCAAAAAACATACGGTCAAATAAATGGACTTTCTTGTTATATCAAGAAAGTGCCCCTGAAAACTATCTTGAGATTCTAGAAGAGATGCATGTCCCTTTTGTTCTTAGCCCTTGCCATGATAAAGATGTAAATAAAGAAACTGGAGAATTCAAAAAAGCTCACCGACATGGTGCACTATATTTTGATTCGCTTAAAAGTTACACTCAAGTTTCTGATTTACTGACCAAGAATCTTAATACCCCTGCCCATGTGGAACCAGTCATGTCTCCGAAAGGGATGTACGATTATTTCACTCATGCTCAAAATCCTGAAAAAACTTTATATGATATCAATGATATTGAATCCGGTTGCGGTTTTGAGCTAGATAAATTTCTTATTAGTAATAACAATGACGAATTTCTTTCAATGGTAATCGATGTCATTGAAGAATATAATTTTACAGAATTTAATGCACTAGTAATATACGCTAGAAAAGAAAATAAACAGTTGCTAGGTTTAATTATGGATAAAACTTACTTCTTTGCTAAATATTTAGATTCAAGGAGACACGATAAATCAAGGAAGGAAAATACAAATGACAAATATTGAAAGTACAAAACTCGATCATATTGAACAGCTTCTGATATGCTTGGTATCCATTTCTCAGAAACAATTGGAAAGACATCAAAATTTAAAGATTGTAACTCAGAAAGAACTCTTAACGATTTTACAGATATCTCCTAACACTCTAAAATCTTGGGAAAAAACGGGACTTAAGCGTCTTGAACCACCCATTGAAGGAACTCGAACAGTCTATTATAAGATGCAGGATGTAATAGATTATTTGACTCCATAATATTTAAAATGTGTTAAAATAGCAATATCACATAGAATAGTGTGAGGTTGTTATTTTAGCCTTTTATATATCCGAATGTGAAAGGCTACTATGCAGAAAGAAACTATCATTCACAACAATCGAAAAGTCATTAAAACTATCAAGAATAATGGAACTATTAGCTATACGCAACGTGGTGTGTATATTGGTGTAGATGTTAAGACTGGTAAAAAAGTTACATCATCTATAACTGCTAAAACTCTAAAAAGTCTTGATAGGAAAATCATTCAAGCTCGAATTGATTTTGAAGCAAAGGGATCAACTCTAAAAGAGACCTTGTTGATTAATAACTTCGAGGAGTTAGCAGAAGCCTGGTTTGTCAGTTTTGTAACTTGGGTGACTTCTCAGAATACGATCAATCGAGTTCGAAGCTATCTTGATACCTATCTAATCCCTAAGTTTGGAGAATATAAGCCTGAAGAAATAAAATCTGCAGATATTCAAATTTGGGTTAATAAATTAGCTCAACAATCTAAAAAGTCTGTTGAATCGGGTGTTAAAAAATCCAAAAAGGGACACGCCAAAGATTTCGGTGCAGTTATCTATAAGCTTAGTGATATTTTCGATTATGGGATTACAAATTTCGAACTTTCTCATAATCCAGCTCGGACAGTAAAAATCCCTCCAAAACCAAAGGTGGTAAAGGAGAGAATCATGGTATTACATGGAGAGGACTTGGCTAATTGGCTGAACTATCTTGCTACTCTTCCTGATACACGAGCTAATCGAAGATTCAAAGTTATCTGCGACACACTTTTAGCTTCTGCGCTTCGAATCAATGAGCTTCTAGCTTTGACGATCAATGATTTAGATTTTGATGCTAATGAAATTATCATCAATAAAACACTAATGTGGAAAGCTGGAAATAAGAAACTCGGGATCAAAGGGGAAATAATTTGTAAGAACAGTGCCAAGACTGATGCTGGCAACAGAAGAGTTGCAGTTCCGAGACAAGTTTTGGATGACTTGAAAGCTTTTCATGCTGAGATGAGTGATTACTTTGAGCATCACGATTTACCAACTGTACACTTAATTTTCCCGACAATTTACGGGAACTATATGTGTGACAGAAATGAGCGTGCAACGCTTAAAAAGCGTTTGACTGAGTTGGGACTTCCAAACTATGGTTTTCACCTATTTCGTCATACACATGCTTCTTTAATGCTGAATGCTGGTGCAAACTGGAAAGAGCTCCAGATAAGGATGGGGCATAAATCGATTAAAACGACAATGGATACTTATGCTGAATTGGCACCGAAAAAGAAGGCAGAAGCAGTTGAAATCTATCTCAAAGAAATTGCAAAGTTGACAGCATAGCAAAATGACTACATTTATGACTACATTTTCTAAAGAACAATATAAAAACGTTGATATGACGGCGTTTAAAGAGTGCTAAAATAACATTAACAACCTTTACAGAAGTTAAGTAAGACAATATACCAAAAGCCTATGAAATCAACGTTTCTAGGCTTTTTTTGTTTTTATAATGTGGTTTTGTCTGATTTTTGTCTGATTAGAAGCAATTGACGTATTTTAACTGAAATTTAAAATTTCTTTCAAATATTTCCCCGTTTGAGACTCTTCACAACTGATAATATCTCTTGGTTTGCCTTCGAATAAAATATACCCCCCATTCTTTCCGCCCTCGGGTCCTAAATCAATTATCCAATCAGCTTGAGCAATAAGTTCTAAGCGATGTTCAATTATCACAACCGTATTCCCTTGATTGACGAGGCGTCTTAGTAAACTAAGCAGTTGTTCAACATCCTTACTATGCAGACCTGTGCTTGGTTCGTCGAGAACAAAGATTTGTCCTGACTCTTGTAACTTACTAGCTAACTTAACCCGTTGCACTTCTCCACCTGACAAGGTACTTGTAGGCTGACCTAAAGTCAGATAATCTAAGCCAACTTCCTTCATGACTGACAGAGATTGACAAATCTTATCGTTCGAAGAAAAAACTGTTAATGCTTCTTCGACAGTTAGATTCAAAATCTCTTCAATTGTGAAATTCTGATAACGATAGCTGAGCGCTTTAGGATTATAACGGTGACCCCCGCACTCCTCACAAACGACCTCAACTGAATCCGCAAAAGCCATGTCATAAACGATTTTTCCAGTTCCCTTGCAAATTGGACAAGCACCTTTTGAATTATAGCTAAACCAACTAGGGGTTACATTGTTGGCTTTGGCAAATAATTTTCGAATTTCATCCATTATTCCTAAGTAAGTTGCTGGTGTGGAACGAATGGAGGTACCAATAGGTTTTTGATTGATGATAATGGCATCTGGGTAATTTTCGATAAATTCGACACCAATCATAGAGCTCTTCCCTGAACCCGCGACACCCGTTACTGCGGTCAAGATTCCCTTAGGGATTTTTGTATTAACCTGTTTAAGATTATTTGCAGTAGCATCTTTGATGGCAAAATATTCTGTCCAAGCTAGTGGGTCTTGATTCAGTCTAAGTGGTTGATTTAGGGCACGGGTTGTGTAGGTGTCAGCTTTTTGCAACTCTACAAGACTTCCTTGAAAAATTAGCCTACCGCCTTCCCGACCAGCCAATGGTCCCAATTCAATGACTTCATCCGCTAAAGCTAACATTTGTCGGCTATGTTCCACAACCAAAATATTGTTGTGCTTATCTCTTAAATCCAACAAGAGCTGACCGATTTTCTCGGCATCATGAGGGTGCAGACCTGCAGTCGGTTCATCAAAAACGTAGTTGACATTACTTAGGCTGGAACCGATGTGTCGCACCAACTTGACCCGTTGCATCTCACCACCTGATAAGGTTTCTGTCTTCCGAGACAAAGATAAATAACCAATCCCAACCGTCTCCATCCGCTTAATAGCTGACTTGATTTGTGCAACTAATGATTGACCTAAAGGACTATCAACTTCTTCAAGTAAAGGCAAGAGTTCACTGACTGATAAGTTCATATAGTCAACAATATTATGCCCGTTTATCTTAGAAGCTAAGGCCTTGGGGTTTAGTCCTGAGCCTTCACAACTGGCACAAGGTACCTGAATGACAAGAGATAGCACTTCTTCTTGCAATGATTTTTTCAGCTTAGAAATATCCCTTTTCAGATAGAGGCGGTAGAAACGCGGAATGACACCTTCATAGTCAACACGGTCCACACTCCCCGTATTATTAGAACGAAATTCAACCTTGACTATTTCATCGCTTCCTTCTCGCAAAATCTGCCATTCTTCCTCAGAAAAATCAGCTAACTTTTTATCTGCATCAAGTAAAGGATTATTTTTGTAAAGATAAGCCTGCCAGCCACTCGAAAATTGGCTAAAATTAATAGCACCTTCATTCAATGATTTTGTGGTATCAAAAATCTTATCCTCAATTAACTGATAAACCTTCCCAATCCCAGTACAAATAGGACACATCCCTGCAGGATGATTGAAAGAATAAGCCATTGAACCACCCGCACTCGGTTGACCAACCCGTGAAAACAGCAGACGAATAAGCGGAGCAATGTCCATAGCCGTCCCGACTGTTGAACGAGTATTAGTCCTTAAAGCTTTCTGATCGACAACGATAGATGGGGGTAAATTTTTAATTTCGTCTACGTGAGGACGCTCATAGTGAGGTAGCTTGTTCCGTAAAAAGAGAGGATAACTATCCTGCCACTGTCTACTACTTTCTCTTGCTAGCGTATCAAAGACAAGGGAAGACTTCCCCGAACCTGAAACACCTGCAAAAACCACTAGCTTATTCTTAGGAATCGTCACATCAAAGTCTTTTAGATTGTGCTCTTTAGCACCAAAAATTTCAATACTATCTGTTTCCATCAATTATTCTCCATATCGTCAGTTAAAGTTAACAGCTCAGCTTTAGTAAATTCATTCTTCACAAGAGTTAGATATTTTCCTTGAAGTTCAACATATTTTTGCATATCCTCTTGCCCCATGGCCCTTATTGCTTCTTTTTCTGCTTCCACCATTTTAGCAACGGTCATCTCTATATAAGTTTTGCCTTTTTCAGTCAAGGACAATTTCTTGCTCTTACGAGAACTTGGTAGTGGCGTCACCCTTACATATTGGTCAGCACTCAACTTTTTTACCGAAGAGTGAATGGTTTGTTTTGGGAACATCATCTGTTCAACCAAGTCCTGCTGAGTGATATCACCACTATTTACTAATAAAAAATAACAGACCCACACGCTACTCTCAGATAGCCCAAAATTCTTAGCCATGACACGATAAAGAGATGAGAATTCTTTCTCTTGTACTGATAATTGCTTCATAAAATCTGTTTCCAAAATAATTCCTTACCTCTCTTTTGGTCTGATTACAGACTAAATTATATCCTAAAAAAATATCTATGTCAAATAGAAAAGGAGGCAGTATCCTCCTTTCCACACTTAGTTCTTATTATTAATCAATTTTTCCAGCCTTTCTACAGCTCCTCTCATGGTGTCTTTTTGCTTTTTAATCACATGGAGATAGACACGCTCAATCTCCTTGGAATCCTCCGAGTGTCCAACAAATTCTCGAATGGTGGAGAGGTCTATACCTTCGCTAGCCATAATGGAGATAAAGCTATGGCGGAACATATGAGGGATAACATGAATCGGTCTGCCAAAGTCTAGGAAGCTATCTATGTCCTTATAGGGTTTACCAGATTTTTTATTATATTTTGCTGACTGACTAGAACCACCTCTCAGGAATTGTGAGAGTTCATTATGATAAAGCGGAGAGCCTTGCCGATTACCTGTTCTGATATAGGTTCTGGTAAAGAGATAGCCTAGGTCTTGATAAGTAGGGTTAAATTGAGCTTGAAACTTATTTCTGTCTATATAATGTCGCAAAATTTTCTCTACCTCAGGACTCATTGGAATCGTTCGGACACTTTCCTTGGTCTTAAGGTCTGCTCGGTAGCGTTCCTTTCCGTCAAGATTAAGTGCTTCCATTACCTCATCTGATTTATTTTTGCTTGCCCTCTGCCAATGAACCTTTATCCACTTCTCCTCAAAATCAAGCATATCCTCATTCAAACCCAGAACTTCACTTGGTCTCATACCTGTTAGAAAAATCATTCTCAGCACATCTGCGATAAGTTGATTATCAGGACGGTTAGTCCAGCTTTCTATCAGTCGGAGAACGTAGTTAACCTCACTTGCTTCTAGGTATTTTTCTGCAATATCTTCACGTTTCTTGTTTTGCTCCTCACTCTTTGTCAGAACCCGCCTTTTAACCTTATTGTTGGCAATCGGGTCTTGTGTAAGAGTAATCTGTCCGTTTTCGACTGACCAATCAAAAACCATCTTAAGATAAATATGCAGGTTTCTTGCCATGTGCATGGAAGAAGCATTGATTAGATTTTGAATTTCCTCTGTCATAGAGGCAAATTTTGTGATAGACATTCTGGTATCAAAATTAGGCACGATATAGCGGTTATAGATAGTAACCCTTGTTTTAAGAGTATTATTGGCTGGTTTGACCCTTTCATACCATGCTTTAAAGGCTTTACCATAAAGACTTCCATCTTCATCATAGGGCTTAGCGATTTCTTCTAGGGTTAAAAGTCTCTTGGCTTTCTTAGGCTTAATACCTGTTACCTCAGCGATATAGTCATCAACTAATTTGTTCAGTTCTTGCGTGACCTGTGTAATCAATTGTGAGTTTTTAATATCGCTGACCAAAAGACGTTCTTTTCCAGAAGATGTCTTTTTACTTGGTCTTGCCTTAGTGGTAAACCACCCTTTACCAGCACCTGTAGAAAGGTATTTCTTGTGAGATTTTTTAGTAATAGGGTGGGTAAATCGCATAGCGAACTTCACCAAGACATTGCCTGCTTTATAAGGGTCTGTTCGCCAAGAACTGATGATGAGTACTCTTGAACTATTATCTCTCATAGGTATTACCTACGCCATCTTTGCGACATATTGATTGGCAATTTTGTAGTCAAACCATGCCACGAAGACTTCTGAGTGAATAAAGACATTGCCATGTGTTCCTTTAATACCGAAAGAGTATGGGCTGTCCTTCATCTGACGAATATAGCTATTGAGCGTTGCAACGGTCATGCCATGCCAGAGTTCATCTAGAAAGACGGATTTACGGTACCAGTTACGGGTCAAGTCAAAATCATGTTCTGTTTTTAATGTTGCCATTGAATTCTCCTTCTATTTTGGTTATAATCAAGTTAGTTATTTTTGGAAAGGCGATTTGTAGTTTGCTACAGGTCGTCTTTTCCTATGCCCCAATAGGCTGAGCTTTGTTGCTCTTGTTTGTACTGCTGAATATCAGTCTCATCTGTTTCCGTTAGTTTGGATATCCCAATCTCAAGTAAGTGTTGAATATAGCCATTTGCCTTTTCTTGTCCGTAAGATTCTGCTTTTGCTACATAGAGTTTTCCAAGTGTTCGTGAGACTTGCTTCTCTGTCCATAGCTCAGACCGTTTTAGGGTGGGTTTTGTCCGCTTTACACTTAAGACCGTCTTTTCTTGTGTTTCTAAGTAGTCATTCCACCATTTTACGTTTTTTCTTCGCCAACGGTTGGAATCCTTATCTCTCGGACTGACAAAGCGATAGTGTCCATTAATCGCTTCAAAGTAAATCTCTTTAAGGGGACGTCCTTTTTTTATCTGTTGAGCCAGTAAGTTTGCCTTTTCTTGCCAACATCTAAGCTCTGCTCTTGTCCATGATGAGGGCATTTCTGGTAAATCTTTATCCAGTTTTTGTTCTAATAGCTTATTATAGATGCACCATTGCTGAGTACCTCTAACACCAATCGTTACCATTTCACCAACCTTTTCACCATTTTCAAGAATACTCTTTTCATGGTAATCAAAGGTTTTAGCGGTTGATATGCAGAGTTGCTTTTTACAATAACTATAAATAAGCGGGACGGATAGGCTATCATCAAAAATATCATTGGCGATATCTAGTCTTGTAAAGTTACTATGGCATTCAGAAATGCGTTTCATCAGGGTTACCCAGTTATTGACATTGCTTTCCATGTATTCTTCATACTGACGGCACCCCTGCCCTCTCAGTTCGATAAAAACTCCCATTTTTGATTCCCAGTCTTTATTGAAGTAAACCTTTATCTCTGAGAAGGCATAATGCCTTTGGTACTTGTTTATCCCCCATTCATTGAGAACAAACTTATCTTTAGGAAGAATGAGGATTTTCTCAATGACATCATCTGGAGCTAAGCCTTTAATCGTTACGGCTAAGTAGTCTAACATCACTGAGTTATCCATGTCTAGGCTCCAATAAATTTAATATCAGTTGCCACTAGTTTTAAGCCTCCCCAATTTCCACCACCATTATTATTAGCTCGCCAACTAAGGTGGACTTCTGGATTGACAAGTTCTACTACAAGTGAGTTCAGCTCATCCTTTTCAACGGATTTAGCCAACTTGTCAAGGTTGTCTACAATCTCCAAGCGAATACCCTTGAGGTCATCAGGGGAATAGCCCAGGTCTTTCAAGGCTTGGATTTTGTCTGTATCTTGTACAGAGCAAGTAATTTTAGCTACTTCATCTGTCGAAATGCTTTCGCCATTGACATTTTTATAGACTGGTGCAACTCGTGAAGAAAGGATGGTCACTTTCTTTGGAATGTCAAATTGTGATTTATCCAATTTCAAGTCGCCAACTTTTATAGTTTCGTCTGTTAAGTTAAATTTTGTCATGTTTTTTCTCCTATTCATAAAAGCTACGCCTACATGAAATCAATCGTAAACCGTTGATATCATAGGCTTCATAAATGTTTTTTCGTGAAATTTGCTTCAAATCACTGAACCCCTTGCGTATCAAGGAATTTGACCACATTTTATGTATGTGTGCACCCCCTAATAGAAGTGGGGGAGTAACCATTGGAACATTTGAAAATCCTGACTGGGAAAATGAATTTGGATACCCAAAAGAAGGCTACCTAGATGATATCTTTTTTGAAATGCTTTATGATACGCTGAGGGACACAATTAGGAAGGAAGCCAAAACCTACTTAAGCCAGCAAGACGGACTTGATGATACTAAAATCAACGAACTTTCTGATTACTTTGCTAACCAAATCTATACTTCATATGATTTTATCGGAAATCTAGAAATCCTTTCCAAAGATAAAATCAAAAAAGAAATTAAAAAGGGCTATGAACGCCTGATTAAAGATTCGCCATCAGCAGGTGTAGAAGTTAGCTATGATTCCAATTACCTACTCGGTTTTCTAATCAATACACTTGCAGATAGCCAAGCAACAAGGCAATTACTTTCAGATATGTCCCAAGCAACAGTTGGTATGCCTTTTTCACAATTTCATGAAGGGCATGAATTAGTTGAAATTATCCAATCTGTCAGACCACGACTGATAGAACTATACAATAATACGACCTTTGATGACTGGACTGACTGGGCGGAGAAATAATCACGTGGTTTTCGCGTGACTTTCGCGTGATTTTCGATATCTTTTTAAAACGAACTACTCAAAAATGCTTTAAAATCAAGCAAAATTGAGTATTATCAAAAATTTTTTTCGCGTGATTTTCGCGTGATACCCTGCAATTTGATTTTTTAAGTTAGGAGGAAAAAGTGTGGAATTAAAAATTGAAGGCAATGATTTAGAGTACAAAAAAGCTAAAAAAGCACTTCCTGATTCTTTCTGGGAGACCTATTCTGCTTTCGCAAACACCAATGGTGGAAAAGTTGTCTTGGGAGTAGATGAAAATAATGAAGACCCTTTTCAGGGAGTTATGAATCCTGAAAAAGTTAGGAATGACTTGTTTAATCTAGTCTCTAATAGAAAAAAAGTAAGTTGTAATTTGCTAACCGATAATGATATTGAGTACATTGATATTCCTGATAAAAATCGTCAACTTATGGTAATAACGATTAGAGAAGCCAGTAGTGACCAAAAACCTGTCCATCTTAAAAATGATTTTAGAGAATCTTATAAAAGGTTAGGGGAAGGTGATGTTAGACTTGATAAAGAAGAGCTAAAGTATCTCATGGCAAGCTCCCATGATGATATTGATGGCGAACTCCTAACTAACTATGACGAAAGTGACCTCAATATTGAATCAATCGAAGAGTATAAAAAACTCCTAATCGAATTAAGCGGGAACACTAAGTACACCAATATGCCACTTAGGGACTTCTTAACTGAAATTGGTGTTTTTAAGAAGGATAGAACAGATGGCTCTTATAAGTTGACTGCAGGAGGGTTACTATTTTTCGGGAAATACAACTCCATAATATCTAGGTATCCTAAATTTCAATTAGACTACTTTGAAAAGGACAACTCACTTTCTACTAGGTGGAATGATAGGATTTCAACAGGGGACATGATGTACCCTGATTTGAACATTAATTTAGCATACAAGAAATTAACTGCAACTACCAACGATAGGTTCGAACTCAATGATAAATCTGCCCATCGTTTACCATTTAAAAAAGATTTATCTGAATCTATACGTGAAGCACTAGTAAACTGCTTAATGCACGCTTACTATGACTTTGACTCACCTATTGTTATCACCGCATATAATGATTTTTATGAATTTAAGAATCCAGGAAAAATGAAAATTTCTATTCCTGAGTTTATACATGGCGGTACGTCAAAAACACGAAACGGTACAATTTCATCGCTATTCAGAAGAATCGGAATGTCTGAGAAGGCTGGCTCAGGCGGGCCAAAAATCTTTGATGTGTCAGAAAAATACAAATTGAAAATTCCCGAAGTTTCAACTACTTTTGATAGTACTATCGTAACCATTTGGAAAGTGGACTTGTTGTCTTCATACCAAGATGTAACACAAGATGAAAGAGCTATTCTCAAGTACATAATCGAAAATGAAAGCATTAGCAAAAACGATGTTATTGAGAATAATCTGATGACAGAATATAAGTTCAGAGAAAACTTAAAAACTCTTCAAAGCAAGCAATATATAGAGGTAATTGGCAAGGGACGTTCAACAAAATATGTTCTTCCTAGAACATCATCTGAACAATATCATATCATCAAACAAAAAATTAAAAACCTTGGTGATTTTATGACCAAGAACTAAAGTTTTATCTGATTTTTGTCTGATTAAAACTAAAGCAAGGTCAAAATCACCCTATTTCATCAATAATTGAAAGATTGAAAAGCCCATAAAATCAACGTTTCTGTACATCATGAAACTTGCTAAATTACATATTACGCTTACAGAGGTGAAATAGGGGTTCACTACACGTCAATAGATGTTAGAAACCTTGATTTTAAGCGATTCTTGAAATTCTAAATTTCACTACATTGCAATATAAATCAACCGAATCACTACCTTTTTCACTACCTTTTTTGAAATAAGAATAATGATTCGGATATATAAAAGAAGAGGAACTTTATTGTGAAGCTCCTCTTTTTGTTATGTGTTCTTTTTCTCACAGATCGTATGACCTGGTTTGACACAGTTGGATTTCAGGTACTTTCAGTTTAGCTTTATATCAACCATCATCAAAATCCAACTATTTTCTTATTTTAAAAAATATGAATAAGTTTGATTGAATGAGGGAATTTCTTTAAATTTTTTCTTAGCACCTATAAGTTAATAATACTATTCTTTAAATTATAGTTTATAATTATCTGATGTTTCAATGACCACAAAACAAAGTACAGCGAATCACTTCCTTTAGTCAAACATATAACTGAACAACATTGTTTATCTTCCTGCACTTTCATATTTTTTCAATCCTTTTCTAAAAATTGTACGACTGATAATAATCAAAAAAACTGTAAAAACTATTTGATAGAAAAATAGGTTCAATGTATCTTTCCCTAAAAATATTAATACTGCAGGATTGGCAATTAATAAATTGGGAACAAATAACATAGTGATCAATCTGTTAATACCTGTAAAAATATTATATGGATACTTAGAAATTCCAATATAATTCAAAAATACATCTACTTTTGAAAATTTAGTTGGGAACCAAAATGAACTAATCGTTATTAGAAACCAAATTGAATAATATATAATACAACCACACATTAAAGAAAGGATATAAAACAATATTTTTAATGAATTTAAATGTACATTTAAATTTCCATAACTTATAAAAATGATCGCAAGACCAAAAAAAGTATTCACGAATTGAACTAAATTAAATGATCTAAAAATATAGAACAACTGAGTATCAAACGGCCTCAATAAAATTTGATCCAAGTTACCACTCAAAATATCTGATTCTAAAATTCCCATACTTCTAATTAACAATCCCATCATAACTCCATCTACAATAGTGTAGGAACCTACCAAAAATAAAATTTGATAATAGTCCCAACCATTAAAAGAGTCTATGTTTAAGAAAATCAATCTAAAAAATACAATAGGTAAACCAATCCACAGTATCGACGAAAATAGACCACAAAAGAAGTCAAAATGAAAATTCATATCAGATTTAAAACCAAAATGAAGTAGCCTAAAAATTACTTTTATTCTAAACATTTTATCCTCCCACATTTGAGAAGTGCTCCACTCCTTTTCTCAATATGAATCTTGATATAATATAAAAAATGATGCACCAAATCAATTGAATACAAATAATTCTCAAATAGTCTATTAATTTATATGTATCATTACTAAACATCTGAAGCGGTTCATATACTAAGTATTTAAAAGGTAATACATCTAAAAACAGACGAAAATTATTTGAAAAAAAACTTAAAGGCAATAATATTCCTGATAAAAACTGAATTACTATTTCTTTAACAGTAAGGACAAAAAATATATTTTCTAACCAAAAAGAAAGCATACCTACACAACATGATATTAAAAACCATAGAACCATAGATAGAATAATTGCAATACTTCCTAAAATAAGAATTTCAATGGTTAATAACTCATTCTTGTAATAAACACTGGAGAATAAAATGACAGGAATGATGATAAATAATACATGAGCAAGCCTATCTCCAAGCATTTTACAAAAATAATACTTATAAAAAGTAACAGGTTTTATTAATATGCTAAAAAAATTTCCTGAATGAACATCGTCATTGATTTCCCAATCAACTGGATAAAAAACAAAATATGAAAAAATTATAGTCCCCAAATAGTATTGAACCATTGAGGTAAAATCATATCCTGCTATATTTATCTGGTTACTCTGATATATATACGTCCATAAAAATACTGATATCATAATTTGTATACTTGCCTGTAACATTAACAATAGTACACTTGATTTATAGTTCAAAATAGATCGAAATGATATCAGAATAATAGACATTTCTTTTTTCAATTGTGCTCCTTTTTTGTAAAATAGTTTTGTAAAATAATTTCTTCTAAAGAAAGATTTGATATTTCAAAATCTTCTATATCTACAAGCTTATTGATTGATTCTAATGTCTCAAAGACAAAATCTCTAGGTATTTTTAGTATACATTCCGATTTTGTTTGAGAAATGACTACTACTCCTTTAACAGAGCATAACTCTGGTACCAAATCTAATGTCATTTTTATCTTTAAATATTTAAAATCAGAAAATTTAGATAAAATAACATCCATTGACTCCTGCAAAATAATTTTTCCTTTGTCAATGACGATTAATTCGTCACAAACAGACGAAATATCATCCATATCATGACTCGTTAAAATAATAGTAGTATGACATTCTTCATTCATTTTCTTTAAAAATGTTCTGATATCTTTTTTAGACTGTATATCTAACCCTATAGTAGGCTCGTCTAAAAATAATATTTCCGGACTTGTTAAAGATGCCGCGATAAACTCCATTTTCATTTTTTGTCCAAGAGAGAGGGTCCGGACCTGCTGGTAAAGCTGATCTTTTACATTCAACAAATTGCTTAATTCCTGAATTCGTTCTTGTAAAATCGCCGGTTCTACCTCATATAAAGTACCAATCAATTGAAAATAATCCATAGCCGAAACATCTTGAAATAACTGTAATTTATTTCCTACTACTATTGAAATTTTTTTTCTAAAATTTATACTTCTTTTAAATGGAATTTCTCCATTCACTTCTAATTTTCCGGAACTAGGATAAAGAGTCCCAGTCAACATTTTAATCGTTGTGGATTTACCAGCTCCATTACTCCCAATAAAGCCAACTATACTCCCTCTCTTAATCGTAAAACTAATATCTTGAACAGCTCGAATCGTTATTTGATTACGTTTCAAAAATCTCTTGATAAATGGGAGTCTTGAATCAAAATTATAAAAATTTTTAGATAAATTCTGAGCATTAATAACTATTTCACTCATATATCTCTCCTTTCGATAAAATATATTTACTTGTACTTTTTCCATACTTTACCAAAATGCTAAAGATTGAGCTAAAATCTTCGGGATGGGTAAAATAATATTTGTCTTTAAAAAGTTTCTCAAAACCTTCAAGGCGATTATTGAAATCATTAAATTTTGTATTGTCTAGCTGGTTGAATGTCTCTTTAATATCCATAAACTTTCTCCGTGATTCTTTATTTCACTTTATAAATAGAAGAGTGTCTGTATATTTATAGATCCTCAAGAACTTGCATTTTATCAAGTATAAGTAGAATAGTATGTAAGGGTTTACATTTTCATATTATATGATTATTTAAGGAATCCGTCAATTTTCCACATTATTATATGACAAAATGTATTTTTTAAAAATGCAAAAATCTATGAGCAAGATGTTTGACTTCCTTTTTTAAACTATATATACTTATATTAACCTTAGAAAAGAAAAAATGTTTGAACAGATATTCAATAATAATTACTTTTTTTAAAATTAAAATTCGAACTTTAAATTTTTATCTTTTTTATATTATTGAGTAACCTAAATTGCCCAATTTGTAAAATTTAGCTAGACAAAAAAAGACATCCAAGAGAAATTTCTTAAATGTCTGTAAACGTTGATATAAGCGTGTTGATTAACGTTTTGATAATTGTGATGCTTTACGAGCTTTCTTAAGACCTGGTTTGGGAAGTATGTATTTCAGTTGGATTAAAAACAGCGTATTATCAAGGCTTTTCAGAACGATATCTACTGATTAATTTCATAAAATATGAATCAATAGATTATAAATAGGGGAATAGTTTGGTTCTGTAAAAATTAAATAGTACCTTAATAAACTTTATTATATCAGTTTTCTTTAACATTAAGCAAGATTACGATAACACGTTGATCATATTTTTAAAAAGTTTTATGACTGATTTCGTTAGGAATATTAGTCTTTGAAATAGCGCTTCACATCTGACCTACATGCTTCCAACAACGTTATTTCATCAGTTAATTCGAGTAACTGCAAGCCTTCATCAACTAGCTTTTTATCACTTAAACAAATTCCAAGTGTCACTTTAGCATTTCCTAGAAAATCATATCGCTTACTTTTTTGGGCCGTATCTAACAATAGATAACTGATACTCGTACATTTCTCCATCAGACCATTCCACAGAAAAATGCTAGCTAAATTTGAGAGTAATTTATACTTGGTGGGAAGAATCTCTGTATAATCAGAGTAATCATTAAGCCTATCTATAACTTCATCACAGATAGAAATCACTGTTTCTAGTGGAAGTGTAAATAAAATAACGACAATTAATTTAAGGTCACTATGATACCAGACATCCTGATTTTTGATTTCGTTCCAAGCTTCCGTGGCCATTGTTCTTACCTTTTCATTTGGACCAGATTCTCGTAAACAAAGAATGACCTCTACTCTCTTTAGTATATTTGACACAGGAATATCATTAGGATGTTTTTTTAAATAAGCTACACTCTTATTCTTCAGTTCCAATAATTTATCATTTGATTGGTAGGCATTGTTATCTTCTGCCAATAAGATAATTTCTTCTCTATCGGAGTGGTGGTAAGAATGGCATATATATCGAAATTCTTCGAAACCTAGGCCAACTTGCTTTAGAAGATGCTCCATCAACTCAAAACTAGGCACCACTTGGTTCGATTCAATACGCGACAAGTGCGCTCTTGAAGTGTAATCCTGGCAAACTTCCTCTTGACTAATATGTTTTGATTTCCGTATTTTTTTATAGATTGTACCGTAATCCCAACGCATAACAGCTCCATCTCTAATTATGTGTATATATGTGACATTTTTACATTTCGATATATGTTTAGTATATCATATATATTAAAGAAAGATGTGAAAACGTGTAAAAAATC
Organism: Streptococcus parasanguinis; assembly: GCF_000963275.1. Taxonomy (GTDB): domain Bacteria; phylum Bacillota; class Bacilli; order Lactobacillales; family Streptococcaceae; genus Streptococcus; species Streptococcus parasanguinis_B. Next base: position 1,941,299 of record NZ_JYOW01000001.1, on the reverse strand, counting down.
ACTATTTATTCTTTATAGCATCACTCCCACTCTTCAATTTGTTAGATAGTTGGCGATGGTGGGGATTCCATTAATTGAAGGGATGTGTCCATAGATGAACAAAAGAAGCTTCAAAAAAATGTTTCTAATATTTATTTTAGGTATCATTGTAGGTCTATTCTTAATCCCATTACTTAGACCACTTATAGTTGATTGGCTAAAAACTATATTTGGTTAATAGTAACGATAACCTTATTTAACAAAAAAGTTTTCCCTTTTATTTTTTAATAGCATTGTTTTGACAAATTAACTTCCACGTTTATTGGCGGTAGAAGTTGGTTTGAGAATTTAGCACTTTGATGACCTTAGATCCTTATAATCCTACACGTACAGGTATGACTTTTAGTTTTAGATATTCTCATTAGTTTAATTAAAGGAGGGACTGTGTTATGGTAACTAAGTATTACAAGTATATTCCTTGGTTGGTTTTAGGAGCTATTGGATCTTATGAGTCCGCAACTTATTTTGGACATAGTACATTTGATATACTGTATTTATCTATTGTTTTTATGATTGTTTACGTAGCTTTGTTCATTCTACACGAAAAATATCTGAAATATAAATATAAAGAAATATTTACACAGATTATGAGCAATCCTGAAAAAGATCATCATCCTTAGTAAGATAAAGCATAATAAAGTCCTAGCAACCAGATTGTACTGACCCAAAAAAAGTTAGGCAAATAGGCTATTCAAAGGATTTAGTTCTGTATTTTACAGAACTAAATCCTTTTAGTTTTTCCTTAATTCATTTGTTGCTGTAATAATCAATATAGTCTACAATAGCTTGTTCCAATTGATTAAGCAACTTAAATGTATTCTCATAACCATAAAACATTTCTGATTTCAAAATGCCAAAAAAGGATTCCATCATGCTGTTATCTGGACTACGTCCTTCATAGCGAAACTTCATCTGATACGCTTTCAGATGAAGAAATTTGGTACGCTCTTTTTTCAATTTGTTTTGACTAAGAAAGCGATGAAATCAAGCACTATAAAAACCAGTAGAAGTTACCCTAACACGGATTCCCACTGGTTTTTACATTTTTCATACTAACGATTTCTCCGACTTAACTGATAAGAGTACACCATAGGGATAAACACAATGGCGAGGATGACTAGCACCAGTACATAAGAAAGAGCGAATTGAAGGCCTGCTTCAAGTAGGAGGATCAATCCTCCAATCACCCACAACTTCCCTGCCAAGCGATGGGTTTTGTGCCAGTTATCTTCACTCTGTAAGGTCCAAGGAAGGCGGATCCCAACCGTGTGGTTCACTTTCAACTTAGGCATGTAATTGCCCATGATCACAAAGATAAGACCCAGCAAAACTGAAACAAAAACTGATGGATTGGTAGTAGATCCTAGCGCCTTGCTATAGATGAGATAGGAGATACTTAAGGAAACGATTGGAGTCAACCAGTGGTTTACTTTGACCATTTTTTCATTCATCGTGCGATTCTTAGGATCACGTCTGATCATAAAGATCACAAACAGATGCACCAAGAGAAGGAGGATAGGAAGGCCAAACACAACCAGGGGTTTTGATTGGAAGTTATCAGCCTGATCAGCAGCATTAAAGTGAATTGGGATTTGGTTAGGTAATTGCGACCAAATCATCAGCCCCCAAAGCATGGGGAAAAGTATCACCATAGAAGTTAATATCAATAGTTTTTTATTCGTTTTCATCAGTAGAGTCTCCTTTCAAATCAACGAGCCAGACCATTAAATCCTCCAAGACTGAAGTATTGAGTTCATAGTAGATAAAATTCTTCTCTTTTTCCTCTCGAATTAAATCTGCCTGCTTGAGAAGGCTTAAATGATGGGAAATGGTCGCTCCTGCTACATCAAAGTGGCTAGCGATATCGCCAGCAGATAATTTCCCTGCCTTTAGCAGTTCTAAGATACTTCTTCTTATCGGATTCGATAAAGCTTTAAATGTTTGCGCAAAATTCATTCTCTATCTCCTCCAATCTATTTAGATATCTTTCTAAATAGATTGTACAACTCCACTATCATTTTGTCAACTCTATTTAGAAAAAAATCTAAATAGATTCTGTTGTAAAAAATTATCAGACCTAAGACCGATTCTTATAAACAGCGTCTTTTCTTAAGTTTTCTTTAAGAAATCAGCCTTATAATAAAACCATCAAATGAAGACCTCCTAACTTTGTTTGATAGAAAATCCTAAACTTTTTCATAATAATCTCCCTATAAGAGCCACCAAAATCGGTGGCTTTTTTCTACGTACCTTAGTGAGTCAAGTCCAGTAGGGGCGTAGACGAACTTAGGTACGTTGACGCAGTTCGAACGACAGTGAGAACTACGGTCCTTATTCTCTTTACGAGCATCAGCGAGTTTAGGTACGTTGACGCAGTTTGAGCGAAGCGAAAACTACGTTCCTTATTACCTTAGCGAACATTAGTGAACTTAGGTACATTGATGCAGTTTAAGCAGAGCGGAAACTACGATCCTTATTCTCTTTACGAACGTTTATGAACTTAGGTACATTGATGTAGTTCGAACGCTAGTAAGAACTACGATCTTTATTATTTTAAATAAAAAACGCATCCTGTTTTGGATGCTGGCTAATGTATTTTCTCAGACTTCAGACCGATTCTTTCGATCAGCACCTTTTCTTAAGTTTTCTTTAAGAAATCAGCATTATAATAAAACCATCAAATGAAGACCTCCTAACTTTGTTTGATAGAAAATCCTAAACTTTTTCATAATAATCTCCCTATAAGAGCCACCAAAACCGGTGGCTTTTTTCTATGTACCTTAGTTAGTCAAGTCCAATAGAGACGCAGACGAACTTAGGTACATTGACGCAGTTCGAACGATAGTGAGAACTACGGTCCTTATTCCTTTAGCAACGTTAGCGAACTTAGGTACATTGATGCAGTTCGAACGATAGTGAGAACTACGGTCCTTACCCTTCATTTGTACAAATACTCCAATTTATGCTCGATCTATGTTATAATGAAGAGAATTTTTGTCTGAGGAGGATTTATGAAAAAAACACATTCTACGCTATTCATCCCGGGCATCATTATGCTTGGGATTGTTTTACGAACACCATTTACTACGCTTCCGACGGTCTTGTCTGACATCGCAGCTGGTTTGGGGGTAGATGTGAGCTCTCTGGGACTATTGACTAGCTTGCCCCTTCTCACCTTTGCCATTTTCTCACCTTTTGCGATTCAATTTGCTAAAAAGTTGGGGATTGAGCGTCTCTTCTTTCTTGTCTTGATCGCAATGACGATCGGATCTGCCATTCGGATTATCAACCTCCCCTTTCTCTATCTGGGAACCATCTTGATTGGAGCTGGCATTGCCTTTCTCAATGTGCTGCTTCCAAGCCTGATTCAGGCGAACAGACCCCGCCAACTAGGCATTCTGACCACTTTGTACATCACTTCTATGGGGATGTCCACAGCGATCGCCTCTTCTGTGGCCGTTCCGATCACCAAAGCCACTTCTTGGCAAGGTTTGGTCAACATCTTGACAGCCTTGTGTGCTCTTGCTTTGGTCATCTGGATTCCTAACCTTCGCTACAACCACCATCTAAAAAAGACGGCTACTACAGAATCTAGTAGTAAGTGGTATACCAATAAATATGTTTGGGCTATCATGATTTTCGGAGGCTTGCAGTCACTGCTTTTCTACACAAGTATGACCTGGCTTCCGACCATGGCTGTTCAAGCTGGCCTTTCAAAGGTTGAATCTGGACTACTGGCCTCCGTCTTCACCCTGATCAGTCTCCCGTTCTCCTTGACGATCCCAAGTTTAACGACACGGTTATCCGATCGCAATCGACACTTGATGCTTGCCATTGTTGTCGGAGCAGGGATTCTGGGGGTAGCCATGCTCTTAATCCCGACCAGCAACTTCTTCTACTGGTTGGTATTAAATGCCCTGATTGGAAGTTCCGTTAGTTCGCTCTTCCCTTACCTCATGGTCGCTTTCTCCATGAAATCCAGCACACCTGAAAAAACAGCCCAACTTTCTGGACTTGCCCAAACAGGAGGCTACGTCTTTGCAGCCTTTGGTCCCATCCTCTTCGGCTACAGTAAATCTCTTTTCCACTCTTGGACACCTGCCATTCTTATGCTACTGGTCTTAACCATTATCATGGCCATTGCCCTTTATCAGGTGGAAAAAGTTGATCATATCTTATAACCATCGTCTGGCTGGAAGATTCGTCTTCCGGCCTTTTTTGTGCATACAAAAAAAGAACTAGGCACTTGTCCTAGTTCAAAGTTTTATTATCCGTTAAATGAGATATGTACGTGGTCGTTGTGGTTTGCTGTATCTCCACCACGGTCTGGCATTTGGTTCCATGTATTAGCTGGTCCGTAAATGTTATTTACTGGCATGTAGAATTGTTGTTTCCAGATAATATATGAGATACCTGCACGGTCCATGTTGTCAATCGCATACTGTGCAACTTGATCTCCAAGCTCTGAATTTGTTGGAACCATCACGTCTACTGCAAGTCCTTTACCATGGTCTTCTGGATCCCCTTCACGGTAACCACCGATGTTTGTGATACCGAATTTCGCTGCAATTTCTTGACGGAAAGCTTCCGCTTGAGGTTGAAGATTTGGATCAGTTGGAATAGCATTACCAGTTGTTGGAGTTGATGCTACTGGTTGCACTTCAGGTGCTGCAGTCGTTTCTGCTGCTGGTTGTGCTGCTGGAGCTTCTTCTGCTACTGGAGCAGATTGAGGAGCAGCTGGAGCTTCAGGAGTTGCTGGAGCTTCAGGAGCAGCAGCTGGGGCTGCTTCTTGATTTTGTACTTCAACATTGACAGCTGGAGCACCGTAGTTTGGTGTTTCTGGAACAGCTGGTTGTGCTGGTGTTTCTGCTGCTGGTACTTCAACTACAGGAGCTTCCGCTGGGGCTTCTTGAGTTTCCGCTGCTGGAGCTACTGGAACAGCTTTGTTATCTTCGTTTACTGGTTTAGACAAATCGTTGACAGCGACTGTTTGGTCATCAACTGTCACTTGGTTTGTTGTCAAGTCAGCACTTGCAACGGTTGCATCTGTCGCACCTGCTTGAGGAGTTTGGATTTCAACTGAAGTTACTTCTTTTTGATCATTTACTGTTGTTTTCAAAACAGTACCTGGGTAGATCAAGTCCATGTTGCTGATGTTGTTCAAGTTTGCCAACACATGAACATCGATGCCAAGCGCTTCTGCGATCGAACTCAATGTATCACCATATTTGATGGTATAAGTTTGTTGGTTTTCACCGCTTTGTTGGATATCATGTTTGATTTCATCTACTGAGCGAGCTACCCAATCTTCAAGTGTTTCTGCAGTGGCTTTTGTAAATGGAATCACTGCAAGAGCTACTGTTGAAGCGATCAAGGCTTTCGTATTAACTTTTAATTTCATCTTTTATCCTCTTTTTTCTTTGTTTTTTTGCTCAAGATTTTCTTGGACAAATTAACTACCATACTATCTTATCACAATTTAAAAATAATAAAAGGCCTTTTTGGCTATTTAACAAAACTGTATTTTTCTTGTAACATTTCGTCTTTCTTGTCACATTGTTACAAACTAGTAACATAAAATTAGGGTCCTGGAAGAAGAGTTCGAGGGCGCAAAAAAGCCTCATCAAGGAGCGGTTCCTCGATGAGGTTCTTGTATTTTTTAAGTAATTGAACATAGCTTTTTACGGCTTTGTATCTTATAACTGAACACGCCCTAAATACTGTGTGATAAACGCAAACTGTAATAGTACTAACTTCAAAGACACAGTAGCTGATTGGATTTTTCTCTCGCTTTAAGAGCTCGGAAAAATCCTAATCAGCCTTGTGGGGGCAGGACAACGAAGCATTCTATACAACCATTCTATACAACAGTGCTTCTGTCCTGCTCCCTATTTTCCTTTGAGTTGCTTAATGGCTTTGTATCTTGTGAATTGAACACGCCCTAAATGCTGGGTGAAAAAGATAAATTCTCTTGTGAGCATCGCTCACTGCAAGAATTTCCTATTTTCACTTTGCATTTTACGGGCTTTGTATCTTACTTCACCTTCATGATTCTGACGAGGTTGGCGCGTTCGGCTTCTTCGAGTTTCATTTCGATATAGTAGATGGTCTCTTTGAGGTCTGGGATAGTCGCATACTCCAGTCCGTTCACTCGACGGCGGGTTTTCTCGATTTCATCTGCCATGAGTTGGCAGCTTTTTTCGATTTCCGCTAACTTGAGCAAATCTGGGAGGAGGTCCCCCATTTCTTGAATGGTGCTATCCATTTGACTGTTGGAGGCGAGGTAGCTATAAACCACGTCCCCTTCATCATCTCCGTATGGATTTTCGATACGGGCATGGAGCTTGGGCACGCGCACACTCATGACATTTTCTTCCTCGATATGGAGCATCACTTCTCGAGTGGGAACAGCAAAGATTTCTTCTACCATGAGGTCACTCTCTAAGGACTTGGCCATCACGAAATCTTGCATATTGCCCACCAGCGCTGCCTCCACCTTTTGGCGCAGACGATTATTCTCACGCACAGCTTCAATAAAACGGCGCATGAGTTCATCCCGCTTATCCTTGAGCAACTTGTGCCCTCGGGTTGCTGTCTTGAGGCGCTCTTTGAGAATATTAAGCTCCATCCGAGTTGGTTTTACATTTAATCGTGCCATAGGCTAATCCTCTTTGTTTGGCAGATACTTGTCAATCATCTCATCCTTGATCCGTTTAAGCTCTGTTCGTGGAAGAATGGATAAGAGTTCCCAACCGAGATCCAAACTTTCCTCAATCGTCCGATTGGTAGTGAAACCTTGATTGATGTATTCTTGCTCAAAGCGGTCTGTAAATTTAACATAGAGCTTGTCGGTATCTGACAAGGCAGACTCTCCAAGCACTACAGCTAGTTCTTTGGCTTGTTTTCCTTGGGCGTAAGCCGCAAAGAGCTGGTTCATGGTCGCCGCATGGTCTTCCCGAGTCTTGCCTTCACCAGAACCCTTGTCCTTTAAACGAGAAAGGGATGGAAGAACATTGATCGGTGGGCGGTAACCACTATTATAGAGATCGCGGGACAGAATAATCTGACCTTCGGTGATGTAGCCTGTCAAGTCAGGGATGGGGTGGGTGATGTCATCTTCTGGCATGGAGAGGATCGGGATTTGGGTCACAGATCCTTTCTTTCCAACCAAGCGTCCTGCACGTTCGTAGAGGGTTGAAAGGTTAGTATAGAGGTAACCTGGATAGCCCCGACGACCTGGAACTTCCCGGCGGGCAGCGGATACTTCCCGAAGGGCTTCACAGTAGTTGGTCATGTCGGTCATAATAACCAAGACGTGCATATCTTTTTCATAGGCCAAATATTCGGCAGCTGTCAAGGCGATCCGAGGAGTGGCAATCCGTTCGATAGCTGGGTCATTGGCTAGGTTGATGAAGAGGACAGAGCGGTCAATCGCACCTGTCTCCCGAAGGTCGTTCATAAAGAACTCGGCTTCTTCAAAGGTAATCCCCATGGCCGCAAAGACCACGGCGAAGTTTTCTTCCGAATTAAGAACCGTCGCTTGACGAGCAATCTGAGCCGCCAACTCCTTGTGAGGAAGACCAGAACCTGAGAATACTGGGAGTTTTTGGCCCCGAACCAAGGTATTCAAATGGTCAATGGCTGAGATCCCTGTCTGGATAAATTCATCTGGATAGTCCCGCGAAACAGGATTGATGGCTTGTCCATCAATGTCCAAGTACTTCTCTGGGATAATCTCTGGACCGCCATCGATGGGTTTGCCCATCCCGTTAAAGATGCGTCCGACCATGTCTTCAGACACAGGAAGTTCTAGGGGACGTCCGGTAAAGCGGACTTTGGCTTTTTCCAAGTTGATCCCACTAGATCCTTCAAAGAGCTGGACCATGGCCTTATCTTCTTGGACTTCGAGGACTTGTCCCTGACGGGTCGTTCCATCATGAAGCTTGATTTCAACTAGCTCATTGTAGTGAACCCCTTCGACCTGATCGACAATCATCAAGGGGCCAACAACTTCGCTGACAGTACGGTATTCTTTAATCACGCTCATTGTCTACTCCTCCTTTTGCGACGATTTGGTGTAGGGTTTCTACGATTTCTTCTTTCAGGGCTTGAATGGTTGCCAACTGATCCTCATGGATGAACTTGCTCCGGGCAATACGGTCTCGAAGAGCTACGGTTCCTTCCATGATTTCTGTGAAGTAAGCCCCTAATTCTAGTGCTTTTTGACTTTCTTGATCAAAGGTCAAAATGTTGGTCAACAAGGCCACCTGCTTGCTGAAAGAGGTATAGGTATCGACCTCATCAAAGGCGTTTTGTTGCAGGTAGTCTTCACGGATCATCTTGGCCGCATTCATGGTCAAGCGGTCTTTTTCAGACAAGGAATCTAGACCAACCAAGCGGACGATTTCTTGCAATTCACTTTCCTTTTGAAGCAAATTCATAGCACGGGTCACTTTTTCAGACCAGCTGATTTGTTCATGTAGATCGATATAGCGACCGACTTCATCTTGGTAAAGCGAATAAGAACTCAACCAGTTGATGGCTGGGAAGTGACGACGTTGCGCCAATTGAGCATCTAAGCCCCAGAAGACCTTAACAATTCGCAAGGTATTTTGCGTTACCGGCTCTGAAATGTCTCCACCTGGAGGGGAAACGGCACCGATAGCGGTAATCGAACCTTCGCGCGCAGTGGTTCCAAGTGTCTTGACCCGACCTGCCCGCTCGTAGTATTCGGCGATCCGGCTACCAAGATAGGCTGGGTAGCCTTCATCCCCTGGCATTTCTTCTAGACGACCAGACATTTCACGAAGAGCTTCTGCCCAACGAGAAGTAGAGTCCGCCATGATGGCAACGGAGTAGCCCATATCGCGGAAGTATTCGGCAATGGTAATCCCTGTGTAGATGGAAGCTTCCCGCGCCGCTACTGGCATGTTCGAAGTGTTGGCGATCAGAACAGTCCGTTGCATGATGGATTGACCAGTCGTTGGATCGATCAATTCTGGAAATTCATTCAGAACGTCCGTCATTTCATTTCCACGTTCCCCACAACCCACGTAAATTACGATGTCTACATTGGCAAACTTAGCCACCTGGTGTTGCACAACTGTTTTCCCAGCTCCGAAAGGACCAGGAACTGCTGCAGCTCCACCTTTAGTCACAGGGAAGAAGGTATCGATGACCCGTTGACCGGTGACCAAAGGCTCTACTGGAATGAGTTTTTGTGCAAAGGGACGGCCTCGACGAACCGGCCATTTTTGCATCAGGGTTCCAGTAAAGAGACTGCCATCTGCCTGCTCGATCTCATAGACTGGCTCTTCCACTGTGTAAGAACCTGCTGCGATCTTGGTCACACGTCCACTCACACCAAAAGGCACCATGATGCGGTGTTCCACCATATTGGTCTCCTGAACCGTACCGACGATGTCTCCAGCGACCACTTCTGTCCCTTCAGTCACGCTTGGCTCGAAGGCCCATTTGGTGTCCCGATCTAGATTTGGAACTTGCACCCCGCGAACCAAAAAGTCACTGGCAGTCACTTCTTGGAAGCGTTCCAAGGGGCGTTGGATCCCGTCAAACATCTGATAGATCAAGCCTGGTCCCAATTCAACAGAAAGGGGAGCTCCGGTTGTGACCACTGGTTCTCCTGGACCGACTCCAGACGTTTCTTCATATACTTGGATAGAGGCTTCGTCCCGCCGCATCTCAATAATTTCGCCAATCAAACCAAGATCGCCGACCCGGCAAATGTCTTGGATATTGGCCTCCTGCATCCCTGATGCAACCACCAAGGGACCGGAAACTTTGATAATTTTTCCTTGAGTCATGTATTCCTCCTGGGAATCCTTTGTTTCTTTGTTTTACTTTTGTGCTATCTCTCTTAGAGATTGCTTTTGTTGGCCATTGGCATCGAAATTGCTTGGATCCAACCAAGCTTCTAGTCGCTGTTTGATTTCTGGCCATTCTTGGTCAATGATAGATAACCAGTCTGTATCACGGGTCCGACCTTTATAAACAACAGCCTGACGGAAACAGCCTTCATAGGTGAACCCTAAGCGCTCAGCTGCTTTGCGAGATGCTTGGTTTAAGGCATCGCATTTCCACTCATAGCGGCGGTAGCCTAAATCTTCAAACACGTAGCGCGCTAATAGATACTGGGCTTCTGTAGCCATGCGAGTCTGTTGGAGCGCTGGTGAGTAGGTCACTGCTCCGACCTCGATCACCCGGTTGGCTTGATCGATCCGCATAAGAGAGAAAGTCCCCAAAGCCTTGCCTGAATCTTTGTCTACAATCGCATAGTAAAAGCGACCTTGGGCTGTCATGAGATCATCTAATAAGTGGTCCCACTCCTCCTCATTGCGGGCAGGGCCTTTGAACAGAAAGGTCCACATAGCTGCTGGAGAGTCCGGCCCGTAGACCTGATAAAGATCTGCTCCATGTTTTTCTTTTGAGAGGCGCTCGATCACAGTATAGCGACCTTCGATCCGCTCAATAGCTGGCAGACGCCCCGGTGTAAAATCCGGCAGTGCATCGCCAATCGCTTGGCCAAATTCATTTGTTCTCATAAAATATCCTGTCCTACTGCTTTTTCAACATTATCGCGAATGCGCTGTTGGCCCAGCCCTGTAGTCCCTCTATGGGTCGGGATAAGGATCAAAGCCGGTGTCAGCTGCTGGTCGTAAAAAGCCACTGTTTCTGGAATAGCTTGAGCAATATCCTCTGTCAGGTAGATAATCCCGAAGTTTTCCCGACTGAGTTTTCGCAAGGTGTTGATCGCTTCTTGCGGCTCTGTGACCGGATAGGTTTGAAAGCCAATCAGGCGAAAAGGAAGGATGGCGTCCCGATTGCCCACAACGGCGATCTTATAGGTCTGTTTGTCCATAAATCGGTCTCATCCTTTCTTTGATTTCTGCTAGCGGAAAACCATTGTCCAAACCAGAGAGGACCAAACGAAGGTTGGTCACCTCTAACTCTTTTCCGTAAAGATAACGAACAAGAGGGAGTGGTCCATCGACTTCAAAACGACCAGCGTCTAGAAGACTGAATTTCACCAAACTTTCTAAATACTCCAACTCTACGGTCTTGAGTTGACCGGTGCGCATCTTTTCTTCATAAGTCTCTAAGGCGAGATCGTACTCCAGCGGATTGACTTGATAAAACCAGGTCAACCACTGACCCGATTCTAGCAGGTCGATCACCTGATGGGCACTGAGACTTCCTTCATCCGAGAGCAATTGGTGCATAAAACTATACGGTTTTTGCTGATCCAAAGCCCGTTTGACCGTAATCGCATTGTAAAAGTCAATGGTCACGTCTACCAACTGCTTCAAAATCGGATGATCTAGACTGTCTCCTAAGTATCTCAGGTGTTTAAAATAAGCTAAGTCCATCCCGATTTCGAGAACCCGCAAGTCCTGATAGTCTTGGAATTCTTGCCAAGTTGCAGCCACTTCTTCCGCCATAAAGGCCGGACAATGCTCCGCAGAAAAGGTCGCCACCAAATGCTCGAGCACATCAAGAGAATAAGGACCGACGGGGATCAATAAATGCCCCAACTTGCGCTCTGTCGCCTTGTGTTTTAGATAAACCTTGAGATTATGATAGGTGTACTTCAAGGTAAACAGGCTAACCAGGTCTGACTGAGGGCTTACCTCAAAAGCCCATTGGTATTCCGCCAACAAGGCTGCCATCAGACGCTCTTCAAGGGCTGCTAAATCCTTGATCTCGTGGCTGTCTAAAGCATAAGATGTCCCTTGTAGCAAGCCTTCTCGGCTCTCACTGGAGGGACTTGCAAGCAACTGCTCGAACTGACTGGGACTGACAAAACTAGCCTCACGTACGCTGATTCCTGTATTAACTTGAGAATAGGTCCGTTCGCTCATTGCAACCTCCTAGTTCTCTTCGTCGGTGAAAATGCTGGCTGCCATCTGGTAGCTTTCTTGCTCCCAAATAGAATCCACCAAATCACGGTAGAGATAGTTGTCATCAATCTTCCCAACCGACAAGACAAAGCCTGCCTGAGCTGGGATTGTCGCATCCGCAACTGTCACATTCTGATGAGTCTGCTTCAATCTATCGAGAGCTGCTGGATCAAATTTGCTAGCACTCACCACCCCAAAGGTCAGAGTCACAACTTGCCCTTGATAGCGGTCTAAAATCGCATCTACAAACTGCATTTCCTTTTCAAGGGGCCAAGCCGCCATTGCTTCATAAGCATCCGCAAAGAGATCCTTTAAGACTCGTTGCTTGGTGACAAGGGTTGATTGGCGTTTTTTATTTTCGATTTGTTGGGTTTCACGTTGCAATTGACGTTGAATCCGCTTGAGCTGCTCGGAGCGTTGATTGAGTTTGTCTTGAATCAAACGCTCTTCTTGTGCAGTCTCTTCTTTTAGGATGGTTTCCTTGGCCTCTTCTAAGAGTTTACGCCCTTTTTCATGGGCTTGGGCCAAGATCGAATCCTTTAATTGGGTTTGTTCATCCATATCGTTTTTTCTCCTATTGCATGCGTCTTGTGTTTTTCGCCTCGTAAGGCGAATCCATCAAAGCTAGCTCTTAGCCGACGCGTAGGGTCAATAGGAAGGACACAACGAAGGCCAAGATGGCGTAGGTTTCAACCATGGCCGCAAGGATAACCCCTTTCATCATGTCTTCAGGGCGTTTAGCCAAGATTTGCATCCCTGCTGTCGCAACATTTCCTTGGTGTTTGGCTGAGAAATAACCAACGATCGCAACTGGAAGAGCTGTAAAGAAGTAAGCGACTCCTGTTTCAAGTGGCATATCTGGCTTAATTTGCAACCAGATCAAGATCCCGATAACGAAACCGTACAAACCTTGTGTACCTGGCAACAATTGCAAAATCAAGGCTTGGGCAAATTTTTCAGGTTGTTCTTTCAAGAGTGCTGCTGCTGCTTGACCCGTTTTACCAACCCCAAGGGCAGATCCCATTCCACTAAGTGCAACGGCGATCGCCACACCAAATGCTGCAAAGAAGGCGCCCCCATGGGCTGAAAAGTATGATGCTAAAGATTCCATGAATATACTCCTATTTATTAAAGATAATACTTATTTTTTTGTTTTAATATAGCGTTCAGAAGGTTTGAGAGGACGAAATGGCTTGCCTCCTCCTTCGTAGAACTTACCGAAGAACTCCACAAAGATCAGACGGGCTCCATGCACATATCCCGACAAGAAGGACAGGAACATATTAATGGCATGTAGGACGATAAAGAGCACAAGCCCTACCGTAAACCGTCCAAGCGGTGGAAAGAGATTGACAATGAGGTTAAAGGCCGAACCGATACTCGCTCCAGACAAGCCCAAGGCCATCAAACGGGTGAAGCTGACCAAGTCTCCAACATACCCACTAACATTGTAGAGGTTAAAGAGACCGGAGGCTAAGCCGGACAGCTTCTTGGCACTGACAATGGAAACAATCAAGATCCCAATGGCATTCAAAATAGCCAGCCACTTGCCGATCGGAACTAGAAGGCTCATTCCTGGCAAGATATTGCCTACTGCTAGAAGCATTAAACCAAGTAGGATCAAGACCCAAGCAAAGCCAGCATTATAGGCTTCCGTGTAGTCTTTGAGGCGAATATTTTTCATCCCCCCTAGGAACAGTCCCACTAAGACAGTGACAAAACCAAAGACCACTGAGAGGATCAGGATGGTCATGGCGTTACTGGTCGTACTGATCAGGGCAAAAGGCATCTCAAATCCAAAGAAAGAGCCATAGACCACACCCCAAAGGGCAACTGAAATCCCGAGGAGACTGAAGAAACGAAGGTTCTTCGCTGTACCAGGCTTGAGCTTGAAGGCTTTAAGGGCAAAGCCTGTCGCTACCGTTAGTAACAGTCCATAACCGATATCTGCGACCATCATGCCAAAGAAAACAAAGTAGAAGAGAGAAACGATCGGTGTCGGATCTTGCTCGTAATACTTAGGTAGGGCGTACATCTCTGTGACTAATTCAAAAGGCTCTACCAAGGCATTATTTCGCAACTGGATCGGAACGTCATCCCAATCTTTTTCCGTCACATCTCGTGTCTCTAGTAGGACCCGAGATCCAAAGCCTTCTTGCAAGAAGTCTCGTAATGAGGCCACTTGGGATGTTTCAATCCAACCCTCTAAGGCTACCAAACTTTGCGTGCTGGCAAGAAGCGCCTTGGCTTCCTCACGAGCTCCCAAGCTCAACAAGTAATCCATCTGGTACTTGAGCTGGTCCAACTCCTTCTGGGAGTTTTGCAACTCGGCCAGGGTGGCTGCAACTACAGCTTCCTGCTCTTTGATTTCCCCTTCTAGGCGATCCAAGTAGGCGGCCGGGACCTGCTCTTCTTCATAGTCCAATTCTTTGAACCCATGGTCTTCTAGAAGCTCCTGAACAGCTACACGATCTCCCGAACGATACAAGATGACATAGCCGTGTTCGGTTTCAGACGTAAAGACTTCTTCTAACTCCAGCTCAGGATGAGCTTTTAAGGAAGAACGAACAGCGTCTGTATCGCTATTTGGGATCGTCCCGATCAAGCCATGCACATAGTGAAAAGTAGCGAGGGCAGCTGGCGTCACCTCTAACGGTCGCCATTTTTCTAAGCGCTCTATCTCTCCCTTTGCATCCGCAATCTTCTGACGAGCCTTGTCTAACACGCGCAATTGGCGTTTCAACTTGGTCAATAGAAGATCCTCGTCTCGAATCATCCCGTGAGCCTGCAAGTCATCAAAAGACAAGCTTAAGGGTTCTTCCTTCAGAGCTTGCAGAGCCTTCTTCTCAGGCATGTAGGGCTCTAGAGTCTGAATCATTTTTTCAACTTGTTCTTGACGTTTTTGCAGCTCTACCAAGGCTTGACGATTGTCCTCTGTCAAGGGTTGAGACAAGGTATTTGCCTCAAAGGCAGCCTGCCATTCTTCATGCTCACTGAGGTCATAAATCTGGATTTTTGCCTCAGACTGTAGCGCTAGTAGGAGACTGTCCAAGTCATCTTTGGGCAAGATGAGGGACAGTTTTTTCATCTGACTAACGGCCATAGCTTGCTACCACCTTTTCTACAATGGCTTCAACTAACCCAGCTCGTTTATCGGTCATCGCCTCTTGTACCTTGGCATCATTGCGCGCAACCGTTTCTTCCAGATCTTTCGTTAAACGGACGAGTCTTTCCTGGGCGTTTTTTTCTGCCTCTGTGACCAATTGCTTGGTTTCCTCATCGTAATGCTGTGCCACTGTTGCAAGGCGATCGCGTGAATCCGTTCGGATTTGTTCAACTTGAGCTTCATAGCCTACGATCACGCCCTGAGCGGCTTGCTCGATCTCTTGCATCATCTCGAGTGTTGCATTCGACATCGTCACACCTCCTTATTCAACTATTGTTCTTCCAACAACAGTACAATTATCTTAAATTATACCACAATTCATATCGTTTGTTCAGGCCCAACCGGGAATTTTCAGAAAATTGTGGACAACCAACAAGCCCCAACTGCCAAGATTGGTAGCGTTCTCTTCTTTTCTCCTATCCTGTTCCTAGTTTCAGTATTTCTTACTTGCTTTTACTTGAATAAAGCGGTTACCCATGTTATAATGTGTAATATATTATAGGAGCATCCTGTTATTTCATCTCGTGAGAAAGGAGGATTGCTGTGAAACAAGATCAAGATTTACGCGCCATTATCGCTAGCCATGAAGCTGAGTTAACAGATATGGAACGCGACATTGCCCAATATTTTTTATCATCCGAAGCACGACAGCACTCCCTGTCCTCTTCTCGTGTAACGGAGTTACTCCATGTTTCAAAGGCAGCTTTAACGCGTTTCTCTCAAAAATGTGGTTTTTCCGGCTATCGGGAATTTGTCTATCACTTTAACGAAGAAACCAAAAATCAAAAACAGGTGCAAGAGCATGACGAGCTGACGCTGAGCGTCTTGCAACGCTACCACCATATCAGTAACGTCACTGAAAGTCTGGTAAAAGATTCCCAATTAGATCGGGTAGCTGAACTAATCGATCAAGTAGACCGAGTCTATTTCTTCGGGATCGGTAGTTCCGGTTTAGTTGCTCGAGAAATGAAATTGCGCTTTATGCGACTGGGCGTCGTTTGTGAAGCCCTGACTGATCAAGATGGCTTTGCTTGGACGACCAGTATTCTCGATTCCTCTTGTTTAGTCATCGGCTTCTCATTGTCAGGAGGCACCAACTCCATTACAGACAGTCTCCTGGACGCCAAAGAAAAAGGGGCTAAAACGGTTCTTGTGACGGCTAACCCGGCTGCCATCCACCAAGGATTCACAGAAGTGTTACCGGCCACACCTCTTCCTAGTAGTACCTATATCGATCGAATCTCTGCTATTTTACCACTCCTCATTGTGGTCGATTTGATCTATGCTCATTTCCTTAATAAAAGCCGAGAACAAAAGGAAATTGTCTTTAATAGCTACTGGGAAAACAAAAAACTTTCTAGTCAACGTTCTCGAAAATCTTAATATGGTCTCCCTATTTAAAAAGCATGAAAGATCTGGTTTTCTTCATCTTTCATGCTTTTTTTGATGAATCAAAAACAAGTCGCCAGCGCGACTTGTTTTATGTTTCATGTTTTTGTCTAAAGTGATAGTAAGCCCCCAACATACCTGCGGCGTTTTGATGGTGGGCAAATTCCAAACGGATCTTATCTGCTAGGCTAGGAACCAGTTCAGCACACAGGGCTCGATAGATTTTTGGCTTGAGGATGGCTTCCTGAGCCATAATTCCCCCTCCAAGGACGATGACCTCTGGATTGACCACATAGGCGATATTGGCCAGTCCTTTTCCGAGATAGGCCACCATCCGATCAATTCCAGCCATACAGATCTTATCTCCTTCTGTTGCCTGCTTAAAGATCCGGCGACCATTCCACTGTTCCACAGGATCACCATGATGTTCTGCCACATACTCGACCAAAGCCGTCGTTGAAGCTAGATCCTGAAAGGCACCATCTGGCAAATGAAGATAGCCAACTTCACAGGCTGAATTGCTAAAGCCATGAAAGACCTGACCATCAAGCAAGAGGCAACCACCGATCCCTGTCCCAATCGTCAGGCAAACAGCATTGTTCGATCCTTTTGCATGGCCTGTAGTGACCTCTGCGAGACCAGCACAGTTGACATCATTTTCAATCTCGCAAGGGATCTGAAAGGTCTCTTCGATTTCCTTTTTGAATTGGGTGCCTGCATAGTTGGGAATTTGTGGGCCAGCATAAAAGATTTCTCCCTTATCAGGATCGACCATTCCGGCCGAAGAAATCGCAACCCCTTCCAAGGGATGCTTCTTCAAATAACGGGCTACGATTTCCTTTGTTGTGTTAAGAATGTGAGGTCCTCCTTTTTGGGCCTCCGTTGGCATTTCATGGGTCTCTAGGAGTTGCCCTTTTGCATCGGCTAGACCATACTTGATACTGGTCCCTCCGATATCAATTACAACATATGGATTCATCTAGACCTCCTTTGATCAAAGGAATCTGGCTTTTGTGTCCTGAATGAGTTGAGCAGCACGTTGAATCACTTCTTGATCCGCTTCTACTACTGGCGTCAAAGGGGAGCGAACAGATCCCAAGTCCAAACCTTCATTGATGCGCAAAACCGCTTTGATGACCGCATACATATTGCCATGAGCAGACGTCAAGACTCCGATAATGTCATTGATGGCAAACTGCAGGGCACGCGCAGTCTCCAAGTCTTTCTCAGCAATCAGCTGATTGAGCTTCAAGAAAAGTTCTGGCATCGCACCATAGGTGCCACCGATCCCAGCATGCGCTCCCATGAGACGGCCACCTAAGAATTGTTCATCTGGACCATTAAAGACGATATGGTCATCGCCTCCTAAAGAAGCAAAGGTTTGAATATCCTGAACAGGCATCGAAGAATTCTTGACCCCAATCACCCGTGGGTTTTTCAACATTTCCTTGTAAAGGCTCGGTGTCAAAGCTACCCCTGCTAATTGCGGGATATTGTAGATGACAAAGTCTGTATTGGGTGCGGCTGCACTGATTTCATTCCAGTAGTGGGCCACACTGTATTCTGGCAAGCGGAAATAGATCGGTGGAATGGCCGCAATGGCATCCACTCCTAATTCTTCCGCATGTCGTGCCAATTCCACGCTATCCTTGGTGTTGTTGCAGGCTACGTGAGCAATGATGGTCAATTTCCCTTTAGCTACCGCCATCACTTCTTCTAGAATCAGCTTGCGATCGGCCACGCTCTGGTAAATACATTCGCCAGAGGATCCGTTGACATACAAGCCCTGCACACCTTTCGCGATAAAATATTCTACCAACGCACGTACCCGCTCCGGGCTAATTTCCCCTTGGTCATCATAGCAGGCATAAAAAGCAGGGATGACTCCTTCATATTTTTTTAAATCTGACATATTTTCTCCTTTTGTCGTATCAGTAATGGTATTAACCCATGATCTCTGATAATTTAACTTTTCGGTCCTCATTAATGGAACGAGTACAAGCATCAGCAGACGCAATTGCTTCTAGCGCCGCTTCTCCGGTTAATAGTTTTTCAAATTCTTTTGATACAGGAGCACCATTCATTATGTCATGAAGGTATTTCATTTCTTTATCAATAACAGAAGATAGCCATAATGGAGTTCGTTTCCCTGGTTTACCGTAGGCAATGGCACCATCCATCTCTGTGCTATGATAAATTCTTGTACGGTCATCATCCTCTTCCTGAGATTCATGAATTAAGAAATATGATTCTTTTCCATCTACTTTCAAAGTACCTTTACAATTAAATAGATCTAATTTTATTGCACCCTTCGTCCCCTGAATCAGAACGTAGTGTTCTCCCCAACGATAGGCAGAACCCCATTCAAGCAAGGCAAATCGCTTGCCAGGGAATTCCATATTAACAAAAATCATGTCATCTTCATCACCAAAGTTTTCTCCTTGGTGAGCTACATTTCCACCTGTCATCGTAACTGTTTCAGGAATACCTCCCATTAAAAATTGAACACAATCCAACTCATGGATATGGTGGTAAAGATGGCCTCCTGATTTTTCACGAATTTTTTTCCATGAAATGGATGGTTGTTGTTCTTCCCAGCCATTTCTAGCTGTATGACAGTATAAAACGTCCCCAATAACCCCTTGATTGATCAATTCTTTAGCATGATGGACACCATTAAAGAAATTCATAATATGACCAGCCATGAAAATCACACCATTTTCTTTACATGTTTCTACCATCTCTTTACAATCTTCGTATGATAAAGCAATCGGTTTTTCACAGAATACATTTTTTCCATTCTGAGCAGCTTTAATAACAGGTTCTTTATGCAGATTATTAGGAGAGGCAACGATCACACAGTCTACATCATCACTTTGAACCAATTCATCTAGTGACGAAGCCACTCTTGCTCCTAATTCTTCTGCTACAGCTTCTGCATTTTCCGGATCATACACCACTGTAATTACTGCACCATCATTTTTTTTCATATATCTTGCTAATTCAGCACCAAAGTATCCTGTGCCGACAACACCATAATTTACAACCATTGTTTTTCTCCTATTTCTATTTTTACTATTTTACGGATCCTTCAGAAAGACCACTTGCGATTTTATTTTGGATAATTGAGAAGAAGATAATTGAAGGCAATACCACAATTACGGATGCTGCCATCATATCTCCCCAATCCAGTATTTCCGAGCCATTTAATGAACGCAAAGCCACCGCAACAGTCATCTTACTTGTATCGTTGATCAAAATCAATGCATAAAGAAATTCATTCCAGGCATTGATAAAGGTATAGATCGCTGTAGCAACAATCCCTGGCGCTACAATTGGTAATACCACTTTATAGAAGGTAACAAATTTATTCGCACCATCTATTTTTGCTGCTTCCTCGATTCCAATTGGAACTGTTTGAAAGAACCCTACTAACAACCACACTGCATAAGGAACACTAAATGAAAGATAAACAATCATTAAACCAATTAAACTATTGGTCAATCCAACTTTTGCAATGGCGATCGAATAAGGAATTGCCAATAAAATCGGAGGGAAGATATAGGTAATTACAAGCAACCGGGACATAATCGCCCCTAATTTTGGAAAGAATCGAACAATACCATAAGCAGCCATTGCAGAAATGATAATAGCGATAACTGTTGTCGTTAATGCGATTAACAGGCTATTTTTTATATTATTTATAAAATGTAAATCATTAATGACATGCGTAAAATAATCTAGAGTAAACTGTTTAGGCCAAAATCTTGTTGGAAATTGGGTTAATTCTCCTTTTCCTTTCACAGAAGATAGGAGGATCCAAACTAAAGGAAAAATTGCGATAATAGTTGAAATAACTAAAACAACATGTGACCCAATATCAAGGAGTACATTTGTTCTTCTCTTCATCATTTTCTACCCTCCTTCTCCCATTTACTAATTACTCCAAAGTAAATGAAACATACTGCCAATAAGAAAATAAATAGCAAGACTGTTACCGCTGAGGCACGCCCAAGGAGTTTTGTTCCCCATCCGAGATTATATGCAAATATTGGCAATGTTGTTGTTGCGTTTGAAGGGCCTCCGCCTGTAATCAGATAGATAATATCAAAGTTATTAAAGATCCATACTGTTCTAAGTACAACAAGTAATCCGACTACTACTTTAATATGAGGTAAAATTACAAATCGAAAAACTTGCCAACTGGAGGCTCCATCAATCCTAGCAGCTTCAAACTGTTCCTCCGGAACCGTTTGTAAGGCAGATAGAACATTGACCATGATCATAGGGGCACCAAACCAAATATTAATAAACACTAAACAGATGAAAGCCCACGTACTTTCTGTCAAAAATCCAGGGACGTGATTCATCAGTCCTAATTTCACAATCAAGTTAGGTAGATAACCATATACTCCATTTAAGATCCATTGCCAAGAAAAGGCAATGACAATAGTTGGAAATGCCCAAGGAACAATCAACAATGTTCTATATAACTTCTTAAAGCGTCTTACTCTATGCAAGGCCAGTGCTAACACAAAACCAACAAGCACTTGTCCCAAAAGAGAAAAGACTGTCCACTTAAGGGAATTAAAGAAGGCATTGTAGAAATTAGGGTCCGATAAAACTGCTTTATAGTTTGCCAATCCTACAAATTTATACCTTGGCATGATCAAATGTTTGTTTGTAAAGCTAAAATAGATGCTGGAGAAAAATGGATAAACAAATAATAGTCCAACAATGATAATAGCAGGTAATACAAACACCCATCGAGTCAAATTTCTATTTTTGACCATATGCTTATTCCTCTCTAAAAACAGAGGCCACATAATTGTAGCCTCTGCTATCATTATTTAACATCAACTGCTACAGTTTCAAATAAATCATTCAATTGTTTTTCTGCATCCTTAGCAGCCTCCATTGGATCTTTACCATTTGTAATAATATCTTGGAACATTTGTTCAATGATATGTTGGTTTGTTAACATTCCAGCTTGAACACTTGGACCATTTTCATATCCAATAGCTGTACCTTTTTCTGCTGCTTTTGTAATAACTTCTTCTGCATGTTGGAATTTCTTACGGATGTCATTATCTTTATAGGCTGGATCATCGCTAATTCCTTTGATGGCAGGCAACATTCCAACAGGAGTTGAATCCAAGAAACGAATGTAGTCTTTCTTTTCATACAAAGATTCTAAGAATGCCTTCGCTACTTCTGGATGTTTTGAATTCTTCCAAACTACCAATGGAATATTAGAAGTTTCAATACCATAATCTTTATCTGATTCTTTTACTTTTGGAATCGGATAAGCATCAATCGCATCAATTAGTTGAGGACTATTTGCTTGGATACCACCAATATGGAATCCTGAGTTAAAGTCAAAGGCTGTCTTTCCTTGATAGAACAAAGTAGCTTGTTGCAAGACATTAAAGTTCAATGAATCTTTAGGAGAAAATTCCTTGTACATTTTCACCCAATATTTAATTCCATCTTGAGCCAATTTGCTTGTCAAGTTAGCTTTCAAATCTTTTGTCAACAGACTTCCACCACCGCTTCGTACGTAGAAATTCAAGAAGCGTGTCCCCATCAAATCATTTGTCCCAAAAGGAACAGACAATCCATAAACTCCATTTTCTTTTAATTTTTTAGAAGCTTCATACAACTGGTCCCATGTTTTTGGAACTTCAATATTATATTGTTTCAATAAATCAGTGCGAACCCACATGACCTGAGCATGTGAATACAAAGGAACGGAATAAAAATTGCCATCAACCTTCGCTTCATCTAATGCTGTTTTATTAAATTTATCTTCTCCGATTTTCTTAACAGAATCATTCAATGGAACTAAAGCATCTGAATTGACCATTTCCATAACTTGGTTTGGTAATGCTGTACTAATATCTGGAACATTGCCATTCGCTAAACCTGTTGTCCATTTTGTATAAAAGTCATTCCACGAGAAGGTTTCAATTTTAATTTTAACTTTTGGATGCTTCTTCATGAACTCATCAGCTGATTTTTGAATACTTTCTAACCGAGGTCCCTGAGTAAATGAGTGCCACATTACAATTTCACCAGATAATTCTCCAGATTTATTACTTCCTTCTGCATCATTTTTTGAAGATGAACATGCAGTGACAAACAATGCGAATAACGCGAGAACCAAAGCGAAAAGAATTTTCTTACTATTTTTCATTGTTTTCCTCTTTCTATTTTTAATACAAAATATGTAATCAGTGCTTTGAAGCCTTAACTTCTCCGAAAAAACTAACTATATCGCTTATCTCCTCCATTTTCTATTTGACATATCTAATCAATCGCAATTTTGAATAGATACTTTCTGACTATTTCTTCCTGACCTGAATAGCCATTTGGTTGGTGAGGTTCACCAGGGAAGAAGACTGCAAAATTATGATAGCCCAAATGAAGTGGATAGAATTTCTCACAATGAACAAAGCCAATATCACTTGCTTCATCAAATGGAATAGCTTCATCTAGGATACGGGAACCGTAGCTAGAAAATTCATGTCCTTCAACTAATAAATGAAGGTCGGCATAACGGCGATGATGTTCAAAGCGATCATTTTCATCTTTGTTAAGGGTGTTTTCTTGGACAACGAGAAAGACCTTGTCACCGTCGATATCATATCTCCCTAGCTCAAAAGAATCTTTCCGGTGTTCATAGAGAAAATCAATCGCTTGATCCAGATTAGGATGAATCCCTTTGTACAATTTTATGTTTATTAAATCATCAAATATCATCTATTTCTCCTTTTACACTAGATTTATGTTGCAGAAAGTTAAGCAAATATGACTTCCTTCTTGAAATCTTCATCGTTATCCTTCACTGAAACATTCTCATTAAATGAATTCGACTACTCTCTATTCGGTCTCCTCCTCCTTCAATCTACTGTTTTGTTTTCTCATTTTAAGGCTGCGACGAAGCGCTCTGTAATCTCTTTTGGTCGGGTAATGGCGCCGCCTACAACGATCCCACGAACCCCAAGATCATGGATTTTCTTGGCCTGATCAGGATAGTGGATCTTGCCTTCTGCGATGACATCCACTCCTGCTTGACAGAGGCTATGGATCAGTTCAAAATCTGGCCCATCAACCTTCGGACTGTAGTCCGTATAGCCCGAAAGGGTCGTTCCGACAAAGTCTACTCCCGCTTCGACCGCTGTCAATCCTTCTTCCAGAGTAGAGGTATCAGCCATCAAGAGTTGGTCTGGATATTTCTCTTTAACTTGATGGATAAAGTCACTAATCGAAAGACCATCATGACGGGGACGTTTGGTACAATCAAGTGCAATGACTGCGATATCCAAAGCTGCCAGCTCATCGACTTCTTTCATAGTAGCCGTGATAAAGGGTTCTTCAGGTGGATAATCACGTTTGATAATCCCAATAATTGGTAACTTGGTCACTTCCTTGATTTCCTTGATATCCCGGACACTATTGGCTCGGATTCCGACAGCTCCACCCTGCTCAGCCGCTTTGACCAAGAGAGGAATGACTCCTCCTGCTTCTGTATAGAGCGGTTCGTGAGGGAGAGCTTGACAAGAAACAATGATGCCATCCTTGATTTGTTCAATCAATTCATCTTTTGTAATCTTTGACATAACTCCTTCTCCTTTGATAATAAGGCAACTCGAGTACTTGTAAATTGATTATAATCTATTTTTAAAGCGCTTACAATATTGATCGTGCAATTGGATTATAGTTTCACATTTTAGGGAAAAATAAAAAGATCTCTGAAACTAGTTTCAGAGATCTAGGACATGGTGATTCCCTAAGCCATCTTTTGAGTCGCTTTTTCCTTTACAACAAATACAAAGCCGATAGAGCCGACGACGGCTCCAAGCAAGATCCAATAGACCATATCCGATGAAGCAATTGGGCCTGCCAAGAGACCTGCTAATAAAAAGAGATCGATATACAGTCTAGTATCGCGATAGAAGGTCCAATTGAAATGGTAGCTACCTTCTGGGTACTGCCGTGTCGATACAGACGGTTGAAAGACCTGCAGAAGAATCAAAATCCCTACAAAAGCAAGATAAGCTAGGCTAACTACCGAAAGCGGAGCCCGCATCGTCAAAGCTACAGCCACTAAAAGCAAGACCAAGATCCAGAAATGGAAGTCCATCCAGAATTCACGATGATAACAAAACCGTTTCATAAGATCACACCTTTCTCTTTATGTAATCGTTTTCTGTACTTCTATTATAAGACAACAAATTTATTTTGCAAGGAATCATTGGCTTTTGGGGGTTGAAAATAGGACCAGAATATCTCTGGCCCTTCTAAAAAAACTATGAACAAAGAGTAACGAGCACATCATTCACTGATGTCATTTTCGATAATAACCTTGAGTGCATTGTTTTCACCCGCATGTTTAAAGACATCATAGGCCTTTTCGACTTCTGAGAGTTTGAAGTGGTGGGTAATGAGCTTGGTTGCATCGATCTTACCAGATTTTAGGACATTGAGCAACATTTCAGTGGTGTTGGCATTGACGAGACCGGTGTTGAGGGTAATGTTCTTGATCCACAATTCGTCCAAATTGAAGCTAACTGGTTTTCCGTGAACACCGACATTGGCAATATGACCTCCGACAGAGATGACGTTTTGGCAGACATCAAAGGTAGCAGGATAACCCACACATTCCATTGAAATATCGACACCACGACCATCCGTCACATCATTGATAAAGGCCTTAATTTCAGCGATATCACTTGAGCAGATGGTGTGAGTTGCCCCAAATTTCTTAGCTGCTTCAAGACGAGATTCAGATAAGTCCACCATGATAATCGTAGCTGGTGAGAAGAATTGAACAGTCAAGAGAGCCGCAAGACCGATCGGACCAGCTCCAACGATACAGACATTGTCCCCTGGTTTCACATGAGATGGAAGCACCCCAATTTCATAAGACGTTGGGAGAATGTCTGAGAGCATGACCAAGGCTTCGTCATCCACCGTTTCAGGCGCATGATAAAGACTGCCATCCGCATGTGGAATGTGGACATACTCTGCTTGGGTTCCGTTGATCAAGTGACCCAAAATCCAACCACCATCTTCACAGTGAGAAGGCAGACTACGTTTACAGTAGTAGCAGGTATTACAAGCTGTGACACAAGAGATAATGACCTTGTCGCCCACCTTGAAGTTGGTAACCGCATCACCGACTTCTTCGACGATCCCGATTCCTTCGTGACCTAAAATCGTGCCTTCTTTACAAGCTGGAACATCTCCTCCTAGGATATGAAGGTCTGTCCCACAGATGGTTGTCTTCAAGACACGCACAATGGCATCCGTTGGGTTTTTGATCACTGGTTTTGGTTGGTCAATCAGTTGCAGATTGCCTGCAGAGACATAGGTTGCAGCTTTCATAAGCGACTCCTTTTCTTTGTTGGTTTGATAAAACCATTTTATTTTCGTTTCTTTGTGAATATTATAACATATTAAGCAAACGCTTACAAGAATTTATGAGCACATTTTTAAAAGTTTTTTGAGCAAACAAAAACATTCCTCTTATCTCTACCAGAGGAATGTTTCAATCACCTTGTTCTAATTGTTGGCGCTGCTTATAGTACTCTTGCTGCTCGCGCTCACGTTCTTCTTCTAAACGCTCTTCATAGCGCTTGAGTTCTGCCTCAAACTCTTCTTGCAAGGCAAATAAACGTTCCAAGCCACTTTGAGCCTCCGCACTTGGGGCTTGAAAATGCAGGGCACTCAGCCAGTCTACTAAATTTTCTGTATGTTGGCGGACATCCATTCGCATATCCGCATAATCCCACTCCAACTCGCTAAGTTTCTGGTTGAAGCGGTAATGTCGATCTTCTAGTTGTTCTAATTCACTATTTCCTGAATGGTACATCACATACCTCCTTTAATCGGACTCAATAAAATCGGCTTTTTCACTGATTTCAGTGCTGCTTCTGCCGCGTCCGCTGCTCCTCCTGTAAATCCATCTTTCAAATCATTAACTAGAGTTGTTGTGGCAAAAGAGCGCATTTTTTCGGATTGACCGCTCAAAGTCACCTGCAAACTCATCCCTTCCAACATCATCAAGGCTTTTTGCGTTGCAATCAAACTCCGAATTGCAATCCGCTCTTGCTCCTTTTTAATCTCTCGATGGAGCTCCTCAATGCGTTCTCTATCCTCTCCCAGGATCTCTAACATCTTTTTCTCCTACTTATGAAAATCAAAGGCCACTGCTTGTCCCTTGTCCAAGTCCACCAATTGGGCTGATGCAACCTCCAGTTGGCCTGCCAAATCTGACAGACGTGTGTAATAGGCCTTTGCTTGAGCCAGGTTTTCCGCCTCGACCGCTTGGTCCCAGCAAGTATCCATGGAGAACTCTCCTAATAGTTGCTCCACTTCTGCGTCAGTTAAAAATTGGGCCATGCTGTGGGCCATTTGAGACACCTCCGCAACCTTATGGGAAACCGTCTCCTTGGCCACTTCTAGCTGATCTTTGAGCTCGGCCTCAAAGACCGTCGCTTGCGCTGAAGCATTTTGTGCTACTGCCAGTACCAATTCCTCTCGTAATTGAATGGTCTGGGTACCAGATGCTCCCGCCAATTGCTGATGGAGACTCGGAATGCTGGGCCTTTCCTGCCCATACATGGAGACCACCGAAGCAGATGATGGCTGATTTTCTAAAGCGGATGTTGCCCGATCTCGTTGGGGCATTTCAATAATTTTCTGTGCCTGATCTTGCACTTCACCTTCTAACTCCATTTGAGATGGCCTCCTTTCTTGGATTTGTTTTTTCGTTTCCTATAACTGAAAAAGGATCATAACCCTTCAGCTACAGGCAGATTCACACACTATAGGGTAACATAAATTAGCCCGGAATGCTATAAAAATAACACAATTTCTGGAAAAAAGTCTAATTTTTTATGAAAAAATGGTTCGGAGGTCTGAAAAGCAAAAAAAGACAGGCAATCCCTCAGCTCCCTTTTTTCGATCGAAACCTGAAAAGGCCATCAAAAATCCCCCGCTCTTTTGAGCGAGGGATAGCTGATAAACATCAGTTGTTCCTTGGCATCTTATTTACGACGTCCTGGGCGTTCCTTGTAACCATAGTAAGCATCTTCGATGATTTCTTGCATATGGTCTACCATTGGAAGACGTGGGTTAGCTGGTGAACATTGGTCTTCATAAGCAAGGAAGGCCAATTCACGAGAATGTTTCTTCCATTCTTTTTCATCGACGCCTTGTGCTTTGAAGTTCATTTCAATACCACAGCGTTCACCAAGTTCGTACACAGCTTTTGCGTAAGCTTCAACGGCTTCTTCTGGTGTAGAGCATGGAAGTCCTAACATACGAGCGATATCTTGGTATTTTTCATCTGCACGGTAGTAGTTGTACTTAGGCCATGTAGCTGTCTTGGCTGGGCGTGTACCGTTGTAGCGGATAACGTACGGAAGCAAGATCGCATTGGTCCGTCCGTGGATGGTGTGGAATTGTGCACCGATCTTGTGGGCCATTGAGTGAGAAATACCGAGGAAGGCATTGGCGAAGGCCATACCTGCGATCGTTGACGCATTGTGCATCTTTTCGCGTGAATGGAAGTCCGCATTCTTCACTGAGCTTTCCAAGTTTTCAAAGACAAGTTTAATAGCTTGAAGAGCAAGACCATCTGTGAAGTCGCTAGCCATTTGTGATACGTAAGCTTCTGTCGCGTGCGTCAAGACGTCCATACCAGTGTCTGCTGCAACAGATCCAGGAACTGTCAATACCAAGGCAGGGTCTACGATGGCTACTGTTGGAGTCAATGAGTAGTCTGCGATTGGGTATTTACGGTTGTTGGCCTTATCAGAGATAACGGCAAATGGTGTTACTTCGGATCCTGTACCAGATGTTGTTGGGATCGCAATAAATTTGGTCTTCTTACCAAGCAATGGGAACTTGAAGGCACGTTTACGGATATCCATGAATTTTTGAACCAAGTCACGGAAGTCAACTTCTGGTTGTTCATAGAAGAGCCACATTACTTTGGCCGCATCCATCGGAGATCCTCCACCGAGTGCAACGATGGTATCTGGTTTGAAGGCACGCATGATCTCTGTACCACGTTCAACAGTTGTGATATCTGGATCTGGTTCTACGTCTGCAAAGATTTGGTAAACCACCTTGTTGCGACGAAGGTCAAGCTGTTCGATGATACGATCAAGGAAACCAAGCTCTACCATAGCGTGGTCTGTAACGATCATGACACGTTCAACGTCACGACATTTTTGTAGGTATTCAATTGAATCACGTTCAAAGTATGTTTTTGAAGGAAGTTTCATCCATTGCATGTTATTTCTCCGGCGTCCGACTTTTTTGATATTCAAGAGGTTGATGGCACTAACGTTGTCCCCAACAGAGTTGCGTCCGTAAGAACCACATCCAAGTGTTAATGATGGCAAGAAGGCATTGTAAACATCCCCGATACCACCGAAAGTCGAAGGAGAGTTGCAGATCACACGAATGGCTTTGACTGCTTTACCAAATTCTTTGGTCAATTCTTCGTCAGCTGTATGGATGGCAGCTGAGTGACCAAGACCGTTGAATTCAACCATTTGGCGAGCTTTGTTAATTCCGTCTTCACGGCTTTCAGATTTCAAGACAGCGATGACTGGTGACAATTTTTCACGAGTCAACGGTTCTTTTTCACCAACTTCTTTACATTCTGCCGCAAGGATATTGGTTCCTTCTGGTACTGAGAAGCCAGCTTGTTCAGCGATCCATGCTGCTGGTTTCCCAACGATGTCCGCATTCAATTTTGCACCCGCACAGTTCTTGCTGTTAGCTTTCACACCGAAGCAGAACTCTTCAAGAAGGGCTTTTTCTTTTTTGTTAACAAAGTAAGTATGGTAAGATTTGAATTCTTCTACAAACTCATCGTAGATTTCTTTATCGATGATGACCGCTTGTTCAGATGCACAAACCATTCCGTTGTCAAATGACTTAGACATGACGATATCGTGGGCTGCTTGGCGGATGTTAGCTGATTTTTCAACATAAGCAGGAACGTTACCTGCACCTACCCCAAGAGCTGGCTTCCCGCAAGAGTAGGCCGCTTTCACCATGGCATTCCCACCTGTTGCAAGGATGGTTGCAATCCCTTCATGGTTCATCAGGGCACTGGTTGCTTCCATAGAAGGTTGGGTAATCCATTGCACACAGTTTTCAGGAGCTCCTGCTTTAATCGCTGCATCGCGTACGATTTGTGCTGCATGAGCTGATGATTCTTGAGCGGATGGGTGGAAGGCAAAGACGATAGGGTTCCGTGTTTTCAAGGAAATCAATGCTTTAAAGATTGCTGTTGAAGTTGGGTTTGTTGTAGGAGTGATCCCGCAAACGACTCCGACTGGCTCAGCAATAAGGGTCAAACCAGTGACGTCATCTTCTTGAATGACACCAACTGTCTTGGTGTGACGCATGTTGTTTACAACGTGCTCACAAGCGAACAAATTCTTAGTCGCCTTGTCTTCGAAGACCCCACGACCAGTTTCTTCATATGCATGAAGAGCAAGCTCACCGTGTGCGTCAAGAGCAGCTACAGATGCTTTTGCAACGATGTAGTCTACTTGTTCCTGATCCAATTTGCGCATTTCTTCAAGCGCAACAAGCGCTTTTTGCACCAACTCATCTACGTGTTTTTCAGCAGCGAGTTTCTTTTCTTCAGGTGAGAGAGTTTTTTTATCAGCCATTTGATGCTTTCCTCCAATGTTTGAAACCCTTATCCTTTTCCGGAACTTTTTCTTGTTTTCAGAAACTTTCAAGAATAGTGTAAGAAATTTCGATTTGTTAATTATTTCACAATATAATTGTACTCTATTTTGAGTTTTTTGTAAACACTTCCAAGCAACTTTCACAAAGATTTTTTTGAAGTTTGTGAAAGTTTTATCAATTCAATTGCTGCAAAAGCAATTCTTTAGCAAAATTGTGAAAAAATAATTTAAAAAATTTTTTCTTCACAAAGTGATGTTTTCAATTGATTTTTGTAAGCGTTTTCTTGATCTTACTAAAAAAAGCAGCTTTTTACAAGTAAAAAGTTGCTTTTTGTTTTGTTAGGATTTGTTTTGTTTCAGTTTCAGAGATGCTTTTTTTACTTCTTGACTGGACCTTTTTCAGCCTTATCAAGAGCTTCTTTGACTGTTTGAGCATAGAGTTCCCCACCATTGGTTTCCATATTGAAGTGAACAGAGTCTGTTCCCACCCAAATATTTGGATTTTCCACGGCTACTTGATACCAGTCCGCAATGGTGATGAAATCGTATTTCTTGGCTAGTTCCAACTCATAAAGACGAGTTTGAACCGATTCGCTGGACTGATCGTTGGCATATCGACCATCATATGGTGTCACAAGGATCAAGCGACGGCCTTTTGGAAGTTTTTCAACATACTGATCCAGCAACTCTTTGTAGTTGCTCACAGTATTGGTTCCTAGGGCAATGACCACATTTTTTAGTAGAACTTTATTGGAGATATCGGTCTCAAAGACCTTCATTCCATTTTCCAGCTGACGGCTCACCACCGCATCGATCTGGATGCCAGGGATCGCTTTAGTCAGGTAGTCCTGCGCCCGCAAGTTAACGGAGTCACCGATCATGGTCACACCATTTGAGACGTTATAGTCTGTTGCAGTCGCATTGTCCACCTGCGTCCGCGTAACCTGCATTTTGCTATCTGCTTGATTGAGCCCACTCACAACCAAACTCTCATCAAAAGCTCCGACTGTCGGTGCAAAGGCAGAGATTCCGATCATCAAGAGAGCCAGTGGAATCATGAGGTAAAAGATCGGCCTGGTCAAAAAACTCAGATCCATCTTCATACCAAAGACACGAGGCTCCTTGCCTGCAATGGTTGGCTCTAAAATATAGAAGGAAAGAGCCGTTAGAATCAAGGAAACGATTGTCGTCACAAGGGCTGCCATCATATTTCCCAAGTGTTGAGAAAAGATGATAAAGAAAGGCCAGTGGAAAAGATAGACACCATAACTGGTATCTGCCAAGAAATTGAGGATAGCTGGTTCTTTTTTATCTGGAGTCTTTTCATGGAGAATGCGGGCCGACAGAATCATGGCACAAGCTGCGATTGTCGCTGCTAAAAAGCCAAACAGATAGGTCCACAAGCTATCAAATGGCAAGAAAAGACTGAGCACAAACAAGAAGGCAAAGCTTCCACCCAAGACTGACAAGGTCTTTTTCATACTCCAAGACTGCACCAATTTTGTAAAGTTCGGGCTGACATTGGCAATCCCTGTCACCGTTGCTAGACATGATCCCGCAAAGAAGGGGAAGATGTGAGTGAAGCTAGAAAAATAGATAGTAGAGAAATTAGCTGTCAGAAAGGCGCGGATGAACATGGACAAGAAGGTGAAGAGAAAGAGCCCGCTGGATGCCAGGAAGAGCATGCCT
The DNA here is from genome assembly GCF_000963275.1 of Streptococcus parasanguinis. Lineage (GTDB taxonomy): Bacteria > Bacillota > Bacilli > Lactobacillales > Streptococcaceae > Streptococcus > Streptococcus parasanguinis_B. Next base: position 1,909,371 of record NZ_JYOW01000001.1, on the reverse strand, counting down.
CGGTATTTCCCAACAGTCTTAGCTCGCTTAGCCAAGAACCATGCCAAAAGTGCCCAGAGCACATAGTAATGCACTTCTAGGGCCAAACTCCAGGTATGAAGGAAGAGGTGCGGAATGAAGTTGCTTTCGTAACTACCACCCGTTGCCATCTCAAAGAAATTGGTCACAAAACCGAAGACCGCCGCAATCTGAGTCCCAATACCAGCCACGTAGTCCCGTTGGACCATAAAGGTAAAGGGCATCACGACCAAGACCATAAAGACAAGGGGTGGTACGATCCGGTAAAAGCGCCGTTTCAAGAATGCCAGGTAGTCGATTCCTTGCTTGCGCGCAAATTCATCGATCAAGAGCGCTGTAATCAAAAATCCTGAGAAGGTGAAGAAAATATCTACCCCAATAAAGCCTCCAGGAAAGGCTTTTTGGAAGAAATGGTAAAGCAATACCAATAAGAGTCCTGTAACACGGACTAGTGAAAACCATTTAATGCGCATTTTGATAAATCCCCTGCTTGAATGTTCCTTTGTATACGACGTTGGCTTCTGTGGTTAAGGTGCCTTTGCCCTCCGGCTGGCCGTTAACAAACTGCCCTTCATAGGTCCAACCATCCTTGGACTTAAACTTACCATAGCCGCTAAAAGAGCCGTTGACGAGGTTACCTGTATAGGTATCCCCATTTTTAAAGGTGACGGTTCCCTTGCCATTCATCTTGCCACGGACCAGACTTCCGTCGTAACGGATCGCCCCCTTGTCCAAGGTCAAGACACCCTGACCTGGAATGGCCGAAAAGAAAACCATCAAAGCAGATAAGACAATCACTACCAATGCTGCTATTTCTAAATTTTTTCGCGTCAGATAGACCTTATAGGTCTCATAAAATTCTTTCATATTCTGTATTCTCTCACATATCAAACTCTTAAGAAGTTGCTAGCTGATCCAACCAGGCCTTACAGCCAGTCAGAACTCTAGAATAGGTCTCTTCAAAATCACCGGTATACCATGGATCTGGCACACTTTCAGCAGCAAAGAGCTGAATCTTGTGCTCTGTTCCCGCAGGAGCCATTTGCTTCAGATCTGCTACATTGTTTTCGTCCATCCCCAGGATCAAATCAAAGTTGTAAAAATCCTCTTCCTTGATCTGTAAGGACGTCTTGGCTGGATCATAAGGGACTTGGTATTGTTGAAAGATTTTCTGGGTTCCCTGATGGATGGGATTGCCATGTTCCCAGCTCGAGGTAGCCCGACTTTCAATCTCATACTGATCCGTCAAGTCCTTCATGACAAACTCCGCCATGGGGCTCCGACAAATATTTCCTAAGCAGACAAAGACGATTTTTTTCATGATTCCACCTAACTCCTTGTTCGGACTGCCCAACCTAGCTGAGCTCTTGGCTTTCCACTATGGAAAACCAGCATACTATTATTATTATAACAAAAATGTGACAGAAAGATGACAAAGTGGCTCCATCATTTTAAAGAAAAATCAGATTCCTTTTTCAAATCTGATCTGTTTCTCTATTTTGGAAAACGAACCTCTAATAGAGGCCATTTACTCTGCCAATTTTTCTTTTTCATCCGCTCTGTATAAACCGCCAAACGCTCTGGGCTGGCTAAAAAATGCGGAGTCGGCTGAACGATGAAGTCTTCGATATCCTTTGTCCCATAAGGGAGAAAGAGCTCTAGCTTACCCTCTTTCCTTAAGCGAACTGCAAGAGCTGTACACTGCTCGGGGTATTTGGAAACCGCATCACAGGCACTGCGATAAGGAGCCGTCCCAGGACTATGCTGGTGCATATAGACTTGATTTTTGACTTCCCAAGCGTACTGGGGATAGGTCTTCTTTAATTCTTGCTCGATCTGCAGAGTCTCCTCATAACTGATCGCAGGGTCATAAAAGACCAGATCCATATCCGTCGTCGCATCAAACCCTGGTTTTCCAGAGAGCTGGTTCCAGATGAAATTGCGCACCGCGCCCGCCGCTAACCAGGCATCTGCCAAGTTGAGATCTCGAATAATGGCCAAGACAGTCATCATCTCCGGATCCGCTTGGATTTGCTCTACGATTGCTTCTTCCGTCAGCATCTTCTTCTAGTCTCCATTGTAGGGATAACCCAGATGTTCATAGGCCTTGCGGGTCGCCACGCGCCCTGTCCGGGTCCGCATGATAAAGCCTTTTTGAATCAAGTAAGGCTCATACATATCTTCTACGGTCTCTCGCTCTTCGGCGATATTGACCGATAGGGTCCCAAGGCCAACTGGTCCTCCCCCATACATCTCAATCATGGTGCGCAGGATTTTTTGATCGACATAGTCCAGTCCTTCATGGTCCACATCCAGCATGGAGAGAGCCTTGTCGGTAATGGTGTCGTCAATCAAGCCATCCCCCATGATTTGGGCAAAATCGCGCACCCGTTTGAGCAAGCGATTGGCAATCCGAGGGGTCCCACGACTACGAAGAGAAAGCTCTTCAGCAGCCTCATGGGTAATCTCCATCTCAAAGATCTCGGCAGTCCGCTCGACAATCTCTGTCAGATCATCTTGTTCGTAGTATTCCATATGTCCGGTAATCCCAAAGCGAGCGCGCAAGGGATTGGACAGCATACCTGCTCGGGTCGTCGCCCCAATCAAGGTAAAGGGAGGAAGGTCCAGGTGGACACTCCGACTGGTCTCGCCAGCGCCAATCATGATATCTATGTAAAAATCCTCCATGGCACTGTAAAGCACTTCTTCGACTGACATAGGCAGACGATGGATCTCATCGATAAAGAGAACATCGCCCGGCTCTAGGTCATTAAGGATAGCTACCAAGTCACCAGCCTTTTCAATGACAGGACCAGAAGTCTGCTTGAGATTGACGCCTAGTTCATTGGCAATGACAAAAGCCATGGTGGTTTTCCCAAGGCCTGGAGGGCCAAAAAGAAGGACATGGTCCAGCGCTTCATCCCGAAGTTTAGCCGCTTCAATAAAAATTTTCAGCTGGTCCTTAACCTTATCTTGACCAATATATTCATGTAAATATTGCGGGCGCAGCGTCCGTTCAACAGCCTCTTCATCGCCCATGATTTCATTGTCTAAAATTCTACTCATACAGTCTATTATAGCAAAAAATAATACCTTCGGTACCATAAATAGAATGTGTTTTTTAAAGATCCTGGTTCTCACTAGCGTTCGTTAGAAAAAGTTGAACAGTTGCCCTCATCGCCAACCTTTCTTTTTATTATACAGTCCCTTCTTCTTCATCTATCGCTCACCATTTCACTTTATAATTATTTCCTTTAATGATAAAATTAAAGCAACAACGTTTCGGAGGTAAATTTATGTTTACTAAAACAAAGAAGATCCTTTTCGGTTTCTTGGCATTCTTTGCAGTGCTCCTTATTGCGGGATGTCAGTCTTCTCCATCGCAGTCTTCTAAAACAAATAAGTCTTCTCAAACAGATAAATCTCCTCAAACAATAAAAGCACCACAAGATCTTACAAAGGATCAACAAGGAACTTGGGAATGGACTGACCAACAAATGACCATTCAGAAAGTATTCCTAGCTTCTAATATCAAAAAACTTGCCGCTGGACTAATGCTTGATGACTTCGATAAGGTTAAGATGACGATGACCATTAAAGACAAAACCGTTGAATTGAAGTACCATTTTGATTACAGAGAACTGTATGAGGATCAAGCATTTGCAACAGGAGAGAACAAAGCGAATTATGAATCGTATTTAAAAAATAAAACTGCTGAATTTAAGAATTATATTCCAAATTTGAAACATACAAAGATTACTCTTGACGAACCTAATTATGCCTATGATTACTCTCTAACTGGAGAAATCGATACGCAGAAACACACTATTACGTTCCCTGAAACACCTACATTTTTAAGTAGAATTGTTATGGGAACCACGTATAACTCGCTTGTACCAATTACTTATACTTACACCGTTGAAGGTAACCAAATAACACTTTATGCTGAAGGTAATGATGAACAAAGTCATTTTAGAGTAATACGTCTTCGTTTCAATTACGTAGGAGACAAACATTAGAAGGAGTGATCAATCATGAACAATATGAAAAAAAGTTCCCTATGGATGTTTTCCCTTCTTGCTCTTCTATTTGTATCAGGATGTGGGCAACAGAAACAACAGCAACAGCAACAACAAACAACCGCTGAGACTACAACAGTTGCAGAAACTACCACAGTAGCACCGACTCCAGTCTCACTCGAAGGAGACTGGAGAGCTGTAGATTTTAGAGATACCGTGGAACGTACTTTCTTAATTTATTATGGTGATGCTAATAGTCGATTAAAGGTTACTGAAGCCTTCCAAGATATCGTTCCGACTCTAAAAATTACAGGAACAGATGTAACTTATTCTTATAGTGCCGATATGAATAAGTATATTGATTTTTATGCTGAACAGAATAAAGATAAATACCCTACAAAAGAAGAAGCTACTGCCATCCTTCTAGGCGTAAGAGAAAAGAAATTTGGAAGTTTTAAACATCAAACTGGAACGTTTGATAACGATACAAAAGTGTTAACTGCAACGTTAAATGATGGGGTTTTAAACGAGAATGCAAAAACGATCGTATTCCCTGAAGTTCCAAACATCTTTGGAGTTCTACCTCTTTATATTAATTCTACAGACGTACCAATTACTTATCACTACGAATTGAATGGTGATATCCTTACAATGTATGCTGAGAAAACATTCGAAGAAACAGGAGCACATCTCGTTTATCCGATGAAATTCAAGAAAGTTTCAGATCCTAAAACTAATTAAATAACTCACTGAGAGTGAGACAGAAATCGGTAATTCGTTAGAATTCGATTTCGTCGTCCAACCTCCGCACAGTTGAGTAGGGCTGTAAAAGCTGATGAAATCAGCGTATTAGAGCCCACTCAACCACTGCGTCTTGCTCGACAATCCAAAAATAATTGAGAGGCTAGGACTTTTGTCCCAGCCTCTTTTCTGTGCAAAAAAATAATTTAGGAAGCCTTGAGAATCTCATCTATTGGGGACTCTGCTACATACAATTTTCCCGTTTCTTATGTTGAATAATCGGTCAAGTTACAAAACAAAATTGCGATTTGTTTGAAAGCCCTTGCAAAACAATTGTGTTGAACGTATAATATAAGCGTAATACAATCATCTATTTTAAGGAGGTCTAACGATGATTAGACGTTATAAAAAATTATTTTTAGCATTCGTTGCTCTGTTCTCAGTCTTCCTACTAGCTTCTTGTTCTCAAAAACAAAGTGGCTCTAAAAATGCTGCTAAAACAGAAACAGCAAAAGTCGAAACGATTGATGGCGAATGGGAATTAGTCGATACTCTCGATGCTTTAACGGAATCCATCGGAGCCTATACCCTCCATGGAATCCACTTTGCACACTTGCTTGAATCTGTTAAAGACTTCAAAATGGACATGAAGATTGAAAACAACACGGCAACCATTAAATACGACTATAACATTGATAACTTTATTAAAGCTTTCTCCACTGTCACAACAGAAGCTAGAGGCAAGACTGAAGAAGAATTCAAAAAAATCATGTATGACTCTCATGAAGGATTTGCAAGCGACTTTAAGAAATACAAAGTCAGCATGAATAAAGATACTGGCGTGTTTAGCTACGAAGCAACGGGTTCTATTGATCAAGGTGCCAAAACAATGACCTTTGATGAAGGACTTTCCGTAGCAAACTCATTCTTCTTCTCATTCGGTGAAAATCGCGTTTCGCCAAACACATATCACTACAAATTAAAAGACGACATGCTTTATGTCACGATTGACGGAAAAGCGAAGAAAAATAATCTTCCAGTTCACTATGAACTACACTTCAAACGTAAAGGAAGCACTACTCAAAAAGACCCCGTTCCAATTGAAGGAAAATGGCAAGCCATCGACTTCCGACCAGCTCTTGAACGTAGCTTAGCCTTTAAAGATTTTGACAATGATGATTCGGCTATCAAGCTGATCTATCCTGAGGCATGGAAAGATTTAAAACCAACGTTGAACATTACAGATACATCTGTTGAATTCGACTATACTGTATCTCTAGCAGATGGTTTTGGAAGGTTCTACGATTACTTAAAACAAAAAGATGCATCTAAAGTGACTCAAACGAAAGACGAATATATTAAAGATCAATTTACCAAATTATCAGTCAATCTACAGGATGGCGCTAAGGACTTGCCCAATACAACTTATGAATTTGATAAAGGTAATGCTAAAATTCATTCTGTCTTGAAGAACGGTAAATTAGATACAGCAAACCAAACGATTATCTTCCCAGAAGCTATCAATATTGTGCAACTTGCAACCATGTCCATTGGACCTGTCGCTAAAGAAACTACGTATAAATACTCTATTGATGGAGATATTTTAACGTTGACGATTGAGCAACGCGATGGACGGAATAATCTAAATACGATTATTTCAGCAAAATTCAAAAAAGTGTCTGATGCAACGGGCAAGTAGTCATTCCACTGCTCCTTGAGATTTTCTCAAGGAGCTTTTTTCTGTGCAAAAAAATAAAGAGCTTACGCTCTATTAAAATACTTCGGTACCTTTGGTTCGGTTGAACTCTCTGAGTTCACCTCATTAATTTTTTAAAGATCGTAGTTCTCACTTGCGTTCGAACTGCGTCAATGTACCTAAGCTCGTCTACGTCCCTATCAGGCTTGGTTAGATGAAATAGGTTTAGTAATAATTACATAACGCAGTGGTTGATTGGTATCTTTGTTCGCTCTTATAGCTCCAAAGATTACCTAATCAACTGTGCGGGGGTGAGACAACGAACAATTTTAAAAAATTGTTCTGTCTCACTCCCAGAAAAAAGCCACCGGTTTTGGTGGCTCTTATAGGGAGATTATTATGAAAAAGTTTTAGGAGTTTTATCATTCAAAGTTAGGAGGTCTTTGATGATGGTATTAGTATACGATAGGAAGCTTAAACTTTCCTTATAGTTTTTCTAAAAAATTTTTTTCGAGAAAAAGAGGAGGTCCCAAGCAAGAATTTCACATCCTTGTTTGGGTCACCCCTTTCCTCCTTATTTCTTAGCGATGGCATGGTAGCTAGTCTTGCTGGTGAAGACTTGACCTGCTCTCAAGATGACCTTTTCAGCTTGGTCACTGTGAATGGCATCTGGCACTGTTTGGAATTCTAGAGCCAAGCCATTGTGCTGAACCATTGGTTGGCCTTGCAGATGAACAGTTTCGTCTACGAAATTGGCTGAATATACCACCAAGGCTGGGGCTTCTGACTTAAAGGTCAAAAAACGTCCAGATGGCTGATGGTAAAGAAAGCCGGCATTTTCATGCCCTTCTGGAAGAGCAAATGGATGGTCTAATCCTTCTACCAGACGGATTTGCGGATCAGAGTCCTTAAAAAGATCCTCCAAGAGCATTGCTTGGTAGAGATGCTGGACAACCGGACTTTCTCTATCCACGGTCTGAAGAGGAACACCGTCTGGATGGATAGGGTAAAGCCCTTGATGGTTGATCTGAAAGACATGGTCATTGATCGGCTGGGTGAAGTTGCCTGATAGGTTGAAATAGCTGTGGTTGGTCGGGTTGACCAAGGTATCTTGATCCGTTTCTACCCGATAGGCAATCTCAAGTTCACCATCTTCCGTCAAACCATAGGTTACCCAGACCTTGAGATTTCCAGGGAAACCACCGGTTCCATCTGCACGTTCTGTGTATAGGGTAATTTCCTGATCCGTTACCGACTCCACGCTAAACAAAGCGCTGTCCCAGCCTGTTGATCCACTGTGGTTGCAGTTGGTACCATTATTGGCTTCCAAGTGATAGGTCTCTCCATTGAGTTCAAAACTTGCCCCTGCAATCCGGCCTGCTACCGGGCCAATACTAGCCCCATATTTAGGGCTATTGCCCACATAGTCCTCAAAGCGATCAAAGCCTAGAATAATATTCGTAAAATGGTCTTCTTTATCAGGTGTCACATATTCTAAGATCGTCGCCCCATAGGTCATGACAGATAATTGGTAACCCTTGTCATTTTCGAGGCGATAAGCCCGAACCTCTTGATTCTGCCATTTCCCAAACACGCTTTCTTGATACTGTTTCACAAACCTTCTCCTCTCACTGTTTTTCTCCATTGTATCAGTTTCACAAGAAGAAACACTCCACTTTTTATAGAAAATTAGTGGCTATTCTTTATGAAATGGATGAATGATCACCCCTTGAACAACCCGATTGACGGTACCAGTTGGTGATGGCGTGTCTGGGCGATTTTGCACCTTGAGCGAAGTCAAGAGAGAAATCAACTGACCGTAGATAATGTATGGGAAGGCACGGTAGATATCTAGGGAGTCTGCTGATGCTTTCACCAACACTTCCCGTACATGCTCGATCCCTGCAGCTTGATCGGTCAAGAGGACAACTTGACGGGCAATCCGATCTCCTGCAACTTCGCGAACCAAGTCCAGATCATACTGACGGGTATAAGGATCAATGGATCCAAAGACCAAGACGAGAGTCTGGTCATTGATGAGGGATTTTGGACCGTGACGGAAACCGACAGGACTCTCATACATGGTTGCGATTTTGCCTGCTGTTAATTCCAAAATCTTGAGCTGGGCTTCATGGGCTAGGCCAAAGAAAGGTCCTGCCCCCAGGTAGATCACGCGCTCGAAGTCTAGATCGACCACTTCTTTGACCGCACGGTCCTTCTCCAAGATTTGCTCTGACAGATGAATCAGTTCTTCTACTCGTTTTTCTTTCATCTCTTCCTCGCTTGGATCAAAGACCAAGAGAGCTGTCAAGAGCATGGAGGTAAAGCTAGAGGTCATGGCAAAACCAGCATCGTTGGTTTCTTTCGGCTGTAAGAGCAAGAGATTGCGCTCATCTCCGTGGGCTTGCTGGGCCAGTTTTCCTTCTTCGGCACAGGTAATGGTGATCTGATAAAGTTCATCGACCAAGCCTTGGGCCAACTGCACGGTTGCGACACTTTCTGGCGAATTGCCACTCCGGGCAAAAGATACTAAAATCGTCGGAACCTCTTTTTTCAAATAGGTTTGAGGATGAGCTACGATATCCGTCGTCGCAATGGATTGAAAATTCCAGTGGCGTTCATCGTGCACTTCCTGCAAGTAAGGAACCAAGGTATCCCCCACATATGCTGAGGTTCCTGCCCCTGTCAAGATGACCTTGATATAGTCATGCTCTTGCCCAATCTTTTCTAAGAAAGCTTTGATTTCCGCTTTTCTTTCTTGGTACAAGCGAGCCGTTTCTTTCCAAACACTTGGTTGTTGGTAAATCTCACGTGTTGTGATCTCTGCTCCTAGCTCCTGCAAGTCTTCTTTTGTATAGTCTAACATAGAACCTGTTGTTCCTTTCTACAATCTAACGTTGATAAATGGGAAAGGAGCCTGAGATGATGCTCCCAGACTCCCATACCAACCTACTCATCTTCATCATCATCAAGGTTTGACAAGAGGTCATTGACCTTGACAATACTTTCTTTTGCACGTTCAGGGTAGTCCCCTTCGCTACCAATCAGACTGCTATTGATGAATTCGATAACCATCGGAAGATTCATCCCTGCGTATAAGTCAATCGCACGTCCTTCAAGGATCAAGCGGCTCACAGTGTTGCAAGGAGTCCCTCCTAAGAGATCTGCAAATACAATATAGTCTTCTAGGCCTTGAACTGTTGCTTCAAACTTAGCAGTAAAGTCTTCTGGCCCTTCTTCTGGTAAGAGTGCAACTGTATGGATGGATTCTTGTGGTCCCATAATCATTTCTGTACTGGCTTTGAGCTCTTCACAGAAGCGACCATGACTGACCAATACTAGGTGTTTTGCCATACCTTACTCCATTATGCCATTCCAAAGAAGAAGTGGCCAAATGCTGAGAATGCGATTGCTGCAAGGATGATGAGCAAGATAGCTTTTGTAGAGTTCATACCCTTCCGTCCAAGCAACCAGTAGATTACACCTGTGATGATAGCTGGTACCAAACGTGGGAAGATAAGGTTGAGCATATCTTGAATTTCAATCGCTTTGTCCCCAATGTGTGGAGTCCAAGAAACTTCAACACCAATCATGCTGGCAATCAAGGCACCAACCATGAAGATACCCAGAACGGCAGCTGCATCGATCAAAGCTGTCAAGGTACTTTGCATGTTGTTGATGAGGTTAACCCCTTCTTTATAGGCAAATTCCAATTGTTTCCAACGGAAAATGTCATAAGCAACTGCCACAGCGATCCACAAGAAGATACCGGCTGGGTTTCCTGCAACAGCCAAAGTTGCTGCGATTGAACCCATAATAGCTGGTACCAATGATCCAAAGATTGAGTCTCCAAGAGGAGCGAATGGTCCCATGAGACCTGTCTTGATCCCGTTCACGGCATCTTTTGATTTGACACCATCTTTTTCTTCCAAAGCAAGGTCAAAACCAGTGATAATGGTGTGGAAGAATGGTGAAGTATTGAAGAATTGCGTATGCAATTTCATCATTTCTTTCAATTCTGGAGTGCCATCACCATACATTTTACGCAACTGAGGTAAAAGCATATAAAGGTAACCAGAAGCCTGCATCCGTTCGTAGTTCCAACCCAATTGGAAGGTGAAGAGGCTACGTTTGTTGATTTGTTTAAAATCTTCTTTTGTTAGTTTGTAATTAGAATTCGTCATCTTCAATTTCCCCGCTTTCTGATTCAGTTACTGGAGCAGCTACGACTGTACGTTGACTGTTTTTGAAGTGTTGTACTGCAAGGAAGATACCGATAATGGCAATACCAATCATAGATACACTCTTGAAGTTGTTAACAAAAGTAATAGCTTGTTCTTTTGGAAGTTTAGCGAACACATCAGAACCAACAATGCTAGACACTGCAGCACCAAGGCTTTGAACATTGCTATAAAGCACTGTCAACATTGCTGTTAAGCCAAAGCCAAGTGCAAGATAGTGAAGGTTACGACGAACAGGAAGGTAACGAAGCAAGATCGCAAATCCAAGACCTGGAAGCATTTGACCTGCGAGTTTCAGACCGTTTGCCAACCATTGTACATTAGCAAGACCTGTAACAACAGTTTCTACGAAAGAACCACCAAATGCAAGAGCCAAGAAGACTGGAAGGGCACGAGAAAGAGCCCAAGGAACAGCACCAAGAAGGTAGTTGCGTTCAATTCCTTTATAGTCGTAACGTTCGATCGCAGCATCTACACGGTGAGCGAAGTAAGTTGTAGTCATACGACCAAGAATATCAAAGTAGGTCAACAAAGTTGCTACCGGCACAGCGATTGTAGCAATAGCAATCTCTGGATCAATCCCTTTTGCTACTGAGAAGGCAGTCGCAAGAACGGCACCAGATGTTGCGTCAATACGAGAAGCTCCACCGAAAGTACCTACACCGAGCACTGTCAATTGAAGAGAAGCTCCGATAAATAGACCTGTCTTTAAATCCCCCATGACAAGTCCTGTAATGAAACCAGCAAAGACTGGTGATCCTGCTGATGAAACAATCGTCAACTCATCACAGATTTGATAAGCTGAGTACAAAGTAAGTAGTAAAATTTGCCACCATTGTATCATGACAATTTCCTCCTAAAAATTTTCTTTTACTTTAATAACTTCATAAAGTCTTCTGCAGTGTCGTTTGGCACCATCTGAGACGTAATCTTCACACCTTTTTCGTGGATCTTGTTAAAGTCTTCCACGTCCGCGTCCACCACATTGATCGAGCGGGTAATCGCACGCGTCTCATCGGATTGAGACATATTGCCGACATTTAGTGTTTCAAGCTGAACGCCTGCTTCGATCAAACGAAGGAAACGATCTGGTTTGCGAGCTACGATAAAGAGTCGTTGGCTATCATATTTTCCAGCCAAGATATTTTCCGCAGCCTTTGCGACTGGCAAGATACTAAGCTTAACACCAGGTGGTGTCGCTAGTTTCAAGCCACTTTTTTCGATATCATTTTGAGCGACTTCATCATCGATCACCATGATACGTGAAACATTTAGTTTGGTAGTCCAAAGATTGGCTACCTGCCCGTGGATCAAACGTCCATCGATACGGCATCCTACAATAGTCATAAGTTTTCCCCCTTTACTTCTTTGAATGTAGGTTGTTGAACAAGTTGAAGTGTCTCTTGGTAACGCCCTTCTGTCTCAAAGACGATCAGGCTATTGGCTCCTTCTTTGAGGAAACCATGAGGCACGTAAAGTGAAGTGGTCGGTCCGACCTCCCAGAAACGACCAAGGTTGTGGCCGTTGACAAAGACGACCCCTTTCCCAAATCCTGTCATATCCAGATAAGTATCAAGGGTGTGGTCCAGCTGAAAATCATATCGGTAAAATGATGGAGCACCTGCCTGCCATTCCTTTGAAAAATCGAGCTGACTGAGATCTTGTAAATCCAGTGGGTACTGCTTCCAATGAAGGTGGAAATGCAAATCCACACAGACACCTGTGCGAATGCCCTTGTGCTGGCTATCAGCTAAGAGCTTGTGCCCATAGTTGACACGTCCCATATTCTCAAGCAAGATTTTTAAATTCGTAACCGCTTTCTTTTTTCCTTTGATAAAAAGATCTTCACCGATCTCTGTTTGGTATTGTGTTGCTACATGTTGATCATCTAGGTAAATCTGTACCCGATCCCGACCATCAATGATGCGCAGTTTTTCTTCTTCCGCATCCAACTCAAGGTCTGTCTCATATAGGAGATAACCTGTGGTTTGCCCCAACTCCTCCATCTTTTCGGGATAAAGGCTGGTCTCAACCTGAGCCAAATTGTCCAGATTTCCAAAAAGACTAGTCTTGGCTACCAATTGCAAGGTTTGTTCTGGCAAACACTTTTTGATGAGTGGTTCTTGCTGTGGGTATTCCGGATAATAGGTCGCCATCATTTTTTGAATAGCATCATACTTCTCCGTCGGATTGCCCTGCTCATTGAGCAAAGCCCCATAGTCATAGGACGTCACCTGTGGCAAGTCTAGCGTTCCCCGAGCTGAGCAACCATTCATGAAGCCGAAATTGGTTCCGCCATGAAACATATAGAGGTTGATGGAACCAAGCTCCAAGACCTCATGGACAGCTTCTGCCAACTCCTCTGGGTCCCTTTGAATCACGGGTTCCTTCCAGCGGGTAAACCAGCCATCCCAGAATTCCATACACATCAAGGGCCATTTCTTGCCGTATTCGTCAAAGAATTCTTTCATCTGACCGAAGTTATAGGCTGCTTTGGAACCGAAGTTTCCCGTCACAAAGAGGTCTTCTTCGATCAAGGTTCCTGTTCTTAGCGTTGCTCGCCATGGTCCATCTGATGTAAAGAGGGGACAGGTCACGCCTTTTTCCTTCATCAAATCCCGAATGGCACGAAGATAATCCTTATCCTCTCCATAAGAGCCGTACTCATTTTCCACCTGCATCATGAGGATTGGACCACCCTGATCCACTTGGTAGGGTGTCAACAACCCAAGCAAGCGTTCATAATAACGATCCACTGCTTCGATAAAGGCTGGGTCTGATGAGCGGATTCGCAGGTCTTCTTCTAAGAGCCAGGCTGGTAATCCACCAAATTCCCACTCTGCACAGATAAAGGGCGACGGCCTTACAATCATGTAAAGTCCAAGGGATTGGGCTGTTTGAATGAAACGCTCTAGATCCAATCGACCACTAAAGTCAAACTGCCCTTTGCGGGGTTCATGCGCATTCCAAGGGACATAGGTTTCAACCGTGTTGAACCCCAATGCCTTTAGATTATACAAGGAATGATACCAGTCTGCTGGGTCAATTCGGAAATAATGGATCGCTCCGGATAAAATCTTGAAGGGTTGATCTTTTAAATAGAAAGCATCGCGAATCTCAAAAACTCCCATAAACGCCCCCCTTTCTTATATGTAACCCTTTTCATTTATTAATATAATAAATTATTTAAAAAATGTCAACACTTTTATAAAAAATATGTTAAAATAGGGTTAAATAAGAGAAATCTAAAGAGAGGTAGCACTATGGCAATTCCAAAGTACCAACACATCAAAGATGAATTGAAGCAGCAAATTATCTCCGGAAAATTTGAAAATGGAGATAAATTTTATACTGAAGCTGAACTCATTAAAATTTATGATGTCAGCTCTATCACCGTTGTCCGTGCTTTGAACGACCTCGCTGCTGATGGCTACATTGTCCGTCAGCAAGGAAAAGGAACCTTTGTTTCTCGTGCTCGAAAACACAAACTGGTTGAATTTTCAGATGTTGAGACCTTCCCAATCCAAAAGGCCAAAGTCAAAGTTCTCTCTATTAAACGTGGAAATACCTTAAGCATCCTAGACAAACTAGGCCTCAACCCAACGCAATTCTACTATAAGATCGAACGGACTCGCCAGACAGGGGATGATACCTATATCTTCCACCAAACCTATGTTCCTGAACAATACATCAATCCAAACTATCCAAATTTGGAATACTACAGCTCTATCTATGATCGCTTCAAAGAAGACTATCACATTCATATGAATGACGAGCACTTCGAAGAAGTCAACGAAATCGTCTTTCCTACACCAAGCAAGATTGCTAAAGTATTGAAGATCGATGAAAATTTCCCAACGGTCAAACAAGTGAAGACGACCAAGCTAGAAGCGACTGGCCAAATCCTTGAATACACGGAAACCTATAAACGCGGTGACTACTACAAGATCAAGTTCATCTCCTGTGACCGCGATCACTAAGAACCAAAAAGACTGAGACATCTCGGTCTTTTTTATAGCTCCAGTATAGCATGTTAAAAACGATTTCTAAAGACCTCTTTAAAAATATATATAATTAGTGATAGTTTAGCTATAAAAAGTTTAAAAAGAGAGTGGGACAGAAATCGGTAATTCGTTAGAATTCGATTTCGTCGTCCCACCTCCGCACAGTTGAGTAGGGCTGTAAAAGCTGATGAAATCAGCGTATTAGACCCCACTCAACCACTGCGTCTTGCAGTTAGTCTTATCAAACATCAAAGGCTGGACAGTTTTTGCCCAGCCTCTTTCGTCTATTTTTCAAATTCCCTTTTTCGTTGCGACTAGTCACCCAAACCGATGCGTTCGAAGATTTCATCCACCCGTTTGGTGTAGTAAGTTGGGTTGAAGATTTCGTCGATTTCTTCTTGAGTGAGACGTGAAGTTACTTCTGGATCTGCTTCAAGAAGTGGTTTGAAGTCTACTTGGTTATCCCATGATTGGGCAGTCTTCGGTTGAACAAGGTCGTAAGCTTGCTCACGTGTCATCCCTTTTTCAATCAAAGTCAACATGGCACGTTGGCTGAAGATC
The DNA here is from genome assembly GCF_000963275.1 of Streptococcus parasanguinis. GTDB lineage: Bacteria > Bacillota > Bacilli > Lactobacillales > Streptococcaceae > Streptococcus > Streptococcus parasanguinis_B. The sequence continues at coordinate 1,894,091 of NZ_JYOW01000001.1, read as the reverse complement.
AAACCAAATGTAGAGTTCATGTTGCGAATCATGTTTTCTGGGAAGACTGTCAAGTTCTTAACGATGTTTCCGAAACGGTTGAGCATGTAGTCAATCAAGATGGTTGTGTCTGGTGCGATGATGCGCTCAGCTGATGAGTGAGAGATATCACGTTCGTGCCAGAGTGACACATTTTCATAAGCTGTGACCATGTGACCACGGATAACACGCGCAAGACCTGTCATGTTTTCAGAACCGATTGGGTTACGTTTGTGCGGCATTGCTGAAGATCCTTTTTGACCTTTGGCAAAGAATTCTTCCACTTCACGTTGTTCAGATTTTTGAAGACCACGGATTTCAGTCGCCATCCGCTCGATAGAAGTTGCGATGCTAGCAAGAACTGCAAAGTACTCAGCGTGAAGGTCACGAGGAAGCACCTGTGTAGAGATTTCTTGAGCACGGATACCCAATTTATCGCAGACGTATTTTTCAACGAATGGTGGGATGTTGGCAAAGTTACCAACCGCACCAGAAATCTTACCAGCTTCCACACCAGTAGCCGCATGCTCGAAACGCTCGATGTTGCGCTTCATTTCGCTGTACCAAGTTGCCAATTTAAGACCAAAAGTTGTCGGCTCAGCGTGCACACCATGAGTACGACCCATCATGATAGTGAACTTGTGTTCTTTCGCTTTGTCAGCGATGATGTTAAGGAAGTTTTCAAGATCTTTGCGGATGATGTCGTTGGCTTGTTTGTAGAGGTAACCATAGGCCGTATCGACCACGTCAGTAGAAGTCAAACCATAGTGCACCCACTTGCGCTCTTCACCAAGCGTTTCAGAAACCGCACGTGTGAAAGCCACCACATCGTGACGCGTTTGCTGCTCAATCTCCAAAATACGGTCGATGTCAAAGTCCGCTTTTTCACGGATCAAAGCCACATCTTCCTTAGGAATTTCTCCCAATTCAGCCCAGGCTTCGTCAGCCAAGATTTCCACCTCAAGCCAAGCACGGTATTTATTTTCTTCAGTCCAAATGTTCGCCATTTCTGGGCGAGAGTAACGTTCGATCATTGTTTTTTCCTTTCTTTTGATGTTTTACATCAGTTAGCAACCGACTGTCGCTTTACTCAAATTCTTCTTTCCCAATCCACACAGATGGATAGTGATCGAGTGTATTCAAATCCGTATCCAGTGGGACATCATAGATAGCTAAATAGTTTTCAGGGTATTGAGCAGTCAGCTCTTCATACTTAGCTTTCACTTTTTCGTGATCGCTACTAGCATATAAGACTTCGACGACTGCTCCAGTCTTCTCTTTTTCAACAAATGCGTTGACGATAAGTTGAATCATAAAAACCTCCTAAATCGAAATGCCCTTCATATTTGCTTCCAGAATAGGCATCTTCACACCTAACTCCTGACCAGTCTGATAAACACTTTGACAACAATAGAAGATGTCCTGTTTATCATTGTGTAAGGTCATGATTTTTCGGGTTAGCTCATTTTTCGCAAACATAACTTTCATGGCTTTGCCGGCTATCCAAGCCGGAATTTTGTAGGGTAAGAGTTCTGCCTTATAAAGTTTCAAATTCACACCACGCGCTTCTACAACTTTCAAAGCTTCTCGAATGGCCTTGATAGCTAATGATAATTCCGAAGAACTATTCATCAAGTTCAGAGCCAATTCTTCTGGATTTTCCAGATTTCCCGAACGCGCAGCTGTCGAAGTAACACCTGCGTTAATCGCCATGTGAATCCAAATCCACTCGACCATATCATGAGGCACTTCCCACTTCAAATCTGCAGAAGTCAGCAAAGTCGTCAGATCAGCATAGTTAGAAATGTGTGCTTTTTGCTCACCTTCTAGCATTAAATGGTCAAACAAGACACCATCCAAATGGTCCTCCTGCATGTGACCTCCAGCTGTCGGAAAGGCCAGAATATAGTCGTAATCCCCTGCCCACTCTTGGACCTCTTTTCGAGTATCCCAGAAATTGCAGAAGAAAACAAGGGTACCTTTGATATTATTTTTTCGCAAGGTCTCCACAGCTTCTTTGACAAACCCATGTCGCACACTCAGAAAAATAAAATCATATTCTGAATCAGCTTCTGCCACATGAACCTCATAGGTGTCGTGTTTATTTTCACCTTTGGAATGATAGCGACCATCTAGTAGATCAACCGACAACTCCTTCGGAGCAGTGCTTTTCTTACTATCTCTCAGTACGTGTTCCACTTGATGGCCTGCTTTTTGGAAGGCGTAGGCATAAGTGGTCCCGATGACTCCAAGTCCTAGAATCGCTATTTTCACTTAAAAATCAATCCCTTTCCCAAATTCCTCAACTTCATCAGGCTCATCACTAAACAAAGTCACATGTCCCATTTTGCGGTTGTGCTTTGCTTCTAGTTTACCATATAAGTGGAGGTGAGCGCTTGGATTTTCTGTCACATATGTTTCAGCAGCTTCGACGTGTTGGCCGAGTACATTAAGCATGACAGCAGGCGCATGAAGGTGGATTGCTGGGAGTGGTGCTCCGAGAACACCCAAGATGTGGGTATCAAACTGAGAGAAGTCGCATGCTTCAATTGAGTAGTGCCCTGAATTGTGTGGACGTGGCGCGATTTCGTTGACGATGATATCATCAGCTGTCGCAAACATTTCTACACAAAGAGTTCCAGACAAGTTCAGTTGTTCTGCGATTCGCACTGCCATGGCCTTGGCTTTTTCAGCTAGACTTTCTGAAATGCGAGCAGGCACAATGGTTTTTGAAAGAATGTTGTTGCGGTGGATATTTTCCTGAACGGGGAAAACCGTCACGTCCTTGCCATTTCCAGACACGATGACCGAAATTTCAAGATCAAAGTTGACAAATTCTTCCAAGACACAGTCTGCCGAGTCAGCTAGCGCATAGGCTTCTTCCAAATCTTCTTCTGAACGAATGACCTTCTGACCATGGCCATCGTAACCACCGGTCGCCGTCTTGAGAACATAGTTTTTCGAGAGGTCGATATCTGACAAGTCTTTGCTTGAGGTCACGACCTTGTAAGGAGCCACAGTGACTTGTGCCTTCTTGGAAAGAAAGTCCTTCTCAAAAATGCGATTTTGGGAGATGCGAAGCAGGTCTGTCCCTTGTGGGAGTTGTCCATCTTTGATAACGGCATCCAAACCATCAGCATCCACATTTTCAAATTCATAAGTGAGAACATCACAGCGATCTGCCAACTGACGAAGGGCATCCACGTCGTCGTAAGGAGCTACGATGATTTCCGCCACACGAGAGGCTGGGCAATCAGCTGCTGGATCCAGTGCGATAACCTTGTGCCCCATGTAGATAGCTGAGATTGCCATCATCTGACCGAGCTGGCCACCACCGATAATCCCAATGGTTTTAGTTGAGCTCATTTGTAGACTCCTCTGCGATTTTTCCTTGTTCTTCTGCGAAATCCGCTAACGCTGTCGCAATAGCCTGGTCCTCTACCGAAAGAAGGCGGAGGGCAAAGAGGGCCGCGTTAGTCGCACCTGCTTCACCGATCGCCATAGTTGCGACAGGCACTCCACCTGGCATCTGAACGATGGAATAAAGTGAATCTACACCGCTAAGGGCACGTGATTTGACGGGTACGCCGATAACCGGAAGGGTCGTTTTAGCTGCGACCATCCCTGGCAAGTGAGCTGCGCCACCTGCACCCGCGATGATGACCTTGATGCCACGGCTACGTGCTTCTTCGGCGTGTTTGAACATGAGGTCAGGCGTCCTATGGGCGGAAACAACTTTCTTTTCGTAAGCGACGCCGAAGTTATCGAGGACTTCAGCTGCTTTTTGCATGGTTGCCCAGTCGGATTTTGAGCCCATGATAATGGAAATTACTGGTTTCATTTTTAATCCTTTTTCTTTTTTTGATAATGGTCTTAGGTGGTGGGGACGGAAGCAAACCTTCGGTTTCATTCCTAAACTTTGAGCCTAAGGTCTCAAAGTTTCCCCCGACCAGAACAGATGCTGTTCTGGTCTTTTCACCACGGCGACCATTATCTTAGTTTAGCTCGCTATGACAAAGTTAGTATCTGTTAATCTTTTATCGCCTTGCTACCGATATCCGTACGATAGAACAGACCTTCTGTGTTTTGTTTGTTGAGTTGGTTGTAGATAATGTTTTGGCCGTCTTTGACGGTGTCTGCTGTTGTGACAAGCATGTAAACACGTCCGCCGTTTGAGAGGAGGTCTTGGCCATTTTCAGCGAATTTGGCACCAGCATAGTAAGTGATGATGTCCCCATCTGTCTTGGCTGGAAGTTTGACACCCTTCTCATAAGCGAGTGGGTAGCCGTTTGAGGCTACAACCACGCCCAATGTCACACCCTTGTCCGTCCAAGTGATGGCTGGCTCTTTGCCATCCAAAATGTCAGTGATATTTTGCGCAAAGTCAGATGTCAAACGAGGCAAGATGATTTGCGTTTCAGGATCTCCAAAACGAGCGTTGAACTCGATGACTTTCGGTCCATCAGCTGTCAAGATTAGCCCCACGTAAAGGACACCTAGGTACGGACGCCCTTCTTTGATCATGCCTTCAAGAACTGGCTTGACAATGGTGTCAACCGCTGTGTCAACCACGCTCTGTGGCAAGTGAGGAACTGGCGCATAGGCACCCATTCCACCAGTGTTAGGACCCTTGTCACCATCGTAGGCACGTTTGTGGTCCTGAGCTGTTGGCATGATGTAGAACTTGTCCCCATTGACAAAGGCAAAGAGAGAGAACTCTTCCCCGTCAAGGAATTCCTCGATGATCACACGCGCACCAGAGTCCCCAAATTTATTGTCCAAAAGCATCTCGTGAGCGGCTTCGACGGCTTGCTCAACCGTCTCCGCAACGACGACACCTTTCCCAAGAGCTAAGCCGTCTGCCTTGACGACGATTGGAGCACCTTTTTCCTCGATGTAGGCCTTGGCTTCTTCGAAATCTGAAAAAGTCCCATAGGCTGCTGTCGGAACGTCGTATTTGACCATGATTTCCTTTGCAAAATCCTTAGACCACTCAAGCTCAGCCGCAGCCTTGGTCGGACCAAAGGCTTTGAGTCCAGCCGCATTGAAATCATCCACGATACCAGCTGCAAGGGCATCATCTGGACCGATAAAGGTCCAAGCAATATCGTTCGCTTTTGCGAAGTCAATCAGCTTAGAATGTTCGGAAATTCCGATATTGATTAAATCAAGACCGTCCAATGTCATCCCGTCATTACCAGGAGCCACAAAAACCTGCTCAACGTCTCTAGACTCCAACAATTTCTTAGCAATCGCATGCTCACGACCGCCAGATCCAACAACCAAAAGTTTCATCTCGAACCTCTTTTGCGAATTATTTTATTAAATTATATCATAATCGTTCGTTTTATTCTAATGATTTCAGCAAAAGTCTTCTATTTTCAGTAGAATCCAAACATTTTTTGCTATTTTCTCCTATTTCTCATTTTTTTCCGAATAGTATAGGTGAGACCTACTAATTGACAAAAAGGAGTATTATGCAAACGATCAAAAAATTTGTAGTACTGACTTGTGCGACATGGGGGATGCAAGCCTCTATTGCCCATGCAGATCAAGCGACCAACGCTATCTATGCCGAAAAAGGGCAGCTGGTGATTCATCTTGGAAACGTCCCGGATAAGTATCAAAAGATCCAAGTTCCCGTTTGGTCTGACCAAAATGGCCAAGATGACCTGATTTGGTATCCTGTGGAACGCAGTGACAAAGGATTTGACCTACAAGTACCTTTAACCAACCACTCTGATCAAGCCGGACTTTATCATGTGCATGTCTATGGGGTGGAGGCAAATGAACAGCTAACCGGTCTTTACCCTCTCACGACCAGCGTCCAGCAAAAAGACCTGGCTTCTTCCCAGCCAAAAATCACGATCACACCCATCTCCTCACAAGAATTTGAGGTAGACCTAAAGTTATTCGAAGACGTTGACGAAATTGTCTTCCCCATCTGGTCTGAAGAAAATGGGCAGGATGATCTGGTCTGGTATCCCGCAAAGAAGATTGCACCTGGACATTTCCAACTGCGCTTTCAGGCTCAAAAACACAAGGGAAGTGGTCTATTTCATCTCCACGTCTACCAGAAAAGCCAGGGACAACTAAAAGGGCTATTCCCCACTAGCTTTCAAGTGGAAAAGGCAAAGCCAAAGCTCACTCCACTCGCGACACACCCGGGAAATACCTATCCGATCGGTGAATGTACCTGGGGAGCCAAAGAATTAGCCCCTTGGGCCCACAACTGGTGGGGAAATGGCGGCATGTGGGCAGCTAGTGCACGCGCTGCTGGATTCCGGACAGGAGATACCCCCGAGGTCGGCGCCATCGCCTGTTGGGACAATGGGGGATATGGCCATGTCGCCTTGGTTACAGACGTCGAACATGACCAAAAAATTCAGATCCAAGAGGCTAACTACAACGGCCATCGCTATATCGACAACTTCCGTGGTTGGTTCGATCCAACCAACCCCATCTGGGGAACCGTCACCTACATCTACCCAGATTAAGGTCTTCTTAATCAGCATAAAAGACACTCATCGTTGAATGAGTGCCTTTTTTGATTAATGTCTAAAATGTCTCACGCCTGTAAAGATCATTGTCAAACCGTATTTATCAGCCGCTTCGATTGACTCTTGGTCACGAACGGATCCACCTGGTTGGATGATCGCTTTAATCCCTGCTTTAGCGATTTCTTCCACATTATCCGCAAATGGGAAGAAGGCATCTGAAGCAAGAACAGCGCCGTCAAGACGGTCTTTAGCTTGGTCAATAGCGATACGGACTGAAGCCACACGATTGGTTTGACCTGGGCCAACACCAAGTGTCATGTGGTCGTTGGTCACGATGATACCATTTGATTTCACATACTTGATAGCTTTCCAAGCAAACTCAAGAGCTGTCGCTTCTGTCTCAGTTGGTTGGCGTTTCGTCACCACTTGCCAGTCAGCTGGGCTTTCTTTCACCACGTCTTGGTTTTGAACGAGGAGACCACCAACAACACCAGTGTATTCTGCTTCCACTTCGCTAGCATCTTGAGCGTCAAATGGCAACTCAAGGATACGCAAGTTTTTCTTCTTGGTTGTCAAGATTTCAAGCGCTTCATCTGTATAGCTTGGCGCGATGATGATTTCGAGGAAAACGCCATGCATCTTCTTAGCTGTCGCAGCATCTACCTCACGGTTGAGAACCACGATTCCACCGAAGATCGATACTGGATCAGACTCATAAGCATAGTCCCAAGCAGTTTCGATGTCGTCAGCTTGACCGATCCCACATGGGTTCATGTGTTTGAGGGCCACAACAGTTGGACGGTCTTTGAAATCACGGATGATCCGGATAGCGGCATCAGCGTCACGGATATTGTTGAAGGATAATTCTTTCCCGTTCAGCTGTTTAGCGGAAGCGATGGAGTAATCCGTTGGCAAAGCTTTTTGGTAGAAGTCTGCATCTTGTTGAGGATTTTCCCCGTAACGCATTGGTTGCTTAAGATCATAAGTCAAAGTGAGTTTTTCAGGTTTTTCTTCACCCACTTGAGCAGTGAAATATTCTGCGATCAAAGCATCATAGGCTGCTGTATGACGGAAGACTTTCGCTGCCAAACGTTGGCGAGTTTCGTAACTTGTTTCGCCGTTTGCTGCCAATTCGTCAAGCACCACAGCATAGTCAGCAGGGTCTACCACAACCGTTACGCTAGCGTGGTTTTTCGCTGCTGAACGAAGCATGGATGGTCCACCGATATCGATGTTTTCAACCGCGTCAGCGTAAGTTACGTCTGGTTTGAGAATCGTTTCCTTGAATGGGTAAAGGTTGACCACAACAAGGTCGATCAACTCGATATTATTGTCCTTAGCAGCCTCTAGGTGACTATCGAGGTCACGACGAGCGAGCAGACCACCGTGGATATTTGGATGAAGAGTCTTCACACGACCGTCCATCATTTCTGGGAAACCAGTCACATCGTCGATGGCAATGGTATCTACCCCAGCATTGTCAAGGGCAATTTTAGTCCCACCTGTTGAGATGATGTCCCAACCGAGTTTTTTGAGTTCTTGGGCAAATTCAACAATACCCGCTTTGTCTGAAACACTAATTAGTGCGCGTTTAGTCATTCTATTCCTCTTTCTTTAGATCCAACCGCATAGCGACTTCGTTATTTTCTTCTATAAATCTTGTTTCCTGAAAACCCAAACTAGTCAGCAGGTACTTCATTTTTTCATTTCCAACTACATAATCTGCGATAATATGATTGCAAGCTCTATCCATCTGAGCCTCTTTGATCAGAGCTTCCAAGGCTTTTCGTCCATAACCTTTTCCTTGGTACTGCTGGCCAATCATTATCCGCCAGATAAAGTATTCTGCCTCATCCTTATCTATTTCCAACAGTAGAAAACCAACTACTAGCTCATTCCAATAGATTGCCATTGGAAACACATCCCCATTCTCTCGGTAGAGCCATGCGTCAGCTAAAGAACGCACATTGGGAGCTACAAAACGTGCTCGTTCATCAGCTTCAGATATTTTCAAATCCAGCACTGCCTGAAAACTGCTCTCATCTACTAACTTCAGATTAATCATTTTTCTCCTACCAAGATTACACAATCAAAACTTGATTTCCTTCTTACCTTCTCTCCACTCCCAAACGTTCCAAGACTTCTGGATAGAGTTTGTACTCTGTTTCATGGATGCGAGTTTCGAAAGTATCAAGGGTATCCCCTTCAAGGCGCGGCACGCGGACTTGTTTGATAACCTTACCAGTATCCACACCAGAATCCACCCAGTGAATAGTCACACCGCTCTCAGCAACACCTGCATTCCAAGCATCCTCAATGCCATGAGCACCTGGAAATTCAGGGAGATAAGCCGGGTGAATATTGATGATACGGCCTTCATAAGCTGCTAGCAAGGTTGGGCCAACGATTTTCATATAACCCGCCAAACAAACCAAGTCAATCTGGTGTTCATCCAAGAGTTTGACGATAGCTTCTTCATAAGCTGCTTTATTGTCAAATTCCTTGAGTTCATAGGCATGACTCACCACACCAAGATTTTTGGCCCGTTCTAAGACATAGGCATCACGATGATCTGAAAAAACAAATTCTACTGGAAAGTGTTCTGCAATCACCTGAAAGTTTGAGCCATTGCCAGAGGCAAAAACAGCGATTTTCATATTCGATACAAAGGGACGTTTCGGCTAGCCGAACAGTTTCGTAGAAAAATAGGAAATCATTGCTGGGTGCTTACCCACAGAATGATTTCTCTTTTTTCCTAGAAAATGAGTCCCGTGTTCAGTTAGGCTTGCTAACTAAACATTCCTTTCTACAATTTCTCCGTATAAAATGGTGATAGCACCATTATTTAATCACCACACTTGCGCCATCTTTCTTCACAATCCGACCGATTTCATAAACAGGTTCGTCAAGAAGTTCTTTGACACGTTCCACATTTTCTGGTTTCACTGCAAGCATGAGACCAATCCCCATGTTGAAGATTTCAAACATTTCTTCATGTTTAATTTGGCCATATTTTTCAAGAGCTTTGAAAATTGGAAGAACTGGGACTTTGCTTTCGTCAATTTCAGCAGCCAAGTCATCTGAGAACATACGTGGTACATTTTCGATGAAACCACCACCTGTGATGTGGGCAATTCCGTTGACCAATTCTTCTTTGATGAGTGGTAATGCTGCTTTGACGTAGATACGAGTTGGCTCCAAAAGAACGTCTTTAAGTTTCTTCCCTTCCAATTCTGGGAGAACTTCTTCACCTGTGTAATCCGCAAAGACACGACGAACAAGTGAGTAACCATTTGAGTGGATACCGCTTGAAGCAAGGCCAAGAATCACATCGCCTTCAGCTACTTTTGAACCGTCAATGATTTGAGATTTTTCTGCAACACCGACAGCAAACCCAGCCAAATCATAGTCATCTTCACCATACATACCAGGCATTTCAGCCGTTTCTCCACCGATAAGGGCTGCACCAGCCTGCACACAACCTTCTGCAACACCAGCAACGACTTGCTCTAATTTAGCAGGTTCATTTTTACCAGTTGCGATATAGTCAAGGAAGTAAAGGGGCTCCGCACCTGCAGCGATGATATCGTTAACACACATGGCCACACAGTCTTGACCGATCGTATCGTGTTTGTCGTACTTGATGGCAAGCATGAGCTTGGTTCCAACACCATCTGTTCCTGAGATCAAAACAGGTTCTTTAACACCTGTTTTTGAAAGGTCAAACATGCCACCAAAACCACCAAGAGCTCCCATGACACCCGCACGTTCCGTACGAGCCACATGTTTTTTGATCCGTTCAACAACTTCATAACCCGCTTCAACGTCTACACCAGATTGAGCGTATGCATTCTTATTTGTCATTTTTTAATCCTTTTCTTTTTTTGAGAAAGAGTGCGACGTATTTTTAGATAAACAATTATTTTATCTAAAAATACTAGTCAGGTCTCTAGCTTTGGTCCAATAGGGCAAAGCGTCTACTGACAAATGCTTTAGCTTTTAGTCAGTAGTGAGACGTGGAGCATAAGCATTTTTATTTGTCATTTGTTTCATTCCTTTTCTTTTGCACTGCTCTTAATAGAAAGAAGTATGTTCTTTCAAACTTTCCACATAGCGTTCTTCGTAGTCATACAAAGGCGTTGGATATTTTCCATCAAAGTAAGCCACACAAAGACCGCCATTTGGGGCATCTGTATCGATTCCAATAGAATCAATCAAGCCATCGATTGACAAATACGTCAAGCTATCTGCACCAATGATATCGCGTGTTTCCTCTACTGTATGATTGGCAGCAATCAATTCCTTACGTGTTTGAATATCGATCCCGTAGAAACATGGATAAGCCAGAGCTGGGCTTGCGATTGCCACATGGACTTCTGTAGCCCCTGCTTCTTTCAATAACTTCACAATCCGACGTGATGTTGTCCCACGTACGATAGAATCATCAATCATGACAACCCGTTTGCCTTTCACGACACCGGATACGGCAGAGAGCTTCATCCGAACCCCTTGCTCCCGTAGTTCTTGTGTTGGTTGAATAAAGGTCCGTTGGGTATATTGGTTTTTAATCAAGCCCATTTCATTTGGTAGGCCAGATTCTTCCGCAAATCCCATGGCTGCGCTAAGTGATGAATTAGGTACACCGACCACAATATCTGCTTCATGTTTGAATTCACGTGCCAATTGAGCTCCCATACGTTTACGGGCTGTATGGACATTGACCCCTTGGATATTGGAGTCTGGGCGAGCAAAGTAGATATACTCCATCGAGCAAACAGCCAATTGGGTGTCCGTTGTATAGTTATCGTAAGTAATACCATTATCATCGATAATCACGACTTCACCTGGATTCACATCGCGGATCCACTCAGCACCAACCACTTCAAAGGCACAGGTTTCAGATGAAACCACGATAGCGCCATTGGCCATTTTCCCAATCGAAAGAGGACGGAAACCATTTGGATCCAAGGCCGCAATCAGCTTATCTTCCAGCATGAGAAGGTAAGCAAATCCACCTTTCACCGTATTCAAGGCTTCTTTCACCTTACCCATGAAGGATGGGTTGTGGCTCCGACGAATCAGGTGGGCCAAGATTTCTGAATCAGAAGTTGAGCTAAAGATCGCCCCGTTATTTTCCAACTCCCGTTTGAGGGACTTGGCATTGGTCAAATTCCCGTTGTGGGCAAGTCCAAACTGCGTATCATGAAAGCGAAAGAGGAAGGGCTGGATGTTATCCACCGAAGCTTCCCCAGCTGTCGCATAGCGAACATGGCCAATCGCTCCCGTTCCTGTCAACTTATCCAAGTTAGTAGGATTTCGAAATACTTCTGAGAGAAGACCCGTATCACGATACCGTTTTAATTGACCCGCATCATTCGAAAGGATCCCCGCCCCTTCTTGACCACGGTGTTGAAGACTGTGTAATCCGAAATAAGTCAGTTTTGCAGCATCTGGGTGTCCCCAGATCCCAAAAATACCACATTCTTCATTAAGAGATTTAACTTCGTATGTCATTTTGTATACCTTTTATTTTCCAGTAAAGTATTTAACCGCTGATGCAAAGAGATGTTGGTCTTTATTTCCTGGAATATTTTGGAAGAGACCGTCTTCGAAACGTTCTGAGTGACCCATCTTCCCAATAATTTGACCGTTCTTACTTGTGATACCTTCGATAGCATTCACAGATCCATTTGGATTGTATTTAGAATCCATGCTTGGTTTACCTTCGAAGTCAACATATTGGGTAAAGATTTGACCATTGTCGCGAAGCTCTGCAAACTCCTCAGCTGTCACGACAAATTTACCTTCACCATGTGATACTGGGATAGCATGAATGTCACCAACTTCTACTCCGGCAAGCCATGGTGAGTTGGTGTTGGCAATACGTGTTTCAACCATCTTAGCCATGTGTTGGTTGGCATCATTGTAGAAGAGGGTTGGACTGGTGCCACTTGCATCTTCAAAGTTACCATATGGAAGAAGACCTGATTTGACAAGGGCTTGGAATCCGTTACAGATACCAATAATCAAACCACCACGTTCGATGAAGCTATCAATGGCTACACGTACTTTTTCATTAAGCAAGATGTTAACGATAAATTTAGCTGATCCATCTGGTTCATCCGCTGCTGAGAAGCCACCTGCAAAGAAGATAATGTTAGCTTTTTCGATATTGTCAACCATAGTGTCAACAGACTTGACAATAGCTTCTTCATTCAGTGTGACAAATGGTACCAAGTTGACTTTTGCACCTTCTTTTTCAAAGGCCTTAGCTGAATCGTACTCAGAGTTAGTACCTGGGAATACTGGGATGTAAACCACTGGTGTATCAACTGTTTCTTTAGCTTTGATCACAGCATCTGATACCACAGCTGGTACTTCTTCCAACTCCGTTGCCTGTGCAAATTCCGTTGGGTAAACTTCTTCCAATTTACCTTGGAAAGCACTGTCAAGTTTGTGTCCATCAAGCGTTACACCATTGACAGTAAGTGTAAAGTCAGCTACTGTTTGTCCGATCTTAGCAACACCTGCAATTTCTTCAGGCGATGTGAAGACGAATCCACCCAATTGGGCTGTCAAGCTAGTGTCAAGGTCCGCTAATTCGACATTTGCTCCGATATGGTTACCAAATGTTGCAAGCGCAAGAGCTTCAACCACACCACCATATTTAACAGCTGATGCGGCTGTCACTTTGTGGTCAGCTTGGATGGCTTCAAATTGAGCAAAGTTAGATTTGATAAGTTCGAAGTCAATTTCTTGTGCCAAAGCTTGACCAGGAATGTAGTAAATATTTTCACCAGCAGCTTTGAATTCTGGAGAAAGAACCTTACGGCTATCTGCAGTTGTTACCCCAAAAGCAACCAAGGTTGGTGGTACGGTTAATTCTTCAAAGGTACCAGACATCGAGTCTTTACCACCGATAGATGGTAAACCAAGTTGAATCTGAGCTTCGATGGATCCAAGAAGAGCAGCTACTGGTTGACCAAAACGCTCTGCTTGTTTATCCATACGCTCGAAGTATTCCTGATAAGAGAAACGAGCCTTAGACCAGTTGGCACCAGCAGCAACCAAACGAGCTGTTGCTTCGATGACTGCATAGGCAGCACCATGATATGGAGACCATTCTGCCACATGAGGGTTGAAGCCTTGCGCCATGACAGAGGCAGTTGTTGTCACGCCATGTTGAACTGGCAATTTCTGTACAGAAGCTTCCGTTGGTGTGATTTGGTAGCGACCACCAAGTGGGTGATTGACTGTTGAACGACCAACCGAGCTATCAAAGATGGTTTGTAAACCTTTTTGACTGGCATGGTTCAGGTCAGCCAAGACTTCAAGAGTATCCGCTTCAAGGGTTTCAGCAGATGTTTGACGTTCTTCTGGAAGCTTGACATCCTTGTCAACCACCTTAGCATCTACGACAACACGTACACCGTTTGTATCAAGGAAACGACGTTCCAAATCAACGATTGTTTCACCATTCCAGTGCATGACAAGATTTGGTTTTTCAGTCACTGTCGCAACGACAACAGCATCAATATTTTCTTTATTACATTCAGCAACGAAGGCATCTACATCTTCTGGACGGACCACGACAGCCATCCGTTCTTGAGATTCAGAGATGGCAATTTCTGTACCATTCAAACCTTGGTATTTCAATGGCACTTTGTCTAGATCAATTTCAAGACCATCTGCCAATTCACCGATAGCCACACAGACACCACCAGCACCAAAGTCATTTGATTTCTTGATCAGACGTGTCACATCCCCATTACGGAAAAGACGTTGAATCTTCCGTTCTTCGATGGCATTCCCTTTTTGAACCTCAGCACCAGCTGTTTCAACAGATTCAACGGTTTGAACTTTAGAAGAGCCTGTCGCACCACCGACACCGTCACGTCCAGTCTTACCACCGAGCAAGATAATCACATCACCAGCTTCAGGTTTTTCACGGACAACATTTTCCTTAGGAGCCGCACCGACAACTGCACCTAGCTCCATACGCTTAGCAACGAAACCTGGGTGGAAGTATTCACGAACATAAGTTGTCGCCAAACCAATTTGGTTACCGTATGAAGAATAACCATGAGCCGCTGTTTTAGAAATCACTTGTTGTGGCAATTTACCAGCGCGAGTCGCTGAAATTGGAGCTGTAATATCACCAGCACCTGAGATACGCATAGCTTGGTAAACGTATGAACGACCTGACAATGGGTCACGAATGGCACCACCGATACAAGTAGCTGCTCCACCAAATGGTTCGATCTCCGTTGGGTGGTTGTGCGTTTCGTTCTTGAACATGAGAAGCCATGGTTCTTTGACACCATTGACATCCACTTCAATTTCAACAGAGCAGGCATTGATTTCATCAGACACTTCCATGTCATCCAAACGACCATTAGCACGCTCATAACGGCCAAAAATAGTTGCCATATCCATCAAGGTTTGAGGTTTTTCTGTACGTCCCAACTCATCACGCATGGCAATATACTTGTCATAAGTCGCTTGCAATTGTTTTTCAAATTTAGAAGCTGAGAAGTCGATGTTTTTCAACTCAGTTTCGAAAGTTGTGTGACGGCAGTGGTCAGACCAATAAGTATCCAAAACTTTCAACTCAGTCTCAGTTGGTACACGTCCAATAGATTTGAAGTAATCTTGGATGAAGAGAAGGTCATCCACTTCCATGGCCAATCCTTGCTCAGCCTTATACTTAGCAAAATCTTCTGCCGTATAAGTTTCAAAGAAATCTAAGCTTGGAATGGTCTTGTCAGACTCAGAGAAATCCTGTTTAGCTATACCAACAGTGATATCTTTGAAACGAGAATCCACTGGGTTCAAAAGGTAGTTTTTGACAGCTTCCAACTCATTCGCATCAATATCCTTGTTAACCAAGTAAAGTTGTGCTGTGTTCACTGTTACATCATTTGAACTACCAAGCAAAAGCAAAGCTTCTTGTGAAGATGCGGCACGTTGGTCAAATTGACCCGGCAAACTTTCGATCGCAAAGAAAGCATATTTCTCAAGATCAGCTTGAACTTCAGCTTCATCCAAAACAGTATCGGTCACTTGCTCAGAGAAGATATGTTTTTCCGCACGCGCAAACAAGTCCTCTGCCAAATTAAAGACATCGTAAACCTGAACAATCCGAAGATCCTTCAAGGTTTTCAACTGAAGATTATGCTGTAATTCTTTTACTAAAGAGTCCGATTTCACACGAAAATCAGCTTTTTTCTCAACGAAAATACGTTTATCCATTTTATTTCCTTTATTTCTATTCAAACATGTTATCGAAGACGAAGGTTTTCTATTTCAAAAAGATCACTTCAAACCTTGTAATTTTTCCAATACAACTTCATAAACATCTGTCAAGCTACCAAGATCACGACGGAGTGAAAAGGTCTAGTAGACCTTTTCAGCCTGAGTCCTTTTACTTGAAAGACGAAGGTTTTCCGTTTCAAAAAGATTACTTCAAGCCCTGTAATTTCTCCAACACAACCTGATATACATCCGTTAGGCTACCCAAGTCCCTACGGAAAACATCCTTGTCCATATGGTGCCCTTCCGCATCCCAAAGGCGGCAGTTATCTGGTGAAAATTCATCTGCCAAGATTATTTTGCCATCCTTATCAAAACCGAATTCCAATTTGAAGTCAATCAAACGAAGACCAATTTGTGCAAACCAATCTTTCAGCAATTCATTGATACGACGCGTTTCTTCCTTGATATAGGTAATTTGTTCGTCGTTAGCAATATCCAAAAACTTCACATGTTCATCATTGATGAATGGGTCATCCAACTCATCGTTTTTATAGTAAAATTCAACGATTGGAGTTTTTAAGTCCAAACCTTCTTCAACTCCAAACCGTTTTGAGAAAGAACCCGCCGTCACGTTACGAAGAACAACCTCCAAAGGAATAATTTTCACTTTCTTGTTGAGTTGTTCAGTATCAGAAATACGTTCGATAAAGTGAGTAGCTACTCCCGCAGCATTCAATTTTTCAAAAATAAGAGACGAAATCTGATTATTTAGCACACCTTTTCCCTTAATAGTCTCCTTACGAGCCCCATTTAGCATGGTTGCCTGGTCCTTATAGACCGACTTAATCACATGTTCGTCCTCAGTAGTATAGATATCCTTAGCTTTTCCAGTATAAATCAGTTGATTGGTCATGACTTTGTTCGCCTTTCGTATTTTATCACCTTCATTCTATCACATACAAAGTGTATTTTCAATAAAATTCCGTACAATATAAGCAGAATCCGAATAAAAAGGACAGAAAAAAAGATCATCCAGAATAATCTCTGAACGATCCCTTTTTCATTAGTGACCAGCAGTTCGTTTTTCGATATAGTCGACAACATCCCCTACTGTGTTAAATTCATCAATAGCCTTGTCCGGAATCTCAATTTGGTATTCATCCTCAAGATTGATAATAAATTCCATCAATTCAACAGAATCCGCCTGTAAATCCTTACGTAAGTCAGATTCCAAAGATACTTGAAAGTCTGGTCCCTTGCGATCTTTGAGAAATTCCTCAATAGTAGCTAAAATTTCGTTTTGTTTACTCATACATTACCCTTCCTTCGATAATTCCTTCACTGATTTTCCAACAACATCTGTCTCTAACATGGTCCGAATCTGACGAATCGTGCTATAGACAGCTTTGGCATCACTCGAACCATGCGTTTTAACAACAGGTGCTTGAAGGCCAAACAAGACCGCTCCTCCAACATCTGAGAAATCCAAGGTTTGCTTCAATGATTTCAAACGGTCCTTGAGCAGAAAAGCTCCCAATTTCGCCTTCCAGTTTCCAGTGGCAATCGCTTGTTTCAATTGCTTCAAGATTCCAAAAGCCGTTCCTTCCATCGTTTTCAAGACAGCGTTTCCCGTGAAACCATCCGCCACAACGACATCAGCAACGCCATCCATCAAGTCACGCGCTTCCACGTTTCCAACAAAATGAATCGACTCATCCTCAGATAACAATTGGTAAGTTTCCTTGCGCAAAGGATCTCCCTTACTAGCTTCTGTCCCATTATTCAATAGACCCACGCGTGGTTTTTGAATCCCACGAACATTTTCCGCGTAGTAAGACCCCATCACAGCATACTGATGCAAGTGTTCCGGTGTATTTTCCGCATTAGCACCCAAATCTAACATGTCATACCCACGACCATCAACCGTTGGAAGTGTCGACATCAAGCCAGGTCGTTCCACCCCTTTGATGCGGCCAACGATAAAGAAACCAGCCGCCAATAGCGCACCTGTATTTCCCGCAGATAGCATGGCATCGACCTCACCATCCTTCACATCCTTGGCAGCTAAGACCATCGAAGCCTGTTTTTTCCGACGAATGGCCCGTGTTGGCTCATCATCTGAATCGATTTTTTCTTCCGTATGCACAATCGATACACGTTCTGTTGCGGTTAAATAGTCTTTGATTTTTGCCTCATCGCCATACAAGACAATCTCAATATCATCAAAATCACGAATGGCTTGATTCACACCTTCTACCAAGGCTTGAGGTGCATTATCACCCCCCATTGCATCTACTGCAATTTTTTTCATGTTTCACCTCCAGATGAATCTTTCATAATCGCTCCCCAATCACTCAAGGAATCGATAAACTTTTTAGCTTTTAAATGGATCCCTACATACTCCTCATACAACTGATCAATTGCCTGACGCAGAGCTGCTTTCATCTCCGCTTGTAGGGAAATCGTCTCTAACTCACTGAATCGTACTGCTTGAAACTGATCCAATAAATAGAGAACATTCGGATGCCAGTGAGCGCGTCTCTCATCCTGATCATAGTGATCCGGACAAAGCACCCCACTATACCGGAAGGAATAATCAAAAGGAAGTCCAACCCGATGACAGAAACAGCATTCATGCAGATTCAAGATAACTCCAAATCGTGATAGAATCTGAATCTCAAAAATATTGGTTAAAACCTCATAATCCAGTCCCTCTTCCATCAAAGACAAGGTCTTTTCCAAAAAAGCAAACAGGGCTGGATCCACCTGATTATCCTGAATACTTGCATCCGCAAGTGCCAGAACATAGGTCGCATAAGAAAGGGCAAAAAGATCTGCATTGATTTTCTTATAAACCTGCACATCTTGAAAATCATCAATATAACTCAACCCATCATCATTGATTTTCAACAACATATCTGCCGTTACCAAAGGTTGCAACATGGGATTCAACCGTGATTTTCCCGCATGTTTCACAAAAAACATCCGCTTCCCTGACTTCTCTGTGAAGATTTTGACCAGCTTGTCATCCTCACGAAACTCCCGATTATACAGGACAATTCCCCGGGTCTCAATTGACTCCAGCATGTTCTTCCATATACTCCTTCAAGCGTTTCATAGCTTCCTTGATAACCTCCATGCTGGCTGCATACGACAAACGCACATAGCCTTCACCATATTGGCCAAAAGCAGCACCAGGAATGAAAGCAACCGCTTTTTCACGCGCAAAATCCTGTAAGAAAGCAAAGGAATCCTGATTATAGCCAGCTGGGATTTTAGCAAAAATATAAAAGGCTCCATCTGGCTTAATCATCTCAAACCCAAGCGCGGACATCTCTTCAATAATATAATCCCGACGCTTCACATATTCCTGCTTCATCGGCTCTGCATCATCCCGACCAGCAGTCAAGGCCTCAATCGCAGCATACTGGTTCATCGTTCCAGCAGCCGTTACCAAATACTGATGACTCTTGATGAGTTGAGCCGTCAATACAGCCGGAGCAAAGATAAAGCCAAGTCGCCAGCCTGTCATGGCATGAGACTTAGACAAACCATTAATGACAATGGTCTGCTCAGGAATGAAGGATGCCATAGAGACATGCGCTTCTCCAGTATAAGTTAGCTCTGAATAAACTTCATCACAAATCACAAAAACTTCATATTTTTTTAGGACAGCAGCCAATTCTGCCATCTGTTCGCGCGAATAAGTGACACCCGTTGGATTAGCTGGATAATTGAGAATAACAGCCTTCAATTTTTCACCCTGCTCTAGAATCGCCTTTTCCAACTTTTCAGGCGTCAAGACAAAACGATCTGCTGTCGTATCAATTTCGACAATTTCCGCCCCAACCAAATTCACAATCGGTTCATAACCAGGATAAGCTGGCGCCGGAAGAAGTACTACATCTCCAGGTTCCAAGATCGCTGTCAAGGTTGCAGATAGGGCTTCAGTCGCACCGATCGTCACCAATATCTCATCCTCAGGACGGTAGTGAATACCATATTTATCAGCCACAAATTGACTCGCAGCCTCACGCAGAGCTAGCAAGCCACTCATCCCAGTATAATGGCTAAAATTTGCATCAATAGCAGCCTTTCCTGCTTCTTTTACATGTTCAGGAGTTGTAAAATCCGGTTCCCCCAACGTCAAACGCAAGACACCAGGAATGGAAGAAATTGATTGGTCAAACTGACGAATCAAAGAAACTTCAATCCGATTTAGATTCTTATTAAAGCGTTTCGTTAAATCCATAAAACACCTCCAAATACACTTATATTCATTATACTATAAATGGAAGTCCATCGCAAAGGCTCAACCTACTAGATATAGGATAAAAAGAAGATAGATGAACAGATTACAAGACATTTCCTACAAATACTAGACATAACAAAAAAGGCCTAAGCCTTTTTGTTATTATTGTTGACCACGTGTTGCCACATATTTCAATTGATCTGCATGTTTCGCCACAAAATCCTTCATTTCTGAATCAGGGATTTGACGAAGATAAAGGTTCGCACGAATGGTTTCATCCTCTTCGCGACAAGTTGACAATACCAAATATTTATCAGATGCCTTGATCTTGATATTTGGATTCTTCGTTTGCCCATCTTCGTAAACTTTTTTCAACTGCGTTGTAAAGTCTTTATCATCTGTAAAGCTTGTACGATAAAAAGCAGTATCCTCTGGGACGATAACCAAGCACATCGCTTCGTAGTAATATTTACGATCAGGAGTTTCAATCACAACATAGGGATGTTGATCAAAATAATCTTGTTTATCATAGAAATTAACATCATTAAACATGCGATGATCTGCAACTTTACTGCCACGTGCATGACCAAAGAGCCAAGTCAAACGATCGCTAAAGTCCTTTTTGTTATCGGTATCCATGAAAACAGTTCCCATAAGAGGTTCGTTCCCACCATCAAAAGTCTTATTCAAATAGGTTTCATTATCAGTCGTTTGAACTACTGGTTCGTCCAACTCAGTACCTGGAGCATAAACATAACCAATTGTTTCTGGATTAACCGCAGTTAATTGGGCAAAACGATTTTTTAAATAATCTTTTTCTTCTTGACTTGGTTCATATTTAGCTGCTTGTTTGGTTGAGCTTGTACTAGTTGTCTTTTTAGCTGTGCTAGAAGATTTCCCTCCCCCAAATGGATTGAAGAAAATAAAACCAGCAACAATTACGACAACTGCAGCAAGAGCAATCATGATCCCAACTAATTTATTTGAAGCTTTTTTCTCAGCTCTTTTCATTTCATTGATCTCCTTATGACGATTTTTTCTCTAAAAAATATCACTGAGCCCTAGGACTCAGTGATATTCGTTTCGAGCTAATTAATAATCAAATTATTTAACTGCGCTTGTTTTTGGAAGAGCTTTACCAGCTTTAGCATCAGCCTTAACTGTTTTACCGTCTTTGTCAACAGTAGCAACAACGTTACCTTTTTCGTCTTTAACTACATAGTTACCATTTTCATCTTTAGTAACAGTAACGTCTTTACCAGTTTGAGCTTTGATGTCATCTGCAATACGATCTTCATTACGTTTGTTGTCTTGGATGCCATCTTTGTCATTCCAGTAGTTACCTTGAGCGATAGCTGCGTTACGGTATACTTCTTGCAAATATTGAATTGCACGGTTACGTTGTGCATTTGTTGCTTCAGCCAAAACTTCGTTAAGGTCTTCTTGTGCACGTTGAACTGCTTTTTCATAATCATGACCACTAGTACGTTTTGCTGTTTCAAGAGCTGCACGAGCTGCAATTACTGAAGGTTCTTTTTCAACACGTTCTGCAATTTCTTCTGGGTGAGCATCTACGTAAGCGTTAGCTTGATCAGCAATATCACGTTCAGAAACGTATTTCTTTTGGATCAATTGGTTTGAAGAACTTGGGTTTTCACCTTGTGCAAATACAGGTGCTGCTGCAGCAAATACTGCAAGAGCTGCTACTGATGATAATAAAACTTTTTTCATTGTTTTATCTCCTTTTTTCTTTTCAAAAATTAATCGTTACTTCGTAACTATGACTAGTATACTAGGATATTCTTCCTATGTCAAGACTTTTTTTCTTATTTTTTTAAAAAAGTTTAAGTTTTCTATTTATTTAAATGCAAAACATACAAGATTTGAGAGCCATTCCGAATACACTTCCTACAGCATCACAATAGTGATAAATCCTAGTTTACATCAATATTTCCACTAAGTATTTGGTTGTTTATATTACATCCTGTTCATTCTTTCAAATCCCTATCCAAAACAATTTCATGAATCGTTCCATAATATTTACTATCATTCTTTCACCCCCCCAACGATCTCTTTCATATTCGGTTTGTTTATTTCACTGCGCCATTCTTTGGTAATCTTTTCTTCGGTAAACTCGGATCCGCCTTAGCTTCTAACTTTTGTGCTGCAGTGAGCAATTTTTTCTGTTTCTTTTCTTTTTCCCTTTTCTGCCACCATTCTACTACTTTCATAACATCTCCTTTCCTAAAAAAGAGACTAGTTCCCCAGCCTCTTCATTATTTTTAAGATTTCTTCGCATTTCCAATTTCAAACAAAGGGGAAAGAGGACGATTTTCGTGAATGCGAACAATAGCCTCTGCAAGAAGTTTCGCAATCGAAATTTGCTCAATCTTATCAATTAATCGATCTTCAGGTAGATAAATCGTATCCAACACCACCAACTTCTTAATGGCTGATTTTTGGATGTTGTCCATCGCTGGTCCTGATAAAACAGGGTGAGTACAGCTTGCATAAACTTCAACAGCACCTGCTTCTGCAAGGGCATCCGCCGCATGACAAATTGTACCAGCTGTATCAATCATATCATCAATCAAAATACAAGTCTTGCCTTCAACACTCCCAATGATATTCATCACTTCACTCGTATTCATCTTATCGACACTTCGACGTTTATCAATAATCGCAATCGGTGTCTTCAAAAATTCAGCTAATTTCCGAGCACGAGTCACACCACCATGGTCTGGACTGACAACAACATAGTCTTTCCCAATCATCCCACGACGTTCAAAATAGTCGGCGATCAAAGGCGCACCCATCAAGTGGTCAACAGGAATATCAAAGAAACCTTGAATTTGAGCAGCATGCAAATCAATTGTCAAGAGACGATCAACTCCAGCAACCTCAAGCATATTGGCTACCAACTTAGAAGTGATTGGTTCACGAGCTCGAGCTTTCCGGTCTTGACGAGCATAGCCGTAATATGGCATCACCACATTAATGGATTGCGCACTAGCACGTTTCAACGCATCTACCATAATCAAAATTTCCATTAGATTATCGTTAACCGGTGAGCTAGTGGATTGCAAAATATAAACATCTTTCCCACGGATTGATTCTTCAATATTAACCTGAATTTCTCCATCAGAAAATTGACGAACCGTTGACTTTCCAAGCGGTAGTCCCATTTCTCGAGACACACGTTGAGCCAATTCTTGATTTGACGACAAAGCAAAGAGCATTAAATCAGAAAATGACATGATTTCCTCCAGTAAAATCTAAAACCATATTGTACAGTCAGCACAAATTTCTCCTGTAATCATTTTATCGCTTTTTAAGCAAATATTCAAATATTAATTTATGGAAATTACAAAATCTATCACTACATAAATTCTATCAAAAAAGAAGCAGAACAAATGTTCTGCTTCAGTGTAATTCTTAGTTTGGATAGATATAAGTAACAGTACCTTGTGCTGTTGTTGGGTTAAACCAACCACGGTAGTTACCAATACTACGGATACCATTATAGTTAGACTCAGAAACTTGGATGCTTGTTGTAGATTGAACGGCTGTAACAACTGCTACGTGTCCATATCCACCATCATTCCAACATGCAATGGCACCAACTTGTGGTTGAGATCCTGTACGGAATCCTGCTGCTGCAGCACTTGCTGCCCATTGTCCACCATTACCCCAGTAATCACCTGCCCATGGAGCCAATGTCTTCGCACCCCATGTACATTCACCAACTGGATAAGATGATGCAGATGTACTATAAGTTGGACGAGAAGTAGTTGCAACTGGTGCTGCCGCTGCTTGAGTTTGAACAGCAGGTTGAGCTACTGCTTGAGTTTGTGCTGCCGCTGGTGTTGCAGCAGGTGTTTGTGCTGCTGCCTGAACTTGTGCTTGAAGGGTAGTATTTGCAGAAGCTTTCACAGCTGCTTGTTGTTCCTTTTGTTTTGCACGGTAAGCTGCTTCAGCTGCTGCCGCTGCCGCTGCCGCTTTTTCAGCTTCAGCTTTTTGTTGCAACAAAGCGTTCTTTTCGTTTTCAGCAGATGATTTTTCAGCTGCCAAATTCAATTGTGCCACTTTCAACTCAGCTTCTTTAGTTGACAAAGCTTGCGCATCATCTTCTAATTGCTGTTTGTTTGCAATAACAGTATTGATAGCGTCGTTGTTTTCTTTTTGTTTTTGTGCAATGTCTTCTTTATCACGTTTTTGCTCTTGCAACATTTTGTTGTTAGCATCTGCAATTTCATTCATAGCAGAAATACGTGAGATAGCTTCTGTCAAAGATCCAGAGCTAACAATCGCATTAATATAGCTTGTTGCAGTCCCAGTTGTTTGAGCACTACGTGCTTGATTTGCAAGAGATTCTTGACGAGCTACAATATTTTTTGACAACTCATCGATCTCAGCTGACAATCGTTCCGATTCTTCATTCAAACGGTCATTTTCAGCTTGAAGATTTTCTTGTTGTTGTTTAATTTCAGATACTTGACCTTGGATTTGATCTACCTGAGCTTGTGCACTTTGTTGTTGTTGATTAATACTATTGATTTTGTTATCTTGAGCAGCAATCTTATCATCTGTTGAGTCAGCTGATACACCAGCTACAACAGCACCTTGTGATAAAGCAACTGTACTCAATAAGATTGTGGCAAATAATTTTTTCTTCATTAGATAAATTTTCCCTTTCTAATAAGACACTAACTAGTATAACAAATTTTTTAAAAATTTATATTACGCTATTGTTACATTTTTATTTCGAGTTTATAAATAAATCTTTTCAAGTAATGGCTGTAATACTATTAATAGAAGTACATTCAAAATTAAACTTGGGGAAATTTGGTAAATAATTAATGTAATCCAGTTAAATTTTATACCAATAAAAAGAATCAAAAGAAGGTTTGTTAAAATCTGAAATAATAGAATCGTTAATAAAAATGTAAAAAAACGAGTCAATCGATTGACCAAAATAATCTGATTACACCGATAAAAAATCACCTGTAGTAAAGGAAATACTAGGAAGGCAATTCCTAGGGTGTGTAAAAAATACACATCAAAACAAAAACCAAAGAAGACTCCCCACCAAATACTAGCTATCTCAGAGAAATAGAGGCTCAGTAACATAAAACCATATAGAAATATAAATGAAGTAGGTTCAAAGGAGCTTGGACTGAAACGAGACATAATAAAAGAGATTTGCCCATCAACAAATAAAGATAAGAATAAGATTAAAGGGAAAAAATGGTACTTACGTATGACTTTCACACTACTCTCCAATCAATAGTACATAACGATTGACATCTAAATTAGCCTTTGGTTTCACACGAATTTCTTGCCCTAACTGATCAGATGCCTTTTGAGTAGAAGTCACTGTACCAAGAGGTAAGTCACTACTCTTATATTTTCCTAAACCACTTGTTGAAACCAGAGATCCTTTTTTAATTTCAACTGGATCTCCAATTTGCAACAACCGAAACTCACCTGTCTTCTCGTCATAACCATTTAATAAAGCAAAAATAGATTGACCTTGACTCTCAATTCTAAATGTCAGGTGTTGTGAAGAAATAGTATCTTCAACCAATAATTTCACTTTACTAGAATTTTTCTCAGTACTATCTACTACACCAATGACCCCGCCAGATGAGAGAACAAACATAGAATCAGTAATTCCATCTATACTACCTTTATCAATTACAAATTCCTGATCCCAAGAACTATAATTGCGGTCAATAATCTCACTAACAACATGTTTAGAACCAGATGCAGAATTTTTAATTGACATCAAGTCTTTCAATTCCTTATTTTCTGATTCCAAACGACTAAGTTTTGACTGGTCAATATCTTTTTGATAAAGACGTGACTTTAAAGAGCGGTTTTCATCATTTAATTCAGATAAATTTTTTAAATCATTTGCCTTAGATTCAACAAGAACAAATGGTACCGATACAGCCTTGTCAACAATAGCTAATAGATCAGAAGAATTTGAAACAATCGCATTTCTAACAGATGGGAATAGAAATAAAATTCCTGAAACAGTCAAAACAAACACAAAACTAAAAACTTTTAAAAAACGATTCAAGAACATAGAAAAAACCTTCAAAAATATAAAAAATAGTTTGAGACGTCATCTCAAACTTTGAAATTATACGGAGAATGGGGGATTCGAACCCCCGCGCCAGTTACCCGACCTAACGATTTAGCAAACCGTCCTCTTCAGCCTCTTGAGTAATTCTCCAAAATGGGCACGAGTGGACTCGAACCACCGACCTCACGCTTATCAGGCGTGCGCTCTAACCACCTGAGCTACGCGCCCAAGTTAAAAACTTGGTAATGAACTTATGTTCAAAGCGGGTGACGAGAATCGAACTCGCGACAACAGCTTGGAAGGCTGTAGTTTTACCACTAAACTACACCCGCTTATTAAAAAAGTAATGGCGCGAGACGGAATCGAACCGCCGACACATGGAGCTTCAATCCATTGCTCTACCAACTGAGCTACCGAGCCAAATTGCGGGAGCAGGATTTGAACCTACGACCTTCGGGTTATGAGCCCGACGAGCTACCGAGCTGCTCCATCCCGCGTTAATTTAAAAAAAGGAGGATGTGGGATTCGAACCCACGCACGCTTTTACACGCCTGACGGTTTTCAAGACCGTTCCCTTCAGCCGGACTTGGGTAATCCTCCAATATAACAATGGACCTTGTAGGACTTGAACCTACGACCACTCGGTTATGAGCCGAGAGCTCTAACCAGCTGAGCTAAAGGTCCAACAAGATCAACAATATAGCGGCGAAGGGGATCGAACCCCCGACCTCCCGGGTATGAACCGGACGCTCTAGCCAGCTGAGCTACACCGCCATAATATCGGGAAGACAGGATTCGAACCTGCGACACCTTGGTCCCAAACCAAGTACTCTACCAAGCTGAGCTACTTCCCGATCTAAAGCTACCGCTTTATGCACCCTAGAGGAGTCGAACCTCTAACCGCCTGATTCGTAGTCAGGTACTCTATCCAGTTGAGCTAAGGGTGCTCTTTCCTATTTAATTCTTACATAGCCTTGCGACCATGCACCCTAGAGGAGTCGAACCTCTAACCGCCTGATTCGTAGTCAGGTACTCTATCCAGTTGAGCTAAGGGTGCTTCTTTCAACCTTTGTCTATGCCGAGGACCGGAATCGAACCGGTACGATCGTTACCAATCGCAGGATTTTAAGTCCTGTGCGTCTGCCAGTTCCGCCACCCCGGCCTCCTCAAGCGAACGACGGGATTCGAACCCGCGACCCCCACCTTGGCAAGGTGGTGTTCTACCACTGAACTACGTTCGCATTGCTTTCTTTATATAAAAAAATGCCGGCTACATGACTTGAACACGCGACCCTCTGATTACAAATCAGATGCTCTACCAACTGAGCTAAGCCGGCTCATTATTATTCTCTTATGCGGGTTAAGGGACTTGAACCCCCACGCCGTAAAGCGCCAGATCCTAAATCTGGTGCGTCTGCCAATTCCGCCAAACCCGCAAAATATGACCCGTACTGGGCTCGAACCAGTGACCCATTGATTAAAAGTCAATTGCTCTACCAACTGAGCTAACGAGTCTTAAAATAATTTTCATTATCTTAACGGTCCCGACGGGAATCGAACCCGCGATCTTCGCCGTGACAGGGCGACGTGATAACCGCTACACTACGGGACCTATGGGAGTTAACGGGATCGAACCGCTGACCCTCTGCTTGTAAGGCAGATGCTCTCCCAGCTGAGCTAAACTCCCAAATGGTCGTTTAACTCACTGGATCCCTGTCGTGCACTGACTTACGTCAGTTTCGACAAAGTCGAACTTACGTTCTCCTTAGCTGAGCTAAACTCCCAAATGAGCCTAGTATCTACTAGGCTCAATCTCTTGCTAAGCGACTACCTTATCTCACAGGGGGCAACCCCCAACTACTTCCGGCGTTCTAGGGCTTAACTGCTGTGTTCGGCATGGGTACAGGTGTATCTCCTAGGCTATCGTCACTTAACTCTGAATGATTAAACATTCAAAATTGAACATCTATATTCTAACAAGTTAACCTTACGTTGTCAATATCTTTTGACTCTTTGGATAAGTCCTCGAGCTATTAGTATTAGTCCGCTCCATTGCTCGCACAACTTCCACTCCTAACCTATCTACCTGATCTTCTCTCAGGGCTCTTACTGATATAAAATCATGGGAAATCTCATCTTGAGGTGGGTTTCACACTTAGATGCTTTCAGCGTTTATCCCTTCCCTACATAGCTACCCAGCGATGCCTCTGGCGAGACAACTGGTACACCAGCGGTAAGTCCACTCTGGTCCTCTCGTACTAGGAGCAGATCCTCTCAAATTTCCTACGCCCGCGACGGATAGGGACCGAACTGTCTCACGACGTTCTGAACCCAGCTCGCGTGCCGCTTTAATGGGCGAACAGCCCAACCCTTGGGACCGACTACAGCCCCAGGATGCGACGAGCCGACATCGAGGTGCCAAACCTCCCCGTCGATGTGAACTCTTGGGGGAGATAAGCCTGTTATCCCCAGGGTAGCTTTTATCCGTTGAGCGATGGCCCTTCCATACGGAACCACCGGATCACTAAGCCCGACTTTCGTCCCTGCTCGAGTTGTAGCTCTCGCAGTCAAGCTCCCTTATACCTTTACACTCTGCGAATGATTTCCAACCATTCTGAGGGAACCTTTGGGCGCCTCCGTTACCTTTTAGGAGGCGACCGCCCCAGTCAAACTGCCCGTCAGACACTGTCTCCGTAGATGATTAACCTACCGGGTTAGAGTGGCCATAACACAAGGGTAGTATCCCAACATCGCCTCCATCGAAACTGGCGTCCCGATCTCAATGGCTCCTACCTATCCTGTACATGTGGCACAGACACTCAATATCAAACTGCAGTAAAGCTCCATGGGGTCTTTCCGTCCTGTCGCGGGTAACCTGCATCTTCACAGGTACTAAAATTTCACCGAGTCTCTCGTTGAGACAGTGCCCAAATCATTACGCCTTTCGTGCGGGTCGGAACTTACCCGACAAGGAATTTCGCTACCTTAGGACCGTTATAGTTACGGCCGCCGTTTACTGGGGCTTCAATTCATACCTTCGCTTACGCTAAGCACTCCTCTTAACCTTCCAGCACCGGGCAGGCGTCACCCCCTATACATCATCTTACGATTTAGCAGAGAGCTGTGTTTTTGATAAACAGTTGCTTGGGCCTATTCACTGCGGCTGACGTAAAGCCAGCACCCCTTCTCCCGAAGTTACGGGGTCATTTTGCCGAGTTCCTTAACGAGAGTTCTCTCGCTCACCTGAGGCTACTCGCCTCGACTACCTGTGTCGGTTTGCGGTACGGGTAGAGTATGATTAACGCTAGAAGCTTTTCTTGGCAGTGTGACGTCACTAACTTCGCTACTAAACTTCGCTCCCCATCACAGCTCAATGTTATAGAATTAAGCATTTAACTCAATTCACACCTCACTGCTTAGACGTGCACTTCCAGTCGCACGCTTTAGTTAGCCTACTGCGTCCCTCCTTCACTACATACTCTAGTACAGGAATATCAACCTGTTGTCCATCGGATACACCTTTCGGTCTCTCCTTAGGTCCCGACTAACCCAGGGCGGACGAGCCTTCCCCTGGAAACCTTAGTCTTACGGTGGACAGGATTCTCACCTGTCTTTCGCTACTCATACCGGCATTCTCACTTCTATGCGTTCCAGCGCTCCTCACGGTACACCTTCTCCACACATAGAACGCTCTCCTACCATACCTATAAAGGTATCCACAGCTTCGGTAAATTGTTTTAGCCCCGGTACATTTTCGGCGCAGGGTCACTCGACTAGTGAGCTATTACGCACTCTTTGAATGAATAGCTGCTTCTAAGCTAACATCCTAGTTGTCTGTGCAACCCCACATCCTTTTCCACTTAACAATTATTTTGGGACCTTAGCTGGTGGTCTGGGCTGTTTCCCTTTCGACTACGGATCTTAGCACTCGCAGTCTGACTGCCGACCATAATTCATTGGCATTCGGAGTTTATCTGAGATTGGTAATCCGGGATGGACCCCTCACCCAAACAGTGCTCTACCTCCAAGAATCTTAATGTCGACGCTAGCCCTAAAGCTATTTCGGAGAGAACCAGCTATCTCCAAGTTCGTTTGGAATTTCTCCGCTACCCACAAGTCATCCAAGCACTTTTCAACGTGCCCTGGTTCGGTCCTCCAGTGAGTTTTACCTCACCTTCAACCTGCTCATGGGTAGGTCACATGGTTTCGGGTCTACGACATAATACTAAGACGCCCTATTCAGACTCGGTTTCCCTACGGCTCCGTCTCTTCAACTTAACCTCGCATCATATCGTAACTCGCCGGTTCATTCTACAAAAGGCACGCTCTCACCCATTAACGGGCTCGAACTTGTTGTAGGCACACGGTTTCAGGTTCTATTTCACTCCCCTCCCGGGGTGCTTTTCACCTTTCCCTCACGGTACTGGTTCACTATCGGTCACTAGAGAGTATTTAGGGTTGGGAGATGGTCCTCCCAGATTCCGACGGGATTTCTCGTGTCCCGCCGTACTCAGGATACTGCTAGGTATAAAGACTATTTCGATTACGAGGCTCTTACTCTCTTTGGCTGACCTTCCCATGTCATTCTTCTATAATCTTTAAGTCCACATTGCAGTCCTACAACCCCGAAGAGTAAACTCTTCGGTTTGCCCTCCTGCCGTTTCGCTCGCCGCTACTCAGGCAATCGCTTTTGCTTTCTCTTCCTGCAGCTACTTAGATGTTTCAGTTCACTGCGTCTTCCTCTACCTATCCTTAACAGATAGGAGTACTAGCCATTAGCTAGTGGGTTCCCCCATTCGGACATCTCTGGATCGTCGCTTACTTACAGCTCCCCAAAGCATTTCGTCGTTTGTCACGTCCTTCTTCGGCTTCTAGTGCCAAGGCATCCACCGTGCGCCCTTATTAACTTAACCTTATTTTTGGTCTTACGACCTAAACTCTTTAAATATTTACAGCGTTTCGGTTTATTTTCTTGTTACTATTTGATATAGATATTCAATTTTCAATGTTCAATCTTAACACCCTTAAAGTGTTAATGGAGCCTAGCGGGATCGAACCGCTGACCTCCTGCGTGCAAAGCAGGCGCTCTCCCAGCTGAGCTAAGGCCCCACAAGACCTCTCAAAACTAAACAAGACCAACGTACAGGTTTCCATTTCCTTAGAAAGAAGGTGATCCAGCCGCACCTTCCGATACGGCTACCTTGTTACGACTTCACCCCAATCATCTATCCCACCTTAGGCGGCTGGCTCCTTACGGTTACCTCACCGACTTCGGGTGTTACAAACTCTCGTGGTGTGACGGGCGGTGTGTACAAGGCCCGGGAACGTATTCACCGCGGCGTGCTGATCCGCGATTACTAGCGATTCCGACTTCATGTAGGCGAGTTGCAGCCTACAATCCGAACTGAGACTGGCTTTAAGAGATTAGCTTGCCGTCACCGACTCGCGACTCGTTGTACCAGCCATTGTAGCACGTGTGTAGCCCAGGTCATAAGGGGCATGATGATTTGACGTCATCCCCACCTTCCTCCGGTTTATTACCGGCAGTCTCGCTAGAGTGCCCAACTCAATGATGGCAACTAACAATAGGGGTTGCGCTCGTTGCGGGACTTAACCCAACATCTCACGACACGAGCTGACGACAACCATGCACCACCTGTCACCTCTGTCCCGAAGGAAAACTCTATCTCTAGAGCGGTCAGAGGGATGTCAAGACCTGGTAAGGTTCTTCGCGTTGCTTCGAATTAAACCACATGCTCCACCGCTTGTGCGGGCCCCCGTCAATTCCTTTGAGTTTCAACCTTGCGGTCGTACTCCCCAGGCGGAGTGCTTAATGCGTTAGCTGCGGCACTGAGTCCCGGAAAGGACCCAACACCTAGCACTCATCGTTTACGGCGTGGACTACCAGGGTATCTAATCCTGTTTGCTCCCCACGCTTTCGAGCCTCAGCGTCAGTTACAGACCAGAGAGCCGCTTTCGCCACCGGTGTTCCTCCATATATCTACGCATTTCACCGCTACACATGGAATTCCACTCTCCCCTTCTGCACTCAAGTTAAACAGTTTCCAAAGCGTACTATGGTTAAGCCACAGCCTTTAACTTCAGACTTATCTAACCGCCTGCGCTCGCTTTACGCCCAATAAATCCGGATAACGCTCGGGACCTACGTATTACCGCGGCTGCTGGCACGTAGTTAGCCGTCCCTTTCTGGTAAGTTACCGTCACAGTGTGAACTTTCCACTCTCACACTCGTTCTTCTCTTACAACAGAGCTTTACGATCCGAAAACCTTCTTCACTCACGCGGCGTTGCTCGGTCAGGGTTGCCCCCATTGCCGAAGATTCCCTACTGCTGCCTCCCGTAGGAGTCTGGGCCGTGTCTCAGTCCCAGTGTGGCCGATCACCCTCTCAGGTCGGCTATGTATCGTTGCCTTGGTGAGCCGTTACCTCACCAACTAGCTAATACAACGCAGGTCCATCTCTTAGTGATGCAATTGCACCTTTCAAATCAATATCATGCGATATCGTCTTTTATGCGGTATTAGCTATCGTTTCCAATAGTTATCCCCCGCTAAGAGGCAGGTTACCTACGCGTTACTCACCCGTTCGCAACTCATCCGCTCGGTGCAAGCACCAAGCTTCAGCGTTCTACTTGCATGTATTAGGCACGCCGCCAGCGTTCATCCTGAGCCAGGATCAAACTCTCATTAAAATAATTGTTTGCCTTAAACTCATTCTGTCACTGACAGATTTATTGTTTTTTTATTGTTCAGTTACTATAACCTTAGTTATAGCGCCCTGCACATTGGTTCGTCTTGTTCAGTTTTCAAAGGTCTTTGTCGCTCTCGCGCGACAACTATATTAGTATATCATGACCTACCCTTACTGTCAATACTTTTTTCAAAAAAATTTATTTTTTTGAAAGTTTTTTAAACACTATCAACTTTCAGTTTTTAAATGGAATTTTTAAAATCCTTTAGATAGTTCTCTAGTTTCTTTTTCATTTTTGCTTTTCCTTGACATCTTCTGTTTGTTAGTAATGCTTCATATTGTTCTTTTTCTTTTACTGTTAATTTTTCTTTAAAATCCTTTAAAGAATCTCTTAGAACTACCAGTTCATCTAAATACATTTTTCTTGATGAAATTCTGTGGCTAATTTCCCCAATTTCAATATATGGAAGTCTATTAATTTTTCTTTTATCACTTTCCTGTTGTCTTATTTTATCTTTAATATGATTTCTAAATTTTGTTTTGAAATATGTATAAAGTAATTCTTCATTTGTTTCAATTTCAGGATTCTTTTGATAAAGTTCAAACAGAGTTAACTGACCTTCTTGTTCCCAATCATCTTTTTCCCATAATTGAATATAATATTCTTTTTCACATTTTCTTACGATATATTTTACTTTTTGATACATTTTATTAAATTCCATAAGCTCTCCTTTACTTTTATCTGTATTTTATAAAAATAAAGAAGCCCCTTGGACTTTTTTTCTATTCTGCACGTTTTTTTAACTATTTGGTTATTATTTTAACTATTTTGTTCAAATACACAAAAAAAACTGCCACTTGGTGACAGTTTATCGATAGTCCGTACGGGATTCGAACCCGTGTTACCGCCGTGAAAAGGCGGTGTCTTAACCCCTTGACCAACGGACCATTTTTACAACATACTCTATTATACAGAATATTTTTACTCTGTCAACACTTTTTTAATAAAAAAGAAGGAAATATTTTCCTTCTTTTAAATTAGTTGTTTTCTTCCAATTTTGACTTAATCTCATCATAGGATAGAGGTTTTGCTTCTTCTTCTAATTCATGTTCTGAATTTTCGGGCATTTTTCCTGTTTCGTATAATGATTTAATTTGGACACTATCCAAGGTTTCATATTTTAATAGAGCTTCGGCAATCAGTTTATGCGTTTCTCTATTTCCTTGAATAATTTCCGCAGCTTTATTACGGGCTTCATTCAACAGACCACGAACTTCTTCATCGATTTCGTAAGCTGTTTGTTCTGAAATCATTTTCTGTGGGCTTTGGGCACCAAACATCGCATGATTTCCTTCATATTGAACCGGTCCAAGTTTTTCACTCATACCATATTCTGTTACCATCGCACGCGCCATTTGGGTTGCTTGTTCAAAATCATTTGAAGCACCTGTTGTTTGCGAATTGAAAATAATTTCTTCGGCAACACGTCCTCCCATGAGCCCTGCTAATTGTTCTTTCATATCTTCTTTAGAAAGTAACATTTGATCTTCTTTAGGAAGGGCAATCATGTAACCGCCCGCGCGACCACGTGGAACAATGGTAACTTTATGAACCACACGAGCATTCGATAAGACAAGACCAACGATCGTATGACCAGCTTCATGATAAGCAACCATTTCACGTTCTTTTTGTGAAATCGTCCGATCTTTCTTAGATGGACCTGCAATAACACGATCTTCTGCTTCATCGATATCAGCCGCATCAATTACTTTTTTATTTCGACGAGCCGCTACCAAGGCTGCTTCGTTCAAAACATTTTCAAGATCAGCACCGACAAATCCTGGTGTCTGTTGTGCAACCAATTTCAAATCTACATCTTGAGCGAGTGGTTTGTTCTTAGCGTGAACTCGAAGAATTGCTTCACGACCTTTCACATCTGGACGCCCAACCAATACTTTACGGTCAAAACGGCCAGGACGAAGAAGGGCTGGGTCCAGAACATCTGAACGGTTAGTAGCAGCAATAACAATAATTCCTTCATTGCCTTCAAAACCATCCATCTCAATCAAGAGCTGGTTGAGGGTTTGTTCCCGCTCATCATTTCCACCGCCAAGACCTACACCACGTTGGCGTCCAACAGCATCAATTTCATCGATGAAAATGATAGCTGGAGCAGCTTTTTTAGCATCTTCGAAAAGTGAACGAACACGACTAGCTCCGACTCCGACAAACATTTCAACAAAGTCAGAACCAGAGATACTGAAGAATGGTACTCCAGCTTCTCCAGCTACTGCTTTTGCTAGAAGGGTTTTACCAGTTCCTGGAGGGCCTTCAAGAAGCACACCTGCTGGAATCCTTGCTCCTAATTTAGTAAAGCGTTTTGGATCTTTCAAAAACTCAACAACTTCAACAAGTTCTTGTTTTTCTTCCTCAGCTCCTGCTACATCTGAAAAACGAACTTTAATATCTTCTTTATTAGCAGCACGGGCTTTATTACGACCAAAGTTCATCGCACCACGAGCACCACCGCCACCACCTTGGTTCATCATGGAGAAGAAGAAGAACATGACGATAACAAATGGAACAATTGAAGTGAGAATTGTTATCCACATGCCACTTGAGCTCTCACGCTTGATGGTGATTTCTGCTTTGTGGTCAGCTGCTAATTTTTGTAATTCATTGATGGTGATATCAGATGGAAGGATGACACTAGTAAAGCGAGATACTTTTTGAACACTCGGGGTAAAAAATTGAATTCCTGTATCTTCTTTTGATTCTTTTGCTTTATTATAGGTCCCTGCAATTTCAATCACACTACCATTTGGTTGGTAACTGATCGTTTTGACATTATCATTTTTAATTTCCTTGACCAATTCTGTGTAGTTGATTTGCTGACTTTGACCAACTCCATTACCCGCAAAAAAGTACTGGAATCCTGTCACAGCCGCTACAATAATCAACAAATACAGAAAAGGATTTCGAACAAAACCGTTGTTTTTTCTGTTATTCATCTAGTCTCCTCTATTTTGAGTACACTTCCTCTTTTAATACACCAACATATGGTAGGTTACGATAATTTTCTTCATAGTCTAAACCATATCCGACAACAAACTCATTCGGAATCGTAAAGCAAGTATAATCTGCTTCGATCTCAACCAAACGTCCTTCAGGTTTATCCAATAATGTCGCAATCTTCACAGATGCTGCATTTCGTTCTTCAAAGAGTTCTTTTAGACTCTTGAGGGTTTTACCTGTATCGATGATATCTTCCACAAATAAAATATCTCTACCTGTAATATCCTGATCAATATCCTTGATAATATTAATGATACCTGAGCTTGCTGTACCACCATGATAACTTGACACTAACATAAAGTCTAATTCAATATGAGTATCAACATGGTTGATCAACTCTGCCATAAATGGAACAGAACCCTTCAAAATACCAACGAAAATAGGATTTTTTCCTTGATACTCTTTTGTTAGGGTTTCACCCAATTTCTTTGCTGCTTCTACAATTTCATCATGTGAAACCAATACTTTTTTTATATCTTTTTCTAACATGTTTTTACCTATCTATTTTTTGAATATAAAGACTATCTTTCATTATACCACTTTTTGAGAGCTTACTCAAATCACTCGTTACCAATCCCACTACAGAAAGAATATTATGATTTTGTTCTATAATGAGAGCCTTTTGCCGAAGAGAAATTGAAATTTTATGGTTGATAAACCACCGTCTTAATTTTTGATGGTGGCCATTAACAAGCAGCTGATCTCCTTCCTTTCTCCTTCTAATTAAGATGGGAGTTTCGCGTGAAACAGAAAGAATTTCTACATTTTCTCCTACTAATGGTTGTCCAAAAGATAGTTTATAATTTGCAATTTCAAAGATATTCCCAAATTCTAACAAAAATGGGAGGGGTTGGTCATCCGACTTTTGACTGATTTTTTGTATTTCAAAGAAATCATATTCTTGATGTAATTCATAATTCGACTTTAAATAATGAATGCAATTTCTTTTTTTTCGCAGTAAATCTAATAATTCTTGAAACTGGGCCCTACCAAGTTGCAAATCTGGAAATTGTGCCAAATACTCTTCTAATAAGAATGATTGTACAGAATGAGAATACGTTCTAAAAGAAGCTAAATCTTGAATGCTTAACTCGCTAGTCAATTCTTTCAGTGCTTGGTGCCAATGATTCACTTCCTCTGCTAAATAGCGAAGACTTGCTTGCATTTGGGGATTTTCTTTTTCAAATTCTGGAAGGTATTGATGGCGTACACGATTGCGAAAATAATCCTGTGAGTAATTACTACTGTCTTCAAAGTGAGGGATTTTCATCAGCTCATCTTTGGTAAAACTCAATAAAGGACGGATTAATTCACCTTTTCCAAATGGTTGGCGTACAGGAATGCCACTCAAGTGACGTAATTTAGTTCCTCTTATCAAGCGCATGAAAGTTGTTTCAGCTTGATCGTTTGCATGATGGCCTGTTACTAAAGCAGTACAATTCTCTTTCTCCATAATCTGTCTAAAAAAATCATAACGAAAGGTACGAGCTTTTGCTTCTGTAAAATCACCCAAATAGTGAGCAACGTGGATACGTGTCTTGCGCCTGTCAGCTAGTGTTCGAAGTTCTCTTTCTTCTAAATCTGATTCTGGTCTTTGTCCATGATTAACATGAGCAAGTATCAGTTGGATTTTCAATCGTTCTTTGTTCTTTTCTAAAAGTTCGTACAGATTCATTGAATCCAATCCACCCGATAAGGCAACTAAAACACGACGATGGGAAGTAAATAGATCTTGTTTTTCACAAAACTCTAAAAATCGCTTTTCCATTATTTCAATACCTCATAGATATCCTTTGAAATATTGGAAATCGTATCATAATTCGAATGATCTGTAAAAATGGCTAGTACATAGGGTGAATTTGTGTAGACAATCGCAACATCATGTCTAAAATCATAGGCATCTCCAATTTTATGAGCAACCTTTACTGGAAGGTCACGCGCAATCCGTTGATCATCGAATTTTGTAGAGGAAAGCACATCAATAATTGAGCCATTCTGTTGATAGACAGCCTCCATGACATTGCCAGCCATTTCAGCGGATGCTTCTCTTTTTTCAACATCCCAATGTTTTTTTGCAATTTTATCCAAAGTTTTTTGGAAATCTTGATCTGATTGATGAGTGACATAATAATTCAAGATATTATGGCCAACATTATCGGATTCTTTTGCAATCTTATCTACTAATTCTTGGACACTATATTCCTTACCATCTGCTGTTTTTGAAATACTACCGCTTCCTTCTGGTTCATAACCACCTTTAAAGTCATTGACTTCTGGAATATACTTGTAGGTTGTAGATGGAGAAATGGCTTTTTTATTGAGCTGTTCTTGGACATAGTACAAGTATGGTAATTTCGTTACACTGGCAGAATACATTTCTTTTTGCGGATTTATTCCAGCAGTATTTCCAGTCGCTAATTGTTTTACGTAGATTCCATACGAAGGAGAATTGTATTTACTATTTAACAATTCCTGGACTTTTTCCATTCGATTATCTTTTTCAGTGACGAATGCTTTGTTCACCCAGCCCTGACCTTCAATCTCCACAAACTCATCTCGTAAAGTCTTAGCTGTACGTAAGACTGTCACTTGTGTATAAGGAGAAAGAGGTGTATTTTTTTCTTTTGCACCATTTATTAAGGGGCGGTCGTACACTTTAAAACCAGGTTTTAGCCACATGTCCTGTTTTTTTTCTTGTGTTTCTTGTACAACATCAGAAAAAATGACAGAAGAATCTGCTAATATATACCCTTTCTCTGCTATTTTAAATACAGCTTTCCCTTCATCGTTTACAAAGAGTTGTTCGATTGTAAACGGTGAATTTGGAAGAATTTCTCCTTGTATTTTTTTCAACTGAGGATCAGAGAAAATAGAAATTTTGCGATAGACATTAGGGTTTGCTGGAAGTGAAGAAAAATAAAGTTCTGATGGATGAGCCATTGTCTGAGAAGACTCAGACTGCTCAACACTCGCTGCTTGAGACCCAATAAATAAAATTGGAACTAACAATAGGAGCAGAAATCGTTTAGACACCTGTATTCCTTTCCTTTTCATCCTTTTGAAGTTTGATCATTTGGTTTTTCTTTTTTAATTCCTCTAATTTTTCATCCGAAAATTCAAGAAATTGTTTAACTGTTTGTAAAATATTTTCCATCGGTTATTGGGGGAGTAAATCTGGGATGGTATAAACATA
Organism: Streptococcus parasanguinis; assembly: GCF_000963275.1. Taxonomy (GTDB): domain Bacteria; phylum Bacillota; class Bacilli; order Lactobacillales; family Streptococcaceae; genus Streptococcus; species Streptococcus parasanguinis_B. Next base: position 1,854,997 of record NZ_JYOW01000001.1, on the reverse strand, counting down.
TTCACCATCTTTTGAAAAAGAATACTTGGCGCGTGCATATTTTGTTGCGTAATCATCATCTTTTAATTTTTTAGCGATGTCTTGTTGATATTCTTTTTGTTCACTTGTCTCTTTATACTCTTTTTCCAACTGTTTGTATTGTTCTTTTTTATCTTGTAGCGATTGATAGCTCTGGGCTAAATTATAAGTTGGAAGAATAAACAGTAACATGACCAATATCAAGACGAGTCCCATAAAACGATTGCGTTTTTTTCTTTCTTCTTCTAAAAAACGTTTTCGCTGACTTTCGTCTTTGATATATTTATTGTTCATTTGAACGATATTTTTAGGCATCTTCTTCTATCCTTGTTTCACTAATGATTTCGTACATTTTGGATGCATCTTCTTTTTTGGTACTATCCAACATTTCCAAGACTTTAACCGTCAATACTTTATTTCCAAAACGAACTTCGATTTGATCATTCACTTTCAAATCTGTTGAACTTTTGGCTAATACTCCGTTGACTTTGATCCGCCCTTTATCTGCAACTTCCTTTGCAACAGGGCGACGCTTAATAATGCGAGAAACTTTCAAATATTTATCTAATCTCATACTGTCACCTCTAACATAGTATTGTATCATTTTTTATACATAAAATGCGAAAAATGAGCTAAGAACTGCTAGTTCTCTTCTTTTTCCTGTTTAATTTCCAATAAGGTTTGACCAAATTGCTTCAGAGCTTCTAAAATTTCAAAATCTTTCTTGTTTCGAATATCAAAGATTACTTCAATTAATCCCTTTTCTTCAGCAATCTGTGCCTTCAACTGTGTCATTGACAGAGCTTTGAAATAATCCTGTGTTAAAAACAGTTGTTTGGCAATTGGTTCAAACTTCACTGCCACTTTTTGTTGTTTTCTCTCCACCAAACGAACAAAGACTTGATCCAAGTAAGCTTTCACTAAACCAATTTCAAGTAGATAGGCGACAACATCTGGGTATTCTCCAAAACGATCAATCAATTCATCTTGCAAGTATTCATAGTCACTCGCAGAATTCATTTCACGAATTTGTTTGTAAATTTCAATTTTTTGACGTTGATCTGAAATATATTCATTAGGTAAATACGCATCTATTTGAAGGTTCAACTCTGCATTACTCTTTTGCCTACGATGCTCTTGGCCTTGTTTTTTAGCAATAGCTTCTTCTAACAATTGAGAATACATTTCAAAACCAACTGAATCGATGAAACCAGATTGAGAAGCTCCAAGGATATTGCCTGCTCCACGGATCGATAGATCTCGCATAGCAATTTTAAATCCAGACCCCAATTCAGTAAAACCTTTAATCGCTTCCAAACGTTTTTCAGACACTTCTGTAAGAGATTTGTCTGGACGATACATCAAATAAGCATAAGCGATTCGGTTGCTTCGTCCCACACGACCTCTTAGTTGATAAAGAGTTGAAAGTCCCATATGATCCGCATTTTCAATAAAAAGTGTATTGGCGTTTGGAATATCTACACCTGTCTCAATAATGGTTGTCGTCACTAAAACATCGTATTCGCCATTAATGAAATCCAACAAGGTATTTTCCAGGCGAACTTCACTCATTTGGCCATGAACAAAGCCAATCGAAGCCTCTGGAATCAACTCTTTTAACTCGGATACTTTTTGCTCAATCGTATCTACCTTATTGTAAAGATAGTACACTTGACCTCCACGATCTATCTCCCGCAACACAGCATCTCGAATAATAGTTGGATTGGTCTCTAGTACAAAAGTTTGCACAGGATACCGATTGGTCGGAGGTGTTTCAATGACAGACAAATCTCGAATTCCTAGCATAGACATATGGAGAGTCCGAGGAATAGGGGTAGCTGTCAAGGTAAGCACATCCACCTTTTTTTTCAATTCTTTCAAGGTTTCTTTGTGCTTTACTCCAAAACGTTGCTCTTCATCGATCACAATCAAGCCCAAGTCTGAAAAGACGACATCTTTAGACAATAACCGGTGAGTTCCAATAATAATATCCACTCGTCCTTTTTTCAATTTTTCAAGCGTTTCCTTCTGCTCCGCCTTACTCTGGAAACGACTTAAAACAGCAACTTCTACCGCAAAAGCTTCAAAACGCTCCTTAAAATTGGCATAATGTTGTTGGGCAAGAACAGTCGTAGGAACTAACACTGCTACTTGTTTATGATCATTTACTGCCTTAAAGGCTGCTCGCATAGCAACCTCTGTTTTCCCAAAACCGACGTCTCCAACCAGCAGTCGGTCCATCGGACGATTCGATTCCATATCTTTTTTGATTTCTTCAATGGAGCGCAACTGATCATCTGTTTCAATATATGGAAAATCTTGTTCAAAAGCTTCTTGATTTTCATCATCTGAAGAATAAGCAAAACCTTCTAATTGACTACGCTCTGCATAGAGTTTTATCAAATCATCCGCAATATCCTCCACCTGGGTCTGAACCTTTTGCTTCGTTTTTTGGAAACGACCATCGTTTAATTTGTTAATTTTTGGCGTTTTTCCATCACTTGCAACGTATTTGGACAACATCTGAATCTGATCGACAGGAATCGAGATGCGATCTCCATTTTGATATTGAATGGAGACATAATCACGATGGACACCCGAAATTTCAATCGTTTCAATTCCCAAATATTGACCAATACCATGAACTTGGTGAACAACATAGTCCCCTTTTTCCAGTTCATTATAATTTTTTAGACGTTCTGCATTGGAAATATTTTGCCTGCGAATCTTTCGTTTGATCTTTTTTTGATAAATCTCTGACTCTGTAATGTAGACAATTTTTTCATCAACAAATTGAAAACCGTGAGCTAGTCCTCCAACAATTAATTGACTAGCTTGAGGGATGATCGCATCCCCATCGATATAATCTAATCGAATTCCATACTCTTCTAAATTTTTATGGAGCTGTTGAAGATTGTGGTGAGAACTTGCTTGGACAATAACTGTATAGTTTGATTTTCGATACCGTTCAATTTCCTCTTTTAGTAAATCAAATTGTCCAAAAAACTCCTGCATTGGGTATTGATTAAATTGATACAAATGATCAAACTTCAGATTTCCCAATCCTTTTTGAAAGTTTGAAAAATAAGTTGCAGGTGTATATTTTCGTAATATTGTACTGGTGTCTGCAAAATAAACTTGGCGAGAAGAAGCTCTATTTTTATGTAAATCTTCCGTCAAGAAATTAGCTGTATCTAGTTCAAATCTCGCTATTTGATCGGCTATTTTTTGATAATCATCCAGAAAGACAGGAGTGTGTTTAGGGAGATAATCAAATAGGGTATATTGCTTCTCGTAAAAGAAACTAATAAATTTTCTAAGATCCGGATGGAGTTTTCTTTGAGAAATATCTCCTAGAATTTCTGCTAGATAAGATTTAAATTCTTCATTCACACTCTGTTCTTGCAATTGTTCTATTTGCTTCTGACCACGGATGAAATCTTCCTCTTGCAATAATAGATCACTCACTGCTTTCAGTTGAACTTCTTCGACATTTTCAACAGAACGCTGGCTTTCTGGGTCAAAGATTCGGATTCCATCAATCTCATCTCCGAAAAATTCAATCCGATAGGGTTGGAGTTGGTCGATCTCAAAGATATCTAAAATATCTCCTCGTAGACTAAACTCACCTTGTTGCAAAACCTGTCCCACTTTTTGATAGCCAATTTTCTGTAATGTTTCACTCAGAGTAGTTAAGTCTATTTCTTGACCGACCTTCAATTGAAAAATGCTAGATACAAAAACTTTAGGAGAAGGTAACAGTAGTTTGATACCACTCACATTGGTCACAAGGATACCTTGACGATCCTCTTGACATAAAAAGTTCAAAGCCTCTAATCGTGCAAATTGCCTTTCTTGTGAAGCAAAAACAAATTCTGCTAAAGGGTTATCATCTCCCAAAAATGTATGGACTTTGTCCTCTCCAAGTAAGGTAATAAAATCACTAGCCAATCGTTCCGCTTCGTTATAACTGGAGGTGATGAGGACTGCTTTTTCAATAGAATCAAAGGCTGAAGACATTACAATAGCCTTAGTAGTCGCAGATAATCCTAAGATCAATTCCCTATTATTTTTCTGCAAACCTTGTTGCCAGGATAGAAGGTTGGAGTTTTGACTCACTAAATCAATTACATTCATCTACTTACCCGTTGTATTTCTGCATGCTTCTTTCAAAATTTTCTTCTACCAAGTAATCGTTAACTGCTTCTTCTACTCGATCGATTGTTTGTAGAATGGTGATGTAATCGTCTTTATCAAATTTTCCTAAGACATGATGAACAACTGACATACCCTGCTTAGGTCTTCCAATTCCAATCTTAATTCTATAAAAAGTCTGAGTTCCAATATGATTGATAATCGATTTGATTCCGTTATGACCTCCAGCTGATCCTTTAGCTCGAAGACGAATCTTGCCAATTTCCATATCTAAATCATCGTAAACAACCAAAAGATCTTCAATATCCAGACCATAATAAGTCAGAAGAGCATGGACTGCTTTTCCACTCTCATTCATGAAAGTGGTTGGCTTTACAAAATAAACCTTTTCGCCATTCAAAAATGTTGAGGCAATATCAGCTTGAAAAATCTTATCATGGGAGAAAGTAAGATTTAAAGACTTTGCTATTTGATCAACTAACATAAAGCCTACATTGTGTTTGGTTTCAAAATACTTATCACCTGGATTTCCCAATCCAACAATTAATTTCGTCATCTCTTTCCTTTCAAAACACTAAAAGGGTTGGAAATATTTTTTCCAACCTTTATATCTTTTTAACTCTCTTATACATTAAAACGGAATTCCATGATGTCCCCGTCTTGGACAACATATTCTTTTCCTTCTTCGCGCAAGCGTCCCGCTTCTTTTACAGCCTTTTCAGAACCGTATTTAACCAAATCATCATAGGACATGGTCACGGCACGAATAAATCCTTTTTCAAAGTCAGAGTGGATGATTCCAGCAGCTTGAGGAGCTTTCATACCACGTTTGAAGGTCCAAGCACGCACTTCTTTTTCACCAGCTGTGAAATAAGTGCCAAGTCCCAACAAGTGGTAAGCTGCACGCGTGAGTTTATCGACTCCAGACTCTGTTAAGCCAATTGCCTCTAAAAATTCTTGTTTATCTGCATCATCTAGCTCAGAAATTTCTTCCTCAGCACGCGCAGAAATCACCACTACTTCCGCATTCTCTGTTGCCGCAAAGTCACGAATTTGCTTCACATACTCGATAGAATCTGGATCTGCAACAACATCTTCATCCACATTGGCTACATAAAGAACTGGTTTGGTAGTCAAAAGGAAAAGTCCTTTCACCACTTTTTGTTCTTCCTCCGTGAATTCAATGGTCCGAGCTGATTTACCATCTTCAAGAACTGGTTTGATTTTTTGTAGAACATTAAATTCTGCAACAGAATCCTTATCTTTTTGTGTACGAGCGATTTTTTCTACACGCGCATAGCGTTTATTGACAGACTCTAAGTCAGCTAAAATTAATTCTAAATTGATGGTATCAATATCTGCTAGTGGATCAACAAAGGCATCTTCACGACCTTGCTCCCGCATGACATTTTCATCATCAAAAGCACGCACTACATGGACAATGGCATCTACTTCACGGATGTTGGCCAAGAATTTATTACCAAGTCCTTCCCCTTTAGAAGCTCCTTTCACAATCCCAGCAATATCTGTAAATTCAAAAGTAGTCGGAACTGTCTTCTTAGGAGTAATCATTTCCGTCAATTTTTGGAGGCGTTCATCTGGAACTTCTACCATCCCGACGTTTGGATCAATGGTCGCAAAGGGATAGTTTGCGGCCTCTGCTCCTGCTTTTGTAATTGCGTTAAATAGGGTTGATTTACCAACGTTTGGTAAGCCAACGATACCTGCTGTTAATGCCATTTTTCTTTTTCTCCGTTCAAATTTCAATCTCTTTTATTATAACATAATTCAAAAGACAAGTGATGAAAAATGAAATATTTCATCACCTTTGAAACTAGATTTTTTCATCAAACTGTAACGTTCTAAAAAGATAAAAATGGTATACTATATTTAACAATGAACAAAGGAGTTTTTCAGATGAAAAAACAAACATGGAAATCTATTTTTCTTTCTTTAATCGCTATCTTTACTCTCTTTCTTCTTGGAGCTTGTGGACAACAATCTGTTCAAAAATCCTATCTTCAGGCAATCAACCAAGAAAAGAAAACAGATGTTCGTATTACACTAGAACATAAAGGTGATAAAGCGATCAGTAACCAAACCACCACTACTATTTATTACAAAGAGGCGGGAGTTACGAAAGATCAATTAAAGGAAATGATCGATAAATATGATGAAGAATACAAAGATGTCAAAGGATTCACACATTCTGCTGAATATAAAGATGATTATATGGTTGAAAAAACAACACTAAATTATGAAAAGGCAGACTTAGATCAGCTAATTGAAAAGAAATTAGTAACGACACAAAAAGATAAAAAAGTCGACTATATCAGCTTCAAATCAACTTTTGATATGATGAAACAGGGTGGTTTCAAAGAAGTTAAAAATGGAAAATTTGAAGAATTAAAATAATCGAAAAGGTTCGGTCACATAAGTGACTGAACCTTTTATAGTACTTTCTTCATTTTCTGTTCAAAATCATGGCGACTCATCATGACCACATGATCACAATTGCTACACTTGATTTTTATGTCTGCACCAAGTCGCGTAATTTCCCAACGATTTGCCTTCTTGCCTGTTTCTTTAATCACACAAGCGTGAGGCTTTTTCATTTCTACAAAATCACCTAACGTATACATGATTCACCTTTGTTAATTTGTGCGAACTGGCGTAATCAATTGAATGAACCCTTGTTCATTTCCTTCTGGAACCAATGTAAACGGTCTAACAGAAGAAATAAAACGAATAACAACTTGTTCACTGTCAATAGCTTTGAGCGCTTCAATCAAATAAGTTGGATTAAAGCTAATAGACAAATCCTCTCCTGAAACGGCGCTCGTATCGATCTCTTCATTTACTCGCCCAACTTCTGGTGAATGAACGTGAGAAGAAACCACTCCATTTTTGAACTCTAATTTAACCGTTCCGTTTTGAGTCGCATTTGAAAGAAGACGAGCACGCTCCATTGCAAATCGAAGGTTGGCCACATTGAAGGTTGCCTCTGTATTGAATTCTGTTGGAATGAGACGGTCTGTATCAGGATAATTTCCTTCTAGCAAACGGGTATAAAAACTAATGTGTTCACTTCTAAATAGGATTTGATTGTTAGCAAAGAAAACTTCAACTGTTTCAATATCATCAGAAAAGACAGAGGTGAATTCACGAAGAGAGCGACTTGGGATGACAACATCAAAGTTGTCTCCATTTTTCTCCAGTGTAATCACTTTTTGACTCATACGGTGAGAGTCTGTTGCTACTGTTTTTAGCTCTTTATTATCCGATAGAACAAAGTGAACACCTGTCAAAATTGGCCGACTTTCTTGTACACTTGCTGCAAATGCTGTTTCATTAATTAATTGTTTTAATAATTTTGTTTCCAAAACTAATGGATTACTTGCAGCAATTTCTTGAATACGTGGATATTGATCTGCATCTTTTCCTTTAAGTGTAATTTCTGATTTTCCACTTGTTAAAAGAACCTGTTTTTGTTCAATCTCTTTAAAATCTAAAGTAACATCTGGTAAACTTGAAACCACATTAATAAAGAAAGTTGCTTCCAATAAAATAGAACCTGGGGAGGTCACTAGTAAACCAGCATTTTCATCTTTGATAGAAATAAAGTTTTCAATTGAAATTTGGCCATTCGATCCAGATAAGGCAACTCCTTCTGGAGTGACATCAATTTTAATCGTGGAAAGAATTGGGATAGCATTTTTTGAACTGATCGCTCTTTTGGTAGTATTTAGTGCTTGTAAAAATAAAGTTTTGTTAATAGAAAAATTTATCATGGTCATTCCTTTTATTTATTTTATGATTAGTAAGTTAATAGTAATAGTAGGTTGTGTGGAAGTTGTGGAAAACTCTCTGAATCCTATCTATGACTTAAAAAGTTACTTGTTTAAAAAATGTGCATAACCCCTAGAAGTTAAGAGGAAGTTATCCACAGATTAATTTAACTTTTTCTTGATACTTTGAATTTCGAGTCGTAGATTATCATCTGTGTCGACCATACTTTTAATTTTTTCATAAGCATGAATGACGGTCGTGTGGTCTTTTCCACCGAATTCTTTTCCGATTCGAGGAAGTGAGTTGTCTGTCATCTCTCTTGAAAGATACATGGCCACTTGTCGTGCTAGGACAATATTCTGAACTCTTCGAGAACCTTTGATTTCTTTTACACTGACTCCATAAAAGGCTCCAACTGCTTCCTGAATTTTTTCAATGGGGATGACAAGCGTCTTGCTATTATCGTTTTTACGAGCTCGAATAGCTTCAGCTGCAACATCGATCGTAATTTCTTTTAGTTTCTTAACCTTCGCCATTAAAGAAATATCATTTAAGGCACCTTCTAAGTCTCGGACATTTGAATCAAACTGACCTGCTAGATATTCCAGTGTGTCATTAGGAAAAATATAGTCTAGATCTTCAATTTTATTCCGTAAGATGGCAATCCGAGTTTCAAAATCAGGTGGTGTTATATTTTGCGTTAGTCCCCATTTGAAACGAGTAACCAGTCGCTCTTCAAGACTATCTAAATGATCCGGACTTCGATCGCTTGTTAGAACAATCTGTTTGTTGTCGCTATGGAGGGCATTAAAGGTATTAAAGAATTCCTCTTGAGTTGTGACTTTTTTCCCGCCGAGTGACTGGATATCATCGATCAGTAAGAGATCAAGACTTCGATAGGTATTCTTGAACGTCTTCATTTCTCCTAATCGAAGGTGTTCTAAAAATTCATTAATAAAGGTTTCTGCTGGAACATACTTAACCCGTGCATTTGGAATATTTTCTAGGATTTGATTTCCAATTGCGTTCAATAGGTGAGTCTTTCCAAGCCCTGGTCCACCATAGATAAAGAGAGGGTTGTAAGTTGTTGCAAGATTTTCAGAAACTGCAAGCGCTGCTGCTTTCGCCCAAATATTTCCATCCCCTTGCACAAAATTATCAAAGGTGTACTTTGATTTCAGACCTGTATCAATTTTAGGTAACGGTTCGGTTGTTAAGCTACCTGAAGATAATCTCCTATTCTCACCGCTATGACTACTAGGAATTTCTTCGGTATCTTCAAAAACGAAATGGAACTTCAAATCTGTATTGTAGACTTCAAAGCTGGCTGTGATCAAAGCATTTTTTAGATTTGTTTCCCAAAATAATTCTTTATAATTTCCATCAAGATAAATGGTAGCCGTTTCTCCATCGATTTTGACTAATTTTGAATCGGCGACAAAAAAATCATAGGCACTATCTTTTAGTTGTAATTGGGCTAATTCTAAAAAACGAGACCAAAATTGCTCTTCTTGTGACACTATCAGACTTCCCTCCTTTTCTTGAATTGTATCAAATCATACGTACTCCTATTCTACCACAAACAAAAATAGTTTTCCACAGGCTAAATTTCATGAAATTAAATTATAGTTTTAAACTTTTCCACAAGTTGTGGATTTAAATTCACATTGTTTTTAAAAGTTATCCACAAAGTGGGGATAACTAGAGAATATCCTTATTTTTCTGCTATTTACAAAAGATTTTTATGGTGGAAAAGCTTGTCAATATAAAAAATAAAAATAACAGCCTTATTTAAGGCTGTTGATAATTCGTTGGTATTCATCAAGACTGGAAAAAGAAATTTGGATAGTTCCTTTATTTTGAGAAGAGGAGTGTATCGTCACATCTGTTCCTAATATTTTTTTCAATCGTTGTTCCTCTTCTAGTAGGAAGCTCTCTTTTGCTTTTTGTTTTTTCTGTTTTCTTTTTGAACTAATCTTGTTTTCTAATGTTCGAACATTTAAATGATCCTGTTTGATTCGCTCCAACCAAAAGTGCTGCTCTTCTTCATCAAGAGGAACAAGAACACGCGCGTGAGCCGAAGAAATATCATTTTGAATGACTGCTTCTTGAACAGAGGGAGCTAGATGTAACAAGCGAAGCATATTGCTGATATAGGGTCTAGATTTCCCCATAAATTGAGCGATTTGGTCGTGCTTATAGCCATGATCAACGAGCTTCTGGTAGGAGATAGCTTCTTCAATTGGATTGAGATCTTCTCGTTGAAGATTTTCAATAATGGCTTGTCGCATCATTTCTTGATCCGTTAACTCTTTAATAATCGCAGGAACAAGCTCTAATCCAGCAATTTTTGAAGCTCTAAAACGTCTTTCACCTGCAAGCAATTCAAAACCAATTATTGGAGATTTTCTGACAATAATGGGTTGAATTAAGCCATTTTCTTTGATTGACTGAGCCAGTTCTTCTAATTTTTCTTGATCAAATACTTTTCTTGGTTGGAAAGGATTGGTTCGAATGTCCTTTACCGCTATTTTTTCTAATTTTTCCATCTTATAAATAGAATAACACACCTTTACAAATTCGTAAAGGTGTGTTTACAAGTATGTCAAGAAAGTGAACGTTAATCGCTCAGATCCTCAGTTGATTTTGTCAACTTGATAGAAGTTGTTTGTTGTTTTCCATCACGATAGAATGTGACCTTGATCGTATCATTGATTTGGTGAGAATAGAGGGCGGATTGTAAATCTGCCGTTGACTCGATATCTGTATCATCGATCTTTGTGATGACATCATAACGTTGCAATTTATCTGAAGCAGGCATATTTTCAAGTGTTGAACGAACCAGTACTCCTCCAGAGATTTTTTCAGGAAGTTTTAATTGGCTTAAATCAGAAGTTGAAAGGTTGGATAAATCCATCATTTGGATTCCAAGAGCTGGTCGAACTACTTTTCCTTTTTCTTCTAGTTGCTTGATAATATTGACAACATCATTTGCAGGAATTGCAAATCCCATTCCTTCTACTGAAGTTTGTCCGTTATTTGAAATTTTACTTGAGGTAATCCCGATGACTTGTCCTTGAATATTGATTAATGGACCTCCAGAGTTTCCTGGGTTGATGGCTGCGTCTGTTTGTAAGGCGCGTGTAGAGATATTTTGTCCATTATCGGCTTTCAATTTCACATTGCGGCCTTGGCTGGAAATAATCCCTTGGGTAACAGAATTAGCATAATCTGTTCCAAGAGGGCTACCAATTGCAATTGCAGTCTCACCGACCGTTAATTGGTTTGAATCTCCGAATTCAGCTACTGCCTTTGCTTTATCCGCACTAATGCGAACGACTGCAATATCAGAATAGACATCTGACCCAACTACTTCTCCGGGGACTTTATTCCCATCTGCTAAAAGAATATCTACTTTTTTAGCACCATTGATTACATGGGTGTTGGTAACAAGGTAGGCATATTTTCCTTCTTTTTTATAAATGACCCCAGAACCTTCACTAGAAATTTGTGAATCAGAGTTTTCTTCTTTTTCAAATAACCCTTGATTCGAAGAATCAGAATAAGTAATCACAGAAACTACAGCATTTTTCACCTTATCTACGGCCTCACTAGTTGAGGTTGTATTTTTATAAGCTGTTTTAACAGTGGTTGAGTGTACTTGCTTACTTTCAGTATTTGAAGTAGAAGAATGAGAGGTTTGTAAGGTTAAAAAGGTTCCAAGAATCCCACCTAGAAAACCTACAACGAAAATAAGGGTTATGTTTCCAAGTTTTTTCAGTAAATTAGATGAAGATTTCATATTTTCCTCCTAAGGATATCAAATTGTCTAAAGTATAGAAAAACTTTCTTAATTATATCTTAAATAACTAAAGTTATCCACAAATTGTGGATAAGTTGTAGAATTTAGTTGAGAAATGGCTTTAAAAAGGACTTTATAGAATAGATTTCCTTTCTATAGCTGTGGATTATTTGTGGAATTGAAGAATTATGCTACAATAGGGGAATGAAAATTAAATTGATAACCGTTGGAAAATTAAAAGAAAAATACTTAAAAGATGGGATCGCGGAGTATATTAAAAGGCTTGGTCGATTTGCAAAAGTAGAACAGGTTGAGTTAGTTGATGAAAAAACTCCAGATCGTGCCAGTCAACTCGAAAATCAACAAATCCTTGAAAAAGAGGGGGAACGAATTCTCTCTAAGATTTCAGATAAGGAATATGTGATTGTATTAGCCATCGAAGGAAAACAATTTCCTTCAGAGAAATTTAGTCAAACGATTGACCAGATTATGACATCTGGTTATTCAAACCTTACTTTTGTTATTGGAGGCAGTCTTGGTCTGTCTCTTGAAGTGAAAAAAAGAGGAAATCTATTAATGAGCTTTGGTCAATTAACTCTTCCTCATCAGTTGATGAAATTAGTGTTGGTGGAACAAATCTATCGTGCTTTCATGATTCAACAAGGGAGTCCTTACCATAAATAACCTTGACGCTCCTTCCTTTTTCTGCTAAAATGAAGTAAGTTCGGTCTCATAGCTCAGCTGGATAGAGCATTCGCCTTCTAAGCGAACGGTCGCAGGTTCGAATCCTGCTGGGATCAAATGAAAGATGCAGCTTTTGCTGCATCTTTTCTTTTATGTAAAAATGTATAAATTTTCATTGTTTATTAATTTTTGTATACTTCACTATAGACAAATAGTAATGGAATGATTTATTAGGCATATTTTAAAAAAGAACCAATAATCCCTATATAGTGCAAAGTGTAGATTATATAAATTGTGTAAAATAGTTTTCATTCATGTAACAAAAACATTAAAAACATTACAATTTTACCTATTCCCTTTAATTTTAGGCTATTTTATATTATAATTTTTTGTATATAAAATTTTATTTTTTTATAATAATACTAAAGTATAATAAAATAGAAAAAACAAAGTGGGAGAATTTGTGTGATTCAGTCATTAATCTTGTCTTTTCTCTTGGGAGGGATCATTGTTCTGACGTTTGCATTAGTGGACGAAAAAATCTATCAGGAACATCAATTTGCATTTATCTTTCTGCTGAGCACCTTTGTTCTTCTTTTTGAAAGTCTCTTAGTATTTTTAGATGTGACTTTATTTTCAAATATTCGACTTTCTGATTTAAATATGCTCTTATGGCCGGTTTATTTATATCCTTATTATCATTATGCCAATCGGACGAATCGCTTGTGCGCCATTTTTTATTCTTTTTTTACTTATTTAGCGGTTGAAGGAACAGCAACTTTTATGACGATAATTGTCTCTTCAGTGTTGGGAGATGCTGTTGTAGCAGCTTACTTGATTGTCTACAATATGTGTATTCGTTTGTTTTCTTTAGGAATCATTTTGAAGTTAATTGACTTATTTGAATTTGATTTCACTCCTTTTTATGAGCAAGAATTTGAAAAATATTTAAAGAAACTCATCTGTGTCTATTTTGCTATATTTGTAGTGATTAATTTTGCTTTATGGATTAGTGAACAAGCGCAATTTAAAAATTTTGGGAGTATGTTGGCAACGATTTGTTTTTTCTCTTTTGTAGTCAGCTTATTCCATATGAAAATCGAGCGAGATCAGTATCGTAAAAATTTAGAACTGGAGTATAAAGAATTTTCTGAGCAACAAATGAGTCGGTATATGGCTGAAATTCAAAGTCTCTATTCTATTGTTAGGGGATTTCGTCATGATTTGGGAAATTTAGTTATTTCTATGTCATTAGCTATTGAGGAAGAAAATATTCCAGAAATACAGAGAATCCATAGAGAAGTATTGGAAAAAGGTTATAAAGAGATCAATACAGAAGCATTATCAGGATTCAACTTGGTCAATATCAAAGATTCTGCTTTACGAAGTATTTTGATTCGAGGTTGGTTGGATGCAAGAGATGCTGGGGTAGAAATGACCTTTGAAACGAGTGAACCAATCGAGCAACTACCAGTTGATTTATTGGATATCGTGAGAATCGTTGGGATTCTAGTGACAAACGCTTTGGAAGCTTCAAAAGAAGCAGAAGAAAAGAAAGTTCATATTGCTATTTTCTCTATTTCAAAAATTGTTTACTTAGTGATTCATAATACAACAAATGAAATCACTTTTGATATTAGAAAAATATATGAAGAAGGCTATTCGACAAAAGGAGAAAATAGAGGACTAGGATTAAATAATGTGAGAAAAATCTTAGCAAATTATGGAACGATGTTTTTAGAAACGGAATTGCAAGGAAATCGTTTTTTACAAGTTTTGAAGATTGGAGGATACGAACAAGAATGAAGATTTTTTTATTAGAAGATGAGCTCTCTCAACAGATACGGGTAGAAAAACATATTGCAGAAATTGCTAAGGAATTAGAAATTAAACTTGAAGTGATTTCTACCGGTAAAATTTCGGAATTTGAAAATTATATCCAACATTCGGATATCCACCAATTATATTTTCTAGATATTCATATCCAAGACAATGAGTATTGTGGGCTGGAAATTGCTCAAAAAATACGAGAAGCAAATCCTTATGCCATTATTGTTTTTATTACTACAAAATCAGAATTCGCTTCGATTACCTATCGTTATAAAGTATCTGCCTTAGATTTTATTGATAAAAATTTGAATGAAGATTTATTTAGATTAAAAATCAAGGAGTGTATTGAGTACCTAACAACTATTCAAATTGGAAATGATGATTTGACAGATTATTTTGAGTATGACTTTAAGGATAAAAAGATAAAAATTCCATTTAAGGATATTCTCTATATTGAAACTGTTGGTTCGGCTTATAAATTAAACTTAGTTGGGAAAAATTTTCAAAAAGAAATTGCGGGAAGTTTATCAGATGTCTTGGAGAAAGATGTGGAGGAGAGATATTTCAGTCCCCATCAATCTTTTATCGTGAATAGAAGTATGATCATTGGAATGGATAAGAAAAAGAAACAGCTGCTGTTGAAAGAAGGGTATTCTTGTCCAATCTCAAGAAGCAATATCAAACGTGCCAAAAAATTAATTGAAGAGCAAAATTTAGAATTTAGTGCTTGACAATTAGTTAAATTTTGATATAATGGGATATGTTCTGTTAATGAATATATGGTCCGTTGGTCAAGGGGTTAAGACACCGCCTTTTCACGGCGGTAACACGGGTTCGAATCCCGTACGGACTATATCTCATTCCGCCATAGCTCAGTTGGTAGTAGCGCATGACTGTTAATCATGATGTCGTAGGTTCGAGTCCTACTGGCGGAGCTAGTATAGCACCCATTTGGGTGTGTTTTTGTTTTGAAAAAGGCTAGGATAATGACTATCCTAGCCTTTTATTTATAAGTGAACGATGGTTAGATTCCTTAGCTTTTTCGTCTTTTTATTTGTCTCCATTCGTAGAGGAAAAAGAGAATGATTCCAACGAAAAAGGCAATGAGTCCTTCAATGAAGCCTTGGGGAACAAATGTTAAGGTGACTGTTCCGGATCCTTTTGAAACACGAACTCCCATCAATCCTTTCTGGATGCGATGAATTTGGATAGGCTTTCCATTTTGTTTAGCTGACCAGCCTTTATCATAAGGGAGTGTAAAAATAAGGGTAGTGTCTCTATTTGCGTTATAGGCTGCTACCAATTTGTTTTTCTTTTTGTGAATAGCAACTTCTTGCTGACGAATGCTAGCGATAGCTTGTGTGTATTGGTCAAGATCCAGAGCAAAAAATTCTGGTGTATCAAAGGAGACTGTCGAATTTTCTGGAAAACTCAAACGAATAGTAACTGTTTCCTCTGTGTCAAAATGGCCAATCGAAAAGAATGGAAAGGCATTATCAATGGTATAGCGTTGGGTCTGTCCATTGTAGCTGATTTCAATATCTTTCCGATCATCGTTTGAAAATTGTAAATTTGGAACATTGACATATAGTTGGCTATGGGCAGGAACCGTTACTTCATATTGAATACTTGCGTAGGATAGATGACTATCTTCTTCAATTTTTGCAGTTTGCAACGAAGATGTAGTATTTTGTGAAGTAGGCGAGAGAATATTTAATTTCTTATAAAATTTATATTTTTCATCTGTGATTTGATGGATGAATCGTGTCTGATTATCCAGTGTCAAATTCGTAAAGGAAGTATTTTTATAAGGTTTTGCTGACAGAAAGGCGATTGGTAAGGCATATTCGTTTTCTGAAAGTGAGACTCCATTTTTGGTTGCAATCTCTTTAAATCCAAATTTTTGAACAGGTTGTTGGCTTAAATTATAGCGAACACCAAATAGACTATCCATTAAAATAGAATTGTTTTGGTATCGAAGATTGAGGTTAGTTCCTTCAGATTTAAATCCTAGTTTGTCCAATGTCGAGCTAGCATCCGTATTTCGTACAGATGAAAATTGAGAAATTCCATTATAACCATACTTCATGCTATCATTGCCCGTTTGTGGATGTAGAATCTCAGTCCGATAATTTGAGTCTGTCTTCTCTCTTACTAAGGATTGGATGGCTTTTAAGTCGCGTTCGTAGGATGACCGAGAAGCAAAGATCCATTCATTCGCAATTCCTTCCATTTGATAATAACTATTTACCGATAATTCAAAAATGGAGAAAAAAAGGATCGAAAGATAGAAAAGTCTAGGCGGTATCTTTTTTAGGATAAATCCTAAACAGACCAAATAGAAAGCAATTAAAAATTCAAAAGTAACAATAAAATTGACAGCATCTAAAAATTTATAGTGACTGCTGTAAAGGACAGTTGCTCCAAATCCTAGAATAAGGAGGAAATTAGCAAGACTAAAACGAATCCAAGTGATCTCCTCTATTCGATTTAGTACTTCTCCTGCCATCAGAATAATCGTCAAAGAAAAGATCCAAGAGTATCGATGAAGAAACATATTTGGCGCGTGCATACCTTGCCAAAGGAGATCTAATAATTGAAAACGAAAACTCAAAATAAGAATGGTCAAGAGTATAAAGTAAGAAAGTTTCACGTGAAACTTGATCGACTTTACAAAGAAAAAGGTGATCGCTAATAGAAGTGGAAACAATCCCACGTAGATCATTGGAATTGATCCATATTTAGTAGTGTCAAAACTTCCAATGAAATTTTTTGCAAATACGTCAAGATACCAACTTTTTTCTGTAAAGATACTGTCAACCTTTGAAAAACTTTCTCCATGAGTGCGTAAATCTAAGAAGGTTGGATATAACATCACAAGGCTTGTTATAACTGATAAAAGAGATACAATCACAAAATGAAAGAAGCGTTTTCCAATTCTTTTGATGTCCCATGACAGTTGTGTCAAGTACCATAAAATAAGAAAAATAGACATCATAAACCCAAAATAATAATTTTGGATAAACAAGCTGGTTAAGCTGATAAAGTAGAGAATCTCTCCCTCATTGTAAATGAGTTTTTTGAATCCATAAAGAATTAATGGTGCTAGGATAAAAACATCTAGCCAAGTTTTGATTTCAATTTGGCTGATAGCAAAACTCATAAGAGCAAATGAGGTTGAAAGGGTAAGAACCAGGGATCTAGGAATTTTAGAAAACATTCCATGTAAACTAATATAAGTGCTTAACCCAATAGCTCCAAATTTAAGAAGAGTGATGAGGTAAACAGCATCCGGCATGGATTGTGCATTAAAGAAGTAGACAAGAGGAGAAAAGAAACTTCCTAGATAATAGCTACTGAGTGCATAGAAATTAATACCTAATCCACTTTGAAAACTGTAAAATAGGCTATCTGTCCCGTGTAAAATATTTCGAAGTGTGGTATCAAAAATGACATACTGATGATAACCATCTCCTAATAAGGGGGATGTATCACTGTTCCAGTAGATTCCTTGTGAGAGGTAAATAAAGAACATCATGATAGCTGGAATCAGGAAAGAAGATACTATAAAAAGGGATGTTTTTAGCTTTGTTTTATTCATATATTTCTACTGAAAGAGCCTGAAATAATGATTTCAGGGCTCTTTATTTTTATGATTGGCTCCAAAGTTCTTTCACTTTTGCTTGAACTTCTTCATTTTCAAGAAACTCATCATAGGTTTCATCAATACGATCGATTACGCCGTTTTTTGAAAGAACGATAATATGGTTGGCGAGTGTTTGAATGAATTCGTGGTCATGGCTGGCAAAGATAATCGATTCTTTAAAATTCTTCAATCCATCATTCAAACTTGAGATAGACTCCAAATCCAAGTGATTGGTTGGATCATCCAGTACAAGAACATTTGACTTGAGGAGCATCAATTTAGACAACATGACACGAACTTTTTCTCCCCCTGACAAGACGTTGACAGACTTGTTAACTTCGTCACCCGAAAAGAGCATACGTCCTAAGAAACCACGAAGGAAAGTATTGTCATCTTCTTCTTTACTTGCAAATTGACGAAGCCAATCAAGAATACTTTCACCACCTGCAAAATCACGACTGTTGTCTTTTGGTAGATATGATCGACTAGTTGTAACACCCCACTTGACAGTTCCATCATATTCAATATCATCCATCAAGGCACGGATTAAAGCGGTTGTTTGAATATCGTTCTGTCCGATAAGGGCGGTTTTGTCACCAGGACGTAAGATAAAGCTGATATTGTCAAGGATGGTTTCTCCATCAATCTTGACAGAAAGATTTTCAACTGTCAAGAGATCGTTACCAATTTCTCGTTCTGCCTTAAAGTTGATAAATGGGTACTTCCGACTAGATGGAACAATTTCTTCAAGTTCAATCTTGTCAAGCATTTTTTTACGCGAAGTTGCTTGTTTTGATTTTGAAGCGTTGGCTGAGAAACGTGCGACAAACTCTTGTAATTGTTTAATTTTTTCTTCAGCTTTTGCATTTCTATCTGCTTGTAATTTTGCTGCAAGTTCAGAAGATTCTTTCCAGAAATCATAGTTCCCGACGTAAAGTTTAATTTTTCCAAAGTCGAGATCCGCCATATGGGTGCAGACTTTGTTCAAAAAGTGGCGGTCGTGGGATACAACGATAACCGTATTTTCAAAATCAATCAGAAAATCTTCTAACCAGGTAATGGATTGAATATCCAATCCATTGGTCGGCTCGTCCAAAAGAAGGACATCTGGTTTACCAAAAAGGGCTTTAGCTAAGAGAACTTTCACTTTATCCCCATTGGCTAACTCGCTCATAGTTTGATAATGAAGGTCTTCTGAAATATTTAGATGTTGAAGCAATTGAGATGCTTCACTTTCTGCTTCCCATCCACCAAGTTCGGCAAATTCACCTTCAAGTTCAGCTGCACGGACACCATCTTCATCAGAGAAATCTTCTTTCATGTAGATAGCATCTTTCTCTTTCATAATGTTGTAGAGCTTCTCATTTCCCATAATGACAACATCGATGACCCGCTCGTCTTCATAGTCAAAGTGATTTTGACGCAAAACGGACAAACGTTCATCAGGACCGAGAGAAATATGACCAGTTGTTGGTTCAATATCTCCAGCTAAAATTTTTAAAAAGGTTGATTTTCCAGCACCGTTGGCACCAATGAGACCGTATGTATTTCCTTCTGTAAAGTTAATATTGACATCGTCAAACAATTTTCGATCACTAAAACGTAGTGAGACGTCTGATACTGTAAGCAATGATTTTCTCCTCTTTCTATAATGTCTTCATTTTACTAGAAAATAGGGGAAAATTCAACTTTTTTACTGTCAATTTATTTTTACAACTATGTAAACTAAATTGACAGTTTAGTAAAGTGTTAATTGCTTACAAACATAGAGGATAGACTAACATTTTCAACTAGAAAGTGCTATAATGATAGGTATAACGATTAAGGAGAAGAGTATGACAAAACCCATCATTTTGACAGGAGATAGACCGACAGGAAAACTCCATATTGGCCACTATGTAGGTTCTTTAAAAAATCGCGTCTTGCTACAAAATAAAGACGAGTATAATATGTTTGTTTTTCTAGCAGACCAGCAAGCTTTGACAGACCATGCAAAAGATCCAAAAACGATTGTAGAATCTATTGGAAATGTTGCTTTAGATTATCTTGCTGCAGGATTGGATCCTGAAAAGGTTACGATTTTCATTCAAAGTCAGATTCCTGAATTGGCAGAATTGACTATGTATTATATGAATCTGGTATCTTTGGCACGACTTGAAAGAAACCCAACTGTAAAAACTGAGATTTCTCAAAAAGGTTTTGGTGAGAGTATTCCAACAGGATTTTTGGTATACCCTATTTCACAAGCAGCTGATATTACAGCATTTAAAGCAAATTTTGTTCCAGTAGGAAACGACCAAAAACCAATGATTGAACAAACTCGTGAGATTGTTCGTTCCTTTAACCATGCTTACAACACAGATGCTTTGGTCGAACCAGAAGGGATTTATCCTGAAAATGAAGCAGCAGGGCGCTTACCTGGTTTAGATGGAAATGCTAAAATGTCTAAATCGTTGAATAATGGAATTTACCTAGCTGATGATGCAGATACTTTAAAGAAAAAAGTGATGAGTATGTATACTGATCCGGATCATATTAAAGTAGAGGATCCAGGAAAAATCGAAGGAAATATGGTATTTCATTACCTGGATGTATTTGGCCGTCCAGAAGATGCAACTGAAATTGCAGAAATGAAAGAACAGTATCAACGTGGTGGACTTGGTGATGTAAAGACCAAACGATATCTTTTAGAAATTTTAGATCGTGAATTAAGACCAATTCGTGAAAGACGCCTTGAGTTTGCAAAGGATATGGGGGAAGTTTACTCTGTTCTTGAAAAAGGAAGTGAGCGCGCTCGAAATGTAGCAGCTCAAACACTGGATGAAGTAAAATCTGCGATGGGAATTACCTATTTTAAAAAATAAAACGACTTCAGTAATAGCGAACATTTCTTTACTGTTCATTGATAATTTACCAATAAATGATTGACAAATTACGATAGAATGGTATGATATTAACAATAAAAATTCGAGCCTTGCTCAAATAAAAAGAAAAGAGGATCCAGCTAATGTCTAATTGGGACACAAAGTTTTTAAAAAAAGGGTTTACATTCGATGACGTGCTTTTGATTCCAGCAGAAAGTCACGTATTGCCTAATGATGCAGATTTAAGTACACAATTAGCAAGTAATTTACGCTTGAACATCCCAATCATTACTGCCGCAATGGATACAGTGACAGAAAGTCAAATGGCAATTGCAATGGCACGTGCTGGTGGACTTGGTGTGATCCATAAAAACATGTCAATTGAGCAACAGGCAGATGAAGTACGCAAAGTAAAACGTTCTGAAAATGGGGTTATTATTGATCCATTCTATTTGACACCTTCTCATACAATTGCAGAAGCAAATGAGTTGATGGGACGATACCGCATCAGTGGTGTTCCAGTTGTTGAAACACTTGAAAATCGTAAATTAGTTGGTATTCTTACCAATCGTGACTTGCGCTTTATTTCTGATTACAATCAACCCATTTCAAATCATATGACAAGTGAAAACTTGGTGACTGCACCGGTTGGAACCGATTTAGAAACAGCTGAACGTATTCTACAAGAGCACCGTATTGAAAAATTACCATTGATAGATGAAAATGGTCGTCTTTCTGGCTTGATTACAATCAAAGATATTGAAAAAGTTATTGAGTTTCCAAATGCGGCTAAGGATGAATTTGGTCGTTTGCTTGTGGCTGGTGCCGTAGGGGTTACTTCAGATACTTTTGAACGTGCAGAAGCTCTTTTTGAAGCTGGTGCAGATGCTATTGTCATCGATACTGCTCATGGACATTCTGCAGGTGTTCTTCGTAAGATCGCAGAAATTCGTGCTCACTTCCCAGATCGTACCTTGATTGCAGGAAATATTGCAACAGCTGAAGGTGCGCGTGCTTTATTTGATGCAGGGGTAGACGTAGTTAAGGTTGGAATTGGTCCAGGATCAATCTGTACAACTCGTGTTGTTGCAGGGGTTGGTGTCCCTCAAGTTACTGCTATTTATGATGCAGCCGCTGTAGCTCGTGAATATGGAAAAACGATCATTGCTGATGGTGGTATCAAGTATTCAGGAGATATTGTCAAAGCACTCGCAGCTGGTGGAAATGCGGTTATGCTTGGCTCAATGCTTGCAGGTACAGATGAAGCACCAGGTGAAACAGAAATCTTCCAAGGTCGTAAATTTAAAACATACCGTGGTATGGGATCTATTGCAGCAATGAAGAAAGGTTCTAGCGACCGTTACTTCCAAGGATCTGTCAATGAAGCCAATAAATTGGTTCCTGAAGGAATTGAAGGACGCGTTGCTTATAAAGGTTCTGTAGCAGATATGGTCTTCCAAATGATCGGTGGTATTCGTTCAGGTATGGGTTATGTTGGTGCAGCAACCATTCAAGATTTACATGATCATGCACAATTTGTTGAAATGAGTGGCGCAGGATTGAAAGAAAGTCATCCTCATGATGTGCAAATTACAAACGAGGCTCCTAACTACTCGGCACAATAAATTTACACATTTGTAAACAAAAATAACAGCATCTTGACAGTATTGTTAAGATGCTGTTTTGATATGACCGGCTTGAACAGTGAAAATTTTCAACTCTTCAGGTAGTTCTTTTAAATGATCGAGAGTGGTCGTTGTAATAAATGTTTGAATATTATTAGAGATGGTTTCAAGTAGTTGAAGTTGACGATAATTGTCAAGTTCGCTCATGACATCGTCAAGTAGTAAAATCGGCTTTTCTCTTGTGATTTCTTCCATTAATTCAATTTCTGCTAATTTTAGAGAGAGAACAACACTTCGATGCTGGCCTTGACTACCAAAGGTAGCATTCATATTATTGATAAAAAATGCCAAATCATCCCTGTGAGGCCCAATACTTGTTGTTTTCCTAAAAATATCCTTCTGACGGTTTTTTTCCAACATAGAGAGAAACTGCTCTTCTATATCATTTCCTTCTTCAGAAAAAGCAGTTGACTGATATTGAATTGATAGGTTTTCTTTGTTGTCAGAAAGTCGAGTATGTTTTTCTTTTGCTTTAGCTTCTAATTTTTTAATAAACTCAAGCCGATGATGGATGACGCGACTTCCAAAACTAGCTAGTTGTGAATCTAAGACCTCCAAAAATGTAGCATCAATTTTTTCCGAATTTTTTAGATAACTATTTCTTTGTTTCAGTACATGGTTGTATTGAGATAAGTCAGATAAGTAGAGAGGTTTCATCTGACCTAATTCAATGTCAATAAACTTTCGACGCCCTGCAGGTGATCCTTTGATCAGTTGCAAATCTTCGGGTGCGAAAAGGACAACATTCATATGGCCAATATAGTTCGATAATTTGGCTTGTTTCAAATGATTTACCTTAGTTATCCGACCTTTTGGTGTCAAGGAAATTTCTAATGGAAGGGGACCAGTTTCTCTTTGTAATTGACCAGAAACTTTGAAATCTGTGGATTCAAAATAGATGAGATCTCTATCATTTCGTGTTCGATGACTTCTGGTTAAAGCTAGAAAATAAATTGATTCGAGAATATTGGTCTTTCCTTGAGCATTTTGACCTAGGAAAATATTTAATCCAGGATGAAACTCGACTTCAAGTTCTTGATAATTACGAAAATGTTGAATGGATAAGTGTTTTAACCACATTAGGAGATACCAGGAAAGCGAATTGCTTTTTCTTTTTTGTTAGTCTTTGTCGGTTGTTTCTTTTGTTGTTGATTGAGTTGCTTGACAAGTTTAGCAACACGTTCCTTTTCTTCCTTCTCTTTAAGATGCTCTTCTATTTCTTCTTGAGAAGGTTCAAGAATGGTGATAGTCATGCTCAGTTCAGGAATGTCAATTTGATCATTGACACGAAGTTTACGGCCTCTCCGTTGTTCTAATTCACCATTAACAAAGACTTCTTTTTCTTGAAGAAAGGCTTTGATTGCACCACCACTCTGTATAATACCGAGTTCTTTTAAGATTGCTTGTAATGTAATAAAGTCATCAAATAATTTGTAATTCATAGTTCACCTCTTTGCGTGTTATTATACCATATTTTTAGTTTTTCTAGGGTAGAGAATGTTGAGTGATTTGAGGAGCTTTTTCACAGTTTGAATTAGGATTTTAGTGTGATTTCGTGTTATAATGAAAGTTACTATTGAGTAGAACGAGGATGAAAATGGAATTAGTAAAGGGCGTGAATCTTCACTTTCTTCAATCAAAAAAATTTAAAACCAATAAAATTAAGGTCCGTTTTTCATCGCCATTAGATGAAAATACCGTGGCTGCGCGTGTTTTAGTAGCCTGTATGATGGAAACTGCAAATCAAAAATATCCAACTTCACAATTATTCCGTGAAAAATTAGCGAGTCTATACGGGGTAGAATTGTCAACCTCAGTCTCTAAGAGGGGTCGTGTTCATTATGTTGATTTGAATATTTCCTTTGTGCGCGATGACTTTTTGAGCAAGAAAAATGTTCTTACTGATGAGGTTTTAGACATTATAGAAACTATCTTCTTTTCACCTTTGGTAGTAGAAGATCACTTTGACAGTGATACATTTGACGTTGAAAAAAAAAATACGATTTCCGATTTGGAGTCAGAAATTGAAGAGCCTTATTATTATGCACATGGGCAATTGAATCAACTATTTTTTGAAGACGAAACAATCGGGATGTCAAGATTGGGGAAAGTTGATTTAGTGAGACAAGAAACAGCTCAAAGTTCTCTTGAACAGTTTCATCAGATGCTCCAATTAGATAACATTGACTTCTTTTTCATAGGTGACTTTAATGAGGTCGCTATTGTGGATCGAGTGAACCAGTTTGAATTCAAGCCACGTGATAACAATTTGTCTGTCACCTATCAACAACCTTTTACAAATGTTGTAAGAGAAAAGTTAGAGCAAAAACAAAACCAACAATCTATTTTAGAATTAGGTTATCATTTTTCTACCCAGTATGGAGAATCTCTCCATATCCCTCTAGTTGTATTAAATGGGATGCTGGGAGCTTTCTCGCATTCGAGACTTTTTCAAATAATACGTGAGAAAGAAGGCCTTGCTTATACTATCTCAAGCCATTTTGATATTTTTACAGGCTTCATGAGAGTTTTTGCAGGCATTGATAAGGAATCTCGTACCAAAGTAATGACCTTGATTATGAGACAGTTGAATGATTTAAAAAGAGGCAAGTTTAAAGAGTCAGAGCTTCAATTGACAAAAGAAATGTTGGTGAATACGACCTTATTAGCACAGGATCGGCAAAATACCTTGATTGAAAGGGAATATTTGAAAACGATCCTAGGAACGAAAGTTCTTTCTCTAGAAGAGTGGTTAGAATCTATCGATAAGGTTAGTAGAGAAGAAATTATTGAAGTAGCAAAAACAATTAATTTACAGTCTGTTTATTTTATGGAAGGAAAGTAGTGTAAAGATTGAAAATTAAAGAAAAATATTATGAATCGGTTGGTGAGCAAGTTTACTTTACACGCTTGTCAAATGGGTTGACTATTCATTTAATTCCCAAAGAAGATTATTATGAAACCTATGGAATAATCACAACTAAGTTTGGCTCAGTGGATACACGAATTCTAGTGAATGGTGATGAAAGGCAATATCCTGCAGGAATTGCACATTTTCTAGAACACAAAGTGTTTGAAGATGAAAATGGTCAAGATTATTTAAAAAAATTCGTTCATTTAGGATCGGAAAGTAATGCCTTTACAAGCTTTACAAAGACAAGTTATCTTTTCTCAACAACTTCAAAAGTCCCTGAAAATATTCAATTGTTATTGGAGATGGTTTCAAATGTTTCCTTTACAGAAAAATCTGTATCTAAGGAAAGAGAAATCATTCAACAAGAAATTGGAATGTACCAAGATAGTCCAGACTATCGATTATTTTTTGGTGCTTTAGAAAATTTATATCCTGGAACACCGTTAGCAGATGATATTGCTGGAACTAGGGAGTCTATTTCTGACATTACAATAGATAATCTCCGTGAAAACTTTGATCTATTCTATCATCCCTCTCAAATGCATTTATTAGTGATCGGAAACTTTGATGTTGATGAAGTATTGCAAGTAGTAAAGAAATATGATCTGACTTCTCCTCGTCCTTCTGTGGAGTTAGAACGTTTTCCTGTAGAAAAAAATGAAGTAAGATTGAATCAATCTTGTAGAATGGAAGTTGCTACTCCTAAGTTGGCAATTGGAATTCGAGGAAATGATATCATTAAGGAAGAGGAAAAATTTCGTTATAAATTGATGTTGAAATTACTGTTTTCGATGATGTTTGGTTGGACTTCGCAACGGTTTCAAAGTTTATATGAAGCTGGGAAGATTGACAACTCATTGACACTTGAAGTCGAGGTTGAGGAATTATTTCATTTCGTTATTTTGACAATGGATACTCAAGAACCGGTGTCCTTATCTCATCAATTTAGGTCAGCGATCAAACAATTTGAAAAGGATCCAGATGTCAATCAGGAACATTTGGATACGATTAAAAGCGAAATGTTTGGTGATTTCTTACAAGGTTTAAATTCGCTTGAGTATAGTGCCACTCAGTTTGAATATTTTTCAGACGGTAGCACTTCTTATGATCTTCCAAAGATTTTACAAGGTATTAGTTTACAAGATATCATCAAATTAGGGCGTCAGTTCATCGACCAGGCTGAGATGGTTGACTATATGATTTTTCAAAAGTAGTAAACAATGTATCAAGAAGGGAAAACATGAAGAAGAGAACGATTGGTCAAGTGTTAAGACTGTCAAGAGTAAATTTACACTTAAGTTTACAGGATGTGTCAAATAAGACAGCCATTGAAATTCCTTATATAGAAGCGTTGGAAAACGATGAGTTTGATCTATTACCGAGTCCCTTTTACGCTCAGATCTATCTTAAAAAGTTAGCGTGGGCTTTGGGATTAGATGAGTCCATCCTATTGACAGCTTTTCGCGAAGGAAAAGAATTGTTATTTGATGAAGAAATACTTGTAGATGACGAAGAGCTTCATTCAAGAAAATTAAGACAGAAAGCGAGCGGGTTACCAATCCTGTATTATCTACTAGTTAGTTTTGCCATTCTTGGTTTTGTGATTTATATCGTATATTTTTATGAGTTTACAGCATCTGTAAAATAGATGTAAAGATAGTATATTTTTTGGAGGAAGTATGAAAAAAGAAAATATTCCTAATGCATTGACATTAATTCGGGTTGTGATGATTCCTATTTTTATTGCTATTTTAAGTTTAAGTCATTCTTACTTAGGACATATTGTAGCGGCAGTTATTTTTGCGATTGCTAGTATTACAGATTATTTAGATGGCTTTCTTGCACGAAAATGGAATGTAGTTAGTAATTTTGGTAAATTTGCCGATCCGATGGCAGATAAATTATTGGTCATGTCAGCCTTTATCATGATGATTGAATTAAAAATGGTTCCTGCTTGGATTGCAGCCGTTATCATTTGTCGTGAGTTAGCTGTTACTGGTTTGCGTCTTCTACTTGTTGAGACAGGTGGTACAGTTCTTGCTGCAGCTATGCCTGGAAAAATTAAAACCTTTAGCCAAATGTTTGCCATTATCTTTTTGCTTTGCCATTGGACTCTTCCAGGGCAAGTGTTGCTTTATATTGCATTGATTTTCACAATTTATTCTGGTTACGACTACTTTAAGGGAAGTAGCTATCTCTTTAAAGACACATTTAAATAAATGAAACAGATGATTGAGCTAAAAAATGTATCCTTTCGATACGATAAAACAGTAGAAGAGTATCAAATTGACACGGTTTCGTTTCACGTGAAACAAGGAGAGTGGCTTTCAATTGTTGGACACAATGGTAGTGGGAAATCTACAGTTGTACGTCTGATTGATGGTCTTTTGGAAGCTGAGTCTGGTGAGATTTACGTTGATGGAAAACAACTGACTCGTGAAACTATATGGGAAATCCGTAGTAAAATTGGGATTGTATTTCAGAATCCTGATAACCAATTTGTTGGTGCGACAGTAGAAGATGATGTTGCCTTTGGTTTAGAAAATCAAGGAATTCCACGGGAAGAAATGCTTCAACGTGTGGAGAAGGCTATTGAGCAAGTTGGTATGCTGGAGTTTAAAGATCGCGAACCATCTCGTTTGTCAGGTGGTCAAAAGCAACGGGTGGCTATAGCAGGTATTATCGCCTTGAGACCAACTATTATTATCCTTGATGAAGCAACTAGTATGTTAGATCCAGAAGGTAGAGAGGATCTAATGGCGGTAATGAGAGAACTTCAAAAAAAATTTCAATTAACAATTATCTCCATTACCCATGATTTAACCGAAATTGCCTTAAGTGATCGAACACTCGTGTTTCAAAAGGGAAAACTAGAGTCTTCTATGACGCCGCGGGAATTGTTTTCAAGAAATGACCTCAATGAGATTGGATTAGATAAGCCTTTTAGTAAGCAGGTCCAAGAATCTCTCAGCTCGCATTTTCCGCTAAAGCAGGACTATCTAACAGAAAGTGAGTTATTAGACCAACTATGGGAATCTCTTTAAAGAATGTCTATTATACTTATCAAGAGGGAAGTCCTTTTGAAGGGCAGGCGCTTTCTGATATTAGTTTGGAAATAAAAGATGGATCTTATACAGCCATTATCGGGCATACTGGTAGTGGCAAGTCTACTTTGTTGCAATTACTAAATGGTTTACTGCGTCCGACTAAAGGAACGATTCAATTTGAAGATTTTGTTTTAGATAATCATTCTGAGCCAAAAGAAATGAAGTACCTGAGAAAAAAAGTCGGTTTGGTTTTTCAATTTCCAGAAAGTCAGCTATTTGCGGAAACTGTTCTAGCTGATGTAGCCTTTGGACCACAAAATTTTGGGGTACCTAAGGATAAAGCGGAGGAAATAGCCAAAGAAAAATTAGCGATCGTTGGTTTAGAAGAGTCTATCTATGATAAAAGTCCATTTGAACTATCTGGTGGACAGATGAGACGGGTTGCGATCGCGGGTATTTTAGCTATCGAACCAGAGATTTTAGTATTGGACGAGCCGACAGCAGGGCTAGATCCTGCTGGAAGAAAGGAATTGATGGCGCTGTTTGAGACATTACATAAAAATGGGATGACCCTAGTTCTGGTAACTCATACGATGGATGATGTAGCAAATTTTGCTGATACCGTATTTGCTTTAGAAGCGGGAAAACTTGTCCTAAACGGATCCCCAAGGGAAGTGTTTCAACAGGTTGAGTATTTACAAAAACTTCAATTAGGAGTCCCTCAAATTACGAATTTTGCGCTTCAATTGAAACGAAGAGGACTTCCTCTGGACAGACTACCAATCAAAATTGAGGAACTAAAGGAGCTGTTACTTCATGAATAATATGATTTTAGGAAGGTATATTCCTGGAAACTCCATTATCCACCAACTAGATCCTCGTGGGAAGTTGCTCTCAATGTTTTTATTCATATTTCTTCTGTTTTGGGCAAATAATCTCCAGACAAATGTTCTTCTCTTTGGTTTTATTTTTGTTTTAATGTATCTAACGAGGATTTCGGTTAGTTTTTATATTAAAGGCTTAAAATCAATGATTTTTATCATTGCTTTTACAACTATTTTTCAATTATTTGCGACCTCTCAAGGAACTATTTTGTATCAATGGTGGTTTTTTAAATTAACCGACCAAGGATTGATGCAAGCCGCCATCATATTTTGTAGATTTATTTTAATCATTTTTTATTCGACGATTTTAACCGTGACGACGACACCATTGAGTTTAGCAGATGCTGTTGAAAAGATCCTCACACCACTAAAAATTATTAAGGTTCCGGCCCATGAGATTGGGTTAATGTTATCTATGAGTTTGCGCTTTGTTCCAACCTTAGTAGATGATACGAATCGAATCATGAATGCGCAAAGGGCGCGTGGTGTTGATTTTGGTGAAGGAAATCTATTAAAAAGGATCCGTTCCTTTATTCCAATCCTCATTCCTTTGTTTGCCTCAAGTTTTAAACGCGCAGATGCATTAGCAATTGCGATGGAAGCGAGAGGGTACAAAGGCGGTGAGGGACGAACACGCTATCGGACTCTGCAGTGGGGGGTAAAAGATACCCTAGCATTGCTCGTTATTCTGTGTCTCATGTTGATAGTTTTTTATCTAAAAAATGGATAGAGCTAGTTGTATTGGTTCAAAAATAAGGAAAAAGCGCTATACAAAGCGCTTTTTACATTAAATTCACATATTCTTGTAACATTTGTAATATATTCTACAATAAACTGTAACATTTTGTGTGTATGATAGAATTATGTTCGAAAGGAGAATAGAATTCATGAACAGTAAAAAGTTCCAATGGACAGTCACTTCCCTACTTTCAGCAGCATCACTTTTCATTTCTGGTATTGCTACAGTGAATGCTGAAACTTACGAAGTGAAGTCTGGAGATACTCTATCAAAAATTGCACTAGAAAATAACACTTCAGTAGAAAATATTATTGCATCTAACAATCTGACTAATGAAGATTTGATCTATGCAGGACAAATTATTGAGTTAGGTGAGCGTTCTAAATCTATGATTGATAAAGTTGCTCCACAAGAGCAAGCAAAACCTGCTGAAAGTGCACCTACAGCAACTGCAACAGCACAAACTGCTCAAAAACAAACAACTTATGCAGCAAATGCTGCAGTGACTTCTGCACAATCAACAAATGGTGGAATTGTTCTATCAAATGGGAATACTGCTGGGGAACAAGGATCTTATGCAGCTGCTCGTATGGCTGAAATGACTGGTGTACCTGCTTCTACTTGGGAAGCAATTATTGCCCGTGAATCAAATGGTCAAGTAAATGCAGCAAATGCTTCTGGTGCCAGTGGCTTGTTCCAAACAATGCCAGGTTGGGGTTCAACTGCAACAGTTGATGATCAAATCCAGGCTGCATACAATGCATATAGCTCACAAGGTTTATCAGCTTGGGGTTATTAAAAAATAGGTTTACAATTTGTAAACCTATTTTTTTAATGTCTCAAGAATATCAAGTGGAGAGTGACAAATAAAATCTGGTGAGTAGAGAAGTAGATCTTCAAGATCTCCAAATCCCCAAGTGACGGCCATGGTTTTTATGCCAACTGCTTGACCTCCAATGAGGTCAAATTTTGTGTCTCCAATAATCACTGTCTCCTCTTTTGGAAGGTCATTGATTGACAAGGCGTATCGAATGACATCGGCTTTGTGGATACGATCTGAATTTGATCCATAAATTCCTTTAAAGTATTTATCGATACCTAAATCTTGACACATCTGTAAAGCAACTGGTTCATGTTTTGAAGTAGTTACATAAAGAGGAATGTTTTCGTCTTGTAATGCTTTCAAAGCTTCTACTATCTGAGGAAACAGAGTTGATTTGTATTGACCTTTTTCATGATAATACTGGCGGTAGATAGTTACGGCTTGATCTACTAAAGTTTCAGGAAGGGTAGCTTCAAAACTAGAAATCAAAGGTGGTCCCATAAAACTACGGATAGTTTTGAGATCGGGTTGAGGAACCTTCAAAGTATCGAATGTATGTTGAAAGCTCTCTGTAATTCCCTTGGAACTGTCAACTAATGTTCCATCTAAATCAAAAGATAAGGCTTGCATGCTATTCTCCAAATATCTCTTTTTGTAATCTACGTCCGGTTGGTGTTGCTGCCAATCCTCCTTCAGCTGTTTCTCTAAAGGCAGTCGGAAGACTAGAACCAACTTGGTACATGGCGTCAATCACTTCATCGACAGGAATTTTTGATTCAATGCCTGCTAAAGCCATATCAGCAGCAATGAAGGCATAGCTAGCTCCCATTGCGTTCCGTTTAACACATGGAACTTCCACGAGTCCAGCTACTGGATCACAAATGAGCCCAAGCATGTTTTTGATGACAAAACAGACAGCTTGACTCGCTTGATAAGGAGTTCCTCCAGCAGCTAGTGTCAATGCAGCCGCACTCATAGCTGAAGCAGAACCGACTTCTGCCTGACAACCACCTTCTGCGCCTGAAATAGAAGCATTATTGGCGATCACTAAACCAAAAGCTCCAGCTGTCAGTAGAAAATCTAATTGTTGCTGACGGTTTAACCCTAATTTTTGAGTTGCTGCAGTGAGAACTGCGGGAAGGCAGCCAGCAGATCCTGCAGTGGGTGTTGCGCAGACCAGTCCCATCTTAGCATTGTGTTCGTTGACAGCAATAGCATTCTTCGCTGCAGTTAGGACGGTCAAGTCAGATAACGTTTTTCCTGATTTGATATAGCGATCTAATTTTGCGGCATCCCCACCAGTTAACCCACTACGAGAGTGGTTTTCATTTAACCCTAACTTTACAGAATCAATCATCACTTCTAAATTACGGGTCATTAATCGTAGGACTTCTTCTCGTTCACGACCAGTTAGTTCAAATTCAGTTGCAATCATTAACTCTGCGACGTTTCCTTGGTATTGCGTGCTTGCTTGTTCTACGAGGTCTACAATTGAATAAAACATATGAACTCCTTATTTGAAAAAGTTGACATTATGAAGATGAGGAATTTTACGGATATCTTCGATCGCTGCTTCACAACTCCTTGAGTCAACTTCTATAATCATAATCGCTTTTTCTCCAGCTTTTTCCCGCGTCACATTCATTTGCGCAATGTTAATATCATAGCGAGAAAGAGCTTCTGTCACATGAGCGATCATTCCAGGGACGTCCTGGTGAACAATGATAATGGTTGGAGTATTCATATTTAGCGAGATAGCAAAGCCATTTAACTCAGTAACCTGTATGTTCCCACCACCAATTGAGATTCCAGTGACAGAAATCGTTTTATGATCATTTTTAACAGTAATGGTTGTTGTGTTTGGGTGAGGAGCATTGCTTTCTTTTTGAATAGACCAAACAATCCGAATGCCTCGTTCATGTGCAATTTTTAGACTATCTGGGATTCTAGGATCATCTGTGTCCATTCCTAAGATGCCCGCTACTAAGGCTAAATCTGTTCCATGACCACGATAGGTTTTGGCGAAGGAATTAAATAATTGGAACTCAACTTCTTTTGGTTCCTCTCCAAAGATAGAAGAAACAATTTTACCAATTCGAACAGCACCTGCAGTGTGACTACTGGATGGGCCGATCATCACAGGTCCAATAATATCAAAAACTGATTGGAATTTTAAAGAGTTCATGCTCTGCTCCTTTGTGATCACTTTACTTCATTATATCAGATATGGCTGATGATTTCTTCTATTTTTCCCGAAATATCTGAGAAATCTTAAAGGGGGCTTAAAGCATTTATATTATCCTGGATTTTTAGTATTTCTAACATCTGACTGAAATATTTGACACATTATTTCAATAAATATGAAATATTTCTTGTGTAGTATAGAGGTATACCAATAAAGGAGTACATAATAATGAATAAAAAACAAATGATGAAACATATTATTGGACTTAGTTTACTTGCAGGACTTTTCCTTCCCATTGTAGCGAATGCAGATTCTTATACTGTAAAATCAGGTGATACTTTATCAGCTATTGCTAAAGAGAAGAACACAACGGTTGATGCGATTGCTAAGAAAAATAAGATTAGTAACGTGAACCTTATCTCAGTTGGTCAAGTTCTTGAGATTGAAGATGCAAAAACAACGCAGAAAACTACGGAGCAAGCTACTACTAGTAAAACTGATACTACACAAGCAACAACGACTGTCTCTGCTTCAGATGGCTTGAGTGCGGAAGATGCAGCTGCTAAGGAATGGATTGCCCAAAAAGAATCAAGTGGTAGTTATACAGCACAAAATGGCCAATATTATGGTCGTTACCAATTAACTCTCACCTATTTGAATGGTGATTTATCACCTGCAAACCAAGAAAAAGTGGCCAATCAATACGTTGTCAACCGTTATGGATCATGGTCAGCAGCTAAAAATTTCTGGTTGGCAAATGGCTGGTATTAAATTCGTTTAAAAAGAGTCCTTGAATAAGACTCTTTTTAAATTTACAGCTCTGTAAACGTATCATTAATTAGAGAGGACTAGGGCGGTCAAATGCTTGTTTTCTTCTATAAAGCGTGTTAAAATGGTAACTGCTCAAAACGACCTTCAATCGTTGAAGCAAACCACGACCTTCAATCGTGAGTAACGAAAAGATGGGAGAAACCTATGAGTGATAACTCGAAAACACGTGTTGTTGTTGGTATGAGTGGCGGTGTCGATTCATCTGTAACGGCTTTGTTGTTAAAGCAACAGGGTTACGATGTCATCGGCATCTTCATGAAAAACTGGGACGACACAGACGAAAATGGTGTCTGTACAGCTACAGAAGATTACAAAGATGTAGCAGCAGTTGCAGACCAGATTGGCATTCCTTACTATTCTGTCAACTTTGAGAAAGAATATTGGGATCGTGTCTTTGAATATTTCCTTGCTGAATACCGAGCTGGTCGGACACCAAATCCGGATGTCATGTGTAATAAGGAAATCAAATTTAAGGCCTTTCTAGATTACGCTATGACCCTCGGTGCCGATTATATAGCGACAGGGCACTATGCACGCGTGACGCGTGATGCGGATGGCGTTGTCCATATGTTACGTGGCGTTGACAATGGAAAGGATCAAACTTATTTCTTAAGCCAATTGTCACAAGAACAACTTCAAAAAACCATGTTTCCGTTGGGGCATTTAGAAAAGCCTGAGGTTCGCCGGTTAGCAGAAGAGGCTGGACTAGCAACGGCTAAAAAGAAAGATTCCACTGGAATCTGCTTTATCGGAGAAAAGAATTTCAAAGAGTTTCTCAGCAACTATCTACCTGCTCAGCCAGGCCGAATGATGACCGTAGATGGACGAGATATGGGTGAACATGCCGGTTTGATGTATTACACGATCGGTCAGCGTGGTGGTCTTGGAATTGGTGGACAACAGGGTGGAGACAATGCTCCATGGTTTGTAGTGGGGAAAGACCTTAGTCAAAATATTCTTTACGTTGGTCAAGGCTTCTATCATGATACACTGATGTCAACAAGTTTACAGGCTAGTCAAGTTCACTTTACACGAGATATGCCAGAAGAATTTGAAATGGAATGTACAGCAAAATTCCGTTATCGTCAACCTGATAGTAAAGTTACTGTAAAGGTTAAAGGTGATAAAGCAGAGGTTATTTTTGCTGAACCTCAGCGTGCTATTACACCAGGACAAGCTGTTGTTTTTTACGACGGGGAAGAGTGTTTAGGCGGTGGCTTGATTGATAATGCTTATCGAGATGGAAAAGTTTGTCAGTATATTTAAATTGACAAATTTTCTCAATTTGCTACAATAATAAAAGCAATAGAAATGATGGTCAAAGCTCATGGATGTTGCAGGCTTTTTTGTCCTGCACTTCTCAGAGTTTTGACTATTTTTGTGTGATTTTGAAAGGAAGTAAAATGAGGCAACAGGATTTTCGGACGAAAATAGGTTCTACTGTTTTTGGCGTGAGAGCGACTGCTTTGATTGTAAAAGATAATCGCTTGTTCGTCATAGAAGATGAGGACGGCTGTTATACAATTGGAGGTGCTATTCAAGTCAATGAAACTACAGAAGATGCTGTAGTTCGGGAAGTCAAAGAGGAACTTGGTGTCACATCTACAGCAGGTCCGTTAGCTTTCGTGGTTGAAAATCACTTTGAACAAGCTGGAATTCACTACCATAACATTGAATTTCATTATTTGGTGGACCTGCTGGAAGATGCACCTTTGGTCATGCAGGAAGATACAAAGCAATTACCTTGCCGCTGGATTGCTTTAGATGATTTACACACTGTTGACCTGAAACCAGCCTTTTTAAAATCAGCCCTACCAGAATGGGACGGAAAATTACGACACATCCATCTTGAGAAATAGGAGAAAAAATGACTTATAATTTTATTGAAGAATACGATATCATTGTAATCGGTGCTGGGCATGCAGGAGTAGAAGCCTCTCTAGCTGCTAGCCGTATGGGTTGCAAGGTCTTACTTGCGACTATTAACATTGAAATGCTAGCTTTTATGCCTTGTAATCCATCTATTGGTGGATCTGCTAAAGGGATTGTTGTCCGTGAAGTAGATGCACTTGGCGGAGAAATGGCGAAGAACATCGATAAGACCTACATCCAAATGAAAATGCTCAATACTGGTAAAGGTCCTGCGGTTCGTGCACTTCGCGCTCAAGCAGACAAAGAACTTTACTCAAAAGAAATGCGAAAAACGGTTGAAAACCAAGAAAATTTGACCCTTCGCCAAACCATGATTGATGAGATTTTGGTGGAGGATGGTAAGGTTGTTGGTGTAAGGACTGCGACTCACCAGGAGTATGGGGCAAAGGCTGTTATTGTCACTACTGGGACAGCTTTACGCGGAGAAATTATCATTGGAGATCTCAAGTATTCGTCAGGACCTAATCATAGTCTAGCTTCTATCAATTTAGCTGATAATCTCAAACAGCTAGGATTAGAAATTGGACGTTTCAAAACAGGGACGCCACCTCGTGTAAAGGCATCGTCAATTAATTATGACGAAACGGAAATTCAACCTGGAGATGAAGCTCCAAATCATTTTTCTTATACATCGCGCGATGAAGATTATGTAAAGGATCAGGTTCCTTGTTGGTTGACTTATACGAATGGTCATAGTCATGAAATTATCCAGAATAATTTACACCGGGCACCTATGTTTACAGGTGTTGTAAAGGGAGTAGGCCC
The DNA here is from genome assembly GCF_000963275.1 of Streptococcus parasanguinis. Classification (GTDB taxonomy): domain Bacteria; phylum Bacillota; class Bacilli; order Lactobacillales; family Streptococcaceae; genus Streptococcus; species Streptococcus parasanguinis_B. Next base: position 1,818,404 of record NZ_JYOW01000001.1, on the reverse strand, counting down.
TCGCTATTGTCCGTCCATTGAGGATAAAATTGTCCGTTTTGCTGACAAAGAACGTCATCAACTATTCTTAGAACCAGAGGGACGAAACACAGAAGAAGTCTATGTTCAAGGGTTGTCAACGAGTTTACCAGAGGATGTTCAGCGGGATCTCGTCCATTCTATTAAGGGACTTGAGAAGGCTGAAATGATGCGAACCGGTTATGCGATTGAGTATGATATGGTTCTTCCACATCAATTGCGAGCAACACTAGAAACTAAGAAAATCTCAGGTCTCTTTACAGCAGGCCAAACCAATGGAACATCTGGCTATGAAGAGGCCGCTGGTCAAGGGATTGTGGCAGGGATTAATGCTGCGCTGAAAATCCAAGGAAAACCAGAGCTCATCTTGAAACGGAGTGATGGTTATATTGGGGTCATGATCGATGACTTGGTGACTAAAGGAACAGTTGAGCCCTATCGTTTGTTAACCAGTCGTGCTGAATATCGTTTGATTCTTCGTCATGATAATGCAGATATGCGCTTAACAGAAATCGGTCGCGAGGTTGGTTTGGTTGACGATGAACGTTGGGCACGTTTTGAAACCAAGAAGTATCAGTTTGAAAATGAAATGAAGCGCCTTGACAGTATCAAGTTAAAACCTGTAAAGGAAACGAACGAGAAGGTTGCAGCACTAGGCTTTAAACCTTTGACAGATGCTGTCACTGCTAAAGAATTCTTGCGAAGACCAGAAGTCTCTTACCAAGATGTGGTAGAATTTATCGGTCCTGCAGCTGAAGAACTGGATGATAAAATCATTGAATTGATTGAAACTGAAATTAAATACGAAGGCTATATTTCAAAAGCAATGGACCAAGTCGAAAAAATGAAGCGTATGGAAGAAAAAAGAATTCCTGCGAATATTGACTGGGATGATATTGACTCCATCGCAACCGAAGCTCGTCAAAAATTTAAATTAATTAATCCAGAAACGATTGGTCAAGCAAGTCGTATCTCAGGTGTCAATCCAGCGGATATCTCTATTTTAATGGTTTACTTGGAAGGTAAATTTCGGAGTATCTCCAAAAACAAAGCAAACCACTAATCAAATGAGGCTGAGATGATGTTTCAGCCTCAATTTTATGGATTGAAATCTGTTGTTACTGTTTACACAGTTGTAAACCTTGTTTACAAAGTAGTGAAACCGAGGAAAAGCTTTTTACGGGTCAATCTTCTCTGTAATATAGAGAGAAACCTCGCTTTTTACCTCTATTTATGGTATAATTCCGAGAAGAGGTTTATGATGAAAAAATTTCGTTTATCGTTCATCCATTATGTGTTAATTGGTTTTATTTCATTTGCAATTTTAGCAATTTTTTTAAGAATCTTTGGCAAAGGCTATGTAACTCTTATTGCAATTTTTTTAGTCTTAGCTGGATTGATTGCTTTATTTGAATACCAGTTACAAATTTCAGAGTTAGATGAATTAGAACAAATACAATACGTTAACCATCAGGCAGAAAGCGGATTAGCATCCCTCCTTGATAAAATGCCTGTTGGAGTTATCAAAATTAATGAAGAGACAAATGAAGTAGAGTGGTTCAACCCTTATGCTGAGTTGATTTTTTCAACAGATAATGGGGACTTTGATGTTGAATCCTTGAAAAAGTTACTCAATACTCTGTTTGAGGATAAAGGTCATTATGTCACTGTAGCCGATAAGAAATATTCTGTTTACTTTGATCAGACGTCTAGTGTTGTTTACTTTTTTGATGTTTCAAGTGAGTATGAAGCAACTGTGGGATTGGTGACAACTCGTCCCGTTATCGGTATTATTTCTGTTGATAACTATGATGATCTAGAAGATGTCATTTCAGACTCTGATATTAGCAATATCAATAGTTTTATTGCCAACTTTGTAGAAGAGTTTACAGCTCATTACCATATGTTTTACAGACGTGTGGGGATGGATCGTTTCTATTTGTTTACAGACTACACGGTCTTAGAACAGTTGATGGAATCAAAATTTTCAGTCATCGATCAATTCCGTGAAGAAGCTAAAAATCGTGAGCTACCTATTACCTTAAGTATGGGATTCTCGTACGGTGATGGAGAGCATGATGAGATTGGTAAAGTGGCTCTCTTGAACCTAAACCTTGCGGAAGTTCGTGGTGGGGATCAAGCAGTTGTCAAGGAAAATGATGAACAGAAAAACCCTATTTTCTTTGGTGGGGGAACAGCTTCGGCTGTGAAGCGGACTCGGACCCGCACACGCGCTATGATGACAGCTATTTCGGATAAGATTAAATCCGTTGATCAAGTTTTCATTGTTGGGCATAGAAACTTGGATATGGACGCTTTAGGAGCGTCTGTGGGAATGCAGTTTTTCTCTAGCAATATTTTGGCTTCCTCTTATGTGGTCTATGACCCGCATGCAATGGCTAGTGATATTTCAAGAGCAATTGCGAAACTAGAAGAAGAGCAGGTGACGAAAATCCTTCCCCTAGAGGAAGCCATGCACATGGTGACGGATCGCTCTTTGTTAATTATGGTTGACCATTCTAAGACAGCCTTGACTCTTTCAAAAGAGTTTTATCAGGAATTTCAACAGATTATTGTCATTGACCATCACCGTCGGGATGATGATTTCCCTGAAAATGTTCTGATCACCTATATTGAAAGTGGAGCAAGTAGTGCGAGCGAATTGGTTAGTGAACTTATTCAGTTCCAGAAGTCGAAGAAAAATCGGTTAACGAAGATTCAAGCTAGTGTCTTGATGGCTGGGATTATGCTGGATACTAAGAACTTCTCCGCACGGGTTACGAGTCGGACCTTTGATGTGGCGAGTTACCTTCGTTCAAGAGGTAGTGATAGTGTAACCATCCAGGAGATCTCTGCGATTCAGTTTGATGAGTACCGCGAAGTGAACGAACTGATCTTGACTGGTGAAAAGATTTTGCCACATATCATCGTAGCTTGTGCCAATACGACTAAAGCCTATGATTCAGTAACTATTAGTAAAGCAGCTGATAGTATGCTAGCAATGTCTGAGGTGGAAGCAACCTTTGTCATTGCTTGTAATCAAAGTGGGACTGTCTCGATTTCTGCACGAAGTCGAAGCAAAGTCAATGTACAGCGTATCATGGAACAGCTTGGCGGAGGAGGTCATTTCAACTCGGCAGCCTCTCAAATTGAGGGTCAAGATTTGCTGAGTATTCGTCAACAATTGATTGAGACGATTGAAAACGAAGTAACTATTGAAAAGGAGAATGTAGAATGAAAGTTATTTTCTTAGCGGATGTAAAAGGTAAAGGTAAAAAAGGCGAAATTAAAGAAGTGCCTACTGGTTATGCACAAAACTTTTTGATCAAGAAAAATCTTGCGAAAGAAGCCAATGCCCAAGCAATCGGTGAACTTCGTGGAAAGCAAAAGTCAGAAGAAAAAGCGCATGCTGAATTGTTAGCAGAAGCGCAAAAGATTAAAGCGAAATTAGAAGAAGAAGCAACTGTTGTTCAATTCACTGAAAAAATTGGGCCAGATGGCCGAACTTTCGGCTCTATTACCAATAAAAAGATTGCAGAAGAACTTGAGAAACAATTTGGCATTAAGATTGATAAACGTCATATCCAAGTTTCCTCTCCAATTCGTTCAACAGGTTTGATTGACGTCCCTGTAAAAATTTATCAAGATGTTACAGGTGTGATTAATATTCGTGTAAACGAAGGGTAAGCACGATCGATAGAAAGGTTTTTTTATGGCTGAGATAGAGGAATTACGAACACAACCTCAAGATATCCAAGCTGAACAATCAGTGTTGGGAGCCATTTTTATTGATGAGGGGAAATTGGTCTTTGTTCGTGAATATATCGAGCCGGGCGATTTCTTTAAGTACTCGCACCGTTTGATTTTTAAAGCCATGATCGATCTAGCTGACCGCGGGGATGCGATTGATGCGACGACTGTTCGAAATATTTTAGATAGTCAGGGGGATCTCCAAAATATTGGCGGTCTCTCCTATTTGGTAGAAGTCATTAATTCGGTACCAACTTCAGCTAACGCGGAGTATTACGCGAAGATTGTTGCCGAAAAAGCTGTCTTACGTCGATTGATCTCTCGATTAACGGAAAGTATTAATCAAGCTTATGATGGCGCAAGTCCTTCAGATGAAATCATTGCGGGTGCTGAAAAAGCTCTGATTGATGTTAGTGAAAACGCAAATCGTAGTGGATTTAAAAATATTCGAGACATCTTGAATATAAATTTTGGTAGCTTAGAAGCTCGTTCGCTTCAAACCTCTGATATTACGGGTATTGCGACAGGCTATCGCGATTTGGACCATATGACGACGGGGCTACATGAGGAAGAGTTGATTATTTTAGCGGCTCGTCCTGCAGTAGGGAAAACAGCCTTTGCTCTAAATATTGCTCAAAATATCGGAACAAAGTTGGATAAGACAGTGGCTATTTTCTCATTAGAAATGGGTGCTGAAAGTTTGGTAGACCGGATGCTAGCTGCTGAAGGCTTGATTGAATCCCATTCGATTCGTACAGGTCAATTGACGGATGAAGAGTGGCGAAAATATGCCATTGCTCAAGGAAATTTGGCCAATGCGAGTATTTACATCGATGATACCCCGGGAATTCGGATCACTGAGATTCGTTCGAGAGCAAGAAAATTAGCGCAGGAAACAGGAAATCTCGGTCTTATTCTGATTGACTACCTGCAGCTGATTACAGGGACTGGAAGAGAAAACCGTCAACAGGAAGTTTCAGAAATTTCTCGTCAGTTAAAAATTTTGGCTAAGGAACTAAAAGTTCCCGTCATTGCTTTGAGTCAGCTGTCACGTGGCGTGGAACAGCGCCAAGATAAACGTCCGGTTCTTTCTGATATTCGTGAATCTGGATCGATTGAGCAGGATGCGGATATTGTTGCTTTCTTGTACCGTGATGATTATTATGATCGAGCTGGTGAAGAGGAAGAAGATGGAATGCCTAATAATACGGTTGAAGTGATTATCGAGAAAAACCGTTCAGGTGCGCGTGGGACAGTCGAATTAATATTCCAAAAGGAATACAATAAATTCTCAAGTATTTCAAAGAGAGAGGATCAATAAGATGAGTGATGCATTTACAGATGTTGCAAAAATGAAAAAAATTAAGGAAGAAATCAAGGCCCATGAAGGACAAGTGGTTGAAATGACACTTGAAAATGGACGGAAACGTCAAAAAAATAAATTTGGACGCTTAATTGAGGTCTATCCTTCTTTATTTATTATCGAGTATACGAACGACAATAGCTTACCAGGTGAACCGGCCAATACATACGTGGAGTCTTACACCTATTCAGATATTTTAACAGAGAAGAATTTAATTCGTTATTTGGATTAATTTCTTGCTTTTATCGTCAAAATCAGTTATTATAATAAATACATATGGGAGTCTGTGTACAGTCTGAGAGGAAGTGTAAGCTTCGACCGCACCTGATCTGGGTAATGCCAGCGTAGGAAACAAATGAAATGTATTTTTCGTTATGAGTGACCTTGTGCAATCCGTCTCCTATTTTGGAGGCGTTTTTTATTTGTGAGAAAGGAGGTTACGATGTCTCTTGTAAAAAGATATTCAAAACAATTGATAGGATTTGCAGGTTTTAGCAGTCTTCTTGTCTTATGGCAGTTAGCAGGATTTTTAAATATCCTCCCCAAATTTGTATTACCAACGCCACTTGAAATTGGGAATGCCTTTGTACGAGATCGAGCTCTCCTGATTCATCACAGTTTGTCTACCCTTCAAGTGGCCTTGATCGGACTTGTTATAGGGGTTCTTCTTGCTGCTGGCTTTGCGATTCTCATGGATAGTTTTCAATGGGTGAATGATCTGGTCTATCCTTTTATGGTTGTTATTCAAACCATTCCGACGATTGCCTTGGCCCCTATCCTGGTTCTTTGGTTTGGTTATGGTATGCTTCCAAAACTGGTTTTGATCATTATTACGGTGGTATTTCCCATCGTAGTTAGTTTCTTAGACGGTTTTCGGCATTGCGATCAAGACATTCTGAGATTGTTTCAGATTATGCAAGCCAATCGCTTTCAGACCTTAGTTCATTATAAAATTCCTGCAGCGCTTCCTTATTTTTTTGCAGGCTTACGTGTGAGCGTTTCCTATGCTTTTATCAGTACGGTAGTTTCAGAATGGTTAGGAGGTTTTGATGGATTGGGGGTCTATATGATCCAATCGAAGAAGTTATTTCAGTATGATACGATGTTTGCGATCATTGTATTGATTTCTGCTATTAGTTTACTCGGTATGTTTCTCGTTGACCAATTAGAACGAACCATTCTAAAATGGAAAAAGGATTGACAAACTTGTAAGTGGTGTAAAAATTAAATTGACAAAAATGTAAAAGAGGTATAGCTAATGAAAAAGTCAATAGGTTTATTTTTCTCAATAATATTGGGATTTGTTTTCTTGAGTGCTTGTCAAAATTCTGTCAAGCAATCGTCAAGTGGTTTGAAAAAGATTGATTTTATTCTAGATTGGACCCCGAATACCAATCATACGGGTCTCTATGTAGCAAAGGAAAAAGGGTATTTTAAAGATGCAGGACTGGATGTAGATATAAAACTTCCGCCGGAAGACAGTAGTTCTGATTTGATTATTAATGGGAAAGCTCCATTTGGTATTTATTTCCAAGATTCTATGGCCAAGAAATTGGATAAAGGTGCGGGGATTACCGCTGTTGCAGCTATCGTCGAACACAATACGTCAGGGATTATTTCAAGAAAAGATGCAGCGATCACAAGTCCAAAAGATTTGGTTGGTAAGAAGTATGGTACCTGGAATGATCCGATTGAGTTGGAAATGATCAAATCGATGATGAAAAAAGAGGGGGCTGATTTTAATCAAGTAAAATTGGTTCCAAATAGTGATTCAAATTCCATTACTCCGATTGAAAATAAGGTCTTTGATGCTGCTTGGATTTATCACGGTTGGGATGGAATTTTGGCTGAGCAAAAGGGAATGAAGACCAATTTCTTCTATATGAAAGATTTTGTTCCTGCATTTGACTACTATTCGCCTGTTATTATTGCTAACAATGACTATTTGAAGTCTCATAAAGAGGAAGCAAAGAAATTCATTCAAGCGGTGAAAAAAGGCTACCAATATGCTATAGAGCATCCAGAAGAAGCAGCGGATATCTTGATTAAACAGGCCCCTGCCTTAGCTAACCAGCGTGATTTTGTACTCGCTTCCCAAAAATATCTTTCTAGTCAATATGCTTCAGACAAGGATAAATGGGGGCAGTTTGATCCTAAGCGGTGGAATGCTTTTTATGCTTGGGCAAAAGAGCAAGGATTGGTTTCAAATGACTTAGAAGACAAAGGTTTCACAAATGAATTGGTAGGTGACTGATATTTTAACCGTAAAAGATGTAAGTTTCTCTTTTGGAGAAAAAGCAGTTTTAAATAATGTATCACTAGAAGTGCAAAAAGGAGAAATCGTCTCTATTCTAGGTCCGAGTGGGGTAGGGAAATCAACCTTGTTTAATTTAATTGCTGGGATCCTTCCCATACAAAAGGGCGCAATAGAAGTAGATAATGCCCCGATCTCCTTTGGGAAAGTCAGCTATATGCTACAAAAAGATCTTTTGTTGGAACATAAGACAGTATTGGGAAATATTATTCTTCCCCTTCAATTAAAAAAGATTCCTAAGGAAGAGGCGACATCTACAGCTCTAAAATTGTTAGATGAATTTAAATTAGGAAGTATCGCCAACCTTTATCCCAATGCGCTGAGTGGGGGGATGCGGCAACGGGTGGCGCTATTGAGAACCTATCTTCTGGGTCATTCTGTCTTCCTATTAGATGAAGCTTTTAGTGCCTTAGATGAATTGACAAGGCAGGATCTTTATCACTGGTATCTAGAAAGTAAGGAACGTCTTGGTCTCACCACTCTGGTGATCACTCATAGTATCGAAGAAGCTTTGACATTGAGTGACCGGGTCTATATCTTGAATCATAATCCCGGTGAAATTATTGCAGATCTTCCTTTAAAATGGGATCCAGCAACGGATAGGGACTGGCAACAATTGCAATATAAAAAACGAATCATAGAATTGTTAGCTGAATTTCATTGAAATTGTTTTGAAGGACTTTACAAAGTTTCTATTCCGTGATAGAATAGAATTTGTGCGAAATGACAGCAGGACAAAATGAAGCTCGTCAACAGGAAGTCAGCTAGAAAAGTAACCTTTGCTGTTTGGGCGAAGGCTTTCTGAACGAATCAGGTTTGTCTAAAACGTTATTTCCTACAAAAATTATTTTTATAGGAGGACATTTTAAATGTCACGTTATACAGGACCATCTTGGAAACAATCTCGCCGTCTTGGCTTGTCACTTACAGGTACAGGTAAAGAATTGGCACGTCGTAACTACGTACCAGGTCAACACGGACCAAACAACCGTTCAAAATTGTCAGAATACGGTTTGCAATTAGCTGAAAAACAAAAACTTCGTTTCTCTTACGGACTTGGTGAAAAACAATTCCGTAACTTGTTCGTACAAGCTACTAAAGTTAAAGAAGGAACTGTCGGTTTCAACTTCATGCTTCTTTTGGAACGTCGTTTGGATAATGTTGTTTACCGTCTTGGACTTGCGACTACTCGTCGTCAAGCTCGTCAATTCGTTAACCACGGTCACATCCTTGTTGATGGAAAACGCGTTGATATCCCTTCATACCGTGTAACTCCAGGTCAAGTGATCTCAGTTCGCGAAAAATCAGCTAAAGTTCCAGCTATCCTTGAAGCTGTTGAAGCTACAGTTGGACGTCCAGCATTTGTATCATTCGATGCTGACAAACTTGAAGGTTCATTGACTCGCCTTCCAGAACGCGATGAAATCAACCCAGAAATCAACGAAGCACTTGTCGTTGAATTCTACAACAAAATGCTTTAATTTCAAGAAAAAACTTGCAAAAAGCCTACAACAGTGGGCTTTTTGTTTTGTCTTAAAGGGTTGATTTCTGGGTTTGTTCAGTTACAAATTTTCTAAAGCTGTTTCATTAAATGAGAAAGTTTTTTGTTTTCTTAAAACCTAAACCTGCTAATAAAAAAACTCCTGATCTAGATCGATCAGGAGAGACTGTTACCGTAACATTTTCATTAAAAATTCAGCCATTTGTTGAGGGCTTTCTTTTTTTCCGCGAGAAACCCACATTTGACAGACTCCGAAGAAGGCATTGGTCAGATAGACAGAACTGTAGACTCTTTCAATATCTGTTAATGATTTATGACTATAGCGCTCTTGCAAACTATCAACCAGAAGAATCTGTAATTTATGTCGTAAGAAGGTCTGGATCTCCTTGGTTCCATTCTCTGTCAGAAGAACCGCGAAGAGTGGCTCCTTGGTTAGAAATTCGAACACTTCTGTAATCGCTTGGCGCTTGTCATCTTGGTGTTTATCAAAGATATATTCAAGCTTGTGAAAGAGTGCTTGTTGGTAGCGCTCGATCATGTCATACTTGTCTCGATAGTGGGTATAAAAGCTAGAGCGACTAATGCCGGATTCTTGTGCTAACTCAACCGTCGTGATTTGGTCGAATGATTCCTTTTCGAGTAGTCGAACCATCGCCTCCTCGATATTTCGTTTTGTTTTTAATCGTTTATTGCTCTCAGTCATCTGTTAATCCTTTTTGCACAAAATTGTACACAGTGTCTAAAAATAAGATTTTCTACTTGTGAAAATTTCTAAAAACTGTATAATCTATTATATCAGAAATTTAGACAATGTGTATAAAAAGGAGACAAAAAATATGATGAAAGAATGGAAGGCTGTTCTTAAAAAGCCAACATTTATCATTGTCATGATTGGAGTTGCGTTGATTCCAGCTCTTTATAATATTATTTTTCTATCTTCCATGTGGGATCCATATGGAAAGGTTTCGGATCTTCCTGTAGCGGTTGTCAATAAGGATCAATCTGCTACATATAATGGACAAAAGATGGAAATTGGAAAAGACATGGTGTCCAATTTGAAGGACAATGACTCACTTGATTTTCATTTTGTAGATGAGAAAGCTGCGAAAGATGGTCTCAAAAATGGCGATTATTATATGATTGTAACCCTGCCTGAGGATCTTTCAAAAAAAGCTAGCTCCATCTTAACCAATCATCCGGAACAGATGACCATTGATTACCAAACGTCCAGTGGTCATAGTTTTATCGCAGGAAAAATGAGTGACACTGCGATGACAAAAATGAAGCAGTCAGTGGCTGAAAAAGTGACCAATACTTATACAACAGCTTTATTTTCTAAAATGGGATCGCTTAAAACTGGTATGGGGACAGCGGCAGATGGAAGTGCTAAATTAGCAGATGGTGCAAGTAAATTGGAAGATGGTGGTCAAACACTGTCTACTAATTTGAATACATTGGCTCGTTCAAGCTTAGCATTTTCAGATGGTGCAACCACTCTTCGTACAGGTCTAGCAGCCTATACAGATGGTGTTGGTCAATTAGGAAATGGTCTCAATCAAATGGCTGGTCAACTTCCAAACTTGGTATCTGGTGTCAATCAATTAAATAATGGGTTTGGTACTTTTAATACAGGCTTGATGGCTTACGCTACCGGAGTGGATCGATTAGGAAATGGTCTCAATCAAATGGCGAGTCAAACCCCTCAGTTGGCCTCAGGAGTTGGTCAATTAACCAGCGGTATGGGGACCCTCAATGATGGTCTTGGGAATTATACCAATGGCGTGCGTCAATTGAATTCGGGCCTATCTAACTTTTCAAATGGTTTAGCAACCTATACAAATGGAGTCGCTACTTTATCAGAAGGAGCGGGTCAATTAAGTAGTCAATCTGCTACCCTTCGAAATGGGGTTTCTCAATTAGAATCAGGTATTCAAACATTATCAAGCCAGCTACAAGCTTCTACAAGTCAATCTGCTCAGATTGATCAATTGGCAGCTGGTTTAAACCAATTAAATGCAGCGATTCAAAATGCTACAGTAGATACCAGTCAACTTTCGTCTGGATTGACGAGTATTGCGAATTCAGCTCAATCAATCCTTGCTTCAGCCCAAGCGGATCGTGCAAATGCCCTTGCAAGTGTGCAAGGAACAGCAGCCTATCAAGCAATGACAGCTGACCAACAAGCGGAAATCAATGCGGCAATCTCATCGAGCCCAAGCTCGAGTGAAACGGCGGCTCAAGGAATCTTGACTACGATTCAAACGATCCAAGGTAGTTTGAATACAGGAAATAGCTTGACACAACTGCAAACGGCAGCCAATCAAGTTTTACCGACAGCTTCTTCTACCTTGACAGACTTGTCAAGTGGCTTGTCTAAGATCCAATCCGCAGTTAGTGGACAATTGTTGCCAGCTAGTCAAACCATCAGTCAAGGGATCAGCGCTTATACAGCTGGTGTCGATAAAATCGCTAATGGAGCAACCCAACTTCAGACGAATAGCAGTACTTTAACAAATGGGGCTAGTCAGTTAGCAGCAGGTGTTGGTCAACTAGATAGTAAATCATCAGAATTACTTGCAGGAAGCAATCAATTGGCTTCTGGTCTAGGTGAGTTAAATGGGAAGATGCCTGCCTTGACATCAGGTATGAATCAACTGGCTTCAGGAGCGACCCAATTAACAGGTAAGTCGGGTGAATTGGTTGCTGGTGCTGGAAAATTAGCTGACGGTGTAGGACAATTGAACAGCAAGACTCCAGAGTTGGCAGGTGGTGTCAACAAACTTGTCACTGGTGTCAATCAGTTGACAGAAAAATCAGGTCAATTGGTGACTGGTGCTGATAAACTAGCCGACGGTGCAAATCAAATCTCAGATGGGTCCAGCAAATTAGCAGCAGGTGGCCAAACATTGACAAATGGTTTAGGTGAATTAGCAACAGGAAGCCAAACCTTGAGTCAAGGATTAAACGATGCTAAGGGACAATTGAATGTGGCTACAACTGAAAAAGAAAACGCTAAAACCTTAGCAGATCCTGTCACTTTGTCTAAAACAGACCATGACAATACCCCTGTGAATGGTGTCGGAATGGCTCCTTATATGATCTCGGTAGCTCTCTTTGTTTGTGCCTTGTCAACCAACATGATCTTTGCAAAACTACCATCCGGCAGTCATCCTGAAAGTCGCTGGGCATGGTTTAAATCTCGCTTTGAGGTCAACGGAACGATTGCGGTGATTGCAGGAGTCTTGGTCTATGGTGCCGTTCACTTGATTGGTTTATCAGCTAATCATGAGATGGCTACTCTCTTCCTTTGTGTGATTGGTAGTGTGGCCTTCATGTCTATCGTGACTGCTTTGACAACATGGCAAAGAAAGATCGGTGCTTTCCTTTCCTTGATCCTCTTGCTCTTGCAATTGGCTTCTAGTGCAGGAACCTATCCTCTTGCTTTGACAAATGGCTTTTTCCAAGCCATTCATCCATTCTTGCCAATGAGTTATACCGTTTCTGGTCTTCGTCAAACGATTTCGATGACAGGAGAAATTGGAAATCAAGTGGCCTTCCTTCTGATGACTATTGTCCTTTTTGCAGGACTCGGAATGTGGTTCTATAATCCAAAAAAATATGAAGAGGACTAATCTTCAGGAACTCCCAACAGAATGTGTTGGGAGTTTTTTATTTCATGTGAAACAAAAATTCTCGCTTGTTTAAGCGAGAATGTTTATTATTTAAAGAAGACGACATCAGGATTTGGAGTAATATAGAGAAGTTGGTCGTTTTCAAAGACCAGTTGGATGGTGTTGTTTTTATAGGTGTAAATGGTATAGTCTACTCCGGATTTAGAAGCTTGTTTGAGATCAACAGCTCCCATCAAAAAGGCGTGAGCTTGTTCCCCTGTGATTTTCCCCTCGTGGTAGAGCCCTTTAATATTTTCTAATTCGGTATTTTCAAAAGATTCAGCAATATAAGCAGGGTCTGTTATTTGTTTCTCTGGATTCCCAAGGATCTTTTGGACAAGGGCAGTGGTATACCCTTCATAATCCGGCGTCTGGGCAAAAATAGTATCGTCATTTCTAGAGTAAGCTACTTTTAGGTTCCCTGTTGCATAAATCTTATCTTTTGGAGCTTCTTGAGCATTTCTAGGGAGTCCTTCGGTTGTGACGATGTCAGAAGTGGTTTCCGTAGTAGTTGAGGGAGAGCTAGAGGAGTTGCTTGAGCTATTTGAACTGGTTGAGCGACTCGGGAGGCTAGAACGACTCGAGCTACTTTTTTTAAAGGTTTTCTTTTTTGAGCTGGTAGTAGTGGGTACTTTTTTAAAGTTGATCTTAAGGTCCGGCATACAGGCTGATAGAAAAAGAAGAGACAGCAACAGTGTGAAGAAAAGAGGGAGTGTTTGTTTTTTCATCATGTTCCTTTCGATAAGCTGATTGATTTTCTATTCTATCATAAAAAGGGTAACAAAAAAAGGTCAGGAAGAAATCCTGCCTTTATTTGTTATTATGGATGCCCACCTCCAGGTCCACCGCCTTGAGGTCCGCCACCACCTGGAGCCCCACCGCCTCCAGGCATGGAGTTGACAATTTCCGTTTGTTTTTCACCGTTGATATAGATGTCTCCGCCAGTGTAGGTAGCAGTACCATCAAAGTCGAATCCAGATTGTCCCGTTAATTTAATGGTTCCTCCGGTAACAGTGATATTTCCATTCGAATCAATTGGATCGGTATCACCTTGGCCAACTTCAACGTTGAGGGTTCCACCATTCATAGTGAAGAAAATTTCATCTTGGTTAGCATTGGCATTGGCCGCATTGACACCGTCATCGGTTGCATAGATGGTGATATCTCCACCGTTGATGGTGATCGATTTTCCTTCTAGACCTTCGACAGAATCGGTTACCTTGTAGGTTCCGCTATCGATGATCAGATCACCAGAAGCATGGATTCCATCGTCTCCTGCGGTGATGGTCATTTTGTTGTCTGAAAGATACATGGTTCCGACCGAAGTATCTTCATCATTATCCACCTTGACTGCATCTTCATCTGCATCGATGGTCATGGTCGTACCAGTGATATTGAGTTCGTCATTGACGTTGAAGGCATCTCCTACAGCCGTGATCTTATAGGTTCCACCTGTGATATGGAGAGTGTCATTAGCCTTGATACCATTGTTCTTCTTGGCATCAATGTTGAGCGTACCTGAACCATTGATGGTGAGGTCGCCTTTAGAGAAGATCACTGCATCGGCATCTTCATCATTATTTGAACTTGAATCAGACAAGGTATTGATCGTGCCATCTGCTAGGGTAAGGTAGACATGACCTGCTTTCGTAGCAGAAATTAGCGCGTTGGTGTTGGTCATGGTAACGCCTTTCAAGACGATGTGACATCGTCTGAGTCACCCGCTTCGACCTTGATTTGAACCCCATCGGATTCACCAGAGATGACATAGGTTCCAGGCTTTGAGATGGTCACAGTTGATCCAGATACAGCTACGCCGTCACCTGATACACTTGCAGACGAACCAGACAGTTTTACAGTAGAGGCTTTGCTTTCATCATAAGAGCTGTCCTTGTCCTTATCTGTAAAATAGTTGGAATTGTTTGTTTTATTTTTTGAAGTAGAAGTAGCGGTTGTTTGTGCAGTATTGCTTTTTGTAGCTGATTGTGATGACGCCTGGGTGCAAGCTGTCAGTAAGGTGAGGGTTGCGGCCCCCGTTAATAAAAATTTCCATTTGTTTGATTTCATGAGCTTTTCCTCTCGTTCAATTGATATGCTCCTAGTCTAAAGTTGCTAGCTGAAAGTTTCCTAAAGTTTTTCTGAAAGGAACCTTAACTTTAGTTTTCTTTAAGTTTGGCTTAATGACCAGTTAAGAAAGTCCCATTAAACTAGAAAGCACGTAAGTCGTATTCATACTTACCGAAGGTTAGAAACAATAGATCCCCCTTAAAGGAGAAGAAACATGAAAAAAACAATTGAGACAAGTTTCAAACGAATCGAAACAAAATATATCGTCGCAAAAGATGACGTGAAGGACTTGATCAAAGACTTAAAAGAATACGTCGTAGAAGATAATTACCCAACCTCAACCATTTCAAAAATTTATTTTGATACGGAAAATTTTGATGTCATTCAAGATGCTCTTGCCAAACAACACCGCCGTGAAAAAATTCGGATGCGGACATATATAGAAAAACCTCAAGCAGACAGTCCAGTATTTCTAGAGGTGAAGTCAAAAGATGAAGAAGGAATTGGCCATAAATTCCGTCTAGTCGCCACTTCGCAAGCCATTATCAACTTGATGACAGATGGGAAAGTAGATCATCAGATACAAGATCCAGACTTAGTGCAAGAGATTCAGAGATTGCGCAAACGTTATGGTCATCGATTGGAACCACGGATGTTCATTTACTATGATCGTCTGTCTCTCAAAGAAAAGAAATCCATTCAGGGTTATCCTTATCAGAAGATTCGCGTGACAATCGATCAAAACTTAGTCTTTCGAGACCAGGCTGTTAGCCTTTTTGATGGGAAGAAAGGAGAACCTCTACTAGAGGATGACTTCGTGATCATGGAAATTAAGGCTCCTGGGCAAGAACCTCAATGGTTAAAGGATATTTTAGAGAAGTATGGTTTGGTGAAACAGAAATTTTCAAAATATAGCTGTGCTTATCATAAATCACAAGGCTTGGATTATGCCCCAAGACCAGTTCAAGAAACGGTAGGTGCTGCCTATGTCTAATCTATTTGATTCTATTTTTAATAATGCTACAGCAACAGTGGATCCCTTGCGCTTACTGCTGGCCCTTTTGGTCAGCCTCTTTCTAGGGCTGGCCCTATCTTGGACCTATAAATACCGGACACTTTACACTCGAGAGTTTGTCATTAGTTTGACCTTGCTTCCTTGTATGATGACCTTAGTGATCTTTTTGGTCAATGGAAGTTTGGGAACCTCGATTGCAGTGGCAGGGACCTTTAGTTTGATCCGTTTCCGGTCAGCTACGAGTGGTTCTAGAGAGTTGATTGCGATTTTTCTTGCCATGATTATAGGACTAGCGGCAGGTTCGGGCTATCTTTTATTGGCCATTTTATCAACCCTTTCTTTACTAGGAGTGTGGCTGGTATTAGAGAACAAACAGAGTAAGGCAGACCATCAACGGCGCCGTCATTTGACCATAACTGTCTCAAAACAAGATTCTGTTGCAGAACAAATCAGCCAGTTGTTGGATCAAAGTTGTTCAGAAATTGACTTTATTTCTGTCACAACGGCCCAAGCTGGAGAACAACTGACCTTGAACTATGAGGTAAATATGGAATCGAACATCGATGATTTTGCCCTTGCCAATCTATTGATTAGCAAGATTGAAAATTGTGATGTCGCTCTGACAAAGAAAGCGAAGAAAAGAAAGAATCTATAACGGCTATCCTACTTTAGGATAGTTTTTTAGGGTTTTAAGAACTTTTTAAGAAAAAGTGGTATACTGTTTCTAAAAAATGGAAGGAATCCTTTATGAAAAAGACTGCTATTTTTGAAGATGTCGTCTCTATTATGACCCATGATTCATCTACCATCAAGGATCGAAAAGGATGCGATCCAGAGCCTTTTCGAGAAAACATTACAGATGATATGACAGATGATGCCTTTCTCTATCAAGTGAAGACTTACCTAGCTAGTTTTGGGGTGATCGGGCATGTTTCCTTTCGAGATAAAAAGGCCAGTCAAAAAGGGTTTCTTTTGAGAATAAATGGACAGAAACTGTATGTTGAGGAAGCTAATGAAGATACGGGTCTTCAAGTAGGAGATCAAATCCTAGCTCTGGATGGAAGTGACTTGGATCAGATAGCTTCTCTTCATAAAGACTATTTTATCAGCAAGACCCCTGAAAGACACTACCGAGAATGGGCAGATTTGGTCTCTCAGTCAACGAGTGTCACCCTGCTTCGAGAAGGGGTAGAAAAGACCATTAAAGTAGTACCCAGTCGAGAATCGATCCAAGATCATATCTTTTGGAAACGATTAGACGATGAGATTCTTTATCTTCGTCTAGATAACTTTATGGATGAAGGATCTTTGGGTCGTTTATATCAAGAGTGTTTACCGATGATGACGGAAGTCAAGTTTCTTCTCATTGATGTGAGACGTAACAGTGGGGGGACAGATTCTTTATATTTCCCTCTATTACATCTAGGCTTAGAAAAGGATCAGGGCTATGATTCGCTTGACTGGGATGATGATGGCATGGAAATTCTCTACACGGAACGTAATGTTGACCTGCGCTTGAAAGATTTTGAGAACTGGATGCAACAGGAAGAAATTAGTCCTGAAACAGTTAAGCTGCTTGAAGATATGAAAGAGGATTTGCTCCGCCATAGGGGAAAAGGCTATGTGGCATATAAGGAAGAAAGCGAGGAATTCTTCCCAGAGGTTAGAGGTGGCCACTATCCTGAACAAATCTTTATCTTATCAGATATTTATTGTGCTTCATCTGGGGATAACTTTGTTCAGATGATGAAGCAGTTTAAGAAGGTAACGGTGGTGGGTCGACCAACTCTCGGAATTCTAGACTACTCTAATTGTTGTACGGTTGATTATGATAATTTTTGTTTAATGTTTCCCACTTCTCGCTGTTTAAGCGTGGATCAAGGGAAAGGAATGACGGATCAGGGTGTTCTACCCGATATAGAGATTCCTTGGACACCTAGCCATTTCGAGAGAGATGTGGATCTGGACAAGTGTCTGGAGTTGATTCATCAGGGGACTGTGAGATAGAATAGGATTTCAACCAGAAAACTGATTAAAGAAAAATGCTATCGTTAAACGGCTTGAATGATCTGAAATGATAACGTTTTCTACGACATTCTCACTATGTTTAAAATTGCTTACTTGGTATAAAAAATGGTAAAATAGTGAATAACAATCAAAATGAAGAGTGAAACTTATGAAACATAAAACACTTTATAAATTTATCGGGCAGACGGTCTTGTATTTTGCCATTTTCCTAGCCCTACTTTATTTCTTTAGTTACCTTGGTCAAGGTCAGGGTGGCTTTATCTACAACGAATTTTAGAAAAGGAGACTCCTAGCCGTGTCAAACCAACCAATTACTGATATGATCGAGACAATTGAACGTTATGCGCAACTACAACCAGACTATCCTGTCTACAATGTCCTTGGTGAGGAGCATACCTATGGCCAATTGAAGGCTGATTCAGATAGCTTGGCTGCCCACATTGACCAAATGGGACTTCCTGAAAAGTCACCTGTTGTGGTCTTTGGTGGACAAGAATATGAAATGTTGGCAACCTTTGTGGCCTTGACAAAATCTGGTCATGCCTATATCCCAATTGATAGTCACTCTGCCTTGGAGCGCGTGTCTGCCATTGTTGAAGTAGCAGAGCCAAGCTTGATTATTGCCATCAATGAATTTCCATTGGAAAACCCAGCTGCTCCAATCATGTCCTTGGAGCAAGTGCGTGAAGCTTATGCGGCTCAGAATGCGTATGACTTGCAACATCCGGTCAAAGGGGATGATAACTACTACATCATCTTTACCTCAGGGACAACTGGGAAACCAAAAGGGGTGCAAATTTCGCACGATAACTTACTCAGCTTTACCAACTGGATGATTACGGACAAGGAATTTGCAACGCCAGAGCGTCCGCAAATGTTGGCGCAACCACCCTATTCCTTTGATTTGTCTGTCATGTATTGGGCACCGACCTTAGCTCTTGGAGGAACGCTTTTTGCTCTTCCATCAGCCATTACTCAAGACTTCAAACAACTCTTTGCGACGATCTTTTCTCTTCCGATTGCTATCTGGACTTCAACACCATCTTTTGCAGATATGGCCATGTTGTCTGAAGATTTCAATGCTGAAAAGATGCCAGGAATCACCCATTTCTACTTTGATGGAGAAGAGTTGACCGTTAAAACCGCTCAAAAATTGCGCGAGCGTTTCCCAAATGCGCGTATCATCAATGCTTACGGGCCAACAGAAGCAACTGTAGCTCTTTCGGCTGTAGCCGTAACAGATGAGATGTTAGCGACTTTGAAACGTCTACCAATTGGTTATACCAAAGAAGATTCTCCAACCTTCATTATTGATGAGGCAGGAAACAAATTGCCAAATGGTGAGCAAGGGGAGATCATCGTATCTGGCCCAGCCGTTTCAAAAGGTTATATGAATAATCCAGAGAAAACAGCAGAAGCCTTCTTCGAATTTGAAGGCCTTCCAGCCTACCATACGGGAGATGTCGGAACCATGACGGATGAAGGTCTCCTTCTCTATGGTGGACGGATGGACTTCCAAATCAAGTTTAACGGTTATCGTATCGAGCTAGAGGATGTCTCTCAAAACTTGAACAAATCGAAGTATATTGACTCAGCAGTCGCTGTACCGCGTTATAATAAAGATCACAAGGTCCAAAATCTCTTGGCCTATGTCATCTTAAAAGAGGGCGTCAAAGAACAATTTGAGCGCGAAATTGATATCACGAAAGCCATTAAGGAAGATTTAGAAAACATCATGATGTCTTATATGATGCCTTCAAAATTCCTCTATCGTGACAGCCTGCCATTAACACCAAACGGGAAAATCGACATCAAAGGGTTGATTAGCGAGGTTAACAACCGATGATCGAGTTTTTGAAACAGCTCCCTCATTTAGAACACTATGGAACACCGATCTATTTTATCTACCTCATTCTAGCTTTTTTGCCGATCTTTGTGGGCCTCTTTTTCAAAAAGAGATTTCCGATCTATGAAGGACTGGTGAGTCTGATCTTTATCATTTTGATGCTGACAGGTTCAAATCTCAAGCAAATTTATGCCCTGCTCTTTTACGTAGTCTGGCAAATCTTGATTGTGTATTCCTACAAGATCTATCGTCAGAAAGCGGACAACAAGTGGATTTTCTATCTTCATTCCTTCTTGTCTGTCTTGCCCCTGATCTTTGTTAAGGTAGAGCCAGCAATCAAGAATGGGCACCAATCCTTGTTTGGATTTTTAGGGATTTCGTATTTAACCTTCCGGGCTGTCGGAATGATCATCGAAATGCGAGATGGTGTCTTGAAAGAATTCACACTCTGGGAATTCTTACGCTTTATGCTCTTTATGCCGACCTTCTCAAGTGGGCCGATTGATCGTTTCAAGCGTTTTAATGAGGATTATAACGCTATTCCTGAGCATGAAGAATTATTGGATATGTTGGAGCAAGCTGTTAAGTATATCATGTATGGCTTCCTTTATAAATTTATCCTAGCTCATATTTTTGGCCACTTATTGTTAGGTCATGTGCAGACCTATGCCTTGTCTCAAGGTGGATTCTTCAATATCGGAACGCTGGGAGTCATGTATGTTTATGGCTTTGACCTCTTCTTTGACTTTGCGGGCTATTCCATGTTTGCTTTAGCAGCTTCCAATTTGATGGGGATTAAAAGTCCCATCAACTTTGACCGTCCTTTTAAATCACGTGATTTAAAGGAATTCTGGAATCGCTGGCATATGAGTTTATCTTTCTGGTTCCGTGATTTTGTCTTTATGCGTCTCGTAATGGTACTGATGCGCAATAAAGTGTTCAAGAGCAGGATTACCACCTCAAATGTTGCCTACATTATCAATATGTTGGTCATGGGCTTCTGGCACGGGGTGACCTGGTACTACATCGCTTATGGGCTCTTCCATGGGCTTGGACTGGTCATCAATGATGCTTGGATTCGTAAGAAAAAGACCATCAATAAAGAAAGAAAAGCAAAAGGATTGGATCCTATACCGGACAATCGTTGGACCAAAGCTTTAGGGATCTTTATCACCTTTAACACAGTGATGCTGTCCTTCCTGATTTTCTCAGGATTCTTGGATCAACAATGGTTTCCAAAATTGAAATAAAAGGAGAATAGAAAAATGGATGTAAAATCACAAGTAATTGAAATTATTGACGAATTGTTTATGGAAGATGTCTCAGACATGATGGATGAGGATCTCTTTGATGCGGGTGTCCTTGATAGTATGGGAACAGTCGAATTGATTGTAGAACTGGAAAATCGCTTTGGCATCCGTGTTCCTGTATCTGAATTTGGACGTGATGATTGGAATACTGCGAACAAGATCGTAGAAGGTGTAACGGAGCTTCAGAATGCTTAAGCGTTTGTGGCTGATTTTAGGGCCCGTATTTTGCGCGCTCCTCATGGTAACAGCTTTATTATTCTTTTATCCAATCAATCATAAGCACAACTATACCGAAGAGAAAAAAGCTGCGGTTAGTCTGAATGCAGAAGGATTCAAGAGCCGTACAAAGAAGCAAGAAGCGCTTTCTGATCCACAGCATCGCTTTGTCCCTTATTTCGGCTCCAGTGAATGGTTGCGCTTTGATGTGGTGCATCCAGCAGTTTTGGCTGAAAAATATGACCGCAATTATAGACCCTACTTTTTAGGAGAACGTGGTGCGGCTTCTTTGAACCAGTATTTTGGGATGCAACAGATTTTGCCAGAACTCAAGGACAATACAGCTGTTTATGTAGTTTCTCCGCAATGGTTCACCAAGAAGGGCTATGATTCCTCTGCCTTTCAACAATTCTTTAATAGCGATCAGTTGAATAGCTTTATTGCCAATCACCAACAGGATGCTGCATCCCAGTATGCTGCAAAGCGTCTGTTACAACAGTATCCAAATGTCGCCTTTCAAAGTGTTGTAACGAATATTTCTCAAGGAAAGAAAATTTCAGGATTTGATCAGTCTTTAAACCAGTTTGTTTCCCATCTGGTTCAGCGCGAAGATGCCTTGTTTAGTAATCTTGCAACGCGTACAAACGGGAATTACGATAAGAAGGTCAAAAAACGTCTACAAGATTTGCCAGACCAATTCTCATATGAGAAATTGGAGGAAATTGCAACGGCTGAAGCAAAAGTCAAAACCAATAATAACGACCTTGGAATCAGCAATCATTTTTACAATACTCGTTTAAAAATGAAGTTGAAGAAACTAAAAGGTTTCCAAAAGAACGAATCCTATGTTCAATCTCCAGAGTACAATGACTTGCAATTGGTTCTAGACCAGTTTGCTAAATCTCGGACCAATGTCATCTTTGTCATTCCTCCAGTCAATGCCAAATGGATGAAATACACAGGCTTGAGTCAAGAAAAGTATGAACAGGCTGTTCAAAAGATTCGTTACCAATTAGAAAGTCAAGGTTTCACTAATATTGCAGACTTTTCTAAAGATGGTGATCAGCCCTACTTTATGGAAGACACGATTCATATGGGATGGAATGGTTGGCTAGCCTTTGATAAAGCGGTCAATCCCTTTGTCACAAAGGCTGAAAAAGCACCAACTTACCATCTAAATGATCGCTTCTTCAGTAAAGATTGGGCCCAATATAAAGGAACACCAGACGAATTTAAATAATGCTTGATCAAAGGGGGCAGGATCGAATCCTGGCTCCTTGATTTGTGAGGAAAGGGACGGAAAGTCACAAGTAAGCAAGATAGTTATCCACAGGCTGTGGGAAACTTACTTGTAAATGGATGAAAACAGGTCCTGATGCTGATGAACCTTCCTCTTTTAAGGGGAAAATAGGTAAAAGTTATCCACATTTCTGTGGATAAGTGATGAAAAACAGTGGATAAGTCAGCTAGCATGTGAAAAGGAGAAGTAGTGTGAAAAAAATTTGGTTTTACGCAATTGTTCAGGGGATTGTTATCTTTTTTATTGTGGGTGGCATGACCTACGCACTTAGGGGAGATTTCTTTTTCCGTTACTTATCCCCTATTTTTGGACTAGCAGCAGCTGTCTTGAGATTTGGGACAGCGACTTTAATGAAGGTGATAGCCCCCACTCTCTACGATGATCCCAAAAAGAAGGAAGAAGTTGGCCACGATAACTAAAGAAGTTGGTAACTGAAAAAGTTGAGCTAAAGGCCACTTTCTGCTGGTCTTTATGGTAAAATAGAAGGAAGAATATTAGTTTGGAGATTAATTAGAAATGAAACGTTCAATGTATGCTGGACGTGTTCGTGAAGAACACATTGGAACTCATATTACCTTGAAAGGATGGGTTAGCCGTCGTCGTGACTTGGGTGGTTTGATCTTTATCGATCTACGCGACCGCGAAGGAATCATGCAATTGGTGATCAATCCAGAAACAGTTAGTGCAGAAGTGATGGCCACAGCTGAAAGCATCCGCAGTGAATATGTTGTAGAAGTGACAGGTCTTGTGGAAGCTCGTGAACAAGCTAATCCGAACTTGCCAACTGGAGCAGTAGAACTCAAGGTAGAGGCTATTACGGTTCTTAATACTGCTAAAACAACACCATTTGAAATCAAGGATGGGATTGAGGCCAATGATGATACCCGTCTTCGTTACCGCTACTTAGACCTTCGTCGTCCTGAGATGTTGGAAAATCTCAAACTCCGTGCAAAAGTAACCCATTCGATTCGCAATTACTTAGATGAATTAGAATTTATTGATGTGGAAACGCCGTTTCTTTCTAAGTCAACTCCAGAAGGAGCACGTGACTACTTGGTTCCTTCCCGTGTCAATAAGGGTCATTTCTATGCCCTTCCACAAAGTCCTCAGATTACAAAACAATTGTTGATGAATGCCGGTTTTGATCGCTATTATCAAATCGTGAAGTGTTTCCGAGATGAGGATTTACGGGGAGACCGTCAACCTGAGTTTACACAGGTCGACTTGGAAACTTCTTTCTTGAGTGATCAAGAAATCCAGGATATCACAGAAGGCTTGATTGCACGTGTCATGAAAGAAACTAAGGGAATTGAAGTAACACTCCCATTCCCACGGATGAATTATGATGATGCTATGGCCTTGTATGGTTCAGATAAACCAGATACACGTTTTGACATGTTGCTCCAAGACTTGACAGAACTTGTCAAGGGTGTAGATTTCAAAGTCTTCTCAGAAGCTCCAGCAGTTAAGGCGATTGTTGTCAAAGGTGCAGCGGATCATTACTCTCGTAAAGACATCGATAAATTGACAGAAGTTGCGAAGCAATACGGTGCAAAAGGTCTTGCTTGGGTGAAATATGCTGAGGGTACTTTGAACGGTCCTGTTGCGAAGTTCTTGACAGACTTGACAAGTGACTTGACAGCTGCTTTACAGTTAGAAGACAAAGATCTAGTTCTCTTTGTAGCAGATACTCTTGAAGTAGCCAATGCAACGCTTGGTGCTTTGCGTGTTCGTCTTGCGAAAGAGCTTGACTTGATTGACAACAATCAATACAACTTCCTTTGGGTAGTGGATTGGCCAATGTTTGAATGGTCTGAAGAAGAAGGCCGTTATATGTCTGCTCACCATCCATTTACACTCCCACAAGCTGAAACAGAGCATGAATTGGAAGGAGATCTTTCAAAAGTTCGAGCAATTGCCTATGATATCGTCTTAAATGGCTATGAATTAGGTGGAGGAAGCCTACGGATTAATCATAAAGATTTACAAGAACGGATGTTTAAGGCACTTGGATTTACAAAAGAAGCTGCCAATGAACAATTTGGTTTCTTGTTGGAAGCAATGGATTATGGTTTCCCACCACATGGAGGATTGGCAATTGGTTTGGACCGCTTCGTGATGCTTCTTGCAGGTGAAGATAATATTCGGGAAGTCATTGCCTTTCCTAAGAATAACAAGGCGACAGATCCAATGACACAAGCTCCTTCTGTCGTTTCTGAAAAGCAATTGGATGAGTTAGATCTTCAAGTAGAAGTAGCAGAGCAAGAATAGGACAAGAGAGAAAAGGGAGAGTCTAGGAATCAGTTGCTCTAAGATTTTCCTTTTTCTTCTAATCGATGGATTGAAAATGAAAAAAATTCGCTTTCATAAGCTATTTCGCTATCATGTGCGGCGACTAGCTTATAACATTAAATTATTGCGCGTGCTGAAGAGCATCTCCCGTGAGAAATACGATGAAAAAGTGTCAGCTTCCTTGCTGTATGGTTTTCTATCAGCGATTGCCGTCAACTTCTTCTTTCAACCAGGACATGTATACTCCAGCGGTGCAACAGGTCTAGCTCAGATTTTATCTGTTCTGAGCCAACGCTTTATTGGCTTTACGATTCCCGTTTCCTTGACCTTTTATGCCATCAATATCCCTTTGATGATTGTGGCTTGGTATCAAATTGGCCATAAATTTACCATCTTTACCTTTATTACGGTTTCGATGAGTTCCCTCTTTATTCAGTTCGTGCCAGTGATTACGTTGACCAACGATCCGATCATGAATGCCCTATTTGGTGGGGTTGTCATGGGAACAGGGATTGGTTTTGCTCTTCGGAACAACATTTCCAGTGGAGGAACGGATATTGTTAGTTTGACGATTCGAAAACGGACAGGAAAGAATGTCGGCAGTATCTCCTTTTTGGTCAATGGGACCATCATGTTGATTGCTGGTCTGACCTTTGGTTGGAAGTATGCTCTTTACTCTATGATTACCATCTTCGTATCGAGTCGAGTAACGGATGCTGTCTTTACCAAGCAAAAACGGATGCAGGCAATGATCGTAACGAGCCAACCAGATGCCATTATTGAAAAGATTCATAAAAAATTGCATCGTGGAGCGACCATTATCCACAATGCAGAAGGAACCTATAACCATCAGGAAAAAGCGGTTCTGCTGACAGTTATTACGCGTGCAGAGTTTAATGAATTCAAATATATTATGAAAAAAGCTGATCCTCAGGCTTTTATCACCATTTCAGAAAACGTTCATATCATTGGACGCTTTGTGGAAACAGAAGAATAAAAATAAAGGTCACCACATTGTGGTGACCTTTATTTTGTTGATTCAGTTTCGTGGAGAAGGAGCCAACTATGGGCAGGAATAGAAAGTTCCTTGCCTTTAGGAATAGGCGCTTGTAGGTTGGCATGAGGATAGGCAAATAGCAGCTGACTATCGCTCGGATGTTGATAGGTCTGTTCTTGATCACCGATATTGACGAGAATCGTTATTTTTTCACGATCTTTCTCAATCGTGTAGATCAAATGATGATCAGACAACCATTTGACATCACAGTAGTCGCGAATCTCTTGCCCTTTTTTCAAACGAAGGAGTGGCTGTGATTTCCGATAAGCAATCAATTCTTCAAGAAAAGCAATTTCTTCTTGGCATTTTGAAAGGGATGTCCAGTCCAATTGGTTGAGACTATCTGGTAAGTTATAGGTGTTATCTTCGAGCTCTTTTGTGCGATAAAATTCTTGGCCGGCATGGATAAACGGCACTCCTTGAGATAATAGTACCAAATGAAGAGCTAATCGTGAGAGAGCTTTTCGATCTTCTAGACGAATCTCTTCCTTTTCAAGTTGGAAATAATCAAAAACAGTTGCATTGTCATGGCATTCGACGTACTGAATGGCTTGTTGAGGTTGGGTGAAATGAGCAGGCCCTAGCTTCCCGACATTCGCCGTTAGAATGTTCGCAAAATCATTCGCAGGATGTTGACTCTCACGACGGTGACCAGCTACAAGTGTTCTCTTGATCGTATCCCGGAAGTTATCACTGAAAAAGCCAAAGGCTGGTAATCGTTTCGAATTATATTGGTGAGCGAGCTGATCTTCAGAGAGGCCTGTATCCATCTTCCACCCTTCCCCATAGAGATAGATGTTAGGATAGATTTCACGGAGTTCTTCTGCAATCTCTGTCATGGTTTGAATGTCTAGGATTCCCATCAAATCAAAGCGGAAACCATCAAAGCCGTAGAGGGAAACCCATTGTTTGAGAGATTGCTTGATATACTGTCTCACCATGGAGCGCTCACTTGCCACGTCATTTCCGCAGAAGGTTCCATTGGTCCGCTCTCCCTCTGCATTATAGCGGTAGAAATAACCAGGAACGATCTGTTCAAAAGCGTACTCATCTGCTTGGTAGACGTGATTGTAGACTACATCCATGATGACACTCAGATTGGCCCGGTGATAGGTGTCAATGGTGTCTTGGAGCTCTAGGATTCGTGCATAAGGATCGTTAGGATCACTCGCATAGCTGCCTTCTGGAACATTGTATTGAACAGGATCATAGCCCCAGTTGTAGGCTTTCCATTGATCCTCTTCATCGACACTACCGAAATCATAGACAGGAAGTAACTGTACATGGGTAATGCCCAGTTTTTGAAGGTAATCAAATCCAAGAACCTCACTATTTAGTTGGGGCGACTCTGTCAAGCCTTTAAACTTACCAGGGTGCTTAAAGCCAGCCTCTTTTTGGACAGAGAAATCCCGAACGCTCATCTCGTAGATGATTGCTTCTGTCGGATCTAATTGACGAGTGGCACGCCTGATAGGACGTGTGATTTTCTTCCGGTCGATGACCAAGCTATCTCCAGAGTTCGCTAAAGAGGATAGAGCATAAGGATCATGAATCCGGCGTTCTAGGCCATTGACACGAAATTCATAGTGGTAGGCAGCTCCTTCCCAATCCCCTTTGAGCAAGACTTCCCAGCCACCGTTTTCTGTACGATTCATCGGATAGACCTGATCTTCGATATGGAGACTCACATCTTGCGAAATCGGTGCCCAGAATTTAAATTGCGTCTGACGTGGTGTGTAGAAACTTCCTAGATCTTCTCCACTATAGGTGAAGGTTTGATCGAAAATGGGTTTGCGAACGATGTTTCGATAGTGGAGTATAGAAGAATTTCCAGTAGCATCGTAGATGGTGTACTCTTCTCCGAGTTCAAGTGGAATAGGGCTTAAGAAATAGTCTCCTGTGTCAGTCGCTGCACTTGACGTTTTGACAGGGATTAAGGCAAGATGACCTTGGTTCGTTTTCAAATAAAAAGGAAGGATATGCTCCTCTCCCTTTTGGATACGAATCAGGTCTTGGTCATCTAAATAAGCAGTAAATGTAGACATAAAGACTCCTAGAGTTTCGTAATGGTATGGTCAATCAATTGACGGTAGCAAACGGTTTTTCCTTCTTTGTGATCTTTGATAATTTGTAGAATCGTCCGAACAGATTCACGTCCGAGTTCCACCGCATTGATGTCAATATAGGCTTCAATATCGAGTCGTGGTTTGATCGAATCAAAGGAAATAATCGGGATTGTCAGCTGGTGTTCTAATAGGTATTGGCGCACCCCTTCAGCAACGAGAATATCGGTTGTCATGATGGCATCTAACTCTGCTAGGGGAAGGCTCTCCATCATTTGATAAGAATTGTCTTCCAACATAAACCCAAATGAGAAATGAACCAGTTTTTCATCGAGAGGAATCCCTGCTTTTTGGAGGGCTTCTTTATAACCTTCGTAGCGGTCTTGAGATACGAACAGTTCTTTGTTTCCCCCGATAAAAGCAATTTTTCGGTAGTTTTGTTGAATGAAATAATCCGTCGCATCAAATGCAGCCTTGATATTATCATTATCCACTAGCGATACAAAAGGTGAAGCTGCCTTTCCGAGAATGAGGAAGGGGAACTTGTCTTTGATCGCAAATTCAACGAGGGGATCATTCGGGTTGGAATAAAGGAAAATCAAACCATCTACACGATTTCCGTAGATGAGTTGTTTGAGGTTGTCGAGCCGCCGTTCTTCATTTTGCCCCGTACAGATTTGGATGGCATAATCATTGTCTGACGCGATCTGGGTAATCCCTCTTAAAACAGTTGGGAAGAAAGGATTCTGGTAGAAGACGTCACTGTCGATTGGTAGGACCAAAGCAATGACTTGACTAGATTGGCTGACAAGGCTGCGAGCATTAAGATTGGGATGGTAGTCCAATTCGACCATGGCCTCACGGACACGTTTTTTTGTTTCATCACTAATCGTGGATTTGTTTTGGATGACGCGCGTGACAGTTGAAGGCGCGACGCCAGCGAGTTTCGCCACATCTTTGATGGTAACACGCATGAGAAAACCTCCTAGCGGTGATAGTCTGGATCACGGAAGTGGGTCTTATAAAATACCATAGCAAGATAGAGTACAAATAAGACATTTTGGATCATGATCGTCGTAGTAAATACTTGATGGAATAGTAAACTGATGAAGACACTCAGTAAAATAGGGAGTCCCAAGCAATTCAGAATACAATTGAAACATTCCTTGAAAGTTTGTAGTGAAAAGAGTCGAGATTTTCGTGTCAAGTAGAGGAAGAAAGATGCCCCTAGGATGAGAATCAAATAATTGACTGTCGACAAGAAGCCAGAGAAAATCACGAGAAAGAGACTGACAGGGAGTCGATTGTCGCGGAACCAATCGCTAGAGATAGCTTGAGTGAAGCTTTTTTTATCCCGGAGGCTCTCTTGATTGATAGCCTGGTATGAGACGGTAGCGAGTTCTTTATTCTCTTTTGAGATAATCAATTGTTTGCGATCAAAATGGAGTGTTAACTCCTTGCCTTCACTAGCCTTTGCCTCTTGGCCTAAGATAACCTGTCCTTTTGAAGTCTTGTGTACAGGGTTAGTCCCTGTATAGGTGAGCTCTTGGTCTTTGATCACGACGTGTTCTTGGATATCTTTCATAACGTCTGTTGATAAAGGATCAAACACATCGCTGACAAAGGTTGTCAAAGGATAGGTTTTGAGTTGAGCATTTTGCAGAGCCACAGGTAATAGTGTGATAGAGATTAGAAAGAAAGAAGTAAAAATCATTTGGAACCAGCTCAGTTTTTTGCGGTTTGCAAAAGAAGAGCGGAAATTGAAGATACTTGCGAAATAATTAAAAGGATAGGGCATGAGATGACCTTTCTAAACATAAGAGAATCAGAGATGCAAAGAGGAGTCTCTTTGATTGATTTTATTCTTAACGAAGGGTAGTAAAGCATCCACCATACTACCCTCAACTTAAAAATAAAATGTGCTTGAAATAAGATTCTATTTTATCCTTTATCTCCACCAGCTGTCAAGCCTGAAACAAAGTTCTTTTGTAGGAAGAAGAATAAGATACAGATTGGAACCGCGATCAAAATAGCACCGGCTGCAAAGAAGGCGATTTTTTGATTTTTTTGGTCACTGATAAAGGTTTGAAGACCAACGGCTACCGTATAGTTCACTTCGTCACGAAGCAAGAATTTAGACAAGATATAGTCTCCGAAAGGCCCCATGAAAGCCCAAAGTGCTTGAACGGCAATCATTGGACGAACAAGAGGAAGGACGATTTGCCAGAAGCGACGGAAGTGTCCAGCTCCATCCAATTTCGCAGATTCATCGAGGGAAATTGGAACAGTATCAAAGTATCCCTTCATCAACCAGGCATTCATTGGAATACCACCACCAACATAAAGGAAGATCAAGAACCAAGGTTGGTTCAAGGCATTCAGCATCAAAGCCATAACGAAGAAGGCTGTGAGGGCTGCCATGGTTGGGACCATTTGAATAATCAAGAAGAAGACCAAACTTTGTTTACGCGCCAAGAAATTGTAACGGCTGTATGCGTAACCTGCGAAGGTAACGATACTTGTTTGTACAATCATGGTGATAATGGCGATAACCAAGGTGTTCATATACCAAGTGCCATAATGGGTTTCAGAGAAAAGTTTTGAGAAGTTATCAAAACTAAGATTGCCACTAAAATCAAGTGTAAAGGCACTGACATTCCCTGATTTGAAGGCTGATAGAACCGTAATCAACAATGGATAAATGATAACGATTGAAAGAACCACCATGTACAGGTAAGTCAAGAAATGATTGAGGCGGCGTTTAAATTGAACTGAATTTTTCATTTTATACATCCTCCATATCAAATGCATGTAGTTTCTTGAAGGCAACCATAGAGATTGAGATCACAATCACAGAGATAATCAAGGTTACCGCTGCAGCCATTGAATATTGAGGAGAAGAATTGGTTGTCAACTTGTAGATCCATGAGATCAAGATATCTGTAGATCCGGCGTTTCCTCCGACAGAACCAGGTCCCCCATCGTTAAACAAGTAAATGATGGAGAAGTTATTAAAGTTGAAGGTATATTGACTGATCAAAGTTGGAGCTGCAACAGCCATAATCATTGGGAAAGTGATGCTGCGGAATTTTTGCCAACCGTTGGCACCATCAATATAAGCAGCTTCGTAAAGATCGTTTGGAATAGATTGAAGAATCCCTAAAGTCAAGACGTAGATGTAAGGGAAGCCGAGCCAACCTTGCATCATAATCAAAGCAATTTTTGTCCAGGTAGGATCTGTTTTCCAAGGAATCAAAACGCCATCTAAGAATGGGAAGATCTTCGCAAACAATGGGATAACTTGTGCATTGATAGCACCGACACTATCGTTAAACATATTTGAGAATGTAAGGATCGTGATGAAGGCTGGAACAGCCCAAGGAAGCAGAAAGATAACCCCAAAGATTCGTTTTCCTTTTACGAATGGTTGGTTTGCAACAATAGCGGTCAAGATACCGAGTACGATTTGAAGAGTAGAAGCTGCGAGGGCCCAAATCAAGGTCCAGCCAAGAACCGATGTAAAGGCTGAGCGGAAGGTACTCAAGGTCCACATATTAGTGAAGTTTTGGAACCCGATCCAATCAAGCAAGGTTGTTGGAGCGGTATGTTTGAAGTCGTAGTTGGTAAAGGCGATCATCAAAGTTACTAAAACTGGGAAGATAATCGCAAAGGTCATAGCAATGTATGAAGGAATAATCAATAAATATGGGAAGCCATTTTCATAGATGGCTTGAACCATTTCTTTCAAGGTTTTTGGAACGGCGATGCCATTGTTGATACGTTTAGCAACTGTTCCAGCATCCTTAATATTTAAGGCATAAAATAGGAAGTAAACAACAGTGATGATCAAGTGGAAGGCGCCACGAATCAAGATAAAGAGAGAATTATCTTGTCCACGGACGGTTCCAAGTGTAACCAATTTCGCTAATTCTCCAGCTCCAATTCCTAGGAAATAGGCGAGAAAGAGAATGGTTACGGCAAGAAAAATATAGCCTTTGGTTTTTTGTTTGTTATAAATTTGCCCAAGACCCGGGATCAAAGAGAGCCACATAGCCTTTTTAGGGTTTTGTTCTGTAGTCATTCAAATCTCCTTATAATGTCCTTGCTAGAGAGCAAGAAGACAAGTCAGACAGTAAGTTGTGCTTGAAAATTGAACATAAGAGGTTGGGACTTTGTCTCCAACCTCTTACTCACACCTAAAAACTGTCTTATTTGCTACCGAATTTTTGTTCGATGGTTTCTTTAATCAATTTCACTGCATCGTCAGCAGATGCTTTTGCAGATTTTTTACCACTTACAGCATCGAAAAGCATAGTAGCAGCTGGATCCCAAACAGCACTCATTTCTGAGATATTTGGCATTGGTTGAGCATTCTTGAATTGATCAACAACGGCAGTTGTCAATTCATCGTTTTTGCTAACCGCATATTTACGAGCTTCTGTGTTGGCAGGAACTTCATTGGTCTTGTCAAACAAAGCTTTTTGTTGGTCAGTACTTGTCAAGAAGTCAATGAATTTTTGAGCGCCATCAAGGTTTTTCGCACCTGCAGGGATAACCCAAGCTTTACCACCACCAAAGGCAGAGTATTGTTTTCCGTTTGGAAGAGTTGGAATCGTTGCGACACCGTAGTTTACTTTAGCTTCTTTCAATGAAGCAGCTTTCCAAGGACCATCGATGATAGCAGCTGTTTTACCTTCTTGGAATTGTGTTTGGATGAAGTTAGCAGCAGCTTTTGTATCTTGCAAACCTTTTGGCCATTTAGCATACCAAGTTTTTGCATATTCGATACCATCGATAGAACCTTGGTTGTTCAATCCAATATCTTTAGGATCTGTACCGTCTTTACCAAACACATAACCGCCGTTACCTGAAAGTAAACCGTAAGTGTAGTAGAAGTTTGTCCAGTCAGCTAAGAAGGCAGTTGTTTTACCAGGTTCGCTAGCGAAGTCGTACTTGCTATCTTTTGCAAGATTTTCAAGATCACCAAATGTTTTTGGAGCTTCGCTTACAAGATCTTTGTTATAGTAGAGAACCAATGTTTCGATGACAGCAGGTGCACCGTAAACTTTACCACCGTTTGTTACAAGAGCTTCAGTTGTTTTATCTGTATGGCTATCTTTGTTTAATGTCACTTCAGCCAATTGACCATCGCTACCAAGACCACCTACACGGTCGTATGGAGCCATCATTACGTCTGGAGCTTTTTTAGATTGGTTATCAAGAGAAAGGTTATCCAATCCACCAAGAGCATCACCAGTCTTGATGTTAATTTTTACGCCATTTTCTTTTTCAAAAGCTTTTGCAGCTTCTTCAACATAAGATTTGTAGCCTTTGTCTACATAGACGTTGATTTCTTTACTTGCCTCAGAAGAACCTGATGAGTTATTGCTACAAGCAGCAAGTAAGAAGCCGGCAAAACCAACTGTACCAAGTACAGCAGCACTACGTAAAATTGTACGTTTCATGATTTATTCCTCCTAAAGAATAAAAAAAGATAATAATTAGAAACCGTTTTAGACAAACGTTTTCCTAAAACGTCTTAAGTATATCACAAGGCGAAAACGTTTGCAAGTAGTTTTAAACAATTTTTTTAAAAATATTTTAATTCCGAACTTTCTTCTATAAAATGCATCAAATTTGTTGACATTAGCCAAAGGAAAGAATACACTAAGGGGGTGAGGACATTCTGAAAAAAGTTAAAAAAGTTTTTAAGAAATCCCTTGCAGAAAATAGGGAAAAAGTTTATAATAACATGGTACGCAAACGTTTTCGCAAAAATTGCGTAAACTGAGTTGCGCCTGTTCGATTTTTAACAAAGAGTAGAGCCGCTTGAGAGCTGGATACGACTCTGCAACGATACCCATACCGTGCACCGAATCGCAGGCTTCAAAGAAATAAAAAAAGGTGGTAACCCATGAAAAAACGTCAAAGTGGTGTTTTGATGCACATTTCTTCCCTTCCTGGACAATACGGGATCGGATCATTCGGTCAATCAGCATATGATTTTGTTGATTTCCTCGTTCGGACCAAGCAACGTTACTGGCAAATCTTGCCGCTTGGTACAACTAGTTATGGAGATTCTCCATACCAATCTTTCTCAGCTTTTGCTGGGAACACTCATTTTATTGATTTCGATCGTTTGATCGAGCAAGGTTTGTTGACAGAAGCAGACCTTAAAGGAGTGGACTTTGGTCAAGATCCTACTCAAGTGGATTATGCAAAGGTTTTCGAACAACGTCGTCCGCTACTTGAAAAAGCCGTTGCGAACTTCTTGAAATCAGGTGATCAAAAAGAATTCCAAGCCTTTTGCGAAGCCAATGCTTCTTGGTTGGAACTCTTCGCAGAATACATGGCTATCAAAGAACACTTTGATTTAAAAGCCTGGACAGAATGGCCAGATGCAGCTATTCGTGCACGTGAACCAAAAGCTTTGGCTCAATACCGTGAAGAATTGGCGGATCAATTGACTTACCATCGTGTGACTCAATTCTTCTTCTTCCAACAATGGTTGGCCTTGAAAGCTTATGCCAATGACCACCACATTGAAATTGTGGGAGATATGCCAATCTATGTAGCGGAAGATTCAAGTGACATGTGGGCGAACCCTCATCTCTTCAAAACAGATAAAAACGGGAAAGCGACTTGCATCGCAGGATGCCCGCCAGATGAATTCTCAGCAACTGGTCAACTTTGGGGGAACCCAATCTATGACTGGGAAGCAATGGACAAAGATGGCTACCAATGGTGGATTGAACGCTTGCGTGAAAGCTTCAAGATCTACGACATCGTGCGGATCGACCACTTCCGTGGTTTTGAGTCTTACTGGGAAATCCCTGCTGGATCAGGTACAGCAGCACCAGGTAAATGGGTGAAAGGTCCTGGCTACAAACTCTTTGCAGCTGTGAAGGAAGAGCTCGGTGATTTGAACATCATCGCTGAGGACCTTGGCTTTATGACGGATGAAGTCATCGAACTTCGTGAACGCACTGGCTTCCCAGGAATGAAGATTCTTCAATTTGCCTTCAATCCGGACGATGAAAGTATCGATAGCCCTCACTTGGCACCAAACAATTCTGTGATGTATACAGGAACACATGATAACAACACAGTTCTTGGATGGTACCGCAATGAAATCGACGATCCAACTCGTGAGTACCTTGCTCGTTATACGAACCGGAAAGAGTACGAATCTGTACCGCATGCGATGCTTCGTACAGTCTTTGCTTCCGTCAGCTTCATGGCGATTGCTACTATGCAAGACTTGCTCGAATTGGATGGTTCTGCTCGGATGAACTTCCCATCAACTCTTGGTGGCAACTGGTCATGGCGTATGACAGAGGATCAATTGACTCCAGCTGTCGAGCAAGAATTGCTTGATTTCACTACGATCTATCGTCGTGAAAACAAAGACTTGAAAGAAGTTAAGAAAGCAGAAAAATAATCGTTTTAGGAAGTTTGCTGATTTCAGCAAACTTCCCCCTATTAAATTGTTGAAACAAAGGAGATACCCAACATGGAATCATTACAAAAATATGTGATTGATCATCAGAAAAAAACAATTGCAGAATGTTCAAATGAAGAATTGTACATTGCTTTGCTTAATTACACCAAGCAAGCAAGTGCCCAAAAGAAATTGAATACTGGTAAGAAAAAAGTTTACTACATCTCAGCTGAGTTCTTGATCGGTAAACTCTTGTCTAATAACTTGATCAACTTGGGTCTTTACGACGATGTTAAAAAAGAATTGTCAGATGCTGGTAAAGACTTGATCGAAGTAGAAGAAGTGGAATTGGAACCATCACTTGGTAATGGTGGTTTGGGACGTTTGGCAGCCTGCTTTATCGACTCTATTTCAAGCCTTGGTTTGACAGGGGATGGAGTTGGTTTGAACTACCACTTTGGTTTGTTCCAACAAGTATTTAAAAACAATCAACAAGAAACTATTCCAAATGCATGGTTGACTGACCAAAGCTGGCTTGTTCGTTCAAGCCGTAGCTACAAGGTGCCATTTGCACACTTCACATTGACTTCTACCCTTTATGACATTGATGTTCCTGGTTACAAGGTTGATACGAAGAACCGTTTGCGCTTGTTCGACTTGGATTCAGTTGACTCATCTATTATTGAAGATGGCATTAACTTTGACAAGACAGATATCGCTCACAACTTGACCCTCTTCTTGTATCCAGATGATAGTAACCGTCAAGGAGAATTGCTCCGTATCTTCCAACAATACTTCATGGTATCAAATGGTGCTCAATTGATCATCGACGAAGCCATCGAAAAAGGAAGCAACTTGCATGACCTTGCTGACTATGCTGTTGTACAAATCAATGATACTCACCCATCAATGGTCATCCCTGAATTGATCCGTCTTTTGACAGAACGTGGTATTGGAATGGATGAAGCGATCTCAATCGTTCGCAGCATGACAGCTTATACCAACCACACGATTCTTGCGGAAGCCCTTGAAAAATGGCCACTTGAGTTCTTGCAAGAAGTGGTCCCTCACTTGGTTCCGATCATTGAAGAATTGGACCGCCGTGTACGTGCTGAATACAAAGATCCAGCTGTTCAAATCATCGATGAGAATGATCGCGTACACATGGCGCACATGGATATCCACTATGGATTTAGCGTAAACGGGGTAGCAGCACTTCACACAGAAATCTTGAAGAATTCTGAGTTGAAAGCCTTCTACGACATTTACCCTGAAAAATTCAACAACAAAACAAACGGTATCACATTCCGTCGTTGGCTCATGCATGCCAACCCAACCTTGTCACACTACTTGGATGATATCCTCGGACGTGACTGGCACCATGACGCATCTAAATTGGAAGACCTTCTTTCTTATGAAGATAAAGATGCAGTCAAAGCAAAATTGGAAAACATCAAGTCTCACAACAAACGGAAATTGGCTCGTTTCTTGAAAGACCATCAAGGTGTGGAAATCAATCCTAACTCTATCTTTGATACCCAAATCAAACGTCTTCACGAATACAAACGTCAACAAATGAACGCTTTGTATGTGATCCACAAATACTTGGACATCAAAGCAGGAAATATCCCTGCTCGTCCAATCACTGTTCTCTTTGGTGGTAAAGCAGCTCCTGCCTACACTATTGCACAAGATATCATCCACTTGATCCTTTGCTTGTCTGAAGTGATTGCAAACGATCCAGCAGTAGCTCCACACTTGCAAGTCGTTATGGTAGAAAACTACAACGTGACTGCTGCAAGCTACTTGATTCCAGCTAGCGATATTTCTGAGCAAATCTCCCTTGCTTCTAAGGAAGCTTCAGGTACTGGTAACATGAAATTCATGTTGAATGGTGCGTTGACACTTGGTACGATGGATGGAGCAAACGTGGAAATCGCTGAATTGGTTGGACGTGACAACATCTACATCTTCGGTGAAGATTCAGAAACTGTAATCGATCTATATGAGAAATCAGCATACAAATCAGCGGATTTCTATGAACGTGAAGCTATCAAACCATTGGTAGACTTCATTATCAGCGATGCCGTTCTTGCAGTTGGTAACAAGGAACGCTTGACTCGTCTTCACAAGGAATTGATCAACAAAGACTGGTTCATGACTCTTCTTGACTTGGAAGACTACATTGTAACCAAAGAACGCATGTTGGCTGACTACGAAGACCGTGATGCATGGTTGGATCAAGTTATCGTAAACATTGCTAAAGCAGGATTCTTCTCATCTGACCGTACGATCGCTCAGTACAATGAAGATATCTGGCACTTAAACTAATGATTAGTTGTTAGACCAAGGTCCATAAGACCTTGGTCTTTTTCATTACTTCTTATTTTGGAAAAGAAATGGAGCTAGTTTAGGGGATGGACACTCTGCAAAAAGTGTTGTTTTTTTGAATTTTGCCACCCCTAAAGGGAAAAAATTACATAAATTTTTATTTCAGTCTTCAAATCTAATTTATTGGTATAAAAAAATACTTCCCTTTAAAAAGCCTTCCGGTGAAATTTATAAAAAGAGAAAGCGTCCTGAAAACCCTTGAAAATAAAGGTTTTTTCAAAGGCGTTTACATATATTTTCAACTAAAAGATGGGGAAGGCAAGGAAGGTTTGGGGATTCAAGTTGTTATATATTTAAAGTAAAATAAAAAATTAAATTAACAAATATGTAGAAATGGTTGATTGTGATACAATGGAGTTAACTGAAAGTAGCATATTTTTGCCTCTACAGTGAGATTTTTTTAAACAAAAAAGGAGAGTTTTGAAAATGAAAAGCTATCGTGAACATGTTTCGAAGCAGGAAAAATTTTCAATTCGTAAGTTATCAGTCGGTGTTGTTTCATTGGCCATCGCTGGATTGGCTACTGTTAATACCTACGGAGCAGAAGTGAAAGCAGATGAAGCAACAGCACCTGCAACTGAAGCGACTACTACGGATACAGCAACAAGCGATGCAGCTGTTGCAACAAGTTCTAAGTTGACATCTACAACTGTGACAGAAGGAAATAAAACAGTTACGACGACTTATGTAGAATCACCAGAACTTGAAAAAGCAAAAGCTGATGCGGCTACAGAAGGTGTGACCGTTACAGAAGAAGCTGAAAAAGTCCAACCATCTACCGCAGCAGCAGAAGCAGATAATAAAGCTCAAACAGCTGAAATCAACACAGTCGTTGAAAACTACAAAAAGGCAAAAGCTGAGTATGAAGCAAAATCTCAAGAAATCACATTGATTGAAAAGAGAAATGCAGAAGCAGAAGCGGCATACAAGAAACAAGTAGAAGACTACAATACCCAACAAGCAGCTTATGATAAAGCTCTAGAAGAGTACAATGCTAAAAAGGCAGCCTACGATGCTAAAGTAGCAGAAAAAGCAGCAGCGGATAAGGCCAATGCAGAAGCAAAAGCTAAGTATGATGCAGAAATGGCTGTTTATAATGCAGCTAAAGCACAATACGATAAAGATTTACAAGAGTACCAAGCTAAGAAAGCACAGTACGATAAAGATAAAGCAGCTTATGATCAATTGGTAGCGAAGAAGGCGGAAGAAGATGCTGCTAAAGCTAAGTATGAAGTGGAGCTTGCCAAATACAATGTAGACTTAGAGCAATACGGCAAAGATTTTGCTACCTACCAAACAAAACTTGCTGAATATCAAACCGCTTTGGCACAGTATAAAGATGCTAAAGAAGCCTATGATAAATACATGAATGACCATGGTTTCCAAGATCTAAAAGATGTTGAAACT
The DNA here is from genome assembly GCF_000963275.1 of Streptococcus parasanguinis. Taxonomy (GTDB): domain Bacteria; phylum Bacillota; class Bacilli; order Lactobacillales; family Streptococcaceae; genus Streptococcus; species Streptococcus parasanguinis_B. The sequence continues at coordinate 1,779,354 of NZ_JYOW01000001.1, read as the reverse complement.
GTTCAAGATTTGACCTTCCAACGTGAAGGTGGTGCAACTCACACCATTGACGGCATCAGTACTTACCTCACTCGCGATGCTCAAGCTCGTTTGAATACAAGCAATGTACATCAATATGATTCCAATAAATTGGAAGCTTCAGATATTGTAGCAACTAGTCCTTGGGCGAATAATGAAACTGAATTTATTCAAATTAAAGAAGGTGACAAATTTGTTGTAACCTATGATAATTTGAATCAGTCCAGCATGCGTGAAAATACAGATATGCATCCTATCAAGCGCGTGATTTACCGTTATGAGATTCTAAGTCTTCCATCAAATGATGGCAAAGGGATTGCAGCTGTTAGTGCGGACCCAACTGTAACTCTTACAGTCGGTGCTTCAACAGACCAAAACAAACCCGTTAAGGTTGCTGTTGATGTTGAATTCTATGATGGTGATGGCAATCAATTTGATTTGACCCAACACAATGCGATTGTAGCGTTGAACTCCCTCAACCACTGGACAGGTGCTTCTTATGTGGATAGTGGAGATAAACCTCGTGCGCTTACGGTAGAAGCTAAAGACAAAAATGGTAATACCGTTCGTGGAACTTGGAATCCATATGCAGATGGGTCATCCATGAGCATTGAAAACAATGCCGTAGTTGTTAAAAATGGAACAGCTGACTTTGGGACTGCGGACGTCACTATTTCTGCTGAAAATCCAGTTAAGATTGTGGCTCAAAAAGCGACATGGAATGGTAGTGAATTTACAGTCAGTGAAGAAACTGTAATTGATACATCATCTGTTAATGCTTCAGGTTCTGGAAATGGACACTCTATCGGAACAGATGAGTTCACTTTCGAAGGTAAAGATGATGTCATCGGTTCTTATACAATTGATCCAACATCAGGTCGAATCATCTTTACTCCTAAGAAGAAGTTTGAAAATGTGGAGCACCAAGAGTCTGTAAATATTGGCAATAATAAATATATTCCAATTCCAAATTCAAGTGTTTCTTATGATGCTGCTACTAAAGAGGTAACCTCATTTAAAGATAACCAATATATTGAACATGGCTCTATCTTCAATGGCGAGTCTTCAGCCACCCTTGAAGGTTGGGATAATCCATCTTCTCCATACCTTTATTATGGCGGAGCAGGATTGAAGATGTCTGATGGTCACCTAGTCTTTACGGCTAATGGTGCCAATGCGGCTGGTCAGCCAACGGTATATTGGTTTGCCATTAACTCAAATGTTGGTATTCCAAAAAATCCAGGTGAAGCACCAAAAGAGCCAACAGCTCCTGAAGAACCAAAGGCTCCAACTCCACCGACGATTACAATTGAAAAACTACCAGCAGAGCCAACGAAACCAGAAGAACCTAAAGGTCCTACGGCTCCAAAAGAACCTAACTACACTGTGATCACGGTTGATGTGAAGGAACCAACAGCTCCAACTCCGCCAACCCAACCAACCCCACCGACTCCTGAAGTCGTTCCAAATACAAATCCGGTGAAACCAGAAGCTGAAGTGAAATGGCATAAGAATAAAGTGGTAACGGAAACAGACATTCCAACCCCACCGACACCAGTTCCTCCGACTCCACCAACACCATATAACCCACCAACACCAATCGTTCCACCAACTCCAGAGGTTCCAACAGAACCAACTCCTGAAGTTCCAGAACAACCTGTACAACCTGCGCAACCACAAACACCTGCGCTTCCAAATACAGGTACAGAAAGCTCAACTGTAGCTGTTCTTGCAGGTGCGATGGCTGGATTGCTTGGATTGGGTCTTGCTCGCAAGAAAAAAGAGAATTAATTCTTAGTTCTTTCGTTCATTCATCTAAATAAAGAAAGTCAGAAGGCAAGTCCTTCTGGCTTTTTTGATAGAGTGATAACCAAATGGTTGCGAAAAAGGACCGAATAGTTTTTGTATGAGGTAAGGGAATGCCTTTTTTAGACAAAATAGTGTCCAAATGAAGCAGAATAGAAATGGATGACACAAGAAGAAAAGAATGAGATATACTGGTGGTGTTCGAATGAAAGTTTATAGGACTCCGTTATATCTCTAATCATTCCAATGATACAGTTGCGATGGCTTTTCATCTTTTGCACACATTATTTTCCAAATGAATTTCATTTGAACGTATCAGTGATCAGGCAAGTGCTTCCACGGTTTTGAGGCGCTTGCCTTTCTATCTGTATCGCGATATAATAGGGTGTAAGAAATGAAAAGGAGTTTGTATGAAAAAGAAACCTATCTATCTTTACATCCTGTTATTTTTCTCTACGGTTGGAACCCTAACATCAGCTGTTTCTACCTTTGGAGCTTCAAAGAGTTTTGAGTTGACAGATGATTTTGCTAAACAACTTGGTTTAACAACGGCTCAAGACAAGGCTGACTATGTGACATATTATGAGAAATCAGCCCAACTCAATCAGTCTCCACTAGCCTTTTTATTTGTTTCCCTGATTCTGATTGCCTTGCTTGCAACTTTCTATTTCCTCTTTATGAAGCAGGATCTGTTAACAACACATTATACTTATATGGGACAGATTTTGTTAAGTCAAGCCTTCTCTTTTTATAATTATTTTGCAGGACGTCCGCTATTGGCTAGTTTTTCAAACCAAGCACTTCGCCAACGATATCTGGCATCTTCGTCCATTGCTTTGTTACTCTTGACGGCGTTTGCTCTTCTTTTCTTTGGAATTATTTTGTATAAAACCTTGCGTTTGAGAAAAGCTCAAGCGACAGCGTAATAGATGATTATGAATGGGGCTCTCTTAGAGGATAAGAGAGCTTCTTGATTGGAGAAAAAAGATGAAAGTATCCTTTGTTTATATTAGTCTGAGTGGGAATACAGAGAGTTTTGTCCGCCGTTTAAGTGACTATTTGCTGGAAGCCCATCCCGGACTTGAAATCGAGAAAGTTCATGTGAAAGACCTGGTCAAAGAGGGCCAGCCCTTCTTTGAAATGACCAATCCTTTTATTACTTTTTTGCCAACCTATTTGGAGGGTGGAAATGGTGTTGACAACGGCGATGTGGAAATTTTGACGACAGATGTTGCGGATTTTATTGCTTACGGAGACAACGCCAGCAAGTGCTTAGGAGTGGTTGGATCAGGCAATCGGAATTTTAACAATCAATATTGTTTAACTGCTAAGCAATACAGCCAACGTTTTGGTTTCCCTATGTTAGCCGATTTTGAAATGCGGGGGATGTTGGGAGATATTAAAAAAGTAGCTGCCATTGTAGAAGATTTGTATCATCTTTAAAATAAAGAGAGTGGGACAGAAATCGGTAATTCGTTAGAATTCGATTTCGTCGTCCCACCTCCGCACAGTTGAGTAGGGCTGTAAAAGCTGATGAAATCAGCGTAGTAGAGGCCACTCAACCACTGCGTCTTGCTCGACAATCCAAAAATAATTGAGAGGCTAGGACTTTTGTCCCAGCCTCTTATTTGTTGCGACTGAATAGAAGAGGAGTCACATTTTATATGACTCCTCTTCTATGGCTTATTTTAATTTTTCTGTGATTTCTTTAGCAAGTAGGAGCCCCAATCGATAGTCTTTATTGATGTCATGGATGACATCGTTGATATTGTCGGTCTCTTGGATTTTTTCCTTGATGCTATCTTTGAAAGCTTGATCTTTCAAGAGTTGCTCTTGTAAGAGCCGTTGTAGTTTTTCTCTTTCGTACTTGTTAAATAAAAAGAGAACCACTAAACTGATGAGGATTAAGATGTAAACGGTTTGATTCATAGATTTCTCCTGTATATAAAGGAACTGAAAATGTAGAGAATGAAGGGCATTGGGCATGAGAAAAGGAGTGAGAAAGAACTAAATTGAATCTCATTTAGTTTCTCCTCTCACTCCCATAAGAGATGTTCTACTTATCAATCATTAGATAAGAAATTACATTTTCTCAGGTGCATCGACACCAAGTAAGCGAAGAGCTTCTTTTAAGACTACTGCTGTTGAGTAGCTAAGAGCAAGACGGCTTTCGCGTTCTGGGCTTTCATCCAAGATACGAGTGTGTGCATAGTATTTGTTGAAGGCTTGAGCCAAGTTGATAGCATATTTTGCGATCAAGGATGGATCATAGTTTTCAGCGGCACGTTTGACAACACGAGAGAAGTCTTGGAGAAGCTTGATGATTTCCCAGCTTTCAGGATCGCTCAAGCTGTATGTCGCATCTGTAGATGGTGTGAAGTTGGCTTTGCGAAGGATGGATTGGATACGAGCGTAAGCGTATTGAACGTAAGGTCCAGTTTCTCCTTCAAAGGATACCATGGCTTCGAGGTCGAAGTCATACCCATTGCGACGGTCTGTCTTCAAGTCGTAGAATTTAACCGCACCAACACCGACTGCATGTGCCACTTCTTCCTTGTTTTCCAATTCAGGATTCTTTTCTTCGATCTGAGCTTTGGCACGAGAGATGGCTTCTTGAAGAGTTGGCTCGAGAAGGATGATATTTCCTTTACGAGTTGACAATTTTTGGCGGTTTTTTGTCACCAAACCAAAGTCAACGTGAACCATATCGTCGCTCCAGTCAAATCCCATTTTCTTCAGAACAGCTTTCAACTGACGGAAGTGGTTGGATTGTTCTTGCCCTACAGCATAGATGTTTTTCACAAAGTTGTAAGTCCGTGCACGGTAGATAGCGGTTGCGATATCACGCGTGATGTAAAGAGTGGCACCGTCTGATTTCTTAATCATAGCTGGTGGAAGGTTCACATCATCCAACTCAACGATGCTAGCCCCTTTAGATTCTTTCAACAAGCCTTTGTCTTCAAGGATTTGAACCCCTTCGTCCATCTTGTCGTTGTAGAAAGCTTCCCCGTTTAAGCTATCAAACTCAACACCGAGGAGTTTGTAGATACGGTTGAATTCTACCAAGCTTTCGTCACGGAACCATTGCCACAATTCAGTGGCTTCTGGATCCCCATCTTCCAATTTTTTGAACCATTTACGTCCTTCTTCATCAAGCTCAGGATCGTTTTCGATTTCAGCGTTGATTCGAACGTAAAGTTTTAGCAATTCATCGATTGGGTTGGCTTCGACAGTTTCCTTGCTGCCCCATTTTTTGTAGGCCACCATCAAGAGACCGAACTGTTTACCCCAGTCCCCCAAGTGGTTGATTTTAATCGTGTTGTAGCCCATTTTGCGGAAGATGTTTGAAAGAGCATCCCCGATAACGGTTGAGCGCAAGTGACCAACTGAGAATGGTTTTGCGATGTTTGGGCTTGAAAGGTCGATGGTAATGTTTTGGCCATGACCTTCGTCTTGTTGGCCATAGTCTGCACCTGCTTCGATGACGGATTTGATTACTTGATCAGAGATCTTAGATTTGTCTAAGAAGAAGTTCACGTAAGGTCCAGTTGCAACGACTTTTTCGAAGGCACTTTGGTCGATCTTTTCAGCAATATCTGCAGCGATTGCTTGAGGAGCCTTGCGTTCCACTTTTGCAAGTGAGAAGGCTGGAAAAGCAATGTCACCAAGATCAGATGATTTTGGTTGTTCAAGCAAGTTTAAAATAGCATCTTGGTCAAGAGAGTCAATCACTTTGGCCAATTCACTAGCAATGAGTTCTTTATTGTTCATATTAGCTCCTTAGTCCTTTTAACTATTATTTTAACACAATTCTGAGCGAATTTTCAATTTTTTTGGTATAATTTAAAGTATATTTATTCAAAAGTGGAGGTCCAATGAAAAAGACAGAACGTCACCTTTTGATTCAACAAATGATTCGAAATGAAAAATTGTCGACTCAAAAAGAGATTCAGGATCGATTAGAAGCAAAAGGAATTGCTGTAACGCAAACAACTCTGTCACGAGATTTGCGCGATCTGGGTCTAGTCAAGGTGAAACGAAAAGACCAGTTGTATTATATTTTGCCCAATGAGCCTGAGGTGGCAGAGATTTATATTATGTTGTCCAGCCACGCCAAGTCTGTCTCACGAGCAGAATTCACCTTGGTCTTGCGGACAGAGCTAGGAGAAGCAGCTCTCTTGGCCAATGGTGTAGATGAAATGTCAGATGAGCGTATTTTGGGAACTGTAGCAGGGGCTAATACCCTCTTGATTGTCTGCCGTGACCAAGATGCAGCCATTGAAATTCAAAATGAAATTTTAGGGATGATGCAGTAATCAAGCCCTGTTAAGATGTCAAAAGGAGGAAGATAGTGAGCTATCTACTCCTGTTTTCATCTATGGGGCTTGCGTCAGAAAATGATGCAAGAGTAAGGAATAAAGAAGTATGGCAGTAGAGAAAATATCCCCTGGAATGCAGCAGTATCTAGATATCAAAAAAGATTATCCGGATGCCTTTTTGCTGTTTCGAATGGGAGATTTTTACGAATTATTTTATGAAGATGCAGTGAATGCGGCTCAAATTTTAGAGATTTCCTTAACCTCACGGAATAAAAATGCAGAGAATCCGATCCCTATGGCGGGTGTTCCCTACCACTCGGCCCAGCAGTATATTGATGTTCTCATTGAACAGGGGTATAAGGTCGCGATTGCAGAACAAATGGAAGACCCCAAAGAAGCCAAGGGGGTCGTTAAGCGTGAAGTCGTACAGGTGATTACGCCGGGTACAGTGGTGGATTCGACCAAGCCAGATAGTGAGAACAACTTCCTGGTTGCTTTGGATCGTTCAGGAAATGAGTATGGGCTAGCCTATATGGATCTGGTGACAGGGGAGTTTCAGGTGACGACCCTCAATGACTTTAGCATGGTTTGTGGAGAAATCCGCAATTTACGTGCGCGTGAGGTGGTCCTGGGTTATGAGTTGCCAGAACAGGAAGAGCGTGTGTTTGTGAGCCAGATGAATCTCTTGTTGTCACATGTAGAGACGGCGCTCGACGATGTTCAACTCTTAGGGGATCAGTTGAGTGAGCTCGAAAAGAAAACGGCTGGAAAACTTCTCCAGTATGTCTACCAGACACAAATGCGGGAATTGAGCCACCTCAAAAAAGCCCATCATTATGAGATTTGCGATTTCTTGCAGATGGACTTTGCGACCAAGGCTAGTCTTGATTTGACAGAGAATGCGCGAACTGGGAAGAAACATGGTAGCTTGTATTGGTATTTGGATGAAACCAAGACGGCCATGGGCGGTCGTTTGTTGCGGTCCTGGATTCAGAAGCCCTTAGTCGATTTGAAACGGATTCGAGAGCGACAGGACATCATTCAGGTCTTTATGGATCATTTCTTTGAACGGAGCGATTTGACCGACAGCCTCAAAGGGGTCTATGACATTGAACGCTTAGCGAGTCGGGTTTCCTTTGGCAAGATCAACCCTAAGGATCTCTTGCAGCTAGGAGATACTCTGGGGCATGTGCCGACGATCAAGTCGATTCTACTGGGGATTGGTGATCCAGTCTTAGATGTCTTAATTGCACGCTTGGATGAACTTCCTGAGTTGCACCGCTTGATTACCTCAGCTATTGCTCCGGAAGCGTCTGCTGTTATTACGGAGGGAAATATCATCCGAACTGGGTTTGACGAGCAATTGGACCAGTACCGTGTCGTTCTTCGGGATGGTACTGGTTGGATTGCTGAGATTGAGGCCAAGGAGCGCGAAGCCAGCGGCATTACAGGTCTAAAAATCGATTACAACAAGAAGGATGGCTACTATTTCCATGTCACCAATTCTCAATTGAGTCACGTTCCTGCTCACTTTTTCCGCAAGGCGACCTTGAAAAATTCAGAACGCTTTGGTACGGAGGAATTGGCTCGCATCGAAGGAGATATGCTAGAGGCGCGTGAGAAGTCTGCTAATCTGGAATATACGATTTTTATGCGGATTCGGGAAGAAGTTGGCAAGTATATCCAACGTCTGCAACAATTAGCTCAGGCGATTGCAACGGTTGATGTTTTACAAAGTTTAGCCAGTGTCGCTGAGTCGCAACGGTTGAATCGTCCCCTTTTTCATGAAGAACGACGAATCGCAATCGACAAAGGCCGCCATCCGGTTGTTGAGAAAGTGATGGGAGCCCAGTCCTATATTCCTAATAGCATCTTTATGGATGAAGAACGGGATATTCAGCTGATTACGGGACCAAATATGAGCGGGAAGTCTACCTATATGCGCCAATTGGCGATCATTGTGATTCTTGCCCAAATTGGCTCCTATGTACCCGCGCAAAAGGCCGAGTTGCCAATCTTTGATGCGATTTATACCCGAATCGGAGCTGCTGATGACCTGGTATCGGGGCAGTCTACCTTCATGGTGGAAATGATGGAGGCCAATCACGCCATTCGCAAGGCAACGACCCAGTCCTTGATTTTGTTTGATGAGTTGGGACGGGGAACGGCGACCTATGATGGGATGGCCCTCGCCCAATCCATCATCGAATATATCCATGATCGGACTGGTGCCAAAACCTTGTTTGCGACCCATTACCATGAATTGACGGCTCTTTCAGAAACCTTGTCTCGCTTGGAAAATGTCCATGTTGCGACCTTGGAGCGAGATGGTCAGGTTACCTTCTTGCACAAGATTGAACCCGGCCCAGCAGATAAGTCCTATGGGATTCACGTGGCCAAGATCGCTGGTTTGCCAGAAGAATTGCTGAAGCGGGCGGATGCGATTTTGACCAAGCTCGAAGGACAAGCCCAGCAAGTACCGCTTGCGGATGCAACCCCTAAAAAGGAAGTACCTTCACAGGTTGTTGAACAAATGTCCCTCTTTGAGGAAGAGCCAGAACATACAGCGATCACAGAATTGAAGAATCTGGATCTCTACAATATGACTCCGATGGAAGTCATGATGGCAGTCGCCGAATTGAAAAAGAAATTGTAAAAAGAAGATCCTCGTAATAGCGAGGATCTTTTCTCTTAGTGGTTAGCAATGCTTTGATTGATTTCCTTAACTTGTTTTTTATAAAAATGATGGGAGACCAACCAGATGATCACGTAAACGAGGGTGAATTCGACAACGAGTGAGAGGTAAAAGCCAAGTCGTGCTGGAAACCAGCCGGCTAACGTAGCTAGGGGAATAAAGCCAAGCAACATGAGCAAGTAATGGCTCAGAGTAGCCCGTAAGAGGGTCCAGTCTTTTTGAAAGAGGAGACTTCCGAAGCTAAAGAGGACCCCAATTGCACCCCAAACGAGAGCACAATAGAGCATGACCAGTGAGCCGTGAACATGATGCAAGAACATCCAGCGGCCGACTGTAGAGTTGGGACTTAAGGGAAGGTACAACTCAGGTGAGAAGAGATAGGAAAAGAAGATGGATAGGATGAGCCCGATGAAAATCCCTTTTAGGGCGTCAGAAAAAGATTGTTTTAGCATGATAATTTCTCCTTAATGGCTTTTAAATAACGACGGGAGGAGTAGGTCAGACTCCCGTTTTTAAGATAGATTTGAACGGATCCTCCACTGGTAAAGTGCAGGTGATCGATTTCTTTTGTGTTGATAATTTCAGATTGGGAAATTTTGAGAAAGAAGGTCGGCAAGTCTTCAGATAACTGATAGAGTGGCCCAGTCAGAATAAATTGATCTGTCATAGTCTCGCCAATTACTTGCCGATTTTCAATGTAAAAACGTTGGAATAGTTGGCTTTCGATCAGGTAAGCTTCCCCATCCTTTTTGGCACGTAAGCGCCCTTTTTGATCCAATTCTTCCACAAAGTCACGGATTTTCTTTACACGCGCAGACAGTGCAGGTGCTGTGATCATCACCGCTTCTTCTTGGAAGTGGGAATCAATGTGTACTTCAACTTTCATAAGATCGTTTCTCCCTCCTTTGGGTAAAGTCGGTTGGCCTGCTAGCCCGGCTCCTTCTTTACACTACTATTAAACACTTTTTCCAAAGGGAAGACAAGGGGATTTGTCTATGTGGTCATTTTCATTGCCTATGCGGTTTTTAAGGAAGAAGATGGGCCAGCCTCTATTTTTTAAGAAAGGGAGTCTTGTGGATCTGTGGTATAATAGAGCTACAAGTATCGGTGAAAAAATAGGTAAAGGAGCAGACATGTCACAGATTATTGAATTGCCAGAAGTCCTCGCCAATCAGATTGCGGCAGGTGAAGTGATTGAACGACCTGCTAGCGTGGTCAAGGAATTGGTTGAAAACTCGATCGATGCTGGGGCTAGCCAGATTGTTGTCGAAATCGAAGAAGCAGGATTGAAGTCGATTCGAATCACAGACAATGGGGAAGGAATTGCCCACGATGAGGTCGCTTTGGCCCTCCGTCGACATGCGACCAGCAAGATCAAAAGTCAAGCGGATCTTTTTCGTATTCGAACGCTTGGTTTTCGTGGTGAGGCCATGCCTTCCATTGCTTCTGTCAGTATTCTAACCCTTCTAACGGCGCAAGAAGGAGCTGCCCACGGGACCAAATTGGTCGCAAAGGGTGGCGAAATTGAGGAAGTGGAGCCAGCGACAAGCCCTGTCGGGACCAAGATCACAGTGGAAGATCTCTTTTTTAATACACCTGCTCGTCTCAAGTATTTAAAGAGCCAGCAGGCAGAGTTGTCCCATATCGTGGATATTCTCAACCGCTTGAGTTTGGCTCATCCTGAGATTGCCTTTACCTTGATCAATGATGGAAAAGAAATGACCAAAACAGCGGGGACTGGTAATCTCCGGCAAGCGATTGCGGGTGTCTATGGCCTCGCGTCTGCCAAGAAGATGGTGGCCATTGAAAATCGCGACCTGGATTTTGAAGTGACGGGCTTTGTATCTTTGCCTGAATTGACTCGTGCCAATCGTAATTACATCAGTCTCTTTATCAACGGCCGTTATATCAAGAATTTCTTGCTCAATCGAGCTATTTTAGACGGCTACGGCAGTAAACTCATGGTGGGGCGCTTTCCACTCGCGATCATTAATATCAAGATCGATCCTTACTTAGCGGATGTCAATGTTCACCCCACTAAGCAAGAGGTTCGCATCTCCAAAGAACGAGAACTAATGGCCTTGATTTCCCAAGCCATTGCGAACGCTTTGAAAGAGCAGGACCTAATTCCGGATGCTCTAGAAAATCTAGCCAAGTCGACCATTCGTCGAACAGAAAAGCCAGTACAGACGACCCTGCCTTTAAAAGAAAACCGCCTCTATTATGACCGAGAGAGTCAAGATTTCAAGCTTCGACCAGAAGTGGCAGATCCTCAACGGCCTCTGACAGATGAGGTAACTGCTGATTCTACAAGCCAAGAAAACCCAGCAGAAAAACCGACAAGCGCGATCAAGTTTGCGGAAAGAAAGACTGCGGTTTATGATGAACTGGATCACCCAGAGTTGGATCTGGCTAGTCTAGACAAGGCCTATGATAAGTTGGATGGGGAAGAACATTCGACCTTCCCAGAGTTGGAATATTTTGGTCAGATGCATGGAACCTATCTCTTTGCCCAAGGAAATGGGGGCCTATATATCATTGACCAGCACGCGGCCCAAGAGCGGGTCAAATACGAAGAATACCGTGAGAGTATCGGGGACGTAGACGGCAGTCAGCAACAACTGCTGGTGCCTTATATCTTTGAGTTCCCTACAGACGATCTGATCCGCCTGCAACAGCGCAAGCACCTCTTAGAAGAAGTGGGCGTCTACTTAGAAGAATACGGAGCTAACCAGTTGATCTTACGGGAGCATCCGATCTGGATGAAGGAAGAAGAGATCGAGTCGGGCATCTATGAAATGTGTGATATGCTCCTTTTGACCAAGGAAGTGTCCATCAAGAAATACCGGGCTGAGTTGGCCATCATGATGTCCTGCAAACGCTCCATCAAGGCCAATCACACACTGGACGATTACTCCGCACGAGATCTGATCTACCAATTGTCCCAATGTGACAACCCTTATAACTGCCCTCACGGTCGTCCGGTCTTGGTCAACTTCACCAAGTCGGATATGGAAAAGATGTTCCGACGCATTCAGGAAAATCACACCAGTTTACGGGAATTGGGCAAATATTAATCAAAAAATAAAGGAATCTTATGTACGAATACATTAAAGGAATCTTAACAAAAATTACTGCTAAATACATTGTGGTAGAAACGGCTGGGATCGGCTATCTCTTGCATGTGGCCAATCCCTATGCCTACTCTGGCAAAATGAATCAAGAGGTGCAAGTCTACCTGCACCAAGTGGTCCGTGAAGATGCCCACCTTCTTTATGGTTTTGCGACCGAAGAAGAGAAACAGCTCTTTTTAAACTTGATCTCAGTCTCTGGGATTGGACCTGTCTCAGCTCTGGCTATCATTGCTGCAGACGACAATGCAGGCCTTGTCCAAGCCATCGAAAGCAAGAACATCACCTACTTGACCAAGTTTCCAAAGATCGGCAAGAAAACAGCCCAACAGATGGTTTTGGACCTAGAAGGTAAGATCAATCTTGATCTAGAAGATGCACCGGCTCAATCCAAAGCCAAAGCAACAGAAGAAAACCAAGCTCTTGAGGAAGCCATGGAAGCCATGTTGGCATTGGGCTACAAGGCAACGGAACTTAAGAAAATCAAGAAATTCTTTGAAGGAACTTCTGATACTGCTGAAAACTACATCAAGTCTGCCCTTAAGATGTTGGTGAAATAATGGGGATTGCTCGAATCAATCTAGTTGAAGCAAAGAACAGTAGCAACCATATTAAGATAAAGTTTAAAAATGGGAAGATTGATACACTATGGCTACACTGTACCGTTTTTCCATTGTTTTGTAAAAATTGTCAACAGAGCCAAACAGGATTATTCTTGCATAGTGGATCTCGCTATGGTCAAGTTGGCTCACTTCCTTGTGAATTTTGTGGTGCGAGTATTGCCATAGTAGATCATGACAATATAGTGGAAAGTATAAAGGTGAATGATGAACCTTGTTCTTTCGAAAAACTCTACCTGTTAAGTGCAGACTCTATCGAATGGTTTGAAGAATGGTATGGGATAACATTGGCTCCTGAAAACTTATTTGAAGGTTGGACTGATTGGGTGTCTGTAGACCAGCTGCGAGAACAGATTGAAACATTAACTGGAATAGAAACAGATGATGGTGTAAGGTATCAAACGGACGAGAGATTTAACCCTCTGCCACCAGAGATTAATCGTTGGATTAATTTATTAGACACGTCCACGGTCCCCTTACCTAACTATGTTTCAAAGATTGGAGAATAGCCTATGTCGAAACGTTGTGGCTGGGTCAAAATGACCAATCCGTTATATGTAGCTTACCATGATGAAGAATGGGGTCGGCCCCTCCATGATGACCAGGCGCTTTTTGAGTTGCTCTGTATGGAGACTTATCAAGCCGGTCTATCTTGGGAAACGGTCCTCAATAAACGGCAGACTTTCCGAGAATCTTTTCATGGTTACCATCTTCAACGCGTCGCAGAGATGACGGATGAAGAACTGGAATCCTTGTTAGACAATCCAGCTATCATCCGAAATCGTGCCAAGATCTTTGCGACACGGGCCAATGCTCAAGCCTTTCTACAAGTCCAGGAGGAATTTGGATCGTTTGATGCTTATCTTTGGTCTTTTGTCAATGGGAAAACCATCGTCAATGATGTCCCGGATTACCGACAGGCTCCTGCCAAGACAGCTCTTTCTGAGAAGTTAGCCAAGGATCTCAAAAAACGTGGTTTTAAGTTCACAGGACCAGTCGCAGTTTTATCCTACCTACAAGCAGCAGGCCTGGTCAATGATCATGAGAATGATTGTGATTGGAAATAGGAACAATAAAAAGTCGCAGGTTGCGACTTTTTTAAATAATTTAGGAAATTGTGTTAAAATGAAATGAAAATTACGAATAGTATAAGTAGGAGGCACCATGAAGGCGGAAATTATTGCAGTTGGAACGGAAATTCTAACAGGACAAATTGTGAACACCAATGCTCAGTTCTTGTCTGAAAAATTGGCTAGTTTAGGGATTGATGTCTATTATCATGTGGCGGTAGGAGATAATGAAGGTCGTCTCTTCTCGACCATTGAGACAGCTTCAAAACGCAGTGATTTGGTGATTTTATGTGGTGGACTTGGGCCAACAGAGGATGATTTGACCAAGCAAACCCTTGCTAAGTTTTTAGGGAAAGAACTGGTTTTTGATCCAACAGCGCTTGCCAAACTCGACACCTTCTTTGCAAGTCGCCCTGATTATGTCCGGACGCCCAATAATGAGCGACAAGCACAATTGATTGCCGGTTCAATCCCCCTTCAAAACCGTACAGGTCTCGCGGTTGGAGGTTTGATTGAAGTCGATGGTGTGACCTATGTCGTTCTACCTGGTCCACCAAGTGAGTTAAAACCCATGGTCAATGAACAATTGGTGCCTCATTTGACAACAGGGGAGCAGCTCTTTTCAAGAGTCTTGCGCTTCTTTGGGATTGGGGAAAGCCAGCTGGTTACGATCCTAGCAGATATCATTGAAAAGCAGAGTGATCCGACGGTGGCTCCTTATGCCAAGACGGGAGAAGTGACCTTGCGTCTGTCTACAAAGGCGAAGGATCAAGCCTCAGCAGATGCGAAGCTCGATGTCTTAGAAAAGGAAATCTTATCACGCCACACCCTGGACCATCAACCCTTGCATGAGTTGTTTTATGGTTATGGGGATGATAATTCGATGGCCAAGGTGGCCTTTGATCTCTTGAAACGGACTGGTAAGACCATTACAGCTGCAGAAAGCCTGACGGCTGGCCTCTTCCAAGCGACTTTGGCAGATTTTTCAGGGGCGTCTAGCATCTTTGCAGGTGGTTTTGTCACCTATAGTCTGGAAGAAAAAAGCAAGATGTTGTCTATTCCAGCTCAAGAGTTGGAGCAACATGGAGTGGTGTCTCATTTTACAGCTCAAGCCATGGCTTCACAGGCCCGTAAGTTAACAGGATCCGATTATGGTGTTAGCCTGACCGGAGTTGCGGGGCCAGATAGTCTAGAAGGGCACCCAGCAGGGACTGTCTTTATCGGACTTGCGACTCCAAATGGAGTGGATAGTGTCCAAGTTAATATCGCTGGACGTAGCCGGGCGGATGTCCGCGAAATTGCAGTTCTTCATGCCTTTAATTTGGTGCGCTTGGCTGTATTAAATGGTGAAAATTTGGTATAATGAAGCTTGTGCCAAATGAAGAATAATTCTAAAAATGGATAGGAAATGTGCCTTTCAAAGACCGGAAAACGTCAGTGAGTTGCATGCATTTCCTGTATAGTAAAAAATAGGAGAAAAGAATGGCGAAAAAACAGAAAAAATTAGATGATATCTCTAAGAAATTTGGAGATGAGCGTGAAAAAGCGCTCAATGATGCCCTGAAATTGATCGAAAAAGACTTTGGTAAGGGATCGATCATGCGTTTGGGTGAACGTGCAGAGCAAAAAGTACAAGTCATGAGCTCTGGTTCCTTGGCGCTTGATATTGCCTTGGGTGCTGGTGGTTATCCAAAAGGTCGGATCATCGAAATCTATGGTCCAGAATCATCTGGTAAAACAACCGTTGCCCTCCATGCAGTAGCGCAAGCACAGAAAGAAGGAGGCATTGCTGCCTTTATCGATGCGGAGCATGCCTTGGATCCATCTTATGCAGCAGCTCTTGGGGTCAATATCGACGAACTTCTCTTGTCTCAACCAGACTCAGGGGAACAAGGACTTGAAATTGCTGGTAAATTGATCGACTCTGGTGCGGTAGATTTGGTGGTTGTCGACTCTGTTGCAGCCTTGGTACCTCGTGCGGAAATCGATGGAGATATCGGGGATAGCCACGTTGGTTTGCAAGCTCGGATGATGAGCCAAGCGATGCGTAAGCTTGGAGCTTCGATCAATAAGACCAAGACCATTGCTATCTTTATCAACCAATTGCGTGAAAAAGTTGGGGTCATGTTTGGGAACCCTGAAACCACACCTGGTGGTCGTGCCCTGAAATTCTATGCTTCGGTTCGTTTAGATGTCCGTGGAAACACTCAAATCAAGGGGACTGGGGACCAAAAAGATACCAACGTTGGTAAGGAAACCAAGATCAAGGTTGTGAAGAACAAGGTAGCTCCACCGTTCAAAGAAGCCATGGTCGAAATCATGTACGGGGAAGGAATTTCACGTACAGGTGAATTGGTGAAGATTGCAACAGATTTGGATATCATCCAAAAAGCGGGTGCGTGGTACTCCTATAATGGCGAAAAAATTGGTCAAGGATCTGAAAATGCTAAGAAATTCTTGGCTGACCACCCAGAAATTTTTGACGAAATCGACCACAAGGTTCGGGTTCATTTTGGTTTGATCGAAGAAGACGAAGCAGTGAAAACCCTTGATAAAACTGAAGAAGCAGCTCCTGTCGTAGAAGAAGTAACTCTAGATTTAGATGACGCGATTGAAATTGAAGATTAATTTTTTTCAAAATAGGTCGCTAGACTGATGGTTTTTGTGTTATAATTTAATACGATAGTATTATCGTGTAGCGAAAGGAGTGCATGCATGATTAAAATTTATACAGTGTCAAGTTGCACCAGCTGTAAAAAAGCAAAGACTTGGCTCAACGCTCACCAGCTAACTTATAAAGAACAAAACCTCGGTAAGGAAGGGATCACCAAAGAAGAATTATTGGATATCCTTACAAAGACTGAAAATGGAGTGGCAAGTATTGTCTCTTCAAAAAATCGATACGCTAAAAATCTAGGAGTGGACATCGAAGACTTGAGTGTCAATGAAGTCATTGACATCATCATGGAAACACCTCGTATTCTTAAAAGTCCGATCTTGGTAGATGACAAACGTCTCCAAGTGGGCTACAAAGAAGACGATATTCGTGCCTTCTTGCCACGATCAGTTCGAAATGTAGAAAATGCAGAAGCGCGGATGCGTGCAGCTCTTTAAAGCGAATGAAAATCAGAAACAATTGTTTCTGATTTTTTCTTGTTAAAAAACGGAATGAAAAGAAGTTTACTGCGCCATTTTACGAAATCTATGATACAATATTTTAGAAAACAATAACTAGTAAGGAATGGAAAATGAAAAGGAAAATCTTCTTATTGGGTGCGCTTGTATTGTGTTTGACTGGATGCGGTCAAAAAAAACAAGCGAAAACGCCAAATTCAAGTGAGCAAAAGGCAATCCAAGCAAAAGCAGAGCAGCTACAAAAGGATAATAAGAGTATTCTGCAAAAAGCTGAAGAAAATAAGGTCATCACTAGAACCTTTGTCTTTCCAAAAGATGATAAGGGGACACAACAGACGCAAATTGTCACCTATGTGGGGAACACCTTTAAAAAATTGGAGACCATCAATGTGACGGCAACCGATGAGGAGTTGAAAAAAGGGATCCAACAGGTTGGAATAGAGGAAGCGCAAAAGCAATTGAGAGAATCCTTTAACAAGGACGATGCCTTTAAGGAAGCTTTGACAGTGCCAGGTTTCACAGCTGATTTAACCTTGGAAAATGAGAATGAATACAAGGTAACCATTACCTATGATTTTGAAGCGATGGATGTGAAGAAGGCCGAAGGCATGACTTACTTCAAAAACAATCACTTACCAGAGTTGTTGAAGCTGACACCGAGTCAATTTGCGGATAATCTTATCAATGCTGGAGCAAGTGAGCAAAAATAAAAAACAGTTTAGCTAAAATAGCTCAAAAATGCTTGAAAAAGCCGTAAAATCAAGGGCTTGGCCGTTGTGGAAAACTCTTAATTATGGTATAATAGTAATATTCTAAGGAAAGAGGGTGTTCTTGTGGGATTTACAGATGAAACAGTACGTTTTAATCTTGATGATTCAAATCGTAAGGAAATTAGCGAGACCTTGAAAGATGTTTACTTGTCACTGGATGAAAAAGGCTACAATCCAATTAATCAAATCGTAGGATACGTACTCAGTGGTGATCCTGCCTATGTACCTCGTTATAATAATGCACGGAACCAAATTCGTAAATATGAACGAGATGAGATCGTGGAAGAATTGGTACGTTATTATTTGAAAGGGCAAGGAATAGACCTCTAATGAGAATTATGGGATTGGATGTTGGCTCAAAGACCGTTGGGGTTGCTGTGAGTGATCCTCTCGGCTTTACAGCTCAGGGTCTTGAAATCATCCAAATCGATGAAGATAAAAAAGAATTCGGTTTGGAGCGCTTAGCTGAATTAGTGGCTCAATACAAGGTGGACCGTTTTGTTGTGGGCTTGCCGAAAAACATGAACAACACCAGCGGACCGCGTGTGGAAGCCAGTCAGGCTTATGGCGCCATGATTGCTGAAAAGTTTGGGTTGCCAGTCGACTACCAAGATGAACGGTTGACAACAGTTGCTGCAGAGCGGATGTTGATTGAGCAAGCAGATATTAGCCGTAGCAAACGCAAAAAAGTCATTGATAAGTTAGCGGCGCAGCTTATTTTACAAAATTATTTAGATCGCAATTTTTAGAAAGAAAACGAGGAAGAATAGTATGGCACATGATCATAACCACGACCATGAAGAACGTGAATTAATCACATTGGTGGACGAACAAGGAAATGAAACCTTGTTTGAAATTCTTTTGACCATTGATGGCAAAGAAGAATTTGGAAAGAACTATGTCCTTTTGATCCCTGCAAATGCAGAAGAAGATGAAAACGGCGAAGTTGAAATCCAAGCTTATTCATTTACAGAAAACGAAGACGGAACAGAAGGCGACCTTCAACCAATCCCAGAAGACTCAGATGCAGAATGGGATATGATCGAAGAAGTCTTCAACAGCTTTATGGAGGAGTAAAAACATCCAGTGCATGTTTTTACCCCAACTCCAAGAAATTAGAAAGAGTTGGTAAGTCCGGGGGACGTTTTTAGCCCAGCTCCTTGAAATACGAGAGAGCTGGTAAGTCTGGTAGACTGTATCAGCCCAACTCCAAGAAACTGGGAAGCGTTGGTAAGCCCTGTGGATGTTTTTAGCCCTGCTTCAAGAAACAAGAAAAAGCAGGAAGTCCGATGGACTTGCTGTAAAAATGAGAAAGAAATAACCACAAAAGAAAGGAGCGCAAACGTCAGAAGAGGTTTTGTCGCTTTTTTCTTTTAGGAGGAAGATGTGAATAAGATTGAGCAATGGATGAATAGTCGGATCGGTCTGAATTTTCGATCGGGACTGGATCGTATGGAGCAGGCAGTGAGCCTTTTAGAGAGGCCGGATAAGGCTTATCCGATCCTTCATGTGACAGGAACCAATGGGAAGGGATCCACAATCGCCTTTTTGCGTCAATTATTGATGGCTCACGGAAAGAAGGTTGGAACCTTTACTTCTCCTCATATGATCAGTATCCATGATCGGATTTGTATTGGGGATCAGCCGATTTCAGATGAAGATTTTACTCGGATTGGCCAAGAAGTCCAACAAATGGAGCAGACCTTGCTTCAAACCCAGGACCAACTCTCTTATTTTGAGATTATCTGCCTCATGGCCCTCTTGTATTTTAAGGAACAAGCTGTGGACGTGGTCTTATTGGAAGTTGGTATCGGTGGGCTTCTAGATACCACCAATGTAGTGACAGGAGAGATCGCAGTGATCACTTCGGTTGGCCTGGATCACCAAGAAACACTGGGAGGGACTGTTGCGGAAATCGCCCAGCAAAAGGCAGGGATCTTTAAGAAGGGCAAGAAAGCTGTTGTGGGTCCCTTGTCGGATGATGCTATAACTGTTTGTCAAGAAAAAGCGAAGCAATTGGATGTGGATCTCTACGCCTTCCAGAACGATTTTGGCTTAGAGCAGGATCGTTTTTGGAATGAAAACGTGGAACTTGTCTTGCCGTCTCTGGGTTTGAAGGGTGATTACCAACGGGAAAATGCTGCAGTAGCTTTGGAGGCCTTTTTCCTCTATATGGAGGGCCTAGATCAAGAAGTGGATATGGAGCAGGTCAAACACGCCTTGCAAGAGACAAGGTGGCCGGGCCGTCTAGAGTTATTTGGCGACCAGGTGTATCTGGATGGCGCTCATAATCCTCATGCTATGTTGCGCTTGATCGAGTTTGCCAATAGCTTAGCAGGAAAGCGCGTGAAGATTTTATTCGGTGCTCTCAAACGAAAAGATTATAGTGGGATGCTCCAAACGCTTCAAGCGGGATTGCCAGAAGCTGAATTGATTTTGACGACCTTTCATTACGGTGAAGTGGTGGCGCAGGGTGATCGACAAGACCTGCCTTATGTGGCTGACTACAAGGCCTATATCAAAGAGTTTATGGATCAGAGCCATCCAGATGAGGTTTTATTTGTGACAGGTTCCTTGTATTTTATTGCAGAAGTAAGGGCATTTTTATTAGAGGGGTAAACAATTGACCTAAAGACTTTCTTGGCGTATACTGGTGGTAGATAGTATACGGTTATGGCGAAAGGAGTCGATCTTAATGAAAAAAATCATGTCTATACTGACCTTGGCGGTAGCTCTTTTCCTGACTGCTTGTAGCCAGCAAGAAAAAGCGACACAGACTTCGAGCAAACAGACGTCTGCTTCATCACAGACTGTGACGTCAGCGAGTGAAGAACAGAAAGAAGGGGTGTCCATAGATGGCAGTTATCGTGGACAGGACGAGGAAAATACGATCCTCTTGGTGGTGACGGGTCGAAAAGGCACGTTTACGGTGCAAGATGCTGATGGAGAAGAAGAGGGCAAAGAGGTTAGTATTGATCCGGTCAATCAATCCATGCGTATCGGAGATGAGCCTTATCGCTATCGGATCGAAGGAAATCAGTTGTCGCTAGAAGACTTGGAACAAGCAGAGGATGATCAAGGGATTATTGTCCTGACCAAGCAATAAGGGACGAGACAAGAGAGAGTGGGACAGAAATCGGTAATTCGTTAGAATTCGATTTCGTCGTCCTACCTCCGCAAAGTTGAGTAGGGCTGAAAAAGCTGACGAAATCAGCGTAGTAGAGCCCACTCAACCACTGCGTCTTGCTCGACAATCCAAAAATAATTGAGAGGCTAGGACTTTTGTCCCACTCTCTTTTTGTTTGTCTAGAAGGGGCTTGGTTGGTCGTTGCAACGGGTAAAAAGAATTGGTATACTAGTAGAAAGAAAAAAGGAGGATGCTGTGACCTTTCGAAAATTACGTCTATTAATGTCCAAATATGGATTTAGTATTTTGTTTATGGGCTTTGAACTATGGGCATCCTTTGCGGCCTTCTTCTGGCTCAATAGATGGTTCCCTCATTGGCTATCTGTTGCAGTCATTGGGCTCTTATATGTGTCGACAATCTTAGCTATTGTTAATCGAAATACCCCGCCTGAAAATAAGGTGACCTGGCTCTTGATTGCCGTCATTCCTGTCTTTGGATCGCTTTTATACCTCATGTTTGGAGAGCGACGTTTGTCCAAAAAGGAAATGATCCAGCTGAAAAATATGGAGTCCATGAAGTTTCGAGAGGACAATAGTCATCAGTTGCGTAAGGAGCTCAAGCAAGAAAGCAAGGCGGTTTATGGCTTGGTCAAGTCGATTTTATCCATGGACCACAATGCGGATCTCTACAATGGGACGGCATCAACCTTTTACCCTCTAGGGGAGGAGATGTATGAGCAACTACTAGAGGATCTGAGAGCGGCGAAAAAATTTATCTTCATCGAGTTTTACATCATTGATGAGGGTTTGATGTGGAACAGTATCCTAGAAATTTTAGAGCAGAAAGTGAAAGAGGGGGTCGAAGTCAAACTCCTTTATGACGATATCGGCTGTATGGCAACCTTGGCTGGAAACTATACCAAACGATTGAGAAAGATGGGGATTGATGCCCATAAGTTTAACAAGGTGATTCCCCGCTTAACGGTGGCTTATAATAACCGAGACCACCGAAAGATTCTGGTCATTGATGGGCAGATCGGCTATACGGGTGGGGTCAATCTGGCAGACGAGTACATCAATCACATTGAGCGGTTTGGTCACTGGAAGGACAGTGCCATCCGTTTAGATGGACGAGCTGTTAAGGCCTTGACCCGACTTTTTCTCATGAACTGGTACATCAACCGTGGAGAAATAGAAGATTTTGACCGTTACCATATTGAAAACAAGGCGGTCGAAGGTGAAGGATTATACATTCCCTATGGAAGCGGTCCTAAACCGATTTACAAGTCGCAGGTTGGAAAGACGGTCTATCAAAATATGATCAACCAGTCGACAGATTACGTCTATATCACGACTCCTTACTTGATCATCGATTATGATTTGACAGAGGATATCCGCAATGCAGCCCTTCGTGGGGTGGATGTTCGCATCGTGACCCCGCATATTCCGGATAAAAAATTGATCCAAATTGTTACGCGTGGGGCTTACTTGGATCTGATGGATGCTGGTGTGAAAATCTATGAGTACACGCCTGGTTTTGTCCATAGCAAGCAAGTTCTTGCCGATGATGAAATGGCGGTTGTAGGGTCGATTAACTTTGATTACCGCAGTTTAGTCCATCACTATGAAAATGCTGTCTGGATGTATCGGACGCCTGCTCTGAAAGAGATTCGGGCGGATTTTGACCACATCTTTGAAGTATCCCAAGAAATCACGGAAGATACCTTCCGCTTTACATGGCACCAAAGCTTAATCAAGGAAATTATGCAATTGTTCGCACCGATGTTGTAATAGGTGTGGGAATACAGAAGAAAGAGTCAGAAGCTGAGAGATCTGACTCTTTTTCCATAGGACTATGTGGCAAGAGGCTGACAGGGTCGGCAGAATTTGGTATACTAGAGAAGATAATGGGCTTTTTTCTAAAAGGAAAGAGCAGAGGAATAGCGAAGAAAAGGAAAAAGAATGAGCGAAAAAGAGCAAGAAATGACTTCGAAAAAGTTAGGGCTTCACGTGGGAGACAGTTTTCAGGATACACGTGAAATTCGCGAAGTGCTAGATAAATCAGTCTTTCGTGAAGAAGAGCCGACTCATAGCCAGCAGGCAGAAGTCTTGGAGGAGCCGGTTGCAATGGAGGCATCAGAGGAAATTAGTGATGCCAAGCCAGAAGCAATAGCAGAACCTACACAAGAATTGGAACAGGAAGCGGAGCAACCGCTCAGTCGGATGAGTCGTCGTTCGCGTAAGGCGGGAGTTGAAGCGGCAAAAGCGGAAGCATCGAAGGTAGAAGAGAATACGGAAGAGCTAGAAGCAGATGTGGCAGTTGAGCCGATCCGTCGTCAAGCTATGCGTCCAGTCCCCCTAGCGATTCCTTTTGTGTTGAGTCTCTTGATTAGTTTGCTGCATGTCGGGGTGCCATTTTTAACCCGTTTTGCAACCAATCAACAATCGCAAAACTTGTATGCTGGCTGGGCAATGACCAAGGGGCAAGTACCGTTTGGTGATTTTTACGGAACCAATGGTCTGCTCTATTATGCAATCAACTGGTTGGGAAGTTTAGCTGGTGGACATTGGATCTTGATGATCCTCCAAGCGATTGCCCTCTTCTTTGCGGGTACCTATCTCTATCGGGTTGTGCGCTTGCTGGTGTCTGATAAAGATACAGCGAAGAATGTCCAGTTACTCTTTTATTTCTTGGTGCTAGGCCTTGGTTTTGGAGGAACTTATGTGACTCTCTTTAGTCTTCCAATCCTATTTGCCAGCATGAATTTCATTTTGGCTTATTTGATTGGGCATCGTAAGGATGAAGGCTTTATCCTTTATGGTGCGATTGCAGCTGTGGCTTTCTTGATTGATCCGATGACCAGTGCCTTGTTTTATTTGTTGGCCTTCCTTGGATTAACAGCCTTTAACATCAAGCAGAAGAGATGGGCGCGTGGCTTTTATCAACTGCTAGCAGCTCTCCTTGGTTTTTCACTCGTCTTTTATCCAATTGGCTATATCACCGTTTTGAATCAGACTTTTGGCTATGCCATTAACCAAGTAACCTATGTCTTTAATGCCTTGAATTTTAGCAATGGACAGACCTTCAGTAATGCCATTTATTATGGACTGTTGGCGCTGGCCTTTGGCCTAGTCTCTGCCTTTTTGATGTCTTTTACGAAGCAAAATAGCAGTGCTCGCCGGATCTTCCGCTTTATGGGATGGGCAGGTAGCTTGGTGGTCCTCATTGTGTCGATTGGTCTTCCTGAACAAGGCGCTTACCAATTGTTACCGATGTTGCCATTTGTTCTTCCTTTGTTTGCGATCTGGTTCTCACGAGATGGGGAAGAAAACGATGGGATCGAACGTCGTGGTCGGAAGAAGAAAAACAAGGAAGTTTGGGCCGCTTACTTTACGAGCCAAGTTTTCTTACCGCTAGTAGCCCTTGTCTATCTGTTGGCGAATCCAGTGGTTCAAGATGTCGTGCTTCAGTCTGGTCAATCGAGTGAACGGAGCGCTATTGCCAGCTACATTAAACATCACACCAAGTCGCAAGATACCATCTATGCTTGGGATACGACAGCTACTCTCTATCAAGAAAGCGATCGTTTGGCAGCTTCTGCCTTATTGACCCCAACGTCTTATCTGGGAATTAATGAAAATCGGACCAATGTGATCCAACAAATCGATCGGTCTGAACCCAAGTATATTGTGGTCAACAATCAGGTAGAATTGACCTCCAATATGAAGGACTTGCTCAAAGAAAATTATCATCTCGTTGAGAAGAAATACCGTCATTTCAAACTCTATCAACGCTCTTAAGAAAATCAATATCTTGTGCTTTAGAAAGTTTTTTATAAAATTTTCCACAAGATATTGATTTTTATTTTTGGAGTGGTATAATACAACTTGTATGTAAATAAATGAAGAGAGGCATGTTTGGTATGATCACCTTGAGAGAAGAAAAACTGAGAATGGCCCCGGATATTTTTGTTGAAAAACGAGATGGCCGTCGTGTTCCATTCGATGTTGAAAAAATTTATAAAGCCTTGTTGAAGGCGACAGAAGAAGTGACTTCTCTCACTCCCGTGATGGAAGCCAAACTAGAAGCCATTGTCGATCGTGTGATCGCAGAGATTTTGGAACGTTTTCCAAATGGCGTGAAAATCTATGAGATTCAAAATGTCGTCGAGCATGAATTGCTTCAAGCTAATGAATATGCGATTGCAGAGAGCTACATTACTTATCGCACCCAGCGGGATTTTGAGCGCTCAAAAGCGACGGATATCAACTTTACGATTGGCAAACTCCTCAATAAGGACCAAGCCGTCGTCAATGAAAACGCCAATAAGGACAGTGATGTCTTTAACACGCAACGGGACTTGACGGCAGGGATCGTTGGTAAGTCTATTGGTCTTAAAATGTTGCCTAAACACGTAGCCAATGCCCACCAAAAAGGGGACATCCACTACCATGATTTGGACTATAGCCCTTATACACCGATGACCAACTGTTGTTTGATCGATTTTGAAGGCATGCTCAGAAATGGCTTTAAGATCGGGAATGCAGAAGTAGAAAGTCCTAAGTCTATCCAAACTGCAACGGCACAAATCTCGCAGATTATTGCCAATGTGGCCTCTAGTCAGTATGGCGGTTGCTCAGCAGACCGGATCGATGAAGTCTTGGCCCCTTATGCAGAAAAGAACTACCAAAAACATTTAGCGGATGCCAAAGAGTGGGTACTTCCTGAAAAGCAAGAGGACTATGCTTGGAGTAAGACTCAAAAAGACATCTATGATGCCATGCAATCGCTAGAATATGAGATCAATACCCTCTTTACTTCAAACGGGCAAACTCCTTTCACTTCGCTTGGTTTTGGTCTTGGAACCAATCGCTTCGAGCGGGAAATCCAAAAGGCGATTTTGGAAATCAGAATCAAGGGACTTGGATCGGAACATCGGACAGCGATCTTTCCAAAACTGATCTTTACCCTCAAGCGGGGGCTCAACCTAGAACCTGGAACCCCTAACTATGATATCAAGCAATTGGCCTTGGAATGTGCAACGAAGCGTATGTATCCAGACGTTTTGTCTTATGACAAGATTGTCGAGTTGACAGGCTCTTTCAAGGTGCCGATGGGATGTCGTTCTTTCCTTCAAGGTTGGAAGGATGAAAATGGTGTGGAAGTTAATTCTGGCCGGATGAATCTAGGGGTTGTGACAGTCAATTTACCTCGGATTGCCTTGGAATCGGGAGGAGACAAGGAGAAGTTCTGGCAAATCTTTAATGAACGGATGAACATCGCTGAAGATGCCTTGGTTTACCGGGTGGAACGCACCAAAGAAGCAACACCAGCCAATGCGCCGATTCTCTACCAATATGGGGCTTTCGGGAAACGCTTGGGCAAATATGACCAGGTAGATCAGCTCTTCCGTCATCGCAGAGCAACCGTTTCTCTTGGCTATATCGGACTCTATGAAGTCGCAACCGTCTTTTATGGTCCAAATTGGGAACACAATCCAGAAGCCAAACAATTCACGATCGATATCATCAAGGATATGAAAGCTCGCGTGGAAGAATGGTCTGACCAGTATGATTACCACTTCTCTATCTATTCGACTCCGTCAGAAAGCTTGACAGACCGCTTCTGTCGCCTAGATACGGAGAAATTTGGTAAGGTTCGGGATATCACAGACAAGGAATACTACACCAATAGTTTCCACTACGATGTTCGTAAGAACCCAACGCCATTTGAGAAGTTGGATTTTGAAAAAGTTTATCCTGAAGCTGGAGCTTCTGGTGGCTTTATCCACTATTGTGAATACCCTGTGCTCCAACAAAATCCAAAAGCCCTTGAGGCGGTTTGGGATTATGCCTATGATCGGGTCGGTTATCTCGGAACCAATACGCCGATTGACCGTTGTTACAAGTGTGATTTTGAAGGAGATTTCACGCCGACTGAGCGCGGATTTGCTTGTCCAAACTGTGGCAATAGCGATCCGAAAACGGTTGATGTGGTCAAACGGACCTGTGGTTATCTAGGAAACCCGCAAGCTCGTCCCATGGTCAATGGCCGTCATAAGGAAATCGCTGCGCGGGTCAAACACATGAATGGATCTACTATCAAATCAGCTGGGCACCAAGTGACAGATTAGAAAAGGATATTATGGGAAAATACCAATTAGATGATAAGGGTAAGGCTCAGGTTCAACGATTCCACGAGAAGCATTCAAAGGGTGGAATCAATAAAAAAGACCAAGTAGCCAGCCTGAGAGAACAATTTTTAAATAAGAATAAGAAAAAGTGAGAGTTCGCTCTCGCTTTTCTCTTATGGGGAGGGAATGATGGAATTACGCAGACCGACTTTAGCAGATAAAGAAACTATTTTAAACATGATGGCAGAGTTCGAAGAGACCCGATCAGCGCACGACGGCGGCTTTTGGGATGCTGAGAACTTTGATTATGAGGAGTGGCTAGAAACTAACCTTAATAAAGAAATGGGAATAAATTTGCCTGAAAATCGCGTTCCATCAATTCAGTTCGTATTGTTTGATGAATCAGGTCATGCTTTAGGTTTTTTGAATCTACGGCTGAGACTAAATGAGGGATTGCTGAATTATGCTGGTCATATCGGTTATTCCATCCGCCCTTCTGAAAGAGGCAAGGGTTATGCCAAGGAGGCTCTCCGTCAAGGTCTGCAAGTAGCTAAAGAAAAGAACATCCATCGTGCTCTGGTGACTTGTAGCACGGACAATCCGGCCAGCCGAGCGGTTATCTTAGCCAATGGCGGTCAATTTGAAGATGTTCGAAATGGAACGGAGCGGTATTGGATAGAGGTGGAGTAGAAGGATGACATGGAATACACCAAAACCAGGCGAATGGAAGAGTGAGGAACTGAGTCAAGGGCGCATCATTGATTACAAGGCTTTTAACTTTGTCGATGGCGAAGGGGTGCGCAATTCCCTTTATGTGGCCGGGTGCATGTTTCACTGTGAGGGTTGTTACAATGTAGCGACCTGGTCTTTCAATGCAGGCATTCCCTATACCCAAGAGTTAGAAGAGCAGATCATGGAAGATCTGGCCCAACCCTATGTCCAAGGCTTAACCTTGCTAGGAGGAGAGCCATTTCTTAATACAGGTATTCTTTTACCCCTTGTAAAACGTATTCGGAAAGAATTGCCGGAAAAAGATATCTGGTCATGGACGGGCTACACTTGGGAAGAAATGATGTTAGAAACGCCTGATAAACTGGAGCTCTTGTCGCTGATTGATATCTTGGTCGATGGACGGTATGATAAGAGCAAACGCAACCTCATGTTGCAGTTTCGTGGGTCTTCCAACCAGCGGATTATTGATGTTCAAAAATCATTGAAAGAAGGAAAGGTTGTCATCTGGGACAAGCTCAATGATGGCAAGGAAAGTTTTGAGCAAGTCAAGCGGGATGATCTTTTGTAGGATCTTCAAAAACCGGGTGTTTCACCCGGTTTTTTTGGATTCTCTGCATAAGTATACAAGGGATTTTGCTTATTTTAGAAAGCGCTTACTTCCCAAATGTCCATAACGGACAAAAAAGTGATAATTAATGCATTTTTTGCTAAAAATATGTTACAATAAATATGATTAGGACTAATTGGAGGTATTTATGTCACAAAGGAGACGGAGTCGTCGTTCAGAGCATAAGTGGGGGCAATTGCGAATCGTTAATTCCGTATTGCTTATTTTTTTGCTTATGACCGTGAGTTGGGCGACCTATACCATGTTGGCCAATAACATCTTGGCTTTTCGCTATGTCAATGTTCTCGTGATTGCACTACTAGCTCTTCTCTTGCTCTTGTCAGCTTGGTTTGTGATCAAAAATCAGGCCAAAAAGACAACTTTGGTCCTGCTTCTTGTCGGCTTATTGGCTAGTTCAGGAGTTTTGTTTGCTAGTCAACAGCTGCTGAATCTGACCAGTAATGTCAATGGCCACTCTAACTATACAGAGTTTGAGATGGCTGTCTATGTCAAGAAAGACAGTGATATCAAAGATATCAAAGAAATCAAGGAAGTGGTGGCACCAAAGGGCAACAATAACGAAGCCAATCTCACTGCCCTCTTGGACAACATCAAAAAGACCAAGGGTCAGGAAATTTCTGTAGTGGATGCACCGACTTATCTAGATGCCTATAAGAGCTTGCAAGAGGGTAACGCTTCTGCCATGGTGCTCAACAGTACCTTTGAAGATACTATCGCTGCTGAAGATGCCGACTATGCAAAGAAGTTGAAGAAAATCTATTCCTACAAGATCCGAAAAGAAGTGGCAGCGACGAGCAAGGTATCTGCCAATGCGGATGTCTTTAACATCTATGTCAGCGGGATCGATACCTATGGGCCGGTAACCTCGGTTTCTCGTTCAGATGTCAATATCATCATGACCGTCAATCGGAAGACCAAGCAAGTCCTATTGACAACGACACCACGGGATGCCTATGTACCGATTGCAGATGGTGGTAACAACCAAAATGATAAGTTGACCCACGCGGGGATCTACGGAGTGGATGCTTCGATCCATACTCTTGAGAATCTCTATGATATTAAGCTCAACTATTATGTTCGTCTCAATTTCACCTCCTTCCTCAAGTTGATTGACCTTCTAGGGGGAATCGATGTGGAAAATGACCAAGAATTCACGAGTCTTCATGGCAAGTTCCATTTCCCAGTTGGAAAGGTTCATTTGAATTCAGAGCAAGCCCTCGGTTTTGTCCGAGAACGCTACTCTCTCCAAGGTGGCGACAATGACCGTGGGAAAAACCAAGAAAAAGTCATTGCGGCCATTATCAAAAAGTTGACCTCTACCAAGGTCTTAAGCAACTACAATGAGATTATCGGAAACCTCCAAGATTCTGTCCAAACCAATATGCAGTTGCCGACTATGATGAACTTGATCAATACCCAGTTAGAAACGGGTGGTTCTTATGAGGTGACTTCTCAAGCGATTACTGGTCAAGGACGAAATGACTTGCCGTCTTATGCTATGCCTGGTTACAACCTCTATGTCATGGAGTTGGATCAAGCTAGCTTAACCAAGGCCAAGGAAACCATTCAAAAAGTAATGGAAGGAAAAGAAAAATGATTGATATCCACTCGCACATCGTCTTTGATGTGGATGATGGACCAAAGACAAGAGAAGATACGCGTGCCTTATTGGAAGAAAGCTATCGCCAAGGGGTACGGACCATTATCTCCACTTCTCATCGTCGCAAGGGGATGTTTGAAACTCCCGAAGAAAAGATTTCTGAAAATTTTCAAGAAGTGAAAAAAATTGCGGCAGAGGTCGCGCCAGATTTGACGATTCATTACGGGGCAGAGATCTACTTTACCAATGATGTCTTGAAAAAACTGGAAGAAAAGATCATTCCACGTTTGGCAGAGACGCGCTTTGCGCTGATTGAATTCAGCATGGGAACACCTTATAAGGAGATCCATACGGCCTTGGACCGTTTGCTCCATCTAGGTGTGACACCGGTGGTGGCCCATATCGAGCGCTACAAGTGCTTGGAGAAAAATGAGGAGCGCGTGCAAGAGATGATTGACATGGGCTGCTACATGCAGATCAATAGTTCCAGTGTTCTCAAGCCTCGCCTCTTTGGGGATGAGCAAAAACAACTGAAAAAACGAGCTCGGTACTTCTTAGAAAAAGACTTGGTACACTTTGTGGCCAGTGATATGCACAATGTGGATAAACGACCGCCTTATATGGCAGAAGCCTATCGCTTGATCAAGGAAGAATACGGAGAACAACGAGCACAAGCTCTCTTTGTCAGCAATCAAGAACTCTTGTTAGCGGATGAATTAATCTAACCAGGAAACAGGTGGAGAGATCCACATGAAGGAGTAATTAGGAAATGAACAATCAAGAAAATCAAGCAGTGGAAATTGATGTTTTCGCTATGCTGAAGACCCTATGGAAACGCAAGTTTTCGATCGTTTTGGTCGCTCTTGTCTTTGCCATTGCAGCATTTGGCTACAGTGCCTTTTTAGCCAAGAAAGAATACCAAAGTACTAGCCGGATCTATGTGGTCAGTCGTCAAAACCAAGACAACAATGCCTTGACAAACTCTGATTTGCAGGCTGGTTCTTACTTGGTTAAGGACTACCGTGAGATCATTCTTTCTCAAAATGTCTTGAGCCAAGCTATCGAAGAATTGAAACTCGATATGACACCTGGTGAGTTGTCGAAAAAGATCAGTGTGTCTGTTCCGACAGATACTCGTATCCTTTCGATCACGGCTAAGGACGGAGATCCAAAAGAAGCAGCTCGTATTGCCAATGGCCTTCGAAATGTAGCAGCTGAAAAGATCATCTCTGTGACCAAGGTGTCAGATGTTACGACTTTGGATGAAGCAGAAGTGCCTCAATCACCTTCTTCACCAAATATCCGACGCAATGTCCTTCTTGGCTTTATTGCTGGAGCTGGTTTGATGGTGGTTCTCATGGTCGTAGTAGAAGTCTTGGACGATCGTGTCAAGAGACCAGAAGATATCGAAGAGTTGATGGGCTTAACCTTGCTTGGTATTGTGCCAGATATTAAGAAACTGTAGACTGGGGATCGCATGAATACGTTAGAAATTTCAAAAAACAAATTGCAAGAAGTTCGGAAGGCCGAAGAGTACTTTAATGCCCTGGCGACGAATATCCAATTGAGTGGGGTAGACTTAAAAGTCATCGCCATCTCATCTGTTCAAGAAAATGAAGGGAAATCAACCACTTCAACCAACTTGGCCGTTGCCTTTGCGCGTGCGGGTTACAAGACACTTTTGGTCGACTGTGATATCCGAAACTCTGTCATGACAGGGATTTTCCGTAGCCGTACCAAGATCCAAGGTTTGACCGACTTTTTATCTGGTCGTAGCCAATTGGACCACATCTTGTATGCGACTGATTTTCCAAACTTGGATATCATCGAGTCTGGACAGGTAGCGCCAAACCCAACGGGTCTCTTGCAAAGCAAGAACTTCACCGTGATGATGGATGCCCTGCGTGAGCATTTTGACTACATCATTGTCGACACGCCTCCAATCGGGGTCGTGATCGATGCGGCCATTATCGCCCAACGCTGTGATGGAACTGTCTTGATCACGGAATCTGGCGCCAATGGACGCAAGGCTGTCCAAAAGGCCAAGGACCAATTAGAACAAACAGGCACACCTTTCTTAGGAGTGGTGCTCAATAAATTTAACATTAAAGCTGCTGAGTATGGTTCATACGGTGGATATGGATCTTACGGAGAGTACGGGAAAAAGTAAAGAATAGGATTGAGGGAAAATGGGAGAAGAAAGAATCGAACTGGAAAAACTAAATATTGTTCTCTTTCAAAGTTTAGCTGTCCTATTTTCAGCTTACATTGTGAGTCTTTTTAAGGATGCAGAATACACGTCACAGACGATCGCCATTCTCTATCTCTTGCATTTTGTAGCCTTTTACATTAGCAATATTGCCTATCGTTTTTATAGCAGAGGCTATCTAGATGAGCTCTTTCAAGTCTTGAAATACAATGTATTTTTCGCTGTTGGGATCACCTTTACCTCTTTTATGCTCGATGGGGTCTTTTCCATCTCTCGTCGGGGGATGATCTACTTCTTTCTTTTTAATACGTTTTCCGTCTATATCATGGATCTCTTGCTCAAGAGATACCGGAAGTCTGTTTCACCGCGGCGGAAAAGTTCGCGAAAGATTTTCCTGATTACAGCGACCAGTCGGATGGAAAAGGTATTTGATATTCTGCATTCGCCTAGCCTTTATCATGGGGAATTGATCGGTGTCACTGTCATGGATGATACGGATTTTGCTCATTCAGGTGTACGGGTGGTGCAGCCAGATCAAATGATGAACTTTGTGACCAAGGAAGTGGTGGATGAAGTGTTTATTAATCTGCCAAGTGAGGATTACAATATTAGTGATTTCGTCTCGGAGTTTGAGAGTATGGGGATCGATGTATCGGTCAATCTCAATGCCTTTAACTTCGCTTCTTTGGGCAATAAACGGGTTCGAGAAGTCGGGGGACTAAGTGTCGTCACTTTCTCAACCAATTTCTACAAACCGAGCCACGTATTTGCCAAACGTCTCTTGGACATTGCAGGAGCCCTCTTTGGTCTCTTGATTTGTGGACTAGTGAGTATCGTTTTGGTCCCTCTAATCCGCAAAGATGGCGGACCTGCCTTCTTTGTACAGAAGCGGGTCGGAAAGAACGGACGGTATTTCAACTTCTATAAATTCCGCTCCATGCGCGTGGATGCCGAAGAGATTAAAAAAGATCTCATGGATCAAAATACCATGACAGGTGGGATGTTTAAGATGGAAAACGATCCACGGGTAACACCAATCGGACGCTTTATCCGTAAGACCAGTCTGGATGAATTGCCACAATTTTACAATGTTCTGATCGGTGACATGAGTCTAGTCGGAACTCGTCCTCCAACGGTAGACGAATACCAAGACTATACGCCAGCCCAAAAACGCCGCCTCAGCTTCAAGCCCGGTATTACCGGACTTTGGCAAGTGAGCGGACGCAGTGAGATTACAGACTTTGACGAGGTAGTCAAACTCGACGTTGCGTACATGGATGGTTGGACGATCTGGAGAGATATTCAGATCCTGCTCAAGACCGTGAAGGTTGTACTTAGAAAAGAAGGAGCGAAGTAGGAAAATGCCTACTTCGTCCTTTCCATGTTAGGAGAAAAATGACACAATCAATTTATATCGTTGGTTCTAAAGGGATTCCAGCAAAATATGGTGGTTTTGAGACCTTTGTTGAGAAGTTAACCGAATTCCAACAAGACAAAAATATCCAGTATTATGTAGCTTGTATGCGGGAGAATTCAGCCAAATCAGGGATTACTGCAGATACTTTCGAGCATAACGGCGCAATCTGTTACAACATTGATGTCCCTAATATTGGTCCTGCGCGTGCCATTGCTTATGATATCGCAGCCCTCAATAAGGCGATTGAGATCGCAAAAGAAAACAAAGATCAAGCACCGATCTTTTATGTCTTGGCTTGTCGGATTGGTCCCTTTATTTCAAGGATTAAAAAGAAAATCAAGGCTATCGGAGGAACTCTGATGGTCAATCCAGATGGTCATGAGTGGCTTCGTGCCAAGTGGAGTCTTCCAGTCCGCAAGTATTGGAAGTTTTCTGAGCAACTCATGGTCAAACACGCCG
Source organism: Streptococcus parasanguinis (assembly GCF_000963275.1). GTDB lineage: Bacteria > Bacillota > Bacilli > Lactobacillales > Streptococcaceae > Streptococcus > Streptococcus parasanguinis_B. The sequence goes on along the minus strand of NZ_JYOW01000001.1, from coordinate 1,745,484 downwards.
ACCTTTTAATCTGTGATAGCAAGAATATCGAAGCCTATATTCAGAAGGACTATGCTAAGTATCAGCCACAAACGACCTATATCGCCTATGGAACAGATACAAGCAAGTCTATCCTGAACAAAGAGGACGAGAAAGTACGGACTTGGTTTGCAGATAAGCAAGTTACTGAAGGGGACTACTACCTTGTTGTGGGACGCTTTGTGCCGGAAAACAACTATGAGGCCATGATTCGTGGCTTTATGCAGTCCAATTCACAAAAAGATTTTGTCCTGATTACCAATGTAGAACAAAACAAGTTCTATGAACAGTTGCGTAAAGATACTGGATTTGACAAGGATCCTCGTGTGAAATTTGTTGGGACTGTTTATGACCAAGAATTGCTCAAATACATTCGTGAGAATGCCTTTGCTTACTTCCATGGTCATGAGGTAGGCGGGACCAATCCATCCCTTCTTGAGGCGCTCGAGTCTACTAAACTCAACCTCTTGTTAGATGTTGGTTTCAACCGAGAAGTCGGTGAAGAGGGGGCTCTTTATTGGAAGAAAGATCAATTGGCACATGTCATTGATCAAGCTGAGCAATTAGACGCTCAAGCCATCGCAGACCTCAATGAAAAATCAAGTCAACGGATTGCAGATGCTTTCACTTGGGAAAAGATTGTCACGGACTACGAGAAAGTATTTAAAGGTTAGAAATGCAGAAAATTTTATATCTCCATGCTGGTGCCGAAATGTATGGTGCTGACAAGGTGTTGTTGGAGCTTATTAAGGGTTTGGATAAAAATGCTTTTGAAGCACACGTTATTTTACCCAACGACGGTGTCTTAGTGGGTGCTTTAGAAGAGGTCGGTGCAAAGGTTAAAGTTATTGATTACCCAATTTTGCGCCGGAAATATTTTAATCCAAAAGGGATTCTTGAGTACTTTGGCTCTTATAATCGTTATTCAAAGCAAATTGCTCAATATGCTAAAGAGAATGGCATTACCCTTATTCACAACAATACGACTGCGGTACTTGAGGGAATTTATCTCAAACGTAAGTTGAAACTTCCTTTGATTTGGCATGTCCATGAAATTATCGTCAAACCAAAAGCGATTTCTGATTTCATCAACTTTTTGATGGGGCGCTATGCGGATAAGATTGTGACAGTTTCAAATGCCGTTGCTAATCATGTCAAACAGTCTCGCTATGTCAAAGATGACCAGGTTCAAGTTATTTATAATGGGGTCGACAATGCCGTCTATCATGAAATCGATGCTAGCTCTGTCCGTGACCAATTTGGGATCGCACAGGATGCCTTGGTTATCGGTATGGTTGGTCGAGTGAATGCCTGGAAAGGGCAAGGCGACTTCCTAGAAGCTGTGACGCCAATCTTACAGGCCGATTCAAAAGCAGTAGCCTTTTTAGCAGGTAGTGCATTTGAGGGGGAAGAGTGGCGTGTCGATGAGTTGGAAAAAGCTATTTCAGACTCACCAGCAGCTAGCCAAATCAAGCGAATTGACTATTATAGCAAGACGGCAGAGCTCTATAATATGTTTGATATCTTTGTCTTGCCAAGTACCAATCCAGATCCACTACCAACAGTCGTCCTAGAAGCCATGGCTTGTGGCAAACCTGTAGCCGGCTACTGTCATGGCGGTGTCTGTGAGATGGTCAAGGAGGGCGAAAACGGCCTTCTTGCTACACCGAATCAGCCTAGAGAATTGTCTAAGGCTATTCAAGAATTAGCTAACAATACCGAGAAGAGAGAGCAATTTGGTAAGGCATCGGTCAAACGTCAAAAAGAACTCTTCTCATTACAAAGTTATATTCTGAATTTTTCGGAGCTGTATAAGAAATATTAAGATGAATACTGAAACAATTAAGAACAAATTAAAACCAATCGTTTATCCAATTATTAACTTTATTCCTCGGCGAAGACTCAAGAATAAGAATTTCACGATTATTTGTGATAATTGTTGGGCAGGAAAAGTTTATCAAGAATTGGGTTTACCTTACCAAACGCCATTTGTAGGGATGTTTATCTTTTCACCTGATTACATTAAGATGCTTAAGAATTTAAAACATTATTTGAGCGGAAACATCCCTTTGAAATTTGTTAAGGAATCAAAATATATCAAAGACTTTGATAATGCCTATCCTCTAGCATTCCTTGATGATATTGAACTTCATTTCCTGCATTATGCAGATGAGGAAGAAGCAATTCAAAAATGGAACCGTCGTTTAGAAAGAATTCATTGGGATCATTTATATTTCAAGTTCAATGACAATGATGCTTGTACTTATGAATTGATGAAAGAGTTCGAAGAGCTTCCATACAAGAGTAAGGTTATTTTCTCTTCAAAGAATTATAGTGATTTACCTTCCTTAGTTCATTTCAAATCAGCTGAAAAGCAAGGACACGTTGGCATCGACTTGAAAACATATCATCGCTATTTTAATGTTGTAACTTGGCTGAATAAAGGTGGAGAGGATCTAACTAAATGAAAAAGATAAGACTAATTATTCCATATTTTGGAAAACTTCCAACCTTTTTTCCTTATTTTTTGTTGACTGCTAAACGTAATCAAAAAATTGATTTCTTAATTTATACGGATCAAAAGGTTGACCAATTTGAAATTTTAAATGCTAAAAATATAGAATTTGTAACTCTTTCTTTTGATGATTTAAGAGAAAAAATCCAGTCTAAGTTTGATTTTAAAATTTCTCTCAAAACACCTTACAAATTATGTGACTATAGGGTTGCTTACGGGCTTATTTTTGAAGAAGAATTAAAAGAGTATGATTACTGGGGATTTTGTGATACAGATGTCTTACTTGGTGATATTTATCAATTTCTGGAAAAGCATAGCTTTTTTGAGAATGATTATGCTCGATATGGCCTTTTTGGTCACCTCCAAATATTTAAAAATTCACAAGAAGTTAATCGTATATTTATGTCTGGTAAAGGTTTAAACTATCGATTGGATTATCAAAATGTCTTCACTAATGAGCAAAGTTTTATTTTTGATGAGGCAAACGGTATCCAAAAGATTTTTGAAAAAAGTAATTTCAAACAACTGCAAGATAAGTTTTTTGATGATATCGATATTAGTCATTTCTCATTTCGAGAATATGGTGAAAATGAACCTAAACGCTATTATTTTTGGTCAGAGGAAAATGGTTTGGAATCAATAAATTTAATCGATGGTAATATAGAGATTAATCGTCCTCTATATGCACATTTTCAAAAGAGAGTGATTAAGTGTCCTGAGTTTAGACTAGTAGATTCATTTTATGTTATACCAAATCAATTAGTTATTGGAGAGAAGATTTCTAAGGAAGAGTTTTTAGAAGTAACAAGAAATAAATTCTATTGGGCATATGTTAAATCAACAATTTTAAAGAAGTTTAAAAAAGAGAAATGGACACTAGAGTTTATTCGTCATAAATTAAGGATGAAGGGTTAATGGATAATATAGATTTGAGCATTATTGTTCCCGTATTTAATGTTGAAGGTTATTTAAAAAGAGCCCTAGATTCAATACTTTTGCAACCGTCATCAATCACATATGAAATTCTGCTAATTGATGATGGTTCAAATGATAAAAGTGGTGCGATTTGTGATGAGTACCAAAGTAATTTTTCGAATATTTTTGTTAGTCACATTGAAAATAACGGAGTGGCAGAAGCGAGGAATTTAGGTATTTCTCTCTCGGGGGGGAATTATTTATACTTTATGGACCCAGACGACTTCGTATCTGAGGATTTCTTTGAAAAAATATTTCCTAACCTCAATGATAAATGGGATGTTCTTTGTTTTGGCTACAATGAAATTAAAGAAAATAAGGACACTATTTTGTCTTGTCGCCCTCATTTTTATACGCATTGTGGTCTTCTTGGAAAGAATGAATTTAGAAATAAATTTATAGAGCTTTTCAAAACTGATATGATGTATAATGTTTGGTCGAGAATCTATAACAAAGAATTCATTCTAAAAAATAATATTAAGTTTCCTAGTAAACCAATAGGAGAAGATACTTTATTTAATTTCCAAGTTTATCAACAATTAGATAACATTCTTTTTATTGATTCGACTCTTTATAATTATATTGCAGGTAGAAGTGGTTCTGCACTGACGAGTTTTCATCCTAGAAGAATTGAAATTCAATTAGATGAACTTCAAATATTGCAAAAATTACTTAAAAAGTTCCAACTAGAAGATGCTACGTTAATTCAAGAAATTAAGACAAAAATCATTGTAAGTGCAACCTTTCAAATTTCTAATTTAAATGCGAGAAGGAAAGAAAAGATAAAATTACTGCGATCTATTATCGATAATAAAGCTTTTTACGATATCTTTTCAGGAAACAGGAATCAAATTATTGGGTCTTATAAGACGTTATTGAGACAGCGAAATATTTCTTCTTTTCTTAGAAGATTGAGTATTGATCTTCTCACCAAAAGAAAATTTCGGACAGTCATCTTTATTGAAAAAATGAAAATGAATCCAATTTTACGTAAAATTGCTTTTAAATAGGTGTAGCTATTTTATTAAGAGAAAAAGGGATTATGTTAAAAATTAAGTTTGAGAACCTTTTGGTTATTCTAGTATTGACTCTCATTGTTGGGTACGATACTCTTATGACAACAATGTTAAACAGAATAATCCCAAACCTTCCGGTTGTTTTATTAATCTGTTTTTCATTATTATTATGTTTTAGATTTTTGTATATAAAAAAATTCACGTTCTTTTATATCTTAACTGCTATTTTATTACTACTAACAAGTTCTGTCGTATTCATGCATACGGGCGGGACTAATTTCCTACTTTATTCATTATTGATTTTGTTATTATATGATGCAGATATTGATGTTATCTTAAAAACATACGTTATTGTGTCAGGAACGATAGTGTTCGGAGTGTTCTTACTTTCAATTCTGGGAGTTATTCCTAATTTACAATTTGCTCAGGTCCGTTCGTCTGGCCTTGTGATTAGAAATTCCTTTGGTTTCATTTATCCAACTGACTTTGCGTCTCACTGTTTTTATTTATTTATTGCTTGGGGATATGTACTACGGAAAAGGTTCATCATACTACGAACCTTGGTAGGTATTAGTTTAGCATTTTTTATCATCAAATTTTGTGATGCTAGGTTAAATGCCCTTTCTGTACTTGTAGCAACTGTCATTTTTATTGTTATGTATGTTACTAAAGAAAGAAAATTTAAAATTTATGGGATCCTACCTTATTTTGCAGCTATATTTTCTTTCTTAATGTTTTACTTATCGTATTTCTTTACCTGGTCTTCTTCATTATTTGTGAGTTTGAACAACTTATTCAGTATGAGGTTATTTTTAGGGAAAAATGCAATAGAGACCTATGGATTACATTTGTTTGGAGCAACCGGGGTTAAGTTTATAGGATATGGTGGCACAACAGAATCAGTATACAGTTATAACTATGTAGATTCCTCTTATATTCAAATGTTATTTTACTACGGAGTTGTTCCTGTAGTATTACTGGTATTGATTTATGTACTTGCATCAAAGAGAATTTATAAACAGGGTATGTTCCTATTCTTAGCTTTATTATCGCTTATTACAATTAATTGTATGATAGAAGCTTTTTGGATAAGACCAGGATATAATATTTTTATTTTTACACTTTTTGCTAGCCTTGTGCCAGTTCAATACAAAATAAAAGATAGAATTGAATGATCATGAAAGTTCTTAAAAATTACGCCTATAATCTCTCCTACCAGTTACTGGTGATTATCTTGCCGATTATCACCACCCCTTATGTGACGCGGGTCTTTAGTTCAAATGACTTGGGGACCTATGGCTATTTCAACTCCATTGTTACTTATTTTCTCCTTTTGGCGACGCTAGGAGTGGCCAATTATGGAACTAAGGAGATTTCAGGACACCGGAAAGATATTCAAAAGAATTTCTGGGGGATTTATACCCTTCAGTTGGGGGCTACGATTTTATCCCTTACCCTCTATGTTCTTTTATGTCTAACCCTTCCTTCTATGCAAAACCCTGTGGCCTATATCTTAGGACTCAGTTTGGTTTCAAAGGGACTCGATATTTCCTGGCTTTTTCAGGGATTAGAAGATTTTCGCAAGATTACGGTTCGGAATATCACGGTCAAACTGGTTGGAGTCATCTCCATCTTCTTGTTTGTCAAATCTGCCAATGATCTGTATCTCTACGTATTCTTGCTCACCATCTTTGAGCTCTTAGGTCAGCTCAGCATGTGGCTACCCGCTCGGGAGTTCATTGGGAAAGCCCATTTTGATATGGCTTATGCACGGGTACATTTAAAGCCGGTCATTCTGCTCTTTCTACCGCAGATCGCCATTTCCCTCTATGTCACCTTGGATCGGACCATGCTTGGGGCTCTCGCCTCTACAAAGGATGTGGGGATTTACGACCAAGCCTTAAAACTCGTCAATATTTTGTTGACCTTGGTGACCTCACTGGGCAGCGTCATGTTGCCTCGGGTATCGAGCCTCTTATCCTCAGGGGACCAAAAGGCTGTTAACAAGATGCACCAAATGTCCTTTTTGATTTATAATTTGGTCATTTTCCCGATTATTGCCGGTATGCTAATCGTCAATGATGATTTTGTTCAATTCTTCCTAGGGAAGGACTTCCAGGATGCGCGTTATGCCATTGCCATCATGATTTTTAGAATGTTCTTTATCGGATGGACCAATATCATGGGGATTCAAATTCTAATCCCTCACAATAAAAATAAAGAATTTATGATTTCGACTACTGTACCTGCCATTGTCAGTGTCGGATTGAATCTCATCTTCCTACCAAAACTGGGCTTTATTGGAGCTGCGATTGTGTCAGTGTTGACAGAAGCTTTGGTATGGGGGATTCAACTCTACTTCACACGAACTTATCTTAAAGAAGTGCCGATTATGGGCTCAATGATGAAGATTGTGTTCGCTTCAGGCCTCATGTATGGTCTTTTGCTACTAGTCAAGTTCATCGTCCACCTTTCGCCGACGCTGAATGTCGTTCTATATGCTGGCCTAGGTGGGGTCATCTATGGAACCTTGATTTTACTCTTCAAGGTAGTGAATGTGAAAGAGTTGAAACAGCAATTAATAAAAAAATAGGGAGACAACTATGTACGATTATCTGATTGTTGGTGCTGGTCTATCGGGGGCAATTTTTGCTCATGAGGCAACCAAGCGTGGCAAAAAAGTAAAAGTGATTGATAAACGGGACCACATTGGTGGTAATATCTATTGTGAAGAAGTTGAAGGAATCAATGTTCATAAGTACGGTGCCCACATTTTCCATACCTCAAACAAAAAGGTTTGGGATTATGTCAACCAATTTGCTGAATTTAACAACTATATCAATTCACCGGTAGCTAATTACAAGGGCAGACTCTACAATCTTCCCTTCAACATGAATACCTTCTATGCCATGTGGGGGACAAAGACTCCTCAAGAAGTCAAAAACAAGATTGCGGAGCAAACGGCGGATATGAAAGATGTTGAGCCTAAGAACTTGGAAGAACAAGCGATCAAGTTGATTGGTCTGGACATCTATGAAAAGTTGATCAAGGGCTATACGGAGAAGCAATGGGGACGTTCTGCAACAGACCTGCCTCCTTTCATCATTAAGCGCCTCCCAGTGCGTTTGACCTTTGATAATAACTACTTTAACGACCGTTACCAAGGGATTCCAATTGGTGGTTATAATGTCATCATTGAAAACATGCTGGGTGATGTAGAAGTAGAGCTTGGCGTTGATTTCTTTGCTAATCGTGAAGAACTGGAAGCTTCAGCTGAAAAAATTGTCTTCACAGGGATGATCGACCAGTACTTTGACTACAAGCATGGAGAGTTGGAATATCGTAGCCTTCGATTCGAACACGAAGTTTTGGATGAGGAAAATCATCAAGGTAATGCTGTGGTCAACTACACCGAGCGTGAAATTCCATACACTCGGATCATCGAGCACAAGCACTTTGAGTATGGGACTCAACCGAAGACGGTGATTACCCGTGAATACCCAGCTGATTGGAAACGAGGCGATGAGCCCTACTATCCAATCAATGATGAAAAGAACAATGCCATGTTTGCCAAGTACCAAGAAGAAGCATCCAAAAATGACAAGGTCATCTTCTGTGGACGCCTAGCAGACTATAAATACTACGATATGCATGTGGTTATTGAGCGTGCTCTAGAAGTCGTTGAGAAAGAATTTATTAAATGACACAAGAAAAAATTGATATCGTGGTTCTTTGGGTCGACGGAAGTGATACTGAGTTTATCCGCGAGAAACAAGCCGTGACAGGTCAAATGTCAAAAATAGACCAAGAAATCGACGGAGAGCAACGTTATCGTGATTACGGTATTTTTAATTACTGGTTTCGAATGATTGAAAAGCATGCTCCTTGGGTGAATAATGTTTATCTAATTACCAACGGGCAAAAGCCTGACTGGTTAAATTTGGAGCATCCAAAACTTAAATTGGTCACTCATAAGGAATTTATGCCTAATGAATATCTACCTACCTATAATTCAGCGGCTATTGAGCTTAATCTTCATCGGATTGAAGGATTGTCGGAGAACTATTTGTATTTCAATGATGATATGTACTTGATTAGAGATAGTCAACCTTCAGATTTTTATAAAAATGGTCAACCCAAGCTTTTAGCAGTATACGATGCTTTAGTTCCATGGTCACCATTTACAAATACTTATCACAATAATGTTGAGTTGATTTATCGCCATTTTCCTAATAAGAAGGCTATGAAATCCTCTCCTTGGAAATTTTTTAATTTTCGTTATGGTTCCTTGGTTTTGAAAAACTTGTTACTCTTACCATGGGGACCGACGGGTTATGTGAATCAGCATTTGCCTGTACCGATGAAGAAGAGTACTTTGTCACATTTGTGGGACATCGAAGGTGAAACTTTGGATAGAACATCCAGAAATAAGATTAGAGATTATGGGGTAGATGTCAATCAATACGTTTGTTCTAACTGGCAAATTGAAAGTAATCAGTTTTATCCTATGTCTAAAAATTTCGGAGAAACAATTGGTTTAAATCAAGTGGATAAGCTGGAATCTATCTTTACAGATAGACGTAAAAAACTGCTTTGTGTCAATGATGATGGTGACTTTAGGGAAGAAAACATCATTCATTTCAAGCAAATTTTAAATGAATATTATCCTAAAAAATCAGCGTATGAAAAATGAGAAGTAAGAGATGAAATACTATTTAAAAGAAGAATTTTTACACGACAATAATGCTAAAAATGCGGGAAATAAAGCACGTAATGACGTTGAAGCAATTTTAAATAAATTAGGTTATTCTCCGTTGAAAGTTTTGGTGGATGACTGGTATCAAATGAATGTTCTTAGGGCACAGATTCATAAATATAGAGCTCTCTTTAGAGCTTTCAAAGACCTAAAGAAAAATGATGAGATCATAATTCAATTTCCTTTGTTACATCATTCTTTGTTTCTTAACCATTTACTAAAAAAACTTAAAAACAGGGGTACGGACGTCTATTTTTTAGTTCATGATTTGGAAACACTGCGTTTTGTGAATGATAAAACCTTACCATTTAGAATGAAGTTACGGATGAAACTAACTGAAAGTGATACGTTCCGTAGTGTTACAGGAATTATTGCTCACAACCCGGTTATGAAATCTGTTTTAGTGGATAAGGGGGTTGTAGAAGATAAGATTGTCAGCCTTGGTATTTTTGACTATTTGATTCCAGATTTTCAAGAAAAGAGTGGCCAAACAAAAGACCAGCCGATAATTGTGGCAGGTAATTTGGCCAAGGAAAAAGCTGGTTATCTTTATACTCTTCCAGAAGCACCGGCTTATAACCTCTATGGTGTTGGCTTTGATGAGACTAGAGCACTTGCAAATGAAACCTACTTTGGTTCTTTTCTACCTGATGAGCTTCCTGCAGCCCTTGAGGGCGGTTTTGGTCTGGTCTGGGATGGAGATAGCGTTGAGACCTGTAGTGGTTTTTTTGGAGAATACCTCCGTTACAACAACTCCCACAAGGCATCGCTTTATCTAGCATCGGGCTTTCCGCTTGTGGTGTGGAAACAGTCAGCCTTGTCTCACTTTGTGCTTGAGAAGGGCTGTGGGATTGCAGTAGAATCTCTTCATGACTTGAAGGAGGCAATCGACAATCTTTCAGATGCCGATTACCAAGACTTGGTAGACAATGCCAAGCGTGTCGGTCAGGAAATCCGAGAAGGTCACTACTTAAAGACGGCCTTAAAGCATTTAGTATAAGGTCAAAAGAAGTCAGACGGACTTCTTTTTTTGGTTTTTTCAAAAAAATATCACTAATTTCAAAAATTTGCCTTATAAAACTTTTCATCGCTGAAACCGTATGGTAAAATGATTAACGTATAAAATTTGTATAAAGGGAAGTTTATATGAAAAAGAAAGATCTTATTTTTTATGCTGGGACAGCCGTTTTGTTGGCTTTTTCGACACAACAAGTCAAAGCCGATGAGCAACATGCGTCCGATCAAACACCAGAAAAAACATCAGCTGTCGTTGCAACAACAACTTCATCAGAAGCTCAGAATACTGTAAGCGAAGGAGTGGGAGTTGAGAAAGGTATTCAGACAGAAAACGCTGTTGGAGTAGAGACAGCACCTAATACACCGACTCTTAGCAATAACGAGTCTTCTGACAAGGGCACTAGCGACAAGGTTGTATCAGAGCATCCAGTACCTGCCGTGGTAGCTAGTCGTGCTCCCTACGGCGCACGGGCACGAGTGATAGAAGCAGAAGATAATAGTATACCAACAGAAAAAGTACAGAAACCGAGTGGTACTCTCTCAATTGAAAACAATGATCAAACTACCGGTGCATTTGATGCAGTTGTTAGTAATATCACAGCACCACTAAGTGTGAAAGAAGTTTTGGTACCATCATGGAGTCTTGAAAATGGCCAAGATGACCTCATTTGGCACAAGGCAACGCGTCAAGCAGATGGTTCTTATCGTGTGACTATCAAAGCAACGGATCATAAGGATTCAACTGGCAATTACCGTGCTGATGCCTACATTGTAGATGATTCCAACAACCGTCATTATATTTCTGAAAAAGTAGTTTCGGTAGATTACGTTCGACCAAGTGGAGTTCTGACGATTGAAAACAATAACCCAGTAGCAGGTACCTTTGATGCGGTTGTTAGTAATATTGTTTCACCGACTGGTCTAAAAGAAGTTTTAGTACCATCATGGAGTCTTGAAAATGGTCAAGATGACCTCATTTGGCACAAGGCAACGCGTCAAGCAGATGGTTCTTATCGTGTGACTATCAAAGCAACGGATCACAAGGATTCAACTGGGAATTACCGAGCTGACGCCTACATTGTAGATGATTCAAATAATCATTTGTTTTTGACTGAAAAAGTAGTTGACGTTCAACAAGTCAAACCAAGCGGTACAGTAACGATTGAAAATAACAATACTGAGACAGGAACCTTTGATGCGGTTATTCGGAATGTAGTCGCTCCAACTGGTTTGAAAGAAGTTTTAGTCCCTACTTGGTCTAACAAAAATGGTCAGGACGATTTGATTTGGCATAAGGCAGTGCGCCAAAGTGATGGCAGCTACCGTGCAACCATTAAAGCATCTGATCATAAGAATGACACAGGTGAATTTAATGTTCATATTTACTACGTAGATCAAAATAATCAGAAAGCCTACATCACAAAGACAACGACAGAAGTACGTGAAGTTAAACCAAGTGGCACTGTCACAATTGAGAACAACAATACTGTAACAGGCACATTTGATGCCGTTATTCGTAATGTTGTTGCTCCAAATGGCTTGAAAGAAGTTCTGATCCCAACATGGTCAGATTCAAACGGGCCTGATGATCTAGTATGGCATAAAGCAGTCCGTCAAAGTGATGGAAGCTACCGTGCGACCATCAAAGCCTCAGATCATAAAAATGAGGATGGTAAGTACAATGTCCATGTCTATTATGTAGATCAAACTAATCAACGAAATTACATCACAGAAACCACGACAGAGGTGCGTCAAGCCCGCCGTTCTGGTACGATCCTAATCCAAAACAACAACAAGGATACAGGTACCTTTGACGTCATCATTAAGGATGTCTACAATCCTAAAGGTGTGCGAACTGTGCAAGTCCCTACTTGGTCTGATAAGGACGGCCAAGATGATATTCGCTGGTATGAAGCGACTCGCCAATCAAATGGAGACTACAAGGTATCGGTCAAAGCGAGCGATCACAAGAACTCTACTGGTAAGTACCATATCCACCTCTACTATATCCAAAATGATGGTTCTCGTGTAGGTGTTGGTACCACGACTACAGAAGTGGAGTTCCGAAATGCCATGACTAAGACGCAAGCTTCTATTAAGAATGTCAATTCTGGTGCTGGAACCTATACGGTAACAGTGGATCAAGCGCCTCAGGGACGTCGGATTAAGAACATCCGTGTCGCAGCCTGGTCTCAAGCGCACCAAGAAAATCTTTTCTGGTATTCAACAGCACCTTCTGGTATGCATACAGAAGTGCAGGTCTCTGCAGCAAATCACCAGTACCAATCAGGTAACTATACCACTCACGTCTATGTGGATTATGTCGATGGTGGCGTTGAAGGCTTTAACCTTGGTCAAACAGCCCTTCATCCCCGTGCGACAGTAGATCAAACTGCTTTTAGTCCTCGTGTAACGAATGGACAACGGGACCGTGTCTTACGGGCAGCAGCTAGTCTAGTGGGCGTTCGTGGCGGCACTGCAGCTCACCATCAATTGGTCAATGATTACAACAGTGTCAAACCACTTCCAGTTGGTTATGCAGTGAAGACGACCGATGACTGGTGTGATATCTTTGTCACAACAGTCTTCCAGCGGGAAGGTTTGAGCGGTTTGATTGGTCGTGAATGTGGAGTCGAACGTCACATCCAGATCTTCAAACGCTTGGGCATCTGGAATGAAGATGGTACCACTACACCAAAAGCAGGGGACATCATCACCTTTAACTGGGATCAAAATAGCCAACAAAACAATGGCTTTGCGGATCACATCGGAATTGTCGAAAGCGTCTCAAACGGAATCATTCATACCATTGAAGGAAACTCCAACAACCAAGTCCGTCGCAATACCTACCGAATCGGACATGGCAATATCCGTGGATTTGCAACTCCTCGCTATCAATAAAAAAAAGAAGCCGCAGGCTTCTTTTCTTATTTTTTCAACCCTTCTTCGAAACTCTTGGAAGGGGCCTCGACTTGGATGGTTTCAAGGGTTAATGGATTGGTGAAGGTCAAGCGGTGAGCATGGAGCATGAGTCGCTCTCCGCGTGCAGGGTTATAGAGAGGATCCCCGACAATCGGGTGGCCATGATGGGAGAGATGAACCCGGATCTGATGGGTACGCCCCGTTTTGAGCTGGCATTTGACCAGGCTGTTTCGTCCGATTTTTTTCAGTTGCGTCACCTGAGTTTCTGCATACTGTCCCTTGCGTGGATCGACCAGGCGCTTGCGCCGATCGTGGCGATCGCGTCCGATTTTATCCTTGTAGACGATAGTTTTTTGTGCTAAGCTGCCTTGGATAAAGGCCCAGTACTCGCGTTGGATGTTTTTATCTTCTAAAATGCGGTTGAGAATGGGCAGGATAAAAGGATTTTTGGCAAATAAAATCGCTCCGCTGGTTTCCTTGTCTAAGCGGTGCACGACGTAGCAGGTAGATCCAACATAGCTGGAAACATGGTTGAGAAGAGCAATTTCTGTCGGCTCATTGGCATGGGTTTTCATGCCTTCAGGCTTATTGACGATGATGACATGCTCATCCTGATAGAGTTCTTCGACCAGACTCGGGTCTCCGGCTGGGAGCTCTTTTTCAGGGTAATCGTCCGCGTCAAAGATCAGCTGGATCTGGTCTCCTTTTTGAACGGGGCTCTGCCAGTTGATGGTCTCGCCATTGACCAAGACGTGTTTCTTGGTTCGTAAAAAATGCCGAATCTTACGGGGAATGAGGAAGTAGTCCTCAAGCAACTCTTTCACAGTCATCTGGGGAAAGGATTGTGGAATGGTAAATTGATAGTTCATGACCCTATTGTAGCAAAATCTAAGCTTAAAGAAAACTAAATGGGAGAAGGGGATGAGCTATCTTTTCTTGCTAGGACAAGGATAAGGTGTTACAATAACAGGTATGAATAGAATAAAAGAATTATTTGAAAACCTGATCACTTTTTTTAGAAAGGATCATCCGCCCAAAGCGGTGGCAGAAGAAGTGCCAGACACGGAACTACCGGAAGAGACAGTAGAGCCGACCTATAGTCGCTCAGGCAAGCACAGAAACAAGCCTCTCTCTCAGCATCCTTTCCGTCGTTTTTGGCGCAGATTCCATTTGACCAAGATTCTCCTGATCATTGGGCTAGGCTTTAGCCTCTTGACAGGGGGCTATCTCTTCTATCTTGCTAAGACGACCAACGTCAAGGATTTGCAGAATGCACTGAAGGCGACTACCATTATCTATGATAAGAATGGGGACCAGGCGGGAAGTTTGACCGGGCAAAAAGGAACCTACGTCGAACTCGATGCCATTAGTGAGAATCTGCAAAATGCCGTGGTCGCAACAGAGGACCGGAGCTTTTACAAGAATAGCGGGATCAACTATGGTCGCTTCTTCTTAGCGATTTTGACCCTGGGTCGCTCAGGTGGTGGGTCGACCATCACCCAGCAGCTAGCCAAGAATGCTTACCTGTCTCAGGACCAGACGGTGGAGCGTAAGGCCAAGGAATTCTTCCTGGCGCTTGAAATCAATAAGAAATACAGTAAAAAAGAAATCCTCACCATGTACCTCAACAATGCCTATTTTGGAAACGGGGTTTGGGGAATTGAGGATGCTTCCAAGAAGTATTTTGGGGTTTCAGCCAGTCAATTAAGCCTGGATCAGTCTGCGGTTCTCGCCGGTATGCTCAAGGGGCCGGAAATCTATAACCCGCTCTATTCGGTAGAGAATGCGACCAATCGCCGTAATACGGTCCTCCAAAATATGGTGGCGGCTGGTTATATTGATCAGAAAACAGCTGATCAGTCGGCTGCTGTGGATATCCATGGCCAGCTGGTCGATGCCTATGAAGGCAAGTCAGAGGACTACCGCTACCCATCCTATTTTGATGCGGTCATCAATGAAGCGGTCAATGAATATGGCCTGACCGAAGAAGACATTGTCAAAAATGGCTACCGGATCTACACCGAGCTGGATCAGAATTACCAAGCAAGCATGCAGGTGATCTATGACAATACGGCCCTCTTCCCAGTAGCGGAAGACGGCACGCGCGCGGAATCTGGTAGTGTGGCGCTTGATCCTAAGACCGGAGGGGTTCGGGCCCTCGTAGGGCGTGTCGGAAGCGATCAAAATCCAGGTTTCCGTAGCTATAACTATGCGACCCAGGCTGCCCGTAGTCCAGGATCAACCATCAAACCTTTAGTCGTCTATAGCCCAGCTGTTGCTGAAGGTTGGTCGACCAATAAGGAGTTGGACAATAGTACCACCCAATATGGAAGCTATGAGGTCAATAACTATGCGGGAATCCAGTCTAGCCCAACGGTACCGATGTACCAGGCCTTGGCAGAGTCCCTTAACCTTCCAGCCGTAGCGACCGCTAATGATTTGGGTCTCGATACGGTCTTTGAATACGGGAAAAAATTCGGCCTCAACATGGACAAGGTGGACAAGTCGCTTGCCGTTGCCTTGGGAGCTGGTGTGACAACCAATCCGATGCAGATGGCACAAGCTTATGGAACCTTTGCCAATGGAGGGGTCATGAATGATGCCCACCTCATTACCAAGATCGAAAATGCTAGTGGCCAAGTGGTCAAGAGCCACAGCCAGAAATCAACCCGAGTGCTTAGTGGTTCAACGACAGATAAGATGACCAATATGATGCTTGGTACCTTTAGTAATGGTACAGGGGTTAACGCTGCGCCTTATGGCTATACCATGGCAGGGAAAACCGGTACGACAGAGACCAGCTTTAACAAGGACCTCTCTGGAGACCAATGGGTGATCGGCTACACGCCAGATGTGGTCATCAGTCAGTGGCTTGGTTTCCCAACGACCGATGAAAATCACTACCTGACGGACAGTAGTGCTGGAACGGCATCCGAGATCTTCCGCAATGTTGCCAACAGTGTTCTGCCTTATACAGACGGTACCCAGTTTGACTCGGTGAAGAACTCTTATGCTGAAAACGGTATTGCACCAGTCGGAGAAGAAACGACAGAAACAGATAGCAAAGAAGACAAAGGTTTCTTTGAGGATGTCAAAGAAAAGGCGTCGAATATGGTTGATAATGCGAAAAAAGCAATCGACGAGGCCGATATCCCAGGAAAAGCGAAAAACGCTTGGGATACCTTCAAAGGCTGGCTTGGTTTCTAATCAAAAAACGATTCAGAAATTCTTCTGAATCGTTTTTTGCAGATTGAAGATAAAGTCATCTTAGCAACTTTCCTTAGGTGAGTACGGACGTCAGCGAACTTCGAAGAAGTTCCATGACTAAATTAAGATACAAAGGGCGCGGCGGATAAAGTCAAAATAGGAAGTTTGACGCAGAATCTTTAGATTCTAGGAAGACTTATCTTTTTGACACGATCCGCAGCCCGTGTTCAATTCGTTTTAAACCCATTCGCTTTTCAAATTTTAGGCTCATGCTAAAACAGTTCCCCGAACTGTTTTACTTCCAAAACTCCCGTGTGCTAGAAACACCAGTGTTTCTAGCACTTTTCTCACGGCGGAAAGTTTCTGTTGAAATGATCCTAATAGTATTAATTATTTTAATTTTTCAACGTCACTTAGGTTGTTTTATGTAAAATGCAATTTGTCTATATTCTAAAAGATCTATTCAGAAGCATTTCTGAATAGATCTTTGTTTAAAGTTCACTATCTGACAAGCTAAAGGTATCGCCGTGTTGGAGATCCCCGTACTGGTAGCCCCGTTTGAACCAGCGCATGCGTTGTTCCGAAGTCCCGTGGGTAAAGCTATCTGGCACCGAGTAGCCGTAAGCTTGCTCTTGGAGAGTATCGTCACCGACTGCATGGGCCGCATTCATGGCTTCTTCGATATCACCGATATCCAAAAGGTTTCGGTCTTGAATGGAGCGGGCCCAGACACCTGCTAGGTAATCTGCTTGTAGCTCGATGCGGACGCTGATGGCATTCCGTTCCTTTTCAGAAAGTCCTTGCTGCATACGGTGGTATTTGCCAAGGATTCCCAGCTCATTTTGTACGTGGTGGCCGACTTCATGGGCGATGACGTAGGCCATGGCAAAGTCGCCACTAGCCTTGTATTTGGTGGTCAATTCCTTGTAGAAACTCATATCCAAATAAATTTTCTTATCGGTTGGACAGTAGAAGGGACCAGCTGATGCTTGCCCAACCCCACAGCCTGTCTTTGTCCGTCCGGTATAGAAGACTAGTTTGGGCTCCTGGTAGGTCCGTCCTTCTGCTTGAAAGACCTTGTGCCAATGATCTTCTGTTGTCCCAAGGACTTTGCTGACGAACTGGGCGTCTGCATCGTCGACATGGGTCTTATTGGTGCGCGTGACTTGGGTGGACTGGTATGGTTGAGAAGAAGTCCCATTTCCAAAGAGGCCCCCAAGGCTAGCTCCCCCTCCTAGAAGGACCATGACAAGGATGATGATGATCTTACTCTTGAAGCTACCAGGCGATAGCAAAATTTGTAAAATGCCCCCGCCAAGGTTACTGTTGCCTGAAGACTGGGAGTAGCTTTGCCCTCGACGGTCTTCGATATTTCTACTTTCTTTTAAGTTATCACTTTTCATATTCGTCTCCTTTTGTTTTATTTTACCAAAAATGAGGAAAAAACTAGAGTGATAACGCTTTAGTTTTGCTTTTTTATTGACAGTAGATTTTCTGTCCTTGTCAAAACGTGGAAAACTTGCTATAATGGGGTGAACGGAGGCGTTATGGCATTAAAAAAAGCAAGTCTAGCGTGTACGGTTTGTGGGTCACGCAATTACTCCATTAAGTTGAGTGGGACGCCAAAACCAACACGTCTAGAAGTCAATAAATTCTGCAAACATTGCAGCAAGTATACCATCCATAAAGAAACACGATAGGAGAGAGTTGTGAAATTCATTAAAGATATTTTCGTCTTACTAAAAGATACAACTTGGCCAAATCGCAAGGAAAGATGGAAAAACTTTATCTCAGTGATTGAGTACACCGCTTTCTTTGTTGCATTGATTTATTTGTTTGACAAAGTCATTGCACGTGGCCTATTGCACATGATCAATTTCTTTTAAGAAAAGAAGCCAGGCGGGATCCCAAGGGTCCTGCTTTTTATGGTCTTTTCTTAAAAATAAATCAGCAAACCTCTTTGCATTCCTGCAAAATGTGGTATAATGAAGCTAGGAAAAGGAAAGCCAAGAGGCTTTTTTTAGTATGTTCACAAAAGCTCGAGCAGGCTAAACAGAAAGAAAGGATGCCCAAATGGACAGTTTTGATAAAGGCTGGTTTGTACTACAAACCTATTCAGGATATGAAAATAAGGTAAAAGAGAATCTTTTGCAACGTGCGCAAACTTACAATATGTTAGAAAACATCTTGCGCGTAGAGATTCCAACTCAAACCGTACAAGTTGAGAAAAACGGTAAAACAAAAGAAATCGAAGAAAACCGCTTCCCAGGTTATGTCTTGGTAGAAATGGTCATGACAGATGAAGCTTGGTTTGTCGTTCGGAATACACCGAACGTTACTGGTTTCGTTGGATCACACGGGAACCGTTCAAAACCAACTCCATTGTTGGAAGAAGAGATCCGCAGCATCTTGCTCTCTATGGGTCAAACCGTTCAAGAGTTTGATTTGGATGTCAAGGTGGGCGACACAGTTCGCATCATCGACGGTGCCTTCACAGACTATACTGGTAAGATCACTGAAATTGATAACAACAAGGTGAAAATGGTCATTTCTATGTTCGGTAACGATACGGTTGCAGAAGTGAATTTGAACCAAATTGCTGAATTGTAAGAAAGAGAGAGTGGGACAGCTTCAACAGTCTGGGAGACTGTTGAAGGTTGCAGATAAAGGAAACATAGGGCATCTTTGAAGCTTAAAAAGCGAACAAAGACTTAGGATACTTGCTTCGCAAGTTCTATCCGCCACCTCAAAGCAGTGCTTTGAGCACTCAACCACTGCGTCTTGCTCGACAATCCAAAAATAATTAAGAGGCTAGGACTTTTGTCCCAGCCTCTTTGTATGGATCGTTATTGATTTTTATCCAGACCGGTGATGCCTTTTAAACGCTTGGTTTCTGCAGCAGACATAACATTAACGATCTGGTCTCCTTGTGTAGAGAAGTTAGATTCGTCCCCGTTGCTATCTTTATAGACATAGCTGGTCCAACGTTCAGAACGCATAATGGCATAGGGTTTTCCGAGACGCTCGAGAGCTGTTTTTGGTGTATCGGATTTGGAAATGGCGCCAGTAGACTGGTGGTTGGCATCGCCCCCTCTTAGTCGGAAGGTGATATCTGTTAACACATTATTACGGAAGAAAGCCATGATATCGCCATTGTCTGTTGCCCAAACATTGACCCCATCGCCAGGATTCGCACTGTCTGTACTACTTACGGGTTGACCAAAGGCTGCAACTACGTCATCGTAACTGCTTCTTTCTTTTGGCCCACCAACCTCTTGTCCATCTTCGGTTCTTAATACAAAACCAGTGGTAGGGTGGAGATTTTTGAGTTTTTCGATCTCAGGAATGGATGCAGCTCCCGGCACATATTGGAGAGAAGAACCATCATCTGGATCCATGCTGTAGCGATCTGAAAAATCATTTGAGCTAGTGCTGTCTGAAGAAGTGCTAGACGGTTTACTAGATGATTTTTTGGTTGAAGATTGTTTGATCGGTTTTCTAGAACTAGAAGCTGTTTTTACTTGTTGCGCAGAATTGGCAGGTGAGCAAGCTACTAGTGTTACTAGTGAAAGAAGGCCGATCGTAAAGAAACGAATGTTTTTCATAATAACCCTTTCTAATGTGCTTCGCCGATCAGGCGAGATTTTATTATATCAATAATCAAGGAATGGAGCAATTGGAAACAAAAAATCCCCTATTGCTAGGGGAATTTTTAAAAGATAAAAGATGATAAAAAATTTTATTATCAAGGCGGTAGACGGATTTGAACCGACGATCAAGCTTTTGCAGAGCCGTGCCTTACCACTTGGCTATACCGCCGTAACATATAATATTGTAACCTAAAAAACAAGATAGGTCAAGAAAAACTTTTTCCTTCAAACAACTTTAGAAAACCATTTCATCATAAGGATTGAAAAAATCTCTCAAATAGCTTGCGATTTCTAGGGATTTTTGCTATACTTATAGAGTTGTCTAAGACAGCAAATACTCATCTCGGATCCATTGTGACACCGTTGCCCTTGTGGTCGTGCTGCAAGTTGACGTCTGAGAGAGGAGAAAAAAAACAAAAAAGGAGAAACTACTCATGGCAGTAATTTCAATGAAACAACTTCTTGAGGCTGGTGTACACTTCGGTCACCAAACTCGTCGCTGGAACCCTAAGATGGCTAAGTACATCTTCACAGAACGTAACGGAATCCACGTTATCGACTTGCAACAAACTGTAAAATACGCTGACCAAGCATACGACTTCATGCGTGATGCAGCTGCAAACGATGCAGTGATCTTGTTCGTAGGTACTAAGAAACAAGCTGCTGATGCTGTTGCAGAAGAAGCTGTTCGTTCAGGTCAATACTTCATCAACCACCGTTGGTTGGGTGGAACTCTTACTAACTGGGGAACAATCCAAAAACGTATCGCTCGTTTGAAAGAAATCAAACGCATGGAAGAAGATGGAACTTTTGAAGTTCTTCCTAAGAAAGAAGTCGCATTGTTGAACAAACAACGCGCTCGTCTTGAAAAATTCTTGGGCGGTATCGAAGACATGCCTCGTATCCCAGACGTAATGTACGTTGTGGATCCACATAAAGAACAAATCGCTGTTAAAGAAGCTAAGAAATTGGGTATCCCAGTTGTAGCGATGGTCGACACAAACACTGACCCAGATGATATCGATGTTATCATCCCAGCGAACGACGACGCTATCCGCGCTGTTAAATTGATCACTGCGAAAATGGCTGACGCTGTTATCGAAGGACGTCAAGGTGAAGACAGTGTTGCTACAGTAGAAGCTGAATTGGCAGCTACTGAAGGTCAAGCTGATTCAATCGAAGAAATCGTTGAAGTTGTAGAAGGCGACAACGCTTAATTTCATTCAATAAGTAACGAACCTAAGAGGGCAGGGCTCAGCCCGACCCTCTTCTTTTATTAAAAAAATATAGGAGAACAAAAATGGCAGAAATTACAGCTAAGCTTGTAAAAGAATTGCGTGAAAAATCTGGTGCTGGTGTCATGGACGCTAAAAAAGCATTGGTTGAAGTGGAAGGCGATATCGAAAAAGCGATCGAATTGCTTCGCGAAAAAGGTATGGCTAAAGCAGCTAAGAAAGCTGACCGTGTTGCCGCTGAAGGTTTGACTGGTGTTTATGTAGATGGTAACGTTGCAGCAGTTGTTGAAGTGAACGCTGAAACTGACTTCGTTGCGAAAAACGCTCAATTCGTTGAATTGGTAAACGCAACAGCGAAAGTGATCGCTGAAGGTAAACCAGCTAGCAATGAAGAAGCTCTTGCTTTGACAATGCCTTCAGGTGAAACTCTTGAAGCTGCATATGTATCTGCAACAGCTACAATCGGTGAAAAGATTTCATTCCGTCGTTTTGCTTTGCTTGAAAAAACAGATGCGCAACACTTCGGTGCTTACCAACACAACGGTGGACGTATCGGTGTTATCTCTGTGATCGAAGGTGGAGACGAAGCACTTGCTAAACAAATCTCAATGCACATCGCTGCAATGAAACCAACTGTTCTTTCATACAAAGAATTGGATGAGCAATTCGTGAAAGATGAATTGGCACAATTGAACCACGTCATCGACCAAGATAACGAAAGCCGTGCAATGGTTGGTAAACCAGCTCTTCCACACTTGAAATTCGGTTCAAAAGCACAATTGACTGACGAAGTGGTTGCTCAAGCTGAAGAAGATATCAAAGCTGAATTGGCGGCTGAAGGTAAACCAGAAAAAATCTGGGATAAAATCATCCCAGGTAAAATGGATCGCTTCTTCTTGGACAACACAAAAGTTGACCAAGCCTACACTCTTCTTGCACAAGTCTACATCATGGATGACAGCAAGACAGTTGAAGCTTACCTTGAATCAGTAAATGCTTCAGTTATCGAATTCGTTCGTTTTGAAGTTGGTGAAGGTATTGAAAAAGCTTCAAATGACTTTGAAGCAGAAGTTGCAGCTACAATGGCAGCAGCTCTTAACAACTAAGAATAAAAAAATAAGAGGTTTCCTTCGAAACCTCTTTTTTGTATGTAAAGGACTGAAGGCGTTGCTTCAGTCTTTTGGTTAATGTGCGAAGGTATCGATTCCTAGAAGCAGGGACAGGGTTCCCATGATGAGGCCGGCTAGTATCACTCCGAGCATGACTGCGAGGCTACTGCGTTTGAAGTCCCAGTCAAGGATAGAAGCTGCAAGGGCCCCAGTCCAAGCCCCAGTCCCCGGAAGAGGAATTCCAACGAAGAGCAATAGGGCCCAGAAGATTCCTTTGTCACCCGCAGCTTTTTCTAATTTCTGTCCGCCTCTATGGCCTTTATTGAGACACCAGCTAAAAAAGCCTCCGATAATTGGTTTTTTTGCCCCCCAAGTAAGAATATGGCGGGCGAAAAAGAAGATCAGAGGGACTGGGAGAAGGTTTCCGATCACTCCAATGAGGAGCGCTGTCCATAAAGGAATGCCATTTGCAATGGCAAAAGGGATGGCTCCGCGCAATTCAACGAGGGGAACCATGGAGATCAGGAAGGTAAAGATATATTTCATTGGTTATGCCTTTCGATTAGTCCTCTTCATTCTATCGTATCTTTTCTCAATTGACAACTATGATCTTTTTTAATCTTTTATCTTGACTTTCTGGTGGAGGAAGCATATAATAAAGACATAGTTAATTAGAATCATTATAAAAAGGAGAAATGACATGACAACTATGAAACATGAAGCAGCTACTGATGTAGCAACTTTTGCACCTTCAAATAAAGAAACTCTTCCAGAAACAAAAGCTCTCTTGAACCAAGTCGTAGCAGATCTCTACGTGGCTCACATTGCCCTTCACCAAGTACACTGGTATATGCGTGGACGTGGCTTTATGGTTTGGCATCCAAAAATGGACGAATACATGGACAGCTTGGATGCAACCTTAGATGAAGTGAGCGAACGCTTGATCACTCTTGGTGGTGCGCCATATTCTAGCATGACTGAATTTTTGGAACACAGCAATATTGAAGAACGCCGTGGAACATTTACAAAAAATGTAGAAGAAAGCTTGACACGTGTTCTTGAAATCTTCCATTACCTTGATGGCCTTTACCAAAAAGCTTTGAATGTTACCGATGCTGAAGGCGACGATGTAACCAACGATATCTTTGTTGGGGCTAAAGCAGAACTTGAAAAGAACATTTGGATGGTGGCTGCTGAACTTGGTCAAGAACCAGGATTATAAGATCATAAAAAAATAGAAGCCGTGGGCTTCTATTTTTTTGGTTTGTAGGAGATTTCCACTAATTAAAGGAATTCTTAATCTAACTATAGTTGGAGCGAAATCGAGGCCTATCGCTCCTATTTTTTTGGTATAGTTAATATGTGATTTTCTGTAAGCGTTCGCAGGTATAAGAAAGCGCTTACAAATTTAACAGTTAATCCTAAGAGGAGGTTTTTATGGGAAAGTCTTTTTTTGAAAAGCGTCCTGTTTTTAGTATTCGTAAGCTCTCAGTTGGAGCTTGTTCTGTTGTGATTGGGCTTTCTGCCTTGGGTCTTTCAAGGGTCCATGCGGAAGAAAAGCCAGCCCTCGAAAGTGAACCGACTTCGATGGAGACACCAAGTGTTGTAACTGAAAACTCAGAAACGGAAGTTCCTGAAGCTGGTGCAATGGTTTCAGAAGCTCCAGCTGTCATCACCCCTACCAGAGCTGAGGGAAAGCCGGCGCCTCAAGGCGAAGGCCAGCCTGTTTCAGCTTCATCTGAGCGTGCTACAGGAACGGAAGAAACAGCTGTTCCAGATCAAAATCGTGTAGCGGAGGATATTGTGCAAGATCGAGAACGTGATTTTAATAAAGATTGGTATTTTAAATTAAATGCAGCTCCTGGTGCAGAAGGGCGTCAAGTGGATGTCAAGGATTGGAAAAAATTAGATCTTCCTCATGACTGGTCTATTTTCTTTGATTTTGATCACAACTCTCCTGCTCAAAATGAAGGGGGTCAATTAAACGGTGGGGATGCTTGGTATCGTAAGACCTTCCGTTTGGATGACAAAGATTTAGATAAGAAGGTCCGCTTGGAATTTGGCGGGGTTTACATGGATTCCAAAGTCTATGTAAACGGACAATTCGTCGGTCATTATCCAAATGGCTACAATGCCTTTTCTTATGATATTACTCCTTATTTGAACGCAGATGGAAGCGAGAATACCATCGCCGTTCATGTGGTCAATCAACAACCAAGTAGCCGTTGGTATTCTGGTAGCGGGATTTACCGGGATGTTAAGCTGAGTGTGACGGACAAGGTTCATTTAGCGCAGTATGGGACTACGATTACGACCCCTCAGTTGGAAAAACAGAAAGATGGGGCAGTAGATACGGTGGTGAAGAGCCGCATTGTCAACCAGGATGATCAAGCCCATAGTATTTATGCGGAATATGAAATTGTCGATCAAAATGGCCAAGTGGTGAGCGAAAAAACGCGCAGTGAAGCACAAGCTGTTCTAGCAGGTCAAGCGATCAACCTTTCTCAAACCTTGCATGTTGAAAAACCAACCCTCTGGGATGTGAAAACGGATCATCCAGCTCTCTATACCTTGTATACGCGGGTTTATCGGGATTCGCAGTTGGTCGATGTGCAAAAGGAACGCTTTGGTTATCGCTATCTCAACTGGACGCCAGAAGGTGGCTTCTTCCTCAATGGGGTGGCGACGAAATTCCACGGAGTATCCCTTCACCATGACCACGGGGCTCTTGGAGCTGAGGAAAATTACAAGGCTGAATACCGTCGTCTCAAACAGATGAAAGACATGGGGGTCAATGCCATCCGGACGACCCACAACCCAGCCAGTGAACAAACCTTAAAAATTGCTGCTGAGTTGGGCTTGATGGTCCAAGAAGAAGCCTTTGATACCTGGTATGGTGGTAAGAAACAATACGATTATGGTCGTTTCTTTGAAAAAGATGCCACTCACCCAGAAGCTCGTAAGGGGGATACTTGGTCCGATTACGATCTACGAACCATGGTAGAGCGGGGCAAGAACAATCCAGCCATTGTCATGTGGTCAATCGGTAACGAAGTCGGTGAAGCAGATGGTTCAGACAAATCTGTCGCAACTGTTCGTCGCTTGGTCAAGACCATCAAGGACGTGGATGCAACCCGCTATGTCACTATGGGAGCTGATAAATTCCGCTTTGGTGATGGATCAGGAGGCCATGAAAAGGTAGCGGCAGAGCTCGATGCGGTTGGTTTCAACTATTCAGAGGCCAACTATGAAAGCTTACGGGCGAAACATCCAAACTGGCTCATTTATGGTTCTGAAACCTCTTCTGCGACGCGGACACGGGGCTCTTACTACCACCCTGAAAGAGAATGGGTCGGAAGCAACCAAGAAGATCGCCACTATGAACAATCAGACTACGGCAATGATCGGGTTGGTTGGGGTCGGACAGCGACAGCCTCTTGGACCTTTGACCGCGATCATGCCGGCTATGCAGGGCAATTTATCTGGACTGGTACGGACTATATCGGTGAGCCAACTCCATGGCACAACCAAAATGACACACCTGTGAAAAGTTCTTACTTCGGTATTGTCGATACGGCCGGTCTTCCAAAGAATGATTTTTACCTCTACCAAAGCCAATGGGTATCGGCTGAAAAGCATCCGATGGTGCATCTCTTGCCACATTGGAACTGGGACAACCCAGAATTGGCCAATCGTGTCATGGATGAAGAAGGTCGGATTCCTGTTCGGACCTTCTCCAATGCCCACAGTGTGGAATTGATTGTCAATGGGGAATCACAAGGAGTGAAGACCTTTACCAAGAAGACCACAGCTGATGGCCGGACTTACCAAGAAGGGGCAAATCCGGATGAACTCTATCTAGAGTGGTTGGTTCCTTATGTGCCAGGTAAGGTGGAAGCCATTGCCCGCAACGAAGCAGGCGACGTGATTGCGAAAGATCAAGTCGAAACAGCCGGCAAGGCTGCAGGTGTTCGCTTGTTGAAAGAAGAACATGCGATTGCAGCAGACGGTAAGGATTTGACCTATATTACCTATGAGATCGTTGATGAAGCAGGTCGTGTGGTGCCAACTGCCAATAATTTGGTGCATTTCCATTTGCATGGACAAGGCCAAATTGTCGGTGTCGATAATGGGGAACAAGCTAGCCGTGAACGTTACAAAGCGCAGGAAGATGGCTCATGGCAACGCAAAGCCTTTAACGGCAAAGGGGTGGTCATTGTCAAATCAACTGAGCAGGCGGGTGCCTTTACTCTGTATGCAGACTCAGACCGCTTGCAATCAGACCAAGTCAGCCTCTTTACAGGTAAGAAGGACCAAGCGGAACGCACCGTATTGGGTGTAGAACCCGTTCGACAAAGCGCTTATCTGGGAGAAGAGCCAGCTTTACCAAGTAAGGTCAATGTGGTCTATAGCGATGGCAAGGCCCAAGAAGAAGCCGTTGAGTGGGACAAAGCAGACTATAGCCGTGCTGGCCAAGTCCGTGTGACAGGTCATGTTCAAGGACGGACGGTCGAAGCTCTGGTCGATGTGATCGGTGTGGAGCAAGTCCTTCCAGTTATCAAACAAATCCCACAGGGAGCAGATCTAGCGACAGTGGATAAGACAGTGCAATTAGTCTTCACAGATGGCCGGACAGTTAGCTATGAAGTTGATCAATGGACCTTGGAAGCTGGTCAAGAAGA
This sequence comes from Streptococcus parasanguinis, assembly GCF_000963275.1. Lineage (GTDB taxonomy): Bacteria > Bacillota > Bacilli > Lactobacillales > Streptococcaceae > Streptococcus > Streptococcus parasanguinis_B. Next base: position 1,718,382 of record NZ_JYOW01000001.1, on the reverse strand, counting down.
TCAGTTGTCCACACCAGGTGCTCGCTTGAAGGCGACAGGTCTCCTAGGCAATGGGGAAACGGTCCAAGCGACACTAGTGGTTGCAGGAGGAGATGTAGCCAAGGCTAAGAAACCAACGGTTCAGCTAGATGGAGTAGCTCTTCCAAAATTTGGTAGTGGCAACCATACCATTTTCCGTTCCCTCGCTTATGGTCAAGAGCCAGGTCAAGTCATAGCAAGTGCAGAAAATGCTCAAGTGACGGTCCTACAAGCTAGCCGTGAAAATGGTTTGAAAACTCAAATCTTTGTGACTGCTAAGGATACGGGAGCTGTACAGACCTATGTGGTCCAATTCCAAGAAGAAAGTCCACAGATCAAGCGCCTAGAATTGCGTCTGCCAGAAGGACAGGAACTCAAGGAAGACCAAACAGTACCACTTGAAGTCATTGCTCATTACCAAGATGGTAGTGTAGCTAGCCTTCAAGCAGATCAAATCGATGTGGCAACAGCAGCCGGTAGTCAAGGAAAAGCAGTCGCAAGCAAGAAAGGTTTGGAACTGCGAGAAGCAGGATTGGTTCATTTAGAAGCTAACTTCCAAGGACAAACAGGGGAATTAACCTTTACCATCACGCCAAATCCAGAAGAAAAGACAGTTGTCAAGGTGCGTCCTGTACGGATCAGCACCGATCGAAACGTTTTGCCAGCTCTTCCAGAGACCGTCTTGGTCGAGTATGATAAGGGATTCCCGAAAGAAAAACGTGTGACCTGGGATGCCGTGACAGCAGATCAAGTCAAGGATTATCATAGCTTTACAGTCACAGGTCATGTAGAGGGTGTGGAAAAAGAAGCCCAAGCTCAAGTCACCGTTGAAGGCATTATCGCTGTAGAAGAAGTCAGCACTACCACTCCAGTCGGAGAAAAACCAGCTCTTCCAGAAAGCGTGCGGACCTATCACTCTAATGGCAAGACCTATACTGCTAAGGTGGCCTGGGATGCGGTCGATCCGCAACTCTTGGCCAAAGAAGGAGAAGTTGTCCTAGCCGGTCGTGTAGAAGGAACGGATCTTCCAACACGTCTTCATATTCGTGTTTCCGCAAACACAGTCAAGGGGGCCAACGTAGCAGAGCAATGGACAGGATCAGTCTTGCCACTCGCTTTTGCAAGTGACTCTAACGATGCAGATCCAGTTGCTAAGGTCAATGATAAAGTCATCTCCTTTACCGATGCTCCAGCTAACCGTTGGACCAACTGGGGTCGTAACAATGCGGAAGATTCTGTTGGTATCTTGTTTGGGGATTCTGGTATCTTGACCAAGCGAGCAGTGGACAACCTCCATGTTGGTTTCCACGAAGACCACGGCGTTGGCGCTCCAAGTGAATATGTGATTGAGTACTATACAGGGGAACAAATCCCAACTGTTCCAAGCAATCCAAATCGCGTCAAAGACGAAACAGACCATCCATTTAACAATCCAGCCAACTGGAAAGAAGTCAGCAACCTAACCGTTGAAGAACCGGTAGCAGCTGGCAAGATGAATCATTTCAGTTTTGATAAAGTCGACACCTATGCCGTTCGGATCCGCATGAAGACACCAGAAGGCAAACGTGGAAGCTCTATTTCAGAGATTCAGGTATTTGCCAATAAGGTGGCAGCAGAAGAAAAGAGCCAGTTGACCATTCGCGTCAATGGCGATGTCTTGCCAGGTGTCAACCCAAGTGTGACCGATTACTACATCGATGCGCGTGATCGAGCTTATCCACAGGTGGAAGCGACAGCCAGCCATCACGGTCTTGCAACGGTTGTGCCAAGCGTCCATGAAGGTGAGCCAATCCGTGTCATCCATAAAGCAGAAGATGGTACTATCTTACAAGAATACCGCCTCCATCTCACAAGTGATGCAGAAAAACTGAAACAAGCTGCCCCAGTAGCAGTAGAAGCAGGCAGACGTTTTGTGAAAGTCGGTCAAGATCTGGTTCTACCATCTACAGTAGGTGTCTACTTCAAAGGGGACACAGGTTACGAACGCAAGGAACTTACGGTGGACTGGCAGGCTATCCCAGCTGATGCACTTTCTCATGAAGGCAGCTTCACGTTAGAAGGAAAGGTCCTCGGTTATGATCTGACAGCTCAGCTGACCGTCCGGGTGTCCGAAAAAACAGGAGAAAACCTCTCTGTGAACCGTGACTACAATGCAGAAGATACCAGGGCATTTGCTAGTGAAACCAATGATCTCGATCCAAATCAAATCGACTATATCGATTACATCAACGATGGTGGCTACAACGAATACTATCGCTGGACCAACTGGAAGAGAGAACCGGATCAAACCGAAGCCTTTGCTGGTCTCATCTTCAAGAAAAATGGTCAAGTAACAGAGCGTTTGGTCAATAAAGTAGCGGTCGACTTCTTTGCAGATCAGGAAACAGGCCTGCCAACTAAGACGGTGCTTGAACGCTATATTGGACCAGACTTTGAGGTTCCGGATGATTATGGCAATCTGAAGAATCTTCCAGATCATCCATTTAACCAGGCCTCTAACTGGGAAGAAATTCCTTATAGCTTGGATTATGACTTTGAAGCTGGTTATATCTCTAACCTCAGCTTCAATGAAACCAGAACCAAAGCCATCCGTTTAAGAATGGTTCGTGATGAAAATCTTAAAGGAATCGGAATCATTGAATTGAGTGCCTATGCCCCAACAGAAGAGGCTCAGGCAACAACTGATGTCACCATTCAAGTGAATGGCAAAGACCTAGAAGGTTTTAAACCAGATGTGACAGATTATCATCTAGAGTATGAGGGAGAACGTCCAAGCGTTTCAGCACAAGGCAAGAATGGAACAGCCGTTACGGTCGTGGATGCTAAAAGTGCTAATGCCCCTGTTCTTGTCAAGGTTGTCTCAGAAGATGGCAAGCTCGAAAAAGTATATCAACTTTCTCTCTCCGCAAAAGCACCTACAGGTTCAGCCATTCCTGAAGAAGGGGTTAAGAATCTGGTCCATACCAAACCAGAGTTGGTGATTGAGCCAGAAGAGATGGACTTTGAACGCCTAGAACGTCCAAATGCGGATCTTCCAAAAGGTGAGAAACGTGTGATTCAAGAAGGTCAAAAAGGCCGCAAATTGCGCTTGGTGGAAGTTTCTCAAGAAAATGGTGTGGAAAGCCGGAAGGAACTAGATGCCTTTGTAGAGCTAGATCCAGTGGCAGAAATTACAGAGGTGGGCACAAAAGAAGTACTTCCAGACACTCCACAACCAGAGCCACAGCCACAACCGCAGCCAGAACCACAACCAGAGCCACAGCCACAACCGCAGCCAGAACCACAACCAGAGCCACAGCCAGAACCAGAGCCACAGCCAGGACCACAGCCGCAACCGCAGCCTCAGCCACAGTCACAACCGCTTCCGAACCCAGAAGGTCCTCATGTCTCAGAAGGACCAGTAGCTACCGCAACTCCTCAAGCATCTCTTGAGGTCAAAGCGGTGCGCCAGGAAGGGACAGATGCAATAGAGAAGGAAGTCGAGAAAGACACTCAAACACCAGCAGTTTCAGCGGCTCCAGTTTCCGAAGGTACATTACCAAATACAGGAACGGAAGAAAGCGTCGCAAGCCTCGTTGCTGGAATCTTAGCGGCAGGCCTTGCCAGTGCTGTGCTGGACGATCAGAAAAAAAGAGCCAATAAGGCCAAGTAAAACAGCTAGAGAAACTAGTAAAAAATGGTGAAAAGTTCACAGGTAAAAAGAAGGAGGATGGGGAAGCCCCACCCTCTTTACCTGGTGACATAAAGGAATAGAATATGGGAAAAAGATTAGTTGATCAGAGAAATCGATTTGGCATTCGTAAACTCTCAGTAGGTGTCTGCTCGGTAGTCGTAGCGACTTGTTTTTTAGGAACTACTACCAGTTACGCAGAGGAACAAGCTGAGAATAATGAACCGCGTGAAGAACGGGTTGAAACAAGCAATGCAGGAGATCAAGGAAAGGAGGAGAAAACTGTGAACGAGCACCAAGAAGCATCAGAACAACCCTCAGCAGCTACTAGTGAGAAAGAAAATCGCACAGTCAGTCAAGGGACAGAAGCAAGCCAACCAGCCACTTCTCTAAACGAGGAGACTGAGATTGCGGATTACGGACCACTTCCAAGCAAGGCTCAGATGCAATACCACCGCGAAGAGCTAGCAGCTTTCATCCACTTTGGGATGAATACTTACTATGATCGTGAGTGGGGAGATGGGCAAGAAGATCCTTATTATTTCTATCCAGAGCATCTGGATACCGATCAGTGGATCAAAACCCTGAAAGATGCTGGCTTTAAACGGACGATCATGGTCGTTAAGCACCACGATGGCTTCCTCTTGTACCCTTCCAAATATACCGACCATACCATTGCTAAAAGCGGTTGGAAGGATGGGAAAGGCGATGTCCTAGCCGAGGTTTCTGCTTCTGCCAGCAAGTATGACATGGACATGGGGGTCTACCTCTCACCTTGGGATGCTCACAGTCCGCTCTACCATGTGGATACAGAGGACCAATATAATGAATACTATCTCAACCAGCTTAAGGAAATCCTTGAAGATCCAAAATATGGGAACAAGGGCAAGTTCGTAGAAGTCTGGATGGATGGAGCGCGTGGCGATGGGGCTCAAAAGGTCACCTATACTTTCGACAAGTGGTTTGAAGCCATTCGTAAGGCCCAAGGGGATATTGCTATCTTCTCAGCTGAGCCGACCAATGTTCGTTGGATTGGAAATGAAAAGGGGATTGCCGGAGATCCGGTTTGGCAAAAGGTCAATCCAGATAAGATCCGCAACAATCCATCCAACAGCTACCTCAATCACGGGGATCCGGAAGGGAAGCAATACTCAGTGGGAGAAGCCGATGTCTCTATTCGCTCCGGCTGGTTCTACCATGACAATCAAGAGCCTAAGTCCTTGCGCGAATTGATGGACATTTACTTCAAATCGGTCGGCCGTGGAACTCCACTCTTGCTCAATATTCCACCCAACCAAGACGGAAAATTTGCGGATGCCGATGTGGCCCGTTTGAAAGAATTCCGTCAGACCTTGGACCAACTCTACAGTGTGAACTATGCGGCAGGAGCTTTGGTAGAAGCTGACTCGACACGGCGCAATCCTCTCTACAAGGCCAGCCATTTGACAGATGGCGATGAAAAGACCAGTTGGGCCCCGGCTGATGATGCCAAAACCGGCTCTTTTGTCCTTGATCTTGGAAAAGAGCAACACTTTGATGTGGTAGAGCTCAAAGAAACCATCGAGAAAGGCCAACGGATTTCTGGTTTCACCATTGATGTGGCAGTGAATGGGCAATGGGTTCCTTATGGAGCTGGCTCAACTGTAGGATACCGCCGATTAATCAAAGGGCAACCAGTTGATAGTCGCTATATTCGGGTGTCCATCACTGATGCCCAAGCCACTCCAATCTTGAACGGTGTCTCTGTCTATAAGACACCAGCCAGCATTGAAGAAACCGATGGCTATCCGCTTGGTTTGACTTATCATTCCGACCGGACAGCAGAGCGGTCCAATGGCCAGTGGAATGAAGAGGGAGAAGGCGTTCGAGGCACCTCTATGTGGACCAAAGAAAAGGGAGCTTCGGTGACCTATCAGTTTGAAGGCACCAAGGCCTATGTCGTCGCAACTGTCGACCCTGGTCATGGGGAAATGGATGTCTATGTCGATGGTCAAAAGCTAGCGACCGTCAATACCCAAAGCTCAAACCGCAAACGCAGCCAAAAGGTCTATGAAACACCGGATTTGGCAGCAGGATCCCACACCTTGACCTTGGTCAATAGCAAGGGAGATGCGATCGCAACGGAAGGGATTTATGCCCTCAATAACCAAGAAAAGGGTCTCTTTGAATTTGCTCAGCCAACCCTAGCTGTTAAGAAAGGCGACCCAGCGCAAATCCTCGTCAAGAGAAAAGGTGGCTCTAAAGGAAGTGCCAGTCTTAAATTAATCACAGAACCAGGAACAGGGGTTCATGGCAAGGTCTACAAAGATACCAACATCACCCTTGAGTTCGCAGATGGCGAGACAGAAAAAACAGTCCAAGTTCCAACCCTTGATTTTGCAGGAAAAGCGACCGACGTCTATGACTTTAAGGTCAAATTGCTCCATCCGGATCAAGGAAGCCTGGTCGGCTTTATTCCAGAACTGACAGTCCAAGTGATGAATGAAGACCAGTTGCCAGAAAATCGCAAAGAAGTGGATGACCAAGATCCAAAACTGCACTATAGCCAAGGCTGGCATCATGAGACAGACAACAAAGACTTCTCAAATGGCACAGAATCTTGGTCCAGCTTTAACCAAGTGACCGATGAGGAAGGCAAGAAACACATTGAAGTGACCATTACCTTTAAGGGCACAGGCGTGGAGGTCCGAGGAGTGGTTGATCCAAGTCATGGTCTCTACAGCGTCACTTTGGATGGGAAAGAAATGGCCTTCGAAGAAGGGCGTGGCCATGATTATGAGATCGACGGCGATCATTATTTCAGTGGCTACGGAGATCAACGCAAGCTCGACCAGAGTTTGGTCAATCTGCAAGGCCTAGCAAAAGGCTACCACCAGCTACGCTTGCATCTGGATCCAGCCCTCAATGACCCTCACTCATCTCGAGCTATCCAGGTGGACCGATTTGTCCTCTCAGGGAAAGATAGCCAGTTGCTCAGTCAAGAAGAGCTGCAACAGATCATCAGAGAAGGAGTAGAAAAGATCAAGGCTACTTCTCTCGATCGCTTGAAAGCAGATCTCAAACCGACGGTTCAAGGACAATTGACGGACTTGACTCAGTTGTTGGATCAAGAGCGGCCAGATTTGGTTGCTGCAGCTAATCAAGTCGAAGCCCTTGAAACCATCTTAGAAGATGCTCACAATTATGAACCCCTGACGCAGACACGGCCAGAAGAAGGTATTCGGGATTTGATTCTTGAAAAGCCAGAACTTCTCATCGAAGCGGAGGAGATTCCATTTGAGAGTCAAACACGTGAGAACAAGGACTTGGCCAAGGGCGAAAGCCGGATCCTTCAAGCAGGAAAGGTCGGACGCCGGTTGAAATTGATCGAGGTTCGACAAGAAGAAGGCAAAGAAATTCGGACAGAAGTCGATGCCTTTGTCGAAGTGGAGGCCCAGGACCAGATCACAGAAGTCGGAACGAAGGAAGCGGAAAAAAGTCCGTTGATAGCTGATATGCCGACTCCAACCACTCCTGTCTCCCCAAGTAAGGTGCAACCAGAAGTTATGACTCTTTCTCAAGCTGAAGACAAAAAAGAAAAAGGAAGACCTGTTCTCTTGCAACCGAAAACCCCAGAAGCAGTTTCTGTTTTGACTTCAGACCATCCGGAAAAAGAAGTGGTTGAAAGTCCTTCTCTACAATCGGAAGGAAAACTACCTCAAACCGGTACAAAAGAAGGTGGTTTCTTTGCTTGGTTAGGCCTTCTTGGTCTAGGTTTCTTGGGCGGAGGCGCCAAATTCGCTCGTCGCAAAGAGTAGCTCCTTCTTCGCATAAGAGGTTAGTTCTCACTAGCCTCTTTTTTTTGCCTTCTTAAGAGATTCCTATTTCCATAGAGTCTTTGCTTTATTTACAGCCGTAAAAATTGTATAATAGTCAAATAAGGTCAATGATGAGAAGGAACACTCCAAGGCCATTTTTTATGGGCCAAAGAGCAGAGCATCCATCTAGAAAAAAACAAGCCAGAAAGGAGCATCATGGCAAATAAGAACACATCTGATAGCATCGAAGCTTATATTAAGGCCTTGCTGGCTCAAGCTGGCATGGCAGAGCTCAAAAGAAGTGAGTTAGCCGATGTCTTTCAGGTCGTACCCAGTCAGATTAACTATGTCATTAAGACCCGTTTTACCGAGAGTCGAGGCTATATTGTAGAGAGCAAACGCGGTGGGGGTGGCTATATCCGCATTGGCAAGGTCCAGTTTTCAGATCACCATCAGATGCTCCAAGACTTGGCAGCCAATATTGGAGAAACCATCAGCCAGCAGGTCTTCAATGATATCCTCCAGATGCTCTATGAAGAAAAATTATTGACAAGACGTGAAACGCAGCTCTTGCTTGCGACGACCTCCGATGAGGTCCTAGGTCGAGATGTTCTCATCCTACGAGCAACGATGCTGAAAAAAATCATTCAACAAGTAGATAGAAAAGGAAATACCGACTAGATGAACTATTCAACAGCACTGTTAGAAAGTATAGAAGCGGCCCAAATACTAGCAGGCCACTATCAGGGACATACCTTAGATACTTGGCATCTCCTGACGGCTATGGCCAATAATCCCTATAGCGTGGCAGGTTCTGTACTTAACGATTATCCTATGCAGATCGATGAGTTTCAGGATGCGGCGGAGCATATTACAGGCCAAGCTTTTCAAAGCGACAATCGGTATGAAATCTTCCCATTTTCTTATCGGATGGAAGCCATTATGAAGCACGCAAGAGAGATTGCCCAGGTCCTTCATGCCAAGACCTTGGGAACAGAGCATGTGCTCCTCTCTCTTCTAGCAGACCGTGGGACCTTGGCGAGCCAAGTCATGGAGTTTGCCGGCTTTGCCTTTACAGAGCAAGACAAGGGAGTTCCTATTGCCTCCCTTCGCAAGAATTTAGAAGACAAGGCAGGCTGGGACAAGAATGATATCAAAGCCATCCGGAGCCTCTACCGGGCCCAAAACCCTAACCGCCAAACCATGGGAAATATGATGGGCATGCCCCCAAGCACCAGTGGAGGTCTTGAAGATTATACCCGTGATTTGACAGAAATGGCGCGTGCAGGCCAGCTTGAGCCTGTGATCGGCCGGGATGCAGAGATTTCACGCATGATCCAAATCCTCAGCCGCAAGACCAAGAACAATCCTGTATTGGTGGGAGAAGCAGGGGTCGGAAAAACCGCTCTTGCATTAGGTCTGGCTCAGCGTGTCGCTAGTGGCAATGTTCCAGCTGAAATCGCGCAAATGCGTGTTCTTGAATTGGATCTCATGAATGTCGTTGCAGGGACGCGCTTCCGTGGGGACTTCGAAGAACGGATGAACAATATCATCCAGGACATCGAAGAAGACGGTCACGTGATTCTCTTTATCGATGAACTGCATACCATTATGGGCTCAGGATCCGGTATTGATTCGACCTTAGACGCAGCCAATATTCTAAAACCAGCCCTGGCACGAGGAACCTTGCGCACAGTTGGTGCTACGACTCAAGATGAGTACCAAAAGCATATCGAAAAAGACGCGGCTCTCTCTCGTCGTTTTGCGAAAGTCACCATTGAAGAACCGAGTGTTGCAGATAGCATCCAAATTCTCCAAGGCTTGAAAGAGACCTACCAGGACCACCATCATGTGACCATTACCGATGAAGCGATCGAAACAGCTGTCAAATATTCCCACCGCTATTTGACCAGCCGTCAATTACCAGATTCAGCCATTGATCTCTTGGATGAAGCGGCAGCTACCGTACAAAACCGCGATTCCAACGGTCACGTAAAAGAAGAGTTGACCGCCTTGGACCGGGCTTTGATGGATGGCAAGTGGAAGAAAGCAGCCCAGCTCTTACAAGTAGAGGTTGCTCCCATTGTCTACAAAAAAGAGGTCACTGACCAAGATGTCTTGGTGACCTTGAGCCAATTATCGGGTATTCCAACTCAAAAACTGACCCAAACTGATGCCAAGAAGTACCTAAACTTAGAAACAGAATTGCACAAGCGCGTGATTGGTCAAGATCAAGCCGTTTCGAGTATCAGTCGGGCTATTCGTCGCAATCAATCGGGTATCCGTAGCAATAAACGTCCGATCGGTTCTTTCATGTTCCTAGGACCTACCGGTGTCGGAAAAACGGAGCTAGCCAAAGCCTTGGCGGAAGTTTTATTTGATGATGAATCGGCCCTCATCCGTTTTGATATGAGTGAGTACATGGAAAAATTCGCCGCTAGCCGCCTCAACGGTGCCCCTCCAGGCTATGTGGGCTACGAAGAAGGGGGCGAGTTGACCGAGAAAGTCCGCAACAAACCGTATTCTGTCCTCTTATTTGATGAGGTGGAAAAAGCCCATCCAGATATTTTCAATGTCCTTTTGCAAGTCTTGGATGACGGAGTCTTAACCGATAGCAAAGGCCGGAAGATCGACTTCTCCAATACCATTATCATCATGACCTCAAACCTGGGAGCAACAGCCCTTCGGGATGATAAGACAGTTGGCTTTGGTGCTAAAGATATCCGCTTTGACCAGGCCAATATGGAAAAACGTATGTTTGAAGAGTTGAAGAAGACCTATCGTCCAGAGTTTATCAACCGGATTGATGAAAAGGTGGTCTTCCATAGCCTCTCAAGCGAGGACATGCAGCAGGTGGTGAAAGTCATGGTCAAACCGCTTATCGCGACCTTGGCCGAACAAGGCATGACCCTCAAATTCCAGCCTTCAGCGCTCAAGCTGCTAGCAACCAAAGGCTACGATCCAGAAATGGGAGCTCGCCCACTGCGTCGTGTCTTGCAGACCGAAGTGGAAGATCAACTAGCAGAGCTATTGCTGAAAGGCCAAGCCCAAGAAGGGCAAACCATCAAGGTTGAAACAACAGCCGGAACGATCAAGTTCGAGATTGTCTAGGAGGACGTCATGACGCTTCAGCGATTAACCCGTATTTCGCTTTTGGCGGCCCTTTGTGTCGCCCTACGTCAGGCTTTTGCACCTTTTCCAAATGTCCAACCGATCTCTGCCATCTTTTTTCTCTTGGTGATATTTGAAGGGTATAGCTTTGCTTTTCTTGTTATGATGATCACCATGTTTGTCACCGCTTTTTTCCTGGGGATGAGCCTGATTGTGTTCTTTCAGATTGTCGCCTTCGGCTGCTTGATGCTCCTTTGGTGTATCAGTTACAAGTGGTTGCCCTTTGTCCTTCAGATTCTTTTTGTGGGGCTACTGTCCTTTGCTTATGGGGTCTTGATCGATAGTGTTTATGCCTTGATTTACCATATTCCTTGGTGGACCTATGCTTTGGTCAATGGTTTTAGTTTTAACCTGGCCCATGCTTTATCAACGATCGCTTTTTATCCCATTATCTATCATATCTTTAGGAGATTTTATGTTGAAAAAAATCATTTCTAGCTTGACGACCTTGCTTGCAGCTCTTCTTTTAGTGAGTTGCGCTCCGTCTCATAGCACAAACAATCAACCAACAGCTTCTAGCACAGAAGTTGCCAAGAAAAACGAAATTTCGATTACAATTAGCGTGACGCCAGAAGGTCAAGAAGCGCAATCAAAAACCTTGAAAGTAGCAGAAGAGAGCAATCTTATGAAAGTGCTCAAAGCCAACTACAAGATTGAAGAAAAAAATGGCATGATCACCTCGATTGATGGCCACAGCCAAGACGAAGCCAAAGGGCTTTACTGGATGTACAAGATCAATGGAGAGATGGCTCCCAAAGGAGCGGCAGAAACCACTGTCAAAAAAGGGGACAAGATCGAATTCTATCAAGAAGTGTACAAATAATGAGTAGCCGGATTATGTGTCCGGCTCTTTTTGTGATGGTATAGGAACTTACCTAAAACTTCTTTCAAATTAGAAAAATATTTGAGAAACTATTGACAGCCTCATATAACAGTGTTACAATAATGTTACAAAATATTACAAATGTTACAAAAGAGGTTCCGTTATGAAAAACAAAAAAATCATTTCCCTAGCAGCCCTAGCTTTGACAGCTAGTCTTTTCCTAGGAGCTTGTGGCGGGAATAAAGAAGAAAAAACTTCAGAAGCAAGTAGTTCAAAGACCAGTCAGGTTAAACAAACAAGTTCTTCTTCTAAGAAAAAAGTGATCACTAGTAAAGATCCGATTGCCTCTTCATCCTCTGATAGCAAATCAGAAGAAAGTCATACCGTTGGTAGCAAAAATAACCAAGCTGCAGCTAGTCAAACACCAGCTCCAGCTAAAGAAGCGACACCAGCAGCACCAGTAACAAAAGAAACAAAAGAAGTGGCCACTCCAGCAACACCAGCGAAAGCAAAATTGCCAAGTCTAGAAGACGGCCATGCCCAGGCTAAGAAGCAAGCTTCTGCTACGGAGAATGCCCAATACAAGGGAGTCTATTCTGTAGCAGCAGGAGATTTCTCTGCTGCAGCTGGGAATTGGTCTGACAAACGCGACACTGGAGTCACTATTGGCCAAGGTGGTCAAGTGACCATCCAACTTCCTGGGGGTCAACCCGTAGCCTATGGGATCAGCGCTTATAACTATACCTTGGATGATGGTCATTACCATGCTAATCTCTCAGCAGGCGATGGGTCTGCAGCGACTCTAGATATCGTAGTTGGAAAAGATGGTTCTGTGTCTAGTGTGACGGTTCTTAAAGACGGTGTCAGTCACTCCCTCACTCGTGAATAAAATTCGAAAGATCTGAAAGGAGAAGCATCTCTTTTCAGATCTTTTTTTGTTGATTTGAATAAAAATATATTTTTTTATAAAAAACTATTGACAGATAGAAAATATAGTTTATAATAAAAACATAAAGAAAATCTATTTATAAAAAATTATAAAAAGGAGCTTATATGAAAAAAGAAAGAATTGCCCTGGTTTTTGGAACCTTTGCGCCTCTTCATCAAGGGCATATTGACCTGATCCAGCGGGCCAAGCGTCAGTGTGATCGCGTTCGTGTCATCGTTTCTGGTTACGAAGGGGATCGTGGCGAAGAAGTGGGACTGCCTTTACAAAAACGCTTCCGTTATATCCGCGAAGCTTTCTCAAATGATGAGTTGACCAAAGTCTATAAGTTAGATGAGACAGAACTTCCTCGTTATCCCTTGGGCTGGGAGCCTTGGTTACAGACAGCCCTAGACACCATCCAGTATCAAACAGAGACAGAAGAGTTGATCTTTTATGTAGGGGAGAAAGCCTACAAGGAAGAGTTGGAAGCTAGAGGGTTTGAAGTTCACTTAGAAGAGCGTCGCTTCGGGATCTCTGCTACTATGATCCGGGAAAATCCCAGCAAATACTGGAAATACATTGCCCAGCCCTTCCGTCGCCAGTTCACGAAAAAAGTCTTGATCATGGGGAGCGCCAGCAACGGGAAAACGACCCTTGCAAAGGACTTAGCCCGCTTTTACGATGCACCTGTTAGTCTTGAGTATGCCCGTGAATACCAGATCAAGAACAATGTTCGAGATGATGAGCTCACGCCAAAAGATTACTATTATCTACTCTTAGGACAGTATGATCAAACCTCTAAGCTCATCGATAGTAGTGCCAATAGAGGCCTTGTCATCGCAGATACCAATTCCCTGGTGACCAAGGGTTATTACGACTACTACATGGAGGTCGAAGGTCAGGATACCAGCATGACCGATACCTTCGACAACCTCTTTGTCAGTATTCTGTCCAAAGAAAAATGGGATTTGATCCTCTTTGTACAGCCGATCGGTTCTTATGTCAATGATGGTTTCCGAGACATGACCATGGCTGACGAAGAGATCCGCACCAGCTTTTCAAATTACCTGGACCAATTGCGCCAGCAATACCTAGGAAACATTCCGACCACTTTCCTCGCATCAGACTACCTCGGCAACTACGAAGAAGCCAAGAAGGTGATCGATGCCATTTACCAAGCCGACTAAGGAGCAGCTTATGAAAAACCTATCTCAAAAATTCGCAACTTTTAGCCAAGACTTTAGAAATGTTCACCAAGAAGCGAAAAAGCAAGGCTTTGTCAATATTATGAAACTTCTATGGAAGGACCTTTTTGTAGGACGCACAGCCTTTCAATGGATCTATCTCCTGCTTCTTTCCAGTGTTCCCTTCTTCTTAGAATGGACCAATCGTACAGGTCAGCATGATTGGCTGGGACTGTTTGCCTCTTGGACGGGCATTGTCTGTGTTATCCTGGTTGCCGAAGGGCGTGCTAGTAACTACCTCTTTGGAGCAGTGAATTCCGCGATCTACCTCGTTTTAGCCCTCAATAAAAACTTCTACGGAGAAGTTCTGACAACTCTTTATTTCTTCATCATGCAACCGATCGGCCTTTATGTTTGGCTCTCTAATCGGATCAATGATCAAGGTAAGGTCGAAGAATCTCACTTTGAAGCCAAGAAATTGAACTTGATTGAGTGGATGCGCTACTTGGCCTTGTGTGCTGTGATTTGGATCGGTATGGGTTTTGCGTATCAGAGCATCCATAGCGCTCGCCCTTTCCGTGATAGTATCACCGATGCGACCAATGGGGTTGGCCAGCTCCTAATGACCCGCCTATACCGGGAGCAATGGATCTTCTGGATTGCAACCAACGTCTTTAGTATCTATCTCTGGTGGGATCAGAGTCTTCACATTCAAGGGATGTACTGGGTTTACACGCTCAATAGTTTAGTGGGCTGGTACCAATGGACCAAAGCCCTCAAGAAGGAGGTGGCTTAGATGGCAAGTCTCTCAATTCCAGCAGGAATGACGGAGAAAGAGTATTTTGAGACGGTCGCTAGTGAAGCAGACTTTCTCAAGTGGTACAAGGAGCAAGATCTGCCAACTTATGAAACTCCAAGTGTCACAGCGGACATGGTGGCTTACTGTTTTGTTGATGGACAGCTCAAGCTCTTAGCCATTCGCCGCAAGGCCCACCCTTATCAACACCGCCTCGCCTTGGTGGGGGGCTTTGTGAACAAGGATGAAGATGCGACTCATGCCTGTATCCGAGAAGTCAAAGAAGAAGTTGGGCTCGATCTGCCAGTGAATAAGGTGGAGCAGCTCATGACAGTTTCCACCCCTGGGCGGGACCCTAGAGGCTGGGTCATTACCATCGCCCATCTGGTCTATCTGCCAGCAGAAGCAGTAGACTTAGCCCATGCAGGTGACGATGCCAAGGAAGTCGTTTTTCTCGATGTCGATTTCAAAAAATCCCAGTGTTTGCTCGATGGAGAACCCTTAGCTGCTTCTGATTTTGCCTTTGACCACTACCAGATTATTCAAGAATCGATCAAGCGGATTCAGGGGCGTCTGGATTGGAATCCAACCTTCCTCTATCTGTTAGAGGAGCCCTTCACCGTTTATGAAGCAACTGAGTTGGTCAATCTGATCAATCCTGGACGTCCCATCGTTAGCAATAACTTCCTCGTAAAATTCGGAGAATTCGTGGAAGAAGTGGGTGTCAAGCGAGTACCTAAGAAAAAACCACGCAAGACCTATCGTCTAAAACAGTAGATCGAGCAGGGTTCTTTCAGGAAATCTCTCCAGTTACTATTAGTAGCTGGAGGGATTTTTTTGTTCTAGTAAGAAATATTTAAAAATATGTCAAAAATAGTTGACATTTTATGTTCATAATACTATACTATAGTCAAATATATACGACATTCATTTAATAGGAGGAAGCATGAATCGTGTAAAAAAATTCCGCAAGGAATTGGGCATGTCCCAACTCGAACTTGCCAAAGATATCGGTGTCTCTAGACAAACCATCAACATGATTGAGAATGACAAGTACAATCCTACCCTGGAACTCTGTCTCAATCTCGCTCATAGCCTCCAAACAGACCTCAACAGTCTCTTTTGGGAGGACGAATTTTAATAAGGAGAAGAAAAATGAAAAAAGAAACTCTCACTGAAAAACTCATCAAACGCACATATGGCATTTCTGGACCACTTGATGAACATAAGCAACGCGAGGCTGACCGCATCGGAAATAAAATCTTTATGGTCCTGTTTTATCTCATGATTTTTGGCAATCTCATTCCCTTTGTCCTTGCTTATAAATATCCCCAAATGGTCGCGTTTGGATATCCAATTATCATCTTTCTGGTTTCTATGGTTTGTGCTATCTATGTCAGCACTCAAACTAAAAAAACAGGTATTACTGCTATCGATCCTGATATGTTGAGCCAAAAAGAAAGCAAACAGCTACGCTATCCTGGCATTAAAGCTGGTCTGCTCTATGGAGTTTTGATGTTCTTTGGAATACCACTTCTCAATGTCTTAACGGATAATAGCAAAAACTTTTTCACCTCTCTTTTCAATCTAGGTCATTTTATATCAATCCTTTTCGCAGCTTTCTTCTTCGGATTGATGATGCAAATTATCGTCTGGCTTCGCATTCGAAAAGCCAAGGAAGATCAGGACGACGATTAGGAGGAAGCTTATGAAATCATTACAAACTTTAATTTTCAGTCATATTTTAGTTAGCATCTTTGTTACCTTTTTCCTAGTCTATGGCCAAGTTACGCGTCCTTTTCTGATCATTTTCCTTTTAGTTCTTCCAGTCTTGAATAAGGGACAAAGATTTCAGAAAATCACATCAAAAAAAATACGCTTCTTGAACGCATCTCTCTGCTTTATCCTCGTATCTCTCCCACAACTGATAACGAATTCTATGGATTGGAGATATCTCCTATTTCTAACCATCTGTATTATTTTTAGTCTCATTTATATCTATACTCTCTATCAACTCTTTAAAGAAGGCAAACAATGTTTTTAAGAGGTCACTACCATGAAAAAAGAAAACAGGACAACTGAATTATTTTGATCTTTCTTTCAGGAATCACGAAGGTTATTAATATGATTCTCTTAGCACTATACAGTGATAGGGAAATTCTAATTATCTAGAATCATAGTCCTGACGTAAACCACTTGTTTGATGAGTGGTTATGATTGATTTTCAATACTCAGCTCTGGTGCAAAGTGGTATAATAAAAAATAATTGAAATCAAAAGAGACAAGACTATGGAAGAAAAAATAATTTTACCACAAAATACACGACTGATGGGGGCTCTGCTTGGTTTTATCGGAGGAGGCCTCGATGTCTTTTGCCACATGCACTACCGGAGTTTGGTCGCGACTCAAACTGGGAACCTCCTGCTTCTCATCGCTGATTGGCACGATCCCCGTGTCGAAAATACCATCATGCGTTTTTCATCTATTTTGTTTTTCTCGATCGGCTTTGTGGTTGCTCTCCATATCAAAGAGTATCGCAAGACAGCCTTTTGGCGGACCAAGATGTTGATTCCTTTGTTTGTGGTGACACTCCTGATTCCCTTGGTGTCTGTCATACCACCTGTAGAAGTTCCCTTTATTGCTTTTGGAACAGGGATGATGATGTTGACCTTTACAGGGAGCCTCATCGAAAATCACCCTTATGTGATCTTTATGACTTCCGGCAATTACCGCAAGATGCTGACGGCCTTGTACCGAATCACTCGAGGAAAGGGAGATTTGGACGAGTATCGGCGTCAGGCTATGAATTACGGGATTGTTGTTGGAAGCTTTGTTGCGGGAGCGATTAGTGTAGCCATCCTCATGCATTTCATTCACCAATGGGCCATCTGGCTGATCACAGCCAACCTCTTTTTGATCATGACCTACTACACCGCAAGAGTCAAACAACTCGGCCTGCAAACAGACAATCTATAAAAAGAGGCTGGGACAAAAGTCCTAGCCTCTCAATTATTTTTGGATTGTCGAGCAAGACGCAGTGGTTGAGTGGGCTCTACTACTCTGATTTCATCAGCTTTTACAGCCCTACTCAACTGTGCGGAGCTGGGATGACGAAATCGAATTCTAACGAATTACCGATTTCAGTCCCATTCTCGCTTTTTGTATTTCTATGCTTTTAATTGTAAGAGTTCTTCAATCTCAGCCAGAGTGCTGGCTTGCGAGATGGCTCCACGGAGTTTGGCTGCGCCTGAAGTCCCACGAAGGTAGTGAGGGGCGAGCCCTCGGAATTCACGAACGGCAATGTGCTCACCTTTGAGATCGATCAAGCGTTTCAAATGTTCGTAAGCAATCTTCATCTTGTCTTCAAATGTCAAATCAGGCAGGATTTCTCCTGTTTCAAAGTAGTGGTTGATTTGGTTGAAGAGATAAGGATTCCCCATAGCAGCGCGACCAATCATGACCGCATCAGCACCGACTTCTTCGATCCGTTGTTTGGCATCTTGAACTGTGCGGATATCTCCGTTTGCGATAAATGGAATCTTAGTCAGGGCTTGTGCAACCTTGTGAAGGGTCTCAAGATCCGCATGCCCCGTATACATTTGCTCCCGAGTCCGTCCATGCATGGCAAGGGCAGAGACACCCGCAGCTTCG
Organism: Streptococcus parasanguinis; assembly: GCF_000963275.1. Taxonomy (GTDB): domain Bacteria; phylum Bacillota; class Bacilli; order Lactobacillales; family Streptococcaceae; genus Streptococcus; species Streptococcus parasanguinis_B. The sequence goes on along the minus strand of NZ_JYOW01000001.1, from coordinate 1,700,344 downwards.
GCAGCGAGGGCGTTCTCAACTGCTAGGGAAGGATCCGACCAACCCGTCCGCATTTTAACAGTGAGGGGGATATCGAGGACGGATTGAACCTTATTGATGATGGAGTAGATCTTGTCTGGGTCTTTGAGCCACATGGCACCAGCCTCGTTCTTGACGATTTTATTCACCGGGCAACCCATGTTGATATCGACGATATCGGTCTTGGTATTTTCTTGGATAAATTCAGCTGCGCGTGCGAGGCTATCTTCGTCACTTCCAAAGAGTTGGATCGATACAGGATTTTCTCCTTCATCGATATGGAGCATGTGAAGCGTCTTTTCATTGTTGTACTGGATTCCCTTGTCAGAGACCATTTCCATCACAACGAGCCCCGCCCCTAGTTCTTTGGCAATGGTCCGGAAAGCTGAGTTGGTCACTCCGGCCATTGGGGCTAGGACAGTACGGTTAGGGATTTCGACATCCCCGATCATAAATGGCGTATTAAGATTTGTCACGAATGAGTTCCTCCAAGTCATTTTCGTCAAAGTGGTAGTGTGTTTGGCAGAATTGGCAGGTAATCTCTGCACCGTGATCTTCATCTTTCATCTCTTTCAGATCACTAGCTGGCAGACTTGCTAAAGCGTTCAAGAAACGCTCACGGCTACAGTCACACTGGAAGCGGATCTCTTCTTCTGAGAGACGCTTGTATGGTTCGTCACCATAGATGGCAGTAAGAAGGGCTTCAATATGGTCGTCAGAGGCTAAAAGGGTAGAAATGGCCGGCATTTCTTGGATCCGTTTTTCAAAGCTGGCAATTTCTTCTTCCTTGGCATTTGGCAAGACCTGCACCAAGAAACCACCGGCAACCTTGACCTTGTCTTCTTCATCAAGGAGGACATTGAGCCCAACCGCAGATGGCGTTTGTTGGCTTTCAGTCAAGTAATAAGCTAGGTCTTCACCGATTTCTCCAGTGACGAGAGGTGTCATGGAATGATAAGGATTGCCTGTGCCGTAGTCGGTAATCACTAGGAATTCCCCGTTTCCGACAAATGGTCCGACCACGACTTCACCGGTCGCTGTTTTCTTGATATCCACACCAGGATTTTGCACGTAGCCTTTGATGTTTCCTTGAGTATCTGCCACAGTGATGATAGCACCAAGTGAGCTAGTCCCAAGGACTTTGACCGTAATTTTAGTATCTCCTTTCTCGTTTGCCGCCAAGATTTGACTGGCAATGAGGGTACGGCCAAGTGCGACCGTGGAGCTAGCTTGTGTATGATGTTTTTCTTGGGCTGTTCGTACAGTTTCTGTACTGTCTAGTACAAAGGCACGGAAAGAGCCACTTTCTGAGATAGTTTTGATAATTTTGTCCATACCTTTTATTTTAACACAAAATAGAAAAACAGGCGCAGGCCTGCGCTTGTTTTTTGGGGTTAGGAAGAATTTTAAGACCAAAAATAGTATAATAAAACAAAGGAGGCTAGCATGAACCAATCTTTGAAAGCGGCAGTCTATGGTTTGGCGGTAGCTGATGCATTAGGGGTTCCGTATGAATTTTTAACCCGAGGCAGTTTTAAAGCGGTTGAGATGGTGGGCTATGGAAGCCAACAGTAACTGGCTGGAAATTGTTCAGATGATACTAGCCTTGTATTCGCGACCTATGATTCTTTTTATGAAAAAGGGAAGATTTCCTCTGCTATATGCAGGAGAGGTTTGAAATTTGCTTGTTAGAGGATGATTTTACAGCAAATGACTTGCTATTTTAAACTTGTAGGAGGACCATGCTTAATCTTTTTAGGTTATCATCTAAAACTCTACCTCGGTTACAAAACAAAAACGCAGAGACATCTTCTGCGTTTTCTTACTTTATAGGTCCATTTCTGGGAAAAGTTTAGCTAGTATTTTCGGAGTAATGCTTTGTCCCGGCCCCTCAGCACAATAGGTGTGCATATACATAGAAGGATTGAAGTTGAGCTCGATGCAGGTACAGTTGGGATTTTCCTTTGTGGAAATAGCAGAGCTGTCAGGGATGATGAGATCAACGCCACAGGCCCAGGCTCCCATAGCCTTTGCCATGTCCGCAGCGAGTTCCTTATAAGATGGGTGCATGCTGTCTGTGACATCAATCGAGTCTCCGCCAGTAGAAATGTTGGAATTGCGCCGCAAGTCAACCTTGACTCCAGCAGGCAGGATATCATCTGGTCCATAGCCTTGCTGGTCCAGCATGAGCAGTTCAATGTCCCCCAGTTCAATGATTTCAAGCGGTGAACGATGATCTCGGCCCCGCAGAGGATTGTCATTTTTGATGGCAATCAATTCTCTCACGGTATGCTGACCGTCTCCGACGACATTGGCCGCCACTCGCAAGAGGACTGCTTGGCATTGTCCGTCTAAGACAAAGAAGCGGTACTCCGTTCCAGCGATAAATTCCTCCACTAAGACGGCGACATCTTCTGAAAAAGCAATCTCCAGAGCCTTGTGATAAGCTTCCAGGCTAGCTGGCTCTTGGAAGATAGAGATGCCCAGTCCGAAGTTAGTTGACTTGGGTTTGACAACAATTTCTCGGTTCTTAATCAAAGGGTAGTAGGCCAGTCCCTCTTCTAGAGAAGAAAATTCTGCTCCAGCCGGAACGGGAAAGTCAGCTGCTGCCAAAATCTTTTTGGTGACTGTTTTATTGGCCATGGCCAAAGGGATGACATAGTTATCCTTGGAGGTCATATTGCCGTTCTTGACATATTCTACATGACTACCATGCCAAAGCTTGAGAAATTGGTCCTTTTCATCTAAAATTTCGACATTTAGCCCCTTTTGAATAGCATCAAAGAGTAGCATCTGGGTGGACAGTTCCATATTTTCGTAGCCTTTGAGGGCATAAGGAGCAGTCCAGGCATAGCGGTGGTATTCTTCTGCTTTTTCTAGACCAAAAGCTGTTAAGGAATCTTGCTGGATATGGGGCAGGAGCTGTCCTGACAGTGTCAGCTGAGGATGTATGAGAGCCTCTCTCATCTGGTCCAGCAAAGTTTGATAGTAAGTTGGCAGTTCAAAATGCTGGATGAGCTCTTCCATGGCTTGGAGAAGGGCTGAGCTGTCTGCCTCATCTGGCAGGGCAGTCAGCGGGTGGCTACAAGCAATTTTCTGGTTCAAATCATGGGCAGCTTTTAATACTGCATCAACATTTTCTACATCATCTAGCCAGAGCAGGCCCAGTAAAAAGAGATGGACAGTATCTAAGGTCTCTTGGCTAATGCCCAAATGGTCAAAAGGATTGAGATCGAAGCAGCGGAATTCCAGATAGGTGATACCCTGCTCCAGATAGGCGCGATTGTGCTTCTGTCCACGGAAGCGAACGGCTGAGTAAAATTCTTTTTCAGCACTGAGCTCGCCAGACTGAACGTAGTTTTCAATATCGGTTACATATTGCTCCAAAGAAGTGTAGGACACCTGAATATTCTCGTCATTGACATAGCCATAGTCGCTGTTGCGAAAAGAGCGGATAGGCTGCGGGTATTCCTGACTGTAGAAGCCGGCTTCTGCCAGAGGAGCAGCACCGTAGAGATAGGTTAAGAGCCATCGGAAACGCAGAAAGTTTCGAGCCAGTTTGAGATAGAGGTCATTTTTAAAGTCCTTGAGTAAATGATAGGAGCTGACTTGAAAGAGAGCAGCGACCAGATCTTTCCCTAGCTCCATGTTGTAGTGGATGCCAGAGATGGCCTGTAGTTTTTTGCCATATTTTTTCGCTAAACCCTCTCGGTAGTGGCGTTCGTATTCGTTTTCCAGACGGGCGATGATAATATCTTCTTCAGTCAGCTGCGGTGGCATGGACAGAGGCCACAGGCATTCACTCTGGTCAATTGAGCGGCCTGCCACATCGCTGATAGCTCCCAGTAAGCGCCGCGCTTCCTTAGTAGAGTGAGCAATAGGTGTAATTAGTTCCAGTTGTTGTTCGCTGAAGTCTGTTTGGATGGTCGGGTGGAAATTGCGGGAACCAAGCTGACTCGGATGAGCAGTTTGAGCTAAGTGTCCATCAGTTGTCACTCGCAGATTTTCCCTCTCCAGACCAAAGGTCGCTTGGAGAATAGGGCTTGATGTATCCAGTTTCTGCAGTAATTGATTAATCGTCATCGTTTCACCGTCCTATGGTAGTTATTTTAGTCTATTACAAACGGAAAAAGAAAGCAAATTTCCGCTACGATTTTACAAAAATTCCGAACTTTTATTTTAAATTAAGTACTAAAATTCAGAAAATACATATTTTGTAAAAATGTAATTCGTCTACATAAGAGAAAAAACAAATGAAATGATGAACCCTCCTTGAAAAATTGTCAAATTTTTCATATAATGAGGTATAAAACATAATCGCAGGTGAGATTCCTGCCTGCTTTTCAAGAAAGGACGAGCTATATAGCTCAGACAAAGATATGACATCAGTAGTTGTTGTAGGAACCCAGTGGGGAGATGAAGGAAAAGGGAAGATTACAGACTTCCTATCAGCCAATGCAGAAGTCATTGCTCGCTACCAAGGTGGGGACAATGCCGGTCACACCATCGTGATTGATGGCAAAAAGTTCAAGTTGCACTTGATTCCTTCTGGTATCTTCTTCCCTGAAAAGATCTCTGTGATTGGAAATGGGGTGGTTGTCAACCCGAAATCATTGGTCAAAGAGTTGGCTTATCTCCATGAAGAAGGGGTATCAACAGACAGCCTTCGCATTTCTGACCGTGCCCATGTCATCCTTCCTTACCACATCGAATTGGACCGTCTCCAAGAAGAGTCAAAAGGGGACAACAAAATCGGAACGACCATCAAAGGGATTGGACCAGCTTACATGGACAAGGCTGCGCGTGTGGGAATCCGGATCGCGGATCTTTTGGACCGCGACGTCTTTGCAGAACGCCTGCGCATCAACTTGGAAGAAAAGAACCGTCAATTTACCAAACTCTATGAAGCAGAGGCTCTTTCCTTTGACGATATCTTCGAAGAATACTATGAATATGGTCAACAAATCAAACAATATGTAACCGATACTTCCGTCATCTTGAACGATGCTTTGGACAACGGCAAGCGCGTGCTCTTTGAAGGAGCACAAGGGGTTATGTTGGATATCGACCAAGGAACTTATCCATTTGTAACCTCTTCAAACCCTGTTGCAGGTGGGGTGACCATCGGATCAGGTGTCGGCCCAAGCAAGATCGACAAGGTTGTCGGTGTATGTAAAGCCTACACTAGCCGTGTCGGTGATGGACCATTCCCAACAGAGCTGTTTGATGAAGTGGGCGAGCGCATCCGTGAAGTGGGGCATGAATACGGTACAACGACTGGCCGTCCGCGTCGGGTGGGCTGGTTTGACTCCGTTGTTATGCGCCACAGCCGCCGCGTATCAGGAATTACCAATCTTAGCTTGAACTCCATCGACGTTTTATCAGGCTTGGATACAGTGAAAATCTGTGTGGCTTACGACTTGGATGGCGAACGCATTGATCACTATCCAGCAAGCTTGGAGCAACTCAAACGTTGCAAACCAATCTATGAAGAATTGCCAGGTTGGTCAGAAGACATCACCGGTGTTCGCCACTTGGACGAGCTTCCAGAAAATGCCCGCAACTATGTGCGCCGGATCGGCGAATTGGTTGGTGTGCGCATTTCAACCTTCTCAGTCGGACCAGATCGTGACCAAACCAATATCCTTGAAAGTGTCTGGTCAAGTAAATAATTTAAAAGAGGCTGGGACAAAAATCCTAGCCTCTCAATTATTTTTGGATTGTCAAGCAAGACGCAGTGGTTGAGTGGACTCTACTATGCTGATTTCATCAGCTTTTACAGCCCTACTCAACTGTGCGGAGGTGGGACGACGAAATCGAATTCTAACGAATGACCGATTTCTGTCCCACTCTCTTTTGCTACTTAAGCTTACTTTAAGACCTCTGAGATATACTAAGATCATAAACAAAGACCTCCCAACTTTGTTTAGCACTCTTTAACTTTTTTCATAATATCTCCCTATAAGAAGTCACCCATTGGTGGCTTTTTTTGTAGCTTCATCATATAATAGAACAAGAACATAAAAAGTAAGTGAGTGTACAAGTGAGAGACTATACCCTAGAAGAGAAAGAAGCTTTTATGCGAGAGGCCTTAAAAGAGGCAGAGATTGCCTTAGCCCATGAGGAAATACCCATTGGCTGTGTCATTGTCAAAGACGGTGAGATCATTGGACGTGGCCACAACGCACGAGAGGAATTGCAGCGAGCGGTCATGCATGCGGAGGTGATAGCGATCGAAGAAGCCAATCAGCATGAAGAGAGCTGGCGTTTGCTGGATACGACTCTTTTTGTGACCATTGAACCTTGCGTCATGTGTAGCGGTGCCATTGGACTGGCCCGGATCCCTCAGGTGATTTACGGAGCGACCAATCAAAAGTTTGGCGGAGCAGGGAGTCTCTATGATATTTTGACAGATGAGCGCCTCAATCACCGGGTGGAAGTAGAAACAGGAATCTTGGAAGCAGAATGTGCAACCATCATGCAGACCTTCTTCCGCCAAGGCCGAGAACGAAAAAAACAAGCCAAGCTCGCAGCCAAGGCCGAAACACAAGAATAAAAACCGGACCTTTGCAAATCGAACAAATTATGATATAATACCTATCGGAGCAACAGTTCTGCGTGAAGCGGGTCAGGGGAGGAATCCAGCAGCCCTAAGCGAAGTGAACTGTGTGCTCTTTTTCTATAGCTCTTAGTGAGGTAAGCCTGTAAGGCGTGACCGAGCTTAGAGATATTGATCCTGAGGAGCGAAGCGACGTGAGGACTATAGCGTAAAATGAAATTAGCCCGTAAGGCGCGACCGAGCTTAGAGATATTGACCCTGAGGAGCAAAGCGACGTGAGGGCTATCATTCACCAGAGTCATGTAGAAATGACTTTCATATCCAAAGAATAAAAGAAAAAAAATAGAGTTTCGTGAGAAGCTTCTTTTTTTGATTTTTTAGCCCAAAATAGTACAAATATGCAAACGATTGCTATTGCGTCGTTGCTTGATTTGTGAAAATAAAAAAATTAGCAAATGAAAACGTTTTATAGATTGGTTTCCCTTGATTTAATCCGTGTAAAGCGATATCATAGAGAAGAACAAAATTTGGAGGAATAACATGTCTCATATTAAATTTGACTACTCAAAAGTTTTGGGTAAATTTGTTGCCCCACATGAAGTGGAATACATGCAACCACAAGTGACTGCAGCTGATGAATTGATCCGTAAAGGAACAGGTGCTGGTAGTGACTTCCTAGGTTGGTTGGACCTTCCTGAAAATTATGACCGTGAAGAATTTGACCGCATCTTGAAAGCTGCTGAACAAATCAAATCAGACAGCGATGTTTTGGTCGTGATCGGTATCGGTGGATCATACCTTGGTGCGAAAGCAGCGATTGACTTCTTGAACCACCACTTTGCAAACTTGCAAACAAAAGAAGAACGCAAAGCTCCACAAATCCTTTATGCTGGAAACTCAATCTCATCTACTTACCTTGCTGACTTGGTAGAGTATGTTTCAGATAAAGACTTCTCAGTCAACGTGATTTCTAAATCAGGTACAACAACTGAACCAGCTATTGCTTTCCGTGTCTTCAAAGAACTCTTGGTGAAGAAATATGGTCAAGAAGAAGCCAACAAACGGATCTATGCGACAACTGACCGTGCCAAAGGTGCTGTAAAAGTGGAAGCAGATGCCAATGGTTGGGAAACATTTGTAGTTCCAGATGATATCGGTGGACGCTTCTCAGTCTTGACACCAGTTGGATTGCTTCCAATTGCTGCATCAGGCGCAGATATCAAAGCCCTTATGGAAGGTGCAAACGCAGCTCGTAAAGACTACACTTCAGATAAAATCTCTGAAAACGAAGCATACCAATACGCAGCAGTTCGTAACATCCTTTACCGTAAAGGATATGCTACCGAAATCTTGGTAAACTACGAGCCATCCCTTCAATACTTCTCAGAATGGTGGAAACAATTGGCTGGTGAGTCAGAAGGAAAAGACCAAAAAGGGATCTACCCAACTTCAGCTAACTTCTCAACAGACTTGCACTCATTGGGTCAGTTTATCCAAGAAGGAACTCGTATCATGTTTGAAACAGTTGTCCGTGTGGACAAACCACGTAAGAACGTGATCATCCCTACATTGGAAGAAGACCTTGATGGACTTGGTTACCTCCAAGGAAAAGACGTTGACTTCGTAAACAAAAAAGCAACTGACGGTGTTCTTCTTGCCCACACTGACGGTGACGTGCCAAACATGTACGTAACTCTTCCTGAGCAAGATGCCTTCACTCTTGGTTATGCCATCTACTTCTTCGAATTGGCAATCGCCCTTTCAGGTTACTTGAATGCGATCAACCCATTTGACCAACCAGGTGTTGAAGCTTACAAGAAAAATATGTTTGCCCTTCTTGGTAAACCAGGATTTGAAGAACTTGGAGCAGAACTCAACGCTCGTCTTTAATCAATAGACAAAACGATCTCGTAAGAGGTCGTTTTTTTACTTGCTAAACAAACTCATATTTTTGTCCCCTGGAATCAATTATAAAAACACGATCTAGTTATGTTTCTCAATCATATGGTTAACTGATTGCTATTGTCTCCCTTCGCAAGAAATTTTAAGATAAGTTTCTAAAAGGTCGGATATCTCTCCGATCTTTTTTAGTCTATCAAGACAGGAGTTGGTCCTTGCTTGGTTTTATGTTATAGTAGAAGAGAAGAATAAAAAGGAGAATTCAAAATGTCAGAGAAAGATCAAGAACCATTGATGAAACAGACTCCCTTAGATGGAACACCCCATTTTGATGTGGCTGCGCCGGCATTTGTCCCAAAAGAAGAAGTCAAAGACTTGGAAGTTCCAGAAGTTAGTGGCGTTTCAGCGACGGAGACGAAAGCAATGGAAGAAGAGGTAAAAGAGCCAGTTATTTCAGAAACGGTGGAGCTCCCAAAAGTGGATAAAACGACTGTTGAAGAAGACGCGGTAGTGCCTGCTGCTCCCCAACCGACCCCTCCATTCCAGCCTGCACCTCAAGCTCCTCAAAACATGGCAGCTGAACCAATTGGTCCGCAAACAGTGCCTGTTCCTGAGACACCTATTCCACAAGCTCCTCTTCCTCCCGTTGGAAAACCAATGGATACTGCGGACAAGAAGGCGATTCGTTTTGCCCTTGGGATTTTAGTGGGTCTCCTCATCGGTGGAGTCAGTGGCTATTTGATTGGTCATGCCAGCCCTAGCACGTCACCATCTAAAAAGCACACTTCTTGGTCAGGAAACCAGTCTGGTTCTTCATCCAATATTGATTTGGACCAGTTGACCGCAGAAGATGCGGAAGCCGATTTTAGCTGGGAGCAGTCTGATATCGAGCAACTTCAATTTTTGACTGGAAAGGATGATGGGGAGACTCCTGAAGGAATGGTCGACGCTTATGGAAAGGCTAGTTCTGTTCAATTTGATAGTGGAGAATTGAAATTATTCTGGGATGATAACTCTTATAATAAAGAGGTCAAAGCGACCTACTCTAAGAAAGGAAAAGAATTTCAGCTTGTCAAATTTGAATTTAATCAATTTGGGAAAAATCTTAGCGTCGAGGATAACTTCGCAGATGGGTTCAAGGTTGGAGATAGTGAGACCGGTGCTGGAGGGACCTCTTACAAAGAACTCTTAGAAAAATACGGTGATGCAGTCAATCTGACGGTGAGTTCATCCGATGATTCAGACATAGTGGAATTGGTCATGGACTTCCAAAAGAAAAACGGGGACTATGTAGATTTGACCTTTATTCGTCAAGAAAATGGAGATTTCCTCTTGAGCAGTAAGGATAGTTACTAAACCAATGAATAAAAAAAGAGGCAAGCGCCTCTTTTTTGGAATAAGACAAGACAAATGCGCTAATTTTCTATACAATAGAAGGAGTTTGAATAGAAAGAGCATAAAGGATGGAAGAAATGAAACAGTGGATAGAACATCATAAGCGGATCCTCCAAAAAGCTGCAGGGGCTTTGCTAGCTTTTGTCGTTGGGGCTTGCTTGGTGTTTATGATTCATCCGGTTAAAACCTTACCAAAAGACCGTTTGCTGAGCCTATCTCGAATGCAAGAAGCTAGCCAACAATTTGTCGCTCCTTCTTCAAAAGAGCCGGCTCTAGAAGACTTGTTGTCATTAGAGCTTGCAAGGGGAGAAGGAAAGGTACAAAAAAGTTGGGTGACTTTGTCTGCATTCGTCAAAAAATTTGGAAAAGCAGCGAGCTTTACACAAGAAGATACGAGTTTTGGAGCACAAGTCCAGTTAGGCTATGGGGCTTCTGTGAAGGGGCTCTATCCTTATACCATAGAATTTCAAAAGCAGGATCATGATTTTTATTTGAGCTCGATTCAAGGATTTGCGCCAAAATCGTCTCACTATCAGAGCAAAAAGAATTTAAAATTAGCAGATTTTACAGGCTATAAGCCTTTGGATGGAAAAATGGAAAAGGGAACGGCAGTAGAAGAAGTCTTGAAAAAATCAGGTCTTCCCAATTCTCTTAGTTTGACCTCTGTAAAGGACAAGCAAGTTTTAGCTTTGTCTTATCAGGTGACAGATGGATTGGTCTCTTTGACCTTTGAACGCGACCAGAGTGGTCAGTATCGTTTGACGAAGAAGGGGTGAAGCAAATGATCGAGTGGATGAAAAAAAATCGAAAAGAACTCTTGCTGCCGTTTTTATGTTTTGTTTTAGGGTTGTTACTTGCGATTGCAAGCATCCAGGTGCAAGAGCAGGGAACCGATACCAAGGAGGACCAAACGCTTTCCCGTTTTCAGCCAAAGGATTACAAGAATTTGGTAAGCAACGATCAAGAAATCAAGCAGTTTAAATGGACCATCGAAGCTGTGGCGAATTTGAAAGTCCGTCTTAAGCAGAGTCAGCAACCAGGAACCCGCTTGGAAACAGTTGTGACTGAATGGGGAAAAGCACAAAAAGTTCGCTACACAAAGACAGCTCAAGGGGAACAAACCGTTCTTGTCTTGACTTATGCAGCTAAGCAAACCGATCAGGGGAAGAAAAGTGTGAACTTGTGGTTTGAAGAAGAGAAAGACCAGGGGTATCGCTTGACGATGGTGGATGCGACGAATTTGTTGGACGCAAAAGAGAAGACAAGCAGTGAGAAAGAAATCACTACTGAAAAAGAGCACAAAGGTGCAGAATTCGCCCAGCTTATTAAGAAACTAGGAAATCCTCAACGCTTAATCTGGGGGGAAGTGTCAGATGGCGGAATGGGGTATCGCGCGACTTACCAGCTACCAGGGCAGTCAGAAGTGGTAATGGAATTCAAGAAAAAAGGCAAGAAATTAGTGTTGGTATAAGAAGGGAGACATCATTGGACGATCAACGGACAGACATCAAGGCAACTTCTTCTCACCAGGGTGGGAGTCGCTTGATTTCAGAAGCTGACCTGGCTTCAATAGGGGGAAGCAGGCGCTCAGAACCAAGACAACCTGTACTAGACTCCCAATCGGATAGGGCGAAAACCTACTCTCCTTCCTCTAATAGTGGAGGGTCTTCGCTGGCAGCCTTTTTTGGATTAATGGCCATGCTGGGATTATTTGCCTATCTGGCTTCAGGAGGTATCCATAGTGAGGAACATCCTTCTTCTACTACTAGTGAATACGGAAGCACTGGCCGGTCTTATGGAATCAGAAAGGAAACCTTGAAGAGTGGCACGAGTACCTTGATTGCTCCGGAGGGGGAATTTCAGTTTCAAGTGACCTATGAGAAGGCGATTTCCCTGATTCCTGGTTTAAGTGAGGGGGATCAAGGCCGTACCTCTTCAACTTATCTGTCTCCGCAGGATGTGGTAGCTGTACTGGGCAAGGCTAGTAGTGGGGAAGAAACCTACCAAGAGGGTAGTGTCGGTCCTTTCATGACAAGCTTGGATTATGAGGCTGAAGGATCCCCTTCTTCTGTATCTGTTTTGCTTTCAAATATGATTAGTAGCCGTCTATCTTCTCTTAATTTTGAGAACTTAAACAGTGAGCGATTAGCCAATAAAAATGGTAGTTTGAATAGAGAGGATTTTGCCAATATTAAAATAGGAACCAGCTATGCAGATCTTGTGAATACAGTCGGAATTCCTAGCCGTGTTTCTTGGTCGAGTATGATGGGTTCAGAGTCTTTTTTAACCTTTCACTATAAACTTTCTGATTCGCGATCAGTCATTATTCGTTTTGGAAGTAATCGAACTATTAGTGAAATCAAGGGTCTCGAAGATCCGGCGACATCCACATCGCCTTAGGTGTTCATCTCACTAGGATTGTGGTATAATATGGATACATTTAATTGAAATGAATGGAGAATCTCATGACTGCACAAAAAATGTCTGCTCAAGAAATTATCGCTTTTATTGGAAATGCAGAAAAGAAAACAAATGTGAAAGTAACCTTTGAAGGGGAATTGGCAACAGCTGTTCCTGCTTCTGTTACCAAGCTGGGCAATGTGTTGTTCGGTGACTGGAAAGATATTGAGCCCCTTCTTGCTAACTTGACTGAAAACAAGGATTATGTGGTCGAACAAGATGGCCGGAATTCAGCTGTTCCCTTGCTGGATAAGCGCTATCTAAACGCGCGTATCGAACCAGGCGCTATTATCCGTGATCAAGTGACCATCGAAGACAATGCTGTCGTGATGATGGGTGCTGTCATTAATATCGGTGCTGAAATCGGTGCAGGAACCATGATTGATATGGGGGCTATCCTTGGTGGCCGTGCAACAGTCGGTAAAAACAGCCACATCGGTGCAGGTGCCGTTCTTGCGGGTGTCATTGAGCCAGCTTCTGCTGAGCCGGTTCGGATTGGTGACAATGTCTTGGTCGGTGCCAATGCAGTTGTGATTGAAGGGGTTCAAGTAGGGAACGGATCCGTCGTTGCCGCTGGCGCTATCGTTACTCAAGATGTCCCTGAAAATGTGGTCGTAGCCGGTGTCCCAGCTCGCATCATCAAGGAAATCGATGAAAAAACACAACAAAAAACAGCACTCGAAGACGCTTTGCGTAATTTGTAAGATATGAATGGTAGAGGCTGGGCAAAAACTGTCCAGCCTTTGATGTTTGAAGGGAATAATTGTATGACGCAGTGGTTGATTGGCATCTTTGTTCGCTTGATTAAGCTCCAAAGATGACCTATATTGACGGAAATGATATTTCCTTTATCTGCAACCTCCAACAGTCTCCCAGACTGTTGGAGCTATGCGGGGGTGGGAAGATTGAAAAGGTTTGGGGAACCTTTTCAACCTTTTTAAAATAATAGGAGTTCTTTCCCACTCCCTATTCTAATAGAAAGAAGACGACGATGACATTGGATTTAACCAAAATCAGACGGGATTTGCACCAAATCCCTGAAATTGGCTTGGAAGAATTTGAAACCCAAGCCTACCTCTTAGAGAGAATCGCAGAGATCACAGCGGGCAAGGACTTTGTTGAGCAACGGACTTGGCGGACCGGGATCTTGGTTTATCTCCATGGATCTGCGCCTGAAAAAACGATCGGCTGGCGGACGGATATCGATGCCTTACCGATTGTGGAACAAACGGGCCTTGATTTTGCCTCCAAGCACGAAGGACGGATGCATGCTTGTGGTCATGATATGCACATGACGACAGCCCTTGGACTGTTGGATCAACTGGTTCAAGTGCAACCAAAAAATAACCTGCTCTTTCTCTTCCAACCAGCTGAAGAAAATGAGGCTGGTGGAATGCTCATGTATAAGGACAATGCTTTTGGCGACTGGCTTCCTGATGAATTTTATGGTCTGCATGTGCGACCTGATTTGAAGGTGGGGGACATTGCGACCAATACGGGTACCCTTTTTGCGGGGACCTGTGAAGTCAAGATCACCTTTACAGGAAAGGGAGGGCATGCGGCCTTTCCACATGAGGCCAATGACGCTCTTGTAGCGGCCTCTTACTTCATTACCCAAGTCCAATCGGTCGTGAGTCGAAATGTCGATCCGATTGAAGGTGCTGTGGTGACCTTTGGTTCCATGCATGCAGGGACAACCAATAATGTGATCGCTGAGACAGCCTTCCTTCATGGGACCATTCGGACCTTGACCATGGAGATGAATCTTTTGACTCAAAAACGGGTCAAAGCCATTGCAGAAGGAGTTGCAGCAGCCTTTGATGTGAAATTGGACCTGGAACTCAAGCAAGGGGGCTACCTGCCTGTGGAAAACCAACCAGCATTGGCTAGAGAACTCATGGACTTTTTCACAGCTGAGGAAGACGTGAACCTGATTGATATCCTGACTGCGATGACAGGAGAAGACTTCGGCTTTCTCTTGAGCAAGGTCCCCGGTGTCATGTTCTGGTTGGGGATTGATACCCCTTATGCCTTGCACCATCCAAAGATGAGCCCAAATGAGGCCGCCCTTCCCTTTGCTGTGGAAAACATTGGTAAATTTTTGAAAATGAAGGCTAACCAATAAAGGATTGATTCAACTCCGTCTGGAGTTGGATTTTTTCTTTGTTGTATAAAAACTGTTCGGATCTTTCCTAAAAAATGATACAATAAAAGCTAGACAAAAGGAGTAGGCATGAAGAAAACACTACGAAAAGAAACTATAGCAGCCATGAAAGCACTGCCTCAAACTGTGAAAACTCAAGCAGATGAAGAGCTGACTCAGCGCCTCTTGGAGCTACCAGCTTTTCAGGAGGCAAAGACCCTTGCGACCTATCTGTCTTTTGACCATGAAGTTTCCACAGCTGGCTTGATCCAAGCAGCTCTTCAACTTGGGAAACGCGTCTGTGTTCCCCGTACCTACCCACAAGGGAGAATGGAATTTGTGGAATACGATCCTGATATTTTGGAAAAGACACGCTTTGGTTTGTTGGAGCCCAATGAAAAAGGGAAGCTTGTGGATCAGTCAGAGATTGATCTGATCCATGTACCAGGCGTGGTCTTCCAGTCAAAAGGCTACCGAATTGGCTATGGTGGTGGCTATTATGATCGTTATTTAGAAGATTTTACTGGAAAAACGGTTAGTACGATTTATTCCATCCAGCAAGGGGATTTCCAGCCAGATACGTTTGATCAGGCAGTTCAGGAGGTGCTAGTCTATGAAGTTACTCTTTGATCGTCGTTATCCTGTGACCAGCCTCTTATTGCTCGTGACAACGGCAGTCTTTCTTTCCATGTTTATCCGATTTGGAGGTGACTACCAAACAGGTGCCGCTGTTTACTATAGCGGTGGGATTATTGGAGAGGTTGTGAAAGTCGATCCTAGCCAGTTATGGCGAATCGTGACAGCTACATTTGTTCATATCGGCCTAGAACATTTTGTGCTCAATATGATCACTCTCTATTACTTGGGACGTTTGGCAGAAGATCTCTTTGGATCGAAGGCTTTCTTAGCTCTCTATCTCTTATCGGGCATGATGGGCAATGTCTTTGTCGCTATTTTTACGCCAGATGTGATTGCAGCAGGAGCTTCTACAGCCCTCTTTGGACTGTTTGGGACTATCGGTGCTCTGCGCTTTATTGTCCAAAGTCCCTATATTCGCCACTTGAGTCAGTCCTATACCAGCTTGATTGTGGTCAATTTGATCTTTAGCTTCATGCCAGGAATCAGTATGGCGGGGCACATCGGTGGCTTAGTAGCTGGGGTCATGTTGGCTTATGTCTTTCCAGTAAGAGGGGAAGCTCGCTTTATGAACCGAACCTATCAGATGAGTGCAGCCCTATCTTATCTCTTACTTTTGCTTTATTTCTTAGGTAAAATCTTAACTCTATTTTAAGAAGAGGCTAGGACAAAAGTCCTAGCCTCTTAATTGTTTTTGGATTGTCGAGCAAGACGCAGTGGTTGAGTGGGCTCTACTACGCTGATTTCATCAGCTTTTACAGCCCTACTCAACTGTTCGGAGGTGGGACGACGAAATCGAATTCTAACGAATTACCGATTTCTGTCCCACTCTCTTTTTTTCCTAAAAAATGTAGCGCAATCGTAAACTAACAGAAAATTGTTTGAAATGCAAAGAATTGTATATATTTATTATAATATGTTTGCAGGAGTCAAGAGAGCCCTCTATTGCTAGGTCCATAGAGAAGGCAATTATGGGTAAAGAGGTATAAAAATGCAAAATAGAAAGCGCTTGCAAAAAGGCTGAGAAAGGTGTAAACTGGAGATATAAAAATCAAAAATAGTGCTATTTTGTCAGAAGTAGTGCAAAAATAAAGGAGATTTGCCATGAAAAAATGGTTGTTAAAACTCTCATTGGTAGCGATGACACTCTTACTCCTACCGATTCAAGCTGTTCAAGCCTGTTGCGGTTTTATCATTGGTCGCCAATTGACCAAGGATGGGACCACTCTCTTTGGTCGGACAGAAGACTACCCTTACTATCCAAATGGTGGAAAGCACAACAAAAACTTTGTAGTTGTTGATGCGAAGAACTATAAGGAAGGGGATCAACTGGAAGACGAATCTAATGGTTTTACCTATCCACATGCTGCCAGTGAAATGAAATACACAGCGACTTATGACTCTGCTCGTGGAGATGGTAGTAACGGTGCCTTTGGTGAACACGGATTTAACGAAGCCGGTGTCTCTATGACCTCAACTGTTACAGCAATTCCAAACAAAAAGGTCTTGAAGACTGACCCATTGACAGAAAAGGGAATTCCAGAAGCTGCTATGTTGGACGTAGTTTTACCACGCGTTAAGTCTGCTCGTGAAGGAATCGAACTACTTGCGAAAGTCATTGAAGAAAAAGGTTCAGCTGAGGGGAATACAGTTGTTATTGCCGATCAGAAAGAAACTTGGTACATGGAAATTCTTTCTGGACACCAATATGTAGCTGTTAAAGTTCCAGAAGATAAATATGCAGTTTTTGCCAATACCTACTACCTTGGCCATGTAAACTTGAATGACACTGAAAATGTTATTGCTTCAAAAGATGTTGAAAAAGTAGCTAAAGAATCAGGTAGTTACAAGACTGATAAAGATGGCAATTTCCATATCGCTAAATCTTATGGACCAGAAAAATATGCTGAAGGAGACCGTTCACGTACTTACGCAGGAATCACTCTTTTGGATCCAAAATCAAAAGTGACTTATGAAGATGATGAATACGAACTCTTCCGCTCACCAACAGATCCAAACAAGAAATTTACTTTGGAAGATGCCTTTGCTCTCCAACGCAACCGTTTTGAACATTTGAATGGTCGTTTTGTTCCAGACGATCAAATTGGTGTCAAGAAACAAGGGGATAATGGTAGCAATGATGCTGTTCGTAAAGACCAATACAAGTATGCTTTAGGAAACGAAAACGTCATCGATGCCCATGTCTACCAAATCAATCCAAACCTTCCAAAATCATTTGGTGGAACTGTATGGCTTGGTATGGGACCATCTCGGAACACTCCTTATGTTCCATTCTATGGTAATCTAAAAGATACTTACGAAGCCTTCAAACCTCAAACAGCAACTTATGATCCAAATTCATGGTATTGGACAGTATGGCACATTGACAACATGGCGATCAATAACCAAGATGTCTTTGGTAAAACAGTTCAAGATCACTGGAAAGCTCTGGAAAAACAATTGATTATTGAACAGGAAGCTAGTGATGCAAAATATAAAGCTTTGAAAGACAATCCGGAAGCTGCTAAAGCAGTAGAAGACGAAGTGACAGCAAATGCTCTTGCGCTATCTAAAAAACTGTTTGAACACTTCAAATCTTATGAAGCAGATATGCATGCACATTTGATTTCGCTAGGTCGTAAAGATGATCCATATCGTGCCTCTAAGCCAGATGATTACAAAGACCCAGAGCCTGAAAAACCAGTTCAACCTGAGAAACCAGTAGAACCTGAAAAACCAGTTCAACCTGAAAAGCCAGTAGAACCTGAAAAACCGGTTCAACCAGAAAAACCAGTTCAACCAGAAAAACCAGTACAGCCAGAAAAAACTCAGCCAATTCAAACAAAAGTCAATGAAGAAGGCAATCCAAATAACCGCTTCGGTTATGCAGCTACAAAAGATAAAGAATCTTATGTTTCTACTAAAGTTGAAACATTTGTGAAACCAGAAGCAAAAGCTCAAGATCCATCCGAAGCAGTTTCAGCTGGTAATGGTGGCAATGAGAACAATCGTTTTGGTTCATCTTTTGCGAAAGCAACTGTTGAAACGTTCCCAAATACCAATTATTCTTACAATGTTCATCCTTAAACAATAAGAATTAAAAAGTGAATTGGACTAAGTCCAATGAAACAAAAGAGGCCGGATTTTTATCCAGCCTCTTTTTTACAAAAAAAAAGATTGACCATTGTAAGGTAGCAAATCCCTTACATGATATGGCCAGTCTTTTTGTATTCTTTTGATTTGGGAATGATTAGTCTGCAGTTTGTTCAGATGCTTCTAATTTTTTTCCAAGGTCGATAATATATTGTTTGAGATCATCTTTGACTTGAGGGTGTTTCAAGGCATAGTCAATCGAAGTTTTCATGAAGCCGAATTTATCACCTACATCGTAGCGTTGGCCTTTAAATTCACGGGCAAAGACTCGTTGGGTCTTGTTGAGAGTGTCGATCGCATCCGTCAATTGAATTTCATTGCCAGCACCTGGTTCTTGATTTGCAAGAATATCAAAGATTTCAGGAGTCAAGAGGTAGCGTCCGATAATAGCAAGATCACTTGGAGCATCCTCTGGGTTTGGTTTTTCGACAAAAGTTTCAACGCTATAAAGACCGTTAATGCCTTCGCCTTGAGGTGCGATCACACCGTAAGAAGAAACCTCTTCGTGAGGGACTTCCATCACAGCGATAGTGGACGCATGGGTTTCATCGTAGTCGTTCATCAACTGTTTGGTCAATGGCAAGGCATCATCATTAGTGATGTCCATGAGATCATCTCCCAACATAACGACAAAAGGCTCGTTTCCAACAAAGGCTTTTGCCTGAAGAACAGCGTCCCCTAAACCTCGAGGGTGACTTTGGCGGATGAAATGAAGATTGATCGCTGTTGTATCATTGACCAACTTGAGTAAGTCAGTCTTGCCTTTTTGCTCGAGATTGTATTCCAATTCGAAGTTAGAATCGAAATGGTCTTCGATCGAACGTTTGGCCTTCCCTGTTACGACAAGGATTTCCTCGATCCCAGATTTCAGAGCCTCTTCTACGATGAATTGGATCGTAGGTTTGTCAACGATTGGCAACATTTCCTTTGCCAAAGCTTTGGTAGCTGGGAGGAAGCGCGTCCCCAAACCAGCCGCAGGAATGACTGCTTTTCTAACTTTAGTCATATAGTTTCCTTTCTAAAAGGTAGGATTGATGATAGGGTGGTTGACTTATTTCCACTCGTTTTCTTCTTTAAATTCATTGCTCATCATGTGGTGGATGGCTTCGCGGATATCTTTTCCTTCATAAATGACTTGGTAAATGGCTTGTGTAATCGGCATGTAGACATCCAATTCTTGCGCCAGTTCATGGGCGACTTTGGTCGTAGAGATCCCTTCAATGATCATGCCCATGTTGGCTTCGATGTCTTCCAATTTTTCGCCACGTCCGAGAGCATCCCCAGCTCGCCAGTTGCGGGAATGAACAGAAGTACCGGTAACGATCAAGTCACCAACCCCAGACAAACCGCTATAGGTCAAGGGGCTAGCTCCTAGCTTAACGCCAAGGCGCGTAATTTCAGCGAGACCGCGCGTGATGATAGCTGCTTTGGCATTGTCACCATAACCAAGACCATGCAGGGCTCCAGCTCCGACTGCGATAATATTCTTCAGGGCTCCAGCAGTTTCCACTCCGATGACATCTGTATTGGTATACAGGCGGAAGTAGTGATTGCTAAAGAGTTCTTGAACATAACGTGCAGCTTCTAAATCTATTGAGGCAGCTGTAATGAGGGTGATGTCCCGTACGATAGTTTCTTCGGCGTGACTAGGTCCAGAAACGACCACCACCTCGCTGCGAAGAGAAGCAGGAATTTCTTCTTCAAGGATTTGAGAAATCCGATTGTGTGTACCAGGTTCTAGTCCCTTGGAAGCGTGCATGACTGTTACAGGGTGATCCAGTGTTTCAGCGACTTGTTTCGCCACCAAACGGGTCACCTTTGTAGGCACGACAAAGAGGATAGCGTCCACACTGTCCAAAGCTGCTTTCAAATCGGTCGTAGCAGTGATGTCTTCGCTAATAACGATATCTTTGAAATAGCGTTGATTGGTATGAGCGGTATTGATTTCATCGATTTGTTCTTGGATATTTCCCCAGAGACGGACTTCATGGCCGTTATCATTGAGGACTTGTGAAAGGGCTGTTCCCCATGAACCAGGACCCAATACTGCAACGGTTTGTTTTTCCATTGTATCTTCCATTTCTATGTCTATTTTTCAACAAGGCTAGGAATCTAGCGCTTGCGCCTTCGGAACGGCCTAATGTGTGCCTTGAAGGGCGATTCTATTTTCCTCTCTATTTTAACATAATATAGGTAAAAAAACTTGTATGATCATCAATTGTTTTGTGAGGAAAGTGAGGGTGATAAATAAAATCTATCACGGTTTTAAAAAATACATATTAGACACTATCACTAATGGGTGGTAAGATAAGTAGTAGTTAAAATGAAGGAGGAATGAATATGTGCAGAACAATTGTTGGAGTATCCGCTAATCTCTGTCCGGTGGACCCGGAAGGGAAAAACCTTCATTCCTCCGTGTCTAGTCAATTTGCTGAAGGAATCCGTCAAGCAGGTGGGCTTCCAATGGTCATCCCGATGGGGGATCCTTCCTTGGTTAAGGACTATGTTGAAACGATTGACAAGTTGATCTTAAGTGGAGGCCAAAATGTCGATCCTAGTCTCTATGGGGAAGAAAAAACCATCGAAAGCGATGATTACAATATCGAACGCGATCAATTTGAGCTTGCCCTACTGAAGGAAGCAGTTCGCCAAAACAAACCGGTTCTAGGAATCTGCCGTGGGGTTCAGTTGATCAATGTAGCTTTTGGAGGAACACTCAACCAAGAGATCGAAGGGCATTGGCAAGGACTTCCGTTTGGGACCTCTCATTCTATCCAGACTAAAAAAGGCAGTGTGGTAGAGCAGCTTTTTGGGCAGGCCAGTCGAATCAATTCCGTGCACCGCCAAAGTATCAAGGATCTTGCACCAAATTTCCGTGCGACCGCCTTTGATCCGCGCGATCACACCATCGAAGCGATTGAAGCAGTAGACGGCCATCGGATTATGGGCTTGCAGTGGCATCCAGAATACTTGGTCAATGAAGAAAAAGGTAATTTAGAACTCTTCCGTTATTTATTACAGGAACTATAAGAAAAAGAGAGGTTGAACTGGTATCAACCTCTCTTTTAGTGTGCTTATTACTATCTAGAAATAGTAAGGGTTTTGTGCTAGAATAGGAACTACAATTGGGAGGTATTGATAGAAATGAAACTTACTAAGACACTGAACCGTAACTATTTATGGTTGCTTCTAGGTTCTTATTTTGTGGCCATGATGGTCAATCTATTGAGTTTTTCAACAAAGGAATTATTTCTAGAACTTGGTAAAGTGGGATGGACCCATACGGTCCTTGCTTTGTTCGTTAGTTATCCTATTCTTTGGTTTTTGACGGAGAGCAAGAAGTATATCTGCATACAAAAATTGAATCTCTGGTTCGCGGCAGGTATCCTATTTATTTCTATTTTGAAAAGTCCGAGTCTCTTTATGTCATTGGGCCTAGTGTTGCTCTCACTGGTCTTGTTTCTATATTTTTATTTAGGAAAAGAAACAATCGCTTATATCTTCTTGGTGGTAAATATCTTGTCTTTTCCGAAATTGTTGCTACAAACCAGTGCCAATTTTCAAGATAAGGAACTGGGGATCTTTTCGTTTATGGTTTCTGAATCGAAGTTACCCACTTTGATCTGGCCAGTATTGGTATCCGTTGTCGTTGCCATTCTAATCGGTTTCGTTCTCTATAAGGTTTCTTTGGCTAAAGTCAATGAAACTTGGGTTCGAAGACTCACCGTGGTGACATTGATCAGTGGTATTTTCTACGTGCTCTATCTATCGGTTGTGGCCTATTATAAGATTAAAGCCAATGCGGTGTCTTCCTTTGATATTGGAATTTTTTCGCAGATGTTTGAGAGAATGAGACATGATTTTTCACAAGTCACCACCCTTGAAAGAGATAGGGCCTTATCGCATTTCGGAGTCCATATTTCTCCAATTTATTATTTGATCTTGCCCTTCTATATGCTATTTCCTTATGTGGAAACATTAGATATCGCTCAAACAGTGATTGTCTTTTCTGCAGTTATCCCGCTTTGTTTGATTCTAAAGAAAATACAATTGCCAAAAGTCATGAAGCCACTCGTGCTTGCCCTCTTTTTTGTGACTCCGGTCATGACAACGAGTGGTGGATTCCATTTGCATGAAAATTGTTTTTTGCCTCCATTGATACTTTGGTTGTTCTACAGCCTGATCTCTCAGTGGCGTGGCAGAACTCTTTTCATCACCTTATTGCTTCTCTTTGTGAAAGAGGATGCCTTTGTCTACGTGCTGTCCTTAGGACTTTATTTTGCTTTTCAACATCGTTTTACCTTCGAGGCCAAGTTTAAAAAGTGGTTGTATCTCAGCCTGTTTGCCTTACCGATACTTTATTTTGCATTTGCCATGTTCCTCTTAGCAAGATATGGCGAGGGAGCTATGGTTTCTCGATACAATAATCTATTATTGAGTGGCGAAAACGGCCTCCTGATGGTTGTGAAAAATGTAGTCCTAAATCCGCTTTATGTTTTGGGAAGTCTATTTACAGCGAAACGACTTGGTTACCTCTTTTTGGTCCTATTTCCTTTTAGCTTTTTACCACTGATTCAGCGACGTTGGTCTACCTATTTTCTGATGTTGCCCCTTTTTCTCATTAATTTATTGATGGATTGGCCTTACCAATATGATATTGGTTTTCAGTATAGCTATGGTTCGGTCACGCTTCTATTTCTGATGGCTTTATTGTCTATCGATCAATTAAGCAAGAATCAGTTGGCATCAGATAATGTATTGGTGGCTCTACTAGCTTCTTCCATCATTTTTTCAAGCGCCATTCTATATAGTTTCACGCATAATTGGAATTTTGAAATCCAATACTATCAAACACGCAAAGACTATTTTGATGGGCTCGAAAAGACCTTGCAGGCCATCCCTAAAGATAAAGCGGTCTTAGCAGCAGGTGGCTATACGCCAAGTCTTCGCAGTCATGAAAAATTGTATGATATTTTCTACCATAATAACAAAAAGCTTGATTCTAAGATTGACATAGTGGTAGTTCCAAGGGAAATGCAAGAGGAAAAAAATGGTTATTCTGAAACAGCCACTCTAAACCTCTATAAAGAATCAGGGTATAAAGAAAGCAACTTATCTACAAAAGATGTGCTGATTCTGGAAAAATAATTGTTTAAAAGAGGGAGGTTTATTTAGAAAAAAATTCACAAGCCCAATAGACCTTAAATATACAAAAGATGGATTTTTTGTTCAATAATCTTGACTTTCTCACTATGTTTTGCTATATTATATGCGTTGATTTATAAAAAATCAGCCTAGAAAGGGAGAAAAAATGAAAAAGTTAGCAGTTTATTTGTCAATAGTTTGTTCGCTATTGATTGTGTCATTGACACTTTTTTCTAAAACTGTACAAGCGGAAACGTCTAAAAAAGTCGATGTCATCACGGAGATCAAGATCCAAAATAGCAAAGGTGAAGAATTAGCAACCGGTCTAGGTCGTTATGACACTTTCCGTCTGAATGCAAAATTTGCTTTAGAAGGAAAAAATGTTAAAGCAGGGGATACAACTGAAGTCACTATCGATGGACCAATCGATATCAAGTCTCAGGATTTTGAAATCAACGATACAATCACTGGTAAAAAGATTGCCGATGCAAAAGTTGATGCAAAAACTGGTAAGATTGTCTTGACATTCACAGATTTCGCTCAAACGAAAAATGACGTTTCAGGTTCATTCTTCTTCTACGCTGGTGTTAACAAAGATAAATTCCCAAATGATGGTGAAGTTCCTGTTAAGGTTTCTGTTAACGGTAATGTAAAATTCAACGGTAAAGTAACAAGTACAACAGTTGGTGAAGGTAAACGTTACACAATCATCAAATCTGGTTGGGATAATGGAGATCACAAAAACCTTGGATTCCGTATCTCTGTAAACAGAACTAACGAAGCAATCAACAATGCAGTCCTTTCAGATTCAATAACATCAGCAGGGGTTACCTACAAAAAGGATAGTTTCAAAATCTTCAAAGGTACTTGGGAATACGCTAATGGAAAATGGACTCTTAACAATAAACAAGACGTTACGGCTAACTATACTGTAAACGCAACAGATAAGTCATTCTCTATTGATTTTGGTAATATTTCTGTTAACGATCACTTTGCAGTAGAATATGAAGCAGTTGCTAACTATGAAACTGTTGACGGCGAACAAATTAAGAATACAGCGACAATCAAAGGTGCTAACAAAGATGAGTACCCTTCAAATAGTAAAGTAAACATCCAAATCGCTGGTGGTGAAGGTATCGGTTACGAATTTAGCATTCAAGTGAAAAAAGTAGACGAAAACGGTGCTCCACTTAAAGGTGCGAAATTCCAAGTTATCCGTGCAACTAACCAAGATATCATTGGTGAGTTTGAGTCAGATGCTAATGGTGAATTCACTGTTAAGAACATCTTGCGTGACAAATATATCATCAAAGAAATTTCAGCTCCAGAAGGTTATGACTTGGCGGCAGATACTGTTGTGGAAGCTGGAGAATTTAAAACACCAGAAGCTCCAGTAGAGAAGACGATTGTAGACCAAAAGACAACGACTACAACTACCACAACAACGACAACCACCACGACTACAACAACGACAACAACTACTGCAGAACCAACCACCACCACCACGACTACTGCAGAACCAACGACCACGACAACAACTACTGCAGAGCCAACAACAACAACGACGACTACTGCAGAGCCAACAACAACAACGACGACTACTGCAGAGCCAACAACAACAACGACGACTACTGCAGAGCCAACGACCACGACAACGACTACTGCAGAGCCAACAACAACGACGACTACTGCAGAGCCAACAACAACAACGACGACTACTGCAGAGCC
Source organism: Streptococcus parasanguinis (assembly GCF_000963275.1). Taxonomy (GTDB): domain Bacteria; phylum Bacillota; class Bacilli; order Lactobacillales; family Streptococcaceae; genus Streptococcus; species Streptococcus parasanguinis_B. The sequence continues at coordinate 1,675,208 of NZ_JYOW01000001.1, read as the reverse complement.
AACGACCACGACAACGACTACTGCAGAGCCAACGACCACGACAACGACGACTACTGCAGAGCCAACGACCACAACAACGACTACTGCAGAGCCGACGACTACTACGACCACGACAACAGAAGAGCCGACGACTACTACAACCACGACAACAGAAGAGCCGACGACTACTACAACCACAACAACAGAAGAGCCGACGACTACTTCAACCACAACAACAGGAGAGTCAACGACTACTACGACTACTGTAGAGCCAACGACGACAACAACGACTACTGCAGAACCAACCACCACCACCACCACAACAACAACTCCAGAGAAACCGGTGACTCCAGGAAGTGAAGAATCAACCACGACGACCACGACTGGAAAACCAGGACCAAAAGGTGGAAACAATGGAGGAGGGCGTAAAGCGCTTCTTCCTAATACAGGTGAAGTTGCAGCAACTGGATTTGTATTCTCAGGAGCCTTTGTGTTAGCAGGTGCAGTCGTATTGAAACGAAAATTGTCTATTAAATAAACAATGAGTTTCTACATAAGGGGAGAGCATGAGCTCTCTCTTTTTTGGGAATGTATTATGGAGAAAAGGGATGAAATTATCAATCTTAATAACCCTCTTGAATGAGGAGCTGGTACTTCCTCAAACCCATCGTGAAATTTCTAATCAGCTTGAGCAAATGTTAGGGAAAGAGCTCTCTGATTATGAAATCCTCTACATCGATGATGGAAGTAGTGACAAGACCTTTGAGTTAATTGAAGAATTTGCAAGAGAAAACGACCGCATCAAATATATCCGTTTCAGTCGAAATTTTGGACGAGAGAGCGGTATCTTGGCTGGTTTTAAATATGCCAGTGGGGATGCGGTTATGGTCATGGACGGGGATCTCCAGCATCCACCATACTTGATTCCCTTATTCTTAGAAGCTTATAATGAGGGCTATGATATTGTTAGTGGCCAACGAACTCGTGAAGGAGAATCTTTTGTAGGAAGTTCCTTTGCACGTTTGTTTTACTTCTTGTCAAATCGCTCCATGGATGTGCACCTAACAGATGGAAAATCTGAATTAAGACTGCTTAGCCGAAAAGCGATGGAAGCCTTTGTGTCAATGCCAGAGTACAATCGCTTTAATAAAGGTTTGTATGAATGGATTGGTTTTAAAGAGAAAGTAATCCCTTATAAGAATGAAACCCGTAAGGCTGGAAAGAGTAAGTTTGGTTTTAAGAAATCTTTGAATTATGCGATTCAAGGAATTATTTCTTTTAATGATCGTCCTCTCCGTGTTTGTATTCAATTCGGTTTCATCTGTTTAGGGCTGGCTCTTTTATATCTAGTTTTTGAGTTGATGAAATATATCTTCGCTGCTGGGAATTATGTGAGTGGTTATTTCACAACGATTGCGGCTATTATATTATTTAGCGGAGTGCAACTCATCTTCATCGGAATTCTTGGAGAGTATATTGGCAAGATCTATTACGAAGTGAAGCGTCGTCCTCATTTCATCATTGAAGAGACCAATATCGAACAAGCGAAGAAAAATCATATCGGCTAAAGAAGATAGGAGAAAACATGTTAATCTGGTTCATGCGTTGGCAAGAGTTTTGGAAAAAACATCCAAAGAAAGTTCTCTATGCTGCAAGTGCCCTGCTCCCAATGACCATTATGCTGGTTGTGTGGGCCGTTATAGGGATGTACCCTTTTGGAAGTAAGAGTCTGATGGCTGTTGACTTTGGACAGCAATATATCAGTTTCTTTGGCTTGCTAAAAAATGCCATCTTGACGGGGGATCTATCTAGTTTGAGTTATTCTTTCACCAAGTCTCTTGGTGGAGATATGATCGGTGTGCTCGGCTACTATTTAATGAGTCCCTTCAACATCATCTATATTCTAGCTCCCCTCAAATATTTTGGAGCAGCAGTATTTTTAACTATTTGGCTCAGATACGGGGCAATCGGTCTATCCTTTGCTTTCCTTTTAATCAAGCGCTACAAAGGATTAGAATCTAGAAAATGGTTGGTTCCATTATTCTCGACAGCCTATGCCTTGTCAGGAATGTTGGTTTCTTATCAGATGAACGTCATCTTCTATGATGCCATGATCATGCTTCCTATTGTGATTGTGTATTTGGAAGAATTATTAGATGGGAAATCTCCTTATCGCTATGCTTTTGCTCTGGGATTGACGGTCTTGCTTCAGTTTTATATGGGCTATATGATCTCCATTTTCATCGCTCTGTATGCCTGCTACTATGTATCGCCAAGATTGCTGGTTGAGGGAGATCTAAAGGCAAAGATTAAAAACTTTAGTATCCCTTTATTGCAAGCGGTGATCTATTCGATTATTGGGATTGCAACAGCTTCAGTCTTGCTCTTGCCTGTATTTTTCAACCTGATTGAAAGTAAGGGGCAAGTTGGTGGAGGCATGAGCTTCTCATTTGCCTTCCAAATTAACCCTTTAGATATTCTTTCTAAGTTGGTTGTTGGTGGCTTTGATACGACATCAGGGTGGTCAGCGGGTCCCAACCTTCCCAATATTTATATTGGAGCGCTCGGCTTTCTTGGTTTTATCTTTTATTTCCTATCGCAAAAAGTTGGAAAAGCCAAAAAATGGGCTGCAGGGATTGTTACCCTCATTTTCCTGATTTCCTTTGTCAATGAATTTGTCAGTAAGATATGGCATATGGGACAAAACCCAGCCGGTTTCTTCTTCCGTTTTTCTTGGCTATTTTCATTCTTTATACTAGTCCTAGCTTATCAAGCGATGAAGCAGAAGATCGTTATTTCCAAACGAACTAACTGCATCATCGGCTTGGGCTTGCTCTTGTCGGTGGTTTATCTCTATTTCCATCAGTATAGTTTTATCTCAAAGACCCAACCGCAAGCGATCAGTCGTTTCCTCTCTAAGTTCTCTATTCTAAGTGTTCTGGGAATAGCAGCAGTGACCTGCTTCATCTTCTATGCGTATTGGGAAAAATCTCAGAAGAGCCAATTGGAAAAAATGATTCGAATGGCTCTAGCAGCAGTATTTCTAGTACTAGCTGCCGTCTTATTAAAGACAGGTTATCTCTTGTCGCAAGTGGGGATTACAGCGATGCTCTACTTGAGCATTCTCTTCATCCTAAACTTTAAGATCTCACGTTTGTCCATGATTGTCGTATCTGTGCTGACAATTTTTGAGTTTGGCTATAATGCGTATTTGTCCCAAGTAACATTTGGGTATGATGATGTGCACAAGTTTGCAGATGCGACCGTTTCGGTCAAGCGCGTGACAGACAATATCCAAGAAAATGCAGATCAAAAATTCTATCGGATTGCCACGGATTTTGCCTATTCCAGAACAGTTCCTTCCTTGGTGTCCTATCCGGGTCTAAGTACCTTTAGTTCAAGTTTGGAACGTAGCACCATGGATCACTTTGCTTTCATGGGAGATCTTGGCGTTAATGCGGCGACCCAATATTCAAATGGGACACCTTTGACAGATGCTTTATATGGTGTTCGTTACTTTATGAGTGCCAAGGATTTTGATCCCAAAGATATTGAAGCCAATCCGGATAAGATGTACTTTTATCGATTTACAGACCGCTTTGATCTGCATCGCTATTTCACAGACAAGGTTTATGAGGACAAGCGTTATGTCGTCTATAAGAATCCAAATTCCTTCCCACTTGCATACGGGACTAACAGCCTGGTAAGAAATATTCAATTTGGTGCCAATAATGCCTTTGCTAACCAGAATATCATTTTGAACTCCATGGAGGGGCATCAAAAGGCCAATAATGATACCGTTGAGTACTTTAAACCCTTGGCGTTCAGCTCGATCGAGACAGAAAATGTGATCGAAGAAAAGGTTAATAAGGAAACGGGAGAAGCCATCTATAAGAGAGCGGATTCGTCAAAAGATGCCATTATTCGTTATAAGGTCACTCCACGTACCAATTACACCTATTATTTCTTTACTCCTGTATCTTTGATCCAAAACCAAGATTACTCGGTTTTACTCAATAATAAATGGTTGCTCAATGCTAAAATTTTCACGCAAAGACAAATTTGGCAGTTGACAGATCAAACTGAAAACCAAGAAACCGTTATTGAATTTAGATTTAGAACAGATCACATCGATATGAGCAATGCAGGTGTTTATCGCGCCGACGTTGATCAGATTCAACAGGTATTAGAAAACCGGAAGAAACAAGGTTTACAAGTAACCAAGTTTTCAAATACCCATATTGTTGGCGATGTGTCTATCACAGATGATAGTAACTATATGATGACTTCCATTCCATACAGCGATGGCTGGAAAGTGAAAGTGGATGGGAAGTTTGTCAAAACCGAAAAAGCATGGAATGCATTCTTATCCTTCCCAATCTCAAAGGGAAATCATAAGGTTGAATTCGTCTTTAGACAAAAAGGCGTGATCCTGGGTGCCTTGCTATCTATTGTTTCTGTTGCTTACCTCGTCATTCAAATGAGACGAAGCAGAAGTAATGAAGGACAATAAGGTGTGAGAGTATCAAAAACTGTGATCAACACAAAAAAGGATCGCATCCAATGGGATGCGATCCTTTTTTATATGATCCGCAATGCAAACGATTAGTTATTAGAAATCTTGCGTTTCAAGATGACGGCTCCTGATAGGATAGCAACACCGATCAAGATGACACCAGTAGCGACTGCTTCACCTGTTTTTGGCAGGAATGTCTTGCGACCTCCGTTTGAAGTTGTGGTGCCAGAATCATCTGGGTTACCAGGTTTGGTCGTATTCGTTGTTGGCCCTTCTGGAGTTGTTGTCGTAGTGGTCGTTGGAGTCGGCACTGGTTTTTCAGACGTGGTTGTAGTCGTCGTTGTAGTTGTTGTCGTAGTCGGCGTAGGTTTTGGACCTTCTGTCGTCGTTGTTGTAGTTGTTGGCTCTTGAGTCGTCGTAGTCGTTGTTGTAGGTTCTTCAGTTGTTGTTGAAGTTGTTGTTGACTCTGGAGTTGTTGTAGTGGTAGTAGGTGTAGGTTCCTCAGTTGTTGTCGTAGTCGTTGTTGGCTCTTGAGTCGTCGTAGTAGTTGTTGTCGGCTCTTGAGTCGTTGTAGAGGTTGTTGTCGTAGTAGTAGTTGTAGTGGTTGTCGTAGTCGTTGTCTGTTCTTTTGGATTGACGATCGTCTTCGTAACCTTATGATCCTTACCAAAATCTTCAGCATTTACGACGGTGTCAGCCTCCTTGATCGTATAACCCGCAGGGGCCTCGGTTTCTGTTAAGATGTATTTATCTTTTAAGAGCGCATTAACCGTAATATCTCCGTTCTCATCTGTAACGTATTCCCCAATCACTTGGTTGTTGGCTTGACGAACGATTTTAAACTTAGCTCCAGCAAGTGGCTGACTTTCATCGTTTACCTTGTGGACATGAATTGTAAAGACATAACCGACACCAGATCCTCCTGCGACTTGGACAGCGGCTGTGTTTGTCACATCTTTTGTTTCAAACTGCTTTCCTTTAAGGGTAGCATCGTTTTTAAGAAGTTCCCCGTCTACAGGCTCGTAATTTAAGCGAACATCATAATCAATCCGATATTGATCGTTTTCGCTAATGTCCCCCAGATTGACAACAAAAGATTGACCATCTTCACTGATGGTAACAGGGTGTTGATCCGTTACATCAACACGATTTGAAAAGACCCATTCACCTGCTTCAAATGAGAACTTCCCTTTGATGACTTTGATGCTGTCTTTTACATAGGAAGCATTTGTAAATCTCAAATGATCTTCAATAGTGACTTCTTTGATATTTTGTTTACTTTTATTAACAGAAATAGTATAGGTGACTGTTTTATGGTCGTTGTCATTCACCCAACTAGTTTTTGATAATGGAGTTGGGTTACCGTCTCCGACTCCTTTAAAGGTAACCTTCCCGCCGATCTTGGTTTCTCCATTGACGGTAATTTCAACAGGGACTTCCCCTTGTTGAGGGTGTTTCTTAAAGTCGATCCGCGCATAGAAGAAGAAGGATCCCTGGGTATCTGAGTGTTTTTCGACATAGTCAGTGTAAGTCAATGACAATTTCTTATTGTCTTTGTCAACCGTTGCGTGGGCAATGACCTCATTCGTATTGACATCACGAATTTCAAAACTTTGCGACGTAATGATCAAAGCATCTGGAACGGTGAGATCAGTCGTATCACCTTTTTTGACATTCTTACCAGCTAAGTCGAAATCAGCATTGATACGAAATGTTGCCCATTGTCCTAATTCCCAATCAAGGTTGCCACCTTCATTATTGGTAACTTTGATATTTTTGATTGTATCGACCAATTTTCCGCTTACTGTCACTCCAGGAGTTTCTGCTGAAGTGCGATTCAGACCTAAAGCGAAAAGCATGGCCACTAAACAAAGGACAAATGAGAAAATTTTGATATTCCTATTCTTCATCTTATCTTCCCTTTTCATAAAAAAATTAGTGCCTAATCATCAATACCTGATTACTTTTAACGATATGGACCTTTCAAATCCTATCTGTTGGTAATTAGAATTGAGTGCTGAGACACGACCTCCATTAAATAATTTTATAGGGTAAAATATTTTACTTTTAAAATTATTCCCTACACAGGGAATTATAGCAAAAATAATAATTGGCTTCAAGCTAAAATCGGTGAAATTAGGTGTTTTTAAGCTGTTTCATTAACTTTCACTTTCTTTTAGAAAACAACCATGAAAGTATCATATAATTTACAAATAATGAAGGTGAAAAAGGAGGTTTTTACTCAAAAAATACGAATAGTAGTATAGGGGAGACGCTAGGGCAAAGTGATGGTATAATAGAAGAGATGGAAACTATTTAGATAAAAGAGGAATTATGATGACAAAAATTCGCGGATTTGAGCTTGTATCAAGCTATACCAATCAGGACTTACTGCCAAAACGGGAAACGGCCCACGCGGCTGGTTACGACTTAAAGGTGGCAGAGCGCACGGTGATTGCTCCAGGGGAAATCGTCCTCGTGCCAACTGGGGTCAAGGCCTATATGCAAGCGGGTGAAGTGCTTTATCTTTACGATCGCTCGTCCAACCCTCGCAAAAAAGGCCTGGTCTTGATCAACTCTGTGGGGGTCATTGATGGAGACTACTATGGCAATCCAGGAAATGAAGGCCATATCTTTGCTCAGATGAAAAATATTACCGACCAGGAAGTTGTTCTTGAAGTTGGAGAACGTGTGGTTCAGGCTGTCTTTGCACCATTCTTGATTGCCGATGGAGATGAAGCAGCCGGCGTGCGTACTGGTGGATTTGGGTCAACAGGGCACTAAGATGAAGATTATCTTTGTCCGTCACGGGGAGCCAGATTATAGTATGCTTGATAAACTTGAAAATCCGCAACTCTATAGTGGTTTTGGTCGTGATTTAGCACCATTGACAGGAAAAGGTCGCAGTCTGGCAAAAGAAGTTGCTAAAACTGCATGTTTTGGAAAGGCAGAGATTATTATTTCATCGTCTGTGACGAGGGCTTTAGAAACAGCACATTATATAGCAGTTGAAACAGGATTGGACTTGTTTGTGGAGCCGTTTTTTCATGAGTGGCGTCCAGACATAGATGGCACTAACTCTGATTTAACTAGTGTATTAGTAGCTCATGAATATTATCTAAAACATCAAGGAGCTTTATCTGAAGATTCTCCTTATCGCTATGAAACTGATCTAGAGATGCGTCATCGTTTTTTAACAGCTTTGGAAAAATATAAAAATTATAAAACTATTATCATTGTAACTCACGGAATGCTCATGCGCCAGTTTGTGCCAAATGAGAAGATTGATTTTTGCCAAGTGATTGAATGTGAGATAGAGATATAGAAAGAGGTTTATTATCGCAAAGAAAAAGGCGACATTTGTGTGTCAAAATTGTGCCTATAATTCCCCCAAGTATTTAGGACGCTGTCCAAACTGTGGGTCTTGGTCTTCTTTTGTTGAGGAGGTTGAGGTTGTAGAGGTCAAGAATGCGCGTGTGTCCTTGACGGGGGAGAAAAGACAGAAAGAAGAAATTTGCGACCGGCTTGCTGCTTGTATCTTCTCGTATCTTTGAGAAGCGTCGGGCTTCTTGTTTTACTAATCCAGATTTAAAAGATTTTTTAGAGGAAAACGGTGCTAAAAGTATAGAGTTTATAGGGGTAGATGGCAATGGCTGTGTTAAGGCTTCCGTTTTGGCAGCTACCAAGGAGAATTATCAGGTTTCTGTCGATTTGTCTGCTGTCGGAGTTGCCAACCAGAAGAAATTCTCTAAAACACTGAAGCAGTGGCAAGATTGCGGAATCAAGATTGGATAGTTTTATGGGGATCTTAATATGAAAATTATTTTTATCCGTCACGGGGAGCCAAATTACCGTGAGTTAGAGGAGCGTTCCTATACTGGATTCGGGATAGATTTGGCACCCTTATCTGAGAAAGGAAGACAACAAGCTCAGGAACTTTGCAAAAATCCTTTATTTGGCTCAGCTGATATCCTGGTGTCTTCTGCAGTGACGCGAGCTTTAGAAACGGCTTTTTATGTATCCTGTGCTACTGGCCTTCCTTTGAGGGTAGAGCCATTATTGCATGAATGGCAGGTTTATGAAACAGGTATAGAGAACTTTGAAACAGCTAGATGTCTGTTTTTAGAAAACAAGGGGGAGTTGCTCCCAAATTCTCCTGTTCAATATGAGACAGCTGTAGAGATGAAGTCTCGTTTTCTAGAATGCATGGCTAAGTATCGGGGACATCAAACTGTGGTAGTTGTAGCCCATCGCATGCTTATGCGCCAGTTTGTGCCAAATGAGAAGATTGATTTTTGCCAAGTGATTGAGTGTGAGATAGAGATTTAGAAAGAGGTTTATCATCGCTAAGAAAAAAACGACTTTTATTTGTCAAAATTGTGCCTATAATTCACCCAAATACCTAGGGCGCTGTCCTAACTGTGGTTCTTGGTCTTCTTTTGTCGAGGAAGTTGAGGTCACCGAGGTTAAGAATGCGCGTGTGTCCTTGACGGGTGAAAAGACCAAACCTATGAAATTAGCGGACGTGACCTCTATCAATGTTCACCGGACCAAGACGGAGATGGAGGAGTTTAACCGCGTCCTTGGAGGCGGAGTGGTACCAGGAAGTCTCGTCCTCATCGGTGGGGATCCTGGGATTGGGAAATCGACCCTTCTCCTTCAAGTGTCGACCCAGCTATCTCAAGTGGGAACGGTTCTCTATGTTAGTGGAGAGGAATCAGCCCAGCAGATCAAACTTCGAGCAGAGCGCTTGGGGGATATCGACAGTGAGTTTTATCTCTATGCCGAGACCAATATGCAGAGTGTGCGAGCAGAAGTAGAGCGCATCCAACCTGACTTTCTGATCATTGACTCCATTCAGACGATTATGTCTCCTGAAATTTCAGGGGTGCAGGGATCAGTTTCTCAGGTACGAGAGGTGACAGCTGAGCTTATGCAGCTGGCCAAGACCAATAACATCGCCATCTTTATCGTCGGCCATGTAACTAAGGAAGGAACCTTGGCAGGACCTCGGATGCTGGAACACATGGTGGATACGGTGCTCTACTTTGAGGGGGAACGCCATCATACCTTCCGGATCCTGAGAGCGGTCAAAAACCGTTTTGGCTCGACCAATGAGATCGGGATCTTCGAGATGCAATCAGGTGGACTGGTTGAGGTCCTCAATCCGAGTCAGGTCTTTCTGGAAGAACGCTTGGATGGGGCAACTGGATCGTCCATCGTGGTCACCATGGAAGGGACGCGTCCGATTTTGGCGGAGGTGCAGGCCTTGGTGACACCGACCATGTTTGGTAACGCCAAGCGGACGACAACGGGACTTGATTTCAATCGGGCTAGTCTTATCATGGCGGTGTTAGAAAAACGAGCGGGTTTGCTCCTTCAAAATCAGGATGCCTACCTCAAGTCAGCTGGTGGCGTCAAATTGGATGAGCCAGCTATCGACCTAGCCGTAGCCGTAGCCATTGCCTCCAGCTACAAGGACAAGCCAACCAACCCGCAAGAGTGTTTCGTTGGAGAGTTGGGCTTGACCGGAGAAGTCCGCCGAGTCAATCGGATCGAACAACGGATCAATGAAGCTGCTAAGCTCGGTTTTACCAAGATTTATGTACCTAAAAATTCTCTGATAGGGATCACGACACCATCAGGTATCCAAGTGGTCGGTGTGAGTACACTAGCTGAAGTCTTGAAGAAAGTATTTTAATAGAAGAAAAGAGGCTGGGACGAAAGTCCTAGCCTCTCAATTGTTTTTGGATTGTCGAACAAGACGCAGTGGTTGAGTGGGCTCTACTACGCTGATTTCATCAGCTTTTACAGCCCTGCTCAACTGTGCGGAGGTGGGACGACGAAATCGAATTCTAACGAATTACCGATTTCTGTCCCACTCTCTTTTTTCAGATGTGACAGATGACGGGAGATCCTCTCTGACAGAAATAGTGAGATGTGGTAAAATAATAGATGATTTGAATTTCAAAGGAACAAAGGAGAGACCATGTCTTATTTTGATAATTTTTTAACAGCTAACCAAGCTTATGTGGCGCTACATGGAGACCTCCGTCTTCCGATTAAGCCCAAAACACAAGTAGCCATTGTGACCTGTATGGATTCCCGCCTTCACGTGGCACCAGCACTGGGTCTGGCTCTTGGAGATGCCCATATTTTGCGGAATGCTGGAGGGCGCGTGACTGATGATATGATTCGCTCCTTGGTCATCTCCCAGCAGCAGATGGGTACCCGTGAAATTGTGGTTTTGCACCATACAGACTGTGGTGCTCAGACCTTTGAAAACGAGGGCTTCCGTCAGCATCTCAAGAAAGAACTGGGTGTGGATGTAGGAGATCGCGATTTCCTTCCTTTTCAAGATATTGAGGAGAGTGTCCGTGAAGATATGGAGCTTTTAAAGGCTTCTCCTTTGATTCCAGAGGATGTCGTTATTTCGGGGGCTGTGTATGATGTGGACACCGGATTGATCTCAGAAGTGAAATAATTACATAGAAGAGTATAGGAAGACAGAACGATCTTTGTTTTCCTGTATTCTTTTTTGGTGTAAAAAAAGTGAACCGAATAGGAAAAAATGTGACAATTTAGCACAAATTATTAAAAAATATGTGGTATAATATGACATTTTAACAAGAATATTACAATTAAATTTCAACAGATTGACTGCAGATGTCAATGATGTTACAATTTTATTTGTATCATGGAATCATGAAATATGAAAAAGGAGATCCTATAAATGAAGGATGTATTTAATAAGCGTCAACGCTTTTCATTGCGAAAATATAGCGTTGGGGTTTGTTCAGTTCTTTTAGGAACGGCACTCTTTGCTGCAGGAGCTCAATCTGCGTCAGCGGATGAAGCAACAGCACCTTCTGAATCTGCGGGAACAGCAACTTCAGAAGCAGCACAACCTGCTCCAACAGAGTCAAGTCAAGCAGAAGCACCAACTGCTTCCCCAGTCTATGCTGAGGGAGCACAAGCACCGAAAGTAGACCTTTCTAATTCTGCTGTAACTTCGGAAGCATCAGCTTCAGCAACTGAAAAATCTGAAGTAGCTGATAAAGCAGCTGCTACAGAAAGCAAGGAAGCAAAAGCTGAGACTAAAAAAGAAGAAAAAGCTGAAACTAAAAAATCTGAAGAAGCTTCAAAACCACTAAACGTTGGTTCATTGCCAGAAATCGCTCTACCAACAGCGAAAAAGGCAGAAACCAGCTCTAAACCAGCTTCTACAACAGCGGCTACCACTGCTCAACCTACTGCAACTCGTGCTGCAGCAGGTGAAAGCTCAGAGAGAGCAGCTGCAAGAGAAGAAGCAACTACACCAGCAGAAACAACTACTTTTTCAGCTACTGTAAGTTCAGCAGCTCCAATCACTGGTACAGAAGCAACTGCGCAAGCAGAAAGTGCAACAAGTACAAATGCTGCTGCGGCTGTAGCAACTGCTAATGAAGAACGTACAAATGCAGGAGCTTTAGCAGTAAGTAGCCGTCGTCGCGGTAAACGTGCTTTGATAGACCACAATGTGACACCGGTTGATGTTACAACGAAAATAGCTGATAATGTTGAAGCTAACCCTGACATGACAGACCCTAACGGTGCCTCTGTACATTCTCAAACAATTCCAGCTGGTTACCAAGCTAAAGAAGGTGACGTCTATACTTATGGTATCTGGAATCTTACAAAATACAATGAGCGTTACAACACAAACTACTATGCACGTGCGTATAAAAGCTTTGATGCTTCAACAGATACCACAGTTGAATTGATTGATAAGAATACTGGTAATATTGTTGAAACACACACAATTACTGCAACTAGTGGTATTCAAAAATTCACTACAACAGGTCAGAAATCTAATAAAGAGTTGACATTACAAGTGGATTACCAAGCAGGTGCTGGTCAAGGACCTGGTAAGACAGACCAACCATTCATTCAAATGGGATTTGAAGTTGGATCAGAGATTCAAGCTTTAGTAGCTGCTGGTCATAACCTGACTCCAGCTGAACAAGCTCGTTTTGATGCTGTTTATGCAGCACGTAACTCAAACGATATTATCAATGTGGTTGAACCTGCCTACAATGGTCGTCAAGTTACGGATACAAACTTTAAGATTCCTACCAATGTTGAAAAGACTACTTACTATAAACTTGTTGACAAGGCAAACTCTACCTATAAAGCAACTGGTAAATCTGTTACAACTCAGGACTATAAAGAAAATGGAAGTGAAACTGAGTTAGCCAAATATACTCTGAAAGCGATGGAAGGTCAAAACTTCACAGCTTCTGGAGAACGTCAATTTACAAAGACTGAAAAAATCACGGATAAAATTACTAGAGAAACAGCTTATACCCTATATCAAACAGCTGATCCAGATACAACTTCTGGTTATGTAAGCCGTCCTTACACCGTTGGTACCAAATTCATGGATGCTGAGCGTGCAGGAATTAAGCGTATCAAAGAAATTGTAGGTGAAGATGGATCTGTAGTGGTTCGTGTTTATCTTCTAGATCCAAAACAACAAAGCAAACGTTCAGATGGCACCTTGAGTACAGACGGCTATATGTTGCTAGCAGAAACAGCACCAATTAAGCCGGGCGAAGCAAATACTAAAGAACTAGTTGTTAAAAAATCTCCCCTCACAACGATTGCTCATACAGTAACTGATCCAAAAACAGGAGCACAAACGAACTATCCAAATGGTAAAGAAGTTCCATTCGACTTCCAAAAAGCTGCTGGATATACACCGTATAAGACAGTCTTTGTTCCTTTCTTGGGAGACAATATCGGTCACCTTTCACCAAATTCACAATTGGAACGTGGAGTAGGAGGTATCGGTACCAACGTTGACTTGCTCAACTCCTTGACACCATACAGTCAACCAATCTACTACTATGACAAGACAGAAACTATCAAGGTAAAACCTGAGGTTGAAAAACAACTGGAAGGTCGTGTGCTAGTTGATGGTGAATTTAACTTCAAGATTAAAGAAGTGAGCAAAAATAAATCACTTCCTTCATATGAACAAGAAGTCACAAATAAAGATGGTAAAGCATCCTTCCCAGAATTATCATTCAAAGAAGAAGGTACTTATACCTACACTATCACTGAATTAAAAGGTTCTGACAAGGATGTCGACTACGATGCCATGGAAGTAACCATGACTGTAAAGGTTACGAAAAATGCTGCGGGTGATTTAGAAGCTTCAGTTAAATACAGTGGTACTGGTGGATTTGCTTCAAGCGCTGATGATAAAGTCTTCAACAACTATGTTGTAGCTCCAGTTAAAACTAAATTTGACTTCAGCAAGGCTCTTGCAGGTCGTGAGTTGAAAGCTGGTGAATTCAACTTTGTATTGAAAGATTCAACTGGTAAGACTCTTCAAACAAAGACAAACACTAAAGAAGGTGTTGTAGCCTTTGATGACTTGACCTTTGACAATACTCAAGTTGGTACGCACAAATACACTGTAGAAGAAGTTATTCCAGAAAATAAAGAAGCTGGTATGACTTACGATACAATGAAGGCTGAAGTGACCATCACTGTTACTAAGGAAGGTCACGTTCTTAAAGCAACGAACACTCTTCCATCAGATACAGAGTTCAACAATACCTTCACTCCAGGTGCGGTGAAAGTTAACCTTGACTTTGATAAATCACTTTCAAATGGTACTTTGAATGCTGGTGATTTCAGCTTTACCTTGACTGGTGATAACAATGTTAATGAAACTGTAACCAACAAAGCTAACGGTAAGATTAACTTTAGCGAATTGTCATTTGATAAAGAAGGTGTCTACAACTACACTGTTAAAGAAGTGAAAGGCAACAATGCCGATGTAGACTACGATGAAATGACAATCGGCGTGAAAGTAACTGTTACAAAAGATGCTGCAACAGGTCTTTTGAGTGCCAAGACTGAAATGACTTCAACAGGTGGTGAAGCAACTGGTAAGGATGACAAGATATTCAACAACCACGTTGTGGCTCCTGTGACTGCTCAATTCGACTTCAGCAAAGCTCTTGCAGGTCGTGACTTGAAAGCTGGTGAATTTAGCTTTGTATTGAAAGACAAAGATGGTAAAGTCATTCAAACAAAACAAAATGATGTCAACGGTAAAGTTAAATTTGACGCATTGACATTCACAAATGCTCAAGTGGGTGACCACAAGTACACTGTAGAAGAAGTTCAAGGTTCTGAAGCAGGTATGACTTATGACCCAATGAAAGCAAACGTAACAGTAACGGTTACGAAGTCTGGTCATGCGCTTACTGCTGTTGCAACTCTTCCAACAGATACAGAGTTCAACAATACCTTCACACCTGCTGCTACACAAGCTCAATTCAAGTTCACTAAACGTCTTGAAGGTAAAGCACTTGAAGCAGGTGCCTTCGAGTTTGAATTGCTTGAAAACAACAACGTTATTCAAACTAAGAAAAATGCAGCAGATGGTTCAATCACATTTGATGCTATTGAATACAGCGCTGAAGGTGAACACACTTACACTGTGCGTGAAAAAGCTGGTAACGATACAAATATCGATTACGATACAATGAACGCAGAAGTGAAAGTTAAAGTTACTAAAGATGCTGCTACAGGTCTCTTGAGCACTGCTGTTACAATGCCTGAAGACACAGAGTTCAACAACTATGTGGTTTCTCCAGTTGTAACGAAATTTGACTTCACTAAGAAGTTGGCTGGCCGTGAGCTTAAAGATGGAGAATTCAAATTCATCCTTAAAGATGCTAACGGACGAGAAGTTGAAACAGTAACCAATAAAGCTGATGGTACGGTAACCTTCTCAGAATTGTCATTCGACAATACAAAAGTTGGTACCCACACATATACTGTAGAAGAAGTGATTCCGGCAAACAAAGAATTTGGAATGACTTACGACCAAATGAAGGCTACAGTGACTGTTGAAGTTGCCAAGAACGGTCATTCATTGACAACTGTTACAAACGTGACATCAACTGGTGGTAAAGATGCCAATGGTAAGGCTACTGATGGTACTGCAGATAAAGAATTCAACAACAAAGTTACTCCTCCAGAAACTCCAGAATTCCAACCAGAAAAATTTGTCGTTTCTAAAGAGAAATATGACATCACTGGTAACAAGTTGATGGATGACGACGATGAGTTGACAAATGAATACACTGAAACAAATGCAGATCCATATGTAGACAAGACAAACAACAATGAACCAGAAAACTTGAATACGAAGACAGTTAAACGTGGTTCTAAATTGGTTTACCAAGTATGGCTTGATACGACTAAATTCACTGAAGCAAACAACATCCAATACGTTGGTGTATCTGATACATACGACGCTGATAAATTGGACGTCAATGCAGCGGACATCAAAGCATATGATTCAGTAACTGGTGCAGAAGTAACCAATAAATTCGACATCAAAGTTGAAAATGGTACAATCACTGCAACTTCTAAAGATGAATTTATCAAAGATAAAGTCAATGCTCCTGTTATCGACACAACTAAGTTCGAATTTGGACGTTACTATAAATTTGATATTCCAGCAACTGTGAAAGAATCTGTTAAAGCTGGTGCTGATATTGAAAATACAGCCAACCAAACAGTTCACGTTTACAACCCAGTAAGCAAGACAGTTGAAAAACCTGAAAAACCAACACAAAAACGTGTCAACAGCGTTCCAGTTCCAGTGGAAATGAACTTCACGAAACGTTTGGAAGGTCGTGAACTTCAAGCCAAGGAATTCGAATTCGTATTGAAGAAAGACGGCGTTGAAGTTGAACGCGTGAAGAATGACGCTGCTGGTAAGATTGTCTTCAAGACTCTTGAATTTGGTCGTGATGATCTTGGTAAGACTTACAACTACACAGTAGAAGAAACTCCTGGTACAGATGCAACTGTCAAATACGACACAATGGTTGCTACTGTTAAAGTGGTTGTTTCACACGACGGTACAGCTAAGGCAATCGTTGCCAACGTAACAGATGCAGCTGATAAAGAATTTAACAACCGTGTAACACCTCCAGAAGAGCCTAAGTTCCAACCAGAGAAATACGTTGTTTCTAAAGAGAAATACGATATCACTGGTGACAAGCTTGTTGACGATGATAGAGAGTTGGCAGACAAGTACGCAGATACAAATGCGAACCCATATGCGGACGATGCATCAAACAACGAAGCAGAAAACTTGAATACTAAGACTGTTGAACGTGGTTCTAAATTGGTTTACCAAGTATGGTTGGATACAACTAAATTTGATGCAGCTAACAAGGACAACATCCAAACAGTTGGTATCTCAGATAACTATGATGAAGCTAAATTAAATCTTAATGCGGCTGACATCAAAGCTTATGACTCTGTAACAGGTGCAGAAGTAACAGATAAATTCGATATCGCTGTCAACAACGGTGTGATCACTGCTAACTTGAAGGCTGGCTTCACGAAGTCACTTGGCGATGCAGAAAACACACAAGTCATCGACACAACTAAATTCGAATTCGGACGTTACTACAAGTTTGATATCCCAACAACAGTGAAAGACGATGTAGTAGCTGGTGCAGATATCGAAAATACTGCGGCTCAAGTAGTTAACTATTACAACCCAACTACTAAGAAAGTTGAAAAACCTGAAAAACCAACTGAAAAACGTGTAAACAATGTTCCAATCTCAGTAGAATTTAACTTCACTAAGAAATTGGAAGGTCGTGCTCTTAAAGCTAACGAATTCACATTCGAGTTGAAAGACAGCGACAATGTTGTGATTGCGACTGCAACCAACGACGCAGACGGTAACTTCAAGTTCACTCCAGTTGATTACACAAACAAAGCTGGTAAAACTGTCACTGCCCTTAAATACCAGAAGGGTCAAGAAGGTACTTACAAGTACACTGTAACAGAGGTTAAGGGTACAGACGCAACTGTTGAGTACGACACAATGGCTGCAGTGGTAACTGTTACTGTTTCTCATGATGGTACAGCGAAGGCCTTGATCACAAACGTGACAGAACCTGCTGATAAAGAGTTCAACAACCGTGTCACTCCACCAACAGAACCTAAGTTCCAACCAGAGAAATACGTTGTTTCTAAAGCGAAATTCGATATTACAGGTACGAAGCTCGTTGATGACGATTCTGAATTGACAGATAAATATGGTGAAACAAATACAAACCCATATGTCGATACAACTGCCAACAACGAAGATGAAAACTTGAATACGAAACCAGTTGAACGTGGTCAAAAACTTTACTACCAAGTATGGTTGGATACAACTAAATTTGACGCAAACAACAAAGACAATATCCAAACAGTAGGAATCACAGATAACTACGACAAGGATAAATTGACTGTTAATGCTTCAGATATCAAGGTTTACGATTCAGTTACTGGTGCGGATGTTACGACTAAATTTGATATCTCTGATAACAATGGTGTTCTGACAGCTAACCTTAAGGATGGCTTCACTAAGTCACTTGGCGACGCTGAAAATACTCAAATCATTGATACGACTAAGTTCGAATTTGGACGCTACTATAAATTTGATATCCCAGCAACAGTGAAAGACGATGTCGTAGCTGGTGCAGATATCGAAAACAAGGCAGCACAAGTTGTTAACTACTACAACCCAGTAAGCAAGACTGTTGAAAAACCAAACAAACCAACTGAAAAACGTGTCAACAGTGTTCCAATCTCAGTAGAATTCAACTTCACTAAGAAATTGGAAGGCCGTGATCTGAAAGCTGGCGAATTCACATTCGAGTTGAAAGACAGCGACAATGTTGTGATTGCAACTGCAACCAACGATGCAGCTGGTAAGATCAAGTTTGCTCCAGTAGATTACACCAATAAAGCTGGTGAAACTGTTACTGCCCTTAAATACAAGAAGGGTCAAGAGGGTACTTACAAGTACACAGTAGAAGAGGTTAAAGGAACAGACGCAACCGTAACTTATGACACAATGAAAGCTGTTGTAACAGTTGAAGTTCGTCATGATGGTACAGCGAAAGCCTTGATCACAAACGTGACAGAACCAGCTGATAAAGAATTCAATAACACAGTTCGTCCTCCAGAAGAACCTAAGTTCCAACCAGAGAAATATGTTGTTTCTAAAGAGAAATTCGATATCACAGGTGACAAACTCGTTGATGATGACAAAGAGTTGGCAGACAAGTACGCAGATACCAATGCGAACCCATATGCGGACGATGCATCAAACAACGAAAAAGAAAACTTGAACACCAAGACTGTGAACCGTGGCGACAAGTTGGTTTACCAAGTATGGTTGGATACAACTAAATTTGATACAAACAACAAGGACAACATCCAATCAGTAGGAATCTCAGATGACTACGATGAAGCTAAATTGGAACTTGATTCTACTAAGATCAAAGCTTACGATTCAGTAACAGGCGCAGAAGTAACAGATAAATTCGATATTACTGTGAACAACGGTGTGATCACTGCAACCCTTAAAGATGGCTTCACTAAGTCACTTGGCGACGCAGAAAACACACAAGTCATCGACACAACTAAATTCGCATTTGGACGTTACTACAAGTTCGACATCCCAACAACAGTGAAAGCTGATGTACCTGGTGGTGTGGATATTGAAAACACTGCGGCTCAAGTAGTCAACTACTACAACCCAACAACTAAGAAAGTTGAAAAACCAAGCAAACCAACTGAAAAACGTGTAAACAACGTACCAGTTGAAGTGGAATTCAACTTCACTAAACGCTTGGAAGGCCGTGAGCTTAAAGCTAACGAATTCAGCTTCGTTCTTAAAGATTCAACAGGTAAGACTCTTGAAACTGTAAGCAATGATGCGACTGGTAATGTTAAGTTCTCTAAACTTGAGTTCAAGAAAGGTCAAGAAGGCGTACACAACTACACAGTAGAAGAAGTTAAAGGATCTGACGCAACCGTTACATACGACACCATGAAAGCGAATGTAACAGTTACAGTGAAACACGATGGAACAGCTAAAGTTCTGATCGCGACTGTAGGCGACATTGCGGATAAAGAATTTAACAACCGTGTCACTCCTCCAGAAGAACCTAAGTTCCAACCAGAGAAATACGTATTGAATACAGCGAAATTCTCTATCACTGATAACAAGCTTCTTGATGATGATGCCGAGTTGACTGATAAATATGGTGAAACAAATACTGATCCATATGTTGATAAAACAAACAACAACGAAGCAGAAAACATCAATACGAAGTCTGTTAAACGCGGCGAAAAGATCTACTACCAAGTATGGTTGGATACAACTAAATTCGACGCAGCTAACAAAGACAACGTTCAAACTGTAGGAATTACAGATGACTTTGACGAAACTAAGGTTGATGTAGATGGTTCAGCAATCAAAGCTTACGATTCAGTAACTGGAGCTGATGTTACAAATAAATTCGATATCACTGTGAACAACGGTGTGATGACTGCAACTCTTAAAGATGGCTTCACTAAGTCACTTGGCGATGCGGAAAACACTCAAATCATTGACACAACTAAATTCGAATTCGGACGTTACTACAAGTTTGATATTCCAGCAACAGTGAAAGCTGATGTACCTGGTGGTGCAGACATCGAAAATACTGCGGCTCAAGTAGTTAACTACTACAACCCAGTAAGCAAGACTGTTGAAAAACCAAACAAACCAACTGAAAAACGTGTTAACAGTGTTCCAGTTGAAGTAGAATTCAACTTCACGAAACGTTTGGAAGGCCGTGAACTGAAAGCTAACGAATTCAGCTTCGTCCTTAAAGATTCAACAGGTAAGACTCTTGAAACTGTAAGCAATGATGCTTCTGGTAACGTTAAGTTCTCTAAACTTGAGTTCAAGAAAGATCAAGAAGGTGTTCACAACTACACAGTAGAAGAAGTTAAAGGAACAGACGCAACCGTTACATACGATACCATGAAAGCGAATGTAACAGTCACAGTGAAACACGATGGTACAGCTAAAGTACTTATCGCTACTGTAGGCGACATTGCGGATAAAGAATTTAACAACCGTGTCACTCCTCCAGAAGAACCTAAGTTCAATCCTGAAAAATATGTTGTTTCTGAAGCGAAATTTGATGTAACAGGTACGAAACTCGTTGATGATGACAAAGAATTGGCTAACAAGGTTGCGGATACAAACGCAAACCCATATGCGGACGATGCATCAAACAACGAAGAAGAAAACTTGAACACCAAGACTGTGAAACGTGGCCAAAAACTTTATTACCAAGTATGGCTTGACACGACTCAATTTGATTCAGCTAACAAGGATAACATCCAAACAGTTGGTATCACAGATGACTTCGATGAAACTAAGTTGACTGTGAATGCTTCAGACATCAAGGCATACGATTCAGTATCAGGTGCGGATGTTACATCTAAGTTTGACATCTCAATCGCTAACGGTGTCATCACAGCTAACCTCAAAGATGGCTTCACTAAGTCACTTGGCGACGCTGAAAACACTCAAATCATTGACACTACTAAGTTCGAGTTTGGACGCTACTATAAATTTGATATTCCAGCAACTGTGAACGCAGACGTTCCTGGCGGTGCGGATATTGAAAATACTGCTGCTCAAGTAGTCAACTACTACAACCCAACAACTAAGAAAGTTGAAAAACCAAGCAAACCAACTGAAAAACGTGTCAACAACGTACCAGTTGAAGTGGAATTCAACTTCACGAAACGTTTGGAAGGCCGTGAGCTGAAAGCTAACGAATTCAGCTTCGTTCTTAAAGATTCAGAAGGTAAGACTCTTGAAACTGTAAGCAATGATGCGACTGGTAATGTTAAGTTCTCTAAACTTGAGTTCAAGAAAGGCCAAGAAGGCGTTCACAACTACACAGTAGAAGAAGTTAAAGGAAGCGACGCAACCGTTACATACGATACCATGAAAGCGAATGTAACAGTTACAGTGAAACACGATGGTACAGCTAAAGTACTTATCGCGACTGTTGGCGACATTGCGGATAAAGAATTTAACAACCGTGTCACTCCACCAACAGAACCTAAGTTCCAACCAGAGAAATATGTTGTTTCAGAAGAGAAATTCGATATCACAGGCGACAAGCTCGTTGATGATGATAAAGAGTTGGCAGACAAGTACGCAGATACCAATGCGAACCCATATGCGGACGATGCATCTAACAACGAAGCTCAAAACTTGAATACGAAGACTGTTAAACGTGGCGATAAGTTGGTTTACCAAGTATGGTTGGATACAACTAAATTTGACGCAGCTAACAAGGACAACATCCAATCAGTAGGAATCTCAGATGACTACGATGAAGCTAAATTGGAACTTGATTCTACTAAGATCAAAGCTTACGACTCAGTAACAGGCGCAGAAGTAACAGATAAATTCGATATCACTGTGAACAATGGTGTGATCACTGCAACCCTTAAAGATGGCTTCACTAAGTCACTTGGCGATGCGGAAAACACACAAGTCATCGACACAACTAAATTCGCATTTGGACGTTACTACAAGTTCGACATCCCAACAACAGTGAAAGCTGATGTACCTGGTGGTGTGGATATTGAAAACACTGCGGCTCAAGTAGTTAACTACTACAACCCAACTACTAAGAAAGTTGAAAAACCAAGCAAACCAACTGAAAAACGTGTAAACAACGTTCCAGTTGAAGTAGAATTCAACTTCACTAAACGCTTGGAAGGCCGTGAGCTTAAAGCCAATGAATTCAGCTTCGTTCTTAAAGATTCAGAAGGTAATACTCTTGAAACTGTGAAGAACGATGCATCTGGTAACGTTAAGTTCTCAGCTCTTGAATTCAAGAAAGGTCAAGAAGGCGTACACAACTACACAGTAGAAGAAGTTAAAGGATCTGACGCAACCGTTACATACGACACTATGAAAGCGAATGTAACAGTTACAGTGAAACACGACGGAACAGCTAAGATTCTCGTAGCGACTGTAGGCAAAATTGCGGATAAAGAATTTAACAACCGTGTAACACCTCCTGAAACTCCAGAATTCAATCCAGAAAAATATGTTCTAAACGAAAAAGAATTTGATTTGACTGGAACTTCATTATTAGATGATGACAAAGAGTTGGCAGACAAGTACGCAGATACCAATGCAAACCCATATGCGGACGATGCATCTAATAACGAAAAAGCGAATATCAATACTAAATCAGTTAAACCAGGTCAAAAACTTGTTTACCAAGTATGGTTGGATACAACTAAATTTGATGCAAACAACAAAGACCATATCCAATCAGTAGGAATCTCAGATGACTACGATGAAGCTAAAGTTGATGTTGATGGTTCAGCAATCAAAGCTTATGATGGTAAGACTGGTGCGGATGTAACAGCTAAATTCGATATCACTGTGAACAATGGTGTGATTACTGCAACCCTTAAAGATGGCTTCACTAAGTCACTTGGCGATGCAGAAAACACACAAGTGATCGACACAACGAAATTCGAATTTGGACGTTACTACAAGTTTGATATCCCAGCTACAGTGAAAGCTGACGTTGCAGGTGGAGTTGACATCGAAAACACTGCTGCTCAAGTTGTTAACTACTATAACCCAACTACTAAGAAAGTTGAAAAACCTGAAAAACCAACTGAAAAACGTGTAAACAGCGTGCCAGTTGAAGTAGAATTCAACTTTACTAAACGTATGGAAGGCCGTGAGCTTAAAGCTAACGAATTCAGCTTCGTTCTTAAAGATTCAAAAGGTAATACTCTTGAAACTGTGAAGAACGATAAAGATGGTAACGTTAAGTTCTCTAAACTTGAGTTCAAGAAAGGTCAAGAAGGCGTTCACAACTACACAGTAGAAGAAGTTAAAGGATCAGACGCAACCGTTACATACGACACTATGAAAGCGAATGTAACAGTCACAGTTTCACACGACGGAAAAGCTAAAGTTCTGATCGCGAAAGTTGGCGACATTGCGGACAAAGAATTTAACAACAAGGTGACTCCTCCAGAAACTCCAGAGTTCAACCCAGAGAAATACATCTTGAACGCTGAGAAATTCGACCTTACTGGTAAATCACTTCTTGATGATGATAAAGAATTGGCAGACAAGGTTGCGGAAACAAACGCAAATCCTTACGCTGATAAGGCTGACAATAATGAAGCAGCAAACATCAATACTAAGACTGTGAAACGTGGCGATAAGGTTGTTTACCAAGTATGGTTGGATACAACTAAGTTCACTGAAGCGCACAACATCCAATCTGTTGGTGTTACTGATGACTACGAAGAAGACAAGCTTGACATCAATGTTGCAAACATCAAAGCTTACGACTCTGTAACAGGCGAAGATGTGACTGCTAAATTTGATATCAAGGTTGAAAACGGTGTGATCTCTGCAACTTCTAAAGCGGACTTGACTAAGTCACTTGGAGACGCAGAAAATACTCCAGTGATCGACACAACTAAGTTTGCGTTTGGACGTTACTACAAGTTCGACATCCCAGCAACAGTGAAAGATACTGTTAAGGGTGGTGCGGATATTGAAAACACTGCAGCTCAAATCGTTCACCAATACGATCCAACAAGCAAGACAGTGAAGAAACCAAACAAACCAACTGAAAAACGTGTTGTGAACATCCCTGTTTCAGTAAAATTCAACTTCACGAAACGTTTGGAAGGCCGTGATCTTAAAGCTAACGAATTCAGCTTCGTTCTTAAGGATAAAGATGGTAAGACTCTTGAAACTGTGAAGAACGATGCATCTGGTAACGTTAAGTTCTCAGCTCTTGAATTCAAGAAAGGTCAAGAAGGAACTTACAACTACACTGTAGAAGAAGTCAAAGGAACTGATACAACCGTTACTTATGACACTATGAAAGCAGTTGTAACAGTTGAAGTTTCTCATGATGGAACAGCGAAAGCTCTCCTTACTAAGGTAACGGATCCAGCGGATAAAGAATTCAACAACACTGTTCGTCCACCTGAAACTCCAGAATTCAACCCAGAGAAATACATCTTGAACGAATCTAAATTCGATCTTACAGGTGTGAAACTTCTCGACGATGATAAAGAGTTGAAGGATAAGGTTGCGGAAACAAATGCGAACCCTTACGTTGATAAGACTGATAACAACGAAGCTCAAAATATCAATACCAAGACACTCAAGAAAGGTGATAAAGTATACTACCAAGTATGGTTGGATACAACTAAATTCACTGAAGCACACAATATTCAATCTGTTGGTGTGACAGATAAATATGACAGTGCAAACTTGACTGTCAACGGAGCTGATATTAAGGCATACGACTCTGTAACAGGAGAAGATGTAACAGCTAAGTTTAATATCAAGGTTGAAAACGGTGTGATTACTGCAACATCTAAAGCAGACTTGACTAAGTCACTTGGAGACGCAGAAAATACACAAGTTATCGACACAACTAAGTTGGCCTTTGGACGTTACTACAAGTTTGAAATTCCTGCAGAAATTAAACAATCTGCTCAAGATGGTGTGGACATTGAAAATACAGCTTCACAAATCGTACACCAATACGATCCAACTAAGAAGACTGTAGAAAAACCAGAAAAACCAACTGAAAAACG
Organism: Streptococcus parasanguinis; assembly: GCF_000963275.1. Lineage (GTDB taxonomy): Bacteria > Bacillota > Bacilli > Lactobacillales > Streptococcaceae > Streptococcus > Streptococcus parasanguinis_B. The sequence goes on along the minus strand of NZ_JYOW01000001.1, from coordinate 1,650,169 downwards.
TGTAGTCAACATTCCAGTTAAGGTTCAATTCCAATTCACTAAGAAATTGGAAGGTCGTGCATTGAAGGCTGGTGAATTCAGCTTCGTTCTTAAGGACGAAAAAGGAAATGTGATCGAAACCGTAACCAATGATGCGGCTGGTAAGATCACCTTCTCAAATCTTGAATTCAAACGTGGTGAAGAAGGAACTCATCTCTACCATGTAGAAGAAATCCGTGGCACAGATTCTAGCGTTGAATACGATAAGATGGTTGCCACTGTGGGTATTATGATTAACAAAGACGGTAAAGTATTGACGGCTATTACTCAGTTGCCAGAAGATACAGAGTTTAACAACACTGTTATTCCGCCAACAACACCGCCAACAACACCGCCAAATACACCACCAACAACACCACCGAATACACCACCAACAACACCGCCGACAACACCACCAACACCACCAACACCACCAACAACACCGCCAACACCACCAACGCCACCAACACCTACAACTCCTCCAGCTCCAGCACTTCCTGAAACTGGTGAAGAACAATCAGCATCTGCTGCATTGTTAGGTGCTGCACTTGGTATGGTTGGCCTTGCGGGACTTGCAAAACGCAAAAAACGCGAAGACTAAAATTGAGGTGACATCGACAAACTTGTTGATGAGGTGACAATTTTAGATCCAACAGGAAGAGGCTTTGCTCGAAAGAGCAAGGCCTCTTTGTTTGGTATTGGAAACTTAGAAAAACATGCATAAATGTGATGAAAAAGTTTCAGTAAAATTCTATATATTCATTTCATTCGGTTACTAGTTTCAGTAAAATTCCATTGACTTGAAGTAGAGAAAACAGTATACTAGTAAAGCAATTTGATCTTTCAAACTGCCGGCAACAAGGGGAATGAATCCACTTTGAATTGGGATACAGTAGGGTTTGGAGTGGTAGTACTTCACACCCTTATTGTCGTCAGTTACCCTAGTAAGACCAGACTTGTGAAACAAACACAGGTTTCTTTTTTGCATAATTATAAAAGCTTATAGAACCCTCCTGCTCCATATAATCAGGAGGGTTCCGTTTTATTTTTAAAAAGCTGGTGATCCAAGAAATATTGTGAATTTCCTATAGGTTCTCTTCCATATTTATGATACAATTAAACTACTATTATCGAAGGGAGAAACTATGATTAATTCAATTGTTTCACAAGGTTTGATTTGGGCCATTTTAGGGTTAGGAATCTTTATGACGTTCCGAATTCTAGATTTTCCAGATATGACGACAGAAGGGTCCTTCCCGCTTGGAGGAGCGGTGGCGGTAACCTTGATTACCAAAGGGGTCAATCCACTCCTTGCGACGCTGGCTGCTATTGGAGCAGGGTGCTTGGCGGGACTTGTGACGGGTCTTCTCTACACAAAAGGAAGAATCCCCACACTCTTGTCAGGGATCCTCGTGATGACATCTTGTAACTCGGTCATTCTCTTTGTCATGCAGCGGGCTAATTTGGGACTTCTGGGCTATAAAAAAATTCAGGAATTTCTTCCTTTTGCCAGTGGGTTCAATGAGATCCTGATTGGTTTAATTTTCGTAACGCTTGTGATCCTTGGTTTGATCTTCTTCTTAGATACACGCTTGGGTCAAGCCTATATTGCGACAGGAGACAATCCAGATATGGCCAAGAGCTTTGGGATCAACACCGACAGGATGGAATTGATGGGCTTGGTCATTTCAAATGGGATTATTGCTCTTTCTGGTGCACTGATGGCCCAGCAAGAAGGCTATGCGGATGCTTCACGTGGGATTGGTGTCATTGTTATCGGGCTTGCCAGCCTCATTATTGGAGAGGTTCTCTTTTCAAATGTCACCTTGACAGAGCGCTTGCTCAGTATTGCAATCGGTTCAATCGCCTACCAATTTTTGATTTGGGCCGTGATTGCACTTGGCATCAATACCAGCTATATCCGAATCTTCAGTGCCTTGATCTTGGCTATCTGCCTGATGATTCCAACCTTTAAGGGAAAAATCATGAAAGGAGCGAAACTCAGTAAATGACAGCAATTGTAGAATTAAAAAATGTAACCAAAGCTGTAAGCAATGGGATGAATGAAGAAAAAGTCATTCTGGATGATGTCTCCTTGGAAATTCGAGAGCATGATTTTATCACGATTTTAGGGGGCAATGGAGCTGGAAAATCAACCCTCTTTAATACCATTGCTGGGACACTTCCAGTTAGTAGCGGGAAGATCTATATTCTAGGGGAAGATGTGACCAACTACTCTCCTGAGAAGAGAGCCAAGTACCTATCTCGTGTCTTTCAAGATCCTAAAATGGGAACAGCGCCTCGCATGACAGTGGCAGAAAATCTCTTGGTAGCGAAGTTTCGTGGAGAAAAACGTGGTTTGATTCCGCGTCACTTGGCAAGCTATAAAGAAGAGTTTCAAACAGTTCTTGCTAAGATCGGCAATGGCTTGGAAAATCATATCGATACAGCAGTTGAGTTTCTATCAGGGGGGCAACGTCAGGCTTTGAGCTTGTTGATGGCGACACTAAAACGTCCAGAACTTTTGCTATTAGATGAACACACTGCAGCCTTGGATCCGAAAACCAGCCAGGCTCTGATGACCTTGACCGATGAGTTTGTGAAACAAGATGCTCTCACTGCCCTTATGATTACCCACCATATGGAAGATGCTTTGAAATATGGCAATCGCTTGATTGTGATGAAAGATGGACATATCGTCCAAGATCTCAATCAAGAAGAAAAAGCCCAAATGGCCATCGCAGACTACTATCAATTATTTGAGAAAGAATAAGATACAAAGCCCGTAAAATGCAAAGTGAAAATAGGGAGTAGGACAGAAGCGATATCGTTTATGGCGCTTACCCCCACAAGTCTGATTAGGATTCTTCCGAACTGATCAAGCGAGAGAAGAGTTCAATCAGCTACTGTGCCTTGTCTACATGCTAAGCTAGAGAGCTTGTTCTCTAGCTTTTTCTCTTTCTAAAACACAAGTTACTGTTTATAAATATACGTCGTCCCTTCAATGACTGCCTTATACAACAAAAAAGCTTAGAAAGAGATCAGAAGAAAACCACATAAAAATAGGAACTAGTTTCAGCTGAAATCGCTTGCAATTACTCAGGTAGGTGAGTATAATATAGTTAGAAAGATGAAGAAGGGATTGATACCAATGCCTTATCGAGTTGAAATTTAGGTTACTTCGTTTTAGGCCTGTTTTGCTGATAGCTGTTCATGCTCTTATCGTAAAAGAGCAGTTATGTCGTGTGTGTCGGATCGGTTGGACGGTCGGGCAAGCCTGCTTAGTTTGTCCGGAGACATAAGAAAACGTGGAAATAGTAGGTAGAAGCTTTTTATAAAGGTTTTCAAACTTCAATGCGTCCAGTCGAAAACTAATCATTTGGATTTGGGATAGCAAAGAAAACCTCTGGTATTTTACACAAATACTATTAAATGAAATCAACATCATAAACATTGTTTTGTTAGCCAAAAGGTTAATTGCACCAAGTCAGTGAAGCAGACCAGGCCTCTAGTCCCGTAAGACTGGAGGCCATTTTTATAAAATACTCAGGAGGAGGTGAGAGTATGGGATTGTCGTATGCGCAAGAATATAGTTGTCGTGACCATTTTCGGCAAAGAGCTTTTGAGCGCTTTGGCGTAGATGATCAGCACTTGAATAAGTGGATCAACCAACACCTCTCCTCCCTCTCTCCTTATGATAGTAATGTGGTTCAACCCGCCAACACAGAAGCCTATGTAGCCAGTGATGGCGTCATCTTTGTCTGCAATATCAAAAGTCGGGAGTTTATCACCTGTTTTAAGGCGGTTAATTACCAAGAATCTAAGGATGAAGAGGAAGCTTATACGAACATTCACGAAAACAATGTCGCTTCCTTCAAAAAAGATGTGAACCACCTAGTCAATCGCTACCGACTCAAGGAAGCCAAAGAGCTGTTTGAAAACATTGGGGAGGACTTGGATGACTTTTATCGCCTGTCCCAAGCGGTCAAGAACGGCCAATTGAGCGAGCGAAATAGTAAGCGCCTAGAGGAATTGTTAGGCAAGTTTCATGTGATCAAGGCAGCTATGCGGATCATTGAAAATAAACGGGGAGATTACCATCTTTAGGGTCTTTTCCCCCTAAAAATAGGCGCCTAGAAGCCCTCTCATCTACTTCAGATGAGAGGACTTTTTTGCTGTGGAAAGCTTTTTGAAAAAAAGAGAAAAAAATTGTATAATAGAGTGGATATGCAAGTATTTGCAAAGCTGTAATTCGACTTGGGCAACCAAGGACCGTAAGTATTAAAATAATCACACTAAAGGAGACAACAGTGAGTAGTATTAAATTAGTCACTCTTGGCGGTGTTCGAGAAAATGGGAAAAATCTCTACGTTGCCGAAGTGAACGATTCGATTTTTGTCTTGGATGCAGGTTTGAAGTATCCAGAAAATGAGCAACTTGGGGTGGATGTCGTTATCCCCAACATGGATTATCTATTTGAAAACAAGGACCGCATTGCGGGTGTTTTCTTGACCCACGGTCATGCGGATGCCATTGGGGCCTTGCCTTATCTTTTGGCGGAAGCGAAAGTCCCTGTATTCGGGACAGAATTGACCATTGAGTTGGCTAAACTCTTTGTGAAAAGCAATGACAGTGTGAAGAAATTCAACGACTTCCATGTTATTGATCAAAATTCTGAGATTGATTTTGGCGATGCCGTCGTGTCTTTCTTTCAAACAACCCACTCCATCCCTGAAAGTATCGGGATTGTGATTGGCACTCCTGAGGGCAATATCGTCTACACAGGAGACTTTAAATTTGACCAAACTGCCAGCGAGTCATACGCGACAGACTTTGCTCGTCTAGCTGAGATTGGACGCGAAGGCGTGCTTGCCCTCTTGAGTGATTCGGCCAATGCGGATAGTAATATTCAAGTTGCCAGTGAGCAAGAAGTAGGCGATGCCATCTTAGATACGATTGCAGACTGGGATGGTCGTGTCATCGTAGCTGCGGTAGCCAGCAACCTTTCTCGGATCCAGCAGGTCTTTGATGCTGCGGCTGAGACTGGCCGTCGAGTGGTCTTGACAGGGTTTGATGTGGAAAACATCGTCCGCACAGCTATTCGCTTGAACAAATTGTCTCTTGCCAACGAAAAACTCTTGATCAAGCCAAAAGAAATGAGCCGTTTTGAAGATCATGAATTGATCATTTTGGAAACAGGCCGGATGGGTGAGCCGATCAACGGTTTGCGCAAGATGTCTATTGGCCGTCACCGTTATGTGGAAATCAAAGATGGGGACTTGGTCTACGTTGTCACAACACCATCTATTGCTAAAGAAGCTGTGGTGGCTCGTGTGGAAAACATGATCTACCAAGCAGGTGGCATTGTCAAATTGATCACGTCAAGCTTGCGCGTGTCTGGTCACGGAAACGCACGGGACTTGCAGTTGATGATCAACCTTCTTCGTCCTAAATACCTCTTCCCGATCCAAGGGGAATACCGCGAATTGGATGCCCATGCACGAGTAGCGATGGAAGTCGGTATCTTGCCTGAAAATATCTTTATTCCAAAACGCGGCACTGTGATGGAGTACGAAAAGGGGGACTTCGTCCCTGCCGGTAGCGTCTCAGCTGGAGATGTCATGATCGATGGGAATGCCATTGGTGATGTGGGCAATATCGTCCTTCGTGACCGCAAGGTCTTGTCAGAAGACGGGATCTTTATCGTGGCGCTCACCGTGAATCGCAAAGAGAAGAAGATTATTTCCAAAGCGCGCGTGCACACCCGTGGTTTTGTCTATGTCAAGAAGAGTCGGGATATTCTTCGTGAAAGTTGCGAATTGGTCAACCAAAGCGTTGAAGACTATTTGGCGCAAGACAGCTTTGACTGGGGTGAGTTAAAAGGTTTGGTACGCGACAACTTGTCTAAGTTCTTATTTGAACAAACCAAACGCCGTCCAGCCATCCTACCAGTCGTGATGGAAGTAAAATAATAGAAGAAATGGAAACGCTTGGCGGCCGAAGGCTTGCCGAGTGTTTTTAACAGTAGAAAGAGGAAATCAAATGGCAGTTATGCAGATTGAGTATTATTCAGAAGCCTTGAAGATGGAGTGGGGCGTGTCCGTCCTTTATCCCGATGCATCGCGCGTGGAAGATCCAGCGGATACGGATATTCCGGTCCTTTATCTCTTGCACGGGATGAATGGCAACCACCACTCTTGGTTGAAGCGGACTAATGTGGAGCGCATTTTGCGAAATACCAATCTGATCGTGGTCCTGCCTAATACCAATAATGGCTTTTACACAGATACCCAGTATGGCTACAACTACTACACGGCCATTGCGGAGGAATTGCCAGCGACTCTTTCTCGCTTCTTCCCTAATATGACCAAGAAACGGGAGAAGACCTTTATTGCTGGCCTATCCATGGGCGGCTATGGATCAATGCTCTTGGCTCTCAAGACAAATCGTTTCTCCCATGCGGCTAGTTTTTCCGGTGCTCTGAGTTTCCACGATCGGGACTTTGAAAACAATGACTTGGAACAACCAGCTTTTTGGAAGGGGATCTTTGGAGAGATTGAGGATTGGACGACCAGTCCCTACTCGCTAGAGACTGCTGCCAAGAAGTTTTCAGATAAGAAGACCAAACTCTGGATCTGGTGTGGGGAGCAGGATTTCCTTTATGAGGCCAATAATTTTGAAGTCAAGGAACTAGAAAAGTTAGGTTTGGATGTCACCTATACCCACAGCCCAGGTAAGCACGAATGGTTCTACTGGGAACGTGAGTTGGAGCACTTTTTACAAACCCTACCAATCGACTTTGAATTGGAAGAACGGTTAAAATAAGATACAAAGGGCGTAGCGGATACAGTCAAAATAGGGAGTAGGACAGAAGCGATATCATTTATAAACGCTTCGTCGTCCTACCCCCACAAGGCTGATTAGGTATTCTTCTGAGCTTAGAAAGCGACAGAAGAATCCAATCAGCTACTGTGTCTTGAATTAATTGCTATTCAGCTTGCGTTTTTTGACACAATCCGCAGCCCGTGTTCGTTTAATAAGATACCAATAGATTGGATATCAGTCAGAGCATTTGTTCTGGCTTTTTTCATATATATAGCAAGAAAGGCTAGAAAGGTCACTTATTCATTTCAGTCCTGCTTTCTTTGTGGTATAATAGGAACGATTGAAAAATGAGCTAGAAATAGCGAACAAGATAAGAGGAGAGAAATATGGCAAAAGATATTCGTGTGCGTTATGCACCAAGTCCAACAGGGCTACTACACATCGGAAATGCTCGTACAGCATTGTTTAACTACTTGTATGCGCGTCACCATGGTGGAACCTTTATCATCCGTATCGAGGATACAGACCGCAAACGTCACGTCGAAGACGGCGAACGTTCACAGCTTGAAAACCTTCGTTGGTTGGGCATGGACTGGGATGAAAGCCCAGAGACGCATGAAAACTACCGCCAGTCTGAACGTTTGGAACTCTATCAAAAATACATTGACCAACTCTTGGCCGAAGGAAAAGCCTACAAATCTTACGTCACTGAAGAAGAGTTAGCGGCTGAACGTGAACGCCAAGAAACTGCAGGTGAAACACCTCGCTACATCAACGAATACCTTGGCATGAGCGAAGAAGAAAAAGCAGCTTATATCGCAGAACGTGAAGCAGCGGGTGTGATTCCAACAGTTCGTTTGGCAGTGAATGAGTCTGGTATCTACAAGTGGCATGATATGGTCAAAGGCGATATCGAGTTTGAAGGTGGCAATATCGGTGGTGACTGGGTCATCCAGAAGAAAGATGGCTACCCAACTTACAACTTTGCTGTTGTCATCGATGACCACGACATGCAAATCTCTCACGTTATCCGTGGAGACGACCACATTGCTAACACCCCAAAACAGCTCATGGTCTATGAAGCCCTTGGTTGGGAAGCACCAGAATTCGGTCACATGACACTTATCATCAATTCTGAAACTGGTAAGAAATTGTCTAAACGTGATACGAATACCCTTCAATTTATCGAAGATTACCGTAAGAAGGGCTACCTTCCAGAAGCAGTCTTTAACTTCATCGCTCTTCTTGGTTGGAACCCTGGTGGGGAAGACGAAATCTTCTCTCGCGAAGAACTTATCCAGCTCTTTGATGAAAACCGCCTCAGCAAGTCTCCAGCGGCCTTCGACCAAAAGAAAATGGACTGGATGAGCAATGAATATATCAAGAATGCAGATCTTGCGACTATCTTTGAAATGGCCAAACCATTCCTCGAAGAGGCAGGACGTTTGACAGACAAGGCTGAGAAATTGGTGGAACTTTACAAACCACAAATGAAGTCAGTGGACGAAATTGTTCCATTGACAGACCTCTTCTTCTCAGACTTCCCAGAATTGACAGAAGCTGAGAAAGAAGTCATGGCTGGTGAAACCGTGCCGACTGTACTTGAAGCCTTCAAAGCGAAATTGGAAGCCATGTCAGACGATGAGTTTGTGGCAGAAAATATTTTCCCACAAATCAAAGCGGTTCAAAAAGAAACTGGGATCAAAGGGAAGAATCTCTTTATGCCAATCCGTATCGCCGTTTCAGGTGAAATGCATGGTCCTGAATTGCCAGATACCATCTACTTGCTTGGACGCAAAAAATCCATCCAACACATTGAAAACATGTTGGAAAAAATCAGATAATTATCAGAAAAGTCCCTATTAAATGGGGCTTTTTGTTTTACCTCTAAAGTAAAAGTATTATAGGATTTTTCAAAAAATTGCCCCGGTTTGACAAATTGATCCTACTGAAAACGATTTTATTACTATCTAAAACAAAAATTATAAAAAAATAGCAATAATTAAGGATAATTGCTTCCAAAAATCGACAGATTAGTCTATAATGTTAGGGAAATAAAAAAAGTAATAAGGAGACAGAAATGTTTTTTAAACGTTCGAACGGTGAATTCCGTGAAACAGATCGTGTGACTCGTTTCAAATTGATCAAATCAGGTAAAAACTGGTTGCGTGCTGCGACTTCTAACTTTGGTCTTTTGAAAGTCATTCGTGGTCAAGTCGAAGAGACTGTTGTAGCTGAAGTGCGTGAAGACGCAGTATCAGTGAAAGAAATGACAAGCCGTGGCTTGCTCAAAGGGATCGTAGCAGCTGGGGCTGTTTTTGGTGCAGCTACAGTAGCGAATACTGCTAAAGCTGATGAAACTGGATCAGATGTTGCGACTGCATCTGAGCTTTCAAGTGAAGCTCTTGTAGAGCAAGGAAGTACTGTACTTGGTACAACTTCAACAACTGAATCTCAATCTGAATCAACTACAGAATCAACAACTGAGTCAACAACAGAATCAGCTAGCGCTTCTGCATCTGCAAGTGCTTCAACCTCTACAAGCGTATCTGTATCTCACTCAGCTTCATTGAGCGAACAAGGTTCAGCAGAACTTTCAGCAGCTTCAAGCGAATCAACTGTAGCAGCTGGCTCTGAAGCAAGTGTAGAAAGCACTACAACAGTAGCGAAAGCTGAAGATAAAGTTGTTTTGGAACAAAACACTTCAGAAGCAGCATTGTTGAACAAGATTGCAGGAGACTACTCAGCAACTGTTTCAGCTCCAGAAAAGAAAGCAGCACTTGATGCTGCCATCGCTAAAGTTCAAACAGAATTGACAGCAAGCAACAGCTTGATCAACGCTAATGCTTCAGCTCAATCATACGCAGACCAACGCGAACGTTTGAGCAAGTCAGTAGATGACATGATGGCAACCTTGACTGCAGCAGGATTTACTGGAAACACAACAGTAAACGGTGCTCCAGCAATTTCAGCTCAGTTGGCTCCAATCTCAACAAGCACTACTGGTAGTGTAGATACTACACCAGTTATTACAAATGCAAATGGTGCAACGATTGAAGATGCAGCCTTCAATAAATCTGGTTATGCTTTGGATCCAAACGCTGATCGCTTCACTTTTGGTGTATGGCAATTCCTTAAAACAAACCATACTACTGGTGCTAAAACCAACTTTGATTACTATGCTACTCTTTCAGTAGACCGTTCTGCCATCACTGGTAGCCTTTCAGCTAACCCAGATGTTTACTTACGTATTGTGAAGAAATCGGATGGTTCAGAAGCTTATACACGTACTATTCATGCTGGTGAAAGCAATATCTCTCTTCCAAACTACATCACAAACAATAACTCTGATGTAACAAATACTTTGACTTATACAGGTGCTAACGGAACTGATCCAGGTAACGTAACCTTCTCATTGGTAAACGATAACCTTGAGTATGAAACACTTCAAATTCGTGATACCAACTACCCAGGTAACGAAAATGAAGATAAACCAAACGTTCAAACTTCTGTTCCTTATGCGAAAGCTGATCAAACTACTTACTATAAAGTTGTTGATAGCAGCAAGTACACAAAAGGACAAACTTATACACCAACTGGAAATGAAACAGTCCTTGCAAGCTATACGCAAACAGGTCTTGCAGGTCAACAATTCACAGCTTCAGGAAACCGTAATATTGAGGGGTATGAACAAGTTCCAGCAACAACAGACACAACTCAAAAAACATCAGGTATCCTTGGTAAGGGAGTTGTTGGTCAAAAATTGGTTGAACTTCAAGGTGGAGCAAACCACTACTACGTGAAACGTATTTCAGAAGTTGTAGATACCAATGGTTCAACAGTAACGAAATTATATGCTCTTGATCCATCACAAGTAAGCAACTTCAGTGCAAGTGATGTTGGTACAGAAGATGTATCTAAATACACACTTATTTACACATCATCTGTAAATAAAGCTGGTGATACATGGAACTCAACGGGATCAAAAACTACTCGTGTAAACAGCAAAAATGGTGACTATTATATTGATGTTGTCGAAACTGCAGGTAGCAACTCCCTAGTAATTACTGGTTGGCAGTCTACTACAGAAAAAGTTTACCTCACACACGATGAAACTAAGGTTACTGAAGGATTTGATAAACCGTTTACTGGTGCACCAGATGTATCATTAACACCAGCTGGTAAAGGAAATAATAAATGGAACTTGATTGCTGGACGGAATGCTGATATTGTTGCGAAGGACAAAGTAACAGATTCCACAGGTAAAGTTTCTTACAAAGAATTGAAAGGTTTCACTTCATTCTCAAATAACTACTCGGTCCCATCTGCAGTTAAACCTTCAACTGATGTGAACTATTACTTTGTTAAGTCAGACGAAAAAGGAAGTGTTTACGTTCACTATAGAGATACTGAAGGTAACGAAATCAAACCTTCAGTAACAGATGAAGATAAACAACCTATCAACAAAGCATATGACACAGTAGTAGATAATCGCCCAGACACAATTGAGTACAATGGTAAGACCTATGAACGTGTTCAAGCAGGAGATTATACTGTTGGTAAGGTTGGTGATGAAAGTAATCTAGTTAAATCTGATCTTTCTACAGTTAAAGGTACAGATGATGTTATTGGAACAGTAGCTAAAGAAGATAAAAATGTTACCTATATCTATAAAGTGAAAGAAACACCAAAAGAAGGTGAAGTTGTTATCACTTATGTAGATACGAAAGGTAACGAAATCCAAAAATCTCGTCAAGATACACCTAAATCACCATATGACACACCATATGATACAACTGAAAAAGGTGAAAAACCAAATATCATCAAGACAACTGATGGTAAGACATATAAAATTGTTCCTAAAGGTGATTACCCAGTAGGAGATGTTGATGAAAATGGTCATTTGAAATCTTCAGATCCTATTACTGGTAAAGTTGACAAACCAAAATCAACCATTACTTACGTTTATGAAGAAGTTGGAAGTGTCTTTGTTCATTATAAAGATGTTAATGGTAATACGATCATGGGATCTGTTATCGATGAACAAGATCAACCACTTGAGAAGGATTATGATACTGTAGTAGATAATCGTCCTAAAGAAATTAAATTTGAAGGTAAAACTTACGAACTTGTAGAAGCTGGTAATTACCCAGTAGGTCAAGTTGACAGCCAAGGTCACTGGACAGGTGATGATGATACGACTGGTAAAGTGGCTTCAGGTGAGAAGAATGTTACTTATATCTATAAGTTGAAAGTGGAATCACAATCAGATTCAGGTTCAAATTCAGCATCTGATACAACATCAGCTTCACAATCAGAATCAGAAGTTGTATCTAACTCACGGTCTGTATCAGAACAAGCTTCTACATCATTGTCTGAATCAGCTTCTACATCATTGAGCCAATCAGCTGTTGAATCAGCAAGTGTGTCTGCGAGTCAATCATCGTCATTGAGTACGTCAGCGCAAGAATCAGCTTCTGTATCAGCTAGTCAATCAGCGTCATTGAGCACATCGGCTTCAGCATCAGCAAGCGTATCAGCAAGTCAATCAGCATCATTGAGCGCATCGGCTTCAGCATCAGCAAGCGTATCAGCAAGTCAATCAGCATCATTGAGCACATCGGCTTCAGCATCAGCATCTACCTCAGCAAGCCAATCAGCATCATTGAGCACATCGGCATCTGAGTCAGCATCAGTATCTGCGAGCCAATCAGCATCATTGAGCACATCGGCTTCAGCATCAGCATCTACCTCAGCAAGCCAATCAGCGTCATTGAGCGCATCGGCATCTGAGTCAGCATCAGTATCTGCGAGCCAATCAGCATCATTGAGCACATCGGCGTCTGAATCAGCATCAGTATCTGCGAGCCAATCAGCATCATTGAGCGAATCAGCTTCTGCATCTGAATCTGCATCGCAATCTATTTCAGAATCACAATCAGCTTCAACAAGCCAATCAGTTTCTGAATCAACATCAGCGTCTGAGTCAGCATCAGAATCAGCTTCAACATCAACGTCTGAATCTGTTTCAGCATCTGAGTCAGCGTCAGCATCATTGAGCGCATCAGCATCTGAGTCAGCAAGCGTATCAGCAAGCCAATCAGCGTCATTGAGCACATCAGCGTCTGAATCAGCAAGTGTATCAGCAAGCCAATCAGCATCATTGAGCACATCAGCGTCTGAATCAGCAAGCGTATCAGCAAGCCAATCAGCGTCATTGAGCACATCGGCTTCAGCATCAGCATCAACTTCAGCGAGCCAATCAGCGTCATTGAGCACATCAGCGTCTGAATCAGCATCAGTATCTGCGAGCCAATCAGCGTCATTGAGCACATCGGCTTCAGTATCAGCATCTGAATCAGCATCTGCATCTGAATCAGTATCAGCATCATTGAGCACATCAGCGTCTGAGTCAGCATCAGTATCAGCAAGCCAATCAGCATCATTGAGCACATCGGCTTCAACATCACTTTCTACATCTGTATCACAATCAGCATCTAACTCTTCATCAAATTCTGAAAGTGAAACACCTAAACAAGGTGAAGTAATCATCACTTATGTAGATACAAAAGGTAAAGTGATTAAAGATCCTCGTCAAGATACACCAAACTCACCATATGACACACCATATAACACAACTGAGGAAGGTGAAAAACCTAATACTATCAAGACTCCAGACGGTAAGACTTATAAGATCGTACCGAAAGGTGACTACCCAGTAGGTAAAGTTGACGAAGATGGACACTTAGAATCATCTGATCCAATTAAAGGTAAAGTTGATAAACCTAAGTCAACCATTACGTATGTTTACCAAGAAGTAAGTAACGTATACGTTCACTATGTAGATACTGAAGGTAACACGATCAAGGCATCTGTCACTGACGAAAAAGAACAACCAATTGGTAAAGACTACGATACAGTAGTGGACAACCGTCCACAAACAATCGAGTTCCAAGGTAAGACATACGAATTAGTACCAGCCGGTAACTACCCAGTAGGTCAAGTCGACGAACAAGGTCACTGGACAGGTGATGATGCTACAACTGGTAAAGTTGCTGAAAAAGATAAGAACGTAACATATGTCTACCAATTGAAACAACCTAAGGGTAATGTTTACGTACACTATGTTGACGTTAATGGTAACAAGATTAAAGACGATGTCACTGACGAAAAAGATCAACCAGTTGATAAAGACTACGATACAGTAGTAGACAACCGTCCAAAAGAAATCGAATTCCAAGGTAAGACATACGAATTGGTACCAGCTGGTAACTACCCAGTAGGTCAAGTCGACGAACAAGGTCACTGGACAGGTGATGATGCTACAACTGGTAAAGTGATCGAAGGTGATAAGAATGTCACTTACGTTTACAAACTTAAGGAAGATCCAACGAAACCTAAAGAAGGTGACGTAATCATCACTTACGTAGACGAAAATGGTAAAGAAATTCAAAAACCTCGTCAAGACACACCAAACTCACCATATGACACACCATATAACACAACTGAGGAAGGTGAAAAACCTAATACTATCAAGACTCCAGACGGTAAGACATACAAGATCGTACCGAAAGGTGACTACCCAGTAGGTAAAGTTGATGGCGATGGACACTTGGAATCATCTGATCCAATTAAAGGTAAAGTTGATAAACCACGTTCAATCATCACTTACGTTTACAAAGAAGTGAAGGAAGAACCAACTCAACCTAAGGGTAGCGTATACGTACACTACAAAGATACTGAAGGTAACACTATTAAACAATCAGTAACAGATGAGTTAGACCAACCAGTAGGTAAAGACTACAACACTGTTGAAGATAACCGTCCACAGTACATTAAATTCGAAGGTAAAACTTACGAAATCGTACCAGTCGGAAACTACACAGTTGGTAAAGTAGATACTCAAGGTCACCTTGAATCAACAGACTCAACAACTGGTAAAGTGGTTGAAGGACGTAAAGACGTTACTTACATCTACAAACTTGTCGAAGAACCTGTACAACCTAAGGGTAATGTATACGTTCACTATGTAGATGAAAATGGTAACACTATCAAGACTTCAGTAGTGGATGAAAAAGACCAACCAGTAGGTAAAGACTACGATACAGTTGTGGATAACCGTCCTAAGACAATCACAACTGCAGATGGTAAAGTCTATGAATTGGTACCACAAGGTAACTACCCAGTAGGTAAAGTTGACGGTGAAGGTCACTTGACAACAACTGACCCAACAACTGGTAAAGTCATCGAAGGTGATAAGAACGTTACTTATGTTTACAAACTTGTGAAGACTCCAAACGTTCCAACACCAAACACTCCAGTGCCACCAACTCCAACACCAAACACTCCAGTGCCACCAACTCCAACACCAAATACACCGGTAGATCCAACACCTAATAAACCAATGGATCCAACACCAAACACACCGGTAGATCCAACACCTAATACACCAGTGAACCCAGTTTCTGAGCAACCAGCTCAACCAGCTCCAGCTCTTGAACAACTTCCAAATACTGGTGAAACAGGATCTGTAGCTTCAGCTCTTCTTGGAGCAGTTGCAGGGGTTGCAGGGGTTGCAGCACTTGGACGTCGCAAAAAGGAAGATGAAAAATAATCTTCTATCCTAATTTGATTCGGTCATTTCAGGTATGTGGGAAATGAAAAAGGATCCAAAAAGAGAACCTCCAGGTTCTCTTTTTGTATGCTGTTATTTGTGTTAAAAACTAGTCTTAATTAGTTACTTTTGGGGAAAATTAGTGTATAATAACTCGATATCTAAAATTTAAGGAGCGAACATGTTTTTTAAACGTTCGAAGGGTGATTTTCGCGAAACGGAGCGAATCACGCGTTATAAATTAATCAAATCAGGAAAGAACTGGGTACGGACATCTGTTTCTCGGTTAGGCTTATTTCGTATCATGCGAGGTGGTGTGGATGAAAACATCGTGGTTCAATACGAAGCATCATCACACTCTATGCCTGCGGATCTGGTCAAAGGGATGGTTGTGCTAGGGGCTCTGGCTGGGGCGACAACGGTTGCCAATCCAGTATTTGCCGAGGAAAATGAAATGAATGCGACTGTTGGGTCTGAAATCAGCCCATCGACCGGTGTGGTTGGACAAGATAGCTTTGTCTTGGAAACGACGTCTACCACAGACTCTGTGTCAGCCAGTCAATCTATAAGTGAATCTGTCTCATTTTCAGAGTCGGCTAGTGACAGCCTTTCTTTGTCTCAGTCGGTTTCTTTGAGCGAATCACATGTTGTTAGTGGTTCAACGAGTCCGTCCACTTCAGAAATTGCTAGTAGCAGTGCCTCTGAGGACGATTCAATTCACAGGGCTACTCCTGAAACGAGTGAGAAAGAAGCAGCGGCTCAGACCACTCGCTCGGAAGACCATGTGAAGCGTCTGCAGGTCTTGGCCTTGGATTTATACACCTATCGGGCACAGGCTCTGGAAATTCCTGGGACAGAATCTGCTATTGAAAGTGGAGATCTGGCTTTAGAAGCTATTCGTACTGGCTTGTCCAATCCGGCAATCCAAATTGATGCAGTGGAAAGCCAAGCTAAGAGTGCTCGCAATCGCTTGGTCAATGCTGTGCTTCGTGCGACATCTGGCCAACGGGATCCGCGTAACGGGAATCGTATAGATACTGATAATAGTCTCCGTGCACCTCAATATAGTTTAGGTCCTGCCAACAATGCCTTGATTTCTGTGTATAACTCTGATTACATCAATCAGGTTTATAAGGTTGTTGAAACCAATCCTACACGAAATAATATTAAGAGCATTGGCTACGCTTCTGGTAGCGATCGTGTGAATGGCATTTATGTTCCGCAAACATCGGCCTTGAAAAATAGTGCAGCTGTCTTTAATATCGTGGGGACTGTTGGGCAGACAGAGGTCGTAACACCTGGAAAAATTTATAATGTTTCTTTTGTAGTGACGAATACGGCTAAGCAGTCAGTGACACGTACGCTTCGTATTCAGGTTTTGCCACAAAATGATGGCATTCGTAATCCGATTACGGCTGTGACGACAGCGACTTTTGTCAATGATACTACTAACTTGGCCCAGGCTGAAAAAGAGAAGATTTGGGAAGCGTTTAAGACTGCTAACCCCAATATTGCCACTTCAAAGGACTTTAAATCTTATTCCGTTTCATCATCTGGTGTGGTGACCATTACCTATAAAGATAACACTACAAATGATGTGACGGCTCCAGTGAAGCGACTTGCAGCACCAACTGTTGAAACGAGATTATTGGATAAGGCTTACACACAGACGCCTGTAACGGTGACGGGAGCTGAGCCAGGTTCTACAGTCGTTCTATACAATAATGACGACGAAGTGGGAACAGCTGTGGCAGATGCTTCGGGTCAAGCGATTGTGACGCCGACTGTTAAGTTACAAACGGGTGGTGTAACAGCCAAAGCTCGCATCATGTATGGTGATTATGCGGTGTATTCAGATGCCAGTAATTCCGTGGCTGTAACTGACGGAACGCGTCCTGAAGTGACGGCCAAGTTGACTGTCGATGGTGTGGAACCGAAATCAACCCCTCTTGAAGGTGGTGGGAAGAATTATACTATTTACGCTGGTGATGATGCGGTTGTGACCTTTACAGCTACTGATGACAGTGGCAAGTTGAAAGAAATGAAAGTCGTTGCACGAGCGGATCTGAACGACAATGCTTTGAACGGGAATTTCTTTGGTGGCAGCCAGTATGGAACAGGTGATATTGCTCCTATCACGGGAGATATTACGGCTACCAGTGCGAACCCTGCAACCATCACAACGACCATTCATCTGAAGGATGACCTTTACCATACCTCCCGGAATACATGGCAACGCAACGTCGCGGCTATTGACAATGCGTCCAATATGAACCGTCCAAATGGTTTGGGTGAAATTCGAATTACTCAGGGGCGTCTCGCTGATCGTACGCCAGGTGTGGCGCCGACAAGCACTATTCAGGTGACGAGTCTAACTGCATTGACAGATACAGATAAGAGCAAGGTGATTGCTGCTGTATCGGCAGTCAACCCAGAGGTAGCTAACCGGATTAAGTCCTATACGGTTAATAGTGATGGTACAGTCACCATTACTTATAAAGATAGTACGACCAATGTCGTAGCGGTGAAACTGTCAGATAGTGATCACAGTCAGTCGGTTTCAACTAGTCAGAGTGCGTCTACGAAGACTTCGCAATCGATCAGTCAGTCTTTAAGTGCGAAGCAATCGCAGAGCGTATCGGCTCAGCAGAGCATTTCATTGAGCCAGTCACTGAGCTCGGTTCGCTCACAAAGTTTGTCAGCTTCACTAAGCCAATCAGCGTCGGTAAAAAAATCTGAATCTGTGAAGGTTTCGGAGTCAGCTTCTGCAAGTGTCAGTGCCTTGCTATCTGCTTCGGTATCAGCAAGTGTATCCAAAGTGGTTAGCCAGTCTGTCTCAAGTTCGACATCCGCTTTAACGAGCGCCTCTGTTTCAGTGAGTCAGTCAGCATCAGCATCGCTTTCACAGTCGGTATCAGAGTCACTAAGTCAATCTATTCGCGAGTCGGCTTCAAAATCCGTAAGCCAATCGCAATCTGAGTCAGCATCAGTATCTTTGAGTGAGTCCGCTAGAAAATCAGCATCGTTGAGCACTTCCGTATTAGAGAGTCAATCAGCCTCTACTTCGGTGTCGGTTTCAACGTCTGAATCGGTGTCGACTTCCGAATCAGTATCTGCATCTGAGTCAGCGTCAACATCTGAGTCGGCATCTACCTCAGAATCAGTTTCTACTTCAGAATCAGTGTCAACGTCTGAATCAGTGTCAACGTCTGAATCAGTATCAACGTCCGAATCAGTGTCAGCGTCTGAGTCGGTATCAGCGTCTGAATCAGTGTCAACGTCCGAGTCAGTTTCAACATCAGAATCAGTGTCTACTTCTGAATCAGTGTCTACTTCTGAATCAGTCTCAACCTCTGAATCAGCGTCAGCGTCTGAGTCAGTCTCAACGTCTGAGTCAGTCTCAACCTCTGAATCAGCATCGACCTCTGAGTCAGTCTCAACGTCTGAGTCGGCATCTACTTCAGAATCTGTATCAACGTCTGAGTCAGTGTCAGCCTCTGAGTCGGTTTCAACATCCGAGTCAGTTTCAGCGTCTGAGTCGGTATCAGCGTCTGAATCAGTGTCAGCGTCCGAGTCAGTATCAGCGTCAGAATCAGTATCTACATCAGAATCGGTTTCAACCTCTGAGTCAGTTTCAACCTCAGAATCAGTATCGACTTCAGAGTCTGAATCAACATCTGAGTCGGTATCGACATCAGAGTCGGTTTCAACGTCAGAATCAGTATCGGCGTCAGAGTCAGTTTCAACGTCAGAATCAGTGTCGACATCAGAATCGGTTTCTGTATCTGAATCAGTGTCTACTTCTGAATCAGCCTCTGCATCAGAGTCAGTTTCAGCGTCGGAATCTGTATCAACGTCTGAATCAGTATCCGAATCAGTCTCTACGTCTGAATCAATCTCGACATCTGAATCATTGTCAGCGTCTGAATCAGTGTCAACGTCTGAGTCAGTCTCAACGTCTGAATCAGTCTCAGCATCTGAGTCAGTTTCAGCGTCAACGTCAACTTCAGAATCAGTCTCAACGTCTGAGTCAGCATCTATGTCTGAATCAGTGTCAACGTCTGAGTCAGCATCTATGTCTGAATCAGTCTCAACGTCTGAGTCAGCATCTGTGTCTGAATCAGTGTCGACATCAGAATCAGTTTCAGTGTCGGAATCTGTATCAACATCCGAATCTGTATCTACATCAGAATCAGTTTCAGCCTCTGAGTCAGCGTCAACATCCGAATCAGTCTCAACCTCTGAATCTGTATCTACGTCTGAGTCAGTCTCATCGTCTGAATCGGTTTCTACATCAGAATCAATCTCAACCTCAGAGTCGGTTTCAACGTCAGAATTAGTCTCATCGTCCGAGTCAGTATCTGCTTCTGAATCAGTGTCAACATCCGAATCAGTCTCGACCTCTGAGTCAGTTTCAGTCTCTGAATCGGTATCTACGTCTGAGTCAATTTCAACCTCAGAGTCGGCATCTACCTCTGAGTCAGTTTCAGCCTCTGAATCAGTCTCAACCTCAGAATCTGTATCAGTATCAACGTCAGAGTCGGCGTCAGCGTCCGAATCAGTGTCAGCGTCCGAATCAGTGTCAGCGTCTGAATCAGTGTCAGCGTCCGAATCAGTGTCAGCGTCTGAGTCAGTTTCAGCGTCTGAATCAGTGTCAGCGTCCGAATCAGTTTCAGCGTCTGAGTCAGTTTCAGCGTCTGAATCGGTATCGACGTCTGAATCGGTATTGACGTCCGAGTCATTGTCAGCGTCTGAATCGGTATCTACGTCTGAGTCGGTATCAACGTCCGAATCGGTTTCTGTATCTGAATCAGTGTCAACGTCCAAGTCAGCGTCAACTTCTGAATCAGTCTCAACCTCAGAATCGGCATCAACATCAGAATCGGCATCAACATCTGAGTCAGTCTCAACCTCAGAATCCGTCTCGACGTCTGAGTCAGTTTCAACCTCTGAATCAGTCTCAACATCCGAGTCAGTATCGACATCTGAGTCATTGTCAGCGTCTGAATCATCGTCAGCGTCTGAGTCAGAATCTGCATCTGAGTCAGCGTCAACGTCCGAATCAGTGTCAACGTCCGAATCAGTATCGACATCCGAGTCATTGTCCGCGTCAGAGTCAGTCTCAACTTCTGAATCAGTGTCGACATCCGAGTCGGTTTCTGTATCTGAATCAGTTTCAACGTCTGAATCAGTGTCGACATCCGAGTCAGTATCAACATCAGAATCGGCATCAACATCCGAGTCAGTCTCAACTTCTGAGTCAGTATCAGCGTTCGAGTCATTGTCAGCCTCAGAATCAGTCTCTACTTCAGAATCAGTTTCAGAGTCTGAGTCAGTTTCAGAGTCTGAGTCGGTGTCAACATCCGAATCGGTTTCAGCCTCAGAATCAGTCTCTACTTCAGAATCAGTATCAACGTCTGAATCGGTGTCAACATCCGAATCGGTTTCAGCCTCAGAATCAGTATCTACTTCAGAATCAGTATCAACGTCTGAATCGGTTTCTGTATCAGAATCAGTTTCTACTTCTGAATCAGTTTCGACTTCCGAATCATTGTCAACATCTGAATCAGTTTCGACATCAGAATCTGAATCAACATCAGAATCAGTTTCGACATCAGAATCAGTTTCTACCTCTGAGTCAGTTTCAGCCTCAGAATCAGTATCTACTTCAGAATCAGTATCAACGTCTGAATCAGTATCGGCTTCAGAGTCAGTTTCAACCTCAGAGTCAGCGTCGACCTCAGAATCAGAGTCAGCGTCGACATCCGAATCAGTATCGACATCCGAGTCGGTTTCTGTATCTGAATCAGTGTCTACTTCAGAATCAGCATCAACCTCTGAATCAGTATCGACATTCGAGTCATTGTCCGCGTCAGAGTCAGTATCAACGTCTGAATCAGTGTCGACATCCGAGTCGGCTTCTGTATCTGAATCAGTATCAACGTCTGAATCAGTATCAGCCTCAGAATCTGTATCTACATCTGAATCAGTGTCTGCATCTGAATCAGCATCGACATCCGAATCAGTATCATCATCTGAATCGGCATCAACATCCGAGTTAGTATCTACGTCTGAGTCAGCGTCGACATCCGAATCAGTATCATCATCTGAGTCAGTCTCAACCTCTGAATCAGTGTCTGCATCAGAGTCGGTTTCAACATCCGAGTCAGTATCTACATCTGAGTCGGTTTCAACGTCCGAATCGGTTTCTGTATCTGAATCAGTATCATCATCAGAGTCAGTGTCTACGTCCGAATCGGTTTCGACATCAGAGTCAGTGTCTACGTCCGAATCGGTTTCGACATCAGAGTCAGTATCAACGTCTGAATCGGTTTCTGTATCTGAATCAGTGTCAACGTCCGAGTCAGTGTCTACTTCTGAATCAGTTTCGACATCTGAATCATTGTCAACGTCCGAATCAGTTTCGACATCTGAGTCAGCCTCTGCGTCCGAATCAGTTTCGACATCTGAGTCAGCCTCTGCGTCCGAATCAGTTTCAGCATCAGAATCAGTGTCTACATCAGAATCGATCTCAGCATCCGAATCAGTGTCAACGTCTGAATCAGAATCTGCGTCTGAGTCGGTTTCAACGTCCGAATCAGTCTCGGTATCAGAGTCAGTGTCTACATCTGAATCAACATCTGTTTCTGAATCAGGCTCAGTGTCCGAATCAGTCTCGACATCTGAGTCAGCATCAACATCTGAATCATTGTCAACGTCCGAATCGGTTTCTGTATCTGAATCTGTGTCGACATCCGAGTCGGTCTCAGCATCTGCTTCAGAATCAGTCTCAACATCCGAATCAGTCTCAGCGTCTGAATCAGTATCAGCCTCAGAGTCAGTTTCAACATCAGAATCAGTCTCAGTCTCAACGTCTGAATCAGTCTCTACGTCCGAATCCGCATCTACGTCAACATCTGAGTCAGTGTCTGCATCAGAATCGGCTTCGACATCAGCAAGTCAATCAACATCAGATAATAGTTCGCAATCGGCATCGCTGAGTCAATCAACATCTGGTTTAAGTGCAATCTCAATCTCAGTCTCAGCATCAACAAGTGGTTCACAAAAACAAAGTCAATCTGAAACACTACCGAATACGGGGCAAACAGCATCTGTAACAACTGCTCTTCTTGGAACAGTTTTAGGACTTGCTGGAGCATCAGTACTTGGTCGTCGTAAAAGAGAAGATGAAGAATAATCTTCCAGACTCATTTGAATCAATCCTTTCTCGTTGATAGGTAATAAGAAAAAATTTAAAAAGAGAACTTTCGGGTTCTCTTTTGTGTTTTCTTCTGTATAAGTGAGATAAAATAGTATAAAAAGGGCTCATTTTAGTTACTTTAAGAGGAAAATTAGTGTATAATAACTCGATATCTTATTTTTGAGGAGAGGAAATGTTTTTTAAGCGTTCGAAGGGTGAGTTTCGTGAAACGGAGCGAATCACACGTTATAAATTAATCAAATCAGGAAAAACTTGGGTGCGGGCATCTATCTCGCAACTAGGGTTTTTTCGTATCTCTCGTGGTGATGCGACTGATAAAATCGTGGGACCTTTCGAAACTTCTGCTTATCCAGTTCCTGCTCCGATTTCTAAAGGGATCCTTGTGTTGGGGGCTCTTGCTGGAGCAACTACAATTGCTACACCTGTGTTGGCAGAGGAAAATGAGGTGAGTTCGTTTCTTGAATCTGAAATCATTCCAACAACAGGTGTGGTTGGTCAGGACAGTTTTGTTTTGGGGACGACATCTGCTACAGATTCTGGATCAATGAACCGGTCTGTCAGTGAATCCCTATCACATACGGAGTCAGGTAGTCAGTCTATTTCAAAAAGTAGTTCTTTATCACAGTCGGTTTCTTTGAGCGAATCCTATGTTGCAAGTAATTCAGCTAGTCATGTAGACAGTCCGTTAGCTTCTGAACAGGATCCTGAAATCAGTGAGAAAGTAAACGAGAATCAAACCACTCGCTCAGAGGAAGACGTAAAACGTCTACAAGCCTTGGCTTTGGATTTATACGCCTATCGTGCTCAGGCTTTGGAGATCCCTGGGACAGAATCTGCTATTGAAAGTGGAGATCTGGCTTTAGAAGCGATTCGAAGCGGTTTGTCCAATCCAGCGATCCAAATTGAAGCTGTTGAAAGCCAAGCAAAGAGTGCTCGGAATCGCTTAGCCAATGCGGTGCTTCGTGCGACATCAGGCCAACGAGATCCGCGCACAGGCGGTTCGTTAGATGCAGAGAATCGTTTTCGTGCGCCGTTTTTCATGAGTGGACCTGCAAATAATTATTTGATTACAGCTTACAATTCAGACCCTGTTAAGCTACAGTACATTGTAAGAGAGCGAAGTGGTGGGGTCATCTTGACCTATATGGGATATGCTCCAAACAGTGAGCGCATTGAAGGCGTTTTAGTTCCCAATGCGACTCTGAAATCTCCGTTCGCACCTATGTTGATCGAAGGGAAAATTGGAGGAAATGAGGTCGTAGAACCCGGAAAGACTTATACGATTACAGTTCGTTTTACCAATTCGAACAATCAGTTTATTGATCGCTCTTTCCGAATTAAAGTTTTACCTCAAAATGACGGCATTCGTAACCCGATTAGAGATGTAGCGACCGAGCTCTATGTCAACGATACTAGCAATCTAGCAGAGGTTGAGAAAGATAGGATCTGGGAAGCGTTCAAGGCATCTAATCCCCAAATTGTGAGCTCAAAGGACTTCAAGGAGTATTCTGTCTCAGCGTCAGGTGTAGTGACTATTACTTATAAAGATAACACTTCAAATGATGTGACTGTCCCTGTCAAGCACCTTCCAGTACCTACAGTTACGACGCGACTATTGGAGAAAGCGAATACCCAGACACCTGTAACAGTGACAGGTGCCAATCCTGGGTCGACAGTCGTTTTGTATAACAATGACGAAGAAGTTGGAAGAGCAGTAGCCGATGCTTCTGGTCAGGTGATAGTAGTGCCTACAGTGCCCTTGCAGTCAGGTGGAGTGAATGCAAAAGCTCTCATCTTCTACGGTGATCATCCGGTTTATTCGGATGCAAGTAATTTGGTTGCGGTAACGATGGACTCAACAGAATATAGTCAATCTGTATCGAATTCAGAGTCTATTTCGACAAGTCGATTCGAATCTGTTCGTGCATCAGAGCTTGCTTCAAAGAATGCTCTTGTATCAGCTTCGGTATCAGCCAGCACTAGTGAGTCCGTAACAGTCTCCACCTCAGTTTCGGAGAGTGAACGAGTGTCAGAATCGGTATTCATTTCTGAATCAGCATCGACGTCTGAATCATTGTCAACCTCTGAGTCAGTTTCAGAGTCGGAATCAGTGTCAATGTCCGAATCAGTTTCGACATCAGAGTCAGTTTCAGTCTCTGAATCGGTATCGACGTCTGAGTCGGTTTCTACATCTGAATCAGTGTCTGCATCCGAATCGGTCTCGACGTCTGAGTCGGTCTCAACGTCTGGGTCAGTGTCAACATCCGAATCGGTATCCGAGTCAGTCTCAGCCTCTGAATCAGTCTCTGCTTCTGAATCAGTGTCAACGTCCGAATCGTTTTCTGTATCTGAATCAGTATCTACTTCTGAATCAGCATCGACATCCGAGTCATTGTCCGCGTCTGAGTCAGCGTCAACCTCAGAATCAGTGTCTACATCCGAATCGGTTTCTGTATCTGAATCAGTGTCTACTTCTGAATCAGCATCAACATCTGAGTCGGTTTCAACGTCAGAATCAGTATCGGCGTCTGAGTCAGTATCTACGTCAGAATCAGTCTCAACCTTTGAATCGGCATCGACATCAGAATCGGCATCAACATCTGAATCCGTTTCGACGTCCGAATCAATCTCGACATCAGAGTCAGTTTCAGCCTCTGAGTCGGTATCTACGTCTGAGTCAGCATCTACATCAGAATCTGTATCAACCTCTGAATCTGTATCGACATCAGAATCAGTTTCAACGTCGGAATCTGCGTCAACATCGGAATCAGTATCAGCATCCGAATCATTTTCAATGTCTGAGTCGGTATCGACATCAGAATCAGTCTTAGCCTCCGAGTCGGCATCTACATCAGAGTCAGCGTCAATTTCTGAATCAGCTTCTGTGTCTGAGTCAGTTTCAACTTCTGAATCGGTTTCAACCTCTGAATCAGTATCTGCGTTCGAATCGGTTTCTGTATCTGAATCAGTGTCAACATCCGAGTCAGCATCAACCTCTGAATCAGTTTCTGTTTCTGAGTCAGTTTCGACCTCCGAATCAGTCTCGACGTCTGAGTCAGTCTCAGTGTCGGAATCAGTCTCAATCTCTGAATCAGTGTCAACGTCCGAATCAGCATCTGCTTCTGAATCAGTCTCAACCTCTGAATCGGTATCGGCGTCTGAGTCAGTTTCAACATCTGAATCAGTCTCGGCGTCTGAGTCTGTATCAACGTCTGAATCAGTATCTACATCTGAATCAGTTTCAACGTCCGAATCGGTTTCTGTATCTGAATCGGTGTCTATTTCTGAATCAGCATCAACGTCTAAGTCAGTATCAACATCTGAATCAGTGTCTACGTCCGAGTCGGCATCTGCATCCGAATCAGTATCAACGTCTGAGTCGGTTTCAACGTCCGAATCGGTTTCAACGTTCGAATCGGTTTCTGTATCTGAATCAGTGTCTATTTCTGAATCGGCATCGACATCCGAGTCAGCATCTACCTCAGAATCTGTATCAACGTCTGATTCAGTTTCAACGTCCGAATCTGCGTCTACATCGGAATCAGTTTCAACGTCTGAGTCAGCGTCAACTTCTGAATCGGTCTCAACCTCTAAGTCAGCATCAGCCTCTGAGTCATTGTCAGCATCGTTGAGTAGCTCAGTCTCAGAAAGTCAGTCAGTCTCTACTTCAGAGTCAGTTTCGACATCCGAGTCAGTGTCTACGTCCGAATCAGCCTCTGCTTCTGAATCAGTGTCAACATCCGAGTCAGCGTCTGAGTCAGCATCAACGTCTGAGTCGGTATCGACATCCGAGTCTGTCTCAACGTCTGAATCAGTTTCTGTATCTGAGTCAGCATCAGCCTCTGAGTCGGCCTCTACATCAGAATCAGTCTCAACCTCTGAATCGGCATCAACATCCGAGTCAGCGTCTGCTTCTGAATCAGTGTCAACATCCGAGTCAGCGTCTGAGTCAGTTTCAACGTCCGAATCGGTTTCTGTATCTGAATCAGTCTCAGCATCAGCCTCTGCGTCCGAGTCGGCATCTACATCTGAATCAGTGTCTACGTCTGAATCGGTGTCAACATCCGAATCAGTTTCTGCATCCGAATCAGTATCAACATCCGAATCAGTGTCTACGTCTGAATCAGTTTCAACATCGGAATTAGTATCAACGTCTGAATCAATCTCGACCTCCGAATCATTGTCAGCATCATTGAGTACCTCTGCACCTGAATCAACTTCAACATCAGTAATTACTTCAGTTTCAGTGAGTCAATCACAATCAGGATCGACATCTGGTAGCGGTTCATACTCTAATTCAATGAGCCAATCAATTTCTCATTCAGAGTCATTGTCTGCATCAGAATCAGCAAGTGGATCACAAAAACACAGCCAGTCTGTGGTGCTTCCAAATACTGGCGAAACAGGATCTGTAACATCAGCTCTTCTCGGAGTAGTTACAGGGTTAGCTGGAATTGCTGGACTTACCCGACGTAAAAAGAAGGGGAACTGATCTAGTAGGAAATATCATTTTTTTCGAGTGAATCTCATAGGAGATTCACTTTTTTTCTAGTAGAATGAGGTGTTTTTAATGTGTTACAAAAAAATTTGAAAATTAAACAATAATATAGAAGTTTTTTGTAGCAAATTACTTGAATCTACGTAGTATTCCTGTATAATTAATAATGACTACAATGTAAGGGGAATATCATGCAATTTAAGCGTTCAAAAGGAAACTTTCGTGAAACAGATCGTGTCGTACGCTTCAAATTAATTAAATCAGGAAAAAATTGGCTTCGGGCATCAACGGCTGCTCTAGGCCTCTTTCGCGTGGTACGTGGGCAAGTGGAGGAGACCATCATTGCCAACGTACAGCAAGATCAAATAGAAAGTCAAAAGCATAACCAAGCCTTCTTAAAAGGTTTGATTACGGTAGGGACTGTTTTTGGTGGTGCTGTGCTTGCTACGACTGCTAAGGCGGAGGATGCAACATCACTTGCACCAATGGTTTCTGAGACAAAAGAGGAAACCTTGGCAGAAGTGGATAGTGTGGTCTTAGGAAATACCTCTACCCAGTCTTCAGAATCCAGCTCTGTTTCAGGATCAACCAGCCTTTCTACATCTGTGAGTGCGTCTGCTTCGATCAGTGAATCCACCTCTTTGTCCTTGAGCGAAGTTGGATCAACTGCATTATCAACGGCAATTAGCGAGTCTGCTCAAGCTCTAGAGTCAGAAGCAGGTATTGAAGAGCCGACTAGTTTAGAAGAAGCTACTGTTTTAGAACAAAATACCTCTGAAGCTGAATTGCTTCAAGAAATTGCAGGGAATTACGCATCTAAAATGACGGACACCGATCGCCGAGCAGTGGTCGAAGCGGTCATTAACAAAGTGCAGGCTGAAGTGACTGCAAGCAATAACTTGATCCACACCAATGCCAGTGCGCAAGCTTATGCTGACCAGCGCGATCGTTTGGAGAAAGCTGTCGATGAGATGATGACGACCTTGACAGCTGCAGGTTTTGTGGGAAATACAAATGTAGATGGGAAACCTGCGATCTCTGCTCAGTTGGCTCCTCTAGCTGAGGAAACATACTTGGCTGATGATGTATTGGATATGAGCCCGAACCCAGAAGATCCCAATGGTGCGAGTGTAGAAGATCCTACACTTGACACACCAGGATATGCTAAGGATCCTCATCTAGATAAAGATCTCTTAAGATTTTCGCCTGAAGAGTTGAAAAATTTTTTAGGTGAACCCTACACCAATCGTTATACATTTGGTATTTGGGACTTTGTGAATAAACAAGGAGAGTCACTTGGTTACTATGCGACCATGTCGATTGATATCAGTGAGATAGATCCGGAAAAGCATAAGGCAATGGATGTTTATTTCCGCATTGTCCGAAAATCAGATGGGGCTGAAATTTTTTCACAAACTGTATCTCCAGAAGGATATGGCCAAGATATTCAATTACCAAAAGAAGTACTAATTGGTCAGGCTCCCCTTGGGAACAAGGTTTTTAATTCGGAACCTTCTACAGGTAATGGGACCTTTGGAATGCTAACGAATTTTATTCCGGAACAGGCTTTCTTATTCCGGAGTATTTATGATGTCATGACGCCTGAGAATCAGGGGCAATTGATTAGGACGTATCCTAGTATCAAAATTCCATCTATGATGGGACAACAATCGACCTTCTATAGAGAAGTGGACCCGAATGGTAGATGGTTTAATGGGCAATATGAACCAACGGGGAAAGAAAGATCCTTACTAGAGTATAGAATCTACGGATTGGAAGGCCAGCATTATACAGCTTCCAATCCACGCGAATTTCCTGGTTATGTACAGGTCCCAGCGCATACCGTGTTCCCGAATCGTAAAAGTGGGGTGTTCGATAATAGTAAGAATGGGAAATCAAGAATTGAACTATTAGGGGATGCGCGTGAGCATTTCATTAAAAGTGAAGTTGTCACCCTTAATCAAAATGGTGATTATTCTCTTCGCTACTATGTTTTAGATCCTTCTAAAATCCATGATGTTAGTAGTGGTGATGTAGGAAACGCTAAGGTAACCGATGTATATACACTTGTTTATGAAAAAGAATTTAAACAAGATAGTACGGATAACCTTTCAGATTTAGGTGGAACTCGTAAAGTTGAAAGTAAAAACAAGGATTATTTCCTGAATGTTACACCAAAACGAATAGATTACCAACATTTTGAGTTGGATATTACAGGTTGGTTCTCTAGTAAGGAGACAGTTACATACACTGATGAGAAAACAGGAATAGAATATACTGTTCCAAAACCATTCACGGAACTTCCAAAATCAGCCTACCTCGATAAAAATACGACCATGGTCGTTGGAGAAGATGCAACACCTCAAGGAGCAGATGGTTTTTCCAACTTCAAACAAACGATCAAAAAAATAGTAGATTCATACCCCTTAACGAGTGTGAATTATTACTATCGGAAGATGACACCGTCAGAATCTGCTTCACAATCTCAAAACTTCTCGATTTCAACTTCAGAGTCACTAGTTTCAGAATCCATTTCATCTTCTCAATCTGTTTCGGTCAGTGAGTCCGTTTCCTTGTCACAAGCATCTAGCTCAGTCACTCAATCAGACTCACAGGTTTCAACCTCGATTTCCTTGTCACAATCTGTCTCGACAAGTGAATCCAACTCGTTGATCCAAGAATCGATTTCAGCAAGTCAGTCGGAATCCTTGGTTCAAGCCTCGGTCTCTGCTAGCCAGTCCGATTCGTTAGTACAAGCCTCCATTTCAGCGAGTCAGTCCGATTCGTTGGTACAAGCCTCCGTTTCAGCCAGTCAGTCTGAGTCGTTGATTCAAGCATCAGTTTCTGCCAGTCAGTCCGATTCGCTTGTTAAAGAATCTGTATCCGCCAGTCAGTCAGACTCCTTGGTACAAGCGTCCGTTTCTGCCAGTCAGTCCGATTCGCTTGTTAAAGAATCTGTATCCGCCAGTCAGTCAGACTCCTTGGTTCAAGAATCTGTATCGGCAAGTCAATCAGATTCGCTTGTTAAAGAATCAGTTTCTGCTAGTCAGTCAGAGTCACTAGTTAAAGAATCAGGTTCTGCAAGTCAATCGGATTCACAGGTACAGGCCTCAGTTTCTGCTAGTCAATCAGACTCGCTGGTTCAGGCATCTGTATCGTCTAGCCAATCCGATTCGTTGCTCAAAGAATCCGTATCAGCTAGTCAATCTGATTCCTTGGTTCAAGCGTCGGTTTCCGCAAGTCAGTCCGATTCTTTGCTTCAGGAATCAGTATCTGCCAGCCAATCAGATTCGTTAGTTCAAGCATCCGTTTCCGCAAGTCAGTCCGAGTCATTGGTTCAGGAATCAGTATCTGTCAGTCAGTCAGACTCGCTGATTCAAGAATCAGTTTCCGCGAGTCAATCCGATTCGCTAGTTCAAGAGTCGATTTCAGCTAGTCAATCTGAGTCCTTGATTCAAGCATCAGTTTCCGAAAGTCAATCGCAATCTACTTCTGATATCGAATCTAAGTCTCAAATTACAGAATCTATGTCCTTTTCTCGTTCTGATTCAATGAGTCAGTCGGAATCGCAAGTATCGACTGATTTGCAATCAACATCATTGAGTCAATCAGAATCGTTGGTGCGAGAGTCAGTTTCTGCGAGTGAATCGGAATCATTGGTTCGGGAGTCTGTATCGGCCAGTCAATCAGAGTCGCAGGTTCAAGTCTCAGTATCTGCTAGCCAATCAGATTCGTTGGTTCAAGCATCTGTATTGACCAGCCAATCAGAATCACTAGTTCAAGAGTCGATTTCAGCTAGTCAATCAGACTCGTTAGTACAAGAATCCGTTTCGACAATTCAATCCGACTCCTTGGCCCAAGCATCCGTTTCTACTAGTCAGTCCGAATCGTTGATTCAGGACTCCGTTTCAGCGAGTCAATCCGATTCGCTAGTTCAAGGGTCGATTTCAGCCAGTCAATCAGAGTCGCTGGTACAAGAATCAGTTTCTGCCAGCCAATCAGACTCGTTGGCTCAAGCATCTGTATCGGCCAGTCAATCCGATTCCCTGGTTCAGGAGTCTGTATCTGCCAGTCAGTCAGACTCGCTGATTCAAGCATCCGTTTCAGCAAGTCAATCTGAATCCTTGGTTCAAGAATCAGTTTCTTCAAGTCAATCTGACTCCTTGGCCCAAGCATCCGTTTCGGCAAGTGAATCAAATTCGTTGGCCCAAGCATCCGTTTCGGCCAGTCAATCCGACTCCTTAGTACAAGCGTCGGTTTCAGCTAGCCAATCAGACTCGCTGGTACAAGAATCAGTCTCAGCAAGTCAATTAGATTCATTAGTTCAAGCTTCTGCTTCGACAAGCGAATCAGCTTCAACTTCTCATGTCGTAGCTGCATCGCAGGTTTCAGAGTCTGGATCGTTCTCTCGATCCGTTTCTGAGAGTCTATCTGCTTCACAATGGACATCCTATTCAGAATCTCTAGCGTCAACATCTGTTTCAAAATCTGACTCCTATAGCCAATCAGCTTCACTCCTTTCTTCAAGCGAATCGGCTTCAACGTCCATGCCAGTATCTGAATTTCCTTTGACGAGTGTTTCAGATTCTATAAGCGCATCATCGACAGAGAGTCAATCCTTATCGCAGGAAATTTCTGAATGGATCAGTGTGTCTTATGCGTCAAGTTTCTCTGCTGTGACAAGTTCTTCGAAGTCTGTCGTGTCTTCGTTTGGCACCTCTTACTCAGAATCTCCATCAGATGCAAGCTCACTAACTGCGACGCACTCTTCCGGACCTGCTCTTCCAGAGACAGGTGCCCATCCTTCATCTAATATTCTTGCTACAGGAGCTTCCATTCTTCTGTCTGGATTAGCCCTTTTAGGAATTCGAAAAAAAGATGGCAAATAAAACCTTAAAAGACCGGAATGAACCGGTCTTTTATTGATCTAGAATGTCTAAGAAGTTGGGAAATATGTTATAATGAATGAGGAAGTTTTCGTTGAGGGATATGAAAAAGGTTACTTTGTGAAAAGCTCTGTTTGCCTTCATATCTTCAGAAAATATGGGATTAAAAAAGAAGAGTCAGAGGAAAGAGATGAAAATCCATTTTACAAATTTATTTGGGCAATCTTCAAAAAGTGTTGCTCTGATGGCACAAAACGATATTATGAATGTCGTTCGTGAACTTGGGGTTAATGAATTAGGGATCTACTTTTATGATCATAGCAATGAACCAGCTAGCGAATTGAACTCGCGAATGGATGGGATTTTAGCAGGCGTTGCTTTTGGGGATATTGTCTTCGTTCAATCTCCTTCTTGGAATGGAATTGAGTGGGACCGCCGTTTGGTTGATAAGTTAAAACTCCTTCAAACCAAGCTGGTCATGTTTATCCATGATGTTCCACCACTCATGTTTGAGAGCAATTATTACCTAATGCCTAACTATATCGACATGTACAATCAGAGTGATCTGGTCGTTGTTCCGTCAGAGCAAATGTACAATCGTCTAGTATCAGAAGGGCTCACAGTGAAAAAATATGTGGTCCAAAAGTTGTGGGATTTGACCCACAGTTTGGATCTCTATACTCCGCAATTTGAGAAAAAACTGATCTTCTCAGGAAATCCGTCGCGTTTCCCACATATCATCGATTGGAAATATGAGACACCCCTTCATGTCTATACCGAGCCAGTTGAAGGAGTCGATTATTCTAAGATCCATATGGAAGGCTGGCGGACCAAGCAAGAGTTGCTTCTCGAACTTTCCAAGGGTGGTTTTGGGCTTGTCTGGGGAAATTCTGAGAATCCTGAGGATGAGCGGGATTACTACAAAGAAAATATTTCCTACAAACTATCGACCTATCTATCTGCTGGTCTTCCAGTAGTAGTGCCAGACTATTTGTCAAATGCAGACTATATTCGAGAAAAAGGGCTGGGCTTTGTAGCTTCCAGTCTTAAAGAAGCCAATCGTTTGGTCCAAGACTGTACAGAAGAAGAGTATGCTCAAATGGTCCGAAAGGCTCAATATACTTCTTATTTGATCCGCAATGGCTATTTTACAAAGAAATTATTTGTCGATACCATCATGGCTTTAGAAGAATAATATCCAAGTAAACAAGATTCTTCAGATAAACATCTGAAGGATTTTTTGTTGAATACGGTACCAAATGGGGAATTTGAAATATTATCAAATATTAGTGACAAATGAGTTTGGAAAAGTCGCAAATTATGGTAAAATAAGTTGAGATAAAATGCTCTAAAGGCACATATTTAAAGGCTGTTTCCCTGGTGGAAGAGTCAAAATGAGTAAGAGAAAGTTTAAAAGAAATGTTAAAACGATCTGAAGTAGGAAAGAGATTTTGTTGGACGATATTTTTCGTCTTTATTTATGTTTTGGGAAGTAAAATTTCCCTGCCTTTTGTTGACTTATCAAAGGCCTTGAGACTCAATGAGGGAACGACAACGGGCTTGCAGCTCTCAAGCGCTGTGATGGGGGGAAACCTCCGTGGGATGTCGATCTTTTCGATCGGTCTATCCCCATGGATGTCTTCCATGATTTTGTGGCGGATGTTTACCGTTTCAAAACGCTTTAACCTCGAAAAAACCAGCACGGAGATTGTGGAGCGGCGAAAGATGTACGTGACCTTGGCGCTCGCCATCGTCCAGTCTTTGGCAGTGGCCATGTATCTCCCCTTGAAGACAGGGTTGAACCCCGGACTTGTCATTGCGGTCAATACCATGATTATGGTGGCTGGAGCCTTCTTTTTAGTTTGGCTCTCCGATCTAAATGCCGCTTTGGGGCTTGGAAGTTCTGTTGTGATCATGATGGCTGGGATGGTTATGTACCTGCCAGAAGACGTGATGCAGACCCTTTCAAATGTCAATAATATTCCAGAAATCGCTTATGTTCTGGGCGTGATTTTCATCTTGATTTTTGTCTATGTGGCAGTCTTGGTGGAATATTCCAAGTACCAGATTCCTGTCAATAAATTAGGGATCCACAACAACTTGAAAAGTTATACTTTTTTGGATATCAAGCTCAACCCGGCAGGAGGGATGCCCTTCATGTACGCCATGACCTTGGTGTCCATTCCTCAGTATGCTATGCTCTTGATCTTGTCAATGGATTCCAATGCCAAGTGGGCTGCTCGTTTAGCCAAACACTTGGTGATGGGAGATCCGATTTGGATCCTTCTTTACATTCTGATGATCGCCCTTCTCTCTTTTGCTTTTGCCTTTGTCAATGTGAACGGAGAAGAAATTGCAGATAAGATGATGAAGGCTTCCGAGTATATCGATCATGTCTATCCTGGAGCAGATACACGTCGCTATATCAATAAAATTGTGCTACGCTTGACGGTTTTTGGGACCTTGTATCTGATCCTCTTCACGGCGCTTCCTTTTTCTCTCTTGTTATGGGATAAAGATCTCTTGCGCTTGACCATGATTCCAGGAACCTTCCTCATGTTTGTCGGGATGATTTACAATATCCGAGAAGAAATTCGTGCCCTTCGTGTGAATCAACGTTATACAAGAATATTCTAGGAGTAACCATGTATTATTTTGTACCAGCCTGGTATGGAACGGACCGCATCTGGCAGCAAACAGCTACCCCTTGGTACTGGATGCGAGAGTCCATTGAATTTGACGATACCATTAATCAAGTTCGTATTTTTCAAGAAGCAGAAATGGATCGGATCTTATTGTTGCCTCAATATAGTCCACAACTGCGCTATTTTTTACACCGCCAAGATTTGTTAGAGACAGATGTCCTTTCGATTTTTGATAAGATCCAACAGGTTCCGTCTGATTTAGCTATGCGCCCAGTTCAACTTCAGGACATCGAATGGCCGAGTGAGACCACTTTTTCCTATACTCCCTTTTTGGTGATGGCATTTCGAAAGGGCCACCACCTAGCGAAAATTGATATGGGAGTGGATGGAAACCTTCTCTCTTTGACCCGTTATAAGAATGACGAGATCAGCTACATCGAGTACTTAGATGATCGTGGCTTTATTTCTAGTAGAATCTACTACAATGAGGGGAAACCTTATTTCCAAGAGTATCTGAGTTTTGATGGGCAATGGGTTTTGAGAGAGATGTTGATCGAAGAGAACCACTCCGTCATGGTTAATGAAGCTTTCTTTCCTGCCTTCAAAAAAGAAAGCTATGCCAATATGGGAGACGTTGTCGCTGAAAAAATGAAGGAGCAGCTAGCAACCTTGGTTCCAGGACGAGATCAGTTGGTTTTGGCAGCTCATCCAGCAAATTTGGCTTTTTTACAAGATACAGCAAGTAGTGTCAAGAAAGTCTTGTCTTTCTACGGGGATCGCCAGCCCTTGTCTGCCGAAAACTTTGCCCTCTATTTTGATATGATTGATGCCCAACTCTTGATTACAGATAGTGAAAAAACCAAAGAAGCGATTGGGGTCTTTTCTCCTAGCTTGGCTCAGAAGACACACCGGATTACCTCTTTTGACTCCCGCCTTCGTTTGGGATCTAGTCAGGAACGCAAGGAATCAAAGATTTACTTTTATGTCAATGAAGCTGAGCTTCCAAGTAAGAGCCAGCTCAAAAAGGTTCTGGAGGTCTTGGCGCAACATCCTTTATTTGAGGTTGTTTTTGCATTTTACAATGGATCACCGGAGCGTGTTAAGGAATTAGAAGGGCAACTCGAGGAATTGATCGCTAGCGAGCAGGACTTGCATCTGGTTCAATCACCAGCCCAAATGGAAGGGCTTGGGGAAAACCAGATTATTGATGAAGAGTCTGTACAAGACGCACCGGACTACCGCTTTGTAGTAAAGAATTTTTCAAATGAAAATGACATTATTCAAGAGTTGGAGAAAACACGCTTGATCGTAGATTTAAGCGAGGAACCCAACCTCTACACGCAGATTGCAGGGATCTCTGCTGGGATTCCTCAGGTCAACCGCGTCCAGACAGAATATGTCGATCATTTGAAAAACGGCTATGTCTTATCAAAGGGAGACAAGGAATTAGAGAAGGCGATTACTCACTTTTTATTGGAATTGAAGCCTTGGAACGAAGCCTTGGTCTACTCGATCGAAAAAATTCAAGAATACACCGGTCAACGCTTGATCGAGAAATGGGAAGGATGGATGAAAGAACGTCATGGATAAAAAATTACAAATACCCCATATTCTCCAAATCGGCTCAAGCAGTTGGCAGGATCAAGTGGAGCTTCCTGCTGGACTAGGCTGGCACTTTTTTCAAGCTACCACTCTTCCATCGCTCAAAGAGTATATGGAAGAAGAGGAAATCTCCAAATTCAAAGCCCTGATTCTGGAAAAGCCAGAAGATTTATTAGCTTTAGGAGAAGACCTGGCTTATTTCCAGCCGTATACTGTTTTTTATGATCAAAGCCATGAACTAGAGGCGCCTTCTGACGAATTGGCCCACCTCTTAAGACTCAAGCAAGCAAGACCCTGGGATTTCTCAAACAAGCATCAATTTCTCTATGTCTTAGAGCGCTTTTTATACGACAATCAATATGGAGATGCCTTTACGGTTCGTGACCTGCGAGTGAGACCTGATTTTGCTGGCCGGCAAACGGTGCTGGGGCAACATTTTCTTCAGCTAGATGGATCATACGGTGAAGAGTTTACACCGATTGCTCAGTGGGTCTACAACTACGTGTATGATGCTAGCCGTCCTATCAATTTTTGGTTGGAATATGAAAAAGATCCAAGCTGTCAGCTGCAATTGCGGATCCAATTTTACCGCTTTGGTGCTCTGGGAGAGTGGGTCAAAGATGCAGTCTTTTCAGAAGAAGAGATGGAGCAACCACTAGAATTGGATGGAGCAGAACCTTATTACCTAGCCTTTTCGCTGGAAGCAAAAGGAGAAGGGACGCTTACGATCGGAGCCCTACATAAGCGCTTGTCACATGGTCCTTTAGGAGAGATGACAGTAGGAGCTAAGACGCTACGGGACCACAAACGCCAAGAAATTTTTGCTTATTTCCATCCTGGCGATCTGAAGCCACCTTTAAACATTTACTTTTCTGGGTATCGTCCGGCCGAAGGATTTGAAGGGTTTGGGATGATGCGTGCGATGGGGAGTCCCTTTATTCTCTTTTCTGACCCAAGACTGGAAGGTGGATCCTTCTATATGGGCTCAGAAGAATTGGAAAGTCAAATCACTGCCTTTATTGATCAGCACTTGGACTTGCTCGGCTTTGAGCCAAAAGATATGAATTTCTCAGGCTTGTCCATGGGGACCTTTGGTGCCCTTTACTATGGTGCTCTTTATTCTCCTCATGCGATCTTGGTCGGAAAACCCATTGTCAACCTGGGGGATGTCGCTGCCAACCTGAAATTTAAACGTCCAGATGAGTTTGGAACATCCCTAGACATGATGCAGTTGATCATTGGTCAAGTGTCGCAAGAAGGGATCGGTCAGCTCAATCAACGCTTCTGGGACCGGTTTGACCAGGCAGATTTCAAGGATACGATTTTAGCCCTTGCCTATATGAGGGATGATGACTATGACCAGCAGGCTTATCCAGATATTTTAGAGGCCTTGTATGAATTGCCGGTTCGTATTATCAGTACTAGCCGCGCCGGTCGACACAATGATGCGAGTGGTCCGATCATTGAGTGGTTTGTGACCCAGTACAAAGAAATCATGGAAAGAGACTTTGGAAGAAACCAATGATAAAAATAAAAGAAAATGAAAGCAGACGAATCTACTGGGGCGATACCGTTCTGGCAGATTATCTTTGGGGGTCGACCATTCAAGCGACTGACCAAGGAAGCGTTCAGTTTCAGAACCCCCTCATGCCATCTGGTCAAGTACTGAAAACTTGGCATTCGCAGACAAATTTTGGCGCAACTCGTCAAATTCCTAGTCTGCCCCTGCTCAAAAGAGAGCAAGATTATGAATTGGTTATCACGATGGAAGCGACTCCGGCTCATACCGTTATGGTAGAAATCGTCTTCAAAGATCGCTTTGGAGAGGTCGTTGCCCGTCGAGTAACCGCAGAAGGTCGCTTGCTGTTTACCTATCCAGATCAAGCTTACGCCTATGAAGTACGCTTGCTCAGTGCAGGTTTGCAAGAGTTTACCTTCCACTATTTCACGATTCAACCAATATCGTCTGAGGGAGCAGAAGTTCTCGAATAGACGAACATCACTGCAAAAAAAGAGGATTACATTGGATTACGTTAAATTAAGAAACATCAAAAAAATCTTAAAAGAAGTCAATAGCTGGAAGGATGACATGGCCCGCTTGACGGATCGACAACTACAGGAGAAAACTGTGGAATTTCGGGAACGTCTAGCTAAGGGTGAGACCTTGGATGATCTCTTGCCGGAAGCATTTGCGGTTGCGCGTGAAGCTGATAAACGGGTCTTGGGCATGTTTCCTTATGACGTGCAAGTCATGGGAGGTATTGTCCTCCACCAAGGCAATGTCGCTGAAATGAATACTGGTGAAGGGAAGACCTTGACGGCAACTATGCCGGTTTATCTCAATGCCTTAGAGGGCAAAGGGGTCATGGTTATTACGACCAATACCTATCTGGCAACTCGGGATGCAGAAGAGATGGGACAGGTCTACCGCTTTTTGGGCTTGACTGTTGGAGTTCCCTTGAAACAATCAGAAGACGAAGAATTAGATCCAGAAGTCAAACGGGAGATTTACCGGTCAGATGTCATTTATACGACCAATACCAGTCTAGGCTTTGACTATCTCACAGAGAACTTGACGGCTTCGGCAGATGGCCAGTTTTTGGCAGACTTCAATTACGCCATTGTCGATGAGATTGATTCGGTGCTTCTAGATAGTGCTCAGACTCCCTTGATTATTTCTGGTTCTCCTCGGGTTCAGTCCAACCTTTATGGGATTATTGATACCCTGATCCAAACCTTCAAAGAAGGGGAAGACTTCAAGTTTGATGAAGAAAAGAAACGAGTTTGGTTGACTCGAAAAGGAGCTCATGCAGCAGAAGCTTTTCTTGCTATTCCCAACCTCTATGATCCCCAATACCGTGATTTGGTTCGCCATATCAGCTTAGCCCTGCAGGCCAATAAAAACTTTATTAAGGATAAGGACTATGTCATCCATCCCAATGTCGAAGGGCAACCGGAGATTGTCTTACTAGACCAGGCGACGGGTCGCTTGATGGAAATGACGCGCTTGCAAGGAGGACTCCACCAGGCGATTGAAGCTAAAGAGGGTCTCAAGCTGACCCAAGAAACACGGGCCATGGCTTCTATTACTTACCAAAACCTCTTTAAGATGTTTCGGAAGTTGGGTGGCATGACCGGGACTGGGAAGGTCGCTGAGGCAGAGTTTCTTGATACCTATGCCATGTCAGTGATCAAGATCCCAACCAATCGTAAGAAGATCCGCAAGGATTTACCGGATGAAATCTATCAGACCTTGCCGGAAAAAATCGTGGCTTCCCTGGATTATGTGAAGAAGGTCCACGAAAAGGGCAATCCGATCCTGGTCTTTGCCGGATCCGTTGAGATGTCGATTCTTTATTCGAATCTTCTTTTGCGGGAAGGGATTCCTCACAATCTTCTCAATGCTAACAATGCTCCTCGAGAGGCCCAGATCATTAAGGAGTCTGGTCGAAAAGGTGCTGTGACGGTTGCGACCTCAATGGCCGGTCGGGGAACCGATATCAAGTTGGGACCAGGAGTCGCTGAGTTAGGTGGCTTGGTGGTTGTCGGAACTGAGCGGATGATGAACCAGCGGATTGACCTTCAAATTCGGGGACGTTCAGGTCGCCAAGGAGATCCCGGTTTGACCAAGTTCTTCGTCTCATTGGAAGACGATTTGATGAAAAACTGGGGGCCAGACTGGATCCAGGATACCTATCAAGACTATGATGTGGATGAGCGGATTGGTTCAGCTAAAGCTCTGACCAAGCGCAAGTATAGAAACTTGGTGGAACGGGCTCAAAATGCTAGTGAAAGTTCTGGTCAGGCCAGTCGTCGGATGACGCTAGAATTTGCGGAAAGCATGAACATTCAGCGTGCCATCGTCTACGAAGAGCGCGACCGCTTGATTAAACAAGAAGGACGCTTGGACGACATCGTTGAAAAAGTTCTTCGTTCCGTCTTTTCAAGCGTAGCCCATAAAAAAGAATACAAGGAACCGGTAGCTTTTTATCGCTATATGTTAGACAATGTGAGCTACCAAGTAGATCCGGAAAAGGCCCACCAAACCTTCCGTAGCAAGAAAACCAAAGAGAATTTCTTATGGGAGATTGCTAAAAGCGAGTTGGAAGCTAAGTATGAGATCTTAGGCACCGATGAGGTGATCGCCCAATTCCAGCGCATGGCCATCCTAAAAGCTATCGATGAAAACTGGGTCGAGCAGGTAGACTATCTGCAACAATTGCGCATGGCGCTCTCTGGTCAGTACACCAGTCAGAAAAACCCTTTGGTAGAATTTTTCCAAGAAGCCTACCAATCCTTTGAACGAATGAAAGAGGCGGCCAAAGAACAAATGGTCCGCAATCTTTTACTGAGTCGAGTAGAAATCAATAAAAAAGGGGAAATTGTCTTGCATTTCCCATAAAAGAGGACATTATGACAGTATACAATATCAACCTTGGAATCGGTTGGGCCAGCAGTGGTGTTGAGTATGCCCAGGTCTACCGTGCCCAGTTGTTACGCAATATCCATCAACCAGCCAAGTTTGTCTTTATGGATATGATTCTAGCCGATAATATCCAGCATTTAACAGAAAATATCGGTTTTAAAAATGATGAAATCATCTGGCTCTATAGCTATTTTACAGATATAAAAATTGCGCCAACGACCTATACCATTGATCAGGTCTTAGCAGGATTTGCCGGAAAACCGACTCGTGAAGAAGTCGATGGTAAGATCAAGCGCTTCTTTTATGAGGACCAGGACAACTTTTTGACCTGCTACCTGCGCGAAGAAAACAGTCCCTATGTCGAACGCTGTGAGTACGTGTCTAGAGGGATTTTGGTGAGAAAGGATTATTTCTCCTATACCCGCTATTGTACCGAGTACTTTATTCCTAAGAACAACCAAGCCAACTTGATTGAGCGCCGCTTTTACAATGAAGACGGGACGGTTGCCTACAGCATGCAGATGGCGGATGGCCGCGAAATCTATCGTTTTCCAGATCGCTACCTGGTTGGTCGCCAAGAATTGATCCGCTACTTTATGCAAACCCTTCAATTGACCAAACAAGATCTGGTGATTTTGGATCGGGAAACCAATATCGGTCAGCCTATCTTTGAAGAAGCGCAAAAAGCCCGTCTAGGTGTAGTCGTCCATGCCGAGCACTTCAGCGCCAATAATGTCGATGATCAGTATATCCTGTGGAATAACTACTACGAGTACCAATTTACCAATGCAGACAAGGTAGACTTCTTTATTGTCGCGACTGACCGCCAAAAAGAAATCTTGGCCGAGCAGTTTGCCAAATACACCAACCATCAGCCGGCTATCTATACCATTCCAGTTGGAAGCCTTGCAAGCTTGCCACAAAACGAAAATCGCACCCCATTTTCTATGATTACTGCCTCTCGTTTGGCGACAGAAAAGCATATTGACTGGTTGGTGCGAGCAGTGGTTCGCGCCAAAAAAGAATTGCCAGAACTATCTTTTGACATCTATGGAAAAGGTGGAGAAGAAGGCAAGCTACGTTCTCTGATTGATGAATTGGGGGCGGCAGACTATATCCATCTCAAAGGGCATGCCAATCTAGAGGAAATTTATAAGAATTATGAGGTTTACCTGTCAGCGTCGACCAGTGAAGGCTTTGGATTGACCTTGATGGAAGCGATTGGTTCTGGACTTCCAATTATCGGTTTTGACGTTCCTTATGGCAACCAGACCTTTGTCACAGAAGGTAAAAATGGCTATCTCATTCCGCCTTCAGCAGATCAAGTGGTCGACCAGATTGCTTCTGCCTTTGCGGAGAAAATCATCCAGCTATACAAAAAGGATGATCTAGCCAGCATGCGTCAAGCATCTTATGCGCGTGCAGAAGACTTTTTGACCAGCCGAGTAGAAGAAGCTTGGGCACAATTGATAGAAGAGGTGACACATGCTGAACGTATTTGATAGTTATTCTCGTGAAAGCCAAGACTTGCTCCACTCTATGAAAGAGTCTGGCTTTGACCACCCGACCGTTGTTTTGGAGCCAAATGGTTTCTTACCAGACGGTGTCGAGTCTCCATTTATCTATTTCTTAGGACAAGCAAAAGGAGAGAAGCGCGGACGCTACTTTAATGAAGTTCCAGTGCCTGATTTCTGGGAAGTTTCTGGGGATAACAGTTCGGGAAAAGTGACCTACTATGGTCAGGAAAAAGCTCGAATTGTGTACCATGCTGCTTCCTATAAACGCATCGTTGAGCGCTTAGAGTGGTTAGATGACAAAGGGCAAGTGG
Source organism: Streptococcus parasanguinis (assembly GCF_000963275.1). Taxonomy (GTDB): domain Bacteria; phylum Bacillota; class Bacilli; order Lactobacillales; family Streptococcaceae; genus Streptococcus; species Streptococcus parasanguinis_B. The sequence goes on along the minus strand of NZ_JYOW01000001.1, from coordinate 1,607,605 downwards.
TCATGGTTGAGCACTATGACCAATACGGTCGTAAGATTGCTGTAACGACTTGTGGTGATCAGGGACAGTATTTGGTGACTACTTATTTTGAAGGGGATACCGAGCGCTTGACAGAGAATCACCAAACAGGGGATTTGATCTTGACCTTGGATCATCAACCCATGCGGATTTTCAAGAATCGCTTAGATTACTTCGTCTTTTATCTAGAGTATCGTGGCTTTGATTTAGATGGTTTGGTCTACAATACCCTTGCTACCTCCTTTAGCATTAGTCTTCAGCTTGGAAATAAAGGCATCAAAGGGAGCGACGTCTTGGTGTGGCAAGAGCCTCTTCACGACAGCCTTCCAGGCAATATGCAGTTGATTCTAAAGAGCCCAGAAATCCGGACCAAGAAGATCTTGATTCCGCAAAACGCGACCTATCATCGTGCTCTCCAGTTGACCTCGCAAGATCAGCATAGCTATTTCGGTCCCCTTGGCTACCTGTATGATTTCAAGGTGAAAGATGATATCCGTAAAGACGCCTTTGTCTTGACCAATTCGGATCAGATCGAAGCCTTGACCTACCTAGTAGAGAACTTGCCAAATGTGACCTTCCGTGTAGCGGCTTTGACAGAGATGTCTGCTAGTCTTCTATCTATGGTTCGCTATCCAAATGTGGTCTTGTATCAAAATATCAGTCAAGAGCGGATCAAAGAGTTGCTTAAGGTCTCTAGTATTTATCTGGATATCAACCACTATGCAGAGGTGCAAGGCATTGTTCGCAAGGCCTTCGAACACCAGCAAGTTATCCTTGCCTTTAGCCATACCCTGCATGACCGCCACTTCCTCGCACAAGCCAATATCTTTGATCAAGGAAAAGAAGCAGATATGGTGTCCCGTATCCAGGAAATCTACCAATCTGTGGATAACTACAGAGAAGCCGTTGCGCAACAAATTGCCCAATCAAGTAGCGTTGAGCCAGCTGTTTTCAAAGCTCGCTTGCAAGAAGGGATAGGTGGACACAGTGAGTGATCGTAAGAAAGATTTATTTTATAAAGAAGTAGAAGGACGGATGGAGTCTCTCAAACGCCGTCCTGCCGAAAAAGAAAAGACGACACGTTCTGAAAAGATCAATGTCACTTTTAATGTGATCATTGGTTTGGTGATTCTGCTGGGAGTTATTTTTACCCTCTTCAGAGTGTTAGGAGGATCCTAAGATGGAAATGGTATTTGCAATCGGGATCTCGATCTTATCCCTCGCTCTTGTGGTTCTGATTACCCTGCAGCCTCGCCAACAACAATCGCTTTCAACAGATGCGACCAGTAACCTAGGAAAACCAAGTTACTGGCGGTCTCACCGTGGACTCAAGCTAGCGACCCTCGTTGTTAGTATCGTCTTTCTCCTATCCTTATTTCTTTATATGATGGTCGTACAGGCCTAGTCTTTAATAGAATGGATAAAAAAAGTAGTTGGTATTCTCCAACTTCTTTTAGAATGTAATCCATCTGTTTCTTACATAATGCAACCTAAATGATACTTAAAAAATTAAAGAGATATCTACAATTTGAAGAGGCTAGGACAAAAGTCCTAGCCTCTCAATTATTTTTGGATTGTCGATCAAGACGCAGTGGTTGAGTGGGCTCTACTACGCTGATTTCATCAGCTTTTACACCCCTACTCAACTGTGCGGAGGTGGGACGACGAAATCGAATTCTAACGTATTACCGATTTCTGTCCCACTCTCTTTTTTATCCTGCTTCCTTCTCTTTTATGGTATACTGAAAGCGACAACATGATTGGAGCTCCCGATGAAAAAGATCCCCTTAGTATTTTCAGGCTGTCTGTTAGGACTGGTTGGCGCTGGCAACCTTCTTGCAGACTCGCTACCCTTCCTTGCCCACGCCTTTAGTCTGACAGGTTTGTTCTTCTGGTTTTTCTTTGTCGTTTATCATGCGATTCGCTGGCAAGAAACCAAGATAGAACTCCAACAACCAGCCCTTTTATCTGGGATGGCGACTTTTCCCATGGCAGGGATGATTCTATCCACCTATCTTTTGCGCCTCTTTCCCGCCTTTGGAGGTCTATCACAGTTGGTCTGGTGGTCTGCCTTTCTCTTGGATCTGGGCTTAATTCTCTATTTTACCAAGACCCATGTCCTAGCGCGACCAAGAGCCAATGCCACTCCCAGTTGGACCGTTCTCTATGTGGGCATTGCAGTAGCAGCCTTGACTTATCCAGTTGTAGGAATCAGAGAGATTGCTTATCTCGCTTTAGTGATTGGTTTTGGTTTGACCTTTCTTCTTTATCCCCTTATCTATCATGATTTGAAGCAGTCCCCCTTGCCCAGTCATCTGTTGGGGCAAGAAGGCATCTATTGCGCTCCATTTTCCCTTCTTTTAGCAGCTCTGGTTCGTGTGGGTGGAGCAAGCCTTCCTGTCTGGTTCTTACTGATCATGGTAGTTGCCTCACAAGGTTTTTATTTCTTTGTTTTGACGCGCCTACCGAGAATGATCAAAGAAGGTTTTCAACCTGCTTTTTCAGCCCTGACCTTTCCAACGGTCATCACAGCGACCTCTTTGAAAATGGCCCAAGGCTTGTTGCAGTGGCCTTTCTTGACAGCTCTCGTATGGATGGAAACTCTTCTTTGTCTCTTGATTTTAGTCGCTGTTTTAGGAGGTTATGTGGTCTATCTCAGGGAGTAGGAAGTCATCCTTTTTCATTGAAACCTTGTCACGATTATGGTAAGATGCACTATACGATTTGTCATACTCTATAGGAAAGGTATCTATGAAATTCATTAAAGGAAAGATCTCGCTGCTTTATCCCCTTTTTCTGCTCTTGTTTTATTTTTATGTTCGGCCCCAATTTCGCCCTTTGGGCCAGTATGTCTCCAATAGTGTAGCAAGCGCCAATAGCTATTATTGGACCTTATTTGGCCTAGAAGGCCTCTATGCAGTCTTTACAGGATTTTTGGTCTACCGTTTTTCTAAAAAAGCGCAATTTAAGCTGGGGAAGAACCCTCTTCAAGCTCTGATAGAAGCCGTTTTTGCGGCCTGTTTGGTTTACTGGTTGGACTACTTCATCAGTGGTTTTGTTCAAGGACGGGCAGCCGTTTTGAGTCTGTTTCCACGGGAAATTAGCCCCACAGGGGTGCTTATCCTAGTGATTGCAATGGTTATTATCCGGCCGGTGACAGAAGAGCTGATCTTTCGTGGAGCCTTGGTGAATGCCTACTTCAAAGGCTGGAAACTCTATGCTGAGATTTGGCTTCCAGCCCTCATCTACAGTGGCCTACATTTTCTCCACAATCCCTTTTCGCTAGGAGCTTCTATCATCTATCTCCTGCCGAGTGTGATTTTTGGGATCCTGTATTATCGGAGTAAGACACTTCTTTCTCCTATTTTGGCTCATATCTTGCTCAATCTATACTACACCTTGCCTTTGCTTTTATCTGTATTCAAGTAGCAACCGATTTCCTGAGGGAGATTGGTTTTTTTTGAAAATATGGTATAATAGAATAAATTTAATAGAGGGAGTTGAGGTTTGAAAAAAAGCTACCGCGTCAAACGTGACAAAGATTTTAATGCTATTTTTAAAAGTGGTCAAAATGTTGCCAATCGGAAATTCGTTGTTTACCGCTTGCGCAAAGACCAACCACATTTTCGAGTCGGCCTGTCTGTTAGTAAGAAGCTGGGAAATGCTGTGACTAGAAATCGCATCAAACGTTTGATTCGCCATGTTTTGATCAAACACCAAGCCTTCCTTACGACCGATGATTTTGTTGTCATTGCTCGTAAAGGAGTGGAGGAGCTCGACTTCCATCAAGTTGAGAAAAATCTTGTACATGTCTTAAAATTAGCGCATGTCTACCAAGAAAGGGAATAATGTGAAAAAGAAACTGAAGTTAACTGGATTATTGGGAGCAGCCTTATTGGTCTTGACAGCTTGTGGGACCTCTCAAGTGACAGCTCAGTCGACAGGTGGTTGGGAACGCTTCGTCTACTTCTTTGCCGAAGCCATTCGCTTCTTGTCATTTGGCGGAAGTATCGGTGTGGGGATTATCGTCTTTACCATTGTGATCCGGACGGTCCTCTTGCCGCTTTTCCAATATCAAATGAATTCAACCCGCAAGATGCAGGAAATTCAACCCCTACTCAAGGAATTGCAAGCCAAGTATCCTGGAAAGGATCTAGATAGTCGGACCAAGCTTTCTGAAGAGATGCGGGCCCTTTACAAGGAAAAAGGCGTCAAAACATCTTCAGCCTTTCTTCCTCTCTTGATTCAGATGCCGGTTTTGATGGCCTTGTTCCAAGCGCTGAGCCGTGTCGAATTCCTTAAAGTCGGTCACTTCCTCTGGTTGGACCTTGGCGCGATCGACCCGACTTATATCTTGCCGGTTCTTGCTGCCCTCTTCACATTTTTCAGCAGTTGGTTGACCAATAAAGCCCTGCCAGAGCGTAACGGGAGTGCGACAACCATGATGTATGTGATGCCTGTGATGATCTTCTTCTTTGCCTTGTTCTCAGCCAGCGGGGTCGCACTATACTGGGTGACTTCCAATGCTTATCAAGTCGGGCAAACCTATCTCTTGAACAACCCCTTCAAGATTATCGCAGAGCGTGAAGCAAAAGAGCAAGCTTCACGCGACATGGAAAAACAAAAACGCCGTGCCCTAAACAAAGCACAGAAAAAGAAAAAATAAGAAAGAGGTGGACATATGGTCCTATATACTGGAGCAACTGTTGAAGAAGCGATTCAAAAAGGTCTGAACGATTTAGATATTCCTCGTATGAAGGCACATATTACGGTTGTAGCGCGTGAAAAGAAAGGTTTTCTTGGCTTGTTTGGGAAAAAACCAGCCCAAGTAGAGATTGAGCCCATTGCAGAAACAACTGTTGTGAAAGCTAATCAACAAGCTGTAAAGGGTGTACCAGAAGAAATTAACGCGCAGAACGAACCGGTTAAGACGGTGAGCGAAGCAACGGTCGATCTCGGACGCGTCGTTGCAGCGATCAAAAAGGTCGAAGAAGAAGGAGAAGTTGTCTCTGAAGAAATCAAGACAGAAATCCTGAAACATGACAAAGAAGCAGATACCGTTCTTGAAGAAAAAGGGCATGAACATATCCTTGAAAAAGTCAAAGAACCAGCGACAAAAGAATCAAGCGAATCTGATTTCTCAAACCTTGGTATCGAGGTAGAGGAAAACTACAACATCGAAGAAGTCGTAGATGATGTGACAGCCTATGTTCAAACAGTGGTCGATGAAATGGATGTGGATGCGACCATCTCAAGCAGTCACAACCGCCGTACGGTCAATATGCAAATTGATACCAATGAGCCTGGGCGCGTGATTGGTTACCACGGAAAAGTCTTGAAGGCTCTTCAACTTTTGGCGCAAAATTACCTCTATAACCGCTACTCAAAGAATTTTTACATTACTATTAATGTTAATGACTATGTAGAACACCGGGCAGAAGTTCTTCAAAGCTATGCTCAGAAGTTAGCAACGCGTGCCCTCGAAGATGGGCAAGCCCAACAGACAGATCCGATGTCAAACAGTGAACGCAAAATCATTCACCGGATCGTCTCTAAGATGGAAGGAGTCACTAGCTACTCTGAAGGGGAAGAACCAAACCGTTACGTAGTGGTAGACATCGAAGGATAATCTAGCTATTATTTCCCATAAGGGAGAGACGGGATTGAGCCGATCTCTCCTTTTTTAGGTTTAGAAAGGAAGCAGATGGCATTTGCAGCGATTCGAGAGTTTTTAAAGCTTCAAGGAATCCACTACCAGGCTCCAGCAAAAGCAGGCGTGCTAGCCTCGGAGATGGAGCAGTATCGTGCCCTAGCTCAAGCGGCTCGTAAGGAATTCACCGATTTAGTCTCAGCCTTTCAGAAGCGTCACCCTTACTTGGAGCAGGATCGGACCAGCCAGTGGATGAACCAGGCCCAGGTCTTGCGGCCTCATTTTTGGGTCTATCTAAAAGGAGAAGGGACGATGGCAGAGCCCATGTTTGCCTTGAGGCTTTATGGGGATGCAGCTGATTTTGGAGTTTCCTTAGAGGTGAGCTTTATCGAGCGAAAAAAAGACGAGCAGAGCCTTCAAAAACAACACAAGGTACTCACCCTTCCTATCTCTCGGCCAGTTTATTATTTCGCCCAGAAAAATGGAGAGAGTCAAAGGGTAGAAGGAACAGAAAAGAATCGCCATGATCTGTTACAAGCAGTAGCAGAAGGGGCGGTTCGTAAGGTCCTCGTCAAATACGATGTTTCTCTAGTTGAGGAGAGGTCCCTAGAGAATATCCTGGATCAGTTGCAAGAGGCGCTGGTGGCTCTGGAACCCTATTACTTGGCAACCCGTCAGGTGTAGAAAGGTGTTCTCCGACCTGTATTTGCAACAATTTTGCCATAGCTATTGACAAATAGAGTCGAATCCGATAGAATAGTAAAGTATGTTTAGTAACTGATCACAACTAGCCGGCTAAACGAATACAAAATCTATGAGGAGGTATTCATCGTGAAACGTACTTATCAACCAAGTAAACTTCGTCGTGCGCGCAAACATGGTTTCCGTCACCGTATGGCAACTAAAAATGGTCGTCGCGTATTGGCAGCTCGTCGTCGTAAAGGACGCAAAGTTTTGGCTGCGTAATTCAGATAAAAACCTAAAAACCAGTAGAAACTCGAGACTACTGGTTTTTGTTTTGTCCGAAAGTGAATTTAGAGGCGCTTTCTGCTATAATAGAAAGAAGAAAAACTCGGAAGAAAAGGAAGATCATGCAGATTTTTGATACCCACACCCATCTCAATGTGGAAGAATTCGCAGGAAAAGAACAAGAAGAGCTCGACTTGGCCAAGGAAATGGGTGTTGTAGCCCACAATATCGTTGGTTTTGACAAACCGACGATTGAGCGTGCCATGGAGTTGGCAGACCAGCATCCAGAACTCTATCTCACGCTTGGTTGGCACCCCACTGAGGCAGGCGATTATACTCCTGAAGTGGAGGCCTATTTACTTGAACAGCTAAAACATCCCAAAGTCGTCGCACTCGGAGAAATCGGTCTCGATTACCACTGGATGACAGCGCCAAAAGATGTTCAAGAAAAGGTTTTTCGTCGTCAGATTCAATTGTCTAAGGACTTGGACCTCCCCTTTGTGGTGCATACACGCGATGCTTTAGAAGATACTTATGCCATCATCAAGAGTGAAGGAGTTGGTCCTCGCGGTGGGATCATGCATTCTTTCTCAGGAAGTTTAGAAGAAGCGAAACGCTTCATGGATTTGGGAATGATGATTTCCTTTTCTGGAGTTGTGACCTTTAAGAAAGCCACAGATGTCCAAGAAGCGGCAGCTGGCCTTCCGTTAGACAAGATCTTGGTTGAAACAGATGCTCCTTATCTAGCACCAGTTCCCAAACGTGGTCGGGAAAATAAAACAGCCTACACTCGTTATGTGGTAGATTTTATTGCAGAACTACGTGGCTTAACAACAAAAGAAGTGGCTCAGGCAACCTATGACAATGCAAGAAAGGTATTTGGCCTTGACTGAGAAAAGAAAAATACCAGAAGTGATTGTCGTGGAGGGCAAGGACGACACAGCCAATCTCCGTCGTTTTTATGAGGTGGATACCTATGAAACACGAGGCTCTGCGATCGATCAGGATGACTTGGAACGAATTGCTACCTTGCAAGAGTTGCGTGGGGTCATTGTCTTTACCGATCCAGACTATAATGGTGAGCGAATTCGCAAGATCATTATGCAAGAGGTGCCCCAGGCCAAACATGCCTTTTTAAATCGTGGTGAAGCAGTGCCCAAATCCAAGACCAAGGGGCGTTCCTTGGGAGTGGAGCATGCCAGTTTTGAAGACTTAGAAAAAGCCCTAGCTGGGCTGGTGGGTTCCTATGAAGATGAAAATTTCTTTGATATTACCAAGTCAGATCTGATGCGACTCGGCCTGCTGATGGGCAGTGAAAGTCGCAAACGACGGGAATATTTAGGCGAAGCCTTGCGCATCGGCTACTGCAATGGCAAGCAATTGATCAAACGCTTGGAATTGTTTGGAATTTGTTTAGCACAAGTCGAAGAGGCGATGGCCAGTTATTAAGACGGAAGTAGAGGGGGATCCTTTACCCCTAAACTGATTAGAAAAGAGAAAAAATGAGAATTGCAGATTATAGCGTGACCAAGGCAGTGCTGGAGCGTCACGGTTTTACCTTTAAAAAATCCTTCGGCCAGAACTTCTTGACCGATACCAACATCCTTCAAAAAATTGTGGATACGGCTGAGATTGATAAGCAGGTCAATGTCATCGAAATCGGTCCTGGAATTGGAGCCCTCACTGAGTTCTTGGCGGAAAATGCGGCAGAAGTCATGGCTTTTGAGATCGATGACCGCTTGGTTCCCATTTTGGCGGATACCTTGCGTGATTTTGACAATGTCACGGTTGTCAACCAAGACATCCTCAAGGTAGACCTCAACCAGTACATCGCAGAGTTTAAAAATCCAGACCTTCCGATCAAGGTGGTGGCTAACCTTCCGTATTACATTACAACTCCCATCCTCATGCACTTGATCGAATCCAAGATTCCTTTCCAAGAATTTGTGGTCATGATGCAAAAAGAGGTGGCAGACCGCATCTCGGCTGAGCCCAACACCAAGGCTTATGGTTCTTTATCCATTGCAGTCCAATACTATATGACTGCTAAGGTAGCCTTTATCGTGCCCCGCACCGTCTTTGTGCCAGCACCAAACGTCGACTCTGCCATCCTCAAGATGGTGCGTCGCCCAGAACCAGCAGTAACCGTCAAGGACGAAGATTTCTTCTTCTCTGTCAGCAAGGCTAGCTTTGTCCACCGCCGGAAGACACTTTGGAACAACTTGACCAGTCGCTTTGGCAAGACCGAAGAAATCAAAGCAAAACTGGAAGCAGGAATCCAAGCTGCAGGCCTGCAACCTTCTGTACGAGGAGAAGCTCTTAGCCTAGAAGACTTCGCTCGCCTAGCAGATGGCCTTCTAGAAGCAGGAATAAAATAATAGAAAAGACATGAGCTTCGTAGCTCATGTCTTGTTTGTTGTAGAAGGAAAGGACGGGATTTGAACCCGCGCGTGAATAAAAATCCACTTGCCGGATTTCGAGTCCGGTGCCGTACCGAGCTGGGCCACCTTTCCAAGATGCGGAGAAAGGGATTTGAACCCTCACGCCCGAAGGGGCACATGCGCCTGAAGCATGCGTGTCTGCCGTTCCACCACCTCCGCATAGTTCTATTATACACTTTTTAGGAAAAATGCCAAGGAAAAAAAGGAAGGTGCCCTTTCCCGAATTCTGCTAAAAGACAAGTCATAACGGATACTCCGTCTTCTGTTTCTATCCGTTTAAACAACGAACCTATTCGTTTCTAAAAGCGTCCGGAGAGGTTCACTTTTCGTTTTTTCTTATCAAGCAATCCAGCCTTATTTCTCATTTTTTGGTATAATAGGAGTATTAATCTCAAAGGAGTGCGATTTGCAAGGAACAATCGTCAAGGCATTGGCTGGCTTTTACTACGTAGAGTCAGACGGTCACATTTACCAGACACGGGCTCGTGGAAATTTTAGAAAAAAAGGACAGACTCCTTATGTGGGGGATCAGGTGGAGTTCTCTGCAGAAGAGAATTCGGAAGGCTACATTTTGAGCATTGCCCCTCGAAAAAATAGCCTCGTGCGCCCTCCTATTGTCAATATTGATCAGGCAGTAGTGATCATGTCAGCTAAGGAACCTGATTTCAATGCCAACCTTTTAGACCGTTTTCTGGTTCTTTTGGAGCATAAGGGGATTCATCCCATTGTCTATATTTCAAAACTGGACTTGTTAGAAGATATGGAAGACATTCACTACTACCAAGGAATCTATCAGGCTATTGGCTATGATTTTGTCTTGTCAATTGAGGAACTCTTGCCCCTTTTGACCAATCAAACCACGGTCTTTATGGGACAGACCGGTGTAGGAAAATCGACCTTGCTCAATAAAATCGCTCCGGATTTGGAGCTTGAAACGGGTGAGATTTCAGATAGTCTGGGGCGCGGTCGACACACGACCCGAGCTGTCAGCTTTTACCATTTAAATGGAGGAAAGATCGCAGATACGCCGGGCTTCTCCTCCCTCGATTATGAAGTGACGACCAGTGAAGACTTAAATCAAGCCTTCCCGGAGATCGCCGATGTGAGCCACTCTTGTAAATTTCGTACCTGTACCCACACGCATGAGCCAGCTTGTGCGGTGAAACCAGCCGTTGAAAGAGAGGAAATTGCACCTTTCCGTTATGAGGATTACTTGCAATTTCTAAGTGAGATTGAAAACCGTCGCGAGACCTATAAAAAAGTTTCGAAAAAAATGCCAAAATAGGAGACACTACAACGATGAAAACAATGAAAATTGCACCCTCAATTTTGAGTGCAGATTATGCCAATTTTGAAAGTGAATTGAAACGCTTAGAAGCAGCTGGAGCTGACTATGCCCATATCGATGTCATGGATGGCCATTTTGTGCCCAATATCAGCTTTGGAGCTGGTGTCGTAGAGAGCATGCGACCGCATAGCAAGTTGGTCTTTGATTGCCACTTGATGGTCACCAATCCTGAACACCATATCGAAGAATTTGCCCGTGCAGGTGCTGATATCATCAGCATCCACGTAGAAGCGACTCCCCATATTCACGGAGCCCTTCAAAAGATCCGTCAAGCCGGTGTGAAGGCTAGTGTCGTGATCAACCCAGGGACTCCTGTAGACAGTATCAAACATGTCTTGAACTTGGTGGATCAAGTCTTGGTTATGACCGTTAATCCAGGATTCGGTGGCCAGGCCTTCTTGCCTGAAACCATGGACAAGGTGCGCGAATTAGCCGCTCTTCGTGAAGAAAAAGGTTTCGACTTTGATATCGAAGTCGATGGAGGAATTGATGGCCAAACTATTTCCCAAGCCAAAGAAGCTGGGGCCAATGTCTTTGTAGCAGGCTCTTATGTCTTTAATGGAGATGTTAATGAGCGCGTTCAAACGCTCCGAGATGCAGTAAATGGGTAACATCGCAATACTGGCGGGAGGTGACAGCACGCTCTTGCCAAAAGATCATGACGCTTATGTAGGCGTTGATGGTGGCTGTTTGAAGCTACTGGAACAAGGTCTGCCTTTAGATATAGCTGTGGGGGATTTCGATTCCGTCTCTGAGACCGATTTGCGCAAGATCCAAACCCAAGCCAAGCAAGTTGTTCAATCCGTCCCTGAAAAGAACGATACGGATTTGGAATTGGCCTTGAAAGCAGTCTTTGAAGCCTATCCAGAGACTGAAGTCACCGTTTATGGTGCTTTCGGTGGTCGTTTGGATCACTTCTTATCCAATATCTTTTTGCCGACCGATCCAGACCTAGCTCCCTACATGGAGCAGATCCAATTAGTCGATGGTCAAAATCGCTTAATCTACAGACCAGCCGGTTGCCATGAGATTCAGCCAGATCCAGCCATGTCCTATGTTGGTTTTATGCCTGTCGGACAAGGCCACTTAGAGATCACAGGGGCCAAGTATCCGCTCCATCGGGAGAATTATTTTTTGAAGGCCATGTATGGCTCCAATGAATTTTTGGGTCAACCGATTCAAGTGAGTCTTGACCGTGGCTATCTTGTCATTGTTTATAGTAAAGACAGAGGTTAATATGAATATCATTCTGCTTCTGATTGGCCTGCTCAATCTGGGCCTCCTCATCTATCTCTTGCAACGGTCAGATGACACCAGACCGGCTTTACGAGAGATGCTGGAAGACCATGAGGATCATTTGACAGACCAGTTGGACTATCGTTTTGAAAAAGAAAGACAAGCAAGCCAGATTGCCAATCAGCAGTTAGAGATCGCCCTGACAGATCGCTTAACCGAGATGAGAGTGGAGATCCACCAGCAGACGACGGCTCTGCGCGCTGAGATGAACGAGCACTTTACTAAAAATCGGGACAAAACAGATGAGCGCATGCGCCAGATCCAAGAGTCCAATGAAGTGCGGCTAGAACAGATGCGCCAAACGGTAGAAGAAAAATTGGAGAAAACCTTGCAGCACCGCTTGCAGACCTCCTTTGAGACGGTTTCAAAACAATTGGAGTCGGTCAACAAAGGGCTGGGAGAAATGCAGACAGTGGCGCGGGATGTCGGAACCCTTAATAAAGTTCTCTCCAATACCAAGACGCGTGGGATTATGGGCGAATTGCAGCTGGGTCAAATCATTGAAGATATCTTGACCCCAGCCCAGTATGAGCGGGAGTTTGTCACCGTTCCCCAATCCAGTGAGCGAGTGGAGTATGCTATTAAGCTTCCAGGACAAGGAGAGGAGCCAGTCTATCTGCCGATTGACTCTAAATTCCCACTGGAAGACTACTATCGTCTGGAAGAAGCTTATGAATCAGGAGAGAAAGAGGAGATCGAGCGTTACCGCAAGGCCCTTCTTGCTAGTATCAAGCGTTTTGCTAAGGATATCCAACAAAAATACCTCTTTCCACCAGCGACGACTAATTTCGGAATTCTCTTTTTGCCAACTGAAGGCCTCTATTCCGAAGTGGTTCGCAATCCAGAATTCTTCGATCGCTTGCGTCGGGACGAACAAATTTTAGTGGCTGGGCCAAGTACCTTATCAGCCCTCTTGAACTCCTTGTCTGTTGGCTTTAAAACGCTCAACATCCAAAAGAGTGCAGATGACATTAGCAAGGTGTTGGGATCGGTCAAATCAGAATTCCATAAGTTTGGAGGGATTCTGGCCAAGACTCAGCGCCATTTAAAGAATGCTTCCAATAATATTGATGATTTGCTAACCAGACGGACCAGTGCCATCGAGCGGACACTCCGCCAAATCGAAAGCGATGAGGACCTGCTGGGACTAGATGTATATATAGAAGATGGAGAAGATGATGGTCAAAATTAACCAAATGAAAAAAGATGAATTGTTCGAAGGATTCTATTTGATCAAGTCAGCAGAAGTGCGTCAAACGCGGGCCGGGAAAAACTACCTCGCCTTTGTCTTCCAGGATGAGACCGGTACAATCGAAGGTAAACTATGGGATGCCCAACCTCACAATGTAGAGAGTTTTATGGCTGGGCGCGTGGTCCATATGTCTGGACGTCGAGAAGTTTACAATAATACTCCGCAAGTCAATCAATTGAACATGCGCTTGCCCCAAGCAGGAGAGCCCAACAATCCAGCAGACTTTAAGGAAAAACCACCAGTAGATCCCAAGGAATTGCATGAATACCTGTCAAACATGATTTTCAAAATTGAAAATCCAGTCTGGCAACGGATTGTCCGGGCCCTCTATGGGAAATATGAGAAAGAGTTTTATAGCTATCCAGCTGCTAAGACCAACCACCATGCCTTTGAAGCAGGTCTCGCTTATCATACGGCGACCATGGTCCGCTTGGCAGATAGTATCGGTGATATCTATCCTCAGTTGAATAAGAGCTTGCTCTTTGCGGGGATTATGTTACACGATTTGGCCAAAGTGATCGAGTTGACGGGACCTGAAAATACAGAATACACTGTTCGAGGCAACCTCATCGGCCACATTGCACTGATCGATGAAGAAATCACCAAGGTCTTGCAAGACTTGAAGATTGATGACCAAAAAGAAGAAGTCATCGTCCTTCGCCATGTGATCTTGAGTCACCATGGCTTGCTCGAATACGGTAGTCCTGTTCGTCCAAAAATCATGGAAGCAGAGATTATTCATATGATCGATAATTTGGATGCAGAAATGATGATGATGACAACAGCACTTGGCTTAATTGCTCCTGGTGAAATGACCAATAAAATCTTCGCTATGGAAAATCGTTGCTTCTATAAACCGAATCTCGACTAGTAAAAACAGAGATAAATACGGGAATGATTCTGCCAAAAATGAAATAATCAGGAAAAAACGGCCTTCTGTAAATCAGAATGTTCGTTTTTTTCGCTTCTTATGGTATAATGATAGAAAAAACTACATGGTGAGAAAATGAAATTAAGAAGAAGTGAACGGATGGTCGTAATTTCTAATTACTTGATCAACCATCCCTATGAATTGACTAGCCTCAATACGTTTGCGGAAAAGTATGAGTCTGCCAAGTCTTCCATCTCAGAAGATATCGTGATCATTAAGCGTGCGTTTGAAGAGATGGAAATCGGAAATATTGAGACCATTACAGGCGCTGGTGGAGGTGTTATCTTTACACCGTCTATCTCAGATCAAGAATCCAAAGAAATCGTCGAGGATCTTTGCAAGCAACTGTCTGAAAGTGATCGCATCCTTCCTGGTGGCTACATTTACCTGTCTGATCTTTTGAGCAATCCAAAGATTTTGAATCGCATCGGACGCATCATTGCCAAAGCCTTCCGGGACAGGAAGATTGATGCTGTCATGACCGTAGCGACCAAGGGAGTTCCTCTAGCCAATGCAGTGGCCAATGTCTTGAATGTGCCATTCGTCATTGTCCGTCGTGATTTGAAAATCACAGAAGGGTCAACCGTTAGTGTCAACTATGTTTCAGGCTCAAGTGGAGATCGCATTGAGAAAATGTTCCTTTCAAAACGGAGCCTAAAAGCAGGAAGCCGGGTCTTGATTGTCGATGACTTCCTTAAAGGTGGCGGAACCATTAATGGAATGGTCAGTCTCTTGGCTGAATTCGATTCTGAATTAGCAGGGGTAGCTGTCTTTGCGGATAATGCTGCAACCGACCGTGAATTCTTTGAACACAAATCCTTATTGCGCGTGACCAACATCGATGTAAAAGAAAATAAATTGAGTGTCGAAGTTGGGAATATCTTTGATTAAGAGCAACAAAGGAGGATCAAAAAGTGAAAAGAATTTTAGATCGATTTGATAATAGTCCTTTGTGGATTCGCTTGGTGACAGTTCTGTCTCTATCCTTTATTTTGGTAGCTGGTTTGTATACCGTTAAAAAGAATACGGCTGCCCAGGTAACGACAGAAATTCAACCTGCTAAAAAAACAGGTTCCCTTCCAGTGAAAAAGGAAACAAAGGAAGAAAAAGAAAAGAAGGAAGAAAAGAAAAATACAGAAGCTGCTGAAAAAGCAGTCGTTCAAATGGAAACAACTCCAAGTCAAGATTCTGTGAACGCTGCCCAGGCTGCTGTGAAGAAAGTCAAAGATGCGACTCAAAAGCAATCGCTTGAGGCCCGTATCCAATACATCGCAAACTATTACGGTTTAACCTATGAGAGCGACACAGCGGCAACGCAGCAGACTCAAACAGACGCAAATGCTAATGCCAACGCGAACGCAAATGCTAATGCCAATGCTGGTGTAGCTGGAGCCAATGCGACAGTTCAACCACAACAGCAACAACAGTATGCTCCGGCTGCAGATGCAGGGGCAGAAGAACCTGCTGAAGCTGGACAATAATGAACTTTTTCGACTTCTTTAAAAAATGAAAAAACATCTTGCAATCAAAGTGCCGTCATGTTATAATAATAGACGGTACTTTTTACTTTTGGTCTCTCAAGAGTGTACAGGGACGTGCTGACAAATGTTGCAAAAGTACACACAGATGGTAGCTGTCACCAAGTGTACCATCACCAAAAATAAAAAATTTCACAGGAGAATGTAGATGCCTACAATTAACCAATTGGTTCGCAAACCGCGTAAATCAAAAGTAGAAAAATCTAAATCACCAGCTTTGAACGTTGGTTACAACAGTCATAAAAAAGTTCAAACAAACGTTTCTTCACCACAAAAACGTGGTGTTGCAACTCGTGTTGGAACAATGACACCTAAAAAACCTAACTCTGCCCTTCGTAAATTTGCCCGTGTACGTTTGAGCAACTTGATCGAAGTAACTGCTTATATCCCAGGTATCGGACACAACTTGCAAGAACACAGCGTGGTTCTTCTTCGTGGTGGACGTGTAAAAGACCTTCCAGGGGTACGTTACCATATCGTCCGTGGAGCACTTGATACTGCAGGTGTAAACGATCGTAAACAAGGCCGTTCTAAATACGGTACTAAAAAACCAAAAGCATAAGGAAAGGGGATAAAGAAAAATGAGTCGTAAAAACCGTGCGCCTAAACGCGATGTATTGCCAGATCCGCTTTACAATTCACAATTAGTTACTCGTCTTATCAACCGCGTTATGCTTGATGGTAAACGTGGTACAGCTGCTTCAATCGTTTACGGAGCTTTCGAACAAATTAAAGAAGCTACTGGAAACGATGCTCTTGAAGTATTCGAAACAGCTATGGAAAACATCATGCCTGTACTTGAAGTACGTGCTCGCCGTGTCGGTGGTTCTAACTACCAAGTCCCAGTTGAAGTTCGTCCAGAACGTCGTACAACACTTGGACTTCGTTGGTTGGTAACAATCGCTCGTCAACGTGGTGAACACACAATGGTTGATCGTCTTGCAAAAGAAATCTTGGATGCAGCGAACAACACTGGTGCAGCTGTTAAGAAACGTGAAGATACTCACCGTATGGCTGAAGCTAACCGTGCATTCGCACACTTCCGCTGGTAAGATTAAGATACTAAGGGCATTAAAAAAGCGACTGAAAATTAGGAAGCTTGACGAAGAATCGAAGATTCTAGGAAAGCTTATCTATTTTCCGAGCTTTTAGCCCGAGTTCAATTATGATGCTAGGAACGGCAAGGATGCAAAGTGAAAATAGGAAACTGACGCAGTATTCGATGAATACAAGGAAGTTTATCTTTTTCACACAGCATCCCGTTCCGGCTCAAATCGGCTAACTAACTTTAGCCCGAGTTCAATTAAGCTTCGTCAGCTCTTGAACCCAATTCAACTCTTCTTACAAGTTGGAACCAAAACTTAGCATGAAAACACTGAGAACGGGTAGGTCCTGCCTATCCGTTTTTATTAAATCATGTTATAATAGAATATAGAAATAAAAAATATAGGAGAAACAAACCTCATGGCACGCGAATTTTCACTTGAAAAAACTCGTAATATCGGTATCATGGCTCACGTCGATGCTGGTAAAACAACTACAACTGAGCGTATCCTTTACTACACTGGTAAGATTCACAAAATCGGTGAAACTCACGAAGGTGCGTCACAAATGGACTGGATGGAGCAAGAACAAGAACGTGGTATCACTATCACATCTGCCGCTACAACAGCTCAATGGAAAGACACTCGTGTAAACATCATCGACACACCAGGACACGTGGACTTCACTATCGAAGTTCAACGTTCACTCCGCGTTTTGGACGGTGCTGTAACCGTTCTTGACTCACAATCAGGTGTTGAGCCTCAAACTGAAACAGTTTGGCGTCAAGCAACTGAATACGGAGTTCCACGTATCGTATTCGCTAACAAGATGGATAAAATCGGTGCTGACTTCCTTTACTCAGTAAGCACACTTCATGACCGTCTTCAAGCAAACGCTCACCCAATTCAATTGCCAATCGGTGCTGAAGATGACTTCCGCGGAATCATTGACTTGATCAAGATGAAAGCTGAAATCTATACTAACGACCTTGGTACAGATATCCTTGAAGAAGATATTCCAGCTGAATACCTTGAACAAGCTCAAGAATACCGTGAAAAATTGGTTGAAGCAGTTGCTGAAACTGATGAAGACTTGATGATGAAATACCTTGAAGGGGAAGAAATTACTAACGAAGAATTGAAAGCTGGTATCCGTAAAGCTACAATCAACGTTGAATTCTACCCAGTACTTTGTGGTTCTGCCTTCAAGAACAAAGGGGTTCAATTGATGTTGGATGCAGTCCTTGACTACCTTCCAAGCCCACTTGATATCCCTGCAATCAAGGGTGTAAACCCAGATACAGACGAAGAAGAAGAACGTCCAGCATCTGATGAAGAGCCATTTGCAGCTCTTGCCTTCAAGATCATGACTGACCCATTCGTAGGTCGTTTGACATTCTTCCGTGTTTACTCAGGTGTCTTGAACTCAGGTTCATACGTATTGAACACTTCTAAAGGTAAACGTGAACGTATCGGACGTATCCTTCAAATGCACGCCAACACTCGTAAAGAAATCGAAACAGTTTACTCTGGAGATATCGCTGCTGCCGTTGGTTTGAAAGATACTACAACTGGTGACTCATTGACAGATGAAAAAGCAAAAATCATCCTTGAATCAATCGAAGTTCCAGAACCAGTTATCCAATTGATGGTTGAACCTAAATCTAAAGCAGACCAAGACAAGATGGGTATCGCCCTTCAAAAATTGGCTGAAGAAGATCCAACATTCCGCGTTGAAACAAACCCTGAAACTGGTGAAACAGTTATCTCTGGTATGGGTGAGTTGCACTTGGATGTCCTTGTTGACCGTATGAAACGTGAATTCAAGGTTGAAGCTAACGTTGGTGCCCCTCAAGTATCTTACCGTGAAACATTCCGCGCTTCTACACAAGCACGTGGATTCTTCAAACGTCAATCTGGTGGTAAAGGTCAGTTTGGTGATGTTTGGATCGAATTTACTCCAAACGAAGAAGGTAAAGGATTTGAGTTCGAAAATGCGATCGTCGGTGGTGTGGTTCCACGTGAATTCATCCCTGCAGTAGAAAAAGGACTTCAAGAATCTATGGCGAACGGTGTTCTTGCTGGTTACCCAATGGTTGACGTGAAAGCTAAGCTTTACGATGGTTCATACCACGATGTCGACTCTTCTGAAACTGCCTTCAAGATCGCTGCATCTCTTGCACTTAAAGAAGCTGCTAAGACTGCACAACCAGCTATCCTTGAACCAATGATGCTTGTAACCATCACAGTTCCTGAAGAAAACCTTGGGGATGTTATGGGTCACGTAACTGCTCGTCGTGGACGTGTAGATGGTATGGAAGCACACGGTGCAAGCCAAATCGTTCGTGCTTATGTGCCACTTGCTGAAATGTTCGGTTACGCTACTGTCCTTCGTTCTGCAACTCAAGGACGTGGTACCTTCATGATGGTATTTGACCACTACGAAGATGTACCAAAATCAGTACAAGAAGAAATCATTAAAAAAGCTAAAGGTGAAGCTTAATTTACCAAAGCTAAAAAACTCTTCCCGCTTTGGGAAGAGTTTTTCTTTGTTTCAAAAGTGAGGACAAGTAAAAAAGTGCTCTTCCGATCGAACAATACTTTGTGAAAAACTTTAATAAAAGAGGTGGTGATCTATGATAAATCTTGCTTTTCGTGGGGAAATAGTTGCTTTTTAATGCAATAAAGTATATAATAGAGACTGTTAAAAGATGTTTGGCGCTGTGTCAAGTTACTCTTTTCACAAAAAAATTTTTTGATTTTCATAAGGAGGAAATCACGAATGGTAGTTAAAGTTGGTATTAACGGTTTCGGTCGTATCGGTCGTCTTGCTTTCCGTCGTATCCAAAACGTAGAAGGTGTTGAAGTTACTCGCATCAACGACCTTACAGATCCAGTTATGCTTGCACACTTGTTGAAATACGATACAACTCAAGGTCGTTTCGACGGTACTGTGGAAGTTAAAGAAGGTGGATTCGAAGTTAACGGTAAATTCGTTAAAGTTTCTGCTGAACGCGATCCAGAACAAATCGACTGGGCTAACGACGGTGTAGAAATCGTTCTTGAAGCAACTGGTTTCTTTGCTACTAAAGCAGCTGCTGAAAAACACTTGCATGCTGGTGGTGCTAAGAAAGTTGTTATCACTGCTCCTGGTGGATCAGATGTTAAAACAGTCGTATTTAACACTAACCACGATATTCTTGATGGTACTGAAACAGTTATCTCAGGTGCTTCATGTACTACAAACTGCTTGGCTCCAATGGCTAAAGCTCTTCAAGATAACTTCGGTGTTGTTGAAGGATTGATGACTACTATCCACGCTTACACTGGTGACCAAATGATCCTTGACGGTCCACACCGTAAAGGTGACCTTCGTCGTGCACGCGCTGGTGCTGCTAACATCGTTCCTAACTCAACTGGTGCTGCTAAAGCAATCGGTTTGGTTATCCCTGAATTGAACGGTAAATTGGACGGAGCTGCACAACGTGTTCCTGTTCCAACTGGATCAGTTACTGAATTGGTAGTTGTTCTTGACAAGAATGTTACTGTTGATGAAGTGAACGCAGCTATGAAAGCAGCTTCAAACGAATCATACGGCTACACTGAAGATCCAATCGTTTCTTCAGACGTTGTAGGTATGTCTTACGGATCATTGTTTGACGCAACTCAAACTAAAGTTATTGACGTTGACGGTAAACAATTGGTTAAAGTTGTTTCATGGTATGACAACGAAATGTCTTACACTGCACAACTTGTTCGTACTCTTGAATACTTCGCAAAAATTGCTAAATAATTCATGCGTATGATGAGAGGAGGGAAACCTCCTCTTTTTTTGTACTTTTTTTAGGGCTTTCTCATCATATTATAGGAATTGCTAAAATAGATTGACAGTGCTAAATAGATTAGGGTATCCTATTCTTGATTGGAGATTTCTAATACAAGAAAATGAAAGCGATTACAGGTCGTAGAGGAAGGAGCCAATAGAAATCGCTCAAGAAAAAGAAAAAAACCATACAAGGAGGTCAAGATGAAAGGTCATCTATTTGAAAAGAAAGAACGATTTAGTATACGAAAATTCAGTGTGGGAGTTTGCTCCGCATTGATTGGGTTAGCATTTTTAGGAACAGGCGCTGTCTCTGCAGATGAGGCGGTTTCTACTAGTGAACAACCCTTGGAAACCTCTTCAGTAGCGACTGAAGATATCAATCATCTAGTGAGAGAAGCTGGCGTCTATACTGCAGATGCGGCCTTACCTGCTGCAGAAACGGAAAAACCAGCCGCAGAAGCGGTCGCTCCAGAGACTAGTCCGACAAGTACAGAAGTTAGCTCGGCGACTACAGATCATCCAGCTGTTTCAGAGACTGAAAAACCGAAAGCTGCTGCAGAAAAAGTGGCCGATTTACCAACCAATGAAGAAAAACAATTAAGACCCAAAGAAGTTAAGTTCGATACCTGGGACGATCTCTTGAAGTGGGAACCAGGAAAACGAGTGGATGACGATATGAACAGAGCAAGCGTCCCACTTGCGAGTCGTTTTCAAGGGAAACAAATTAATGAACAAGCTAACCCTGAAGCGAAGATCCAAGCACTGTCAAACATGAACTCCAAAGCCAAGGATCATGCGTCTGTCGGTGGGGAAGAATTTAAGGCCTATGCTTTTGATTACTGGCAATATTTGGATTCCATGGTCTTTTGGGAAGGACTGGTTCCATCAGCAGATGTGATCGATGCTGCCCACCGAAATGGGGTTCCTATTTATGGAACAATCTTTTATAACTGGTCTAGCAGTATCAAGGATCAAGAACATTTTGCAGAAACCTTGAAAGAAGATAGTGAAGGCTCTAAAACTTTCCCGATCGCCCGTAAATTAGTCGAACTTGCCAAGTACTATGGCTTTGATGGTTACTTTATCAACCAAGAAACAACCGGAAATCTTGTAGAACCATTGGGTCCAAAATTGAGAGATTTTCTTCTTTATACCAAGGAATATGCGAAAAGTCTGAACTATCCGATTAAGTATTCCTGGTATGATGCTATGACCTATGAATATGGCCGTTACCATGAGAATGCGCTGGGAGAATACAACTACAATTTCATGCAGCCAGAAAACGGGGAAAATCCTGTGGATACCTTCTTTGCTAACTTTAACTGGGGCAAATCAGAAGTGGATTATTCCATCAGTACAGCTAAATGGATTCATCGGAATCCTTATGATGTTCTAGCTGGACTCGAGCTCCAAAAAGGAGGCTCTTATAAGACTAATGTAGACTGGAATGCCATTTTAGATGAACATGGCAAGTTGCGTCTATCCCTTGGTCTTTATGCGCCAGATACGATTACAGGGCTAGGAAAGACTGGAGAAGGATACCATACCCATGAAGATCTATTCTGGACAGGTTTCCAAGGAGATCCGACTAAAGGAAAACCAGCAGACCAATCTTGGTACGGTATGTCCAATCTAGTAGTGGACAAAACCCCAATCACTAGTGAAGATTTCAATACTTCCTTTAATACTGGACACGGAAAATACTGGTTTGTGGATGGCAAGATTTCTAAAGAAGGGGAGTGGAACTACCGTTCTGTTTCTGGCTACCTTCCAACATGGCGTTGGTGGGTAGAGCATAGTGAGGATAGTGCGCCATTGAAAGGTCGTTATGATTTTGATCAAGCCTACAATGGAGGAAATTCTCTAGCCTTTGAAGGAGATTTAAAAGCCAATAGCAGTCAAAATGTCATGCTCTATTCGACCAAGATTCCTGTGACAGAAACGACAAAATTGAGCGTCAGTCATAAAGGTGGGATCGGAGCAGCTGCCTGGGTAGCTGTTGCCACCAAAGAAGACTACTCTGAATACGAATGGAAAGAATTGACACCGAGTGCGGATTGGTCTACTCAAACCTTTGATTTGGGAAGTTTGGCTGGCAAGACCATTTATGCTGTGAAGATGTTCTTTGACCATGATACGGATGTCAAAGACTACAAATTTAATCTCGGCCAATTGTCGATTACGTCGAACCAAGAGAAACCGGCGGCTCCAGCAGGAGTATCCGTTCGGGCAAAACGCCTACAAAATGCGCAAGAAGCAGAAGCAGTTCTCAATTTTAAAGGGGTAGCAGATGCGGATTATTATGAAGTCTATGAAAAAGATGGCGACAACTGGCGTCTCTTAACAGGGTCTTCTGCGACAACCGTCTATCTACCAAAAGTTAGCCGTTCAGCAAGTGCAGAAGGAACCACTCAGGAACTCAAGGTTGTAGCAGTTGGAAAAAATGGTCAACGTTCAGATGCGGGAACTGTAGCCTTTGATTGGGGTATGACCGTGTCAGATACCAGTCTACCAAAAGCTTTAGCGCCAAACGTAGTCATTGGAGCCAAAGTGATCGGTTCGAGCTTCCCAGATGCAGATGGTAGTGAAGGTATTGAAGGCATGTTAAATGGGACCATTACCAGTCTTTCAGATAAATGGTCTTCTGCTCAATTGAGTGGAACCGTCGATATCCGATTGACACAACCTCGGACCATTGTTCGTTGGGTCATGGACCATGCCGGTGCTGGTGGGGAATCTGTCGATGATGGCAAGATGAATACCCGTGACTTTGACCTTTACTACAAGGACGAAGCGGGTGAGTGGAAGCTCGCCAAGGAAGTTCGTGGCAATAAAGCCCATGTATCTGACATTACACTTGATCATCCGATCAAGGCTCAAGATTGGCGTCTCCACGTCATTACAGCAGATAACGGCACCCCATGGCAAGCCATCCGGATTTACAACTGGAAGATGTATGAAAGTCTAGATACTGAGACGGTCAACATTCCGATGAAACATGCTGCAGCGCAAAACTTAGGTAATCATTTTGTCCAAGTCGGCTTCAAAGATGTTCCGGCCAATACCACTCTGACTCTTTATGCCGATAAAGAAGCCACTAGTCCAATTGCGACCATGACAGCCGATCAAGCTGGCAATCTCATCTTTAAACCTCTGGCTTTTGAATCAACTCCATCTCTTCTTTACTATCGCGCACAAGTTCCTGGTAAAGATATCAGTAATGTTTTGGCGATCGAAGTTCCAAAGAATGATAAAGAAATTGCGGGACTTCAATTTGAAGATGGATTGACCAAGAAGGTCTACCGGGAAGGCGATCCCCTTTCCTTGAAAGGGGCGACTCTCCGCGTTCATTATAAAGATGGCCAAGCAGATCAACTGGTCAACCTCACCAACTCAGGTGTAGAGATTCATGGATTTGACAGTAGCAAGCTGGGAGAACAACACCTAGAAGTCTCTTACCTTGGTCAGAAATTGGATAAGACCCTCACTGTTTTTGTGGTCAGTGCAGAAGAAGCAGGTGAAAAAGCAGTTGCTGGTCTAGAATTGACCGACAAACCAAAAGTGGAATATATTGTCGGAGAATCATTGGAAAAAGAAGGTGGACGCTTTACAGTCGTCTTTGAAGATGAAACGACCGAAACGCATGCCTTGACAGATGAAGGTGTGGAAGTGACTGGCTTTGATACGACCAAGGAAGGTCGTCAAACCATCACTGTCCATTACAAAGGAGCTAGCACAAGCTTTGATGTCCTCGTCAATCCAAAACCAGCTCTCAACGATGAATACCTCAAGCAAAAATTGGCTGAAGCTGAAGCTGCAAAAGCCAAAGTAGACTTTACTTTTGCCACTCCTGAAGTCAAAGAAGCCTTGCTGGCTGGAATGGCTGCTTCTGAAAAAGTCTTGAAAGAGCATGATACCAGCACACAAGATCAAGTCAATGAGCAGTTGAACCAATTGACCGCTCTCTTGAAAGCCTTGGATGGTCAAGCCAATCTAACAAAAGAAAAAGAAGCTCTCTCTGCTCTGACAACAGAAGCGACTGCTCTATTAGCAAGCAAGCCAAATCACCCTTCTGGTGAGGCTTTGCAGGCACTGGTTGAGAAAAATAAAGAGCTCCTAGCTTCTTCAGAGCTCACTCCTGAAGCGCTTGAAACAGCTAAGACAGGTCTAGAGGCCTTGATTGGGCTCCTGAAAGAAGACAAGCCAGCGGTCTTTGTAGACCCTGCGACTGGAGTCGAAGTTCAATTCTCCAACTTAGAGCCAACCGTTGTCAAAGGACTAAAAGTCGCAAAAGTTGAAGCCAATCAGGCAGAAAAAGAAGAGCTGAAGGGCCGAGAAGGAATCGTCTTTGATATTGAAGGTGTGGATGCAAGCGGTCAGGATATCGATACCCACCATCCATCCCTTGTGAAAATCCCTGTGGATAAGGATAAAGAAGTGGAGCAAGTCCTCTTCTTCCCAGAAGGTCAAGCTCCTCAATCCTTGGCCTTTGAGAGAGTTGGAGATGTGGTCATCTTTACAGCTCCTCACTTTACTCGCTATGCGATTGTCTATAAGCCAGCAAAAACGGAAGGACCAGATCAACCGATCCAACCAGAGGAACCGGCTAAACCTGATCAGCCTGTTCAACCGGCTCAACCAAATCAACCAGTCCAACCAGCTACCCCAGTAACTCCAGAACCGGCTAATC
Organism: Streptococcus parasanguinis; assembly: GCF_000963275.1. Taxonomy (GTDB): domain Bacteria; phylum Bacillota; class Bacilli; order Lactobacillales; family Streptococcaceae; genus Streptococcus; species Streptococcus parasanguinis_B. The sequence goes on along the minus strand of NZ_JYOW01000001.1, from coordinate 1,582,603 downwards.
CACTGAAGCCTACAGAGTCATCTCAAGTGGATCAGTTGGCCCCAATGACTGCTACTCAAGAGGGTCATCAAGAGGAAGAACACAAGGATATGGTCGATCAAGAGATCCATCAGTTGTTAAGTGCCCACCAAGGAGTGAACTTACAGCCAACGGTTCAGCAAGAAACAAAAGATGCAAGTAAAGAAAGTCAATCGGAACACTTGCCAAATACGGCAAGCCTAGAAGCTTCCTTTGCAGCTGAAGCTGTTCTCCTAGCAGCCTTAGGCGGCTTCCTCTTGGCTGGTAAGAAGAAAGAAGAGTAAGTCTTTCAAAAGATTCTTTTGTTCACTTAAAAAAGTCACTCTCAAAAAAACCTCTCTGGTGAAAACCAGAGAGGTTTGATCTTGTATCTAGAAGTGTCGTTCGGATCCTGTGAATTAGAGAGGAAAAGCATTGGATTTTTCTACCTCTTTTACAGCTTTTGTGATATAATTATCATGTATTAAAAAAAGAAGGAGTCATATCTAATGGCAAAATTGACTGTTAAAGACGTTGACTTGAAAGGGAAAAAAGTTCTCGTTCGTGTTGACTTCAACGTTCCTGTAAAAGATGGCGTGATCACTAACGATAACCGTATCACTGCAGCTCTTCCAACTATCAAGTACATCCTTGAACAAGGTGGACGTGCAATCCTCTTCTCTCACCTTGGACGTGTAAAAGAAGAAGCAGATAAAGAAGGTAAATCACTTGCTCCTGTAGCTGCTGACTTGGCTGCTAAATTGGGTCAAGAAGTGAAATTTATCCCAGGTGTTACTCGTGGTGCTGAATTGGAAGCAGCTGTTAACGCTCTTGAAGATGGACAAGTTCTCTTGGTTGAAAACACTCGTTTCGAAGATGTTGATGGCAAGAAAGAATCTAAAAACGATCCTGAACTTGGTAAATACTGGGCATCACTTGGAGATGGTATCTTCGTAAACGATGCATTTGGTACTGCTCACCGTGCACACGCATCTAACGTTGGTATCTCTGCAAACGTTGATAAAGCTGTTGCTGGATTCCTTCTTGAAAACGAAATTGCTTACATCAAAGAAGCAGTTGAAGCTCCAGAACGTCCATTCGTAGCTATCCTTGGTGGATCTAAAGTATCTGACAAGATCGGTGTTATCGAAAACTTGCTTGAAAAAGCTGATAAAGTTCTTATCGGTGGTGGGATGACTTACACATTCTACAAAGCTCAAGGTATCGAAATCGGTAACTCACTTGTAGAAGAAGACAAATTGGATGTGGCGAAAGCTCTTCTTGAAAAATCAAACGGCAAATTGATCTTGCCAGTTGACTCAAAAGAAGCAAACGCATTTGCTGACTACACTGAAGTGAAAGACACTGAAGGTGAAGCAGTAGACCCAGGTTTCCTTGGTTTGGATATCGGTCCTAAATCAATCGCTAAATTCGACCAAGAATTGACTGGTGCGAAAACAGTTGTATGGAACGGACCTATGGGTGTATTTGAAAACCCTGACTTCCAAGCTGGTACAATCGGTGTGATGGACGCTATCGTGAAACAACCAGGCGTTAAATCAATCATCGGTGGTGGTGACTCAGCTGCTGCTGCGATCAACCTTGGCCGTGCAGACAAATTCTCATGGATCTCTACTGGTGGTGGTGCTTCTATGGAACTCCTTGAAGGTAAAGAACTTCCAGGATTGGCTGCTCTTACAGACAAATAATCTAAATAGAATGAAAGAGGCTGGGACAAAAGTCCTAGCCTCTTAATTATTTTTGGATTGTCGAGCAAGACGCAGTGGTTGAGTGGGTTCTACTACGCTGATTTCATTAGCTTTTACAGCCCTACTCAACTGTGCGGAGGTGGGACAACGAAATCGAATTCTAACGAATTACCGATTTCTGTCCCGCTCTCTTTTTTCTTTCTATTGATATCTGTTCTCTCCTTTCTGAAAATATGGTAGAATAATAGAAATAGAAAGATAGGTGACCATGGATTACTTTAAACGACACAAATTTGATTGGTCCAAATTCCGTTTGGGGATGAGAACCTTTAAAACAGGGATTGCCGTTTTTATTGTGCTACTTATTTTTGGAATATTTGGCTGGCGCGGTCTTCAGATCGGGACCTTGACAGCTGTTTTTAGTTTGAGGGAAGACTTTGATAAGAGTGTCCACTTTGGGGCTTCGCGTGTCATGGGCAACAGTATCGGAGGTTTTTATGCCGTATTGTTCTTCCTTTTAAAAACGCTCTTTCATGGGGCGTATTGGGTGACTCTTATTTTTGTACCCATTGCGACCATGTTAACCATTATGACAAATGTCGCTATGAATAACAAAGCAGGAATTATCGGAGGAGTTTCGGCAATGCTGATCATTACCCTCTCGATTCCTAACGGTGAAACCTTCTTGTATGTTTTTGCCCGAATATTTGAGACCTTTATTGGCGTTTTCGTTGCGATTTTGGTCAATTCGGATGTGGATCGCATTCGCGATTTTCTCAAGAAACACAAAAAACCTATGTAAGATTATATAACATTTAATCTTGACATAGATTTTTTTTTCGATATAATAGAATAGAAAGAGGAATGGTATGAAGGAAAAGGAATTACGACGCTCGCTGGCAGTCTTTCCGATTGGAAGTGTTATGAAGCTGACCGACTTGACAGCTCGCCAGATTCGTTATTATGAAGATCAGGGATTGATTTCTCCTGATCGGACAGAAGGCAATCGCCGCATGTATTCGTTGGACGATATGGACCGCCTGCTTGAGATCAAAGATTATATCTCAGATGGCTTCAATATTGCGGATATTAAGAAGAAATATGCGGAAAAAGAGCAAGAGCAAACCAAGGTTGTCAGTCAAGAAGAGATCCGTAAGGCTCTTCATCGTGACATTCTTCAGCAAAGTCGCTTCACATCTTCCCCATCGCCATATGGTCAATTTCGTTGATCATTTCATAAGCTTGTAATCTATTTTAAGGAGACAAAAATGTCAATTACTGCTGCAGATATTCGCCGTGAAGTAAAAGAAAAAAATGTTACTTTTATTCGCTTGATGTTCTCTGATATTTTGGGAACCATGAAGAACGTCGAAATTCCAGCTACCGATGAGCAACTGGACAAGGTTCTTTCAAACAAAGCCATGTTTGATGGTTCTTCTATCGAAGGATTTGTCCGTATCAACGAGTCAGATATGTATCTTTACCCAGATTTGGATACATGGACAGTCTTCCCTTGGGGAGATGAAAATGGTAGCGTAGCTGGCTTGATCTGTGATGTCTATACGACAGAAGGAGAACCATTTGCAGGAGACCCACGTGGCAACTTGAAACGGGCCCTTCGTCATATGGAAGAACTTGGCTTCAAATCCTTTAACCTTGGACCAGAACCAGAATTCTTCCTCTTTAAGTTGGACGAAAATGGAGATCCAACTCTGGAAGTAAACGACAAAGGTGGCTATTTTGACTTGGCTCCAACAGATCTTGCAGATAATACTCGTCGTGAAATCGTAAATGTCTTGACCAAGATGGGTTTTGAAGTAGAAGCCAGTCACCACGAAGTAGCCGTTGGTCAGCATGAAATCGACTTTAAGTATGACGAAGTTCTCCGCGCTTGTGACAAGATCCAAATCTTTAAACTCGTTGTGAAGACTATCGCTCGTAAACACGGCTTGTATGCAACCTTTATGGCCAAACCAAAATTTGGAATTGCCGGATCAGGTATGCACTGTAATATGTCTCTCTTTGACCAAGATGGCAACAATGCCTTCTTTGATCCAGAAGATCCAAAGGGCATGCAATTGTCAGAAACAGCTTATCACTTCTTGGGTGGTTTGATCAAGCATGCCTATAACTTTACAGCCGTGACTAACCCAACCGTCAACTCTTATAAACGTTTGGTTCCTGGATATGAAGCACCTGTTTATATCGCTTGGGCAGGTCGCAACCGTTCCCCATTGGTACGTGTGCCAGCATCACGTGGTATGGGAACTCGTTTGGAATTGCGCTCCGTAGACCCAATGGCCAATCCTTATGTAGCTTTGGCAGTCTTGCTTGAAGTCGGCCTTCACGGGATTGAAAATAAAATCGAAGCACCTGCTCCGATCGAAGAAAATATCTATGTGATGACACCGGAAGAACGTAGAGCAGCTGGAATCACAGATCTTCCTTCTACCCTTCACAATGCCTTGAAAGCCTTGACAGAAGACGAAGTGGTGAAAGCTGCCTTGGGTGAACACATCTACACCAGCTTCCTTGAAGCCAAACGAATCGAATGGGCAAGCTATGCGACCTTCGTATCCCAATGGGAAGTAGACAACTATTTAGATCTTTATTAAGAAACAAGAGTAAAGAGGCTAGGACAAAAGTCCTAGCCTCTCAATTATTTTTGGATTGTCGAGTAAGACGCAGTGGTTGAGTAGGGCTCTACTACGCTGATTTCATCAGCTTTTACAGCCCTACTCAACTGTGCAGAGGTGGGACGACGTAATCGAATTCTAACGAATTACCGATTTCTGTCCCACTCTCTTTTTGATCCTCAAAAAGTCACTATAAAACCAGTTGAAACAGAGGTTTCAACTGGTTGTTTTTTAATTTTCGTCATCTGGTGTGAGAATCATTGGGATAATGATCGGTTCACGTTCCGTGCTCTCGTATAAGAATGGGCGAAGGGCATTGACAATTGCACCATTGACAGTTTGGATATTGGCATCTTTGTTCTTCAAGGCGATACGAATAGCGTTGAAGAGGATGCGTTGGCTTTCACGGATCAGATCCCCTGATTCACGCATGTAGATAAAACCACGGCTCAAGATGTCTGGTCCAGCCAGGATCATCTTCGATTTGAAGTCAACAGTCGCAACAGCAAGCACGACACCATCTTCGGAAAGGTCTCTCCGGTCACGAAGGACAGCAGCCCCGATTTCACCGATACGATTTCCATCGACATAGATGTCTTGAGCGTTGAAGCTTCCTGCGATCCGAGCAGAGTTGGCTGTAAGGGCAAGGACATCACCATTACTCATGATGAAGATATTGTCTTTTTCTACTCCACAATCACGCGCAAGTCCTGCGTGGATCTTCTGCATCCGGTATTCACCATGGACAGGCATGAAGTATTTTGGTTTGATCAAGCGGAGCATAAGTTTTTGTTCTTGTTGCCCCCCGTGTCCAGAGGTATGGATATTGTTGATCTTCCCGTGAATGACCTCTACACCCGCTTCGGAAATCGTATTGATCAATTTATTCACACTGGTTGTATTTCCAGGAATTGGACTAGAAGAGAAGATCACGGTATCTCCTGGTTGGAGTTGCACTTGGCGGTGTGTTCCGTTGGCAATCCGAGAGAGGGCTGCCATTGGCTCTCCTTGGCTTCCTGTACACATGATCAGGATTTCATTGGCTGCATAGTCTTTGATCTCATTTGGCTCGATAATGGTTCCAGCAGGGACCTTGATGTAGCCAAGCTCGATTCCATTGACGATGGCTTTTTCCATCGAGCGTCCAAAGACGACGATCTTACGACCGGTCTTAACAGCGGCCTCAGCAGCTTGTTGGAGACGGAAGATATTCGAAGCAAAGGAGGCAAAAATGATGCGCCCATGGATGCCTTCGATGATCTTCATGATGGATTGGCCAACCACTTTTTCAGAGTTAGTAAAGGTTGGGATTTCCGCGTTGGTTGAGTCTGAAAGCAGACAGAGAACGCCTTCTTCCCCAAGGGCCGCCATACGATGGAGGTCAGCCGGTTCCCCAACAGGTGTGAAGTCAAATTTGAAGTCTCCGGTACAGACAATCTTTCCTTGAGGGGTGTGAATCACAATTCCCAAAGGTTCTGGAATCGAGTGAGTCGTACGGAAGAAGGTTGCTTTAAGATTTTTAAATTGAAGCTCAGTGTTTTGGTTGATTTCGTAGAGTTTGGCATCACGAAGAAGCCCGTGCTCTTCTAATTTTCCACGGATTAAGGCAAGCGCCAAAGGCCCAGCATAGATAGGGACATTGGCTTGCTTCAAAAGGAAAGGAATCCCACCAATGTGGTCCTCGTGCCCGTGGGTAATGAGGACCGCTTTGACGCGATCGATATTGTCAACGATATAAGAGTAATCTGGGATGACATAGTCGATCCCAAGGAGGTCATCTTCTGGAAATTTGATCCCGGCATCGACAATGATGATTTCATCTTGGTATTCGATCCCGTAGGTATTTTTTCCGATTTCTCCAAGTCCACCAATGGCAAATACACCAACTTCTTCAGGTTTTAAGGTATAAGCCATGGATTAGTACTCCGTTAGTTCAAAAGCACCTGACTCTTTCTCGTAAGCAAGGTGTTGCTCAGAAAGTGGTGTGATAAATTCAATGTTGAAATCTGTGTTTGCTTCAACCAATTGACGTGCTTGGATGCGTCCTTCGCGTTCGTTTGGTGCATCAATATCGAGATAAAGTGCATGCGTTGTTTCACGACGAGGGTTGCGGTCTTTTGTTTCCTGATAAAAAACTTTGTAAATCATGAAGTAATTTTCCTTTCATTATTTCGGTCCATTTGTTAGCTGCGAAGGAGTGCAATCACTAGAGTTTCCTACTCGCAACCAGTGGACCTGATTCGATACAATTAATTATCATTATATCATAAATTCGCCTGTAAGTAAAAGATAGACTGGAAAAGTCAGAGAGGCAAAGACCTATAATAGAGAAGCTTTTGAGCGGTTTTGGATAGGAAAATCCTGCGCTCTAGAGGAGAGTTTCGCTGGGATTTGAAGGGAATTTGTAGTATAATATAATCCAGTTCAAGAGGAGTAGGAAATGAAATTATTAGCATTTGATACCTCGAGTAAGGCTCTTTCTGTAGCGATTTTAGAAGATGAGACTCTACTTGCAGAAACAACATTAACTATTAAAAAAAATCATAGTATCACCTTGATGCCGGTCATCGATTTTTTGATGCAACAAATTGACTTGACACCCAAGGACTTGGACCGCATCGTGGTGGCAGAAGGTCCTGGGAGCTACACTGGACTGCGCATTGCGGTCGCAACCGCAAAGACTTTAGCTCATACCTTAGGGATTGAATTGGTCGGGGTTTCGAGCCTCTTGGCCCTAGTGCCAGATGATCTAGAAGGTTTGGTAGTGCCTGTCATGGATGCCCGTCGAAACAACGTTTATGCAGGTTTTTACCAAGATGATCAGCTGGTCGCACCAGAAGGGCATTTTCCATTTGAGGAAGTCCTAGAGCGTGCAGCGACAAGTGAGCAGGTCACCTTTGTCGGAGAAGTCACTGCCTTTAAGGAGCAGATTGCCTCTAGCCTGCCAAGGGCTACTTACTATGAAACCTTGCCAGATGCAGTGAAAATCGGACGTCTCGGTCTCAAACAAGCGCCTGCTAGCCTCCATGATTTTGTCCCTCATTATCTCAAACGGGTCGAAGCAGAGGAAAATTGGCTGAAAGACCACACGGAAACAACGACCTCTTACATCAAGCGCCTATAATGAAAGGAACAATCAGGAAAGGGAGCAGCCAGGATGCGGCCGCTATTCTCGCTGTCATGGAAGATGTCTATGAAGCTAGCCCTTGGAAGTTGGAGCAGATTGAAGCCGATTTAGAGCAGGAATTGACCTCCTATTTCCTAGCTGTGGATGGGGGGCAAGTCCTTGGATTTGTCGCCATTCAAGAGACTCTCTATGAAGTAGAGGTTTTACAGATTGCGGTCAAGCGCGCCTTTCAAGGCCAAGGTCTAGCTCAGCAGTTACTCGCGCAGTTGCCGGACCAAAAAGAAATTTTCTTAGAAGTGCGCGTGTCCAATCAACCGGCCCAAGGCTTATACAAAAAAATGCATTTTGAAGAAATTGCACGGAGGAAAAACTACTATCACGATCCCATAGAGGATGCTGTGATCATGAAGAGGAACCCGAATGAAAGATAGATATATTTTGGCTTTTGAGACATCTTGTGATGAGACCAGTGTGGCTGTCTTGAAAAATGACGACCAACTCTTGTCCAATGTCATTGCCAGTCAAATCGAAAGTCACAAGCGTTTTGGTGGGGTAGTGCCTGAGGTAGCCTCCCGTCACCATGTGGAAGTCATCACCGCTTGTATTGAAGAAGCCCTGGAAGAAGCTGGCATCACAGAAGCCGATGTCACAGCTGTGGCTGTCACCTACGGTCCAGGCCTAGTTGGAGCTCTTTTAGTCGGCCTAGCTGCAGCCAAGGCCTTTGCCTGGGCGCATGGACTTCCTTTGATTCCTGTCAATCATATGGCAGGGCACTTGATGGCCGCTCAAAGTGTCGAGCCCTTAGAATTTCCACTTTTGGCCTTGCTGGTGAGTGGAGGACATACCGAGCTAGTCTACGTCAGTGAAGCAGGTGATTATAAGATCGTCGGAGAGACCCGTGATGATGCTGTCGGAGAGGCTTATGACAAGGTTGGGCGCGTGATGGGCTTGACCTATCCAGCAGGACGTGAGATTGATCAGCTGGCCCACCAAGGGGCTGATATCTACGATTTCCCTCGGGCCATGATCAAGGAAGACAATCTGGAATTCTCTTTTTCAGGGCTCAAATCAGCCTTTATCAATCTGCACCATAATGCGCAGCAAAAAGGAGAAAGCCTATCCAATGCAGACTTGTCAGCGAGTTTCCAAGCAGCCGTATTAGACATTCTCATGGCCAAGACCAAGAAGGCTTTGGAGAAATATCCAGTCAAGACTCTAGTCGTCGCTGGTGGCGTCGCAGCCAACCAAGGCCTTCGTGAACGCTTGGCTTCTGAGATCACCGATGTTAAGGTCATCATTCCGCCACTGCGCCTCTGCGGGGACAATGCAGGGATGATCGCCTATGCCAGCGTCAGTGAGTGGAACAAAGAAAACTTCGCAGGCTGGGATCTTAATGCCAAACCAAGCCTAGCCTTTGAAGGAATTGAATAAGAAAAAGGAGCCAATTGGATGTGCGATTCCAATGGCTTTTTTGCTGGGATCTCACCAACTAGCAGCGGATTTGCGAGGTGAAAGAAAATTCGGTATGATAGAAGGAATAAAAGATTGGCGAGTGAAGGAAGCGAGAAAATGGTAAAGGTACTGAATAGAGTCAAAAAACTAATCTTTGTAATGATTGGTGTTGGCTTTTTATTGATTTTGTCTTATAGGACTTATATCTCTATTTATATAAAACCATATACGTTTATTGATTTGAAAGAAAAAATTGTCGATTATGATTTTATTGAAAATGGGAAGGTTATCATTACAAAATGGGATTATGAAAATAAACTCGATTATTATATGACAAAGAATAATGGGGGTGTGTTACGATCTTATCCAATTGTTGGGAAAACGAAAATTGTTAAAGAATACCACAAACTAAAGGATATTAATGATATGAAACATAATATTCCGAATGGGAAAGAGTATTGGGGTATTACTATATACAATATAAAAAATAAGAAATTAACTCCTAAGGATTATGATCTTTTTAAAATGACTCGTGAATACAACAAATCATATGTACCAGATAGAATTGACAATGTTATCTATATTAGTAATGGCAAAGAATTGTTGGATATATACTTAAAAAGTCCTAAGGATCATTATAAGAAGGACATTATTAAATCCATTGATTTACAATCAGGGAAGGTAATTGATCAAGGTGATACAACGGAAAAAGAGGTTGTGAATGATTCAACCAACTATATTTCATTTTTACCTATTCATGAGCAGCTAACAATGGCTGATCGTAGGATCTCATTAGATAAAACCAAAAAATTTCCTGAACCCGATGCTGTAATGTTTGATAAGTACCCAAATACTAAAGATTTATTTTCCGAAAATCATTCTATGATAGGGATTTTGGTAGATAGACCTAGTGTGGATACGAACATTCCTATACTTCAAATTTTAGTGAATCCAAAAACGAATTTATTTAAAAATGTTACAATACCAGCTGAGTATTCTATAGATGGTCAAGAACATAAGATTCATTCCTATGATGAGTTTAAACAATACTACAACGGACAAGGTGGGGAATCGGCTGAATGAAACGAAAGGTGAAATAATTGTGAAAAAGATATTTTATTTACAAATAATAACCATTTTATTAATTGTTACAGGTTGTAGTACGAATCATAAGGAATTAAAAGCGTCAAATAAACATTTTGATGACTACTATTTATATAATCCCAAAGCAGATATTAAAGATTTTCAATTTTTCAATGATAAAAACGGGCTTGTGGTGGAATGGAAGTTTGATGAAAATGAACAGAAGGAATCTCTATCTGCAACAGGAAATGTGGAAAGAATTAGAGCAAATTCAAATTTTTTGATTAGACAAAGGGAAAGAGTAAGAGATTTAACTGCTAATAAAAAAATGAAATCAGATGAATATTTTTATTTAGATATTTATGATTTAAAAAATAAGAAACTCTCAAAAAAAGAAGTAAATTTATGGAAGATTCTGGTGGATTATATTGGTAATGATGATTTTGAACTTGTGAGTACGTTACCAACTATTCAAAAAATAAATGGGAATGACTATTCTATTATTAAAACCCAAAAACAAAAGAAATATCACTTTTTCATTTTAAATCTTAAAACGTTAAAAATTGATGGAGAAAAAACGGAACAAGAATTGAAAGAAAAAAATAGAGTTTATTTGACTATTAGCACAAGTGATAGTGGTGATGCAGGTGTCTATCCTTATGATAATAGTTTTTGGAAGGATAAATCTTATAAAGGAAATATCAATTTAAAAGAATCAAATCTTACTGCATTTGAACTCTTTTCAAAACCAGATGCTTTTGCGTATAAAGTGATCAATTCTGAGAATGGTGCCATTACGAATGGGAAAGAACTGATTGACCTTGAAACAGGATTTTTAAAACAAGGTGTTTCTGTATACGATCATGCACATCTACCTGGAAAATTTAGTATTGAAGGAAAAGAAACGAAAATTTCCCATTTCGATGATATCCAAAAATATTATAACGGATTACTAGATCCGAATTGATTTCTGAGAGTATTTTGATAAAAAATAATAGAAGGAAAGTGAGAAAAAGATCGTTATGCCATTAATGATTAATTTAGGAATATGGGAGAACAAGAATTACCATTTTGATTTGGAGGAAAAAGTCATACTAGAAGAGACATCTTCTCCTAACTACTGGTCTTATGTACTGCTCCCTATTACATTATTTATTATTAACAAAATTTCGGATGAATTAGCGGAGGCTGGAATATTTGACAATCAGTTGGTCCGACTTGGAACGATTCCGATTTTAGGTGTCTTCTCCTACTTCTTAGCTGCGTGGATTATTCGATATTACCATGCAAGCCTGAAATTACAGCCATCCAAGTTGGATGAGGATCAGTGCAAGAAGTTAATCAAGTCATTAAAGAGACGGAAGGTGTACTTTACATTTCTGGTCAATCTTTTTAGGTTCCTAACTGTAGCCGCTATTCTTTTGTTTGTCATCGGAAATGAAACTATTGCAGCACTCTTTTTGATGATTAGTTTTATAGTGATATTTATGTTCAAATTTGATTACCAACTTCATAAATGGAATGATATGATAGAGACTATCTCCCAAGAAGTGGAAAATGGTGAGTAAGAAAGATTTGATAGCTTTTAATATTCTTAAAAATAGGAGGTAGAAAAATGCCAGTATATATCATACTTCTTTTTGCAATAGGAGGCGGGTCTATCTTTTTCCTGACTGTTTTTTTCATCTACTCCTACATTTCTAAGCGTTTTGCAAGAAGGAAAAATCTAGCAACAGAACGGGTTGATGGTATTGTTGTTGGGTATGCATATGCAAAACAGGTGATTCCACCAATTGTAGAATATATTGTTGATGGAGTAGCATATAAGAGACAATTAGAATACCGTTGGACCGTGGTGAAATCGGCCCCGTGGATGAGTCGGAAGGCGGTAGCTAATACACCGGATCTTTTAAGTGAAAATTTAGTAATTTCTAGAAATTCAATGGTCTCCTATACAAACGTTTTAGAAGAAGCCTTTCCTAAAGGATCCACCATGACTGTCTGGTATAATCCTCAAAATCCAGAATAATCTTATGTTGAACGTTTTTGTAATAAAGATAAACTGTATAAAAAGTTAGCTCTTCTCTTTCTTGTTCTCTACATCATTTTTATGATCGTTTTTGTGACACTTACTATTTTATCTATAATATACAATTGGAAGGCTAATTAAGATTTTAAAATATAAGGGCAGTAGGAATCGTTTGAGTCTTTCATTGGTCCTTTTTCAACCTTTTTTCTTGTGTTATAATAGAGGTCAATGATTCAGAAAGGAGTGAGAGAGTGGAAAAAGATTTTTGGCAGGGGGTGAGAGACGCGCTTCCGACGGCTTTGGGCTATATCAGTATTGGCCTGGCTTGCGGTGTGGTGGCGTCTCCCTATCTTTCTCCTTTGGAGATGGCCTTGATGAGTATCTTGGTCTATGCTGGGGCGGCCCAGTTTGCGATGATCTCTCTGATTGCGGCTCATTCTTCAATATTGAATATGGCTTTGATGGTGTGTTTGATCAATCTCCGTAATATGTTGATGAGTCTGCATACGTCGTCTGACTTTAAGGATGCTAGCCTTGCTCATACCATCGGGATTGGAAGTCTCCTGACCGATGAGAGTTATGGGGTCTACTTGAGTGAGAAGTTAAAAACGGACACCATTACAGTTCCTTGGATGCATGGGAACAATCTAGTAGGCTATGTGGCCTGGATCAGTGCGACAGTTATCGGAACAGCTCTAGGATCTCTCCTACCTGATCCAAAGGCTTTTGGGCTTGATTTTGCTTTAGTGGCTATGTTTATTGGGATTTTTGCAGCCCAGTTTCAAGGAATGCAACTGACAGAAAAGACCAAGACCATGCTCATGGTGCTGTTAGCAGTAGCAGTGAGTTTCTTTCTCTTACTCTTTTTTGTTTCGCAACCACTAGCAGTGCTAGCTGCGACCTTGATCGGCTGTTTTGTGGGGGTGGTCTGTGATGCGCGTGAATAGTTCTATCTTCATGGCCATTCTGGCCTCAGCACTCGTTACCTGGATTCCTCGGATCTTGCCCTTCCTCTTGGTCAAATACAAGGGACTGCCGGCTCCTGTGACCCGCTTTCTCAAATACCTGCCCATTTCCATTATCTTTGCCTTGGTTTTATCAAGCTTAGTAGATGGGAAAATTGGAAGCCTCCCGCAGTTTCACTGGTTGGATCTAGTAGTGACCATTCCCAGTCTCTTTGTAGCCTTTCGTTACAAAAACCTTATGGGAACCGTTTTGTTTGGAATTGTCTTGATCGCCCTATTACGATTGGTGTTTTAAATGGAAAAATATGTTACAAAAAAATTACAATTGTTACAAAAAACTTGATTTTTGTAATAATTGGAGTATAATGGGAGTCAGAAAGATAAAGAGGTGATCGTATGAAAAAATCAATCTTCCGTTGGAGTGCCGCTGTTCTGGTGGCTGCTTCACTTGGTCTAGCTCTCGGTGGTTGTGGTGCTAAGGATAAAAAGACAGCTACCTCATCCGCAAAAGCATCTACCAGCAAGGTAGAGAAAAAAGCCAAAAGTAATAGCAAAAAGAGTGCAGCATCTTCCTCTCAGGCAAACAATACAGCTAGCTCTTCGACTCAAGCCAGTAGCGCGACAGCTTCAAAAGACTCTGGTAAGACTGAGAATGCGTCTACTACGACGCAAGCTACTGTCCCTGCAGAATTGGTGGGAACTTGGGTAGGATCTAGCCCACAAGCAGATGCGATTAAAATGACAGTGGATGCCAATGGAAATGTGACAACAGTGGTTAGCTTCAAAAATGATAGCGAACCGACTCGGACAGCGACCTATACAGCAAGAGCTGTCAAAGCAACTGGAAATATCTACTATTGGGATTCAGAAGGATTGGATGGAGCTGATGCCTTGCTTCCTGGGATCACAGGTCTAGGTGTAGCTGACTTCCGACTCGAACCTGGTTTTATCTTGGAAGAAGGACACTATACACCGATTGTTTTCACAACGGCTACCAATACACCATTTGACTACAACAAATACAATGATTTCCGTTTTTCATTAACCAAAGAACAATAAAAAGACGAACTCGATGGAAAATCGAGTTCGTTTTTTTAGTAATGAGGGCTCCCTGCTACCCAACCAGTGCAGAGGGCGGATGTAATATTAAAACCGCCTGTATGGGCATTGATATCGAGGACTTCTCCTGCAAAGTGGAGTCCAGGGACGAGCTTACTTTCTAGGGTTTTCGGATTGATTTCTTTGAGGCTGACACCGCCCTTGGTCACAAAGGACTTGGCTAGAGACATCTTCCCGGTGACGGGGATAGGCAACTCTTTGATCTTTTGAATGAGCTCTTCTGTCTGAGGAGGAGTGAGTTGCTTGGCTTTTTCAGGGAATCCTTGCGCCAAGAAATCAGCTAACCGTTCAGGAAGTAGGGCTTTGAGGCTATTTTTAATGGCCTTTTCTCGATGCTCTTCTAGAAAGTCTTTTAACTCTTGGGAAGAAGTGATCGGAAGGAGGTCCAGAGATAAGATTTCCCCGCCTTTAACAAAGCTGGACATCCGAAGGGCTGCAGGGCCAGAAAGTCCAAAATGGGTAAAGAGAAGGTCGTGTGTGATGATGTGTTTGCCGTAGCTGAGGGTCACATCTGTCAGAGAGATCCCTTGGAGGGCCTTGTGTGGAAAATCTGTCAAAAGAGGGCTTTCTGCCGCTTCTAGATCTGTAATGCTATGTTTGAAGTGGCGGGCAATTTCGTGTCCGTAGCCAGTAGAGCCGGTAGAAGGGTAAGATTTTCCTCCAGTCGTAACGATCAGCTTATCAGCTGTCCAAGTGTTTTCAGATGATTTGACGATGAAGACGTCTTCTGGCTTGGTGACAGAGACCACTTCACAGTTGGTGGCAATGCTAGCACCAAGCTCAAGAATCTTATTTTCTAAGGCTTGAATAATGGTGCGGGATTGATCACTAGCAGGAAAGACCCGGCCATGATCTTCGACTTTTAGCTCGACGCCATTATCGGTGAAAAATTGGATGATATCATGATTATCAAATTGGGAAAACACACTGTAAAGGAAACGGCCATTTCCAGGGATACCGGCCATCAAATCGTCTAAGGTCCCGTTGTTCGTGACATTACAGCGACCTCCTCCGGTACCTGCAAGTTTTTTACCCAGCTTTTTATTTTTTTCGATCAGCAGCGTAGGTTGGCCATAAGAGGCGCTGGCAATGGTCGCCATCATACCTGCTGGGCCACCACCGATGACAATGGTGTGAAAATGAGTCATGTCGTTCTTCCTTCTCTTGTTTTTTCATGATTTGCTTTGTCCATTATATCATTTTATGGACGGCTTCGGAAATGAAGGAATCAAAAAACAAGCACCTTTCGATGCTTGTTTTTGAATGATTCTTTGATCAACTCATTACATGATTCCAAGGAAGTAACGGATGAAGAAGAAGGCAAGGACAGCACCAACAAATGGAGCAGTACCTGGTACAAGAAGACCATATTGCCAGTCGTTGTTTACTTTATCTTTGATTGGCAAGATTTGGTAAGCGAAACGAGGTCCAAGGTCACGCGCTTGGTTCATCGCGAAACCTGTAGTACCACCAAGACCCATACCGATAGCCCAAACGATCAAACCAACAGTGAATGGAAGCATTGCTTCGTTGGCATGTTCAGCAGCCATGATAGATGTCAAGAAGATAAATGTTGCGAACGCTTCGACGAAGTAGTTACGTGGAAGGTTACGGCAGTTAGGGTTTGTAGAGAAGATGTTACGGATAGCAACACCATCAATTTGACCTTCAGAAATCTTGAAGTGGTCAGCATACATAAAGTAAGCAATCAAAGCTCCAAGGAAGGCACCGATCATTTCAGCGATTGCAATTGGGAAGAATTGAGCGATTGTCAATTTACCAAGAAGGACTTTAAGCAAAGCCATTGCAGGGTTCATTGAAACGCCGCCAAAGACAAACAAGCAGACAGTGATACCGAATGCCCATGTAGTAATCGCAAATAAGTGTCCAGTTCCAGCATATTTTGTTTTCTTCAAAACGTCGTCACAGTGTACGCCAACCCCGAAGATAATCATCAAAGCTGTACTCATAACTTCTGCAAGTAATTGATGTGTCATGTTAATAAATGTCTCCTAAATTAATAAATATATTTTTGTAATTGGTGATAAACTTCTTGAATCGGCAACTGCATCTCCTTAGCAATACGCTGACAGTCTTCGTATTCAAGAGTCTTCTTAGTGATGGATCCGTACTGATTGATTTTAACCGTAACGGTACCAAATTCTGTATCGATTTGTTCAAATCGACGTTGCATGACCTTGCGGTCAACTTGTTGGTATCGAAAACCAATGGTACTGGTTTCTTTGAACAAGAGGGTTGAAAAATCTTCTAGCTGGCTAGTTTGAATCAAAAGTGTTAACTCAAAACCAGGACGATTCTTTTTCATAACGATGCTACGATAGTAGATATCCAAAGCGCCAGCATCCAAGAACCGATTTAGAATATAAGCCAGTTGTTCTGGTGTTTGATCATCAATCGTTGTAGTTATTTCAACGATGCGATCATCGGTGTGATGGACGATGGTCGTGCTATGTGAGGAGTCTTCCATCAATAGCGAACCGCGTAAAGCATTGAATTTTCCGGTATCTCTTTTACCAAAGCCATAGCCGACACTTTGGATGGCAAAGTGGGATGGGATCGGTTCAAAGATCGGGTCCATTGCTTTCAAGAGAGCTAACCCTGTTGGGGTGATCAACTCTGTTTTGACGGTGAAGTCTTGAGTGATCGGAATGGTGGTTCCCTTTCTCAACTGCATGACAGCAGGAACTGGAACCGGCATTTCCCCATGGGCAACTGAGATCGTCCCACTTCCCTCCGTGAGAGGAGTGGAGTAGACTGTGTCGATCCCGAGCGATTCCACTAGGATGAAAAAGCTAACGATATCGACGATCGAGTCAATGGCACCGATCTCGTGGAAATGGATCTGCTCAACAGGCATGTTGTGCACAGCTGCTTCAGCCTTTGCAATGTCAAGAAAGACTGCAAGGCTCCTATCTTTCACAAAAGGGCTCAACTGAGAAGCGACAATCAAGTCGTGGATGTCTGCATAACTGCGGGCATCCACATGGGAATGTTCATGTTCATGATCGTGATGGTGTTCATGATCGTGATGGTGTTCATGATCGGGATGATGTTCGTGATCGTGATGATGTTCGTGATCATGATCGAAATCGCCTTCAATCCCCGTATCTTTCTCCCCGTGGTGAAGGTGAACATCAAAATCAGTTCCCCAGATAGCGCTTTTTGCGATACGATCAACATGGAGGTGGAAACCATCGACTCCCAGTTTTTCGAGTTCGGAGCGAAGCAAGGTGACGTCTCCCCCAAGGTCAACCAATAGACCATTGAGCATATCGCCACTTATTCCAGAAAAAGGTTCTAAAAATAGACTGGTCATTCGTTTTCCTTTCGATTGTGGTTGAGTCGGTTGATCATACAAGCCGAATAAGCTGCGCCAAATCCATTGTCAATATTGACGACGGTGACTCCAGAAGCACAGGAAGTCAGCATACTCATCAAAGTCGTAAGTCCTTGAAGATTGCTTCCGTATCCGATACTAGTCGGCACGGCAATCACAGGCACATCCACAAGCCCTCCAACAACGCTGACAAGAGCTCCTTCCATTCCAGCGATGACAATGACCACGCTGGCTTTTTGGATCTCATCTAAGCGTCTAAAGAGGCGATGAATACCGGCAACCCCTACGTCATAGATCCGGTGGACCGCGTGGCCAAAAGTCTCTGCAGTTACAGCAGCCTCTTCGGCAACAGGGACATCACTAGTCCCTGCCGTCACAACGGCAATGTAGTGCTCCGCATCCACCTCTTCTTTTTTAGAGTTGAGAACGAAGCAGCGAGCTTCTGGATAATAATGGCCGTTAGGAAAGAGCTGAGAAAGAGCCTCTCCCTTTTGGAGAGAGACCCTAGTTGCAAGGATCGGCAATTCTTTTTGTAAGAGGAATTGCATGATGCCTTCCATTTGCTCAACTGTCTTTCCTTCGCCGAAGATGACTTCAGGGAAGCCATTGCGACGTTGCCGGTCAGTATCAATTGCTGCATACCCTAGTTCTTTCACACCGTTAATTTGCTCCAGTGCATCCTCTACAGAGAGATGGCCAGCTTGCAAGTCACGGAGTGTTTGTTCTAGATTTGGTTGAAAATCCATGGTAGATTCTATTCAACAACGACAGAAAGTCCGTCGCGGATAACTGTTACTTTCGCATCTTTTCCTTCACGAGCGAAGGCTTTTTCAAGCGCTTCGTCAAATGAAGTTGCAAGTTCCATGTGCATACCTGTGATCAAAGCAGGATCGACAAGGTCAGATACAAAGATAACATGGTGGTGTACCAAAATACGAGCCAAGATTTGAGAAGTCCATTGGTCTGGAACAGTTTCCAAACGAGGTGTATTGATAGCTTGTTCCAAGAAATCTTTTGGATCTTTGACGTCAGCAAGGTTACGATAGAATCCTTCTCCACCGTGACCATCTGCACATCCAGCTACCATGATGATTGTTCCGCCTTCTTTGTTAGAAGCTTCGGCTGCAGTCATCCCTTTAACAGCTTGGTAGATGTTTTGGTCAAGTGGGAAACCACCGTTTGTTGAAATTGTGATGTCGCTTTCGATCTTAGACACACGTGCCAAGTCTGCAACGAAGTCACAACCAACTTTGTGGGCTTCAACCATGTCCCCAGCGAAAGATCCGATGATGTGTTTTTCGCCGTCCAATACAACGTTGACGATGAAGGCCAAGTTTGCAGTACGAGCAGCGTAAAGCATATCTTCGTGGATTGGGTTGTGGTCAAGGTTACCAGTACGTGCCTTATCAGAATTGATGAAGTCACCTGAGTGGTTCGCCATGATAGTTTTGTATGATGCGATACCTGGAAGGACTGATTTACGTCCGCCTGAGAATCCAGCAAAGAAGTGAGATTCGATGAATCCTTCTGCTAGCAACAAGTCAGCTTCAGCAGCGATCTTGTTGATGATACAATCACCACCTGAAGGAAGTTGACCGATTTTAACCATGTCGTCGTCGTTTGTTGAAATGTGCATAACGATTTCTTCATTGTCAACGATTTCTTGGCCGTATTTGTTGATCAATTCTTCACGAGTTGAAGGACGGTGGAAACCAGTAGCAACCAAGATACGCACGCGTGCATCAGGGTTAACTGAGCGAATACGACGCAAAATGATTGGAGTGATGATGTGAGAAGGAACGGGACGAGTGTGGTCAGAACTGATCAACACGATGTCTTTTTTGCCTTTAGCAAGTTCTTCCAAAGTAGGGCTGCCGATAGGGTTGTCCATTGAACGTTCAACAGTTTCTTCTTCAGACAGTGGGTTATGGAAGTTTTCCGCCTTAGACTCTAACAATCCTGCAAAGTTTTCGTCTGGAATCTTTGCAACAATCGATTTTTTGTCGTACGGTAATTTAATTTCTACCATTATTTGCGATCTCCTTTATTAATACTGATACTTATAGTATAATTCTTTTTTAAAAGAGGTGTGTGCCATTTGTTGTCAACAAATGATGACATAAAAAAACAAGAACAGGTGTATCATTAGTGTGATTTCAAGAAAGAGCAGATGGGGAGGAAAAACCGTCGTGAATTCAGAATTTTTAGTGAAATTTTTGGAAGAGAGGCGAACGCCGATCGTCAAGAAAAAATACCATAGTTACCTCTCCTATCGTGGGATCAAAGAGGATTACATCTACATCTTGAAAGAAGGTGTGGTCAAGACAAGTGTCATCATGCGTGATGGGCGTGAGTTTAACTTTTCCTATCTAAAAGCCATTGACATTGTCTCTTTGATTCGTGATGAGGTGTCCAACTATACAGACTCACCTTTCAATGTGCGAGTGGAGACAGAAGAAGCAAGTTTTTATCGTATTCCTCGGGTCAAGTTTTGGAATTTTGTCAAAGAGCATAAAGAGCTGCAGGACTATGTGAGGGACTATTATCGTAATAAACTGTCTGAAAGTATGGAGTCTCAGCAGTATATGATGATGAATGGTAAAAAAGGGGCGGTTTGTTTTCATTTGCAAAAACTAAGCAGTTTGTTTGGTGTGGAGCAAGAAGACGGCGTCTTGATTGATTTCAACATTACCAATGAAGATATTGCCGGTTTTTGTGGGATTTCGACGCGAAACAGTGTCAATCGCATTCTCAATGAATTAAAACGAGAAGGTGTTTTGGATATTCGACAGCAAAAGATCGTGATTTTGGATAATGAACGGATTGAAGAATTTATCGGAAGGGAGCTATTCTAAGATGGCAACAGAAGCACAAACCAGAAAAGAAAAAGAAGAAAAATTACAAGATATTTTACGAAAAATCGGAAAGGTAGCCGTTACCTATTCAGGTGGGATTGACAGTTCTTATCTCTTGAAGGTGGCCTTAGATACCTTGGGACCTGACAATGTTATTGCGGCCGTCGTGAACTCTGAGATGTTTTCAAATGAAGAGTTCGATCTAGCGCTCGACTTGGCTGATCAGCTAGGAGCACCTGTGCTTGGTCTGGAAATGAGAGAATTGAGTGATCCACGGATTGCTGCCAATACGCCCAATATTTGGTATTACACCAAACAATTGATGTACCAAACTATTAAGGATTCAGTTACAGAACTGGGCTTTAAGCAATTGGTGGACGGCAATATTATGGATGATATCGACGATTTTCGCCCTGGTATCAAGGCTCGGGACGAAGCGGGTGTCCGCAGTGTCTTGCAAGAAGCCGGCCTCTATAAGACAGAAATTCGTCAATTGGCCAAGGAAAGAGGGGTCTCCAATTGGAATAAGGTGCCATCTTGTAGCGTTGCCTCACGCTTCCCATACGGAGTGAAAATCACTTCAGAAAATGTACAACGGGTTTTTGAAGGGGAAGAGTTCCTTGTAGGACTTGGCTTTGAGCAAGCCCGTGTGCGTGTGCATGGAGACTTGGCGCGCATCGAAGTGGAAAAAGACCACCTGCTTAAAGCCATCCAACTGCATGACAAGATCAATGACTACATGAAAAAAATCGGATTTACCTATGTAGCCTTGGATTTGGCTGGATATAAGTACGGCCGGATGAATGATGCATTGGATGAAAAAACAAAAGAAAAAATTATGGCAGGTTAAGCAATGAAGGAAGTGATAAGGTTCTGGTTTGAAGAGTTGAAGCCAGAGGATTGGTTCAAAAAATCAGACGCACTGGATCAAGAAATGCGCGTGCGCTTTGAAGAACTTTACTGGAAGGCCAGTCGTGGAGAATTGTTCAGCTGGCGCACTTCCGCCCAAGGGCGCTTGGCAGAGATTTTGCTTTTGGACCAAATTCCTCGGAATATTTTTCGAGGGACGGCCCAAGCCTTTATGACCGATTCGCTTGCCTTGGTCTTGGCCCAAGAAGGCCTAACACAAGCTCAAGAATTACCAGTTGTACAAAGAGGCTTTTTCTACATGCCCTTTATGCATTCGGAATCTTTAACCATTCATGAAGAAGCTCTGCGCCTATTTGATCAACCGGGCTTAGAAAAGCGTTTGAAGTATGAGAAGATGCACATGGACATTCTTCAACAATTTGGGCGTTATCCACATCGGAATGCCATCTTAGGACGGCCTTCGACCAAGGAAGAAGAGGAGTATTTGAAAGAACATTCTGGCTTTTAAGGGAAGATGAGGCCCACAGATTTCAAAACTCTTTTCTCTCTTCATGAAATTGCCTGAAACAGCAGGCATGATGTCAGAGTTCCCTCACCTAGGCTTTTCCAAGCGTCTAAAAAATGGTATAATGAACTGTAAATTTCACAATTTGGAAGGAATGTTATTGCTATGATGAATATGCAAGACTTAATTTAAGATTCTTTAAGCCTTGTTATCCATAGAAATGTTGATTTTAAAGGATTTAGTCTGCGACATAATTAACAATTTTTAGATGTATTACACTATATTGGACAGTAAATGGACAGTGACAGAGTGTTTGAAGGAGAGAAGAAGAGGCCTAAGGGTCTCTTTTATGTAATTTCTTTGTATAGGAAAGTAAGGCGAATCATTAATAAGAATTGGAAAGTCAAATAACCGACCTATTTAATAATAGGCCGGTTATATTTATTTATATCAGTTTATTACTTGTTTTGAATCGCTTCCTTTACTTGGGCAATAGTGACAGGTTGAGAGTCTTTATAAATGACTTTTTCCCCTTTAGTATCAAGAATTTCTCCGACTAGAGGTTCGCTACTATCTGCAGATTTAACAGAAAACCCGCCACCCATGTTTTCAGGATAGGCAATGATAGTATCCTGATCTGAAAATTGATTTAACGTTTCCAAGAGAGTAGAATCTTTAGAAGCTTGTTTTACCATTATCTCTAGAGTTGGTGGTTTCGCTTGGATATCCTCGCCTTTATCATTTGCAAATATTATGTTACTTCCGATAAGGATAGAAGAAATTAGAATAACGATAAAAGCACAAGTAGTGAATTTCTTGAGCATGTTGAGTCTCCTTATCTGTTTTCTACAATGTATCGAGTTCCTGGAACAGGATTGTAAGTGTAATAATAAAGCCAATCACTTCGTGTATCTACATACCGAGCTCTTCCTACCTCTAACTCTACTCCGTATAATCCTCTACCACTGTATGTACTTTGGGCAGAATCATAATTTCCTACTCGACCTCCATCATAAATTGAAGTCCATTTTAACCATCTACCTGTACCGTTAGCTGCAATAAACTTTAAATTAGAAAAACGCCATCCACTTCCTGAAAAAGGCTGAGATACATAAATCTCTTTATCGGCTAAAACTTTACCTTTTTGACTAAAAGGATCCGCTGATAAAAGCTCTGGAGATGATTCAAAAAGAGTAAGAGGAGAACTCTGGAGAGAATATTCTATATGTTCTTTATATTCTTGATAAGTCATTAACTGACTGTTATTGTGTTGAATCATCTCTTCATTATAATCAGATGTTCCATTAGAATTATAAATGAATTCCCCCTCTGGTAATACTTGAATTATTTGAGAGTCTTCAATTTGTATTGTCGTGGGCTCTGTAATATCTTTGTAAGTAGCAGCTAAAGCTACTGAACTAAAAACTAGTGAACTTGAAATAACTGAACCTATTATAATTGCTTTTAAACTTATTTTCATAATAAACCTAGCCTTTAGTAGTTATTAGTGTAGTGTAAAAATGCGAAAAGATATATCGTTTAGTTCTAACACATTAAACCAGAGAAATATAGTTTCCTAATTTTTTCCTTTCTATCTCTGTTTAAGCGGTAGTCCTTCCAATATTATTGTACGTTCTTTTTTTTGAAATGCAAGAAAAGAGAATTCTCAATTTGAAAAATTAAGCTTGACAAAAAAGCATCCCGTATTAGACGAAATGCTTTCAATAAGTGTAAATAAGTTTTAACGTTTACTAAATTGTGACGCTTTACGAGCTTTTTTTAAGCCTGGTTGGAAACACTTCTATTTGAATAAGTTTCAAGATGCGCTTAAAATCAATGTTTTCTCACGTTTTCAGAAAGAAATATTTCATCTAATTTGAATAACTTTCAGTTGAATGGTGTGAATTTTACCCTAAAAATACATGAATTGAGCTAGATTTTACCAAAAAGTTCACACCATTTAAGTTTTTATTGAGAACGGTCAAAACTTCCATGTGAAAAAATAAATCAGTAAGCCTTTACTTAATCAAAATTATTTTACAAAGAAAGTAGAACCTTATTTATCAAACATAGAATTACTATCCCTTGATTCCAATTTTTATCTGAATTATAAGGCAATGATGATAATAATTTCCAGCAAAATCATTATAAATTTTTTTATTGGAAAATCCATGAGCAACCTCCTTCAATAAATTATTAACTAATTTTAATTATATGCTATAATTTAATCATATTTTATCTTATAACAAAGTTCCTTTGAATTTTGTCCCATATTTGCTTGCGGAGGTATGAAATGTTAAAAAAGTTTGGAGAAATATACAAGTTATATAGGGAATCAAAAAAAATTACCCTTAGAGATATAGAGCGAAAAGGAATTTCACGTTCACAATTGTCTAGATTCGAAAAGGGAGAGACAGATTTAACCATTTCAAAATCTTTATTAGCTCTTGAACAAATAAATGTACCAATAGAAGAATTTATGTATGCAGCTAATGATTATAAAAGAGACCGTTTCTACCAAATAGTAGATGAAGTTAAGCAATGTTTTCTCAGTAGAAATGTAACAAGATTACATAAATTGTTGATTGAACGTATAGAGAATAGCAACTCTTCTACTTTCTCGAAAATGGAGATTATTTTTCTAAAAATAAAATTACAAGAGTTATCTAATAAAGAATACTTCAATGATACTGATATAAAAAGAATAACTGATTACTTATTTAGTGTTGATTTTTGGGGTATGTTTGAGATTTTGTTATTTGGAAATATTATGTATGTTTTTAACCACGAAACCTTCCTACTTTTGTCTAAAGAAATGTTGCACAGAACAGAATTTTATCATGATATACCAAGTTATAGACGAGTAATTGCTAGTATGGCTCTAAATTCTTTTATTATTTGCACTGAAAGAAATTATTTGGTAGATGCAAAATACTTTGAAATGCAGATTTCTCATTTTAATTTTGATGAATCTGAAATTTATGAACGATTGATTTTTAGATACGCAAGCTCTTTTTATGAATTTAAAAAAAATTATTCTAAACAGTCAATCTTAAAAATGCGAAAAGTAATAGGTTTTATGCGCGCAGCAGAATGTGAAAAGCTTGCAGAACGATATGAAGAGCATTTGAATAATATTTTGTATTAACAATAAAATAATAGCTAAAAGTGCAAATCCGAGACAAATCTAGAATTAGAGATATATACTGATATACTATTTTTGTGCAGTTCTTATTACAATTGAAAGAGAGAAGAAATAGAATGACTAGTATAGAGGAACATAAAGTCGTCGAAACTGAACTGACTAAAACTGATGTATCAATCCCTTCATCATCAAAAAAATATTACTATTGCAAACACTTGGCTTGGCAAATGGAGCCGACTACAGAGGTAGTATACATTTTAGATAAAAAGGTAAACAAAATGTTTCTTCTTGAGGATTCATCAAAAGATATATGGTTATCTTTTTCAAAAGATAGAACATATAAGCAGGTTTTACAGAATATTTCTGAAATATATAACTGTAATATTACTGAAATTAAATATTTGGTAGACAATTTTGTACTAGAACTTTTGGATAATGGACTGATTTATGAATTATAATTTCTATGAAAATGACATATACTCTCTAGCTTCAAAAAACAAAACACTATTATCTGTTACAATTGAATTGACAACAAGATGTAATTGGCGTTGTAAACATTGTTATCTTCCATTATATATAAATAAAGGTCTCTCAAGAGAATGTCTCTATAATTTGTTTCAAGATTTAAGAAAAATGGGAACGTTTGAACTACTCTTTACGGGTGGTGAAATATTTACGAGACCTGATATAATAGATATTATCAGAGATGCTAGAGAAATGTTTTTTGATGTTAAATTATTCACTAATGTTTCGCTGTTAAATGAAAATCAAATTAAAGCATTGAGTGAATTGAATATTTCGCAAGTATCTTGTACTGTGTTTTCAATGAGTGAAAGCATTCATGATCAAATTACTTCAGTTAAGGGCTCTCTGAAAAGGACTGTAAACAATTTACATTTGCTAAAGAAGTATAATATTCCCGTAGAAGTTAAGCAGATCATTCTTACTACGAATCAAAATTGTATCGATGAAGTATCTATATTTTGTAAAAATATGAACTTTAAACATCTAGTTACCACAAATATATTTTATAAAACTAATGGCAACTCAACTCCATCTACATTCCGTGTAAGTGACCAATTTTTGAATGAAAATATAGTAAAGATAGACCAAATTAGAAATTTTAAATGTTTTGAAAATAATTCCACTATGTATGTCTGTAATGCAACCAGATATAGTTGTACTATCGAATCGAACGGGAATTTTTTAGCTTGTAACAATTTAAATTTACCACTTGGAAATATCTTAACCACTCCAATTGAGGAAATTTGGCTAAACTCAACTACATTACATCAAATCCAGAATAAAAAATTTAGTGATTTGGAAAAGTGTACAAGTTGTCCTCTTAATAAATATTGCAACAGATGTAGTGGGATAGCATTACTTGAAGATAAATCACTATGGGGGTGCTTAAAATCTGAACGTCAAGTAGCAAGAGCAAGACTAGTCAACCAAGATTATTATTCAAGTATAGGTACTACTAGTGTTCATTGTTAATATATCAGTTAGATCTTTTCAACTCCTCTGGAGAGAGGAATATAAATACTACATGAGAGAAAGGAGATCAATTATGGCTAAAGTTTTTAAAAAACCAAAAATAGTAGTCAAACAAACGACTGTCGTTGTTAGTATGACTAAGTCAGCATTATGTAGTGGTGGAAGTTCCCATATTGTTGCTGATACAAGTAATAACTAATCTTTTTATAGATTTAGTAGTATCAAAGGTAATGCAAGGAATGAAATATTTATACCTTATATCATTCTTTGCTTACCTTTTTATTTTTAGGGTTATGATTTGTATGGATAAAACTATAAAAAATATAACAGATATTGTAAAAATATATAGAGAAAATCGAAATTTATATTCTGTAACAATTGAAATAACTTCGTTTTGTAATTGGAGATGTGAACACTGCTATATTTCAGAATATACACAAAAAGGATTTGACGAAGTTACTTTTAGAAATTTATTAATTCAATTACGAGAAATGGGGACATTTGAAATTGTTTTTACTGGGGGAGAAGTGTTTGCTCATCCTGATGCTATGAAATATATAAAACTAGCTAGGGAAATGTTCTTCAATGTTATTGTCTATTCAAATATATCAATGTTGAATAAACATAGTATTAAGACTCTTTCAAACCTGTATATTGATTATATTTCTTGTACAATATTTTCTATGGATGAAACGGTTCATGATAGTATTACAAATAAAAAAGGTTCTTTGAAAAAATGTCTTCAAAATCTGGGATTATTGAAAGAATTTGGTATTCAAATAGAAATTAAAACACCACTATTCGAACAGAATATACATTCAATAGATAATGTATTTGAATTTTGCAAGAAGAATAATTTTAAATATAAAGTCGATACTCAGATTGTACCTAGAAGGGGAACTGTCAACAATAAAGTTAGAGTAAAATCGTTAACTCTTAAACAACTTATTACAATACAGAAAAAGATAGATATAATAAACGGTGTCCGTTTTATTGATAAAAACGAAAACTTCCTAACTTGTAGCTCTGTTCAGATATCCCTTTATATAACTTGTTTAGGTTCAGTACAACCATGTTCCCTTTATAGTATAAGTATTGGAAATATCTATCACACTTCTATAAAAGAAATATGGAACAAATCGATGTTTAACAAGATCGCAACATATAGTTTAAAAGATAGCAAAAATTGTAGTACTTGTACAATTGCCAATTATTGCACCCAATGTCCTGGAATTGCCTTATCTGAATCAGGTAATAGCAGAAATTGCTCTGAAATATGTAAAAAAACAGCACTAGCAAGGAGTTTCGTCTATGCTTCAATACCTTAAGCCTCTGCGCTGGTATCTTTTCTTTAATTTTCTCTTTAGTGGACTGTCCAATATTTGTACGGCTCTTCTTCCATACTTTACACAAGAATTAATTCGTGGCCACTATCAAATAGCTTTGTCAGGTTATTGCATCGCAGTTATAGGTTACCTGACTTGCAACTACATCCAAATGCGACTTGACTGGAAACAGGCCATTCTCTTTTCGACAAATCTAAAGAATGATTGGTTTCAATCTCTTTTAGGACTTGCCCACCATGATTTCAAGCAGAAAACAGTCGCAGAATACATTTCTTATCAATCTAATGATCTTGATTCACTGGAAAAAGATTATCTACCTCCACTGATGAGTTTTTTTAAGCAGATTCTACGAATTTTGATTTATACCATCATTATTACCAGAACGATCAATCCTATAGTGGCACTGATCCTACTGATTTCAACATCCATCAGTATTCAAATCCCAAAGATCGTTGGTCAATTGACTGCGAAGCGTAGACAAACCTATCTTAAAAAGCAAGGTGATTATTATCGGACCTTGGAGGATCTATTCCGAGGACATCACCTAGTTAACAAACTCACTCTACCTCATTTTATAGAGCAACAAAGAAGTTCTCTCAAAAACTTGCAGGATAAGTATCTTGGGTATGGTTTGACTAAAATTACAGGTATTCTCTTGACGGGTATTTCTTTTGAATTCATTAGCCTTATTCTCTTTTCCTATCTAGCTTACTCTCTATATCATCATCAAATTGGTATCCCTGAGGTGGTTGCAAGTTTTGGTTATATTACAGCCTTCTCAGAACCAATTCAAGAAATCCTTTACGATCTGCAAATGTTGGAGTCGGTAAAACCTGTAATTAAAAGCTTTCAAACTATTGTTAAGCATCCATCTTCAATTCAGTCACCACAGCCTTCCTTTGAAACGATCACATTGAAGAATCTTTCTAAACAACTTGGGGAATCAACATTGAAGATTTCTTTTGCCACCATTCACAAAGGAGATAAGATTGCCCTCATAGGAGAGAACGGATCAGGCAAGAGTAGCCTACTCAATATTTTAAATGGTACGGATGAGGATTTCCAAGGCGAGATCTTGCTGAATGATCTTCCCCTAAATCAGCTTTGGGGGAGATTTGGCCTGATCTTGCAACAGGAGCATAGCTTCATCTCTAGTTATGAAAATAATGTTACGCTATTCAATACTTTCCCCGCAGAGTTTAAGGATGCGGAATTCGAAGCAACACCTCCTCAATCCCTGTCAGGTGGTCAACAACAACGCATGTACCTCAATCGAGAAAAAAACCGCCAGAGTCCATTAGTTATTATGGATGAACCTTTTTCAGCCTTGGATACTCATCAGTTCGAGGCAGAATTGAAAAAAGTACTAGACTTACCGTGTGCTGTCATCATTACTTTACACCGACAGAATGAAGCACTGAAGAACTTTGACCAAGTCTGGGAAATTAGATCTGGAGAACTAATCATTGAAAAAAGTAAGTAAATTTATATTAACCATAATATAGGATGTACACTGATCTAAGTCGCATTTTCAATTTGTTATCATTACATAATTAAATGCTTTAATATTATAACAAAACGGCAGGCTAGTAATTTCTAGCTTGCCGTTTTGTTATAATATAGGCTCCGTAATTCCTATGGTAGTTTTACTCACTACAAAATTATAGAACCCAAAACAACTGTTATAATGGACATTATTTGAAATTTCCATTATAACAGACATTGATACAGTTTTGTAACATTATTTTGGTATAGTAATATTATAAAAAGAGGCGAGAAACATGAGAAAAATTGTTAGGACTTAATTTAAAATTTTTTAGGTCTTGCCATCTTTAGAAATCCTTATTTTAAAGGATTTAGCATTCAATAAATTTATCAACATTAAGTAATATTACATTATATTGGACAGTAAATGGACAGTGACAGAGTGTTTGAAGGAGAGAAAAGGAGGCCTAAGGGTCTCTTTTATGTTAATTACTTTTATTATTATAAATAATAATAAATCAATTTCAGAAATTATTAAACGTAATATAGTAAGAGTTGATAGAATGAATCTTTCAAAACTTCTAAAAATTAGTTTGATTATATTACATAACTTTTTATTTGATTATCATTTTATTGAATTATATTTTGATATAATTAATGAAATAAGATAATAAAAGGTAGAAAATATGCAGAAGATAAAAGAGAATACTGCTTTTGAAAAAATTCCTGAGATTTCAAAAAAAATAGAAGAAGTGAAAATCACCTCTTTCTATATGTTGAGCACAGATTTATATAAGATAGACAACAATAAACTAATAGAGATAATTACTAAAAAATTTGAAAATCATCCGGCTACGATTTTGACACTAATAGGTACAAAAAATAATACTCTTTTAAAAAAGAAATATAAGCCATGGAAAATTCCCAAAGAGTTGCAACATTTAAAAAACAAAGTGGATGAGAAAACTAATTATTATTTAGACTTATATTTTGCAAGATTAGAAAAAGGAAAACAGAATTGTTTATTTAGTGCTAGATCTATTCAATTTATTAAATTTGTTTTTGCTCCTTTAATAGAAGTGGATAGTGAGGAAGAATTACATTTTTTCTTTGTGACACTCACTGTTTTTCAAAACGGATCAATAGTTATCGAATTATTTGAAGATTTAAGATCATCATTCTATAGATTTGACTTTTTTTATCCAATTACAATGATGAGATGGCAAATATTTCCTGATTTTGAAAAGAGTGATAGAGAGTATTCTTTAAATACTAATCATCAACTTGATGATATATTGAAGTATATAAAAAAAGAGCTCTCATCAATAAATGGGGGATTGAAGTTAACGGAATGTATATTTTGTTTACATTTTGTCACAAATATGGAGCAGATGAATAAAATGGAGTTTTTTAAAGATGATAAATTGTATACTTGGATGGTTAATGCTCCCTACAACAAGAATAATGTATCTTCAAAATCTAGATCAAAAAATTATCTAACAAACTATTATGATTTATCTAATATCAATTACATAAATAAGGGGAGAAATTATATCATATGGCCTAATGATAATTCTAATAATTTTGAAAATAATTTTTTGAGACAAGCCAGTTTCTTTTTATCTTCAGCAATTCCATTCTTTCAGTTAGTTTGTTTAGATGAAACCATTATGGATGGACTAGACAAATTCCAACTTTCAAATGATAAACAGCTAATTAAATTTAACGAGTGGGTTCACGGTTATAAACGATCTTTTCTATATATCTATCGAATAAATCATATTGCTATTTTTGATCTATTTAAACATTTAAAAGAAACTTCTTATTTCAAGCATGATGAATATATAGAAAAAATTAAGCAGGAGGAATATGATTTGTTAAAGGATAGAAATCAATTTAATGAATTACAGAAGAATAGAGTTATGGAAATTATACTTTTCTTTGTTAGTTTGGTCTCTGTTTTACAAGTTGTAGATATTTTTACTAATAGTAAAATAATATTATTGATAAGTGCTCTACTCACTATAATTTTGTCAATTAGTATGCTTATATACAGAAATCGTAAATGAGATTTGAAATTTGATAAAATAAATATAAATGGCATCCGAACAGTTGATTTGTGTAACTGTTCAGATGCTTTTCAATTTCTATCAATAATTTTTTCGAATACGACATATTGTAATTGATTTTAAATTCTGACTTTTTCTTAAAAAATGATTTGTATTGATTTTAAATAGTATGGTATTAAAAATTATTAGTTCGTTATGAAGATTATCACTTTTTTTGTGTTTTCTTATAGAAGATTAATGTTATATTACTTAAAAAATGTACTCCAAATATAATTAAAAATAGGTATAGAGGAGAATGAAGTTGGATTTTTAAATAATTAAAGCCATATAAAACTGTGACTATTAAAAACAAGTTGAGATCAATTACAGATTCAACATAATGACCTTTTAATGTAGGCTTAATCTTTGTATGACGTAAATTAAAGTAAAAATTTAAGAAATCGGGAAGCTTTTTTAAAAAAGTTGGTACAAAAATTGGTAAAGACAGTTTTATTATTTCAAATGTATTATCATTAGTTTTGTTAAATGTGTAAAGAGTTAAAAGAATAGTAGAACTAATAATTAATGAAACCATATTTACATAGAATATAAATTTCTTTTTGTCTTTTTTAGATTCATCATTAATTAAAAGTTTGCTAGAATCGGTTTTAATAGTTTTTTTAGATCTGTAATTGGAGTCATCTTTTATAAAAAATTTCCTAGGTTTGGTTTTGATAGTTTTTTTAGGTCTGTAATTAAGAACTTTATTGGATTCATCTTTTAATTTTAATTTAAGAACTTTAAATTTAAAACTTCCTTCCCCTTTTTTGATTGAAATATTGTACCTTTTATTTATCTGATAATATAAACTCTTTGAACGATAAAATAGAAAAGAGAATACTGAAATAAGAACAAAAGAGAGAACCAAGCTCCAAGAAATTGAATTCGAAATATAAGTAGTAATAACTACACTATTTAAATTAGTTTTTGTCTTAGGAAGTAATAATAGTAAACTTAAATAAAAATTATATATAAAAATATTCACAAATCCAGTTATTGCCTGATAGTCTGTGGATTTTGGAGAGATTACACCTTTAAAATACGATGCTTGTGAAAGTATATTATCCATAATTGCAGGTACAATTTTAGGTAGTATCCAAAGTAGCATACTTATGCTAGCGAAATTTAACTCATTATGGTCAGATTGGTTGATATCGTTTATCATCATAGCTATTAATAAAAATACTACAAATCCAGTTACAATGATCATTGCCATTATAATCTTAAACTCATCCTTCTCGATTACTATAATTCGCAAAAGAGAAATTCGGATAATTAGTAACACGTAATAAATTGCTATTATAGCAATTAGTTTATCAAAAAAAGTTTTATCAAATTGTAGCTGGGAATTTAAAAGGAATACTAGTAATAATAAATATGAAAATAGATTTCCGAAAATATGAGTTTGGTATTTAACATTGGTTTTAATATCTTCAGATTCTATGTTTAAATCCTGTGGAACATATGGAGTGTAGAAAAATGATTTTTTTATTTCATTGTAAGTTTGTTCTGGTATATCTTTTAAATTAGTTTTAGTAACAAAACTATTAATAAGAAAGTGATATCCCAAAAAACCAATAACAATTACTAATAGAAATAACAATTCTTCTATGCTATCAATAGTCTTTTTAATGTATTGTATAGAGTTCAGTATTGTGGTTATGGTTGTTAATACTATTATGTCTACGATTAAATAATATATTTTTAAATAACGTCTAATTTGCTTATAATAAACTAGATATGATGATCGTAAAATAAGACATACTATTAATAGAATTAAGAGAGATAAAAATTCATCGACAGTTTTGCCTTTATATGAAATTGATATTAATTCTTTTACTATCTTTATTTCACATATCACAATTGGCAAATAAAATAAAATTCGGTATATCCTACCCCAGAATCGCTCTTCTTGAAAAATACCGTTTAAATATTTACTTGATAAATACCAGAATATGAAGAAATTAATTGACAACGTACTAATGATTGAAATAGTCCAATATAGCCACGGGGGTATTGTCACAGATATAATAGATGTTGTAGCTATAGGTAAAGGTAAAAATATTATACTAGGAATAGTTATAATACTGATTAGAATTAAGAATGCTATGGGAAACATGAATAGCAGTAATAATGGCTTATTCCAATCATTAATTAGCTTAGTTTTTATTTGTTGAAAAAAAGTTTTTGTGATATTTAAGAAATTATTAATCTTTTTCTCTTCCATATTCCCCTCCTCTTTATATGAATATCATAACACACTTAATTGGAAAAATTAATTAATTTTATCTTAGTAAAAGTTTTTTAAATAAAAGGTCATTATTACATTTTTGTGGATAATTGAATGCCCCATCTTACTTAATAATAAATTTCTTATAAAAAACGTCTGTTACAATAGACATTTTTTTGATTTTCCATTATAACGGACATTGACACAATTTTGTAATATTATTTTGGTAAAATAATATTACAAAAGGAGGCGAAGGATATGAAAAAATTTATAAGTGTTTTGCTACTTTCAATAATGGCAGTGATGTTAATTGCATGTTCTAATAGCAATCAACAGTCTTTGGATGGAGAATATTATTGGGTATCAAGTGAAAGAAACGAGCTGGCATTCACTATAAAAGGTGATAAAGGTTCCATTGAACATGGAGAAGCCGATAACTTTAAGATTGATAAACAAAAGAAAACCATTGAGTTAACTGGACAAGATATTGCAAAAAGGACAGAAGGATATTCGTTTAAAGATGGGGTCTTTTCTGTTGATATTAGTGGAATGAAACACGACTACTACTTAAAGGGTAGCAGTGCCTATAAGAAAGCTCTCAAAGAATTTGGTTACAAATGACATCATATACACCTATTTTACCGAATAGGTGTATTTTAGAGTATTATAGATGATTTTTCTATTTTGGACTTATCTATTTGTACCAAATGGTTTATATTTCTTACCAAATAATTAAATCAAAAAATTATATAATACTTTATTCTATAATTGATCCATGAATAATTTAAAAGAAGAAAATATTAGAAGAGCTATCTGGGGGAGAAGTACAACGTGTAGCCTTGGCAAAGATCCTCCTCTAATTTTGGCAGATGAATTAACTGCCGCTCTTGATCCTGAGACCCCACAGGAGATTATGGACTTGCTCCTAACATTAAAAATAAGGAACGTCTGATCATTATTGCAACACATAATCCAACCATTTGGATACAAGCTGATCAAGTGGTAAGCCTAAAAATTAGTCAATGAAGAATAGGGTAATAGCACAGATTTTCATTCTACTACATATTAATTTTCATAACAAAACACCCCAAAAGATAGATTATAACATCTATCTTTTGGGGTGCTGTTTATTATTAATTTGACCCTAAGTCTTTTTCTACGATTCTTAATCCGATTGGAAAATCATCTTTTCCCAATTTTAATTTCTGTTTCTCAATCAACTTAGCATCCTTGAGACTATATTGTAATAAATGTTGATCAGTAGCTAGATACAACATATTTTCATTTGAAATTGTAAAAGAATTTATTTCCTCTGGTGTTTCACCTGAATTGTCATCCAACACAATCGCTTTTATAGTTTCATTTTGTAAATCAAGAACAGATAAAATATTCTTTCCTTCTACCTCGTGCTTGACGACAAGGTAATGATTATCTGGACTTGGATAAAGCATATTAGGATAAGGATTGGGTAAGGTAAATAATTTCCTTTCTCCAGTGTGCAAATCGACTGACAACAATTGGTTTCCTGCCACCTTCTCAAAAGTATCTGTATCACGAATTGCAGAGATACTTACGAATGCCCTATCTTTGACAATTGCCAAGCCTTCTAACATTTCAACCTTTTTACCATCTGAAGTTAATCGAATTCTATCTTTTTCTTTCCAATGCTCTTTTTCATTTAGTACTATTAAATCTGAATCCAACACGCCTTCTGGACGA
Source organism: Streptococcus parasanguinis (assembly GCF_000963275.1). GTDB lineage: Bacteria > Bacillota > Bacilli > Lactobacillales > Streptococcaceae > Streptococcus > Streptococcus parasanguinis_B. The sequence continues at coordinate 1,547,368 of NZ_JYOW01000001.1, read as the reverse complement.
TTTCGTTTTGGATCTTGATAAGCAATCTCAGCATATACGTTAGAATTATTTGCAACAATCTGACTCGAAATTGCTGTCATTTGGTTAAATTTTTTCTGAAAAACTTGCTTTCCATTAAGAGAAAAGACTGTTAATATTCCTGAGTTTGCATCTGTTTGAGCAGTATAAAAGTAATTAGAAGAGATACCTGATCCCATCATTGCATAATTCTTAGTATGATTTTTCCTTATCTCGCCTTTGGAAAAATCAATTGAAATGATATTTTGATGATCTATTGGTGCAAAATCATCACCTTCAGTTACGATCATCTTATCACCACTGTTTAAACACGAAAACCAGAGATTAACATACGTTGCTACATCAATTTTTTCTACTCGATGTAACTCGAGCTTATTCTCTTTCTTAGTATATGATTGAATACTTTTTGAGGTGACCAAGTAAAGATTCGATTCTGGATCAACTTGAAACATTGGTGTTTGGACCTTAGAACAAGAAAGCAAAAGGAAGAATAGAAATAAAATCCCAAAAAGATAAGAGCGTTTCATATATCATTCCTACTATCTATTTCTGTATACAATAGTTGTCTTAGAATTTTTAACAAATTCACCCGGATGAATTGCAATTGCTGAGCCAATATCATTGTCACTTTTATTCAAATCGATTCCTGATGTGTAGTAATACGCAGCCCATACAAGTTGAGAACAATAAAAACTATTTGTTTGTCGAGCATTCCAAAAATTTAAATTATAGGGTTTTCCTACCTGCTCACCTGCCCAATGACCGGCATTCCAATCTTGTTGAATAGTTGTTGTCTTTACTCCTACTTGCCAAACAGTTCCTTGAGTCCACTTTCCTTTTCTTAATCTTACAGGACTATTACTATTAGCTGCCTCTGCAACAGAGTAATTTTTTTGTGGCGCAATTATTCCAGCATGCCAAGTATTAAAGGGGCCTACCCCAAAACCTTGATCTGTTACACAAATTAGACCGTCTCGCCAGCTCCACGAACCAACACTTGTCCGTTCCATTGTTTTTAAATCACCTAATACAGGAGCATTTAGACCGTACTCTTTATATTCTATTTCTTTATTTGGAATATCATTTAGAATACTTTGTTCTTTATCGCTACTTTCGGTATTACTAATTGTATCTACACTCACAATTTTTATACTTTGAAAACTAAGAATGAATACCATCGACATTATGATTATTCTTGTAAATTTTCTCATTTTTTTCACCTAATGAAGCATAATCTTTTAACTGATTTAGCGGAATACATAATTCATCTTTTCTAATTCACGAATTTAATTTTGATACACTCTTTATATTATGTTATCAACTCTTATTTCTTGAAATTTAAATCACCTCTATCCATTTCTTGACTCACTTTCTCACCAAGCATAATTTTTCTCACTGCATGTAACCATGGCTCCTAATAATTCCTCTGGTGTCAGTTTCGTCAAGCCTCCATAGGTTGGATCCTGTACATGTGTATCGGAGTCTAGATAATAGATTGCTGAGATGTCCTTGGTCAACAGCCTCGCCATAAGCAATCCCATCATTTGACAGTGCGGTAGGTGTAAAGATTTTCCCATCTGGATAAGGGATAGAAATAGAATTTTTTAATAAATCTTCTGCCTTTCTTTCCTCGAACCCTATTTTCCTGGATACATTGGCACTACCGGATGGAGATTTTTTTGTGGCCCTACAAGTGTGCAAGCTGATAAGAGAATGATAATACCAAGGATGATAAAACTGAAAAATTTTTGTTTGAACGAATCTTTTTTCATCAGCCTATACCTCCTGGATAGCTATAAAAGATAATCTAGAAGATCCTACCATTCTTCAACCATGGACTAGTCGAGCCTTATCACTTCGTCGGCTTTTTCCCAAATCACTGGATTATGGGTTGCGATAATGATTAAACGATCTTGCTTCTTTAACATTAAGAGCAAGTCCATCACCTCTTGAGAGGTTTCTGGATCAAGTGCTGCAGTTAGTTCATCCGCTAAAATCAAAGGTGGATCTTTTAAAATAACTTTAGCTAATGCGACACGTTGTGCCTCGCCACCAGATAATTCATAAATCTTTTGATCCAGAGAAAGGTAAGCCAGTCCGACTTTTTTTAGCACTTCTTCTTCTTGTTGCTTCTTCTCCTTTTTCGTTAATTTTTGACCAATCAATCCCAAATCTAAATTTTTACCGATCGTCTCGTTTTCAAGTAGGCCAAAGTTTTGAAAGAGATAGCCTAATTCATGCTTAAAAAAGTGATGCTGTTTAATCTGTTTCAGTTCTTGCCCTTTATAGCTTATACTCCCTTTTTCATAAGGTTCTATCTTCGCCAAGATATTAAGCAAGGTTGTTTTACCACACCCACTATTTCCGATCAGAGCATAGACCTTACCTTCTGTAAATTGCAAACTCAAATCTTGAAAGACCGTTCGTTGGCCAAATGATTTGGTTAAATGTTCTACGCTAATCATATTAGGCTCCTTTCAGTACAGTGGCTAACAAGTGGTCTTCTTTATGAGACCGATACAGGAGAATGAACCAAGCATTAGTAATAAATAGCAAGAGAGTGACAAGAGCAATCCACCATTCTTGAGTGAGAAGGAATGTCAGGAAGCTTCCTAATAGTAAGAGGATACTTTCTGAGAGCAAAATCATTTGGTGAATCTTTACAAATCCCAGACCTGCAATTTTCTTCAAGAAGATTGGTCTTCTAAACTCTTCAAAATAGAGGAAATTCATGGTGTTAAAGAGTAGTATGGAAGTAGCTATTGCAAAGATTCCTCCTGCAATGGTAATGAGATTCTCTAATTGAATGGATTGGATCATCTGCTGGTATACAGACGCCGCATAGTCATATTGACTAACATTTTTTTCAAGCCCATTCTCAACTACTAGTTTCTTGCTTTTTTCCAGACCATCAAAGTAAAGATAAGAATTAAGATGAGAGAAATAAGGATTATCGTAGCCACCAAAGCTTCTAGGTAGAACAACAACCAAAATCGGGTCTGTCAAGAATTGCTGATAGCTCATCGGTGTATTATTATAGATAAATCGTTTTTGGTTGTTAGGAAGATAGGTCACCCGTGCTTTCATAGGCAACTGACTCTTTCCTTGTTCATCACTAGGAGTCAGATAATCTTCATAGCGTTTTTTCAACTCCTCTTCTTGCCCTTTCAACTTTTCAGGAAGCAAGAGTCCAAATTCTCCAGCTTGCAAGTGATTCAAGCGCTCTTTTTCCTCAGGGGATACTAAGATCCTTTGGATATCAAGGTAATTTGGTGTTACATACAGGGTGTTGGCAAGAGGATCGTAATCTGTGATCGAAAGCTCTCTCCCTGTTCTAGGATCGTTCATGAAGCCTTTTGAATTAAATGCGGCAAGCTGATGATGGACCAAAAGTCCACCTTTTTCAATGCCAGACTCGATCAGTTTAGACCATTTAGCTCTTTGTTCAATTTGAATTTCTTTGTTTGTCGTTTGTAAAACATTTTCCCGATTCAAACTAATTTGTATCCAATTTGTCTCTTTAGACCAAGCCAAACTTCCCTCTTGATAAGTCTGCCAGATAGAGCCATAGATGCTGACACGATGAATTGAGAGACCAATGACAGTGATTGCAAGAAATTGACATGTAAAGAGAAAAAACAAGACTCTTTTTAATGGAATTTTTCCCTTTAAAAGGCTAACCAAGTGTACTGTCTGAATACTGAATGCAAAGAAAAAGGATAGGAAAGTAGATAAAATAAATAAAAGTGTATTGTAAATAATACTAGCTGAAATGATGAGAGAATAAGCAAAAGGGGTCAATTGTAAATAATAAATCAGAATAGCTCCTAGGACACTTCCACCAATACACCCTATAAACAATTCTTTACCATCTTCCATGAGAGAATGTCCAAAGAGCTGGTATCGTCTTATTCCAGAAATATAACGAATCCCTGCACTTCTCATTTCAAGTGTTTTTTGAATAATGGTCAATGCACCAAAGCTGATGATAAAAATAACCAAGGCTAGAGATTGGGAACCCGAACCAAAAAATACCATGAAATTTTGCAGGGGATTGGGCTTATTCATGAAACTTTTTGAAAAACCAAGATCGTGGAGTTTTTGATCCAATTTTTCAAGGGTTAAATTCCCAGATAGTATATAGTAATTGGTAAGCAAACTTTCCTTTGCAACGAATTCTTTCTCTTCTTTTTTGATGCCATTAGGAAGTGCTCCTTCTCCGTAGATATCATACGTAAACTTGACTTGCCCTTTAGAATCCGTTTTTTGAATCTGACGAGCAATCAAACTATTGTTTTCCTTTGCTAACTGATCTAAGCTAGATGAGAGCTCTTCATAAACAACTTCCTTTTCTTGTTGAAGAATCCCTATTACAGGTAGGCTTCGATGGATGACCGTATTAGGTGAAATAAAGGCAATCCAAAGCAGAAAGATTAGAATAAAAAGGTTCGAGAAAAGTATAAATAAACGTTTCATAATTCTACTCTTTCTAGTTTATCCTAGAGAGATTTCTTCTCTCTAGGACAAACTTTAGCAATTAAAATCCATAATTAAAGTATGCAGTTTCACCAAAACTTGTATTTATGAACGATGTTGATGTGTGATGAGCAGAAGCATAACCTACATTAGCTCTGCTGTCACTTGCTCGAGCCACACTTGACCAATGCCATCGATAGTCGTGGAAATAATTTGAGAATGCTCCCCAATTGACTGGATTATGATAACCTCCGTAACTCCAGTTACCACCAGATACCCAATCAGCAAAGACAGGACACGCTAAGCTACAACTAATAATTACAGTTAAGACAGAAAGGATAATTTTACTCGTTTTCATGACTGTTCACCTTCCATAATTAGAATTAAAAGCTTTATTTAACAATAAAATTATGAATTGCTCAAAATATAGTTTCCGTTTTTTTCTCCTTTCCAGAGCAACTCTTCACATCTGTATTATAAAACTTTTTCCAAAAAAATACGAATTATTATACATAAAATAACTAAAAAATGAAGCTGGTTCTGCAACCAACTTCTTTTTTATTTATTCCACCACTGCTTCAGCAATTTCTTCTGCAGTGATACCTGCAAAGTAACGACCTAGGTTAATGGTTTGAAGGGCTTTGAGGACGTCTTCACGTTCGTATTTGACACCACGAAGAACATCTTCTACTGCTGCAACATCTTCGATACCAAAGAAGTCACCGTAAATCTTGATATCTTGAATTTTTGATTCAATGATATTAGCGAAGATTTCAACCTTACCGCTAGGGAATTTAGTACCACGACGGACATTGTATTCAGGAGACTTTCCATAGTTCCAATCCCAGGTACCGAACTTGGTTTCCTTGATACGATTGATTTCAGCCAATTCTTCATCCGAGAAGACATATTCTGTCATTTCAGGGTATTCTTTCTTCATGTAGTCCAAAAGCAAGTCACGGAACTGTTCCACCGTGATTTTTTCTGGCAATTCATCGATGATATTGGTCACACGAGCACGGACTGATTTAACCCCTTTGGACTCAAACTTGTCTTTAGACACCTTGAGTGCATTAGCAAGGACAGACAAATCCACGTCAAAGAGAAAATAGCAGAGGTGAATCTTCTTATAGAATTAGACCTTAACAATCAGTCTTACCAGGAAATCAAAGATGAGTTAATCAAGGAAATCGCCCAGCTGGATTTGACCATTATAGATTTGCAGGATAAGGTTGCTCATCTTAACAAGGTAGCAGAGGTCTTAATCAATCTCAACAACTCATACCCAGAAAATAGAAGACTGGCAAAATATGACTATGCCAAGATGAACCTGACTTCAGATATCAAACTGGAGCAGGTGGAGAAAGAAATCGAAGAAAATCAAAGATTTATGACTAAATGGATAGATGATTACGAATATAAGGTTAGGAGATTAGAGAATTTTATCAATATACTTGATAACACAAGAAATCAAAATGTTACCAAATTAGAACGGGAAACAAAATCAGTATAGTTATTTGAGATACCATGGAAAAATTATAAGGCTGATAGTATTAATTTCACTATCAGCCTTACAGGTTATTTAACGTTTCAGAAAAACTATAATGTCAAGATTAACTAAACAGTATCTAATTCTTTCAAATAATTTTCTATCTTCATCAACATTAAAGGATTGTTATAAATCTTACATAACTCTCTTGCTTCTATATAATAATTTTTGACTTGTTCTTTGTCTAGAAATTTGGCTCCAGCATTTCCTACAAGAACAAGTAGGGGAGCTAGTTGGTAGCTTGTCTGTCTTTGTTTACAGAGTTCAATCGTCTCAAGAGCTTCTTGGATGGCTTCGTTATATTTTTCCTTTGACACTAGGTAGTGAGCGTAGTTGTAACGAACTCTGATGTAGCCAAATAAAAACTCTTGATGCTCAAAATTTTTTGTTTGATATAACTCCATTAAATGAGAGTAGTTTGCCTCATATTCTTGTTCACGACCCACTAAGGAATAGAAATTAGATAGAGTATTCAATGCCTTTAAATAAATCAGAGTATTTGAGGAGACTTTTAATAATATATTTTCCAATGAAGAAATAGCCTCACACTTACTGTCATATTGATAGAAGTCAATAATAGCTTTAATCCATTCAAGGTAAGTTCGGTCTTCTAGTGTTAGAAAAGTACTTCGTTCAATCTCTATTCTATAAATATATTCCAAATCGTCATAATTTCTGTCATCTAATAGTCGAGCAGATAACTGCTTGAAATTAGAGAGGTTAGATTTAATTTCAATTTGTTCATTAAAAAAATAATCTAATGGGACTTCAAGTCGTTGTGAGAGTTTGAACAAAAGGTCTGCGGAGGGAATGAAATGCCCTCTCTCAATTTTACTAATCTGGCTTTGTTCACAAATTCCTTCTGCAAGAGTTTGTTGGGAGAGTCTCAACTCTTTTCTTTTCAATCTGAATTTCTCTGCGAGTGTATTCATTAAAGATAATAAACCTTCCTATTTGCTTAATTTCATTATAAAATTTTTAGTTCAAAATAGCAAGTTAAAGGGATGAATAATTCTTTATGATAATAAAAAAAAAAAAAAGTTCAAGACGCAATAAAAATAATTGACTGAATAAAATATGTATGTTAGAATAAAAACAAGGAAAAAGAAAGGGGTTTCATTGCATGAGAAAAAAACGTGGAATTAAAAAATTAGTTACATTTGCATTACTAGGTGTTTTTATGTTTAGTAATACAATTCCTTACCAACAGTTTATTCAGAAGAATAAACAATTGGAGATTCGAGTGCAATCACAAAATAAGTCCAATGGTCTTGATATTGGGAAGGCTGATTAGTTGATTAAATGATGAAAATACTATTAACTATATAGTATTTCTGTTTTATCTAATTTTTAATTAGAAAGAAGTGATTCCAATGTACTGGGGTGTGATTTGTTGATACTTCTAAATGCAGTCATTGTTATTGTTAGACTTTAAGTGAAGGAAATGAGGGCTTTACGATGAAGAAAAGCATAAAAAAAATAATTACAACATCTTTACTTGCACTGACTTTAGCTGGTGCAGGTGGTTCGATTGTTTCAGCTGCAACAGTTTGGTATAAAGGTACTGCAGTTTATTGGAATTATGGTCGTGTTGCTGGTCTTTGGAGCTATTCAAATGTTCAGTCTGGTGTTTACGAACACGCATCATCTGCTAACGGGGGATTCTCAGGCTGGAAATCCCCTGGAGTAGAAGCACATGCTTCTAAATACATCGGAACTGGTACAGCTGAATGTTACTGGAATTGTAGGTAAGTACCTATGACATACAAAAACATGTTATTAGGTAAAATGAAATACTTAATCCTGTTTTTGATTGCCATCCAGAGTGTCTTACTTGCTCTGGTGGCAATTTTTTTAGCAGGTTTACAGTATCAACAGTCATGGCAGAGTTATAATCATCATTCCGGGACCGTAACAGTTTATCTTCAGAAGTTAACAGAAGAGCAATCACAAGATGTATTTAATTATTTTTTAGAACAGAGTGACTTGTCCATATGGACAAAACGTTCTGAAAGTAGTGATACAGGAGAAGGTCTAAATAGGATTTATATAGACATCCTTGGTAGCTCTGCTGGTTTTTCAGATTTTGAAAGTACGGGTAAAATAGTTGTCTCACAACAACAATTTGCAAATTTATTATCTCATAGTGACAATAGTATGACTATTGGACTTGACAAAGGCTCAAATAATATGCTTTACGAGCTTCCAGATTTATTATTTAGCACACCTGTAGTCATTGAACGATTAGATTTTACTTTCCAAAACACTAATACGATTAATGGGATATACCATATCAATGGTCTCCACGATGCTGTCTCAAGAGATAACTTTTTGTTGCATCTTTCAAAGGTGTCAGGTATTTCTGTTGAGGACTTGACAAAAGAAAGTTTTGGAAGTAGTACTGATCAGGGAATTTGGGGAATAATACTTGCTATCAGCATCTTAGTAAATGCCTTCATTTTACTGATCCTATTCTTAATCTGTGTTCTTCAATCCTTTAAACATTTTGGAACATTGATTCTTTTAGGATGGGATAGAAAAGAATTATGGTCTGCTTTTTTCAAAAATTCTCTACTATTTTCAATCTATATTATTCCTATTGTCTCTTTATGTAGTTGGTTGTTGTCAGGCTGGTCTAGTTTTGGTTTATCATCGTTTATTCTAGTTTTTGCTGGAGTCAGCCTCTCAGTCTTGTTGCTACTATTGATATTCATTATTCCAACAATTATTGTTTATTCGGTTTCTCCATTAGCAGCAATCCATAAACGATTACCAATGAAGCCTTTAATGGTAACCTGCTTGTTATTCTATACCTTGGTAGCTGGTTTGTTAATCGCAGTCAGTTACTATTTAGATGCTCCAATGAATCAGTTTATTGATAATATGAAAGTATCTAGGGAGTGGAAGAATGTTGAAGATATGTACGTTATCTCCAGCTTTGTTGAGGGAGATGATGTAGGTACATATGCAGGAACTACAAATTCCCTTGAGCGTAGTATGTATAACTTTTACCAGCGTATATCTGAGCTTCCGGGTGTCTATATTGCCCAAGGACAATTTCTTAATCAGGAGTCCCTTGATGCAGTCTATGGGACATACCAGCATGTCCCTAAAAAACCATTTTGGTATTTGAAATTCTCCTATAATTACCTGAAAGACCTAGGTATTCCCCTAAGTGATGAAGAGTTGCTAGAGATGAGGAATGGTACTCGACTTTATCTTCTACCTAACACGCTCAATACAGAAGAACTTGAAGTGATGAAGGCGTATTTACAGGAAAGTGTCACTGTAAAACCGGGAGATTTACAAACTAATTTCACAGAAAATCCGAAATTTATGTTCAAGGTTTACCAACCGTCTCGATCAATATTTACATGGTCAGATTCCATTTCTTATGGTACAACTAGTGAGAATCCAGTTATTTTTGTCTCAACACCAGAGAATTTATATTTCATGGAGTCGGCAAACTTAGTTGTCAGTGGCTATAATGGTCTTTTGAAGATTCGTGATAGGGAAACGATGAAACAGGTAGTGTCCATTTTAGAAACAGAATTTCCAGATTTAAAGGATAATCGGTTGAGTTTTACAACTGTCAAGAACTTTATCAATGGTCTTCAAAAAGATCTGAGTTATACATTTTATCTTTTCGGCACGATCATAGCGATTATCATAATTACGATGATGGCTATTTTCTGGAGTTTTGTCTTAATGTACCGCATGTTATTTGAAGAAAAATTGTATGTTCAATACTTTATGGGATTCTCACCATGGAAAAGATATATTGGTGTGCTTTCTCTCATTATTAGTTTTTCTGTGATGGAACTAATCGTTTCTATCTTAGTGGGTTCTAAGTTGGGAATAGTCATGACACTAGCTACATTTGCTTTTCAGATAATGCTACTTTACTTCAGTTTGTTCCGTAAAGAAGGAGAGAGTATCATACAATCATTTAAGGAGTAATCTCATGTCTAGAATTTCAGTACAAAATGTATCAAAACAATTTGGTTCAAGAGAAATTTTCAAAGACTTAAGCTTTGATATTGAGGAAAATGAATTTGTAGCTTTAGTAGGACCTTCTGGTTCTGGAAAATCGACTATCCTCAATATGATTGGACTATTGGATACTGTTGACAGTGGGAAAATCCTGATCAACGGAAAAGTTTTGCCTAAGGTAAATTCGCAATCAGCAGTTCATTACCGAAGGAATGTCATCAACTATCTTTTTCAATCCAATGCACTCATTTCTACATCTAGTGTGAAAGATAACCTGATGCTTGCCATGACTTTTTCGAATTTCTCTAGACAGGAGAAGGAGCAGAGAATCAAGGAAACGCTAGAATTTGTTGGTCTACAAAATCGGTTAAATAGTAAAATCAATGAATTATCGGGAGGTGAACAGCAGAGAATTGCGATTGTGAGAGCTATTTTAAAGCCCGGAGATATTGTCCTAGCAGATGAACCAACCGGATCGTTAGATCCTGAAATGTCTCAAAAAGCATTCGATTTGATTCGAACTTTGAGAGATCAATTTGGTAAAACAATTTTGGTTGTTACGCATAACATGGAGCAAGCACGGCAATGTGATAGGATCATTTCACTGGAGTAGGTTCTTGTAAATTAACTCAACCATTATTAGCACTTGATACGGTTACTTTAGATTATGGAATATCGAAGGTGGAGAGTTCAAACATGAAAAAATTTACATACGATATTATAAAACAGCCAAGTTTGTCTAATCGTTTGGAGTTAAAAATCATATTTATTCCATGTTATTTTGAGGAAGATATTGTGAAAGTCAAAGATGATGATGAAGTTGAGTGGGATTTGTTAGAATTTCAAAAATTTAGAGCATTTTTGGCTTAGTAATCTGTGCTGAAGGCTCAAAACCTATGGTAAAAAAGTAGCTTTGAAAACGTATTGCCTCCAAAGATTTAGTTAAATAATGATTTAACACAGAAAGAAATTATTGAAGTTCTGGAAAGATGTTGTTTCAGTATAGAAATAAGTCTTGAAAAACTGGATTTGAAGAATTATTTTGATTATATTGTTTCGGATGACAATTGCAATTGAAGATTCGTACTCAGGGATACAGGTATCAACTAGTGCTGGTATTGATACTATTGGATATTACGATTACCCATTGCCTTTATTTAATGCTAAGGCAAATTGGAAGGCTGGAAGTATGCAAGAAGTATTGAACGTAATTCAATCACAACATGAGTTTTAAAACGTCTAGACGTACTTAGAAAAATTAAAAATATACTTTTTTCAGATTGAAGACAAAGCCCTTAGAACCCAAGCTTCTAAAGGCTTTTCTTTGTGTAAAGTCATATAATAGAGATAAAGTTGGGCTTACTTTAGCATGTTTAAATATCAATAAAATTGGTGAAATGGATAGCAAATATCCCTTTTTATTACTATAATTTAAAGGGAAATAATTCTTCTAATTAACAACTATTGTAGAAAGAATTTCTTTAAATTAAAAAACTATGGTTCAACTATTTTAATTAAATAATACTTTTATATATTTTAACTTTATCTTCAAAAGTTAATTTCATAATAAAAGCACCCCAAAAGTTAGATTTTTCTGTCTAACTTTTAGGGTGCAGTTCATAGATACCTCTTTTTTGATATACTCAAGATTATTTATCACTTGATTGGTTCTAAAATAGATCCAGTAACAATAGTTGTTACAATGTATAAAAAGAATTTAAATTTTCAAAAAATTTAAAAGTTCCTCTTTTGTTTTCATCAATTATCTTTAGAACTATTTAAATTTAGTTCTTGTTTAATGTATTTACTAGCTATAAGTAAACAATTATTGAGACTATTAAAAATGTATCTAGGCTCTTCAATCATAGTAGGGTCATAATTACTTTCCTCGAATTCTATTTCCCATATAGAAGTTCCCTCAGGATGTTTGTACCCAGCTAAATATCGAAGCTGATTCCTAAAAATGATGAAAACTTTTCTATCTTCATCGTTATCTAAAAATAAATAAGCTTTGTAAAATATATCATCAAAATTTATAATAATTTCTAAGTCAATTGGTTCAGAATCATCTTTCCTTGAGTCTACATAAGAGACAGTTTTTCCACATATAGAAGCGAAATCTTGAAAAGTTTTGAAATATAGATTTTTATCTTCGCGTGATTGTTCAAATCTATAATCCATTTTCTTTTCTTTAATGTGATTCTCTATTTCTATTTTCTTTTGAAAATAAGAAAAGCCATTGATGATTAAATTAGTAAAAATAGTTGCACTAACTGAGATAAGTGCGGTAGCAATTACTTCAGACATAAAAACCTCTAATTAATTATATTTTCATATTCTCATTTTCTCTAGTGTAATTGTTTAATTACAATTGACTCTTACATTACTATATTTCAAATCAATCTTTGAATAAACATCTACAAATAGAAGAGATCTTTGTAAAATTTTTCTTAGAAGTTAAGTAAATTGAAATACAATTTGGTTCAAATCTGATTAATAATGATTAAAATAAATCATTAAACAAATTATCAAAGTAATCGTCTAATTCAAGATCTACCTCAGCAATACTAGGAGAAAAAGGTTTGAAAATAGAGTCTAAAGTGGATATAAAGTATAAACCTTTATCTATATCTACCATCTTTATAAAGCTCGCAACACCATATAATTGTGAAATGTATTGTTGCTTAGTCCCAGTGAAGGAGATTCTCTCCATGTGCGATTCTAGATCAAATGTTTTAATGTAATAGATGTCTTGCCTTAACTTCCTAACTATGCTTTTAGGAACAGATAATTTTTCATTGACTATTATACCTGTGACTTTTTTTCGGTCACCTGGTTTTATAACTACTGTTTTGTTTTGATTAATTTGAAAACCGTAACAATTCACGATTTTTTCAACTATATCCTTTATCCAAAATACATTGCTATTACCAGATATAGTAATATCATCTGCGTATCTTGTATATTTCAGTCTGTTTTTTTTACATAGCCCCTGGATTCTCTTATCCATTTCAATACAGATTATATTTGCAAGATACGGGCTTGTTGGAGCCCCTTGAGGAAGTTGACTATTAAATGTACATAAATTAGCAAGAGCACAAGCTATAGTATTTGAGTAACCAAGATCATAGAAGAATTTTTTAATAAGTCCGAAATGAATACTAGGAAAAAAATCTACTATATCCATTTTTAAAATATATTTAGAATTTACGTGAGGATATGCATTAGTAATAATTGATTTTCCTCTTACAAAGCCATGTGCACAATCTTCAATTGGAATCTTATATAATATATTTTCTAATATCCATCTTTGTATTCTTTTTAAAGGTAAAATAGGAGCATTGATTTGCCGATAATCACTCCCATTTTTTTTTAAAATCTGTATAGATTTGTATAAATTATTTCTATAAAAAAGTGTTCTGTAAAAATACTTTTTATCTATATCGATATTTTTCCTTAATGCTTCTAAAGTTAAAAATACAGGAATGTCTAGAGAAATAATTTTATCAAACTTAATCATATTAAACCTTTTTTGAGTAACTAAAACTAATTTAACCTTGTAAAAGCCTTTTCCTGTGGGGCAGTGAGGCTGTGGACCTCCACGAAGCAAAACGCCCCAGGGCAAAAATTTGCAAAATTTTGCTCTCGTTATAGGGAGCGGAGCTTCATATAACGACAGATATTTGTAACCATTTATACTTAGATAGGACGACTCATCCATCAGACACTCTAACTCAAAATGTAAAGTTAATATCTTGATTCTTTTGTTTTTTATCTCTGTGTTTTTCGCCTACTATATCAAATGTATCATTGATGTCATTCCAAGAAATTTTGTTTAAACCAACTGAATTTAAAAAAGTAGTACCTTGATCAGAAATATAAAAACAATTTGCAGTTTTTTCAATCAAACCTTCTTCTAAACAAGCCTGTATTGCATCATCAGTATAGCAGATTAATTTCGAAAGTTCAAGTTCTGTCAATTCTACATTCTTATTATCTTTTGATGATATGTAAATAAGAACTTTGACTTTATCTTTATCATCATCTTCAATCTTTTTATAATCCAAATACCAATTAACTTTATGTTTTTCTTTGACCCAGTGACTATATTTGTGATGAATTTTACCATCTTTGTTGTCTCTCGGAAATAAAGATCTCCACGTATTCTCTCTAGGACTGTCACTCCAAAACAAACTCAAAGTATTATTTGGGGTGTTTCGGCACGTAGTTACTACAGATTCAGTTTTTTGAAAACCTAAAATATCTTTTTTTCTTGCTGGACGAACAACTTCAGTTTCAAAATTTTCAATTAAAATTTCACTGGTTTCATTATTGTGAAAATATCTTTTTGACTTTTCATAACAACGTACAGCTCCATTTTTGGAATTTCTCATAAAAGAATCCAAAATACGTTGCTCAGCTATCTCTGTCATATGTATACAAAAAACCAAAATACATATATTATCGGGTATATAATCTTTTGTTAATGTAAGAAAATCATCTATTGTGCTACCGGATCCTGAATAATCATCAATAAGTACAATATACTCTGTGTTTTTTAAAATATCCTTCCATTTATTTTGAAGCCTAGTTTTTGTATTATTGTAATACTTAGCATTATGAAATTTATAATCTTCACCTTCTTCTGATAAATATCTTTCATAACCTACTTCATTATCAATAACAGAACTCATTTGTTTATATTCGTAATTCGCAATATTATTTACCGTCTTATATAAATTAATCATGTCAAGTGAACTGTTAGTTTTATATGTTTCTTTATTTAGTATACTTAAGAAATGGACATTCTTTTCTACACTAAATCCTTGCATGGTAAGAAACTTAACGAATCTAGAATGAAAGTGAGAGAAAACCTCTTCAATTTTCTGTTGTGAGTAATATTGGTAATGATTTTTAATACAATCAACTACAATATGTTTAACATTCGGTCGTAATTCCAATTCCTTTTGTGATATAAATTTCCCAAGTCTATTACGAAAACCTTTCATATATTTATCACAGTAATCCATATTAAGAGAATTTCGTTCGTAAAATGTATTGACTAATGCATCAAAGTCAGGATTAGTAGTCATAATTTTTTTGACACCTAATTTCTAAACTATAAATTTCGGTGTGCCACATAGATAGTATTATCAATACAAACACTTAACTATTATATAAGTGACACATCAATTGTACATAATATAACACATATCTATGGAAAATTAAATATAGTTAACAATTTTTTAGAAAGATAATAAAAATTTTTGAAAAGAGTCATTTTTCAGAATCTTTATTGTTTGCTGTTATAACAGATATTTTTTGAGTTTCCGTTATAACAGACATTGACATAGTCTTATAATATTATTTTGGCAAAATAATATTACACTAGAGGTAATAAAGAAAGTACATAAAGAAGGCCATGAAATTGGAAATCATACCTGGGATCACCCGATTTTAACAAACTTACCTTTGGATGATGCTGAACATGAAATTATGGACACAAGGGATATCATTCAAAAAGTGACAGGTATCCAAACGAAAATTACTCGTCCACCATATGGTTCCATTAATAGTGCTGTCCAGTATGCAGTAGATCAGTCATTTATAATGTGGGATGTAGATACCTTTGATTGGAAGACTCATAATACAGATGCTATTCTACAAGAAATTAAAAATGAGGTCAGTCCAGGTTCCATCATTTTGATGCATGATATCCATCAAACTTCCATTGATGCCCTTCCGACTGTTATTGAGTATTTACAGTCTCAAGGATATGGTTTGGTAACGGTTAATGGACTATTGGATCATAAAATAGATAGTCATCATATATATTATAGAAAGAATTAAGAAAGTAATTGTAAAGAAAGAGAGTTGGAAAAACTCTCTTTTTTCTGTAAACAAGCTGCTAAAATAATAATGTAGCATAGACGTCTGATTTTAATTTTTTGTTTGAGATAGTAGTATGAAATGTCTAAAACATATTATTTGTAAGGTACGAAGTTCCCAACAATAATTCCTACAATTCTAGGATCTTCATCATACGAAAGAAAAATATCGTGATAGTTTGGATTGATAGAAACTAACCGTAAACCCTGCTCCTCACGATAAACTCGTTTAATATAAGTCTGGCTATTGCAGACTACTGCATAAACTGCTCCATCATAATCAAATCCTGTCTCACGAATGAGAGCCACAGAGCCATTTTGATATTTGGGCTCCATTGAGTCACCAGAAATCCATGAGGCGAAATCATGGGCTAGTTCTTCATTAAAATAAACAGTATCATAGTTCTGATCGTTATAAACCGATGAGCCAATACCAGCAGACATTTTTTCGTAAACATGGTACTCGTATAGTTTTTCTGATATCGAAACAACATTCTTACATTGTTCTTTTTGAGCTAAGCTTCTGACATAACTAAGTGCATTATTCTTACCTTCATCCGATAAAGTATTATATATTCGGACGATTTCGATCTCTGTAAAAAAACCTTTCGGTACATTTAGAATCTGCTCTAGTTGTTGCACTTTTTCTCTAGATGGTTGTTTTACTCCACGTTCCCATGCGGAATAGGCTTGATAGCTGACTCCCAATTGATCAGCAATATCTTTTTGAGTCATTTTTAGCTCTTTTCTGCGAGCCTTTAGTTTTTCTGGTTGGTACATCGTTTCCCTCACATTAATAGTAATTTCAATTCAGCTTTTTGTTTTGCCTCTTTGTCAGTTAGCTTATTTTTATCCCAAACATAAGCTATAGATTTTCCTCTATCATAAATGAGCCATACTTTTAGATTGTCACGGCAAGTCTTTATTGTTTTCCAATTCTTTTGATCTAGAAGTTCTGGATATTCTTGACTAGTCACGAAGCCTTTTTTGATTACTGATTGCTGAATCTTATTGATTAGAAAAGTCTGATAGTTGTTGAATTCCTTTATAATCTGTTCTTTGACACCGTGAAACAAAAGGAGCAGTGTGGCATTTTGTCCATCAATATAAGCATCGATAGCCTGCTTAATGGTACTTTCTTTTCCAGGATAATATTCTCTAAGAAGATCTAAAAGGCGATAAAACAATGCCTGTTTTGAAACATCCAGACTATTTTGAATCTTTTGAAAGGTGTCGCAACTATAATAAATCTTTGACAACAAAACAATGTCAGGCATTAATACTACAGCAGAGAAAATATTCGCTTCTCGCTCTAGTAGGTTCTCCTGATTATCAATAGATTCTGCAAAATAATTACCTTCATGCTCTAGGATAAAATGTCCTAGCTCATGACACAGCGTAAAATTTTGCTTCACAATGGGATTATCCTTTTCATAAGAAAAACTAATACCTAATTCATCAATAACAGTTAATCCTTCAATCTTGTGATTAGAGAAGTGGTGACTAATTACTTGAATTTGATATTTTTGAATACAATGTTGAAAGAAGTAATTAAAATTATAATTTAATAATGAAATATCATAATCCTTCATGTATTGGTATAACACATGTTTTGTAGACTTACTTATTCTTGTATACAATTCATCCAAAGAATGGTACCTCCTTTAAGTATAAATTACAAAACTAAATCAATTTGGTTGAGTTTATTATATAAAAAAAAGTGGACGATTGTCCACTAGAAATCAGAGTTACAATTCTACAATCTTAATTCTATTGTTTTGAATAAGATCTCTGAATATATCTGTATTCGATTGCTTATTTATTGAATATTCTCCGAATAAGGACGAAATAGAGTGAATCAATTCCCTCCTTTTCTTATCAGTAGTTGTTCCCTTGTAGACATTATAAACAAAGATAAAATGTACTTCAGGATTGTCAACATAACTATCCAAAATTTTTCTAAAATAACCATAATCAGCTTTGGATAGAGAGTGTCCAAAGAAAATTATTTCTTTTATAGATGGACTAAGAATTTCAGACATACTACTGTTTCCAAACCATTCCTCAAACATTTCTTTTGTATATAAATCAAGAGTTCTTGATGTCTTTGTAAATATATACTCGTTTGATAATGGAGATAAAAACTCATCATCCACACCAAAAATAATCTCTTGAGTCTCCGAATCAAGACGACCATGTAAATTTAAAGTTTTGATGGGATTTCCTTTAAAAATTGGATGAAGGTATTCCGCTCTATCTCTGTTTTCAGACATATCCCAAGGCGTTGTATAGTTAAACGTTAAAACGTTATAAGTTGAATTTTCCGTGTCTTTTCTAATTTTTTTTAAAATAGATTCTATCAAATCCCCTGCATTTTTTTGATAGGCAAAGCTCATCTCGTAAATACTTAAAGTAAGATATTCTCTAAAATCCATCTCTAGCTCTTTTAATTCTGCTAAAAGAACTTGAGCAACCATCGGAAATAATTCTTTCTCTAATTTACTTTCAAACGTGTCTTCAAATTTTTCTCTATCGATTGTACTACCAATGTTTTTTTCATTATATTCATAATACTCTTTCCATAATTCATTCTCTTTTTTTCTAAATTCTATAAATAAATCTTTAGTGCCTTTAACTTTAAAAGAATCAAGCTTTTTATTCAGTAAATTATATGACAACAATTCATATATCTTTTCGATTTCTTTATTGTTCAGATGACTAATTCTTTGAGTACGTATCATAGATTTGCCATTTTGATAAATTGAAAGCAAACTATCACCGATGTTCTCCACAATATTCATACTATTATCGTTAGTAGTCAACTGATTTGCAATTTGATTTTCAACTTGAAACCAATCCGTATCGTTGGTCATTTTTCTATATAGAAAAATTATATACCATGAATTTAATTCAGGCACTATCTCGCTTTTTCTTATGCCTTCGTCATGCGCAAAGTTGATATCTTTTAAGTATCGCTCAATTTCAGAAAGAGTATATTCAAAAATATTACTATAACCATCTTTTTGAAGCTCTTTGCTATTATAATTGAGTTTATTTTCTAATATATACTCCAAAAACTTTTTATAATCAGAAGGAACTCCGCATGTTAAATCAAAGCCATTACCCAATACTAAAAGTGTTTTTGGTAAGTCCCCAATATTTAAAAATTCTGTTTTATAATCCAACTTCTGTACTCCCCTTTACTAACTCATCAATAGCAACTTTATAGAAATCCGCCAACTTAACTACCGTACTCAGATATATATCCTCACTTTAATCACCATTTTTGGAACTTTAATTTAAAGTTTTATAGTTTGTATTGTTTCTAGATCTTTGGTAACGATCGCAGTATCAAATCGTATTTCAAATAAAACTAACGATTCCCCTGCAAATTCAATAGTATTTTTGTAACCTGGTACTTTAGCAATAAATTGTTCCGCCACTTCAAAAATAGTTTTGGTACTTTTTTGAACTAAACCCTTAGCTTTTACGTGTTCATTCCCAGAGTGTGGAATTGTAGTAAATGCAATATGAGAGTTTGATTCCATTTCCTTAATCTTATCATTACCTTTGAATGATGAGAAGTAGAGTATATTATTGGTTGAATCATAAATAAAATTGACTATTCTTACATTTGGAATATTGTTTACAGATGTCGCTAAGGCTATTTCTTTTTGTTCAGACATTATTTTCAAAAATTCTTTTTTTACATCCATTCTTAAAACACTTCCTTTATTCAATGTAATTATCTAACAAAAAAGTCTAATTTTAAGTTTACTTGTTTTTTTCAAATGCTTCTTTTCTCTTTTCCATAAATTCAATCAGTTCTTTTTTGAAGATTTCTTTTTCTTTCTCAGTTAAACCCTTTGAATTCATACGGAAAAGCAATTCAATATTATCTAATTCATCTGATTTTTCTTCTGAATTTCCAACTAAATAATCAATTGATACATTTAAAACTTGTGCTATCTTAACAAGATTTTCTTGGGTTGGTTTTTTCTTGCCTCTCTCCCAGTCTGCATAGGACGATTGTCCTATCCCTAATCGTTTAGCGAGTTCAACCTGAGTTAGGTGAGCTTGTTTTCGTAATTCTTTTAAACGTTCTGCAAACGCCATAGTTATTCCTCTTCAATTTTTTTCAAAAAAATTTTAAAAACCCCTTGACATTTATCGCTGTTGGCGATAAAATATAAATATAGCTGGTAGCGATATTAGAGATCAAAATAATAATCCCTACCAATTGAGATCATTGACAATTAAATAAAAAGTGCGTCTGACAACCAGAGGACTGATCATCAGAACAACACATAAACTTCGTACCTTTATTGTAAATGTTTTGATAAGAAAAGTCAAGTCCGTTTTATGGTTGAAGTGAAGATAGAAAACAAGATTCAATTCTTGTGGGCTTCCACGCATTTCGGACTTTCGCACTTTTCCGAATAGTAAAGTGAACTGGCTTCGCCAAAGGGCGTAAGAGAATCTTAAGGGTATGATAATGACTCCCCAATGAGATTGGCTGGGAAAGCGATGGTAATTCACGCAAAGCACCTTGCTAAACGTTGCCACCGTGGAAAGAGGGATCTTTCCAACCAAATAACTTTTCTTTACTGCTGTCTATCTAATTAGATAGACCTACTCTCAAGCTACTAAGTTCTTTCCTTTTTTCACTTAGTAGCTTTTTTACTTATTACAATAAAGGAGAATGATATGACAAACTTTTTTCGCACTACAATGTAAACGACTCTATGATAACTATGAATTTACCTATGGTATGTTTAGTGAATCTGATAAACTACAGGCTAAACTCTATGCTCAGGCTCAAATAGATTTAGATCATCTCGCAGATGATGCTCGTAAAAATGGCTATGCCCATGGGGATATTCAATTCTATAGTCGCATGTTTAAACGAAAACTATTTACCCACTATTACTCAAGAGTGAAGCAACTAGCTTAACTCTTTTTATTTTACACTCAGAAAGGAAATCTTATGATCTCAGAAACACTTAAAATGAAACCAGAATTTATTGGCCCTGCTTACTATGAACGTTTAGGAAATGCTCCGAAATTTATTTTTGGGAAAGAAGGTAAATATCAACGTCACATTCTAAATAGCGCAGAGCACGGTGCCTTTCATGTCATCACACCAGCCTCTACAACGGTCTTCCCAGAAGATGCTCTAGTAGAAGCAGTTAACCCAATCTTTTTCCCAGACACTGCTTTAAACGGCAATACTGTTGCACCTTATCTCAATATCTTTGCGGAAAAATTGGTAATTAAAAAATAAGAAATAAAAGGAGAAAATCACATGGCTAAAATTGGATTAAACTACGGAGAAAAACTACAAATTGCTGACAAGACTTATCGTGTCATTACAGACGGCCTGGATGTCCCAGCTGTCCTTGGAAAACTGACTTTCCGAGGCATTGAAGGCCCTGATATCATCTTTGAAGTGGATCGCTCGCAACGAAATCCTGATGGATCATTTGTCCAAGTTAATACTGGAGAGATCCGTGGAATTGTCGTAGGTATTCACTCTTCTGTCCAGCATGAAACCCTCTTTTTCACTATCGCAGATATGTCAGAGTCTGAAATTGAAGACTTGGGCATTAAATACCGAGAAGAAGTTGAACTAGAAGATATTGTTATCACACATACCCACGTCAATCGTAATGATATCTATAAGCTCTTTGCTTCTAAAATCAAGAAAAAAGCTGGAGGCACACCAACTAAAGAAAACAAACCGGTAGAAAATAAGAAAGAAAACTAGGAGGTGATGCAGGATGAAACTCTTTACCTATCGTGGAAAAAGAGTTCGAGTTTTTCATCGTAAACTAAAGGGAATCACATGGTTTATCTGGTGGTTTCCTTTTTTGTTGGCTATTAGTGTCTACAGCTACTTACATTTAGAAGAATTAAAAGCTCATCCCTTACCCCAAGGATATTTTCTAGGAGCTGGATTTCTCTTTTCTTTGATCTTCTCTTGGTTTATCAATCGAGTTTGCTACAGGAAGATGCTCTTTTTTCAAAAGCTCAATAGTCTTCGAATTCTCTCTCGATTTTTGCTGGAGAATAACCTCTATCTCGTTAAAAAGGTTAAGCGTGAAAACAAGATCGTTGAAAAAATCACCTTGCCTCAAGTGTATGTCAAACAGTCTCGCTACAAGATTGAAGTGAGTTTCATTCTAGAAGGCAATAAGTTCCAAGATCGTTTTCTAAATCTTGGGGCCACGCTTGAAGTCATGTTTAACGGAGACTTTCGCAATAAAACCTTTGATAACTGCTTTATCAAATATGAAATTGCTATTAACCGAATTGATAGCAGGATCACCATCGATGAAGTAAAAGTCAAGGGATCCAAACTCCAGCTCATGAAAGATGTATCTTGGGATTATATTGAAGAACCTCATCTTCTCATCGGTGGTGGAACAGGTGGAGGTAAAACCGTTGTTCTCATGACCATTATCTACGCCCTGGCTAAAATCGGCTTTGTCGATATCTGTGATCCCAAGAATTCGGACCTTGCTGGATTAAAGAAAATTCCAGTCTTTCATGGTCGTGTTTATACGAGTAAGGAAGATATCATTAACTGTTTTAAAGAGAATGTAGAGTTCATGGAAAAACGCTATGAATTGATGTCTACTTCGCAAAAATTTCAAGCTGGAAAGAACTTTACTCACTATGACATGAAACCAAAATTCATTTTAGTGGACGAGTGGGCAGCTCTTATGGCAAAGATTGATCGTGACTATAGCCAACAGTCAGAACTCATGGAATACCTCTCCCAGTTAGTTTTAGAAGGTCGTCAAGCTGGAGTCTTTATCATCTTTGCTATGCAACGACCCGATGGAGAATTTATCAAAACTGCTCTTCGGGATAACTTTATGAAGCGTCTTTCCGTCGGTCATTTAGAATCAACAGGCTATGACATGATGTTTGGAGATGCTAATAAAACCAAAGAGTTTAAAAAGCTAGATGAGATTAACGGAGTGAAAGTCAAAGGACGAGGCTATATCGCAAACAACGGTGAGCTGGCTGGGGAATTTTTCTCTCCTTATGTACCGCTCGATCAAGGTTTTTCCTTCTACGATGCTTACTCTAAAATTCCTATTATGGAGTTTGAAGGAGAAGAGTTTTCAGTATTTGAAGAATACAAACCACCAATTGAAACAATTGACCCTATAGAGGAAGAGGAGTCTATAGAAAACGAGTCAAACAAGAGACCGCTCAAGGAATTTGCGGACGAACAAAATCTTAAAATGCCAACCTTACGCAAGATTATCTATCTCTTAACAGAACAAGGGATCATCTTTGAACGGACTGTATCCGCTATTCTAGTGGATCCTTTTCAAGAAAAACTTCTTCTTGAAATCCTCGCTCAATTTGAAGAGGGAGGACGCAGGTCTTATCCAAAAGCAGTTGAAGCGACGATTGTTCATCATGGGCTAGGACAAGGGCAAGGGCAAGCCTGACCGCAGGTCAGGCGCAGACCGTAGCCCGAAGTCTCTAGGCCATGATGAAACTTCAACCCCCGTTTTCTAATAGGGGGGTTACATTTGGCAAAAACGCCAAGTCCACCCCTCCTCATTCCTTATGGGAGTTGGGTTTTCAATTTTTATGAAGTGTGTCACTTTCGTCAAAAAAGTGTGTCACTTTGTTAGAAAGAGGTGTTGCGATGAATGGACAAAATTAGTCCTTTTCATATTAAGAATTTCAGAAAACAAACAGGACTTAGTCAAAAAGCATTTGCACAAGCTGTTGATCTTCCTACAAGAACCTATCGCTCTTATGAAACAGGTGAAAGAGGACTAACGATTGAGAAGTTTAGAGAACTAAAAGAAAAACTCGGTTACTATCAAGAGTGCGATAAAAACAGTCTTCGGGCTCAGATCGACTATCTACGATTGACCTTTCCTCGATTAAAAGATTTAGATGCTTTCTGTGAAAACTTTCTTCACTGCCACCTAAGTGAATTTACAGACCAAGAAACACGTCTCATGAACTATACCCACTTATGGCAACGAGGGAATATCTGGATTTTTGATTTCTTTGATAAGTCTGTGACCAATGACTACCAAACTTGTCTTCAACTATCCGGGCAAGGATGCCGTGAGTTAGAACTACTTCTAGAAGACAAGGGGATCACTTGGCAGATCTTTCTTCAAAACATTCTTTATTCCTATGAAGATGTTCGGGTGAAGCGTCTCGATATCGCTCTAGATGAACTCTATAAAGGCTATGGTCACGAGGACGAACAAATTCAGATTCCAAAATTGATTGATAAACTCTATTCCAAAGAGATTGTTCTAGACACGATCAAGAAATGGAATATCACGGGTGGTGGATCTTTCACAGATAATGAAGACATGGAAGCTAATCACGGTTTGTCCATTTATTTTGGAAGCCGTCAAAGCCAACTCTACTTTAACTTTTATGAAAAGCGCTATGAAATAGCTCGAATGGAAAACATCTCCTTGGACGAATCCTTGGAGATTTTTGGTATCTGGAATCGCTATGAACTCCGCTTTTCAGATCAGAAAGCTCAAGGCATTGTGGAGGAATACATCAACGGTGTAGATCTCGGAGAAATTGCAAGAGGTATCGTCAATAAAGAAATCCAAGTCTATGATGGCCTCACTCGTTTCGGAGCCTATAAGCCTGATGAGAAATGGCAACGGCTCTTTGGAGGAGTCGAACCCTTAAAACTGTCAACCAACCCACAGCCTTACAGTATTGAGCGAACCATTCGCTGGCTGACCTATCAAGTTGCTAACTCTCTTGCACTAGTCACTGAAGCAGACAAGATCCTCCAAACAGAATACATGAAAATGATTCAGAATAGCGGAGAGATTACTGATCGAGGAAAAGCCATGTTACGACTTCTCAAAGCCAATAAACACTATGAACACTAGAAAGGAAAAACTATATGGAATACAAAGTTCAAATCAATTCACTAGACAACTTTAAAGCCTGGTCTGGTGGACTAACCACCTTGAACACTGTCCGTGAACGTGGTGGAGTAGATACTCTAACCGTCATTTGTGAGGATATCTTCTCTGGTGATACGCCAACAGAAGGACAAATCAATGACTGGCTCTGGTTTGATTCAGATTTTATCTACCAAGCTCTAGGCTACGATGATCTACTTGAGGCTTCTTGAGATGCTGAAGAAGATTTATCAAGCTGACTTTTTACTTCTTCCAGAACAAGAATTCTGGCATATGTACGTTCTCTTACGAAAAGGAAAGGACTTCTACTATGAATGCGCTGGAAGATCTACCGAAAAACCACCAGATGCGAAAGGTTTCTATGACTATGAACATGCCTGTTTCACGCTAGATGGTCAAGTTTTGAGCGTAAATAAAAAAATGCGCCCCTCACTCATTACTTATATCCAAAAGACCATCAAAGACAATCAAGAAACATTTAGAAAGGAAATTGAAATGGCTACTAAAACTATTTTTGAAAAGAAAGTCTCTCAAGTCACAAATGAACTGGGAGAATTACTTAAAAAGAAAGATCATAGAGAGGCTTGGACCAAGGCTGGAGAATTAAATAGTCTCCTTAAAAAAGAAGAAGCCAAAGACCTAAAACCTGACCTGATCGAACAACTCCAAACTGAGCTACGAGGCTACTATTACATTAATGGCGAGATCGAAAAAGCCAATAAGCGCCTCTATGCAAAAGGCTCAAAGCTCATTGAACTCGCTGCTCTCTAAAAGGAGGATCTATGGATAAAGCCAAACGCTATTTGCTTCAAGCAAAAGAATATCTCTCACACTTTAAAAAGGTGGAGAAAAAAGGAGGCCCACCAAAACTAAAAGTCACCAATAAAAAGACCGTCAATATTGCAGTCATAGGAGGAATATCTTTCCTCCTTTTTGTTGGTCTCATGGGATCTATCCGTGCTATCACACTATCAAATAAGGTAGGTACACTACAAGCTCAAGTGGAGACTACTAAAAATCAAAAAGCACAGCCAATGGAGTCTAGTAGAAAATACGACTACAAACTCCAATATTACCTGAATGATTATGTCTATGCTTACTTCACCCTTCCGCAAGAAGGGGATAAACAACAAGCTCAAGTGGAATACTTAAATAGCTTTTACAACTTTATTCCTGATGTGAAAGCTCAAGGTCAAGTTCGAAATCCTAGTGAACTCCTCTATTCTCAGTTAGTGACTGTAGAAGGGAAGGTTGCGACCTATAAGATCAAATACAAGGAAACTATCCGTAGGGACAATAACACGGAAGAAAAAGAAATCGTGACAGGTTTCAATATTCCATTTGATGAAAAAGATGGAAAATACTATGTTTCTGGCCTTCCTTGGTTCTCTGCTATTGAATCCTCACAAGCTGGGCACTTTAGCGAAGATGATCAGCTTCAACTAACCGCTAATGACCACTTTTCAGATGGTCAGCGTAAAAAAGTTGAAAAATTCCTCAAAGTCTTCTTTACCAACTATACTACTAACCAAGATAACCTTAATCTGATTGCTAAGGATGTGGATATTATAGCCAATACCACCTTTAAAACAATTGATTATACCTATCTAAAAAAAGACGGTCAGAATCTAATCGCTTATGTTCAAGCAACCTTTGAGGTCGGAGGGACCACTCACTCAGAAAACTTCACTTTTACCCTCTCAGAAAAAGAAAAGACCTACTATGTCACAAAACTAGAACACACCATTCCACTGAATTATGCAAATGATAAAGAATAGGAGAACTCTATGAATACAGACAATCTACGAACCTTCCTTCAGGGTGATGGAATTTGGATCCTAACAGCTATTGCCGTGCTCTTAGCGATCAAGGCTTGGCGGAACAGTTCTTGGCTTCAACTCTTCTCTGTCGTTGGTTTCTATGCCGTTATTGTTTCAATTGCCAAAGGACAAGATATCCTAAAAGCAGTCGGCTGGTTCCTACGACTCTTCGGTATTGAATCAGGACTTTAAGTATGAACGAAGAAAGACTGTATGATTACAGTAAGGGCCTAAATGCTCCTTATTGGATCCAAGAAATCAAGACAAAAAAGGGCACTCGACTATGGTACTTTGCGACACCCATGCAGTTGTCCTTTTTCATTGTCTTTATCATCGTTTTTGTGGCCATGTTACTCTTTGGAGGATTTATCTTTGTGCCACTCGCAAAAATCACTCACTCAATTTCTCTCTTGCTCTATTGGTATCTCCCTTACAAATTGGCTAAATTCTATACTGAATACGAGCCTCACGGTAAAAAGATGCACGTCTTTATTGGAGATTACCTGATTTACTTTTGGGATTTTAAGCTAAACAAAAAAGCTGTCTACCATGAAGATCGAATAGAGCCTGTAGAAGAAATTGTCTTTGAAAAAACAAATCTATAGAAAAGGAGGACCTATGAGTATTACTTTAACTTATCCTATTAGGGAAACACATGAAAATCTAGCTCTCAAAAAAGATCAAACAGTCGTTGCTTATTACCGTATTCCAAACACTCCTATCACGATTACGGATGATGAAAAAAAGGGCAAACACAAAATTACGGTTGCTCAAATGATGAAGAAGCTCCAGAAAAACAAGTTCTTTGAAATATCTCTGATTCCTAAAGACTATCTTCTAGAAGAGAAAATGCGAGACTTTTCAGACGCTCTAGCAGATGACAGTCGTGAACTAGGAGAAGAACTTCTTCTTTACACGGTGGATCGCCTAACAGATGAAATGGAGATTCCTTATCAGTTTGACTGGGTTGTGGGCGTGACCTTACGCAAACAAAATCATGGAGCTACCGTCAAAGACTTGGCCTATGAGAGCTTTAATGAGTTTACTGAAAAAATCGCTAAGGGTCTTGGCTATGAATATGAATTAAGTCCCACTTGGTATGAAGACTACAAAAGTGATGAATTCACCATTTTCCAAGCCTTCTCTGTCCTTCGGGCAAAACGGTTATCCAATGAAGAACTCTTTTATTACCAGCGAATGCAATACCTCCGCTATATCCCTCACTACAAGAAGGAGGTACTGGCCAATCGTGCTCAATTCAATATCACTGATACCTTGATCAAAGTCTTAAAAGGTGGCTTCCTCAAGCTAGAAAGCCCTTATGGATCCTCTTTTGTGACGATTCTTCCTGTAGGTAAATTTCCTGTTCAATTCAACGGTTTTCATCTTGGCGAATTTATCCAACGTTTGAACTTTCCCGTAGAGCTACGAATCAAGGCAGAATTTATTGATACTGGTAAAATCAAGGGTCGAATGGGACGATCGAATACACGTTACAGAAACATCATGGAAGAGGCAGAAAATACCGATACTGTCCAACAAGACGAGATCATCATGGGTTCCATCTCCCTAAAGGACTTAATGAAGAAAGTCGGAAATAAGGAGGATATCATCGAATATGGAGCCTATCTGATCGTCTCTGCTTCTAGTGTGAATCAACTCCGTCAAAGACGACAAGTGGTCTTAAACTATTTTGATGATATGGGAGTCGAAATCAGTGAGGCCTCTCAAGACGGACCTTATCTCTTTCAAGCTCTACTCTATGGAGAAAATCTTCAAAAGAAAACTCGCACTTGGACACATATGGTCACAGCTCGTGGATTTTCAGAACTCATGCCTTTCACCAATACCTCTTCTGGAAACCGTATCGGTTGGTATATCGGCCGAGTAGACAACTGGACAGGACGTTGGGACAATATTGCGAAAGCCATTGATTCCTCAAAGAACATTGTCCTCTATAATGCGACAGTCGGAAATAAGGAAGATATTGCTGGAAAGATCACTAAGAACCCACACATCATTATTACGGGTGCAACAGGACAAGGGAAATCTTTCCTTGCCCAGATCATCTTTTTAAGTGTGGCTTTGCAGAATGTCAAAACACTTTATATTGACCCTAAACGTGAACTTAGAAATCACTACCAAGAAGTGATCAACTCACCTGAATTCGCACGTCTCTATCCTGAACGCAAGAAACAGATTGAGAACTTTAACTTTGTGACGCTGGATAGCTCACTACCATCCAACCACGGAGTTTTAGATCCTATTGTCGTTCTAGATAAAGAACAAGCTGTAGAGGTCGCAAAAAACATGCTTGAGTTTCTACTACAAGCCGTAGATGATGTCACGATGGATCAAAAAACAGCTATCACAGAAGCTATTAATGCGATTGTGGAGAAACGAGTCGCTGGTGAGAAGGTCGGATTTAAACACGTCCTAAAAGTTCTGAGAGACTCTACTTCCTCTGAAATTGCTTCGGTTGGTCGTTATCTGACCTCAATTGTCACAAACTCTATCTTGGAACTAGCCTTTTCAGATGGAACCACTCAAGGACTTAACTATGAATCACGGGTGACCATCCTAGAGGTCAATAACCTCAAACTACCAAAGGACGATCCCACAAAAATTTCAGATCATGAACGTAATTCTATTGCCCTCATGTTTGCGCTTGGTGCCTTCTGTACCCACTTTGGAGAACGAAATGAAAATGAAGATACCATTGAGTTCTTTGACGAAGCATGGATTCTTATGAAGTCGGCAGAAGGAAAAGCCGTTATCAAAAATATGCGTCGGATTGGACGCTCCAAAAATAATACCTTGGCACTGATTACGCAATCTGTACATGATGCAGAAAATGACGATGATACAACAGGTTTTGGTACCATCTTTGCTTTCTATGAAAAGTCAGAACGAGAAGATATCTTGAAACACGTCAATCTTGAAGTCACTGAAAGCAATCTCGAATGGATTGATAATATGATCTCTGGCCAATGCCTGTACTATGACGTGTATGGCAATCTCAATATGATTTCCGTACACAACATCTTTGAAGATATTGATATGCTTCTAAAACCAATGAAAGCTACGGTATCATCAAGCCTTGAAAATAAATACGCTAGTTAGGAGGTGAATCCATGCAAGAAGCTTTTGACAAATTAAGAGGAGTCGATATCTTCTCTCTCAAGTCCTACATGGAGCCGACTGGATTCGCTTCCTTTAACGGGGCTTGGGTTCTGATTAATGAGCTTTTCGTTAACTTCTTCTTTTTTATTCTAAATGCAGTGGTGGGCTTCTTTTCTTTGCTGATTCGAATTCTTGAAAAGATTGATCTCTATTCCAACTACAAGAACTATGTCTTTAATGGAGCGATGAATATCTGGAAAGGATTCATCGGTTCAAGCTCTGGCGGAGTCGCAAAACAATCACTCGTTTCAATGTTGCTTCTAATCCTAGCTTTCTATCTCTTTTACCAGTTTTTCTTTTCGAAAGGTGCTTTTTCAAGGACTCTCCTTCATGTCTTTCTAGTACTCATCCTTGGCTTTGGTTATTTTGGAACAATCGCTGGAACATCAGGTGGTCTGTATCTACTAGATACCATTAACCATGTCTCTCAAGATGTCACTAAAAATATCACGAATATCAAGGTGGAGTATGGCAATAATAAATCCATTAAAATTGGCGATTCCATGGCAGATAGCTATATTGCAGAAACATCTTATAAAGCTTATGTCTTTGTCAATACAGGTCAAGAAAATGGGAAATATAAGAATAGCCAAGATGGGAAACAAGAGACTTTTGACGATAGTAAGGTATTAGGAACAGGCGATAAGAATGGAAACTTTAAAGCAGTTAAATCGAAAGATCGCAATAAATATCTGGATGAACTAGGAAATGGAGCCAATGATGATGGTGAAAAGAACCGTTGGGTTTCAGCTATGCCAGATTTCATCTTTACTCGCATGTTTTATGTCATCTTCAAAATTTGTGAAGCCTTTGTATTAGCAATACCGGTTATTTTGATTCAAATGTTAAACGTCATCGCTCAAACACTCGTCCTGATGATGATTCTGCTCTTTCCAATTGTGCTATTGATGTCCTTCGTACCAAGAATGCAAGATTTGATTTTTGGAGTTCTAAAAGTCATGTTTGGTGGGCTGCTTTTTCCAGCTATCACGAGTCTATTAACTCTGTTAGTCTTCTATATTGAAAAAATGATAGAAAACATTGTCATTACAGGTTTTGATGGCATCCTTAAAACACTTCCATCCTTAATCATCTTTGGACTTGTCTTTAAACTACTCATTTCAGTTGTATCAAAAGGACTTGTATACTTCCTTCTATGGAAATACAAAGCTGAACTGATCCAATTCATTCTTGGATCTAAAGCACGTATGGTTGCGAGTGATATTGGAAACAAAGTTGAAAGTGGGATCACAAAAACCCGAGAAGTGGCTTCACAAGTACCATCACGAAGTCTTTCATCTGCTCAACACCTTGGAAACTTTGCCCTAGCAGGTGCTGGTTTTGGAGCTGGGATGATGATGAATGCCAAGAGTCACTTCCAAAATGTTGGTTCTTTCTTTACCAATAAGGAATCAGAGCACCAACCCGATGAAGTGCTCCCAACAGAAACGCTTGAAACTCCAGAAAGTCCGGATGCTCCTGAACCAAACATTCCGAAAACAAAGCCAGCGCTAGAAGGGATTAAACCAGTTGAAGAAAAAACACCACCAACTCCTTCAATGGAATCCCCAATCACAGCGGAGCCAACACCAAGTTCAAGCGAGGAATTCCAAACTCTTAAAGAAGAATGGATTTCTCCATTTAAACAACTCCGAATTAATAGTATTGAGCACAAATTAGAGGAATATAAAGACCCTCAAGCTATGTACAAAGCTCAAGGATCGAATGCTTTCACTCGTGCTTACAGAAAGACCATGACACGAGATGATAAATTGAGAGCCAATATTGAACGAAGAGACCGATTAACAGAACGCTTAAAACAACTTAGAGGAGAATGATATGAATACCAAGATACGCTCAAGAACTGCTTTTCCAAGAGTTCTTGAAGAAACTCTTTATCAGGCCTACCAAGAAGGAAAACGCTCAGTCGATTTCCTTCTTTTATTTCCAGTCACAGAACAAGAGCGAGACCAAATCATCCTACAGGTTAAGTCCTATTCAGTCGTTTTAGATGCTAAATGGCGTTTTGGGACTGTTTTGTTCACTGCTTATATAAGACATTAACTAGAAAGGAGATTCGATGAAAAAACTAAAATGGTTTCTATTAGCTGGTCTCATTCCTCTCTTTCTACCAGTCCTCATTATCATTATCCTTATGGGGGCTGTCGGGGGTGGTGGAACGAATGGCTCACCCCAATCCCAAAATGGAGTGACTTATGCGGATCACTGGTCAGATGGAGATCCCTATACTCACAACCTACTGGTTCATCGCTTCGGTATCACAGCAGAGCAATTAGACGGCTTTTTAGATACGTTAGGAATCTCCTATGATAAGAACCGAATTAATGGGAAGAAGCTCCTCGAATGGGAAGCTAAATCTAATCTTGATGTCCGTGGAATCGTTGCGATCGCACTGAATGAAAGTTCCCTTGGAACTGCTGGGGTAGCCACTAATCCTGGAGCCAATATGTTTGGTTTTGGGGCCTATGACTCCAATCCAGAATATGCCAATAACTTTAATGATGAGGTTGCTGTTGTCGGACTAACCCAACAAACTATTATTGGGAATAAAAACCAAACCTTTAAAATCCAAGATGACAAGGCTAAGAAATTTGCGAATGGTACTCTAAATCCAGCTACCGATGGCGGTGTCTATTTTACAGATACTACGGGATCCGGAAAAAGACGTGCAGAAACCATGCAAAAACTGGATGCCTATATAGATGAACACGGAGGAACACCAAAAGCTCCTGAACAAACTACAGGAAAAACTAGAGATGGTGGAGGAGTAACTTCAAATGATATACCGGTAGGTTACAGTCTGACAACAGCTATTGATACCGCAGGATATATCGCTAGCACCTATCCATGGGGACAATGTACCTGGTATGTCTTCAACCGTGGAAAACAAGTCGGAGTCAATTTTGATCCATTTATGGGTAATGGTGGTCAATGGATGAATAAGCCAGGTTTCACAACAACCCATACACCAACAGAACACTCTGCTCTATCATTTAGTCCTGGACAAGCTGGAGCTGATCCAATATACGGACATGTTTCATTTGTGGAACAGGTCAAATCAGATGGTTCAATTCTCGTCTCAGAGTGTAATGTTAAAGGATTGGGGATTATTAGTTACCGCACGTTTGATGCGGAAACTGCCAAACAATTTACATATGTTATTGGACATTAGAAAGGAATAGATATAGATGATTCAAGTTGTAGATAAAAAAGATTTAATGGAATTGATTGGATATTCTGAAACACAAGCTAGTAAATTAATACGAAAGGCTAAAAGCCAGCTTGTACAAGAAGGATTTGAATGGTATAAGAATAAACGTATTGGACGTGTACCGATTATTACAGTTGAATCCATTCTTGGTTTTCAAATACAATTAAAAAATGATATAATTGAGGGGAACCTTCAAAGCGCTGTCATGACTGAAGGAGATAAATAGCATGGCGGTAATTAAACAGGACGATGGACTGTGGCTAGTTGATATTAGTGATGGTAAAAGTTCCTTAACTGGCAAACGTATACGACACCGTAAATCTAATTTTTTAACGAAAAAAGAAGCAGAGGAATATGAGGCTTATTACCGTATCCATAAGTTAAATCAGATACAGAATACAAAAAAACTCACCATTTCCTCTCTTTATGTAATGTTAAAAGAAGAAGATGAGCTTCGTGGAAATAAAAGAGGTACAATAGATACTCAGAACTCATACTATACTCAATATGTATCGCGATTCTTTGAAAATGCTGATATGTCTTCAGTTACCATTCAAGATGTAAAAAAATATCGAGATTGGTTAATTGAAAAACCTAGCGTAAAAGGTGGGACACTTACACCAACGCATATTAACCAACAAATGATTTTTGTTCATAAGTTGTTTGATATTGCTATTTCGAAAGGATTCAGACAGGATAATCCATGTGATGCTATTCGGAAACTTCCAGAAAAGCATAAAGAAATGTCCTACTATACTCCTGAACAATTCAAGGAGTTTGAGTCCTATTTTGAAGAAAGTGAGTATCCTTTTAAACTTCTATATCGTGTACTCATGTTTACGGGAATTCGTATGGGGGAGGCACTTGCCTTAACTTGGAGAGATGTTTTTCTTGACGAGGGATATATTAAAATCCGTAAGTCAGCCTATTATCGCAATGGGAAAACACATATTGGATCTGTAAAGACAACTCAATCAAATAGAGAAATCTACATCCATAAAGCTTTTGTGGATGAGTTGAAAACCTGGAAGTCAATACAAAGTCAGAGGCTATCTAAGCTCACTGATTCAACAGATGATTTGCAGATTTTCCAATTTTCAGGGGAACCTATGACTGCTCCAAATGTCTCTAACTTTAGAGCAGCATTCAAGAAAAGATTGCCAGAAGATTTCAAATTGATCCGAAACCATGATTTTAGGCATTCGCATGTAGCCTTTTTGATAAATCAGGGATTGAGGAGAGGAGAAGGAAAGGATTATATCTTTTTCACACTGATGAAACGACTAGGACATAGTTCTATCAATACAACAATAAATATCTACTCACATTTGTTCCCATCACAACAAAAAGAAGTCGCTAACGCATTTGACGATTTTTAGAAAAATGGGCAGAAGTGGGCAGTGAAAATTAAGCAATAGGGTCTAAACCCTTGATACGAAAGGAATCTAGAAAACATTATGATGAATATGCAAAATATGATGAAGCAAGCTCAAAAATTGCAAAAGCAAATGGAGCAAAGCCAAGCAGAATTAGCCGCAACTCAATTTGTAGGGAAATCTGCTCAAGACTTGGTTGTTGCAACTCTTACAGGTGATAAGAAGGTTGTTTCCATCGATTTCAACGCCGCAGTGGTCGACCCAGAAGATACAGAAACTCTTTCTGATATGACGGTTCAAGCCATCAATGCTGCCATTGAAGAAATTGATGCGGCAACCAAGAAAAAACTCGGTGCTTTCGCAGGGAAATTACCATTTTAAACTAAGGAAGTTTTGGTATTTTCTTGGTTCATTTCAAAATTAGAACTCATTTAAAAGAGGCTCAGTTTTGAGCCTTTTTCAGATTGAAGACAAAGTCATATTAAAAACTTTCCTTGGGTGAGTACGGACGTCAGCGAACTTCTTCGAAGTTCCAAGACTAATTATTGAGCCTAAGGTCTCAATAATTCCGAGTGCCTGAAACGTTATTGTTTCAGGCACTTTTCTCACGGCGGAAAGTTTTAGTATTTTTTCTTTGAAATACTAACGATTTGTTTTTAGGTTAGTGTCAGAAATTTTATTCTTTTCTTAGTTCAATGACTTGATCGTATCGACTTTCATTATCTATATGGTGAGCGATTTCTAACACCATCATCGGTAGTGAGAAAATCAAGTCTCGAACCATCTGGCTATTTTCTGCGTCAAGAGCTGCAGTTACCTCATCTGCTAATAAAATATCCTTTTTACGAAGTAGGAAGCGGGCTAGTTCAATCCGGACACGTTGTCCGCCTGAAATATTTTCTCCGTTATTAGTGATTACAAAATCAAGGCCATCAGTTAGTTCATGATCGAGTTTGACCTGTCTTAAAACAGTCTCTAATTCTTGATCTGAAAACTCTTGTCCCAAACTGAGATTGTAGCGAATAGTATCATTAAAGAGGAAGGGATGCTGGCTGATAATGCCTACCTGACGAACAAAGTGACTTGTTTTAACTCCATCCCTTGTACGACAAGTAATCGTTCCAGCATCCGGCTTTTCTTCCCCTGTGATCATTCTAAAGAGGGTTGATTTCCCACAGCCACTTGGCCCTTTGATGAGGACTTTTTCGCCTTGTCGAATGGCTAGATTAAGATCGCGAAGAATCTCTCTACCATTATAAGATTTACTTAAATGAGAAATTTCTAGTTCTTCTACTTGAGAGATCGAATGATTGTCCGTTTCACTATCATTTGCTCGATTTAAAATTCCGAAAATCTTTTCTGACGTTGTTTTGGCTCCTTGTACTTCAACCACATCATACATGATATTTTGGATAGGTCCTACCAGTTGACCAGCAGCAATATACATTGCAACCAGGCTAGCCACTGAAACATGATGCCCCTGCATGGCAAGGAAAAACCCCAATACCAAGGGGAGTACTTGGCTAAGAAAGACCATGAAACCATTACAAAAGAAAACAATATTATGGGTAAAAGCAAACTTTTGAATGGCTCGTTGATAACGAAGATTGATATTCCAGACGCGCTGAGAATTTTCAGGCAAGGCTTGATTCATCCGCAAGGTTTGAGCCCCTCGAATACTATCAGAGATTTGGTTATGAACGGCTGTCCTTCCCTGAGACAATTCATCCCCTGAATTCTTTAGCTTATTATTCATTAAGAATTGTGGAATGGGACGTAAGATCGTGAAGAAAACAAAGATAGAACCCAATAAAACATTTTGGGCAATGATATAGATCGCCGTAATCAGTGCTCCAAATCCCCAACATGAAATAGACATATAGCGTTCAAAAAAGTTATCTCCTAAAAATTCCATATCCTGTGTTAGCATGGTAATCTTTTCATCTTCACTATATTCCCTGTCTTCCATTAACTTCTGAAAAAGTGCCGTTCGGATATTCATGTGAATTTCACGTCGAAAGACATTATTTGCATGATTACAAAATAACATGAGACTATACAAAGCGAAATAGACAGAAAAACCAAAGAGAGCAAATTTCCAAATAGAGGAATAGGTAAGGTTATTTTGATCTATAGATAATGCTTTGGCGACAACCAAAGGTTGCCCTAATGCAAGACCCCCATTTGCCAGTGCTCCAATAATGGTTAGGTATTTTGTTTTTTTATCAAGATATTTAAAGATATTAATCATAAATCTCTCCTAGAAAATAGAACCCTATGATTGAGAAATATCAGATATAATCATTAAATCTTATTACATATTATTCTTTGTGATATATTTTACATGCTCATTATACATCTAAGAATAAGTCTGGTCAATGAATATTCAAAAAATTAGAAATGATTAAATCTTTAATAACTAATATTTTAAGATAAGCCTTTGAAAATGCTCTATTTGTCTGTCGGATGAAAATTTACTTTAGTCAATCTTTACAGAAATGAAATAAAAAGCACCCCCAAAGAAAGATATGAAAATATCTAACTCTAGGAGTACTGCTCAGTTTTGAGCTTTTTTTATTCATCAAAAAATCCGGATAAGTCCAAGCCTCCGAAGGGGTTGGTGGAGAAGTTCTCTTGCTCTTCAAGGAGGGTACGGCCTTGATCAAATTCGAGGAATTGTTGGTAGACAAGGGCTGTCATGCGGGCATCCTCTAAGCTATCGTGTGATTTTCCTGCGACTCCCAAAAATTCTGCAACGGTGTGGAGTTGGAGATTTTTAATGCCATGGAGGTCAGATGGACGACGTTCGAAAGCCTCGTCAAAGACATCGACAGCGTACTGGTCTTCTAGATCCAAGCCATTTTCAAGCAGGATAGGTAGGTCGCTCTTTTTGGCATTGTATCCGATCAAGGGCCGGTCTCCTACAAAGGCCTTGAATTCGTTGAGGACCTGTTCGAGTTGTGGGGCATTTTGGATCTTGTCCTGGGTAATGCCAGTCAGGCCGTTAATAAAGCTTTTTAGGGGCTTATCGGTGTAAACGTAGGAGTCGTAGTGATCGACTTCTTTACCGTCCGTAAAGCGTACGGCAGATACCTGGATGATTTGATAGGCGCCTTCGTATTGGTTAAATTCGAGGTCAAAGGCGATATAATCTTCTAATGCTTTCATGGGAAATCTCCTGTGCTAGAAAAGAAAAGGGACTGGTAGGATCCAGCCCCGGATTATCGACGGAAAACGCGTGCCCAGAAACCTTTGCTTTCTTGCTCTTGAACTTTTTCGTTGGCTTGTTCGAGTTCAAGTTTCAAGGTATCGCGGTCGTTCATTGCTTGTAAAGTCAATTGTTGTTGTTGGTCCAATTGCTTGTCTTTTTCAGCAATTTGAACGTCTTTTACGCGCAACTGTTCATCTTTCTTAGCGAGTTGCTCGTCTTTGGCTTTGAGTTGCTCGTAGAGACGGACGATTTCAGCATTTTTTTCATCTACCAAAATTTCCATCAATTCGCGTTGCTTCACATCATCGCTGACTGGTTCATCTTCAAAAATAGTTTTTTTGTAGATTTCTTCGAGCTTGATCAAGCCACTACGGGTTACAACGGTAACCCCTTTTTCGTTTTTTTGGGTATCTTCTGGAGCCAGCGCCTTGACACGGTTATTGACCGCCTGGCGGCTGACTCCTAAAATTTCAGCAATTTCGCTGACAGTTTTTTCAATCGCCATAACTTCCTCTAATATCTTTTTCTATGAAATACTCTATTAGATAGTAACATAAGTAGGCTAAGCTGTCAAATGAAGCAAAGAAAGGCTAAGCCTTGATACCACGATTAGTGGGCCTCTGTCATTTCAGGAAGATGGAGGCTTGATTGTGCTAAGTCAATGGTGAGTTGGTAATCGGTTTGATCACGCACAGTGATTTCAAAGTCCGTCGTGTAAAGGACCAAGCGAAGAGTTGCACCTTTTTCGAGCTTGTAGATGGTTGGTTGGAGATCAAAGTCAAATTCCATCCACTCGCCTGGTGTTACGGCCTCAACCTCTAAGAGGTCATGCCGGTTTTGGAGGTTGAGATAACCTTTCGAAATGACCCGTTGGCCCGCTTCCTTGAATGGCAACTCGGTCAAGTTGTCTAGCATATGGTAGCGACCGTTATCCAGTGTACGGACCGATAAGACTGCAGGATAGGGTTGGAGGTATTTCTTGCTTCCAAGCTCTAAGAGTTGGGCTGAGAGAAGGCCTTTATTGGTGCTGGAGTGAAGTCGTAGGTGAAGGCGAGCTTTCCCGTTGAGGTGCAGGTCTTCTTCTATTGGAAGATCGATGGTCACCTGCTGGGCCTTGTCTTGATAGAGATCGCTTAAGAAGGTCGGATAAGCCTTGCCATAGCGCTCGTAATCTTTTGTCTCGTAGCGGTTTTGGATGACTTTTTCACCATCTCCGAGTAGGAAGGTCCGCTGACTTGTTTGGTTGCCAAAATCATCCAAGGAAGTCCAACTTTGTTCTCCTGTATTGTCCTGCCAAATGACAGTTGGCAACTCATAGCTTGAATCGTAGCCCAGCAATTTTTTAGAGAGGAGGGCGTTCATGCTCTCACGGAAGTCAATGGACTGCCAGTTGTTGAGGTAGACATGGGCACCATTGTGGTAGAAGAGGTGTTTCTTGATGCTTGCTGGAAGGGCTTGGAACATGTTAAAGACGTGAAGCGGTTTGACGTTCCAGTCTTGGGAGCCATGGGTAAAGACCACCTCTGCCTTGACCCGATTTGCGTTTAAGAGATAATTGCGGTCGTGCCAGAATTGGTTGTAGTCCCCAGAAGCGCGGTCCAGCTCTTTTTTGACGCGATCAAGATCGGCTTGGTGGGCCGCATTGTGGTGTAAATAATCTCCACCTAGAAGGTTGCGTGAATAGGTCAATTCGGCAAGGGAATCAAAATCTTCGCCTGGATAGCCGCCAGGACTTGTCACGAGACCATTTTCGCGGTAATAGTTGTACCAAGAAGAGATCCCAGCCTCTGCAATGATGACTTCAAGGCCGTCCACGCCTGTGGTCGCAAGGCCGTTAGACATGGTTCCAAGGTAAGAGATTCCAGTCGTTGCGACCTTTCCATTAGACCAATCAGCTTTGACTTGGCGTTTGCGTGTGTGATCTGTAAAGGCCCGGCAACGGCCATTGAGCCAGTCGATAACGTTCTTGTAGGCTTCGATTTGTTGGTAATTTCCATTGGTCATCAAGCCTTGCGAATCTTTTGTCCCCACTCCAGATACGTAGAGATTAGCGTAGCCGCGTGGAAGGAGGTAGTCGTTGAGGGTATAGCTGGAATTGATATGGGTGAGAGTTTCTTCAGCTTCATCGACTAGCTCAGCTGAACCGACAGGATCCACCAATTCTAATTGAGGTACTTCTACTTGAATGGTATGAGGTTCTTTGACCTCGAGGTCGACATTCATATTGTAGAGGGCCTTGTCGCTGGCCTTATCGT
This sequence comes from Streptococcus parasanguinis, assembly GCF_000963275.1. Classification (GTDB taxonomy): domain Bacteria; phylum Bacillota; class Bacilli; order Lactobacillales; family Streptococcaceae; genus Streptococcus; species Streptococcus parasanguinis_B. The sequence continues at coordinate 1,507,422 of NZ_JYOW01000001.1, read as the reverse complement.
TGGTCCCTTGGTGATAAGGACTTGCGGTCATAACAGCTGGAATCTTGCCTTCATAGCGAGGACGGATAATGCTGACCTTGACCAAGTCTGGCAGACCATCTTTGTCGGTATCGACCCGACTTTCCACATAGACGACCTCGCGGATGGCATCATGGCTCGTAAAGGTTGCGAGGCTCTTGCCGTTAAAATAGTGATACTGGTTATCTTCAGGAATCAAGCCATCGCTGACCAACTGATCGATGAGTAAATTTCCTTTTACTGTTCGAGTATTGAGAAGGTGATAGAGGTTTTCTACCAAGTTTCCATACTCAATCGGAAATTGGACTTCTTTCAAGAAGCTATCCGTATCTTCAAAATCAATAAAATAGCGGAAACCGAGTAATTGGAGGGCTACTGTGTAAAAAATGTTCGGAGACCATTCGCAGTCAGATTGGATATACGTTAAAAAGTCTGTTTTAGAATCCACCACTAGGTTAGAGAGGGGATAATCTGTATCTTTATAGGTGAAGTAAACCTTGCGGACAAACCATTCAAACAGTTCTTTTTCTGGGAGGTGGGTGGGAAGGTCAAACCCAATTTCTTTTAGTTCCTTAAGAATGTCTTTTTGGTCAACAGATAGATAGCTATATTGATTGTATTTCATAGACTGCTCCTTTTATCAGTTTCTTTTTTCTTTACTTCTTATATTATACTTGATAAAATAGTATTTGTCTAAAGACCTTTCGTCTATAAGGAGAAGGAATATTGAAAAAAATATCTTTTGAACAAGTTGCAAGAAGACGGACCTTATTGTTTGGGGTTCTTGCCGTCATTTTTGGGATTCTCATTTTTCGAAACGGCGTTGGTTTCACCAAATTTTCCTTGGATCTATTAGCCATTTACTTTTTAGTTGATGGACTAGGAAGCTTTCTTCTTCGCTTTTTGTTACGTAGCAAGTCTATTTCCTATAGCCACTCTATTTGGTTTATTTTTCTTTCACTTGCGTTGATCTGGTTGAATCGACTGAGTAGTCTGCCCGTAAACTTAGTTGTGATTTGTTTAGGGGCATATCAGTTGGGGAGTGCCATTGTCTATGGGATCACATTTTGGCTTTATAAGGCCAATCGGGTAAAAGGAGGCTGGCTCTATTTATGGGATGCGCTTTTAAACGGTGGGCTTGGTCTAGCAACTGTCTTGGAACCTGGTTCAGATGGGCACTTCCAATTTATCCTCTTGGGGGCTTATCTGGTCTTGTTGGGGATTTCTAATATTCGAGATGGTATTTTATTTGACAAAGACCAACAAGGCCAAGAGTTAAAACGTCGCTTTCGTATTAGCCTACCGGTTATCTTTGCAGCCTTTATCCCTGCTAAGGAGTTAAAACGGTTTAACCAGTTTCTTCAAAAAGGGAGCTCGGCGGGACACACAGGCCCTTATCGATTGGTGAAAAAAGAAGAAGAGGCAAGGGAATTAGAAATTTTGGTTCATACTTCTGACAGCAACTTATTTGGAGCGATTGGGCATGTAGATATTTGTTATCAGGGGAAGGTCATTTCTTACGGAAGTTACGATCCCTTTTCAGAGCGTCTATTTGGGACGATTGGGGATGGCGTACTGTTTAAAGTGGATAAGGAACCATACATCGAACTATGTAAAAAAGAGAGTCAAAAGACGCTGTTTGGCTACAGCCTATCCCTTACCGAAGAAGAGAATCAGGCAGTAGAGAAGCGTCTAGCTGAAATTGATCAGTTGTTAGAACCTTGGGATCCACCTAGGAGGTTACTGGAAGACGGTCAGCCGACCTACGCTTACAAATTGAAATATGATTTAGGGGCTGAGCTATATAAATTTACTTCTTCGCGTTTTAAATCTTACTTTGTTCTGTCTACTAATTGCTGCCTGTTAGCAGATTCCATTGTGGGACAGGCAGGAACGGCTGTATTAGATGTGCGTGGAGTGATTGCACCAGGGACCTATCAGGATTACTTAGAATACGAATTTGAAGCTCCAAACGGGCGGGTCCATACACGAACAGTATACTAAAAAAAGAAAGACAGATTTTTATTTTTGAAAAATCTGTCTTTTTTGCACAAGATTTCTTGTAAAAAGCCAGAAAATCTTTTACAATAAAAAGTGCTTGGAGGAAAGTATGACAGCAAATCAGATCGTAAGAGTGATCCCAGTCTTGAAAGTGAATAACCGAAATGTCAATCAACGCTTTTATGAAGAGACATTGGGAATGAAAGTATTAGTGGAAGAAGGAGCTCTCCTATCTTTAGGAGATGCCTCAAAAGTAGAGAAAATTGTCTTAGAAGAGTCACCGAGTATGCGTTCGCGTAAGGTCGAAGGTCCAAAGAAATTGGGTCGCATCGTGGTGAAAGTGGCACAAGCTCAAGAAATTGATTATTTGTTGGCCCGCCAGCCAGAAACAAGCGCCCTTTACCAAGGAGCTAATGGTCGCGCCTTTGAAGTTGTGTCTCCTCAAGGAGATACCATTTTCGTGCATGCTGAAGAAAATCTTGAAAGCCTAGAACCGTTGGAGAAAGCGCCTCTTGTTGACGTGCCAGAAGATTTCAAAGGTTTGACCAGCTTTGATGTGGACTTTCTTGAGGTCAATGTGGCCGATTTTGCTGAGGCTGAGAAGTTCTATAGCAACTTGCCAGCTTTGGCCCACTTTATCCATTTGCAGGAAGCTCAAGGAGAAGATCTCCAAGTGGAGAACAAGGTGACTTGGGATTTGAGCATGATCAAGGTCGAATTGGCATCTTTTGATGTGGAAGTCGTGAAAGAACGCTTGGGAGAAACTGTCGATTTTGTGCACCGTAAGGGAACTTTCTTGATTGCCAAGGATCCAAGCCAGATTGAACTCTGGTTTGAAGCCAATCAAGATCAGGTCCATATTTCTTATGAAGAATAAGAATGGAGTGATGAGCGTGAATGCAATCATCGAAAAAATTACCGAACAAATCCAAGAAGGCATCTATCCAGGTGCCTCTCTTGCGCTTTACCGCAAGGGTCAGTGGAGTGAGCACTATCTGGGACTAGCGGATCCTGAAAAAGGAGAGTCAGTAGTGGCTGACCTGGTCTATGATTTGGCCAGTGTCAGTAAGGTCGTCGGAGTCGCTACCATCTGTGCTTTTTTGTATGCGAAAGGGGAGCTTCCGCTCGATCGTCCCTTTAAAGAGTTTTACCCGCGTTTTGCTCATGAGAAGACGACCATCCGGGAACTCTTGACCCATACTTCTGGGCTGGATCCTTTTATCCCCAACCGGGATCAATTGGATGCGAGACAGTTGAAAACAGCTCTTGAAAATTTGCAGTTGAAAGAAGACAAGAGTTTTCATTACACCGACGTCAATTTTCTTCTGCTGGGCTTTTGGTTAGAAGACAGGTTTCACCAGCCCTTGGATCGTTTATTTGAAGAGCTGATCTTTACACCTTGGAAGATGACAGAGACACGGTTTGGACCGGTCGAAAAGGCGGTGCCAACGGTCCGTGGCCTTGCTTCTGGAAGTGTTCATGATCCCAAAGCGAGAGTATTGGGCTGTCATGCGGGAAGTGCTGGACTTTTTTCAACTGTTGCTGATCTAGAGCGCTTCTTAGAGCATTATCTGAAGGATGATTTTGCGCGTGACTTGTCTCAGAATTTTGCGCGTGAAGAGGGAAAGACCCGCGCTCTTGGATGGAATCTAGAGGGTGACTGGTTGGATCATACGGGCTATACTGGAACCTTCATCATGTACAATCGCAAGAGGCAGGAAGCTGTGATCTTTTTGTCCAACCGGACCTATGAGAAGGACGAACGGGCCCAATGGATCTTGGATCGCAATTCTTTGATGGACCTGATCAAACAAGAATGTGAAAAATAGAAATGGAAGGCTAGGATGATGGATCCTAGCCTTTTGCTATCTGTCAGATAGAACTCAACTCCGTCTTAGGTTGGATTTCCTTCAAAAGCATCGCTTTTTTGGCTGATTTATATTAAAATAGTAATGACCTTAATAGAGCGAGATGAATATGAACAAAGAGATAGGCGTCGGAAGGGCGCATAGTAAAATTATCTTAATTGGAGAGCATGCGGTGGTCTATGGTTATCCGGCTATTGCTTTGCCACTCCATCATATCGAAGTGACCTGCCAGATCATCCCGGCAGACAGTCCATGGATTTTGTTTGAAGACGACACCTTGTCCATGGCGGTTTTTGCGTCTCTGGAGCACCTCGGGATTCGCGAGGCCCGGATTCGCTGCCGAATTCAGTCCATGGTACCGGAAAAACGGGGGATGGGATCATCTGCGGCGGTGAGTATCGCAGCTATTCGTGCCGTTTTTGACTATTATCAAGAGAAGCTGGATGATGAGACCTTAGAAATCCTGGTCAATCGAGCAGAAACCATTGCCCATATGAATCCAAGTGGGCTCGATGCCAAGACTTGTTTGAGCGATCAAGCCATTAAATTCATCCGGAATGTAGGCTTTTACCCGCTGGAGCTGGGAATAAAAGCGAGCTTGGTGATTGCAGATACGGGGATTCATGGCAATACCCGTGAGGCGATCCAAAAGGTGGAAGCCAAAGGGCAGGAAGTTTTGTCCCATTTCCATGAGATTGGTCAGTTGACCCAGCAGGTGGAAGAGGCTCTAAAAATGAATGATCTAATGAGCCTAGGAAAGGCTCTGACTACTTGTCATGACCACTTGATAGCCGTCGGTGTCAGCTGTGTTGAAGCAGACCATTTGGTCGCCGTTGCACTTGAAAACGGGGCCTTAGGCGCTAAAATGAGCGGGGGTGGTCTTGGAGGCTGTGTGATTGCCCTCGTCAAGGATTCTCGTGAAGCAGCAACCATTGCCCATGCATTAGAAAAAGAAGGAGCGCACCATACATGGATCGAAAACCTGTAAAGGCTAAGTCCTATGCCAATATCGCGATTATCAAATACTGGGGAAAAGAAGATGCCAAACAGATGGTCCCTTCGACCAGTTCGATTTCGTTGACCTTAGAGAATATGTATACAGAGACCCGTCTATCTCCCTTGCCAGCAGATGCGACTGCGCATGAATTTTACATCGATGGGGAATTCCAAAATCCAGCTGAGCAAGCCAAAATTGGAGCTGTGATTGATGGCTTGAAGCCATCAGATGAAGCAGGATTTGTTCGGGTGGATACCAGCAACAACATGCCAACCGCAGCAGGCTTGTCCTCTAGCTCGAGCGGCCTCTCTGCTCTCGTCAAGGCTTGCAATCAGTATTATGATTTGGGCTTGAGTCAGGAGGAATTAGCTCAAAAAGCCAAGTTTGCTTCGGGCTCTTCTTCACGGTCTTTCTTTGGACCCTTAGCAGCCTGGGACAAAGAAAGTGGAGAAATTTATAAGGTCAAAACAGACCTGAAACTCGCGATGATCATGCTGGTCCTCAATGACAAGCAAAAGCCCGTTTCCAGCCGGGAAGGGATGAAACGCTGCATGGAGACTTCGACTAATTTCAAAGAATGGATCGAAGAGTCTCGAAAAGATTATAAGGACATGCTGGACTATCTAGCTGGCAATGATTTTGAACAGGTCGGTCAGCTGACAGAGCGCAATGCCCTTGCTATGCATGCGACGACTAGAACAGCCACTCCAGCCTTTAGCTACTTGACAGAAGACAGCCACAAAGCTATGGACTTTGTCCGTGAGCTTCGCGCTGCAGGCCATGCTTGTTACTTCACCATGGATGCAGGGCCAAACGTTAAGGTTCTCTGTTTAGAAGAGGACTTGGATCAGCTGGTGCCTTTATTTGATGCCCGCTATCGGACCATCGTATCTAAGACAAAGGATCCTCAAGATGAAGACTAAGTATCAGGTACAGACTGGAGGCAAGCTCTATTTAGCTGGAGAATACGCGGTGCTAACGCCTGGTTATGGAGCTGTGATTCAGTTTATCCCTATTTATCTGTCAGCTATCATCCAAGAAGCAACAGCCTACCAGCTAGCCTCAGACCTTTTTGGTTACAAGGTAGATTTGACCCCAAATAAGGACTACGCCTTGATTCAAGAGACTATTCAGCTTATGGAAGAGTGGCTGAAAGATCAGGGGATAGCCCCTAAACCCTTTGATCTTCACCTTAGAGGGACACTGGGCGAAGAGGGGAAAAAGTATGGGATTGGTTCCAGCGGAAGTGTGGTCTTGCTCGTGATCAAGGCCATGGCCACTCTGTATGAACTAGACCTAAGTCCAGATCTGCTCTTTCGACTAGCAGCAGTGGTCTTGGTGCAAAGAGGGGACAATGGTTCCATGGGCGATTTGGCTTGTATCGCCAACGAGGACTTGATTTATTACCAATCCTTTGATCGGGCTTGGTTGCATGAAGTCTTGACTTCTCAGCCTCTTTCACAAGTTTTAGACCTGGATTGGGACTACCAGATCCGCTCGATCCAGCCGGCCATCTCTTATGATTTTCTGGTTGGTTGGACCAAGGAACCAGCGATTTCAAGTGATTTGATCCGCCAGGTCAAGGGAGCGATCAAGGAAGAATTTCTTCAGGAGAGCCAGAGCGCAGTGAAGATTCTTGAAAAAGGTCTCCGTGAAGGGAACCAAAAGGAAATCGAGACCAGTATCAAACGCGCCGATAAGAACCTAAAGTCTTTGAACCCTTTGATCTATACCCCAGCTCTAAAAGTCCTGCAACAAGCGACAGAGGGTCTTTCTGCCTGCGCCAAATCTAGTGGTGCTGGGGGAGGCGACTGTGGGATCGCCCTTAGTTTTGATCCAGTTGAGACTCAGACCTTGATAGACCGCTGGAAGAAAAAGAATATTGAAGTCATTTACCAAGAAAGGATGGGAGATTCGTGAGCGAAAATCGAAAAGACCAGCATATTCGTTATGCCTTGGAGCAAAGCTCCTCCTATAATAGCTTTGATGAGATCGAGCTGATTCACCGATCCCTCCCCCTTGTGGATCTAGCGGAGATTGATTTGACAACCCATTTCGCAGGGCGTGATTGGGAGTTTCCTTTTTACATCAATGCCATGACAGGCGGGAGTAAACGAGCCAAAGAGATCAATCAAAAGTTGGCAGCAGTAGCCGAAGCCTGTGGGCTTCTCTTTGTGACTGGCTCTTACAGCGCAGGGCTGAAGGATCCGAACGATCAATCGTATGCGGTCAAAAAAGACCATCCTCATCTTCTTTTAGCGACCAACATTGGCATCGATAAAGAGCCAGATTTGGGCTTGCGAACAGTGGAAGAGCTACACCCTCTCTTTCTTCAAGTCCATGTGAATCTGATGCAAGAGTTGCTCATGCCTGAAGGGGAGCGGAGTTTCCACACTTGGAAAGACCATCTCAAGAGCTATGGGCAGGGCTTTCCAGTACCTGTAGTCCTGAAGGAAGTCGGCTTTGGTATGGATCCCAAAACAGTTCAGGCTGCGCTAGATGCTGGGATCAAAACCGTCGATATTTCTGGTCGTGGTGGCACTAGTTTTGCCTATATTGAGAATCGTCGTGGTGGCAATCGCGCTTATCTGGATGATTGGGGACAATCAACTGCGCAGTGTCTCTTACAGTTACAGGATCAGATAGATCAGGTTGAGGTCCTAGCAAGTGGGGGCATTCGTCATCCCCTTGATATGGTCAAGGCCTTGGTCCTTGGAGCACGTGGCGTAGGACTTTCCCGCGTTTTTCTTGAGATGGTAGAGACTAAGAGTATTGAAGAAGTAATCGTCCTTGTCCAAGGCTGGAAAGAAGACCTCAGATTGCTCCTTTGTGCGCTCGGTTGTCAGAACCTGAAAGAGCTCCGTGAAGTCGACTATCTCCTCTATGGAAAATTGTGGCAAGCGAATCAACAGAGAAAATGAAGAAAAATCATTTTAGAAACTTTCCTTAGGTGAGTACGGACGTCAGCGAACTTCTACGAAGTTCCATGACTTAGTTTTGAACCTAAGGTTTCAAAACTCCCGAGTGCCTGAAACAAAAACGTTTCAGGCACTTTTCTCACAGCGGAAAGTTTTCGTATATTATGATTCATTTTGAAAATTAGAACTCTTTTATAGTTCTTTGAAGAATCACTTAACTTATTTTACTTAAAAATTAGTTCCTATTCGTTTAGGATTGGCAAAATAAGCCAATTCTTTCTTTTTTTTAAAAAGTGTTCTCCTCAAAAATTCTGATAGTTTACGAATTGTTTACGGTTGCTGGAATCGCTTGCAAAATAGGCTTGTAAAAGAGTATACTAAATAAGGAAAAACATTTTTAAAAAGGAGTTTAGGATGAAGAAGCACTATTTTCGATCAGCTGTAGCAGCCTTGCTTCCGCTTTTGTTGATTGCTCAACCTGTTGAGGCTTGTACAGGGTTCATCATCGGGAAGAAACTGACGGCCGACGGTTCGACCTTGGTAGGTCGTACCGAAGATTTAGAGCCCAACCATAATAAAAATTTTGTGGTCAGAGAGCGTGTCTACAATAAAAAAGGAGCCATCTTTGAGGATGCTGCCAACGGTTTTCAATATCCCTTGCCAGAGATTAGCTATAAGTATACAGCGGTTCCAGATGTCACCCCTGATCAGGGAATTTTTGACGAAGCAGGATTCAATGAATATGGGGTTTCCATTTCTGCCACTGTATCTGCTTCAGCAAATGACAAGATCCAAAAAGTGGATCCCTACGTCAAGGATGGCCTCGCAGAATCGGGCTTGACCAGTATCGTTCTCCCTAGTGTGAAAACCGCAAGAGAAGGGGTTGAACTCATTGCTAAGATCGTCGAAGAAAAAGGCGCTGCAGAAGGAAATATTGTGACCATTGCCGATAAAGAAGGCGTCTGGTATATGGAAATCCTATCTGGCCATCAATATGCAGCGATTCTCTTCCCAGAGGATCGATTTGCGGTCTTTCCAAATACCTTCTTCTTAGGGCATGTCGATCTATCAGATACCGAACGCACGATCGCTTCAAAAGATCTTGAAAAAGTCGCCAAAAAAGCCAATAGCTATAAGGAAGTGGATGAAAAATTCCACGTTTCTCAATCCTATAATCCGCCTTTGCAAGAAGCAGATCGCTCTCGGGTTTGGTCGGGAATCAAATCGCTAGACCCAAGCTCTCCTGTTAAATATGACGATGCGTCCTTTGACCTTCTTCATACAACCGATCGAAAATTAACCCTCCGCGATGCCATGAATCTCCAACGCAATCGTTTGGAAGGAACCAAATATAAACCACAGGATCAAATGGAGTTGGATGGAAAAGGCATTCCGAAAAAAGGAGAGTTTGATGCGGTTTATAAATACCCTATTTCCAATCCAAATGTCATGGAGGCCCATATTTTCCAACTGAAAGATGATGTCCCAGCAAGTGCAGGTGGAGGCACCATGTGGCTGTCGATGGGTAGTCCACGAAATGCTCCATACCTACCCTACTATGGCAATATTCTCAACACCTATCAAGCCTACCAAGAATTAGGGGATCATTACAATGATCGCTCTTGGTATTGGACCATTTCAAGAATCAATGACCTTGTGGCCAAGTATCCAGATTTATTCGAAGATGGGGCGATTCGTACTGAAATGGAACGATTGGAGTCTCAGTGGATGGTCGAACAAGATCTGAGTGATCAGGAACAAATCGCCCTTGCTTCTCAGCCTGAAGAAGCTAGTAAGAAGGCAACAGAGGAAAGCTTGGCGAGAGCTGAGAAAACCTTCGAACGCTTGCAAGAAATCAGAAAAGAAGCAGAACAAAAGGTAGCAGATGAACACGGAAAAAGTGCCCTGCAGGATCTAGATGACGAAGAAGATGCTGCTTATGAAGAAAAGATTGATCTCGTTGATTTTGACTATGATTACATTTTAGCAGCAGGCTTGTTCGGAGCAACCCTTCTAGCGATTGTGATCTACTTGATTCGCTCAAAGAAACAAAAGGGAGGAAAACAAGATGACTAAAATTCAAAGAGCCTCGATCTATCTTTTTCTACTGTTTGCAGGAATTGGCTTGGAGTTTGAACTCGGTCATCTTTCTCAACAAGAATTTAGCCAGTCTGCAGGCAGAGACTTGGTCTTAAACTTGTCTGTTTTAGCTGCTATTATTATCCCGCTCTATCTCTTTTCAAAACGATTGGCCAAGCAGTTGACTGTCCCAACCTATCTCTTATGGATTGCCATGTTTGGAGGAGCCTTCATAGCAGGCTGGTTGAGCTTTTCAGGCAATAGCTTGATTGATATTATGAATAGCCATGTGATCAAGGATGCCACTGTCTTTAACAAGTGGACCGATGCCTTGACGGCCCCATTTTCAGAGGAATTCTTTAAGGCTCTAGTTGCCTTTTGGGTTGTCTTGATGGTTGGCAAGAAAGATCTAAAAGCGATTCTAATTGCAGGCTTGGGCTCTGGCTTTGGTTTTCAAATCATTGAGGATTTAGGGTATGTTGCCCGCCAAACCAAAACCAGCCAATTAGCCGCTGTCACTGAGGCCATCAACCGGATCTCTGGTGGATTAGCTTCACATGCCCTCTATACAGCTGTTGTATCAGTTGGTGTCTTCCTCTTGTTGTCTCAAGTGACCCAGCAAAAGGAAAAACTTTTTGGGCTCTGGTGTGTTCTCTCAACAGTAGCCAATCACTTCTTATGGAACTCTCCGTTTTATGAAACAGACCATCGGATTAATCTTCTCGTCGGACTGCTCTTTGCTGTCCAAGTAGGGACCTTTATCGAGGTGGTGCTCTATACCAAGAAACATCCCGAGTTGCCATTTTTAAAACAATAAGAAAAATTTTTCAAACACAAAAGAGAGTGGGACAGAAATCGGTAATTCGTTAGAACTCGATTTCGTCGTCCCACCTCCGCACAGTTGAGTAGGGCTGTAAAAGCTGATGAAATTAGCGTAGTAGAGCCCACTCAACCACTGCGTCTTGCTCGACAATCCAAAAATAATTGAGAGGCTAGGACTTTTGTCCCAGCCTCTTTTAGAATGTAAACAAACTGTTTTTTACATAAAACAAGCTAAGTGATGCAGAATAATTAAAACTGATACATACCAATAGGCTCATTCAAACATACACTGAAACTTTCCGCAGTGAGAAAAGTGCTAGAAATAGGATTGTTTCTAGTACTCGGGAGTTTTGAAACTTTAGGTTCAAAACTAAGTCATGGAACTTCTTCGAAGTTCGCTGACGTCCGTACTCACCTAAGGAAAGTTTCTAAGATGACTTTGTCTTCAATCTGAAAACGAAAACCTTGTCTTAGTTCTTTTATTTTCTCAATTCTTGTAAGAGTGTTTGTGCCTTTTCTAAATTAAAGGGTTTGTTTTCAAGGAGTTGGCTGACCAATCGAGGAACTTCCTCTTCCTTAGCTCCTGCTAGAAGGGCTAGGGAGCGTGCTTGGAGTTTCATATGTCCTGCTTGAATCCCGGTGGTGACAAGGGCTTTGAGGGCCGCGAAATTCTGTGCCAAACCGAGTGAAGCAATGATACCTGCTAATTCGATAGCAGTAGGCTCCCCTAGCAAGCGGTGACTGACTTGAACCGTTGGGTTGAGGCCAATCGAGCCTCCTTTTGTCGCAACCGGCATTGGTAGGGTGATCTCTCCATAGAGTTTTTTCTCTTCTGGCTGACTTGTCCAGTGGCTCAAGCCCTTGTATGAACCACTTTGTGCAGCATAGGCATGGGCTCCTGCTTCGATGGCCCGCCAGTCATTGCCTGTCGCAAGGACTAGGGCATCAATCCCGTTGAAAATTCCCTTGTTATGAGTGGCTGCTCGGTAAGGATCCACTTGGGCCAGTTGGCTGGCTAACTCCATCCGGTAGGCAATCTCAATGGCTTCCTCAGGATTTCGACTCAGTGCTTTAAAATCGATGGCACATCGTGCACTCACCAAAGAGCGAGTAGCCAAGTTGGATAAAATTGCCATCAAGGCCTGACCACCAGAGAGTTCCTGGATACGATCGGTCAGAGCTTCTAACATGGTATTGAGCATATTGGCCCCCATGGCTTCTTTGGGATCGACAGCCAAGTAGACAATAAGAAAGTCCCCCTTGTTTTCGACCCAAAGATCTCTTGCTCCACCTCCACGCTTGACGATCGAAGGATAGGCTTCATTAGCCAGCTGAAGAAGAGTTTCCTTGTCTTCGAGGATGCGCTTGCTTGCAGTATTCCTATCTTCAACATCCGTCAGAGCAATCTCACCGATCATTTGGCGCTGGTGCACCTGGGTGGTGAAACCGCCTGAACGTTGGATGAGCTTGGCCGCAAAGCTGGCAGCTGCAACTACGGAAGGCTCTTCTGTGACCATGGGAAGGACATAGTCACGACCATTGATCAGGAAATAAGGAGCAAGGCTAAAAGGCAAGTCAAAAGTCGACAAGACATTTTCCGTCAATTGATCTGCAATAGAAAGGGGAAGTCCCTTTTGTTCTTTTAAGATCTGTGCTTCATCCCAAGTTAAGAGGCCTTCCTTCAGTAAGGCCTCTATGCGTTCTGTGGGAGAAAGTTTTGCAAAACCTGGTAATCGTGCCATTATTTTTCTACTTTCTGGTAAGTGCGTTGGTGTTCCTTGATCTCTGTCAAAGCAAAAGTTTGATGCGTAGCAGGCTCAAACACTTGATTGCCACTAGGATCTAGATCTACTTCCTCATAAAAGAGTCGTTCGTAGTCAGAAACACTAAGAACCGTACGTTGGTCCAGTCTTTCCATGCGTTTGTGATCTAAGAGTTGCTCAAAACCAGGAACGAGATTGGCGCTAAAGATCTCAGAAACCGCTCCACTTCCATAGCTAAAGAGGGCGATTCGGTCCCCAGCTTTGAGTTGGGGTTGATTTTCCAGTAGTGACAGCAAGCCTAGGAAAAGAGATCCAGTGTAGATATTTCCCACGCGTTGGCTGTATAGAATCGATTGATCAAAGTTGTATTGTAATTGGTCTTTTTTCTCTTCTGATACTGACTTATCCAGGATTTTTTTCAAGCCCTTGAGAGCTAATTTCGGATAAGGCAAGTGGAAGCAGACAGCTGCAAAGTCTGTCAAGGCAAGACCAGTCCGTTTCTGGTATTCCGCCCAGGTTGTTTTCAGAGAATCTAGATATTGTTGCGTTGAATAAATCCCATTCACGAAGGGAGTTGTCGCGTAATTTGGACGCCAAAAATCCATGACATCGCGTGTTTGGGCAACATTATCATCGTTAAAAGATAGAATACGAGGATTTTGGCTGATTAGCATGGCAACCGCTCCGGCACCTTGTGTTGGTTCACCAGGAGTCCCAATTCCGTATTTAGCAATGTCACTGGCAATGACCAAAACCTTACTCTGTGGGAATTTTTCAACATGGAGTTTAGCATAATCCAAGGCAGCAGTCGCAGCATAGCAGGCTTCTTTCATCTCAAAAGAGCGGGCGAAAGGCTGGATGTCTAGTAAGCCATGGACAAACACAGCAGCAGCCTTACTCTGGTCAATTCCAGATTCTGTCGCAAGAATCACCATGTCGATCGCTTCTTTATCTTCGTCTGTTAAAATATCATCTGCTGCAGTAGCAGCCAATGTGACGATGTCTTCTGTGATCGGTGCCACGCTTTGTTCTTTTAAGAGAAGACCCTTGCTCAGTTTTTCGGGATCGGTATCACGAGCAGCGGCCAAATCTTCTAAACGCAAGACATAAGGGCTCGTCGCAAAACCAATCTTATCAATCCCAATTGTCATTCTTAACCTCTTTTTTATTTGATATCTACTAGTATATTTCGTTACTATTTTACCATATTTAAGGGTAAAACTCCCTTGAAAAAGCTAGATCAGCAAGGAAATCATTCTTGGGACCGATTTTGCAATGTTTCAAAGAAAAAATAGAAAATCTATAAAAAGAGAGTGGGACAGAAATCGGTAATTCGTTAGAATTCGATTTCGCCGTCCCACCTCCGCACAGTTGAGTAGGGCTGTAAAAGCTGATGAAATCAGCGTAGTAGAGCCCACTCAACCACTGCGTCTTGCTCGATAATCCAAAAACAATTGAGAGGCTAGGACTTTTGTCCCAGCCTCTTTAACTCTTATCCTTGCTTATCTTTTTTAGGATTGCTCATGATTCGTATGAAGAGTTCTTTGCATTTGTCTCTTAGAACTTTTTCGTAGAAGACGATTAAAGCGATGTACACAATCGTAAAGTTCAAGGTCAGATAGAACAAGTCAAATGAATTGCGGGCATAATCAGTTGCTAATAGATAGGAGGAGAGGGTTCCTAGGATCATCCAAGGAAGATACTTGATATACTTGCTTATCATCATACAGCACCTCGCATACTTTAAAGGATTTGTTTTTTCACTATCATTGTATTCCTTTTAAGTAAAAATGCAAGCGATAACACTTAGAGAAATTGAAAAACGAATATTATTTTGCATTAGTTTGAATGGAAAAAAACTATTTTAAGATAAGTGAAGCGATTACTTTAGTAACAAAAAAATTTTTTGAGCTAATCATGTCAATTATGTACTTTATTTAAGCAAACTAATGACAAAATCTAAATGCAAAATCATCGATTAATCAATTCCTCAATTTCCTTTACCCCTTCAAACTCTCCAACACTTTCGAAAAGTTCTATAGCTCGTTTGAAATGTGTGTTGGCTAATCCTTTATCTTCCAAGGCTAAATAAATTTCCCCTAACCCTCTATAGCTACAAGCCTGAGAAATCACATCATCAGTCTCTAAAGATTGTTCCAGTGACAGATTCATGAATGTAAGAGCTTCATCAAGATTGTTTAATTTCAATCTCAAATAGCCTTGTTCGTAGTTATTTATAGCTTTCTTTAGATTATCATTGGGAAAATGCTCTTCAATTATCTTCTCTTCATCTTCAATGAGCTTTAAAGCCTTATGAAAATCACCCTGATCTCTGTAGATCATAGCTAATTGATGTAATCCAATGTGTTCATGTTCTTTGTCTTCATTTTGTTGAGCTAATAAAATGTATTTCTCAAAGATACGGGTACACGAGGCATAGTCTTTTTCTGCCAATAATAAATACCCCATCAGATTTAAAAGGCTAAAATCTGTACAGGTATCAATGGAAAAATCTTGTTCAACCAACTTTTTAGCTTCTGATGTTTTTCCCTCCAGAAACAAGTCCCAAGCCACATCAATTTTAGAAACCATCTATTTTCCCCCTTACCTATAAACAACCTTCATAAAATAAAATCACTCAATAAGAATATGCTAAATCCTATCTTTATAAATTTAATCCACTAGGCTAAAGTATAGCAAAAAGCCCAAATAACTACTATTTGGGCAAAATGTTACTTAGTTTCTTTTTAAACGAGCAATGAGTAACTTAATAAGAAAAGCTAGAACTACAAGTGCTACTACGCGTGATAATAGATAGAAAATAGAATAAACAAAATAGATTTGCATATCTGACACCTCCTAAATAAAAGAGATTAACCATCTTGTCCTCAATATTATTTTACTCCCGTTTGAAAGCGACGTCAAGCGTTATGATAAATAGTATCAACATCTAGAATGAAGTTAAAGCCTACAAAAAGCAAAATAAAACAATCTGTTTCATTTTGAAATCCTTTAACGATTGTAAAATATATCCTATTTTAGAAGAGGTACGTAAGAAGTTATCAATTTAGATAATGTCAAAGCAAGAGAGAAATATAATGAGTAAACATAAATACAATATTTTCTACATTTTTTAATATACTTTTATTAGTATAATTGGTAAAATCTTAATTAACAAAAATTATGTTTTATCTACTATCCCAATTACCTTACAACACAGGTTCATTGAATAGGATTAGATAACCAAAGCAATGTTGAAACGAATGGAGGGGGCTAATATTAAGAATTTAATAAGTGATCAAATGTCTAATAGACAAATTATCAAAGACTTTATTAGTAGTTTTATTAGTTCTTTAAGTGGAAAAGCTTTTAATTTTGCTTTAGGATTAATGTTACTGGACCAAACAAAATCCGCAATGAGTTTTGGAATCAATATGATCATCTATCCTTTAGTTAGTTTGATTTTCTTGGTTCCAATCGGTAATTTAGTAGACCGATACCGTCATAAAAAGATCTTAATTTATAATTTTATCTTTAGGCTTATAATCTTTCTTCTGTTTTATGCTTTTTATTTTTTAACGAATTCATCTACTATCTTATATCTAGTAATCCCGTTTGTCATATTCCACTCTATTACAGTTAACATCAATGATACTTGTTATTCAGCTTCTATCCACGAGTTAGTAAACGATAAAAAAATTCAACGATTAAGTTCTGTTACACAAACCGCCATCGCTATCGCAACCATGCTTTCCCCAGCTATTGGAGTCATTCTTTATAATTGGTTAGGCTTCTCAGGCTTTATTCTTATAGAAATCATTGCAAATATCCTTTCTTTAGGCGTCTTACTTACCATGAAATTCTTCTATGAACACGAAGTGAAAGAAGCTAAGATTAAACAGATTGAAAAGCATCAACATGGAGTCAAAGAAATTATCCAATTCTTAAAAGAAAATCAGATTGTCAAATATATTATTCTTGTTAGTGTTGTACTGAATTTTTTCTATACTTCCATTAGCATTGGAGTGCCATTTGTAGTCAAAGAGCAACTCTTATTAGATAATGCAACAGTAGGTATCCTAGAAACAATGTCTGCAGTTGGAATGTTATTAGCCAGTGTGTCTATGTCACTATTGCCAGACAAAAAAGAAAATAATACACTTCTCTCTAATAGAATTCGCATTCCACTTTTTCTTCTAACCATCGCAATCGTTGGTTTGGGTATTACATTTGCAACTACTAACACCCAAGTGATTATTTCTTCCGTTGGCGGTTTATTTATGGGAATTATCGCATTCACTCTTGTTATTCTAAATATTGTCGTCATGACCTATCTTCAAAGTAGCATTGAAACAAATTATTTAGGAAGAGTAATGAGTACTTTGTTCACACTAAATACGTCTATCATGCCGATAGGTACCATTGTATTTACTTATCTATTTCAAAAGGACATAAACGGAGGTCTTATATTCATATTTGGAGGTGTTTCTCTCCTGATCTATACCGTGATAATGTTACCTCGAATCTATAGAATACTCCAAAAAGAACACATTTATTGACATTGAAACAAAAGCAGTACTAAAACGTAAAACGAAAAAGACAAGGATAAAACACCTTGTCTTTTTTCAAAATATAAATGGACTGATTTATTTTGGATTCTATTTGTGATTTTGACATGCATCTATATAGGAAACCGTGATTTGCTTCCTCTTAATCATCAAGAATTTTCTCTTCGTGGTAGTTTCTGGGGATTTGTACTTGCATTATATCACTTACTATTCATTGATAAATTTGTTATCTCTAATCGGAAGTAAAACGATACTAGGTAAAAACTCAATTTCAGGAGAAAATAAAGTAAATCTCCCCACAATAAAACGCATAGTATCAAGGTTCTTCAAAACCTAATATTATGCGTTTTTTGATCCTAAAGACTTTTCCCTATTCTTGTTTATTTTGATGTATAGTCCAGATAAAGACAATTCAAATTAGATTACGTCTATCTATTTACTTACCTTTTATTTGCTTTAATTCCTTTATCTCTTTTAGAATACTAAAAATATAGAAACTAAATAGAACTACAAATAAAAAAGATAAAACAAAGAAACCAAACGGAAGTTTTCTTCCCATACCAGCTACTATTCCAAGGGATAAAATACCGATAGCCATTATGGAAATTATGAAGATAAACCACAAGTAAATCATGTAAAACTTATAAAGATAACAAAAGGACTTATTTTTTTGTTTAGGCTTATCCTTCCATTTTAAATAAAAGAAATAAGGTGTATTAATAATTAAAATAAATAAAAATCTCATCTCTAGCACAACTTTTTACTTTCTATTTTGGATTTCCCACAAGATCTCCCAACTTCCAAATACCAAGCCAAAAAGAAATTGTTAGCATGATAAAGAATGTGAGGAACATATTATCCACCAGATTTTTACTCATCAAGCATAGTTCTCTAGCTATGTAAGGAGACACGAGGAACAAAATGCACTGTACTATAGTAATTATTTTTTTCATGATTCATTTATAATACTGTCACATATGATACAGTATACTCCTTTCTAGGAAGAATTCTTATTATTCCTATCTTTATTATAGGCCTACAGCAATTTAGATTCAATTTTTAATATGTGAAAGTAGTTTCAGAATAATTTACAAAACA
Source organism: Streptococcus parasanguinis (assembly GCF_000963275.1). Classification (GTDB taxonomy): domain Bacteria; phylum Bacillota; class Bacilli; order Lactobacillales; family Streptococcaceae; genus Streptococcus; species Streptococcus parasanguinis_B. Next base: position 1,489,290 of record NZ_JYOW01000001.1, on the reverse strand, counting down.
AAAATAAAGTACACTTTTTAAAGAATGTACTTTATGCTTCTAATTCAGTTGTATCAATGGTTTAGCTTTAGTTTAGTCAATTGTACATAAACTTTTAGTTTTCTTCAAAAAATAAAAATGAGTTCCAATTGTTAAAATGAATCAAGAAAATACAAAAACTTTCCGCCGTGAGAAAAGTGCTAGAAACACTATTGTTTCTAGCACTCGGGAGTTTTGGAACCTTAGGTCCAAAACTAAGTCATGGAACTTCTACGAAGTTCGCTGACGTCCGTGCTCACCTAAGGAAAGTTTTAAGAAGACTTTGTTACCAACATGACAAATGCTAGTTAGCATTGGTCATTTTTCTTTTTTGATAGCGTTGATAAGAATGGTAGAGTTTCAAAACGACAGATCCACTAGCCATCCCGATGGAGATCACCAAGGCCAGAATAACCACCAGGGTCACGCTGGTCACTGCCTGACGATATTGGCCACTGACAAAAAAGGAAGTAGTTCGATAGGAAATATATCCAGGAACCAAGGGCGCGAGAATGGACAACATAAAGACCACGACAGGCGTCTTGAGAATGATACTTAAAATCTGACTAATGCAGGATCCCACGATAGCGGCGATAAAGGTTGCTACGATAACATTGGTAGGGCCTTTTAGAATATAGTATAGTAGCCAGATGCCCATCCCTAAGATTCCTCCAGGAATCAGCATGGAGCGCTGCACATTTAGGACGATTAAAAAGGTGATGATGGCAATCAAACTGGCCACCGCTTGGATTAAAAATTCAGTTAAGTTCATGATTTTATTTCATAAGGACGAGGGCAACGGTTGTACCGGCACCAAGGGCAAGAGTAATGAGGAGAGTCTCAAAGAGTTTGCTCATCCCAGAGTTGAGGTGGTAATTCATGAGATCGCGGACAGCATTGGTCATAGCGATCCCAGGAACGAAGGGCATGACACAGCCTGCGATAATGAGATCGGTATTGGATGGAAAACCACTATAGCGCGTCCAGATATGGGCTAAAAAACCAAAGACAAAGGCGGCCGCAAAAGCAGTGGCAAAAGGAATGCGCACGTATTTATCAACGACAAGTGAAAAAGCAAAGGCAAAGACAGTTGCAATGCCCGCTCCAATGGCATCGTAGAAATTTCCTCCAAACATGATGGAGAAGAAAGGCGCACTGAGGGTTGCCGCAATGGTCAACTGGAGATTGGTATAAGGAACACGCTTTTTTTTCAACTCGCTCAGGGCCTGGTAAGCGTGCTCGAGATCCATCTCTCCAGAGACTAGTTGACGAGAGATCTGGTTGACATCACAGACCTTTTCGATATTGTAATTGGTCCGCAAGATCCGTTTCATGCGCGTGACATTGGCGTTCTCAATTGAAAAGAAAATAGCGACTGGCATCGCTAAAACATTGCAATCGACGATTCCCTGTGAATGGGCGATCCGGATCATGGTATCTTCGACCCGGTGAATCTCAGAACCGCTCTCTATAAGGAGGGTTCCAGCTAACATCAGGACGTCGATCACTTGGTTGATCTGTTTTGACTCTTCCATAATTTCCTTCTTACTAAATAATCTGTTTCTATTATAGCAAAAAAGGACGAGAGACAGAACTAAAATCTAACAATTCTAGTTTGTTTCTTGTCCTTATGAATTCATTTAGAATAGCTATTGTCTAGCCCTAAGATTCGTTAACTCGGGTGGTGGTGCTGCACGGTCGTATCCTGGACGAGAAGGGTTGCTAAAAAGATCAGTGCAATCAGAATAAAGAGCCAAATAATAGCGAAAATAAATGTTAAAAACATAGGATCACCCCTTCTATCTTATTTACAGCTCTACTATAACACTCGGAGGAAGCGCTGTCAAACTCTATATAGCGGGCTCTTAAACTCTTTCAAAATTCAGAATAATCTTGCGATGAGGATGAAAAAACCAGTCGGAAACGGCTGGTTTTTTCATCTATTTGAATCTTAGCTCAATGCATCATCCATTGAAAGAACTTCGTGGAAGACACGTTGTGTCAATTCAGTTTTTTGTTCTGGAGTGAGGTATTTCGTGTTTACACAGTATCCAGAGATACGAACGATAACGTCTTCACCTGACATGATCTTTTCGTAAACATCGTTCAAGTCCATAACGTTCAAGTTAACGTGTTGTCCACCGTTTTCGAAGTAACCATCAAGGATCGTTACCAAGTTATCAACTTGTTCGTCACGAGTCTTACCAAGAGCACGTGGTGAAACTTGAGTAGTGAGTGAGATACCATCAGCTGCATAACCAAAGTCAAGGCTAGCAAGTGAGTTCAAGTTTTGCAACCATCCACCTTTCGCTTTGTTAGATGGGTTAGCACCTGGCGAGAAGAATTCCAATTTAGACAAGTTTACAGAACCATCTTCGTTGAGGTATACCCCTTTGTGGACTGGAGAGTTACCAGTTTGTTTAGAGTATGCAACGTTAGAAGTGATGGTAAGAAGTGAAACAGTTGCTTCAGCGTTCTTGTAAAGTTTGTGGCTGCGAAGACGAGTAGTGTAAGCTTCGATCAACCATTCTGCCAATTCGTTTGAACGTGGGTCATCTTCACCCCAACGTGGGTATTCACCGATTGTTTCGTAATCGTAGATGTAGCCATTTTCATCACGGATTGGTTTAACAGTAGCGTACTTGATAGCTGACAATGTATCAACAGTGTTAGCGAATCCACAGATACCGAATCCCATGTTAGCGCGTTGGTGAGTTGGCAAGAAGGCCATTTGAACTGCTTCGTAGTTGTACTTATCAGTCATGTAGTGGATGATGTTCAAAGCATCTACATAAGTGTCAGTCAACCAGTCAAGAGATTTTTCGAAGTTTGCTTTAACAGATTCGAATTCAAGAACTTCGTCACGGATAGGATCGATATCAAATACTTTGTAGTCTTTATGAACATCGTCGTAACCACCGTTCAAACCAGTAAGAAGAGCTTTAAGCACGTTAACACGAGCACCGAAGTATTGGATGTTGTGGCGTTGTTCTTCGTTTTCTGGGTCAAGTGGAGATACACAACATGAGATACAGCTCATTTCACCGTATCCGTCTTTAGCCATTGTTGTCACACCTTCGTATTGGATAGAAGAGTGTTTGTGGCTCATGTGCATACAGTAGCGACGGAAGCTATATGGCAATTTATCAGTCCAAAGGACTGTCAAGTTTGGTTCTGGAGAGTTACCGATGTTGTCCAAAGTGTTCAAGAAACGGTAGTCCATCTTAGTAACACGGTGACGTCCGTCGTTACCCATACCAGCCATAGAAGTTGTGATGAAGGTTGGGTCACCTGAGTACAATTGGTCGTAAGCTTTTGTACGAGCAAATTTAACAGTACGCAATTTCATAACGAAATCGTCAACGAATTCTTGGATTTCTGATTCAGTGTAAGTACCACGAGCCAAGTCACGTTCAGCGTAGATATCCAAAACGATTGGCACACGTCCAAGAGAAGTAGCAGCACCGTTGATCACACGGCAGACAGCCATGAAGGCGATATTTGTCCATTGGATCGCTTCTTTTGTATCGAAGGCAGGACGACGTACGTCTACACCATAAAGGTCACCCAATTTAACAACTTCTTGAAGTGCTTGGTATTGAAGGTTTACTTCTTCACGAAGACGGATTGATTCTTCATCGATTTCAGTAATAGAGTTCCAGTCGTTTGCTTTTTCAGCCATCAAGTAGTCAGCACCGTAAAGAGCCAAACGAGCATAAACCCCGATGATACGTCCACGAGAGTAAGCATCTGGAAGACCAGTTACAGTGTGAGCGTGACGAGCACGACGGATGTTAGAAGTGTAAGCGCGGAAGATACCGTCGTTTACAGTTGTAACGTATTTTGTGAAGATTTCATGAACTGCAGGATCTGGTTCGTATCCATTTTCTTTCAAAGTAGTTTCCGCCATACGGATACCACCACGAGGCATAAAGTTCAATTTGAATAATTCATCATTTTGGATACCGAAGATCACTTCGTTTTCTTTATCGATATATCCAGCTGCGATATCAGCGATAGATGTTGGACGGTTATCGTATGGGAAACGAGTTTCTTCATAATGAGCTTTCGTTTCTTCAACAATTTTTTTGATGTGAAGAGAACGTTCAGTTGGACCAGCTAGGAAGCTTTCATCACCATCATATGGTGTGTAGTTAGCTTGAACGAAGCGAGAAACGCTTGCTTTTTCTTTCCAATCTTCACCTTTGAAGCCTTCCCAGGCTTTGTCAAAAATATCTTGTGCTTCAACGACTGTTTTAACAACCATTTTTATTTTCCTCTATTGTCTTTCTAGCAACTATATCTGTTGCACTTACAATAGTAGTATACCATACAGAAATCGGTTACACAAAGGCGAATTGCGAAAAACAACAGATTCTTTTGTAATACAGTTTCAAATCCTCTGCGATACTGTACTATATTTTTGAAAACAAGCACAGTTTTTCATCAATTTTCATGTTTTCTGGAGAGTCGATTTTTGCAATTCTGAAATTTTCTTCTTATAATAGAAAATAGGAGGGTGAAAAATGCTGATATTTCCATTGGTGAATGATACGAGTCGCAAGATTATTCATATTGATATGGATGCATTTTTTGCTGCCGTCGAAGAAAGAGATAACCCTAGTTTAAAGGGGAAGCCTGTCGTAATTGGCCAGGACCCTCGTCAATCAGGAGGGAGAGGTGTGGTCTCGACCTGTAACTATGAAGCACGGAAATATGGCATTCATTCGGCTATGAGTTCTAAAGAAGCGTTGGACCTTTGTCCCCACGCGATCTTTATCTCTGGAAATTATGAAAAATACCGAGAAGTGGGTGAGCAGGTTCGTGAGATTTTTAAGCGCTATACAGATCTGATCGAGCCTATGAGTATTGATGAAGCCTATCTAGATGTGACGGAAAATAAAATCCAGAGCAAATCAGCTGTCAAAATCGCTCGCTTGATTCAGCATGCGATCTGGGAAGAGCTACATCTCACAGCTTCAGCGGGTGTTTCTTATAATAAGTTTTTGGCCAAGATGGCAAGTGACTACCAAAAACCCCGTGGCCTAACGGTGGTCTTGCCGGAGGATGCCGAGGATTTCCTGAGCCAGATGGACATTGCCAAATTTCACGGGGTAGGAAAGAAGACACTGGAGCGACTGCATGAGATGGGTGTCTATACTGGTGCGGATCTTTTAGCCATCCCGGAGATGACCTTGATCGATCGGTTTGGACGCTTTGGCTATGATCTCTTCCGCAAGGCGCGAGGGATTCACAATAGCCCTGTCAAGAGCCATCGTATCCGCAAGTCGATCGGAAAAGAGCGGACCTACCGCAAGCTCCTTTATGCTGAAGATGATATTGTAGAAGAAATTGCCAATCTGTCCAGTAAGGTAGCCCAATCGCTGGAAAAACACGGCAAGCAAGGAAAGACCTTGGTTTTAAAAGTGCGCTATGGAGACTTCACCACCCTGACCAAGCGGATGACATTGACGGAGCCAACACGAGAGGCTGAGCGGATCAATCGTTCCGCTCGCCAAATTTTTCAAGAAATTGAATCGACAAATACTGGAATCCGCCTCTTGGGTGTCACCATGACCAATTTCGTCGATCATACTGAGCTGCCTTTGGTGGAAGAAAAAGAAAACGACTAGTTTGTGCACTAGTCGTATTTTTTGATGTCAAAAAAGGCTGCAATCTCTTCTTCAGTCAGTCCGATCATAGGAGAGATGGTGTGAAGATTGTCTTCTGTCAATCGATAGACAGTCGGTTCATCAGGCTCAGCCTTCCTTTCAACAGTCCCTTCCTTGCTTTGTGCGGATTCGACTGTAGCAGAAGCGGTGGCAACGGCTGAAGAAGAGTCTTTGGTCGCCTCGCCTCCGTCCAGGTCCTTGAAGCGCTCCACCAAGTAGGTCTTGCGCGCAGTACCGGTATTTTTAGTAGCGTAATCAAAGGCGCTGTATTCCCCTAAGAGGATCAGTTTGCTCTTGGAGCGCGTGATGGCAGTATAGATCAAATTACGTTGCAACATCCGGTGGCTTTGATTGGTAATGGGTAAAATCACTACCGGAAATTCGCTTCCTTGCGATTTGTGAATACTCATCGCATAGGCTAAGCGAATCTTGTACCATTCATTGCGCGGGTAGACGATTTCATTGCCATCAAATTGGATGGTCAATTCATCTTGCTTGGATTCTGTATATTTTCCTGGGAGAAGATCGGTGATGTAGCCGATATCTCCGTTAAAGACATTGCTTTCTGCATCATTAACCAGATGGATGACCTTATCTCCATCGCGGTATTGGCAGTCTGGCGAGTCAAAGACGACCTGATCTTTGACAGCTGGATTGAGAAGGTCTTGCATGAGCGTATTGATATTGTCAATGCCGGCTTGGCCCTTGTACATGGGTGCCAAGACTTGGATATCTCGAGCAGGGATTTGACTACGAAGGGCAGCAGAAGTGATTTGTTCGATCATCTTAGGGATGTGTTCGCTTCCGGCTTCGAAATAAGAGCGGTCGGCTTTTCGTTCTGTGAAATCTTGAGGAAGCTTGCCCTGGCGAATATCTCCTGCTAGTGAGACAATGGTCGAGTCCTCACTCTGACGGAAAATATGCTCGAGTTTGGTCTGAGGGATGCTTGGGATCTGCAAGAGATCAGCCAAGACCTGACCAGGGCTGACGGAAGGTAATTGGTCGGCATCTCCCACAATCAAGAGTTTGGTATCTGTTGCGATGTTGCTGAGTAATTGATTAGCCAGCCAGGTATCAACCATGGAAAATTCGTCCACAATGATGAAGTCTGCATCCAGATAGTCCTCTAAGTGGCTGGTGTCATCATCTCCTGTCATCCCCAAATGGCGGTGGATGGTGGCGCTCGGAAGTCCTGTCAGCTCATTCATGCGTCTAGCTGCCCGTCCTGTTGGGGCAGCCAAGAGGATCGGCAGGTCTTGTTTCTTCCGAAGATCCAGCTGGTGGAGTTGGGCATAGACACTGATCATCCCATTGATAACGGTAGTCTTTCCTGTCCCAGGACCCCCTGTGAGGATAAAGACCTTGTTTTGGATCGCTTGGTGAATCGCTTCTTTTTGAATCGCATCGTAGCGAATTCCCAGATCTTTTTCAACCGCCTCAATCGCCTGGTTGATTTTCTCAGGGTCAAATGAAGTCGACTTTCCTTTTTCCAATAATCGACCGATATGACTGCGAATCCCTTCCTCCGCAAAGAAGAGGCTGTTGTCAAAGATCTTGGTGTCCACGTTTTGGACCTTGTCTTCCTCGATGAGGCGTCCTAATTCTTGGGCGACAGTGGAAGGATCCAATTCTACTGGACGAGCGGATTCTAGAAGGTCAATGGTATAGCGCAGGAGGTCCTTGGCTTCGATAAAGGTATTTCCAGTCTCGATAGAGTAGCTAAAAAGGCTGTGGATCAGGCCCGCGCGGAAACGCTCAGGGGCGTCACTTGCAATCCCCAATTCTTCGGCTAGTTGGTCCGCGATTTTAAAGCCCATGCCTTGGATATCTTCCACCAATCGGTAGGGCTGTTGCTCCACGATCTGGAGGGTTTCTTCCTTGTAGAAATCCTGGATCTGAAAGGCCAATTTATTGGGAATGCCATAGTTGGCTAGTTGGGCGAGAATGCGCTCCGTTCCGTAATTCTGACGGAGTTTTTCCACAAAAGCCAGGCGGTTTTTCTTGGAGAGACCTGTGATTCCTTCTAATTTTTCAGGGGCCTCCAAAATTTTGTCAATGGTATCGTCCCCATAGAGGTCCACGATTTTTTGGGCTGTTTTGAGACCAATTCCTTTAAAGTGATCGCTGGAAAAATATTTCACCAAGCCCTTGCTAGAGGGTTTGGCACGTTCATAGCGACTGATTTTGAGCTGCTCTCCGTATTTAGGATGATGGACCAGCTCACCCCAGAAGGTGTAGTCTTCGCCTTCCATGATATCTGCCATGGTTCCTGTCACAATAATCTCAAAATCATCAAAATCTTCGGCATCGGTATCGCTGATGTCGAGCAAGAGGATTCGAAAAAAACTGCTAGGATTTTCAAAAATAATGCGCTCAATAGTACCAGAAAAATAATATTCCATCATTTCTTTCCTTTTTATGAAGCGAGGCTGGGACATACTTGTCTCAGCCTCAGTCTGTTAATCTATACTAATAAGTTTTGAAAGGGTAGATCGGCCAGAGTCTAAAGACGGCTTGCCCTTTGATTTGTTCTTTCTTGAAAGCTCCGACCTGACGGCTATCTTTTGAAACGATCCGGTCATCTCCAAGTAGGAGGTATTCATCGTCGAGCAACTTCAAGGTAAATTTAGGATTGCCATCCTTGTCTACTGTAAAAGCTTGGGCTGTATTGGCCAATTGGCGGAAGAGTTCTCCGTTTTCTTCGAAGCCTTTTCCAGTGTAGGTTGATTGCAATTTATCTTTTTTGAAACGAGCGATGTAGTCTTTCAAATAGGGCTCGTTGGTCTTTTTCCCATTGATGTAGAGGGTATCGTTGTCGTACTGGATAGTATCTCCAGGAAGACCGATGACCCGCTTGACGATGTCCTTGGTTTTGCCGTCGTCGTCTTTTTCATTGGCAACGACAATGTCGAAACGATCAATTGAGAGGTGGTTGACCACAAGGAGATACTCGCTATCTGCTAGGGTTGGATCCATCGAATGGCCGTCCACCTTGACCGGAGCCCAGAGGTAGATGCGAGAGGCGATAATGAGACCAACAATAATACTGAAGAGGCCCCATTCTTTAAGGAATCTCACCACTGGTGAGCTAGATGACTGTTTTGAACTTCTTTTTGACATAACTTATCTTTCTAGTAATTTCTTTGCTTTTTCTGTGTTTTTAAAATGGAGTTTGGCACAATAATCCAGAGCCTTCATCCCGTAGGTCTGAAGCAATTTAGCAGCGACTTGGTCTGACTTCGCTCCTGCTCCACTAGGGAGATTAAAGCCCAGTTCCTTGCCCAGATCTTCCAGATTTTGAAGGAAGAGATTGCGGGCGATGATGGAACTAACTGCAACCGCTAAATATTTGCTTTCTGCTTTTTCTTCCAACTCAATGGCTTGGGTGACCTGATTTTTTTCAGCTTTCACGTATTTTTGGTAGTTTTTAGCCGTCGTAAAGGCATCGATCACAATTCGCTCTGCTTGGACTCCTTTATTTAATAGAAGATAGATAGCCTGGTTGTGCAGGGCCACTTTGACCGAAACCGCATTGTAGCCAGAAGCAATGACTTCATTGTACTTCTTTGGAGACAATAAGAGTGCTTGGTGCTGGATGTTTTCCTCAAGGAGAGGAGCCAATTGCTGAATTTTTCGATCATCCAAGGTTTTTGAATCCCCCACACCGAGCTTTTTGAGCCAGTCGTGCTGGTCAGGTGTGACAAAGGATGCAACGACGGTGAGTCCACCAAAATAAGAGCCGTTTCCGACCTCGTCGGTTCCGATCATGGCTAAATCTTGTCCTGCAGATGAAGTAGTAGAACCTTTAGGGTTTCCAGCATCTTGCCCGAAAAAGGCCAAGTAAGGAGTAAGGTCATTGCCCTGAAGCAAGACTTTTCCAGACTTGTAGATCGAAACGGTCGCTCCCTCTAGTCGAAAGAAATAATCCATATGAGGGTTCTTGCTTTGAGAGAGAGAGTTGCGATAGGTATGGACAAAATCAAGGATTTGCTCCTGTGTTGGAGTGAGTGTCATACTTTCCATAACCACTATTGTACCACAAATTCAAGGAGAGAGGGAGCAAAAAGAAAGAAAGAATCCACTGGAAAATCCCTGTGAAGAGGGGCTTTGCTACTGACAAAGCTAGCCTTTTTTGGTATAATACCGTGAGGTGATTTTTATGGCGAGCTTAAATAGATATAAATTTACATTTGGAAACAAAGCGCTCACTTTAACAACCAACCATGATAATTTGTTTATGGAAGAAGTCGAACGTGTTGCGAAAGAAAAATACCAAGCAATTAAGGAACAAATGCCAGAGGCAGATGATGAAACCATCGCGATCTTATTGGCAGTAAACAGTTTGTCCATGCAGCTGAATCGCGAGATTGAGTTTGATGACAAAGAAAAAGAATTAGATGATTTTCGTCGCAAGGCTTTAGACGACTTAAAGGATAAATCATCCAAATAAGAGGAGATACATGTTAACTTTCTTAATCTTATTGATTTTGGCATGGAGCTTTTATATTGGCTATGCAAGAGGGATTATCCTCCAGTCCTATTACTTTCTAGTGACCTTAGTGGCCCTCTTGATTGCAGGTGGCAGCTACAAGGGACTGGCCAAGGTGTTGTCTCTATGGGTGCCTTTTTCGAGTCCCACCCAGCAATCGGTGAATTATTTTTATGCCAACCGCTACCTATTTCAATTAGATGACATCTTTTATGCAGGTTTAGCATATGTATTGATTTTTGCGATGATCTATCTGATTGGTCGTGTGATTGGGATCTTTATGCACTTGGTACCTCAGCCAGAAAAACTGGAGGATCGCAAGTATCAAATTGGAGCGGGCGTGATCGCCGTCGTGATAACTCTCTTGGTCATCCAGATGGGCTTGACTGTCCTCTCAACGGTTCCCATGGCTTCCATCCAAAATAGACTCAATGCAAGTGGATTGATCCGCTTTATCATCCTTCATACCCCGATCAGTTCCAGTCTGCTCCACAACTTGTGGGTGACTGCGATTATCGGAGCTTAAGGAGCAAAAATGAAGAAAGGAGTGAGACAAGTCCGATTCAAAGAAGGACGCTCACTTTTTTTGTAGGAGAAATATGAACAAAAAAATCTTAGATATTCTGGAGTTTGACAAGGTCAAGCAACTCTTTGAACCTTATCTACAGACAGAACAAGGGGAGATGGAGCTAGCAGCCCTTACTCCAACTGATAAAAAAGAAAGCATCGAAACGGCCTTTATGGAGCTAGAAGATATGGGGCAGATCCTCTTGGAAGAGCCTCGCTTTGCCGTATCGACCATTCAAGATGTCCGTCCAGTGGCCAAGCGTTTGGAGATGGAGGCATCCCTCAATATCGATGAATTACTAGCGCTAAAAGCTGTCCTTCGGGTGACACATGAGCTCAAGGATTTCTACGACAACCTGGAAAATGTCCGTCTGGAAAGGCTCAATCGCCTCTTTGACAACTTGGTGGATCTTCCTCGCCTACAAGGTGGGCTTCAAGCTATCAACGAAGGAGGCTTTGTCGAGTCTTTTGCTAGCGAAAAATTGGCCAAAATCCGCCGCCGAATCCAGGAAAATGAACATCAGGTCAGAGAGATTCTACAAGACCTGCTGAAAAGCAAGGCCGATATGTTGGCGGATGCTGTGATTGCTAGTCGGAATGGCCGCAATGTTCTACCCGTAAAAAATACCTATCGCAACCGGATTGCAGGGGTGGTCCACGATATCTCAGCTAGCGGGAATACCGTTTATATCGAGCCTCGAGCAGTCGTCAATCTTAATGAAGAAATTGCCAATCATCGAGCCGATGAACGGTATGAAATCATTCAGATTCTGGAGGAATTGTCTGACACCCTGCGCCCTCACGCAGCAGAGATTGCTAACAACGCTTGGATTATCGGTCACTTAGACTTGATCAAGGCCAAGTATCGGTTTATGCGCGATTGTAAGGCAGTGGTACCAGAGGTTAGTAACAATCGCTCTATTCAGCTCTTGCAACTACGTCATCCCTTGATTGAAAATGCCGTCGCGAATGACCTGCATTTTACCGAGGACTTGACAGAAATTGTGATTACCGGTCCCAATACAGGGGGGAAAACCATCATGCTAAAAACGCTGGGACTAGCGCAAATTATGGCCCAGTCTGGTCTTCCCATCCTAGCGGATCCAGGTAGTCGTGTGGGGATCTTCTCACAGGTCTTTGCAGATATTGGAGATGAACAATCGATCGAGCAGAGCTTGTCGACCTTCTCCAGTCATATGACCAATATCGTATCTATCTTACATCAAGTGGATACCGCCTCCTTGATCCTTCTGGATGAGTTGGGGGCTGGAACCGATCCTCAAGAGGGGGCTGGCCTTGCTATTGCCATTCTAGAAGACCTGCGCTTACGCGGGATTAAGACCATGGCGACAACCCACTATCCAGAGCTCAAGGCCTACGGGATTGAGACTGCAGGAGTGCAAAATGCCAGCATGGAATTTGATACAGCGAGTCTGCGTCCGACCTATCGCTTCATGCAAGGAGTTCCTGGCCGCTCCAATGCCTTTGAAATTGCCCGCCGTTTGGGCTTGTCTGAGACTATTATCCAGGATGCCATGAAGATGACCAATACGGATAATGATGTCAATCAAATTATTGAAAAATTGGAGGCGCAGACCTTAGAAAGTCGCAAGCGCTTGGATACCATTCAAGAGGTCGAGCAAGAAAATCTCAAATTCAATCGCGCTCTTCGAAAGCTCTATAACGAATTGACCAGAGAGAGAGAAACAGAGCTCAATAAGGCAAGAGAAGAGGCCAAGGAAATTGTGGACATGGCCCTCTCAGAGAGTGACCGTATCCTTCAAGGGCTTCACGCTAAATCCCAGTTAAAACCACATGAGATCATTGAGGCCAAGGCTCAGTTGAAAAAACTAGCGCCTGAAACCGTTGACCTTTCTAAAAACAAGGTCTTGAAAAAAGCTAAAAAGGCGCGTGCTCCTAAGGTAGGTGATGAAATCTTGGTTATCAGCTATGGCCAACGCGGAACCCTGGTCAAGCAACTCAAAGATGGCCGCTGGGAGGCGCAAGTCGGCTTGATCAAGATGACCTTGGAAGAAAAAGAATTCAACCTCATCAAGGCTGAAAAAGAAGCGGCTCAACCTAAGAAACGCCAGGTGAATGTCGTCAAACGTTCGAACACGAGTGGGCCAAGAGCGCGTCTGGACCTCCGTGGAAAACGCTATGAAGAGGCTATGCAAGAGCTCGATGGCTTTATCGATCAGGCCCTGCTCAACAACATGGCCCAAGTCGATATCATCCACGGGATCGGGACGGGTGTTATCCGTGAAGGGGTGACCAAGTACCTCCGCCGCAACAAACACGTCAAAAGTTTTGAATACGCCCCCCAAAATGCAGGTGGAAGTGGCGCGACCATTGTCACGTTTAAAGGATAATCGAAACCTAGCTGTTTATCAGCTAGGTTTTTTAAAATTTTATAAAATGAAAATATTTGAAAGTTGTTGAAAAGGATTCGCTTTTAAATCTGATTTTCAGTAGGTCCTCCTTTTTAAAAGTGCTATAATAGAGGCAATGAATGATTTGGGAGGATACGCATGCGTAAACGTGAAAGTGCAGATTCGTGTACAACGATTCTAGTCGGAAAAAATGCTAGCTATGATGGTTCAACCATTGTAGCACGAACAGAGGATTCTCAAAATGGCGTTTTTACGCCCAAGAAATTGATCGTGGTCAAACCAGAAGATCAACCACGTCATTACAAGTCTGTTTTATCAACTTTTGAAATCGACTTGCCAGATAATCCAGTTCGCTATACAGCGGTTCCAGATGCCATTCCTAAAGACGGGATCTGGGGAGAAGCTGGGATCAATGTCTATAATGTAGCCATGAGTGAGACAGAGACCATTACGACCAATAGCCGTGTGCTAGGGGCAGATCCTCTTGTAGAGAGTGGCATCGGTGAGGAAGACATGCTGACTTTGGTCTTGCCTTATGTCAAGACAGCCCGCGAAGGGGTCTTGCGTCTCGGAAAGATTTTGGAAGAGTACGGAACATATGAATCCAACGGGATTGCCATTTCAGATGTGAATGAAATCTGGTGGTTGGAAACCATCGGAGGTCACCACTGGATGGCGCGCCGTGTCCCTGACGATGCCTATGTGACCAACCCGAATCAACTAGGAAGTGATTATTTTGAATTTGGTAATCCAGATGAGTTTCTTTGTGACCCAGACCTTGAACATTTTGTCACAGAGCACCATTTGATTCTGGATCAAGAAGGGAAAGGTTTTAATCCACGCTATGCCTTTGGTAGCCAAAAAGACAAGGATCGTCACTACAATACACCGCGGGCTTGGGCCATCCAGCGTTTCCTCAATCCTGAAATCGAGCAGGATCCACGGAGTTTTGAGATTCCTTGGTGTCAAAAACCCTATCGCAAGGTGACGATTGAAGATGTCAAATATGTATTGAGCAACCACTACCAAGACACTATCTACGATCCTTATGGCCCTGAAGGAGATCACGTGAGTCAGCGGACCTTCCGGACGATCGGGATTAACCGGACCAGCCAGACAGCGATTTTACAATTGCGTCCCAATAAACCACAAGAAACGACAGGCATCCAATGGATTTCTTATGGCTCCATGCCATACAATACAGCTGTTCCTTTCTTTACCCAAGTGGATACAACGCCAGACTACTTTGCCAATACGACGGCTAAGGTAACAACGGATTCCTTCTACTGGGCCAACCGGATTATTGCGGGACTAGCAGATCCTCACTATGCTCACCATGTTGGTGATTTGGATGATTACCAAGAAACGACAATGGCCTGGGGACATGCGCGCATCAATAAAGTCGATCGTGCACTTGCCACAGGTGAAACCGTTGATTTTGAAGCGGAAAACCAAGCTATGAGTGATCAAATCCAGGAAGCGACAGATCAACTCTTGGACAAGATTTTGCTCGATGCTAGCAACCTCATGACCAATCACTTCTCCTTGAGTGATTAAAAACCGTGTATTTTCAGGTAGTTTACAAGATGTTTTCAGAAACGATTGACAAACTTTTGAAAATCGATTAAAATAGAGAAAATTACATACGACCGAATGAAGTTTGCAGGAGCGTGAGTGACTGTGAATGGACGGAACTCTGGAGAGACCAGAAATGGCACCGAAGGGGCAAGGTAGAGGATGCATCTACTCAAACTCTCAGGTAAAAGGACAGAGCGAAAAATAGGGGAAGACCCCTATTTTAAGCAGGACCAGAGTACATGTTTGACATGTGCTCTTTCTTTTTCTCTTTTCTGTCGAGCGGTCGATGAAAAAGGAGACAGAAAATGGATCATGTATTGCAGTTTTTTCAACAACTCGATAATCTAGTGTGGGGCGCCCCGTTATTGGTGCTCTTAGTAGGAACAGGGATCTACCTGACCCTTCGCTTGGGTTTGCTTCAGATACGCTACCTTCCAAAAGCTTTTCGCTTGATCTTTACAGAAGATGAGGGACACGGGGATATCTCGAGTTTCGGAGCCCTTGCGACAGCCCTAGCAGCTACTGTAGGGACGGGGAATATTGTAGGGGTAGCTACAGCGATTCAGACAGGTGGCCCAGGTGCCCTCTTTTGGATGTGGATGGCAGCCTTTTTTGGAATGGCGACCAAGTATGCAGAAGGGCTCTTAGCCATTCGTTATCGGACCAAGGATGACAACGGTCATATCTCAGGTGGTCCGATGTACTACATTCTTCACGGGATGGGAGAGAAGTGGCGACCATTGGCTATTTTCTTTGCGGTTGCAGGAGTGCTGGTAGCCCTCTTTGGGATCGGAACCATGACCCAGGTTAATTCCATTACGGGATCCCTTCAAGCCAGTTTTGGAACAGCTCCAGAAGTGGCTAGTGTAGTAATTGCTCTGGTGGTTTCAACCATCATCTTTGGAGGGATTCACTGGATTTCCAAAGTCTCTGAAAAAGTGGTTCCTTTTATGGCGGCTGCCTATATCTTTGCGACCATCACGATTATTGTCTTGCATCTGGACCAATTGCTTCCAGCCTTGAAATCGGTCTTTTCGGGTGCTTTTACAGGGACTGCAGCCATGGGAGGTTTCGCAGGAGCAACGGTCAAAATGGCTATCCAAAAAGGGGTGGCGCGTGGAGTTTTCTCTAATGAATCTGGTCTCGGATCTGCACCCATTGCAGCAGCGGCGGCGAAGACCAATGAGCCCGTCGAGCAGGGCTTGATCTCCATGACAGGAACCTTTATTGATACCATTATCATCTGTAGTTTGACAGGACTTTCGCTCTTGGTTTCAGGTGAGTGGATGGCTAAGGGCAGCACTAGTACCCTGACTCAGGATACGTTTACAGGCGCCTTTGGCCCAGTCGGAGGCATCATTCTAACGCTATGCTTGGTGCTTTTTGCGACCACGACTATTCTTGGCTGGTCTTATTACGGAGAGCGGTGTTTTGAATTCCTATTTGGTGTTAAACATATCAACCTCTATCGGACCTTCTTTGTTTTTATGGTTGGACTAGGAGGCTTCCTTAAGCTGGATCTGGTCTGGGTGATCGCGGATATTGTGAATGGGCTGATGGCTTTGCCTAACCTAATTGCCCTCTTAGCTCTCTCACCTGTCATCATCAAAGAAAGCAAACAATACTTTAAGAAATAAGAAAACCCAGATCGATGGATCTGGGTTTTCTTGTCTATTTGAGATAGGCTCATTTAATAGCGTTTTTCTTTTGGCCAGCTGCTCATTTCGGCGATGGCAGTGAAGAGCACATCTGTCGAAGAGTTGAGGGCTGTTTCACAAGAGTCTTGGATGACCCCGATGATAAAGCCGACGCTGACGACTTGCATGGCCAAATCATTGGTGATACCAAAGAGGCTACAAGCAACAGGGATGAGAAGGAGAGATCCTCCCGCAACTCCAGATGCGCCACAAGCAGAGATAGCCGCTACCACACTTAGAATGAGTGCAGTTCCAAAGTCAACCTGAATGTGCAAGGTATTGGCAGCAGCGAGCGTCAAAATATTGATCGTCACGGCTGCGCCTGCCATGTTTACAGTTGAACCAAGTGGAATGGAGACAGAATAGGTATCTGGATTCAGCCCCAACTCTTCACAGAGACGCATATTGACAGGGATGTTGGCTGCAGAACTTCTGGTGAAGAAGGCTGTTACCCCGCTGACACGGAGGCATTTAAAAACAAGGGGATAAGGGTTCTTGCGAATCATGAAAAAGACGATCAATGGATTGATGACCAGGGCTACAAAGGCCATGGTACCAACCAAAACAAGCAAGAGAATCCCGTAGTTACTAAGGGCACTGAGTCCTTGGCCAGCGATGGTCGTGAAGACCAAGCCTAAGATCCCAAATGGAGCTAGGTTGATAATCCACTCAACAATTTTTGAAGTGATGTCTGCTAGGGTTTGGAGGAGGTCCTTACTATGTTCGCTCGCCTCTCTCATGGCAATCCCAAAGACAGTGGCCCAAGAAAGGATCCCAATGTAGTTGGCTTGCTGCAAGGCGTTGACCGGGTTGTCGACGATCTTGAGCAAGAGGTTACTAATCACTTCGCCAATCCCGTTTGGAGAGGATCCTTCAGCGGCCTTTCCAGTCAGGGTAATGGTGATTGGGAAGATGTAATTGACCAAAACAGCGACGAAGGCAGCTGCAAAGGTTCCTAGGAGATAGAGGACGATGACCTTTTTCATATTGGTCTCTGTCCCTTTTTGGTGTTGGGAGAGAGCGTTTGCGACAAGCGCAAAGACCAGAAGGGGTGCGATCGCACGGAGCCCTCCAACAAAGAACTGACCTAAGAGTCCAATGCCAGATGCTTTCGGGAAGATAAGGGCTAGGATAACACCAAGTACAATCCCGATTGCGATCCTTTTCATAAGGTTGGTTTTATTCCAAGTGGTAATCAATCGATGAATCATGTAGGACCTCCTTAAAAAATAATTAAGGAATATTATACGATAGTTAGGGGGGGAAAGCAATGAAATTTTCAAAAAATAGCCTTATTTCCGAATATTTGATATAATCATACTATTCTTTGATAGAAAGGCCCGAATAAATGAGTCAAGCTTTCCAACGTTATTTCAGTAAAATAGACTGGACGAAGATTTTTGATGATCTGATATCAAAATGTATCTCTCTGATTTTTGTCTTTCTTTTATTTTTTATTGCTAAAAAGGTCATCCATAGCCTGGTTAAGCGGATATTAACCCCATCCTTTAAGTATACGGTGCAGGATGAAGCCCGTAAAAATACGATTCTCCGTTTGGTTGAGAGCCTTTTAAACTATTGTTTGTATTTCATCTTGATCTACTGGATTTTGTCGATTCTAGGTCTTCCGGTCTCTAGTCTCTTGGCTGGTGCTGGGATTGCTGGGGTGGCGATTGGGATGGGAGCCCAGGGTTTTCTTTCCGATTTGGTCAATGGTTTCTTCATCCTTTTAGAACGCCAGTTGGACGTGGGAGACAATGTTCGTCTCACGAATGGGTCTATTAATATTGCCGGCATCGTCAGCAGTGTCGGGATTCGCACGACCCAGGTGCGGGACTTTGATGGGACTCTCCACTTTGTTCCGAATCGCAACATCACCGTCGTCAGCAATCTCTCACGTGGTGATATGCGCGTGCTGATCGATATTCCGCTAGATGCAAATACCGATCTCGACAAGATCTATCAGGTGATTGCTCAGGTTAATCAGTCTGAACAAGATAAACACCCAGAGGTGTTGACAGGTCCTACGATTTTAGGCCCACAGATCGAAAAAAATGGTCGTTATTCCTTCCGAATTGCGATGACTGCGCAAAATGGAACCCAGACGACGGTCTATCATACCTACTATAAACTCTACCATGATGCCTTGATGGAAGCAGGGATTAGCCTACCGACAGGAAAGAACGGGATCATGTAATACAAAAAAGAGGCTGGGACAAAAGTCCTAGCCTCTCAATTATTTTTGGATTGTCGAGCAAGACGCAGTGGTTGAGTAGGTGGGACGACGAAATCGAATTCTAACGAATTACCGATTTCTGTCCCACTCTCTTTTTTGGTCTATTTTAAGTGGCAGTATTTGAAATCCAGCTTTTTAATCTGGTCCCAATTTTTTCGAGCCTCTGGTGGCAAGACGATGAGTTGCTGGCGTAGCATCGTCGTGATTTCAAGATTTAAGGATTCGATCGGGAGGGCAATGGCTACGGAACTTTTTGCCCTTTGGATCTTGTCCATGCAATATTCAATATGATGGCAAGCTGCGCCGGTCTGTGATTGACGGCTAGCTGCGATTTCTTGTCGCATATTGGAGAGTAATTGGACCAATTCAGACTTAAGGAATTCGATCGTATCTGATTTTTCTTGAGCTAAAAGAAACATAAGCACACCTCCTTTTGCTATAGTTTAATACTAATTTATTAAAAATGCAAGGGGGTAAAGTAAAAAAAATAAAATTTTTTTAAAAAAAGATACAGAAAAATAGAGGGCTCACATCTCCCCACTAGAGACGGTCGAGTCCCTTATCTAAAAAATGGCTTTCCTCACTTGGGACGGGGTGTCTTGACAGAGGTCTGTAGCTACAAAAAAACTCCTGAAACATACTGGTTTCAGGAGTTGAGAGGCTTTGACCCGAAGGTTTCAAAGAAAAATATCGATTGATTATACAAGACCTTGTGCAATCATCGCGTTTGCGACATTTTCGAAGGCAGCAATGTTGGCACCTGCAAGGTAATCTTTACCAAGACCGTAAGTTTCTGCAGTTGTTTTAGCAGTGTTGAAGATGTTGGTCATGATGTCTTTCAAACGTCCGTCCACTTCTTCGCGTGTCCATGAAAGACGTTGGCTGTTTTGGCTCATTTCAAGAGCAGATACAGCAACCCCACCAGCATTAGCTGCTTTAGCAGGTCCGTAAAGGATACCATTTTCTTTGTATACGTTGATGGCATCGATGTTACTTGGCATGTTTGCTCCTTCAGAGACAACTTTCACACCTTGAGCGACCAAACGTTTTGCAGCATCGCCATCGATTTCGTTTTGAGTTGCACATGGAAGAGCGATGTCATAGTTACCAGCATAAGTCCATACAGAACCTTCGTAGTATGTAGCAGTTGGTTTTTCTGCAGCGTATTCAGTCAAACGTGCACGACGTTTTTCTTTGACGTCTGTAAGAAGGTCGAAGTCAATACCGTTTTCGTCGATCACGTAACCGTTTGAGTCAGATACAGAGATTACAGTTGCACCAAGTTCAGTTGCTTTTTGAAGAGCGTATTGAGCAACGTTACCAGAACCTGAGATCACGACTTTCTTACCAGCAAAGCTGTCGCCGTTGGCCTTGAGCATTTCTTCCGTGTAGTAAACCAAACCATAACCAGTTGCTTCTGGACGGATCAAGCTACCACCGAAACCAAGAGGTTTACCAGTCAAGACACCAGCATCAAATTGGCGAAGGCGTTTGTATTGACCGTAAAGGTATCCGATTTCACGTCCACCAACCCCGATATCACCAGCTGGGACATCAAGAGAAGGACCGATGTGTTTTTGCAATTCAGTCATGAAGCTTTGGCAGAAACGCATCACTTCAGCGTCTGTTTTTCCTTTAGGATCGAAGTCAGATCCACCTTTACCACCACCGATAGGAAGACCAGTCAAGACGTTTTTGAAGATTTGTTCGAAGCCGAGGAATTTCAAGATCCCTTGGTTAACTGTTGGGTGGAAACGAAGTCCGCCTTTATAAGGACCTACAGCAGAGTTGAATTGAACACGGTAACCACGGTTTACTTGGATGTTTCCTTCACGGTCAACCCAAGGAACACGGAAAGAAATTACGCGTTCAGGTTCTGTAATACGAGCCAAAATGTTTTCTTCGATGTATTCTGGATGTTTTTCAAATACAGGTTCCAAAGTGCTAAGGAACTCTTCAACAGCTTGAAGGAATTCCGCTTCATGGCCGTTGCGAGCTTTTACGGTTTCGAAAGTGCTTTGGATATATTCTTTTGCAGTTGTCATGTTAATTCTCCTTTGTGAATGAAACGAAAACCAGCAAACCCGCTAGGGGAGTGGCTTTGAGACAGTTGATAAACAATGTCATGTTTTATTACATGGATCATTATAGCAGACTTTTTTTGGCTTGTAAAGAAAAAAGTTGAATTTTCTGAAAATTTTATCACGACTAGGAAAGTCCGAATGTTTGGAAGAATTTTTAGCTTTGATTGTCCGGAAGCTTCCAAGTGATGGTATAATGAAAGAAGAAAATAGAGAGCATCCCGAATGATTCTGTTGGTGGTGTTTCAAAAAAGGAGTACAAGATGGTATCGACAAAAACGCAAATTGCTGGTTTTGAATTTGACAACTGCTTGATGAATGCGGCAGGTGTAGCCTGTATGACCACTGAGGAATTAGAAGAAGTGAAGAACTCAGCTGCGGGGACCTTTGTGACCAAGACAGCGACCTTAGAATTCCGTGCTGGTAATCCAGAGCCACGCTACCAAGATGTGCCGCTTGGTTCGATCAATTCGATGGGGCTACCTAACCAAGGGTTGGACTATTATTTGAATTACTTATTGGAGTTGCAAGAAACGGATCCAGATCGGACCTTTTTCCTATCTCTCGTCGGCATGTCTCCTGAAGAAACTCATACCATCTTGAAAAAGGTGCAAGACAGTGACTTTAAAGGCTTGACAGAGTTGAACTTATCCTGTCCCAATGTCCCTGGGAAACCTCAGATCGCCTATGATTTTGATACGACAGATCGGATCTTGTCTGAGGTCTTTGCCTATTTCACCAAACCTCTAGGGATCAAGTTGCCACCTTATTTTGATATCGTTCATTTTGATCAGGCGGCAGCGATCTTTAACAAATACCCGCTCAAGTTTGTCAATTGCGTCAATTCGATCGGAAATGGCCTCTACATCGAGGATGAATCTGTGGTGATTCGTCCTAAGAACGGCTTTGGTGGGATTGGTGGAGAATACATCAAACCAACGGCTCTTGCCAATGTCCATGCTTTTTACCAACGTCTGAATCCAGAAATTCAGATTGTGGGGACTGGGGGCGTCTTGACTGGTCGCGATGCCTTTGAACATATCCTCTGTGGGGCTAGTATGGTGCAAATCGGAACGACGCTGCATAAAGAAGGAGTAGGAGCTTTTGACCGCATCACTGCGGAACTCAAAGCCATCATGGAAGAAAAAGGCTACCAAAGTCTAGAAGACTTCCGTGGGAAATTACACTACATTGACTAATCTTTCGAAAAGAACTTCCTCAAGTGGAAACTTGGGGGAGTTTTTTATGAGAGTGGGACAGAAATCGGTAATTCGTTAGAATTCGATTTCGTCGTCCCACCTCCGCACAGTTGAGTAGGGCTGTAAAAGCTGATGAAATCAGCGTAGTAGACCCACTCAACCACTGCGTCTTGCTCGACAATCTAGAAACAATTGAGAGGCTAGGACTTTTGTCCCAGCCTCATTCTGTTCCTAGTTTTAGGAATTTTCCATTTTTATAGAGAGAAAAAGGTGTACAATGGAGGTGAAAAGGAAGGTGATTTCTATGGAAGAAAGGGACGTGATTCAAGAGGCAAGGACGACGATCACCCTTCTTCAAACAGCCTTTTCTAAGGGATTCACCCCTAGTTCAGATACCCTTCGATTTCGAGAAAATCTAGATCAGATGTTGAAAGGTTTACGAAAGGCTAGGCGGGTAGACAATCGTCTGTTGATTGAGTTAGAAAAGTTTTATCAGACCGCCAGTCTATTGATTGGTCTGGGCGGGCTAGCATTGAACGAAGAAGCCTTTCAAGCTTGGCGAGCTTATGATCACTGGCATTACGAGGTTGTGAAGCCTCAGTTACAGGTCTATGGACCGACGGTGGTTTTGTAGTTGATGTGCCTTGAGTTTGTCCACAGATATTCGGAGGAGGTGTTGGTCATGGTAGTCCTTCATGATTTTCTACATCAGTTAACCCTATCGTTTTGGAATTTCTATTACTCGCTCTTTTTCTTATTTGAAAAATAAGAAGGATTGAATCCCTTTTACATATAGTAGAAGGGATTTTTGATGCAGAATCCTTGAAAATCTGAGGCTCTTGGATTATGATGGAGCTAATAGATGTCAAGCGTTCCATGTGGGGAATGCAGGAAGCGAGGAAAAAAGATGGCAGAGATTTATCTAGCAGGTGGCTGTTTTTGGGGCTTAGAGGAATATTTTTCACGGATCCCCGGTGTAGAAGAGACGACGGTGGGCTATGCCAATGGCCAGGTAGAAACGACCAATTACCAACTGATCAAGGAAACGGATCATGCAGAAACCGTTCAGGTCATCTACGATCCAGATAAAATTACCCTACGAGCGATTCTGCTCTACTATTTCCGTGTGATCGATCCCTTGTCCATTAACAAGCAGGGAAATGATCGAGGCCGCCAATATCGGACCGGCGTCTATTATACAGACGAGGCAGATCGTGAGGTGATTGCCCAAGTGCTTGCGGAAGTGGAGAAGCAACTGGGCAGTAAAATAGCGGTTGAACTAGAACCTTTGCGCCACTACATCCTAGCTGAGGACTACCACCAAGACTACCTTAAGAAGAATCCTGGAGGCTATTGCCATATCGATGTGACAGATGCAGCCCAACCCTTGATTGATCCAGCAGCCTATCAGAAGCCAGATCAAGAAATCCTAAAGGCGAAACTGACAGCAGAACAGTACCAAGTCACCCAAGAAAGTGCGACGGAACGTCCTTTCCACAATGCCTATGATCAGACCTTTGAAGAGGGGATTTATGTGGATATTACGACGGGGGAGCCTCTCTTCTTTGCCAAGGAGAAGTTTGCATCTGGCTGTGGATGGCCAAGTTTCTCTCGTCCTATTGCCAAAGATGTTGTCCACTATTACCAAGATCATAGCCACGGGATGGAGCGGATCGAAGTTCGATCCCGCTCAGGCAATGCCCATCTCGGCCATGTCTTCACCGATGGACCAAAAGACCAGGGTGGCCTTCGCTATTGCATCAATTCGGCCTCTTTGCGCTTTATTCCAAAAGAGGAGATGGAACAAGAAGGTTATGGATATTTGTTAAAAGCTTTGAGATAATAGAAAAAGCATCTTAGAAACTTTCCTTAGGTGAGTACGGACGTTAGCGAACTTCGAAGAAGTTCCATGACTTAGTTTTGAACCTAAAGTTTCAAAACTCCCGAGTGCCTGAAACATCACTGTTTCAGGCACTTTTCTCACAGCGGAAAGTTTCAGTAGATGTTTGTATCAGTTGAAAATCGTGATGATGTTTTCTGCAATACCCCTTGGGTTGCCTTAGGTAAGAAAAAAATCCACATTCTAAGAGACAGAAGCCACTTTTATAAATAAGGAGCATGATTTTCAAGTTAGGGTGCTTTTTAAGGAAAATATGAAAAGGTTTTCGTTATTCTAACAAAATATGTGTTAAAATTAGTATAATATTTAATTTGTAGAGATGTACTGGTGATGAAAGTTTTAAAAAAAGAGATTGGGAAAAAAATAAAATCTACACGACTAGATAGAAAATATACACAAGCAGATATTTGCGATGATGAATCTGAATTGACTATTCGGCAATTAGCCCGAATTGAGAATGGTCAGGCTATGCCAACTGTACCCAAATTAATATATTTAGCGAAAAAACTGAATGTCGAGGTTCAGTATATTGTTGATATTGACAAAATTGAAATACCAAAAGATTATCTAAGGTTAAAGAAAGAATTGGTAGATAGTCCGACCTATGCGGATCGAGAACGAATTGAGCGGAAACTAGCGATTTTAGAAGAAATTGGGGAATGTTATTACGATCGTCTTCCAGAGGATGAACAATTACTTATAGATGTGATTCAAGCGCGTCTAGATATTTATAATAGTTCTGATGTGAGATATGGTCTTGCTCTTTTAGAAGAATACTTTCAACAAATCTTAAAGAAAACAATTTATACGGTTAATGATTTGTTAATTATTGAACTCTACTTTTTTTGCTGTGCTGTAGGATTAGAAGATAAAAGGTATTTTCAGGAGTTGGCTGATAAAGTAATGCTTGACATAGATTATGGGGACAAGGAATACCTGACACAGTTGGAAAAAATATTGCTTGTTTTGCTAGCTCAGTTGGAAGAAAAATATACGCTTAAATATATTCAAACTTTCGAAGATGTAATTGATAAGACGAGACATGTTTATTACAAACCTATTATTTATATGTTTAAAGCAAAATATATGCTCCATGTGGAAAAGAACAAGGAGAAATCTGAGGAGTTTTATGGAAAGGCAATTACATTTGCTGAATTATTGGATGATGAAGTGCTGGTACAAAGATTATTAGAAGAAAAAAAGAACGATTTTTAGCAACCCGACGTTTAAGTCATGTTGCTTTTTTCATTTTATGTTAGACTGAAATCATAAAAAAGCAAAGATATCAGAAAACTTTATTTCCTACAGTAGGATATATAACTGTTTGTTGGATCGGTATATTTTGGATGTTGTAGGACGATTTTTTTGTTGATTCGTTTCCCAAACATTCATTTTAGAGAAAAGGAGTTAATGATGAAAAAAAGAAATTTGTGGTTAACGATTTTTGCGCTTTCGGCTTTGGTGACTCTGATTGGATTAGGATTTACTGCCTATAATCATTTTGTATTTCATCAACCTTTTATGAATCGGACGACAAAAGGGTTACTTTCGGCCTTTTTCCTAAGTCTTGTCATGGTTGCAATCAGCTTGTCCAAATCAAACGATAAGAAGTGATGATCGATCATTTACATGAATCCATCAACTGTGCAGGAGCAGGACGATGAAGCGTTTCTAAACAATAGCGCTTCTGTCCTGCTCTCTTTTTTCTCTTCTTAAAAATTGTGATACAATGAAGAGAAAGTATTTCAATGACAGCTCAATTTGTTGGCGGATCATTGGAGAAACTAGGTACGAAGAAGAGGTAGGAATGTTAGAGAAGTTGGAGAGTGTGAAAGGGACCATCAAAACGATGGGGAAAGAGCTATCGGCGGCCTTTGATTGGGCTTTTGATCGTCTCTTTTCAAAGATTCAGCTGACCAATGAACAGTTTGTCTATGTGCTCTTGTCAGTCGTTTTTATCGTGGCCAATGCTATCTTGTGGGTGCAAAAGTTCCAAGGCTTTCCGATCACCGCAACCGAACGGCCAGAGGTTGTGTACAAGGCTAAGACACCGGCTGATCAGATTCCTCATACAGCGCGGATCATGGCCAATGGAGATCAGCTCTATCATGATTTGGTCTATATGAGCGCGCAAAAAGAAGATGGGACCTATGATTTTCATGAAAATTATGAGTATGTCAAACCCTGGCTACAAAAGGCGGATCTGGCCTTGGGTGATTTTGAGGGAACCATTAACCCCAATTACTATTTGTCAGGTTATCCTCTCTTTAATGCGCCGAGCGAAGTCGTACCAGCCATCAAGGATGCTGGTTATGATGTCATGGATTTGGGACACAACCATATCTTGGATTCAGGTCTAGAAGGAGTCTATTCGACAGCTAAGGCCTTTGAAGATGCAGGCATCACACCTGTCGGTGTATACACGCATGAAAAGAGAGGGCAGGCCCCCTTGGTGATCAAGGAAGTGAATGGCATCAAGATTGCTATTCTAGCCTACGCTTATGGGTTTAATGGAATGGAAACGACCCTTACTCCAGAAGAGCAAGCAGATGTCTTGTCTGATCTGGATGAAGAGCGGATGAAGGCGGAGATCCAAAAGGCAGAGCAAGAGGCCGATATCACCATTGTCATGCCCCAGATGGGAATCGAGTACCAGTTGGAGCCGACAGAAGAGCAAAAAGAGCTCTACCACAAGATGGTTTCTTGGGGGGCTGATATTGTCTTTGGCGGGCATCCCCATGTTGTAGAGCCTGCTGAAGTGGTCAATAAAGATGGTCAAAACAAGCTTATCATCTACTCAATGGGGAATTTCCTGTCCAATCAGCGTCTGGAAACCATGGGAGATGTGGAGACTGCTCAATGGACAGAGCGAGGGGTCTTGATGGATGTGACCATTGAAAAGGTTGGCCGCAAGACAAAGATCAAGACAGCTACTGCTCATCCAACCTGGGTCAGTCGGACTCCGAAGGGAACCTATTCTCCTGAAGGCTATGACTTGTACAAGTACCAGACCTATATCTTGGAAGATTTTATCCAAGGTGGCAAATACCGCGACAAGCTGGATGAGGAGACCAAGGAGAGAGTGGACACGGCTTACCGAGAAATGAAGGAACATGTTCACTTGGACTGGCCTCAGAGTGGAAAGGAATAGAGCATGGAAGGAAATGTGAACTGGATCCCGCTTGGGATCCTAGGATTGATAGTGGTGATTTGGGCAACCAAATTTCTTACGGTCATCCACCTCAATCAAAAGCTGAAGAAGGCTTGGGATGGAGCGCCTTTCTTTCGCAAGAAAGATACAGAAGAAAGTTTGATAGACAGTCTGGCTTATCCGGCTAAGGGAAAGACGATCGATAGCCAAGTGGATGATCAGACCTGGCATGATTTGGCTTTGGATGCGGTCTTTGATCAGCTCAACTACACCCAATCGAGCCTTGGGGCAGAAGCTCTCTATCAAAAAATGCGCCTGCTGGAATTCCAGCCTCAGGACCAACTTCATGACTTAGAAGCCTTCTTTGAAGAGTATCCTGATTTGCGGCTACAGGTCCAGGTCATTTTCAACCAACTGGGCAAGAAGAACCACAACATGGCGAGGAGCATTGTCGCAAATCCTGGCAAGCATTATGCAGGTTTGCCCCTCTATCTAGCCTTGGCCTGTCTTCCAATCCTCTGTCTCTTTGCAATCCCCTTTGAGCCAGTCGGGGCCATTACCCTCTTGGTGATCAGTGTGGTCTTTAATATCGTCTTTTCGAGTTTGCGCAATTGGTCCAATAAAATCCGTCTGGACAATGTTAGCTATTTGGTCCGTATCTTTGCTTCGGCAGAACGCTTGAGCCATCTAGCCTTGCCACAACAAGAAGAACTCAAGCAGGCAGTCAAACCCTTTAAGAAAACGCGGATCCTTGCCAGTGTCTTACAGAGTCCAACGGGGACTTCGGAAATGGAAATTATTCTCCTCTACCTCAATGTCCTCTTTTTACTCCCGCAGATCGCTCAGGTTTATATTTACAATCAGGTGAAGGCTCATCAAAAAGAGGCCCAGAAGCTTCTGGATCTCCTTGGGGAGATGGAAGTTGCTATTAGCCTCTTGCGCCACAAGCGGGATCTAGAAGTGGTCTGCCAGCCAGTCTTTACGGAAACGGGTGGCATTGAGGGTGAGACGCTCTATCATCCTTTGCTGTCTAATCCGATTGCGAATGATGTGCATTTTCAAAAAAACATGGTCATCAGTGGGGACAATGCGTCCGGGAAATCGACCTATTTGAAAACTGTTGCTATCAATGCCATTCTGGCTCAAGGATTAGGCTTTGCCTACGGAGAAAGATTAGCCCTTCCTTACGGTCATGTCCTAACAGCTATGGATGTGAGCGATGACATTGAAGTTGGAGATAGCTACTTCATCACCGAAAGTAAAGCTATTTTGCGGATGATTCAGCATCTGAAAAAGCCTGGTTTTCACTATTTCTTTATTGACGAGCTCTTTAAGGGGACCAATACCATCGAGCGGATCGGATCAGGCCTTGGGATTGTCCGCTGGTTGGCTGCTCAAAACTGTCTCTACATGATTTCCAGTCATGATATTGAGCTGGTCGCAGCCTCCGGTGAAGTCAATGATAATTACCATTTTGACAGTCGCTATGTGGATGGCAAGATCGTCTTTGACTACCAGATTAAGCCAGGGTCAGCTGTGACTAAGAATGCGGTCAATACCCTAGAAAGCCTTCATTATCCAGAGGAGATTACGCAAACAGCCAAGGACTTGATTGACCAGTATGAAGAGACGGGGCACTGGTCTTTGAAAGAGATTGAAAAAGAATGAAAATGAACGAAGGAGTTTGTAAATGATCGGTTTAGGGACCTTCTATAATGCCTTAGGGGTCGTATTTGGTGGACTTTTAGGATTGCTCATCGGTCAACGTTTGTCAGAAGATTTTCATGAGACCCTTCTGAAAGTGACAGGAGTTGCTGTTTTTGTCTTGGGTATCGCAGGGACCTTGGAAAAGATGCTGGTGGTGCATGGAAGTCATGTGGAAAGTCACGGCAGTATGATGTTGATTCTGAGTCTAGTGATCGGGACCATTATTGGGGAACTCTTGAAGATTGAGGAGGGCTTTGAGCGACTGGGAACCTGGCTGAAGGAAAAGACGGGCAACCAAGGCGATACCGGTTTTGTTGATGCCTTTATGACCACGGCCTTGACCATTTGTATCGGGGCTATGGCGGTGGTTGGAGCTGTCCAGGATGGCCTGACAGGCGACACCTCGACCTTGTTGGCCAAAGCTATTCTCGATATGGTTATCGTTCTGGTCTTGACCGTTTCAAAAGGAAAGGGCGCGATCTTTGCGGTGGTTCCACTCGTGATCCTTCAGGGATTGATCACGCTGTTGGCCCATTTGATCGCACCGATCATGACTCCGCAAGCCCTTTCGAATCTGTCCCTAGTTGGCTCCAGCCTCATTCTCTGTGTAGGGATCAATCTCATCTGGGGCAAACGAATCAAGGTCGCCAATCTCCTTCCAGCAGTGCTAATTGCCATTATTTGGGCTTTTGTCGGGTGAAAAATAGAAGCTAAGCAGTAGCTTCAGATTTAAGACAAAGTCAACTTAAAAACTTTCCTTAGGTGAGTACGGACGTCAGCGAACTTCGTAGAAGTTCCATGACTAATTATTGAGCCTAAGGTCTCAATAATTCCGAGTGCCTGAAACGTATTGTTTCAGGCACTTTTCTCACAGCGGAAAGTTTTTGTATTTTCTTGATTCATTCTAAAAATAGGAACTCATTTTTACTTACTTTTAGAATCGATTAACTTATTTTACTTTTAAATAGTTTGTCTCATTCTAAAGTTAACCGGTAAAGACTGGTTAGTTTTTTTGCTTGTCCTTGTGCTCTTGTTAGAAAAATGGCGGTGCTCCAAAAAGGAGGGACATTATCTTTTTTGCAAATACGGGAATTCATTTATGGAAAACAGGATTTCTGGTATGATAGTCGTAATTTCGAATAGGGAGGTTGGAGTTGCCATGAGTGATTTGAATCAGACAGTTGAATTTATTAAAGAAATCGAGAAATTAAAGTCGGTAACAAGGTTTAATAGAACCCTTGATGGACGGTTTGAAAATAGTGGCGAGCATTCTTGGCAGGGTGCGATAGCTGCGATGGTTCTTCAAGATTATTATCCTGAAAAATTGAATATGGAAAAGGTCATGTTTCTGTTATTGATTCATGATTTAGATGAGATTTATGCCGGAGAAACTTGGGTGTTTGATGATGAAAAAAAGCTTCATGCTCATGATAGAGAGCTAGCATCTATAGAAAAAACAATGAGCCTCCTTCCAGAAGCAACCTATTTGAATATGAAAAATTCGTGGTTGGAGTTTGAAAAAGGGCAGAGTCCTGAGGCAAGATATGCAAGAGTGATTGATGCATTGGTACCACTGATCAATCATTTGGAAGTGTCAGAAGTAAATTATAATCCCGATCATATCCGTTCAGAGATGGTATTAGAAAAGAAAAAATTTATAAAAAGTGAGTCCAAAGCGTTATGGAAACTGACGGAAGAGTTGGTTCAGGAAAGTGTAGAAAAGGGATTATATTTATGATATCACTTGGTCTTTAGTAGCAACTTTCAGACTAAAAGTAAACCACCTGTTTTCACGGGTGGTTTTGACTTGCTTGATCTGTGGTATAATGGGAACAGATAGTTTGCACCCTATGAAAGGGAAAAGGTTAGATTGTATGATTAAGTTGATTGCTACAGATATGGATGGAACTTTATTAGATGAGCGAGGAGAGGTGGATCTCCCGCGCCTGGAAAGGCTGTTGGACCACTTGGATCAAAAAGGGATTCGCTTTGTCATTGCGACGGGAAATGAAATCCATCGGATGCGCCATCTCTTGGGTCCTTTGGTCAAGCGGGTGACCCTAGTCGTAGCCAATGGAGCACGGATTTTCGAAGACGATCAGATGATTTTAGGAAAATTCTGGGATCGACAACTAGTGGAGGCGGTTCTTGCGTATTTTAAGGGCCGGGAAATTTCAGATCAGCTGGTTGTATCGGCTGTCAATGGTGGCTTTGCCAAGGAAGGAACAGTCTTTACAGAAGTTGAGAAATTCATGCGACCGGAAGTAATTGAAGCCTTGTACAAGCGGATGAAGTTTGTCCCGGAATTGACAGCAGATTTATTTGATCAGGTGCTCAAAATGAGCCTGGTGGTTGGCTTGGATCGTCTTGATCAAGTGAGTCGGGAAGTCCAACAGGCTTTTGGAGATCAGCTGATGGCGGTATCGAGCGGTTTTGGCAGCATGGATCTCTTACAAGCAGGTATTCACAAGGCCTGGGGACTGGCTCAATTAATGGAGATGTGGCAGCTTAACGCCAGCCAGGTCATGGCCTTTGGTGATAGTGGAAACGACATCGAAATGCTTGAAATGGCAGGTCACTCCTATGCTGTAGCCAATGCAGAAGAAGCTGTCAAAGCTGTTGCCAAACACCTAGCACCGAGCCATCAAGAAGGTGGTGTCTACCAGGTGATCGAAGAGTATCTAGGATTGACCCCCTGGGAACAAGTGAAGGGAGAGAAATAGATGGCGGTACAACTGTTAGAAGACTGGCTCTTAAAGGAGCAGGAGAAAATCATAACAACCTATCGGGAACTCAATCAAGCCCCTCTGAAGGAGCCTGGTTTGATCTTTATCGGAGACTCCATCGTAGAGTATTTTCCCATTCATGAACTATTACAAAGTCCCAAGCACATGGTCAATCGAGGAGTGCGAGGCTATAAGACGGATCTCCTTCGTGAGCATCTAGACGCCCATGTCTTTGGAACGGCGGTGGATCAGATCTTTCTCTTGATCGGGACCAATGATATCGGAAAAGAAATTCCTCAAAAGGAAACCCTAGACAATGTAGAAGCGGTCTTACAAGCAATTATGCGAGATTTTCCGCTGACCCACATCAACCTGATCTCGGTTTTACCGGTGAGTCAAGAAGAGCGCTACAAACAAAAGGTCTATGTGCGGACCAATGAAAAAATTCAGTCCCTCAACCAGGCCTATCGCGAATTGGCTCAGGCCTACCACCAGGTCAGCTATGTCGATGTGTATTCGTCTTTATTGGATGAAAAGGGGCAGTTGGCAGAAGCCTATACGACAGATGGCCTCCATTTAAGTGTGGCTGGTTACCGCATCCTAGCCCAAGCTCTGCAGGAGATATTATAGAGACAAAAATAGGGAGCGAAAAAAGCCCAACTAGACAAATCTTCAAAGGAAGATTTGTTTTTTTTAAATCTTTTGGTTGACAAATGTAAATCTTAGGAGTAGAATAGCATCATAAGATTTACAAATGTAGATTTAGAAAGGAGAGGCCATGCAAATTTCCAATGCGGAATGGCGCATCATGAAGATTATCTGGATGGAAGGCAAGCAGACCAGCAGGGATTTGATCGCCGTCTTGTCCGAGCGCTTTGACTGGTCCAAGTCGACCATCAAGACCCTCTTGACGCGCTTGGTAGAAAAGGGGTGCTTGACTAGAGAAAAATCTGGCAAAGCCTTTGTCTACTCGGCTTTGTTGAAGCAGGACCAAAGTTTAGACTTGGTGGTTGAGGATGTGAAGGACAAGGTTTGCTCAAAAAGAATTGTCCAGGTGCTTGAAAACTTGATTCAGGAGAGTGACTTTACGCTTGCAGATCTTAATCAGCTGCAGCAGGTCCTGGAAGAAAAGAAAGCAGAGGCTGTCGAAACAGTCCCTTGCAATTGTATGTAATAGAAAGAAGGAATTTCAATGTTTGGATTGTTAATTAGTATTGTTTGTTTACTTGGGGTTGCTTTTATTGCTTGGTGGTTCTTTGCAGAGCATGAAAAGGTAAGCGACCACGCTCGTCAGAAATCAGGTTATCAAGAAATTGAAGTCGAAGTCATGGGGGGCTATTCGCCTGAAACCATTGTCCTGAAAAAGAATGTTCCAGCCCGGATCATCTTTAATCGCAAGGATCCCTCTTCATGTCTTGACCAAGTGATCTTTCCAGACTTTGGGGTTCATGAAGCTTTGCCTTTAGGTGAAAAACATGTCATTGAAATTACGCCAGAAAAAGCGGGCGAATATGGGTATTCATGTGGAATGAACATGATGCATGGTCACATGATTGTGGAATAAAGGAGTAGGTATGGTAGAAAAACAAAAAGCAGTTGTGGAAAACGGAGTGCAAAAGATCCGTATTACAGCAGAAAAAGGCTATAGTCCAAAGGAATTTCAACTTCAAAAAGGGATCCCTGCTGAAATCACCTTCCATCGGGTCAATCCTTCCGGCTGTTACAAGGAAATTTTGTTTGAAGATCAGGGGATTTTAGAGCCTTTGGAAGTCGGTGTGGATAAGGTGATATCCTTTACCCCGACAGAAACAGGGGACTTCGAGTTTTCATGTGGAATGAAGATGCAAAAGGGTTCCTACACGGTTGTGGAAAAACGCCGTCGTGTCTTAAGTTTACGGGATCGCTTTTGGATTACTAGTATCTTTACTCTTCCCTTATTGATCTTGATGATCGGGATGTGGGCAGGATTTGTATCCCATCAAGTCAGTCGCTGGGGGACTTTTCTAGCGACAACGCCGATCATGTTGGTAGCAGGAGTTCCTTTTATCAAGAGTGCCTGGGCCTCATTTAAGAAGCACCATTCCAATATGGATACCTTGGTAGCTCTGGGAACTCTGGTAGCCTATGTCTATAGTGTATTTGCCCTCTTTACTGGTCAGCCAGTATACTTTGAGGCTGCGGGTTTTATCATCTTCTTTATCCTCTTAGGGCAAGTCTTTGAGGAACGGATGCGTAACAATGCCTCCGAGGCTGTGGAAAAGTTGTTGGATTTGCAGGCAAAAACGGCTCAAGTTCTTCGTGATGGGAACTATGTCGAGGTGGCGGCGGAAGATATCCACATTGGTGATTTGATTCGGGTCCGTCCTGGGGAAAAGATCGCGGTTGATGGGACGATTGTAGAAGGAAGTACGACCATTGATGAGTCGATGGTGACAGGTGAAAGCTTGCCTGTGGAAAAATCAGTTGGTGATGCAGTGATTGGCTCCACTATCAACAGCAATGGGACCATTCTCTTTAAGGCTGAAAAAGTCGGTAGTGAGACCCTCTTATCTCAAATTGTGGACTTTGTCAAAATGGCCCAATCCAGTCGTGCTCCTATTCAAGATCTGACGGATAAGATTTCAGGTATCTTTGTTCCAGTGGTGACGATTTTGGCCATTGCGACTTTCTGGGTTTGGTCCGTGCTTCTGGGCGCGTCGCTTCAAGAGGCCATGCTCTATGCAGTCTCTGTCCTCATTATTGCCTGTCCTTGTGCCCTTGGTTTAGCAACCCCAACAGCTCTGATGGTCGGAACCGGCCGTAGTGCCAAGATGGGGGTTCTGATTAAAAATGGAACAGTTCTTCAAGAAGTGCAAAAGATTCAAACCGTTGTGTTTGATAAGACAGGGACTATTACCATTGGCCAACCACTTGTAACCGATGTTGTAGGAGATGAAGCGCGTGTCTTGACACTGGCTGCTAGTCTTGAAACTTTTTCAGAACATCCCCTAGCGCAAGCGGTCTTATCACGAGCAGAAGAAAAAGGTTTGGTGCTAATCCCTGTGGAAAACTTCCAAGCGATCGAAGGAAAAGGGGTCCAAGGTCAGATCGACCAGCAGTTGGTGACCTTGGGAAATGGCAAACTTCATGACGGGACAGCGATGGATCCGGAGCTTGAAAAACGGATGGTAGAGTTGCAAGAGCAGGCCAAAACAGTGATCAGTTTGTCTGTGGATGGGCAAGTGATAGGCTTGATTGCCATTCAAGATGCTCCGAAGGCCAGCTCAAAAGAAGCGATCAAAAAGCTCAAAGAACGGGGCTTGAAAACGGTCATGTTAACAGGGGATAATGAACGGGTGGCCCAAGCTATTGCTAAGCAAGTGGGCATTGATACCGTGATCGCTGATGTGCTCCCTCAAGAAAAAGCCAGCGCCATCCAAAAACTGCAAGAAAGCAGTAAGGTAGCCTTTGTGGGAGATGGGATCAATGATGCTCCAGCTCTTTCGATCGCCGATGTCGGAATTGCTATGGGATCTGGAACGGATATTGCGATCGAGTCCGGTGGCATCGTGCTCACGCAAAATGATTTGCTTGGAGTTGTGCGCGCCTTTGACATGAGTCAAAAGACCTTCCGTCGCATCTTACTCAATCTCTTCTGGGCCTCTATCTACAATATCCTTGGGATTCCAATTGCTGCTGGAGTCTTTGTAGGACTGGGATTGACCCTCAATCCAGAACTAGCAGGTCTTGCTATGGCCCTTAGTTCTGTGTCTGTTTTGACTAGCTCGCTGCTTCTCAATGTCGCGAAAATAGATTAACGAAAATAAGAAGTGGTACAGAATTCTGTATCACTCTTTTTCTCTTTTCCTTAGAGCGACGAGGGAAAAGAGGGAGTATGAAATTATAGTAAAATACCCTATTGTAGGATAGTTTGTGAAAATTTCTCAAAAAGAGCATCTGTTATGGAATAGGGATTGAGCATCTCTGAGCAGATCCTTATACATGTGAATCTCTTTGTGATAAATTAATACTGTAATCGTTTTGTAAATCGTTTTCATGAGAAAAGTCAGAAAAAACTCATTTTCAAGGCGAGATGATCGCAAAGATGAAGTAGAAGCGCTATGCTGCATTTTAAGGGATCAAAATAGAATTAAAGGAGAGTTAGAATGACTCAAGGGAAAATTACTGCATCTGCAGCAATGCTTAATGTATTGAAAACATGGGGTGTAGATACGATCTACGGTATCCCATCTGGAACACTTAGCTCACTGATGGACGCTTTGGCTGAAGACAAAGATATCCGTTTCTTGCAAGTTCGTCACGAAGAAACTGGTGCTCTTGCAGCGGTTATGCAAGCTAAATTTGGTGGCTCTATCGGGGTTGCAGTTGGTTCAGGTGGACCTGGTGCGACTCACTTGATCAATGGTGTTTACGATGCAGCGATGGATAACACTCCATTCCTTGCTATCCTTGGATCACGTCCAGTTAACGAATTGAACTTGGATGCCTTCCAAGAATTGAACCAAAACCCAATGTACAACGGTATCGCTGTTTACAACAAACGTGTAGCTTACGCAGAACAATTACCAAAAGTAATCGACGAAGCTTGCCGTGCTGCCGTTTCTAAAAAAGGTCCAGCCGTTGTTGAAATTCCAGTAAACTTTGGTTTCCAAGAAATCGACGAAAACTCTTACTACGGATCAGGTTCTTATGAACGTCACTTTATCGCTCCTGCCTTGAACGAAGTGGAAATCGATAAAGCAGTTGAAATTTTGAACAATGCTGAACGCCCAGTGATCTACGCTGGTTTCGGTGGAGTTGGTGCGGGTGATGTGATCACTGAATTGTCTCGTAAAATTAAAGCACCAATCATTACAACTGGTAAAAACTTTGAAGCGTTTGAATGGAACTATGAAGGTTTGACAGGTTCTGCTTACCGTGTTGGTTGGAAACCAGCCAACGAAGTAGTCTTTGAAGCTGACACCGTTCTCTTCTTAGGTTCAAACTTCCCATTTGCTGAAGTTTACGAAGCCTTCAAAAACACTGAAAAATTCATCCAAGTAGATATCGACCCTTACAAACTTGGTAAACGCCATGCCCTTGATGCTTCAATCCTTGGGGATGCTGGTCAAGCAGCACAAGCCATCCTTGATAAAGTAAACCCAGTTGAGTCTACTCCATGGTGGCGTGCAAACGTGAAGAATAACCAAAACTGGCGCGACTACATGAACAAACTCGAAGGTAAAACTGAGGGTGAATTGCAATTGTATCAAGTTTACAATGCTATTAACAAATACGCTGACGAAGATGCTATCTACTCAATCGACGTCGGTGACACTACTCAAACATCTACTCGTCACCTTCACATGACACCTAAGAACATGTGGCGTACATCTCCACTCTTTGCGACAATGGGGATCGCCCTTCCTGGTGGTATTGCTGCTAAGAAAGACAATCCAGATCGCCAAGTATGGAACATCATGGGTGACGGTGCATTCAACATGTGCTACCCAGACGTTATCACAAACGTTCAATACGATCTTCCAGTTATCAACGTTGTCTTCTCAAATGGTAAATATGCCTTCATCAAGGACAAATACGAAGACACAAACAAACACTTGTTTGGTTGTGACTTCCCTAATGCTGACTATGCGAAAATCGCTGAAGCTCAAGGTGCTGTAGGATTCACTGTAAACCGTATCGAAGACATCGACGCAGTCGTTGCTGAAGCTGTTAAATTGAACAAAGAAGGTAAGACAGTTGTCATCGATGCTCGCATCACGCAACACCGTCCACTTCCAGTAGAAGTTCTTGAGTTGGATCCAAAACAACACTCAGAAGAAGCCATCAAAGCCTTCAAGGAAAAATACGAAGCAGAAGAACTCGTACCATTCCGTCTCTTCTTGGAAGAAGAAGGGTTGCAATCACGCGCAATCAAATAATCCTGCTCGTCGAAAATCAAATGTAAATATTGTAGATTATATTCTTTGATTTTGTAGAGAGAAACTTAAAAGATCGGAGCAATCCGGTCTTTTTATGGAGGATAGTAAATGAATTTAAATCAGTTAGATATCATCGTTTCAAATATTCCCCAGGTCTGTGCTGACTTGGAGCATATTTTGGATAAAAAAGCCGATTATGTTGACGACAGTTTTGCTCAGTTCACGATTGGCAGTCACTGTCTCATGTTGTCTCAAAATCATTTGGTTCCTTTGGAAAACTTTCAGTCAGGAATCATTCTTCATATCGAGGTTGAGGATGTAGACCAGAACTACAAACGGTTGAAAGAGCTTGGTATCCAAGTTTTAAACGGTCCAGTTGTAACCGATTGGGGAACCGAAAGCCTGCTAGTTGAAGGCCCAGCTGGTTTAGTGATTGATTTTTATCGTATGAAATAGGTAATTATATTATCAAAAAATTTAAACGTTCTTGGAGTGGAACTTAAAAAGATCGGAGCCATCCGGTCTTTTTATGTTCCCAAGTGTCGGAGTTACCTTAGAATAGTATCAGTTTTTCATAGGATCTTGTAGGATTTTTTGGAAAGAGAAAGGTATAATAGAACTATCAAATCAAGTGAGGTAGAGAGATGACCGACAAACTTCAATTTCCAGATGGTTTCCTTTGGGGTGGTGCGACGGCTGCTAACCAGTGTGAGGGAGCTTATAATGAAGACGGCCGTGGCTTGGCCAATGTGGATGTGGTGCCGATTGGGCCTGATCGGCACGCCATTATTACAGGTCAGAAAAAGATGTTCGATTTTGAAGAGGGCTATTTTTATCCGGCTAAGGATGGCATTGATATGTACCATCGCTACAAGGAAGACATTGCGCTCTTTGGGGAAATGGGCTTTAAAACCTATCGTTTGTCCATTGCCTGGTCTCGGATCTTTCCTAAAGGAGATGAACTAGAGCCGAATGAAGCAGGTCTACAGTTCTATGAAGACCTCTTTAAGGAGTGCCATAAGTATGGCATTGAACCCTTGGTGACCATTACCCACTTTGACTGTCCCATGCATTTGATTACTGAGTATGGAGGTTGGCGTAGTCGCAAGATGTTGGAATGTTATGAACGTCTCTGCCGGACCCTCTTCACTCGCTACAAGGGCTTGGTCAAATACTGGCTAACCTTTAATGAGATCAATATGATCCTCCATGCGCCTTTTATGGGAGCGGGTCTCTGCTTTGAAGAAGGGGAGAATGAGGAGCAAATCAAATACCAGGCGGCTCACCATGAGTTGGTCGCTTCAGCCATTGCCACCAAGCTAGCCCATGAGATTGATCCTAACAATAAGGTCGGCTGTATGCTAGCAGCAGGGCAAAACTATCCGCATACCTGTGCTCCACGAGATGTCTGGGCTGGTCTAGAAGAAGACCGCAAGAACTATTTCTTCATCGATGTGCAGGCGCGTGGGGAATACCCTAACTATGCCAAGAAAGAGTGGGAGCGTCAGGGAATCACGGTCGAGATGACGGAGCAGGACCTGCAATTGTTGAAAGACCATACGGTGGACTTTATTTCCTTCTCCTACTATGCCAGTCGGGTCGCTTCTGGGGATCCAGCTGAAAGGGAGAAAACAGCGGGCAATATCTTTGCCTCTCTGAAGAATCCCTACCTAGAAAGCTCAGAATGGGGTTGGCAGATTGACCCTCTTGGTCTCCGCATTACCCTCAACACCATCTGGGATCGTTATCAAAAGCCTATGTTTATTGTAGAAAATGGACTAGGCGCCGTTGATACCCCAAATGAAGCCGGGGAGATTGAGGATGACTACCGGATTGACTACCTGGCTGCCCATGTCAAGGCCATGCGAGATGCCATTAACGAAGATGGTGTTGTCCTCTGGGGATATACGACTTGGGGCTGTATTGACCTGGTCTCTGCCGGGACTGGAGAAATGAAGAAGCGCTACGGCTTTATCTATGTCGATCGGGACAATGAAGGAAAAGGAACTTTAGCCCGCTCACGTAAGAAATCCTTTTATTGGTACAAAGAAGTCATTGAGACCAATGGGGCTTCTGTTAAATAAAAGTCTTCCCTAGAGCTAAACCATCTTCTGGATGACTCTCTGGCAGCAAACTAAAAAGCTTAGAATTCCAACCACAAGTTGGGGTCCTAAGCTTTTTGTATGTTGTTAAGCCAAGTCATTACGAATTTACTGGTCGTAATCTAAGACATTGTTCTCGATGACAAACTTAGATTCAGCGGAAATGTTGGCTGCTCCTAGTTGCAACTGTGAACTTCCGTCTGGCTTCATGATGTGCCACTGACCGTCCTTGTGGGCAAAGATGGCCTCAAATGTGACGTTATTGCTCTTGTCTCGAATGGGTAGAACAAATGCTTGATCTGTATTCTCTAAAAGGATTTCTTCCTTTTTTTCAAAGTTATAGATATAAAATTGCCCAGTTCTTTGTCCCAAACCATGGACTTCATCGACTTTTTGCCAATTCTCAAACTTATTCCGAACAAGGGATTCATTATAAATCTTGTTGAAGGTTTCGTTCCGTTTCTTCGTTTCTTCCTCGTCTAGTGTTTTCTGAAACTCTGCAACCTTTTTAGTCGTTTGAATGGTTTGTCTGTTTTGCTCCCTGATTTGCTGGCGGTGGATGACTCGCATCATTCTTGCAGCAACGCCCAGGATGACAAGGATGGATACAAGACTGATTTTAGTTTTAGCATTATTTTTCATAGATGAGTCTCCCTATTGTGTCATTGGTCCTATTATACCCTTTGAAAGAAAGGATCGTCAAGTTCATCTTGTGATGACCTAACATGCAGATCTACCTGGGGACAATAGAATTTTATCAGATTTTCATTGACGAAGGTCCCTTTATTTGATAGGCTAGGGGAATAGAACTGATTTCGCAAGAAAAGAAAAAAGGAGCGAGGCAAGTGACACGGATTTTATTAATCGAGGATAATAATGATATCCAAGAAATTTTATACAGTCTCTTAAGTGAAGACCATGAGGTCCTTCAGGCTTTTTCAGGTACAGAAGGGCTGCGGCTCTTCCAGCAAGAAGCTGTTGATTTGGTCCTTCTGGATATCATGCTTCCAGGGAAAAATGGGGACCAGGTCCTTGAGGAAATCCGTTTGCACAGTCAGACACCGGTTATCATGATGACGGCTCTTGGAGACAAACACCTCATTAGCCAGTATCTCCTTGCAGGTGCCAATGATTATATTGTCAAGCCCTTTAATCTGGACGAAGTGGCGGCTCGGGTGACGGTGCAGTTGAGAAATCAACCGACGGTAGCACAGGAAGCTCAATCGTCGCAAAAGCTCTCCTTTAAAAATCTGATCCTGAATCCAGAAACTTTTGAATTGGAGTCCGGAGAACAGACGCTTCGCTTGGGCAAAAAAGAATTTCAAATTTTTGAGACCTTGCTGGCGCATCCAAGGAAGATTTTCACCAAGGAAGAATTGTATGAGGCGGTCTGGGAAGAAGTCTATCTGCCTGGTGACAATACCCTCAATGCCCAACTGAGCAATCTCCGAAAGAAAATTGCCCAGCTTGATCCAGATGAGGACTATATTGAAACGGTCTGGGGCTTGGGTGTTCGCTTGAAAGGAGACAAGTAATGTGGGTTTTAGTTCTAATTCTTGTCGTCCTTGTCCTTTTCTTGGGTTTGGGCTATGCTCGCTTGCTTTCTGCCTTAAAGGATTTGCAGGAGCAGATTCAAAAGAAATTTCAAAGCGGAAGTGGGGTACGGCTGACCTCTCAGCTCTCAAAAAAAGAATTGGTCGCCTTGACCAAGCAGGTCAGTGATCTCTTTGATCAGATCGAGCGGACCAATCGGATTGCCTTTCAAGAGAAAAAGACCTTGGATATGGCCATCAGTAATATTGCTCACGATATTCGGACACCTTTGACCATTGCATCGGGCTATACCCAACAAATCATCAAAGGAGGGACGCAGGAAGAAGAAAAGCTGAAGAAAATTGCTTCCAATCTTCAAGTCGTCTCAAAACGTTTGGAATCTCTCTTGGAATACAGACGCTTGATGGAGGGAGCTATTCAGCCTCGGATTTCAGACGTCGATCTCAGCCAAGTCCTGACCCAGCAGTTGTTCCAGTATTATGACAGCCTGTCTGAGGCGGGGATTGCCTTAGAGGTAGAGCTAGAAGAGCATCTTCATTATGCTACGGATCCAGAGCTCTGGGAGCGCCTCTTGCAAAATATGCTCAGCAATGTCCTCAAGCATGGAAAGGAGCAGGCACGTTTGACCTTGACCTCGGACGTGGACACGATTCGGGTCGAGCTGCGCAATATCGTGCAACAACCGATTCAACACTTAGACCAACTGGCTAGTCGCTTCTACTCTGAGAATTTATCGGACACAGAAGAGTCTTCCGGCTTAGGCCTTTACATCATTCAAAATTTTGTAGAGATCTTAGGGGGAGACTTGCAACTGGCAACGGAGGCAGACTGGTTTGTTTTGACAATTACATTAAAAAATAGGGCTTGACCAATCGTCAAGCCTGTTTGTTATAAATCTTTGTGTTTAAAAGTAGCGAGTCCCAAGAATCCGAAAACAAGGATGAATCCAAGGGCGATTGAGAGGGTGTTGGTCGTTGCTGTGGTGCTCTGTACCAAGGAATATTGGAATTCCAAGTTTATAAAGTGGAAAATGTCAATATCTTTGAAGAAGAGCGCAGGCAGGCTTAAGAAGATATTTCCAATGAAGTAGCCAACGAAGGCCAAGGTGATGGATTGGCTGGCGTAGAGGAGGAAGGAAATGATGCTGACCCAAGCCAAGGTGCAGAGGAACTGAATCAGAATAGTCAGTCCAAAATGAGCCAAGAAGTGATCTGGCATGGTGCCAAG
Source organism: Streptococcus parasanguinis (assembly GCF_000963275.1). Lineage (GTDB taxonomy): Bacteria > Bacillota > Bacilli > Lactobacillales > Streptococcaceae > Streptococcus > Streptococcus parasanguinis_B. The sequence goes on along the minus strand of NZ_JYOW01000001.1, from coordinate 1,447,072 downwards.
TCCATTGTAGAAGGTCGCGATCAAGAAGACGAGACCATAAGAAACGAGAAATTGGAAGAGAGCAATGGTCAGGACAACAGCACTTTTGGCAAAGTAGTAGCTGGTGCGAGAAACGCCATAGGCCAGACTATTCTTGTATAAGTTTTGCGTTAAGTCTGTTCCCAGGACCAAGGTGATGACAATAATGGTAAAGAGGATGGTCACACTGATGCTGGAAGAGTAGTTGGTCAAAGCTTTAAAGCCTGTCCAAACTTCGGTCGCTTGGGGCAATTTGGATTCCGTATTGACGCCGACGTGGCCAGTAGCTCCAAAGATGACTCCAGACAGGATGTTGAGAACGAGAATGGCTTCTGTAATCCAAAAACCTTTGGAGCGAAAAAGTCTGTAAAAATCTGCTTGAATGGTATGCAACATGATAAATCTCCTAAATGAAATATGTGGGATAGGTAATAGAGGAAGACGGTGATTGGACTAGTCTACCAAGTCCGTAAAGAATTTTTCCAGATCTTGGCGGGCATAGTAGATTTCGTCCACATCAATATCCGCTTGAACGAGGGCTTTGACAATGACTTTAATATCATGAGTCTGTCCGAAGATATGGATTTCTCCATCCTTATCGATGACCTTGATACGGTGATGGAGTTGATCCTGAATCAGTTGACTCGCAAGGGCTAGCTGGCTAGTCTTGAGGATGATGTAATCTTCTCCTTGCTCTTCGAATTCAGCCTTGCTAATTTCTTTGATCAGGCGTCCTTGGTCGACAATACCAAAGCGGTTGGCAACCAGATAAAGTTCAGAGAGGATGTGACTGGAAATGAGGATGGTCATGCCGAGTTCATCGTTGAGGCGCTTGATCATCTGACGGAATTCCTTGATTCCGACAGGATCGAGACCATTGATGGGTTCGTCTAGAATGAGGAAGTCGGGCTTGGCAATGAGCGCAATTGCAATTCCCAACCGTTGTTTCATCCCCAGTGAAAAATCGCGGAATTTCTTCTTACCCGTATTATTCAGGCCAACATAGTTCAAGGTTTCTTTGATGACCTGGTCGGGATTGGGAATATGGCGAGCCTTGCAATAGTAGACCAGGTTTTGATAGGCGGTCATATGCTTGTGAGCCACGGGACTTTCAATGACAGATCCAACCCGTTTCAAGGCTTGGGTCCACTGGGAGCGATTTGTAGAAGCAAAGAGAGAGACGCTTCCGTCAGTTTCTTGAATCAGCTGGGTGATGATCTTGATGAGGGTGGTTTTCCCAGCCCCGTTCTTACCGATCAGGCCATAAACGTCGCCTTTGCGAATGGTGAGATTCACATCATTTAAGGCGTATTGTTGACCAAATTTTTTACTCAAATGGGAAATTTCTAATACTTTTTCCATGGTTTTCTCCTTCGTCCAAATGACTAGTTGTTTTCTTTACACTCTTAGTATACAGCTTGCTTTTCAAATAACTATCAAGCAATTCTCAAATATTTCTAAAAAAACGACTAACTTTTAAAAAGTTAGCCGTGACTTTAAGACTAAGTTTTCCTAGAGGCTTTCCTTAGGTGAGTACGGACGTCAGCGAACTTCAAAGAAGTTCCATGACTAATTAAGATACAGAGGGCGTCTGCGGATAAAGTCAAAATAGGAAGTTTGACGCGGAATCTTTTGATTCTAGGAGAACTTATCTTTTTGACACAATCCGCAGCCCGAGTTCAATTCGTTTTGAGCCCCTTCCCTTTTCAATTTTTAGGCTCAGGCTAAAACAGTTCCCCAAACTGTTTTACTCTCAAAACTCCCGAGTGCCTGAAACAATTGTGTTTCAGGCACTTTTCTCACGGCGGAAAGCCTCAAGAAATTCATGCATAACTTTAAAAATAAACATTTCTTTAAAGTTCTTGATTTTTTAAGTTATGTAACATGAAAAAATACTTTATCTACATTAAGAGGAACTGTTTTTTAAGCTAGCCTCTTCATTTTAAAATTCAGCGACAAACTCCTTGATGGCTTGCGCGAGTTCATAGGGTTTCTCGGTATTGAGTAGATGGCCTCCGTCTGCGATTTCTTGATAGCGGCCTTTTGGCAGGAGATTGGCCAATTTTTTAGAAGAAGATTGATTGGCCCAATCTTTGCTACCACAAATCACCAAGCTAGGGAGAGGGCAAGCTTTAACGGTATCGGTTAAATTGAGCCCTTTTAATTCCGTCAAGATTTGAAGCATCTGTTGTTTATTGGCATCTTGTTTTTCAAAGACATGCTTGGGAAGCAGACGAAAAAGGAGAATCTGGAGCCGATAGAGGGGATTGGTGTTGAGTTTGTATTGATTTCCCGCAAGGACCAAGCCCTTGAGTTGCGGGAAGTCTTGTCTGGAGAGATCAAGAGCAAGCACACCACCTAGTGAAAGTCCTACCAGAATAAAGGGTTCGCTCTCTTGCTGGAGGCGCTCCATCAACCTTTCTTTGACTTCCTGATAGCTTTCTTTTGGATGGGAGAAAATATCAAAAGTTTTGGAGTGCAAGGGTGAAAGTGCAAATTGGACTCCTTGCCAAGAGAGGACATCTTGCCCTAGTCCATGTAAAAAAATCAGTTTCATCAGGAATCCTTTCTTTGAAAATCGAGTTCGTAGAGACCACGAAGAGCATTGCAGGCATAAATACGATCGGCGTCTATTAAATCGTTCAGAGTTAAGAGTTTTTCTTCAACCTGCTGGGTCTCAAGAAGATGGCGCCGATAAATGCCATCGAGTAAGGGGAGGTGAGCTGGTGGGGTATAGAGTTGTCCCTCTATCTCCAGCACCAGATTGCCAATCGTCGTCTCTAGCAAGCTTCCGTCTGGCAGATGAAAAATTTGCTCGTGATCTGACTGGCCTAGATGGTCTCTCTGACTCGTTTTGAAATAAGTAAATGGCGTCGCTAAATCAAGCTTCTGCTCGGTCAGTTGGGCCTGTAGATAGCTAGCTGGCAAGTCTGTCAGCTCGGTGATCGTCAGCTGGAAGCTTCCGTTTTTCTGCAAGGCAATGCGACAACGGTAGTCAAGGCTAGGATCCAAATGAGTGAGCTCTTCTTGAAGGTCGTTCAGAAGTTTGGGTTCATCATAAGGATAGGCAAAGTAGCGACTAGCCTCTCTCAAACGGGTTAGGTGTTGCTCCAGGAAGGTCAGCTCTCCTTTGTGGATGCGGCCAGTCGTCAAAAGCTCAAAGCGAGGCTCTTGACGGTAGAGAACAGCAGACTTTTGCTTGGTTTCCTGGTATTCACTTTCCCATTTACTGTCCCAAGTGATGCCTCCTCCCACACCATAGATGGCTTGATTACCTTGCATTTGAAGGGTCCGGATGGCTACATTAAAAATCCGTTTCCCTTTTGGAAGAAGGATGCCGATCGTTCCACAGTAGATACCTCGAGGAGCCTTCTCTGTCTTGTGGATGATTTCCATAGTGGAGATCTTCGGTGCTCCTGTAATCGAGCCACAAGGAAAGAGAGCTCGGAAGGTTTGGACCAGGTCGACTTCGGGGCGTAAGCGGCTTTCAATGGTCGAGGTCATCTGCCAAACGGTGGAGTATTGCTCGACTTGGCAAAGACGGGTTACCTGCTCACTTCCAATCTCCGAAATCCGATTCATGTCATTGCGGAGGAGGTCGACGATCATCATGTTTTCTGCTCGATTTTTCGGGTCGGCTTCTAGCCAAGCAGCCTCTTGAAGATCCTCTTGGTTGGTGAGACCACGGTGCGTCGTTCCTTTCATGGGGCGCGTGGTCAGTAGCCGGTCGTCTTGCTCAAAAAAGAGCTCAGGACTGATGGAGAGGATAGAGACATCATCGTGCTGGATGAAGGCATTGTAATGGGCCTTTTGCTCTACCACTAAGCGATTGTAGATGGCCAAAGGATCTGCTTTTAGCTCTTGAGAAAGCTGGACAGTGTAGTTGACCTGGTAGGTATCTCCCTGGCGAATATGGTGATGGATCGTCTTGATGGCTTCTTGATAAGCAGGCGCCTCTACCTCTTCCTTCCAATTGGCTGGAAGATCCACAGCTTCATAGTCCTCTGGAAAAGGAAGGGTTTCGACCTTCTCGTGGATAGTAAAATAGAGGAGATACTCTCCCATAAGAGGTGCTGGATGGACAGCAAACTTCTTCTCAAAAGCAGGAGCAGCCTCATAGCTGACATAGCCAACAGCATAAAAGCCTTGCTCCTGGTAGGCTTCGACTTCTCTAAGAAGATCCTCTACCTGGTCGAGGTTTCTAGTTTTTAATTCCTTTATGGGCTTGGTGAAAAGGTATCGCAATCCAAGCTCTTTAAAATCAATAATGGTTTGTTTATGCATGCTTTGAGTATATCAAAAATAGAGGAAAAAAGGTAGATAAGGATGTAAGATTCCTTGCTTGGCCTTCCCTTTCATGCTAAAATAACCATAGAAACTGCTTTGGGCAAGGAGTAGGACTATGCAAAAGAATCCCCTCTATAACACCTCTAGTATCAGCTTTTTTCAATACCTCTTTGCGATTGCAGTGATTTTGGTGCATAGTGGTCGCTTGACCTCTTATGAGCCACTGCATTTTGGTCTCAAGAGTATGCTCGGCCGGCTAGCGGTGCCATTTTTTATCGTCTGTGCCAGCTTTTTCCTCAAACACTCCCTAGGGAATTCTAAGAAAATGAAGGCCTAACTGGTCAAAATCGTAAAAAACTATTTGTTTTGGAGTTTCGTTTACCTCCCTTATGCCTGGCTCTTTTTCTCTAGTCTCCATCTTCCTGTTTATCTCTTTCCAGCAGGAATCTTGATTGCTCTGGTCTACTTGGGAATGTGCTACCAACTCTGGTATATTCCTGCTTTTTTGCTGGGCTTGTTTTTGCTCAATCAATTGGTCAAACGCCTAGGTATGGTTTGGACGGGGTTGATCACCTTTCTTCTTTACTGCTGGGGCTTGATCGAGACCTATTCGGCTTATCTGGATACCACAAGTCTTCTCAAAGGCTACCAGCTCTACAGCAATTTATTTTTCACAGCGCGAAATGGTCTCTTTTATACGCCTGTTTTTATCTTTATGGGTTATTATCTGTATGATCATTTTTATGATCAAACCTTTAGGGTTCACCGTTGGCAAAAAGTGGCCCTTTCCTTTGGACTATTCTGTTTAGAAGGCCTCATCATTTTTCAACATGAAGGAATCGATAAGAACTTTTTCTTGCTCCTTCCCTTTGTGACGGTCTATTTGGTCAATGCTTGTCTGCAATCATCCTTTTTGAAAGGCTATGATTTGCAGTACTTAAAGCAGATGAGTATGGCCCTTTACTTTTCGCATCCGATCTTTATTGAGTTGGCTCGCTACGGGTTTAGAACTCTTCCGCTTTCTTATCCAGACAGGGGCAAGCTGATTTTTGTGACTGCCTTGTTTGGTAGTCACCTTTTTGGACTAGCTATGCTGTGGGTACGAGAGAGAAGGGAAAAACAAAAGATTCCTTCAAATGGTGAAGAGTTAGATAAAATAATCAACCAATAGTAGGGTGTACAAAACTCAAGCAGTTGTGTTTGAGTTTTTTTGTAATAAAAAAATTAAGGAGAGATAAGAATTAGTAGGTCTATTCCCTCGTTTATAGATGTTTTATTTTCTTGCACTTGGATAAAAGAAAGGGGAAAACACTACCAGATAGTGACTTATAATATAGACATTGTTGCAAAATATGTCTATATTAAACAAATATTAAAACTTGATTTTATAAAGAAGAGAATTTAGAAATTCTATATGATAAAATAGGAGTGAAAGCCTATTCGTCTGGGCTGACAATAAATAAAGGAGACACAAAATGAAGAAGATGAGTTCATTATGGAAAATCTTCCTTAAAAAAGGATTTGCCATTTTAACGATTCTCATGATGCTAGGTCAAATTGGGCAAGGAGCTATTACAGCTTTTGCGAACGAGCTAGCGGTCGGAGATAATGGGGCTCTGGATGTCACTCTCTTATATGGGGACAAACAAGACCATCCAAGTGGCATGTCCTATTATACAGGTGACACCATGTCTGGTTACATCCAGATTACCCCTAAGAATTTGACAACGGATATTAATGAGGTAACGGTTACCTTGAATGTCCCTGGGAAGTACCTACGAGAAGTTAGTATTCCTGACTTCAATAGTGCTTCAGAGCATGATAAACCAACGGTTACAAAAGTTGGAGATGATTATCAAGTCACACTTCACTTTAACAATTACCAAAAGTCAGAAGTCCTAACTCTGCCATTTATTGGAAAATTTAATATTGGTTATGCACCAACAAATTATTCATTGGATATTACGGGGACCCTGAATATCAATGGGCAAGAAACAGCGCTCAATGATATCATTTGGAAGCCTAAGTACAACGATTATCGTTTCACCAAGTACATCAACCAAAACTTGAACGAAGCCATGTCTAAGGACTATGCGGAAGCAATGCCAGGTATTGTCAAAGGTGCGGATGGAAAGAACTATATTGAAACACCAACTTCTGTCCCATTTGCCTTCCAATTGGACGGAATGCGTGGTCAATACGGTGGTCAATACCGTCAGTTAGAATCAGCAACGATCACTGATAAGTTACCAACCTATACAGATAAGAGTGGGAAGACTCGCACAGCTGTTCTCGATACAGCCAAGTCTGAAGGCTGGGTAGACAATGGAGATGGTACCGTTACGAAGACGTTCAAGGCGGATGCAAACGACAATCCAGCAGCTTATCACCAAGAATTTATGACCAAAATCAAGGATACAAGTTACCTCTACTTGAAATTCCCTGATTTGGTCTTAGAAAAAGACCAAACCCTCAAGGACGTTCTTAGCAAGGATTTGACCAATACTGGGAGCATCGTAGGAATTCCTGCCAACCGTGGAGAGGGAGAACCAGATATTACAGCGGAAGATTCCCTTATTTTCCGTTTGACTTCACGTGACCTTGAAGGGGCTGGAAGCTTTGCCAAACGGGCGGATGGGGATGTTTATGACTCAACCGAATACAAGTCTGCCAATTATAAATGGTACCTAAATTTCGCCAACAATACCCCTTCACCGCAGAAGAATTTTGTCTTTTACGATGAGACTGTGGACCCTCGCTTGAAGTTTACCAGGATCGATTATAGTCGCCTGATGGAAGGAAACTATGGGATTGGGAAACAAATCCATACCATTGTCAAACGAATTATCTTGACCATGGAGGATGGTAGCACCAAAGAAATCCAGTCAGAAGCAGATAAAGATGGAAACGGTCTAATTGATTTGACCAAGTATGGAACGGTTGTCGGCTGGCGGATGGAAATGAAGGATGATTTTGTCCTTCAATCTGGTCAAGGAATTCGCCTCAATACCTATACAAGCTTTAAGGATCCAGAAAAGACTCGTTACGATGAAAACGATGCGACCAAAAATGTCTACAAGAATACAGGCCGTGTGACTTATAAAACACAGTCAAACGTTGCCAAAGATCAGTCAGCAGATTGGAGCTTTAAGCTGATTCCTATGAAGGAAAGCTTTGAAATTGCAAAAACGACTGATTACAATGATGTTCGCTATACTGATGGACAAAATATTCGTTTTGGTTTGATGGCAACCAAAGTAGTTTTAGATCCTGATAAGAATTATGGAGACCTACGGATTATTGATCTTTATGATCCGAATACCCTTAAAGTCGATTTTAAAGATTTTGAGAGAAACCTTGCCTCTAGTGAAAAAGGTATGAAATTCCTTAAGAGCTACGAGGTCATTGAAAATTACCACAATTCAGGTCGAACCGCTATTGTGATGCATTTGGACCAAAAAGAGTTTATTAAAGCTTCTCTTATGGATCTTAATCGTGTGCGTTTACCGTTTATCGTAGCCGATTTAAAAGGAAAAGATGACGGTGGAATCTTCACCAATAAAGTATATGTGGCAGGAGACGGAATCCACGATCTTGAAAATGCCAACCCTGATCGAGTTACCGAAGATGTCTATGACTTAAACGGGAATGGATCAACAACCGATAAGATTCCTTATGCTCAATCAAATTATACGATTGTCGCAGCAGAAGGGATCTATGCTCGCAAATACATTGCTAAAAATGATGATCTATCCGATGCATCTACTGTTACTCGTACCTTCAAACCTGGTGAAACCTTTAACTACAAGATCACCATTAAAAACAATACAGACAAGCCAGTCGAAGACGGAGTTGTTTACGATGCTCTACCAAAAGTACACGATGTCAATACCCTAGATGGGTCAAATCGTTTGACGGAATATACGGTTAGTCTTCGTGGACCTATAGCTGCCCCTGAAGGTTGGACAGTCTACTACACGACAGATCCTAGTGTCACAAGTGACACCATGGAGCAGGCTGCAGATAAGGATATCTGGACGACAGCTGTAGCAGATTACAGTCAAGTGACGGGTATCAAGTTTGTGGCGGATAAAGGAACGACGATCCCAGCCCGTAGTGAAGCAAACTTTGGTGTCCCAGTTGTTAACCCAACTGAGTTGACAAACGACGTCAAAGACTTGATGCAAAAACATACCAAAGATAACGAAGACAACGGTGGACGTTCCGGTGTAGTCCAAGCCCATAACCAATTTGGATACAAGGCTAAAGGCCACGAAGGAAACCGTGAGTCCAATACCGTAACAGCACAAATCTTCTCAGCAGCTTTCCAAGTCAAGAAAGTCGATAAGGACAATCCGAAGAAAGTCCTTGAAGGTGCTGAATTTACCTTAACAGATGCAAATGGAGCTGTTGTTGCGACGGCAACTTCTGATAAGAATGGAGAACTTTCCTTTAACACCTTAACAGAAGGAACCTATACGCTCAAAGAAACACAAGCACCTGCAAATTACAAGTTGGATGAAACAGATCATGTAGTGGTTGTGACCTATGATGCAGACAAGCAAATCTACCACGTCACGGTGGATGGAAAAGCTGTCGGCTCAAAAGCTCTTCCTCTAGAAATCGCGAATGAAGCAGATATCAAGTATATCGATCTTGAAGCTTCAAAAGTTTGGGATGACCAAGACAACCAAGAAGGGCTTCGCCCAGAAAGTGTCGAATTCCAACTCTATAAGAATGGAAAAGCGCAAGGAAAACCAGTCACGGTCTCAGCTGCAACAGACTGGAAAGCTCACTTTACGAACCTTCCAGATAAAGACAGCAATAGCAAGCTCAATACCTATACGGTCAAAGAAGTGAAAGTACCAACTCATTATACAGTTGATACAGAAGAAGCCAGCTTCACAGATGGGAAAGCAACCATCACTAACAAGCGCACTCCTGAGACAACGACAGTTACTGTCAAGAAAATCTGGAATGATGCACAAAACCAAGACGGTCTTCGCCCATCTACCATCAAAGTTCATCTCTTGGCAAATGGAACAGAGGTGCAAGCTCTTGATCTGACTGGTGAAGGAGATGAATGGACTCATACCTTCTCAGATCTACCAGTCTATAAAGATGGTCAAAAAGTTGTCTACACAGTGACTGAGGACAAAGTGGATAATTACACCACTAAGATTGATGGAACGACGATCACCAATAGCTACAAACCTGGTAAGACAAGCCTCACCGTTACCAAAAACTGGGAAGATGCCAATAACCAAGATGGCCTCCGTCCAAAAACAATCAAGGTTCAATTGTATGCTGGTGATCAAAAGGTTGGTAAGGCTGTTGAATTGTCAGCAGATAACAAATGGACCCATACCTTCTCAAACCTAGATGAGAAGAAAGCTGGCCAAGTTATCAACTATACAGTCAAAGAAATCGATGTTCCAGAAGGCTACACACAAGCCGTCGAAGCAAGCAATCCAGGTCAAGTAGTCGTGACCAACACGCACGAACCAGAAAAGACCAAAGTAGAAGTGAGCAAGAAGTGGGAAGATGGAGACGACCAAGATGGTCTCCGTCCAGCCAGCATTCAAGTTCAATTATACAAAGATGGTCTTGCGACGGATCAAGTGGTAGAACTTTCAGCCGCGAATGACTGGAAAGGTGCATTTGAAAACCTTGATACCAAGGCAGCCGGAAAAGCAATTGCATATACAGTCAAAGAAGTAACTGTCCCAGATGGTTACAAGGTGACGGTAAATGATAAGGACAAGGCCAATGTTGTCTTGACCAATACGCATGAACCAGCTTTGACAGAGATGAAAGTCACGAAGAAATGGGAAGATGCCAACAACCAAGATGGTCTTCGTCCAAAATCCATTAAGGTTCAACTCTATGCTGGTGATGAAAAAGTAGGAGATCCAGTGGAGTTGTCAGCGGACAATCAATGGACTCATACCTTTAGCAAATTAGCTGAAAAGAAAGCTGGTCAAGCTATCAGCTACCGTGTGGAAGAAGTCGCTGTTCCTGAAGGCTACCAAGTCACTGCTGATACCTCTGATGCTGCTCACACGATCTTGACCAATACGCATACGCCAGCGGTGATCGATATTCCAGTGACCAAGATTTGGAATGACCAAGACAATCAAGATGGTCTTCGTCCAGCAAGTATCGTGGTGAACCTTCTTGCCAATGGTGAAAAAGTTGCTCAAAAAGAACTCACCAATGCGACAGATTGGAAAGAAAGCTTCACAGGTCTACCAAAATTCAAGGATGGAAAAGAAATCGTCTATACTCTTCAAGAAGAGAAGGTAGCTGAATATACGACTACAATTGATCAGGCTGCTTATACCATTACCAATACCCATGCACCTGGTAAGACAAGCGTCACGGTCACTAAGAAGTGGGATGATGAGAATGACAAGGATGGAATTCGTCCGAAGAGTATTCGCGTTCAACTCTATGCCAATGATCAAAAAGTCGGTCAAGAAGTAGAATTGTCAGCTGAAAACAAGTGGACCCATACCTTTGCAGATTTAGATGAAAAAGCAAATGGAAACACCATCACTTATACAGTGAGAGAAGTCAGTGTTCCAAAGGGCTATGAAGCTCGTAACGACGAGGATGGTAAAGGAAATGTTGTGATTACTAACAAGCATGTTCCAAAAGAAACTCCAAAACAACCAACTCCTCCAAGTTCTTCTGAACCAAAGAAACCGGGTCAACCTGAACCTAAAAAACCAAGCCAACCAGAGCCGAAGAAACCAGGCAAGATCTTAGGATTCTTACCAAATACAGGTACGACCATCTCTATTATTAGCCTAGTTTTAGCCTTTGTCTTGGCAAGCATTGCAGCTTATATTTTGAAGAAAAAGAAAAAATAAGCTAGTGCTTCCTTTATAAAATGAAACAAACACCAGAGATGGTGTTTGTTCATATTAAAGACAAAGTCATCTTAGAAACTTTCCATAGGTGAGTGCGGACGTCAGCGAACTTCGAAGAAGTTCCATGACTAATTATTGAGCCTAAGGTCTCAATAATTCCGAGTGCTAGAAACATTATTGTTTCTAGCACTTTTCTCACAGAGGAAAGTTTCAGAAGATGGTCGAATAACACTAATAAATAAAACTTTAAAGAAGTTATTAGATTTATATAAAAAAACAATTTTTCTCTGTTCACAACAAACACCATTTCTGGTGTTTGTTTTTTTATAGTAGCCTCTTTTAATCGTCTAGCGATCATTCTCATGGGCGCTTGCTCTATTTTTCAATTCCCGAACGTTTCCAAAAAAATTTCAGAAAATTCTTGACTTCCATGAAAATAGGAGTATGATTAGTTGTGAACTGTTGAACAAGCATTTTAAAGGAGAAGATCCGATGTCGACTAAGGTGATTCTGCTAGAATGAAGGCAGTTCAACCATAAAAATCTATAGAGCGTTGCGTCCGAAAGTCTAAACAGACACGGCTCTTTAAAAACAAAAGGAGAAGATTATGAAAACAGAACCGATTCATCGTACCAGTATGTGGAAATTTAAGTTAAGTGCTGCCACCATGACTTTGATTCCCGCTGCCGTGGGGATTAACTATGTTGCCAAAGCCTTGGCGGAGGGGTTAAAGTTGCCCGTTTGGCTGGGGTCTTTGGGAACCTTTCTTGCCAGCATGTTGGCTGGGCCGGTTGCCGGTGCCATCAGTGGTTTCATCAACAACGTGATCTATGGGCTGACCTTATCGCCAATTTCAACCGTGTATGCGATTACCAGCATCGGAATTGGGATTGCTGTCGGAGTTTTGCACGCCAATGGGTGGTTCTCGTCAGCGCGACGAGTATTTGTTTCTGCTATTATTATTGCCATCGTTTCAGCTGTCATTTCAACGCCACTCAACGTCATCTTTTGGGGTGGTCAGACCGGTATCGCTTGGGGTGACTCATTGTTTGCGGTAATGGTCGCCAATCATGCACCAGTGTGGCTGGCCTCATTTATCGATGAGTTTGTCTTGGATATTTTGGATAAAGTCTGCGTGGCCTACCTGGCATTCTTCATCTATCGTCAGCTGCCGAAGCGGATGGTGCACTTCTTTAGCGGTGATAAATGATGACTGATCAAACATTGATTTCTGGAGCGCCACGGGTCAAGCTCAAGTGGTACCAGGTGATCGATCCGATTACTAAGCTCTTGTTCATCTTGGACATGACGTTGTTGAGCTTTGCCAGTATGAATTTATTGCTTCAGGCCGGATTAATTCTTGTCGCAACACTGCTATTGTTATTTTCCAAATTGAGTTCTACCATCTTTAAGGCGCTGGGATTCAGCCTGTTTCTAATTTGCACCATGCTGATCATCCAAGGGTTATTTTACAGTCGGAATCAAACTGTGCTGTTTTCTGTGCTTGGGGTGTCGTTCTACAAAGAAGGCCTGATTTACGCCACCACACTGGGTTGTCGAGTATTGGTGATTATTTTGACCAGTGGCTTTTTTATGGTGACCACGAGTATTTCAGAAAACGCGGCCTATTTGGAACTGTCCGGATTGTCTTATAAAACTGTCTACGTTCTGATGTCGGTGTGTTATATTTTGCCGGAAATGATGCGCAATATGCGGAAAATCCAGCAGGCACAAAAAGTTCGCGGAACCAATCCGCAAAAAACGTTGATTCAGAAATTAAAGTCAGTCCTGCCGGTTCTAATTCCATTGGTGATTAAGACCTTGGATCAATCGATGGCGCGGTCGATTTCTCTCCAACTGAGAGGTTTTGATAATCCCAACCGGACTGTCAGAACCTCCCAGCGCGTGTATCGCCTGTCGCGGACGCTGCACATTGGTCTGACTGGATTGGCAATTTTATTGATTGGGTGGAAGATATGGACGAAGATAAACGGATTGTAATTGAAAATTTGACCACCCGTTATCCGGGTACTGAGCAACCACAACTGCGTCAGATTAACGCGGAGGTTCATACCGGCCAGGTGGTTGGGATTATCGGGAATAGCCACTCCGGCAAATCGACTTTGTGCCGTGTGCTGGCAGGGGTCATTCCCAAAATGGTGTCTGCTGAGATTGAGGGCGACTGGCACATGTTTGGCCAGCGCGTGTCCGACAATTGGCCCGTTTATAATGCCATGAATGGAGTTGTACTGCAAAATCCAGCTGGCCAACTAAGCGGGTTGGCAGACACGGTTGCCGATGAAATTGCCTTTGACTTGATTAATCAGGGAATGGCTGAAGGACTGATTCAAAAACGGGTTGAAGAAGTTGCGACGCAAATGGGGCTGATTGAACAGCTGAATTTGCGTCCCGAGAGCCTTTCCGGTGGTCAGAGCCAGCGGTTGGCAATTGCCACGGCGATTGCGGCTAACCCGGCTGTTTTGATTATGGATGATCCGACCAGTCAGATGGATCCCCTTGGCCGCCGACAATTTTTCCAATGGCTGGCCCAAGTCAAAGAGACGACTGTCTTCATTGTCACCAGTGAAATTGACGATTTGTGCGAAGTCGCCGACGTTGTGTGGGTGCTGCACGAGGGTCAAATGGTAGCCCAGGGCAGGCCGGGTGAGGTGTTTAATCATTTGGAAGCTGACTGGCAGATTCCAGCCCCGACAATCCAGCAACTTGCTCAAAAAATGGATTGGCACTTGGCTGATGGCCGGTATCCGGTGAATGACGCTGAACTGAAGGAGGTTTGTTATGTCCACAATTGAACTGAACCACCTGACGTTCACTTATCCGGAACGGTCCTTTAGCTTGGATGTTGAAGACAAACTCTTCGCCGATCCGATGGTGGCGATTGTCGGCCAAAATGGTGCCGGCAAATCAACGCTCTTCAAATTGTTGACGGGCTTGCTGACACCACAAACCGGTGTGATTAAGATCGATGGAGAAAATTTTAATGATCTTAAACCAGTCGAAAAGTTACTGAAGGTTGGGATTACTTTTCAGAATCCTGACGATCAGCTTTTCAACCCGACCGTTCAACGAGAGGTGGAGTGGAGTGTCGCGCAGGTCATGGATGACCACGACACGATTACGAGGCGGGCTTTAGCGGCTCTAAAAAGAGTTGGCTTGGATGATAAAACAGCTGAAAGTCCATATGACCTGTCATTGTCGGAACGCAAGCTGTTAAGCGTTGCCACAGTTTTGGCAGTGGATCCGGCGATTTATTTATTTGATGAGCCGATGATGTCGCTTGATTGGGAAAGCCGGCGCAAGTTGACCGCAATTTTCCATCAGTTGGCTGATTCGGGCCACCAAGTTGTGACCATCACCCATGACATGGATTGGGTCGCCGCCGAGTTTGAGTCGGTGTATGTTATGGAACACGGGAAGTTTGGCTTCGCCGGCAGTCCACGGGAATTGTTCAGCGATCACGAACTTGTCCAGCGAGTGGGATTACTACCACCGCGGATTATGGACATAGCGGAGTCGCTGGGTGATTCACAGACATATTTATCGGTTAATGATTATTACCAGAAAAATCGAGATGTATAGAAAAAGTCACCTCTGCGGGTTTTCCAGGTTGAAGGATTAACTTCAGCTTCTGGCAAGAACTCACATGGGTGACTTTTGTGTTTAATAACGTTTCATGATCATCGGGTGCTTCCTCAGATCACTCGGTTTGGTTTTACTTTGTTTCATGGTCATAATCATATACCATTTCTTTTGGATCTTTTGTTTGACTAATACAAAATAGGTCTTCATAGGTCTTCGCATTTTTAGCGCCCATTAGGATCATCAGTATAATTTTCTGAATTAGGAGACTGTCCCATCACTATTCGAACTTCGTCTCCCAATTTACGCTGTTCCCATTCATCCGTGAATCCTTTAAATCGCAATTCTGGAACTTTCTTTTTAACTGAATCATCTATTTTCGCCATAGTCCCCACCATTTTATTGGTTTTTCTTGATTTACCTTATCAACAGTCTCGTTGGTTGGTACCAATGGACGAAAGCTGCTAAGAAGGGGTATTAGTGACAATTAATAAAATGCATGAGGTTGGGCATGTTGCCCCACCTCTTTTTATGATATACTAGAGTAGTTTTTGAGATTTGTAAAAAATGTTTTTTTTTAGTTCAAATTTAAAAAAGAAAAGGGGAGAACATGGACATCTTTTTGAAGAGCATATCAGGGATCCTGGTCATCCTGGGCATGATTTTAGTGGGCTTTGTCATTGGTGAAAAAGGTTGGTTTGACGACAAGTCACGTGGCCTACTCGCTAAATTGGTCACTCAAGTTGCTCTTCCCTGCTATATGCTCTACACCATTACGCAGCGCTTCACAGCAGCAGATCTATTTAAAATGTTGCCAGCCTTGCGGTTTCCTGCCCTGTCTATGGTTATTTTGCTTGGCATCGCGACAGGAGTAGCCAGAATCTTTGCGGTGAGACAGGACCGTCGTGGCCTCTTTATTTCCATGTTTTTTAATTCCAATACCATCTTCGTGGGGCTTCCTATTAACCAAGCCCTCTTTGGAGATGCCAGCATTCCCTATGTTTTGATCTATTACATGTGTAATACGACCTTTTTCTGGACTTTGGGAACTTATCTCATCCAGCGGGATGGTGAGGGAGAAGCTCAGTTTGATCTCAAAACGAGTCTGAAAAAAGTCTTTTCTCCGCCCCTGATGGGCTTTATCTTAGGGCTAGTCATGGTGATGCTGCAGATCAAGTTGCCAGCCTTTCTAGCCAGTGATTTGCAGTATCTGGGTAATTTAACAACCCCTTTATCCATGATATTCATCGGCTTGTCAGTGTCTCATGTAGGTGTGAAGCAGTTAGTACTGGGAAAAGATCAGCTACTGATTCTATTCGGACGCTTCCTGGTTGCTCCACTCTTGATGGCGACTATCGTCTACTGGGCCCCTCTTCCAAGCTTGATGAAGCAGGTCTTTATCATTCAGTCCGCCATGCCTGTGATGACCAATGCGCCAGTCGTTGCCAGACTTTACGGAGCTGATAGTGATTATGCAGCCGTCATGGTGACAGAGACGACCCTTGCAACCATGGTGGTGATCCCTATTCTCATGCTGTTGATGGCTTAACAAATAGCAAATACAAAAGCTCAAGTTTTTTAAAACTTGAGCTTTTCTTATAACATGGCTAACAAGATGGTAAGGACCAGAGCGATGCCCATCCGAATCAGGTGGTGAGCTGGATGGAAGTTTCCTTTGTGTTTCCCATTCCAATAGGCTCCGTAGCAAATCAAACCACAGCCGATCAGCCAAAGGACTAGAGCGACAATCGGTAAAAAGAAGTAGAGGATGAGTGATAAGGTCGCAAGGCTACTTCCGATGAGGAGAAATGTATTTCCTAGGGTGTGATTCCCTTTTTTAACTTCAGAAAGAGAAGCCAATAAGTGAAGAAGAACAAAAGCAAGGGCAAAGAAGGCTGTAAAAAAGCCGAGAAGAATGGGGAAGAACATAGGGTTTCCTTTCTAAGATATGATTGCCTGAGTACTATTTTTTATGACTGATTTTATGAAGAATCATAAATGATACTACAAGATTTAAAATAATAACCAATAAGGTAAAAAGAGAGTAACCATAAAGTTTAATTGGAAATTCATTTTTGAGATTGCAAAGAGCAAGCAAACTCGTTAAAATGCCCGTCAACAATCCAGGCACATATTTTCGTATAACGATTGTTTGAATCAGATGTCCGAACACATGGTAGATATAAGCGATTATGATGCTTGCGTAAATGCTATAGTTGTTAAACTGGTAACTAAGATATAGCGACGTTATTAGGATCAGAAATTGCTCCAAGACAATGGCATTGAAAGCAAAAGGAGTGTAATAAGATAGGATTCGATTGTTTGGATACTGGATTGATATTTTTTTGACAAAGGATGGCATCCAAACGATTTCTTCCAGTTCGTGAAGCATGAAGAGTGATGGAAATAGAAAGTAAAATTGTACGCTGGTCATTGAAAATACTCCCTTCTAGTTCGACCCCACTTTTAAAATCTCCAAATAAAACTGGGTCACTTCTTGTTCGGTGTAGGACTTGCCTTTTTTCAACCACCAGCTGAGGGTTTCAATGAAGTTAGTAACGACAAGGTGCTTGAGATAAGAATGAGGAATAGTAGGATGAGTCTTGATCAGTTCATCAGCCACCATTGGATAGACATCATGTTCTAGCTCTTTTCGCAGTTGCCGGATAAAATAATCATTTTTAGAGAGCAAGAGACTGGTCACATGGTCTTGATTTTTTTTGAAATGCTGGAAGATATGGGCTAGGTAGTCTTGTGGAGAGAGGTGTTCAGCACGCTCAAAGAGATGGTGAAAGAGCTTTTGACAGAGTTCATCTAGCAATAATTCCTTACTTTCGTAATGGCTGTAAAAGGTTGATCGCCCCACATCGGCTAAGTCAATGATTTCCTGAACCGTGATGGCCTCGTAGTCTTTTTGGTTGAGTAATTGTAAAAAAGCTTGATAGATAGCTTTTCGAGTTTTGGTGATGCGACGATCCTGTGCTGTCATATGGACACTTAGAACAAACTGTTCAGTAACGGACACCCTAAACAGTTTGCTCCTATCCTTTCTGTTGTGAATGTTAGATAATGATAATGAACATGATGTTCATGAATCTATTATAACAAAGGATTAAGGATTATGAAGACAAAACATGCGGTCTGGATCGCTTTTTTCTTGAATTTGAGTTATGCCATTGTTGAGTTTATTGCAGGAGGGATTTTTGGATCCAGCGCTGTCCTTGCGGATTCGGTCCATGACTTGGGAGATGCGATCGCTATTGGGATCTCCGCCTTTTTGGAAAGTATCTCCAATCGCGAAGAAGACAGCCGCTATACCTTGGGCTACAAGCGCTTTAGCCTTTTAGGGGCCATGGTAACGGCAGTGATTCTCATGACAGGGTCCGTTCTGGTTATTTTGGAAAATATAACGAAAATCTTTCATCCACAACCTGTCAACGATGAGGGCATCCTTTGGCTAGGAATCATAGCCGTCAGCATCAATGTGCTAGCGAGTCTCGTCATTCGCAAAGGACAAACCAAGAACGAATCCATTCTCAGCCTGCATTTTCTGGAAGATACCTTGGGTTGGGTGGCTGTTATCCTAATGGCCATTGTTCTACGATTTACCGACTGGTATATTCTGGATCCGCTCTTATCTCTTGCCATTTCTATCTTTATTCTGTCAAAAGCAATTCCACGTTTTTGGAGCACGCTCAAGATTTTTCTCGATGCTGTGCCAGAAGGAGTAGATATCCAGCAAGTGAAGAGTGATTTGGAGCAGTTGGACCATGTGGCTAGTATCAATCAGCTTAATCTCTGGACCATGGATGGGCTGGAAAAGAACGCCATTGTCCATGTTTGTTTAGAGCATGTCAACCACATGGAGGTTTGTAAAGAAGCGATTCGTACCTTGCTCAAAGATTGTGGTTTTCAAAACGTCACCATTGAGGTTGATGAAGACCTGGCAACCCACCGAGCCCATAAACGCAAGATCGAAGAACTGGAAGTTGATCAAGGTCATGGGCATGATTATCACCACCATTAATGACGAGTTGGTATGAGCAGAAGCTCGATAAAAAGTGTATACTATAGATAAGTAAGCAATAGAAAGTAGGTTAATCCTATGAAGAAAACAGTCTATACAAAAGCTGGGCAAGTGGGTCTAGTAGAAGTAGAACGTCCACGCATCGAAGCACCGGATGATGTCATTCTCCGCATCGTTCGTACCTGTGTCTGTGGATCCGATCTATGGAGCTACCGCAATCCTGATATTGAAGCAGGTCATCAAAATAGTGGTCACGAAGCTATTGGTATCGTCGAAGAAATCGGAGAAGCCATTACAACGGTTAAACCAGGAGACTTTGTTATCGCGCCTTTCACCCATGGTTGTGGGGAGTGTGATGCCTGTCGTGCTGGTTATGATGGGACTTGTGACCGCCATATCGGCACCAACTGGTCTGACGGGGTGCAAGCAGAGTACATCCGTTTCCACTTTGCCAATTGGGCCCTTGTCAAAATTCCAGGGCAACCATCTGATTATACAGAAGCCATGCTCAAATCCTTCTTGACGCTGGCTGATGTCATGCCGACGGGCTATCATGCAGCGCGTGTAGCTAATGTGCAAAAAGGTGACAAGGTTGTCGTTATTGGTGACGGTGCTGTTGGCCAATGTGCTGTCATTGCAGCTAAGATGCGTGGTGCATCGCAAATCGTCCTTATGAGTCGCCACCAAGACCGTCAACAAATGGCCTTGGAGTCAGGTGCGACAGCTGTTGTGGCTGAGCGTGGTGAAGAAGGTATTGCCAAGGTCCGTGAAATCCTTGGAGGCGGAGCAGATGCAGCTCTCGAATGTGTCGGTACAGAAGCAGCTGTTGAGCAAGCTCTCGGAGTCCTCCATAATGGAGGACGCATGGGATTTGTGGGCGTTCCTCATTACAATAACCGTGCCCTTGGTTCGACCTTTGCTCAAAATATCTCAGTGGCAGGTGGAGCAGCCTCAGTTACTACTTATGACAAACAAGTTTTGTTAAAAGCGGTACTTGATGGTGATATCAATCCGGGTCGTGTCTTTACCTCAAGCTATAAACTGGAAGATATCGACCAAGCTTATAAGGACATGGATGAACGTAAGACTATTAAGGCTATGATTGTACTTGACTAACAAAAAAATTCTAGTAGAGGCTGTCTACTAGAATTTTTTGTAGTGAAATAAAATCTTATTTCAAATCCGACATCACTTGTTTCTTGGTGAAGGTGCGCTCTTGTTTGTTGGCTAGGGCCTTGATGCGCGCATCAAGGAGAATGGCACGGCCTTCGGCACTTCGGGTATAGACGAGGTCATACTTGCCCAGACTCTTTCGAATTTGCGCCACAAAGGCTTGGGCATCCTCTTTCCGTTTGTCAAAGAGGCTTGGTACTGCGAAATATTCTGTCTGATCGGACACCTTTTCCTGTGCTTTCAGGATATAGCGCTGATTTTCAATTGGAGCGAAAAACTCGATCATGGTTTGCGAGAAGAGTTCCTTCTCCCGCATGGTTCCGCCCTTCAAATAGATTAGCGTGTTGATGGCATCCTTTCTGTCTCGTACGACTTGGATGCGGGTTGCTTGAGTCTGGATCTGCCCAGAACGGAGTAGGGCTTGGTGGATAGCCTGGCCGAAGACTTCTAGCCGTTTATAAGGACTCTTATAGAGATAGTAGCGGAGCCAAGCAAGGAGAGCGAGAACAGCTAAAACGACTAGAAGAATTAGAGACGCTTTATTCCATCCTCCTCTATGTGAATAGTAGATCAGGTTGGCGAAAGCATCGGTCAAAGTGGCGGCCGTCAGCCAACGAGCTAGCTTTCTAGCGTCAAAAAATAGGGCCAGGGGCAGGAAGTGTTTATCCACTTGGACCTCGTTTGCAATCTCCATATTCTCCAGAATAGGCAGGGCTTTTTTCCAGCCGTCTCGGAGTTCTTGACGATGGGTGGAGCGCTCTAAGGTTTCTTCATTGAGTTTTTGCAACTGTTTTTTGGTATAGCGGATATTGTCAAAGGCTAGACGCTCAATACCGGATTCGATGAAGGGCTCCTTGTAATGGAGACCTAAAAATTGCTTCATCCGTCTTTCTAAGAGTTCCAGATCAGGACTGTATTCTTTCAACTGATCAGTGAGGGCTTCGATTTCTTCCTTTTCAAGATCGGACTTTTCATACCATTTCTTTAGGGAAAGGTTGATAGAGACTAGATGCCAGATATTACTGGTCTTGTCTGGATCCTCAGGCCACACTCGGATGGCACGACCTCGCATTTGGTTGCTGAGCATAAAGCTGCCGACAAAGCTCGCTAGGATCAGGGAATTGACACAAGGAGCATCCCAGCCTTCTCCTAGAAGAGACTTGGTTCCAATAACAACCTGGATGAGGCCCTCTTGAAAGAGCTGGGTCACAGCTGTCACCAAATCATGTTGAGAACCGACCAAACGAACCTTGAGAAAGTCATCAGGAGATAATTGGCCAACACTTTGATAAGTCAGTCTATTCCCTCCTAACAGCTCCTCTAGTCTTGGCTTAGCAACCGTCGGGATGATGACGATGCTACCGGTTAAGACAGCGATGGCAGGAGGAGTTGCTTGCTCTAAGCTTTCCCTGCGAATAGATTCGAAATAAGAGAGCACTCCCAATTGAGTAAATTGGGCGTCCTTATCTCCTAGATGAACTTCAAAATCTTGACGAATATAGTCTGTTAATACCAGTTGTCGTAGTTGGCTTCCAAGAGCCTGGTATTCGGCCTTGAAAATCTCTCGGACGGCATTAAGTTTTCCGAGGGATTGGTTGAGTAGAAGGTCTTGTTTTTTGTTGCGGACCAGTTTGACTTGTTTTCGATCGATCAAGCTGGCTGCTTTTAATTCATGAAGCAGTTGCTTCTCGTATTCCTCAGGTAGATTGTACCAGTGAGGCACCTGAAAGAGCAGACCTTGCAGGAGAATTTCAAGCCAGTCCAGGGTGAAAGCAGGTAGTTTCTTGGCTCCTAAAAGGTCCTGGAAACGTTTGGGAAAGTCAATTCCCTTGCTTCGAAGAAAGATCAGGGTAGCAGAGAGATACTTGGGCTCATTGAGCAATTCATCATCGCTAATCTGACCAGATAAGGCCTGGCAGGTTTGGAGGTATTGGCAAAAGAGGGGATCGGAAGTCAGTTGTTGCAAGAGAGCATTCTTTTGTTGGCTAAAAGCGTCCAACTGCTCTTGCTCTTCCTTGGTTGGAAAGGCAAAGTAGACATAGTCTTGGTGGGGACAAAGGGTATCTTCCTTGACCAATTCGGGAACCGTAATTTCCTCATCGATCTCACCACACATGCGGATATAGCGATCCCAAAGGGCAGGATCCCCTTCATAGGGCGGGGTGGCGGTAAGGGAGATCATCTTTAAGTCTGGGAAGGCCTGACGAAAGGCTTCCAAACTCTTCCACCATTCATTGCGCAGGTGATGACACTCATCTAAACAAAGGGTCCCGAGTGAGATGGATTTGAAAGTAGTAAAGATATCAAAGCCTTTGAAATCAAATGTTTCAATCTCTGCCTGGTCATCGGTATCCTCAGCTTGTGATTGACCGACGACTTGGTTCACGGCGCTGTGTAGGGCCTGATAGGTAGCCACTGTAATCAGCTTAGGATGTTTGAGGTCCTGAGAGATCAATTGCTCCGCTTGGCTTTCATCACTCAAGAATGCCTGGATAATCCGGTCCACCCATTGTTGACGAATGGTGACCGTTGGAGCCAAGATCAGGGTTGGCTGGCCGAAGCGTCTGATAAATTCGATTCCCAGGGTTGTTTTTCCAGAGCCAGGAGCTGCTACCAAATGCAGGTGGCCATCCGCCATAAAAGCGTCACTCTTATCGAGAACGCGTTTTTGATAGTGTCTCCATTGGCCTGTAAAGGCTAGTTCTTGTAACATTGGTTTCCTCCCTTGTACTGTCCCCATTATATCATAGCGGGGGACAAGAATCTCTTGGTAGAAGTTGAAGATTTCCGCTTTCTAATGAAAATAGCAAAGGGGAAATTTTGAGTGATAAAAAGCCCAATCAACGGATTAGGCTTTTCATGTTAGTCTTTCTTTGTTTTACGAGAGAGGCCAAAGGCAGCACCCATGCTAAGAAGACCAAGACCTAGAGTCGTCAAAGCAATTGAGGTCTTGCTTCCTGTATTTGGAAGGCTTGCTTCTTTTTGAGGAAGAGCTGCAGGTGCGATATAAACTTCCGTTTTCACAGGCTCGTTTTTAGCTGGTGTGAATACGGTCGGTTTCGCAGGGGTTACAACAGCCGGTTTTTGAGGAGTAGGAGTCGGTGTTGCAGGCGTTTGGATGCTAGGTGTTTGTGGTTTTGCTTTCGCCACGCGATGAGTTTTTGAAATCAACTCATACTTGTCTGTTTGTACCTTGAAGACACGACCTTTTTGGACGGTTTCAACCACTTTATTGGCAAATTGAACGTTCAACAAGTCACCAAAATTTTTGCGGATATCTAGGTAAAGACCATTTGTTCCATTGACCAATGGATCAAAGTCTTTTTTATCACGTGTTTCACCAACCACTGTCAAAGAGATACCAGCATCTTGAAGAGCCTTCAGTGTCGCTTCTTTGGTTGGTGTATATGGTGTAAGATCAATGTCTTCGTCTGTGATGAGGAAAGCAAAGCGATGGTTGTTTGCACCAGATCCCCAGTCGTAGTCTCCTGAAGTAGCGATGTGGTACAATGGAACAGTTGCATCTTCAAAACCACCCCAGATTTTGATAGTTTTCAGAGCAGAAATGAAGCTTTCTGGATCACTTGTGAATTTTGATCCATTAAAATCGTGGTATTTTTGTTGTTTTGAGTCTTCATATTCAACCAACCCTAAACGAGCTTGAATATTTTTAGCAGAAAGATTACGAACAAAGGTCTCGATATTCTTCATCGTATCCTTGATGTGAGAATCCATCGAACTTGATTTATCAATGACAAAGACGATATCGGATGTTCCTTGGACTTCTTTTTTATTGACCACATCGGCTTCTTTTGTCACTTCGACTACAGTTGTTTTGTTGACGGTTTCAGTTGTTGTCTCAGTGTAGTCAGCTGTTTCTTTAGTGGATGTAGCTGTTTTAGTTGAAGAGACTGGTTTTGAAGTGCCCACAGGTGTGTCTTGATCGGCTAAGCTAGTGGTTTTGATAGTTGCTGTTGAAGTAGTGGTTGTATCTGCACCGTCTGTTTTAGCAGATGGGCCAGTTTTCTTGACGTCCACAGCGATAACATCCCCAGTTTTTGCTTTATCAGCAGGAACAACTGGTGTATTGGCTTTGGCGTTGATTTCTTCTGTTGCAGCGGTGATAGGTGATTTTGCTGCTGTAGTAGCTGCAGGAGCAGCTTGGGTTGTTGCAGGTGCAACGTCATCAGCAGAAGCAATAGTCGTTCCTGTGAAGACAGTTGCTAAAACAACGGAAGCTAAAGTTAAAGTTTGTTTACGTGAAATAGTATATTTTTTCAAAATACGTCCCCTTTTTAATTAACTTTTTTCTATCATACAGGTTTTTAAAAAACTTGTCAACGGTATAATAATCAAGGGTTTTACCGGCTTTTATATCCCTAATTATTGATAAAAAGCTGAGTAAGAAAAACATACACAAAATAATTTAAATATACAAATTGAGCAAAAGAAAATAGGATTCCCACAAATTTGCAGGAATCCTTATTTTATCGGCATTTCTACTATATTTTTTAGTCGTAAAAAATACTAGCTAGTCACTTTATTTATGTTTCTAAATCAGGACAAAGAATGGAGGTTGTGATTAGCTTAGTAATTTTTCAAAGAATTGGATGACCTCCGGTTTGAGATTACTTTCCCTCGGTTCAACTAATGAAACGTAAAAGCTGATCCGTTCGTCTTCATCCATCGGAATGGCAATCAATTCCTCTTCATCATCTGTTAGTGCAAGATCTGCTAGTAAACTGATCCCCACTTGTTTACGAAGAAGTTGTTTTAGGAGCTGAATATCATCCGTCTGAAAGAAGGGCGTAGCCTCATGGTGATAGCGCTCATTCAACAGTTCAAAGGCTTTTAAATGAACAAAGTGCTCATCTGGAATGATA
This sequence comes from Streptococcus parasanguinis, assembly GCF_000963275.1. Classification (GTDB taxonomy): domain Bacteria; phylum Bacillota; class Bacilli; order Lactobacillales; family Streptococcaceae; genus Streptococcus; species Streptococcus parasanguinis_B. The sequence continues at coordinate 1,422,209 of NZ_JYOW01000001.1, read as the reverse complement.
AAATCTTCATCGATGACGTCTGAAAATTGTAATACTTTTTTTGAGGCTAGTGGATGGTTGTGATGAAGGATATAGAAGAGATCTCGTTTGGCCATTTCTCTTACCTGGAAGCGATGATCTTTAATCGGTTCTAAACTCCCTAAAAAACTAGCATCTAGTTCTCCTTTGGAAAGTAATTCCAAAAGTTCGACAGACCCTTCTTGAACAGGATGGATACTTTGAAGAGCTGCAACATTACTGATAAAGGCGGGTTGTTTTCGGACAAGATAGTCAATGATGATTGGTGGGAAACCAATCGTATTGAATTGAGAGAGACTCCGGAGGATCTCTTTTTTAGCTCCTTGAATCTCAGGTAGGACCTTTTGAATATGTCGTAGCAAGATTTCTCCTTGGGGCGTTAATTTGAAAGTACGGTGAGAAGGATCGTGCGCGATTAATGGGCAGTGAAATTCCTTTTCTAGTCGTTTAATCGCATAGGAAACGGATGGTTGACTGATCCCGTGTTTTTGGGCAACCCCAGTAAAGGATTGCTGTTGACTAAGATCAAAAAAATAATAAAAGTCCTTAAGATTCATTGGGCTCCCTCTTCTAAATAGACAGACATGGATAAGCAAAAATTATCCGTGATAGCTAATTTGACTATATGATTTTTTGTTTGTTACAATCTGAGGTGAGTCAGAGGACAATTAAAGGCTATCTAAAAGATCTTCAAAAATCGTTAGGATCTTTTCCCTTTTTCCAACTGGAAGTTGTTTAATTTTCATGTTTACTCTCTTAAGTGAAAGGCTGTCAGTAGGATCTGAAGACGCTTCGAGTGAATCAAAATTGAAGAATTCTTCAGGCGTTAACTCAAGAGCAGAAATGACTTTTTCAAGACTGTGAATGGTCAGATTCACGTTTTGATTTTCCAATTGATTGATGTATTTTAATCCAAGATCTGCCCGTTCCGATAGCTCCTCTTGACTCATGTTTTGTTTTTTTCGCAAATATTTGACCTTTTGCGCTATATACCGTTGTAAATAATGTTTTGTTTTCATGTAACCAGAATACAAGTTTTAAATGACAAAAATAACACCTTAAACAAAACAAAGTATTTTATAACAAACATATTTTAGATTTATTATCTATGGTTTTTATAGGTATTGATCATCATAAGTGGAAAAAAGAGTACCTGAAAACAGTGGATCTTTTGATGAGAATAACCTTCTAAAAGGTGGAAAGGAACAGGCTTTTTTAAGAGATGACCGTGACTATCTAGGAAGTGATGGATAAACCTATTATTTTGTTATCTATTGAAATCGCATCATTTTCGGTTGTATCGCCTGAACTTTCATTGAGTGATTCATTCATATTGTATCATATATAGAACAAAGTGTCATTTAATGCAAATAAGTGGTATAATAAATTAAACTAATAAGGAGGTCACATGATGACTGCACATGATATTTTAAACAACCCTTTCCTCAATAAAGGAACTGCCTTTACTTTAGAGGAACGTAAGCAACTAGGTCTCATTGGCCTCCTACCACCTTACGTTCAAACCATTGAAGAACAAGCAGCGCAAACTTATGCGCAAATGCAAACAAAGGTTAATGATTTGGAAAAACGTTTGTTCCTAATGGAAATTTTTAATACAAATCGTACTCTATTTTACTACCTATTTGCTCAACATTTGGAAGAGTTTAATCCCATTGTTTATGATCCAACTATTGCCGATACCATCGAAGGCTATAGCGATCTTTTTGTAGACCCACAATATGCGGCCTATCTTGACATCAATCACCCTGAAAATATCGAAGCGACTTTGAAAAATGCAACGGGTGATCGTGAAATTCGTCTTATTGTTGTGACAGATGCAGAAGGTATTCTCGGTATTGGTGACTGGGGTACAAATGGTGTCGATATTTCTGTTGGGAAACTGATGGTCTATACTGGAGCTGCAGGAATTGATCCTTCAATGGTACTTCCTTTGGTCATTGACGCAGGTACCAATCGTGAAGAACTTCGTAACAATCCTAATTACTTGGGAAATCGCCACGAACGTGTGCGTGGTGATCGTTACTATGATTTTATCGATCAATTTGTCCAAACTGCAGAACGTCTTTTCCCTAAACTCTACCTTCACTGGGAAGATTTCGGTCGCTTAAATGCTGCCGACATCCTTGAAAAATACCGGAAGCAAATTCCAACCTTTAACGATGATATCCAAGGAACTGGTATCGTAACCCTTGGAGGTATCTTTGGTTCATTGGATATTACAGGTGAAAAATTAACGGATCAAGTTTACCTCTGCTATGGTGGTGGAACTGCTGGCGCAGGGATTGCTTCTCGTGTCCTTCGTGAAATGGTTAGTGAAGGTCTGCCTGAAGAAGAAGCCTATAAACGCTTCTTTATGGTCGATAAACAAGGTCTCCTCTTTGATGACATGGATGACTTAACGCCACAACAAAAACCATTTGCTAAGAAACGTTCTGATTTTGCCAATGCAGACAAGTTGACAGACCTTCTTGAAGTGGTGAAGACGGTTAAACCAACGATTCTTGTGGGAACTTCAACTCAGCCAAATACTTTCACAAAAGAAATTGTAGAAGCTATGTGTGAAAACACAGAACGTCCTATCATTTTCCCATTGTCAAACCCAACCAAACTAGCTGAAGCAAGTGCCAAAGATTTGATCGAATGGTCAGACGGAAAAGCATTTGTTGCAACAGGAATTCCAGCTGGTACAGTTTCCTATAAAGGTGTGGACTATGTGATTGGTCAAGCGAATAATGCCCTGATTTACCCAGGTCTTGGACTTGGTATGCTGGCTTCTGAAGCGAGTCTGTTGACGGATGAAATGATTGGCGCTGCCGCACATTCATTGAGTGGTATTGTCAATCCAGGCGAACCAGGAGCACCAGTCTTGCCTCCATTCAAGTATGTAGCTGATGTGTCTATCAAAGTAGCAGAAGCAGTTGCTAAAAAAGCGCAAGAACAAGGTCTTGCGCGTGCTCAAGAAACAGATATGGCTAAAGCAGTTCGTGATTTGAAATGGTATCCAGAATATAAATAAGTAAATGGAAATGGGATGTACGAGTACAACTGGATGCCTCGTACACCTTTTCTTGTATGTCCTGTTATATAGAAAGGGAGACTATGGAAATCTTTTTAACTTCAATTCAGAGTATTGTACCCATTATCGTCATCATCATTCTTGGTTATTTCTTGCAAGTCCGTGGTTGGTTTCAAGAGAGTTTTGGAAATGACTTATCTAAACTGATTATGAACGTGGCCATGCCTGTTGCAATTTTTACCTCTGTTCTTAAATATTTAACTTTAGATAAATTGATTAGCTTGTCTGGCGGTTTGTTGTATACCTTTATCGCCTTCATTCTTGGTTACCTAGCGGCCTTTATCGCAGTGAAAGTTTTTAAAGTGCGCCCAGGTCGTCGAGGAACCATGATTAATACCTTTGTTAATGCCAATACCATATTTATTGGTTTGCCTTTAAATATCGCTTTGTTTGGAAATCAAGCCCTTCCTTACTTCTTGGTTTATTATATTACAAATACAGTATCTACTTGGACATTAGGTGTCTATCTGATGACATCTGATAGTAAAGAAGGGGCTTCAAAACAGGCTCAAAAATTTAATTGGAAAAAGCTTTTCCCAGCTCCTTTATTAGGTTTTCTCGTAGCCCTCGTCTTTTTGGTGTTGCGTATTCCTGTTCCAAGTTTTGCGGAAAGTACTTTGACTTATATTGGTAGTTTAACAACGCCCTTATCTCTTGTCTATATCGGTATCGTCCTAGCTAAGGCAGGCCTTAAGACGATTCGCTTTGATAAAGATACCATTATCACACTGGTTGGTCGTTTTATTCTTGCACCGGTCATCATGCTCTTGGTTCTGAAGTTCTTCTCTCCAAATATGGTGGCACCAGAATTTAGAACCTTTATGATCCAATCAGCAACACCAGCCTTGGCAGTTCTTCCTATCCTTGCCAATCAAGGTAAAGGCGATGTTGAGTTTTCAACGAATGTGGTCACTCTCAGCACAGTCTTATTTGTGATTGTGGTTCCAATTCTGCAGACATTGTTGGGATAGCATTTATATGAAAATGATGTAGTTTTAGTGCTATACATTCGTCAAAAAGGACGTCGGATATTATACTCGACGTCCTTTTTAAACGGATGACTAGATCAACACATAGGTTTCAACCGCATGCCCAGCCCCGTTTTCATTGTTGGTCTTTGTCACGACTGCTGCTCCCTCTTTCACTTCTTGTGGAGCGTTGCCCATAGCGACACCGATGCCTGCTTTTTTGAGCATAGGAAGGTCATTGAAGTTGTCCCCCATGGTGAGGACTTCTTCTAAGCTCAAGTGGTAGTGATTAGCGAGCTCAACCAGAGCATCCTCTTTAGAGACGTGCTTAGCGGTAACTTCTAGGTAGTTGGCTTTGGAGAGATAAAAGGCGGTAGAAGGGAAGTCGTCGGCAGAAATAGCACGATAGAGGGCTTGGATCTCTTCTGCATCTCCAATTAAGAGCAATTTGTGGAGGGGCTTTGTCGTATCCAGCAAAGGATCCAATAGGGGGATGATGAGAGGTTTTTCTCCTGTAATCCGGGCCTCCTCTTGGCTCCATTGGTCGAGATGATCGGTCATCCAGTCTTTTCCACTATAGAGGTTGATCGAAACTTGAGGGAAGTGTTGGTTGGCCCAGTCGATAAAGTTCCGGGCCTCCGTCTTGTCCAAGGGATGCTCGAAAAGAACTTGTTCTCCTTTTTGAATCAAGGCCCCGTTGTAGCAGGCCATAGGACAGTCTTCTATGTCGAGCTCTTTGGCAATGGGTGCCATCCCTTTTGGAGAGCGAGCAGAGGCCAGCACGAAAGGAATCTTTTCACGCTTTAAATCCGGGATCAATGATGCTAACTGTGGATCGATCTGATGGTGGTCATTTAAGATGGTGCCATCGATATCGCTGATGATGAGACGAATGTGAGACATAAAGATTACCTCCTAATAGAGAATAGTGGTTTCGTTGCCGACTTGTTTAAGGATTTCCGGGCTTGGTTTTTGGTCGGTAATCCAATAATCAAATTGCTTGAGACGAGCAAGATAGTAGTTGGCATTTTGGGAGAACTTGCTGCTTTCTGCCACCAGCACCTTGGTACGAGCCCGTTCAAAGACGAGGGATTTGACGGCAACGTCTTCTGCATCTTCAAAGGTGACCTCGCCGTTGGCTAAGCTACTCGCTCCAAAAAAAGCGAGATCAAAGCGAAGATTGTCCAGTATTTGTGCTTGATTCGCGTCATAGTAGAAGCGGTTTTTAGGGTAGAATTTTCCTCCTAAAAGATGAAAGTCAACCTGGGAATGGCTACTGAGCTGGATGGCATTGTCAAGGGAATGCGAATAGACTGTGACTTCCTTATTCAGCATGCCAGCAAGCAGGGTCATCGAGGTGGAAACGTCGAGAAAAATCACTTGTCCATCTTGGATCAATTGCAGAGCCTTTTGAGCCATGGCAGTCTTTTCCTTATTAGCCTTTTGACTGCGGTCTAGATAAGAAGGGCCAGGTTCTTTGTTTAAGGGGAGGAGTCCACCATGGGTCCTACGAACCAGCTGGCGTTGGCTAAGGAGAGCAAAGTCTCTGCGAATAGTATCTTTTGAGACCTTGAAATAGTCGACCATTTCTTTAGCTGATAGCTGTTTTCGCTCTTCTAAAAGTTCTAGGATTTTTTCGAGCCGTTGTTCCTGGTACATGAATTCGCTCCTTATTTCTGTTCTTGTCTTTATTGTACATTATTTTGTAAGCGGATGCAAGTTTTGTTAAGTGTTTTTAAGTGTTTATGATCTTTTTTCTTACAAACCTTATTCTGACGTTTGTTTTAAAGGGGGAATTCTGCTATAATATGTCAAAATAACGTGGAGGTTTCCTTATGGCCAGTGAATATGAAAAAATGATTGCAGGTGATTTTTATAAACCTGCGGACCTTGAATTGCGGGCTTTGGCCCAAGCCTCTCGGGAGAAACAAGAAGCTTTTAACCAAGAGGTGGATCCTAAAAAAGGGGCAGCTATCATCAAAGAGTGGTTTGGATCAACCGGTGAAAACCTCTATCTCAATCGTCAAGTACTTGTGGATTATGGGGTCAACATCCATATTGGAGAAAATTTCTATGCCAATTACAATTTGACCATGTTGGACATCTGTCCCATCACGATCGGAAAGAATGCCATGATTGGTCCTAATTGCCAATTTTTGACCCCCTTACACCCACTGGATCCAGACGAGCGCAATTCTGGTCTCGAGTACGGAGCTCCGATTACCATTGGGGACAATTTCTGGGCAGGAGGAGGGGTCACCATCCTTCCTGGTGTGACGCTGGGTGACAATGTGGTTGCTGGCGCAGGAGCAGTGGTCACCAAGTCCTTTGGAGACAATGTGGTCCTTGCAGGAAATCCAGCCCGTGTCATTAAAGAAATACCCGTTAAAAAGGAGAAGGAATGATCCATAAACATGAAATTCCCATTTTAGAGTTTGACGACAATCCGCAGGCGGTCATTATGCCGACCCATGAGGGGTTAGACCTGCACCTACCTGAAAAAAGTGTTTATGCTTTCTTGGAAGATGAGATTGATCGCTTTGCGGAAGCTGTTGGAGCCAAACAAGTAGCTAGCTTTGTCTCAGCTACCAAGACCTATCCGGTCTATGTTATGGAGCACCAAGGAGAGGAAATTTGCTTGGCCCAGGCGCCAGTTGGATCTGCAGCTGCTGCGCAATTCATGGATTGGTTGATTGGCTATGGGGTGAAGAAGATTATATCGGCAGGTAGCTGTGGGGTCTTGGTGGACATAGAAGAAAATGCTTTTTTAATCCCGACCAAGGCCTTGCGAGATGAGGGAGCCAGTTACCATTATGTAGCGCCCTCCCGTTATATAGAGGTGGACGGCCGTGCCCTGACTGCTATTGAAACAGTTCTCAAACAAGCGTCCATTCCTTATCAAGAGGTCATGACCTGGTCGACCGACGGTTTTTATAGGGAAACACCTGACAAGGTGGCCTATCGCATCGAAGAAGGGTGTAGTGTGGTGGAGATGGAGTGCGCCTCCCTTGCTGCAGTGGCCCAACTTCGTGGGGCGGTTTGGGGCTTGCTCCTATTTACCGCAGATTCTCTTGCAGACCTGGAAAATTATGACCAGCGTGACTGGGGCTCAGAAGCTTTTGAGAAGGCCTTAGAATTATGCCTAGAGATGGTTCATCACTTATAAGTCTTTTCTCTTTTTATGATACAATGAAGCTATGTTAGACAAATTATTTTTTAAACAATGGCGGGCCAAATTGACTCGCTTGTCTCCAGCAAGGCGGATCTTTCTCAGCTTTGCCTTAGTCATCTTGATCGGCTCGCTCTTACTGAGTCTGCCCTTTGTCCAGCAAGCAAGCTCAACAGCAGGCTATATCGACCATCTTTTTACAGCGGTTTCCATGGTCTGTGTGACAGGGCTCTTTACCCAGTCGGTGGCTTCGACCTATAATGGCTGGGGGCAACTCATCTGTATGCTTTTGATCCAGATCGGAGGCCTAGGTATCTTGACCTTTATCGGTCTCTTCTTTATGGAGAGCCGACAAAAGCTCAGTTACAAAGACCGGCAGACCATTCGAGACAGCTTTAGCTTTAGTAATAACCAGAGCTTGGCCCGTTTTGTCCGCTCCATCTTTATTACTACCTTTACCATCGAAGGTATCGGAGCCTTGCTCCTTATGACGCGATTTATTCCTCGCTTCGGCTGGGGCCATGGGATTTTCAACTCCATCTTTGTTGCGGTTTCCGCCTTTTGTAATGCAGGCTTTGATAATTTTGGGGGCGATAGTATGATGAGTTTCCAGACCGATTGGTTGGTCAATCTGACCTTGTCTGCTCTGATTATTACTGGGGGCTTGGGCTTTATGGTTTGGTTTGACCTGGCTACAAAGACTCGTAACCAATCTGGACGACGGACTCTTCGCTTTCATACCAAGGTGGTTCTCTGGTTAACAGCTGCGATTCTTCTCTTTGGGACAGTGACCAGTCTCTTGACAGAGTTTGATAATCCAGCAACGATTGGGTCCCTGCCATTGGGAGAGAAGATCTTGGTCAGCTTCTTCCAAACGGTCAGCATGCGGACGGCTGGCTTTGCCTCACTGGATTATACAGCAGTCCGACCTGTGACACTCTTTGTCTATATCCTCCAGATGTTCCTAGGTGGGGCACCAGGTGGGACAGCAGGAGGGATGAAGATCACCACCTTCTTGGTCTTGATCCTCCTCGCTCGCAAGGAATTGCTGGGGTTGCCACATACCAACCTGGGCAAACGCACCATCGCACCGGACTTGGTGCAACGTTCTTTGGGCACAGCAGTGATTTTCCAGTTGACCTTTATCCTGGGTCTCTTTGGCCTTTGTCTTGTGACGCCGGATGGTCAACGTTTTCTGTACCTGGTCTTTGAGGTGGTATCGGCTTTAGCGACAGTGGGCGTGACGGCTAATGTGACCTCGACCTTAAATGGAGCTGGGTTGGGAATTATCATGCTGCTCATGTTTATTGGGCGGATCGGCCCCTTGACCCTTATGGTCAGCTTGAACAATTACAAGGCCAAAAAGGCAGATGCCTTGCAATATGCCAAGGCAGACATCATTATCGGATAGGAGAGACTTATGGCAAATCGAACCATTGGAATTCTGGGATTAGGGATTTTTGGACAGAGTGTCTTAAAAACCCTGCAGGACCAGGATGTGGATATCATTGCAATTGACGATCATGAAGATGTGATCAACCAGTATGAATCTATGATTACAACTGGGATTGTTGGAGACATTACGGAAATGGACCTCTTGGATGCGGCAGATATTGGGAACTGTGACACAGTCGTCATTGCGACGGGAGAAAACTTGGAATCAAGTGTCCTGGCGGTCATGCACTGTAAGGCACTTGGCGTCGAGCACGTCATCGCCAAGGTCAAGAATGAAGTGACCAAGGAAGTCCTTGAGAAGATTGGAGCTGATTTGGTCATCCTACCAGAGGTAGAAGCGGGGATGTCTCTAGCTAAGATGATCCTCTTCCAACACGGGATTGAAGTCTTCCAGTTGGATGAAGCAGTGGTGGTGGCTGAGTTTACGGTTCCAGCTAGCTGGGTGGGAAAAAGCCTTCAGGACTTGGCTGTCAGAGAGGAGTACCATCTCAATATTATCGGCTATCGAGATGCGGAAGACCAACCGCTTCATATTCAGATTGGTCCCGACTTTATCTGGCCTGAAGGGGTGCGCGTGATGGCAGTGACAGACAACCAATATTTAGATAGAATCCAAGACTTGTTAGACTAATCGTGTAATTGAGAGTGGGACAGAAATCGGTAATTCATTAGAATTCGATTTCGTCGTCCCACCTCCGCACAGTTGAGTAGGGCTGTAAAAGCTGATGAAATCAGCGTAGTAGAGTCCGCTCAACCACTGCGTCTTGCTCAACAATCCAAAAACAATTCTGAGGCTAGGACTTTTGTCCCAGCCTCAGAATGTTGATCACCTATTTTTTAACTGAAATAGGTGAAATGATTCTGCAGAAAAATGATTTTTAATTTTTACTCCGCAGACGCCCTCTGTATCTTAATTTAGTCATAGAACTTCCTGGATTGCTGAAATCATCCACTGGATAATTTCACCTAACGTCCGTCCTCAAGGTCGTCAAGAATCTCTTGCCATTTTTCCTCATGCATGCCTTGGCAGATATGTTTGGATCGAGTCTCATGTATCTCTTGATTCATTGGGGAAGTTGATCTTATAAAATTTTAGGAAAGGCTCTGTCAGGTGTTGACAGGCCTTTTTTTGAGTGCTATAGTAAAATCGTAAACGTTTACACAGTAAGGCGAAGTAGATAAAAAGAGGAGGAAAGACAAATGGCAGGATCAGTGATACAGGGAGATAACTACCGAATCTCCGTATTAACGGAATCTTTGGTGCGCTTGGAATACTCAGAAGATGGTGTTTTTGAAGATGGTCAGACGCAGGTTGTACAAAATCGAGATTTTGGCCCTGTTACCTGTGAGGTCGTAGAGACAGAAGATGTTCTCGATCTTCATACAGAGCATCTCCACCTCCATTTTGAAAAAGGACCTTTTGCACCGGATCGGCTTTATATCGAACTCAAGGGTCAGTATGCAGTCTATGGGAGCCGGTGGCACTATGGAGATCAGCCGGAGACCTTAAAGGGGACCAGTCGGACGCTTGACGAGGTCGATGGGGCTATGGAGTTGCAAGATGGGATCTTGAGCAAGGCCGGTTATGCTCTTTTAGACGATTCCGCTTCCTACTTGTATGATGACGAAAGCGGCTTTAGAGCACGGCCCTATCCAGAAGTGGATCTGTATTTCTTCGGTTATGGGCGTGATTATCTAGGCGCCTTGAAAGATTTTTACCATCTGACAGGACAGCCACCCCTCTTGCCACGTTATGCTCTGGGCAACTGGTGGAGTCGCTATTGGCCTTATACCAGTCAGGAGTATACAGATTTGATGGATCGTTTCAAAGCAGAAGGGGTGCCTCTAGCAGTCAGTGTGATCGATATGGACTGGCACAAGACGGCGATTCCTGCTCGCTTTGGAAGTGGTTGGACGGGTTATAGTTGGAACCGGGATTTGATTCCTGATCCAGCTGCCTTCTTAAATGGCCTGCATGAGCGTGGTTTAAAGGTGACCTTAAATGTCCATCCGGCAGATGGAATTCGCGCCTTCGAAGATGCTTATCCCATGGTCGCAAAACGCTTGGGACTGGATGCGGAAAAAGAAGAAGCTGCTAGCTTTGATTTTTATAGTCCAGCTTTTCGCGAAGCTTATTTCGAAGATGTCCACCATCCTTTGGAAGATCAAGGAGTGGACTTTTGGTGGATTGATTGGCAGCAAGGTAGTCATGGCAAGATGGATCCCCTTTGGTTGTTAAATCACTATCATTATCTAGACAATTGCCGAAAAGGCCAAGCTGGTCTCATCTTATCGCGTTATGGGGGTCCTGGTAGCCATCGGTATCCGATTGGTTTTTCAGGGGACACTATTGTGACTTGGGAATCCCTAGCCTTTCAACCATACTTTACCAGCACAGCTTCCAATATCGGCTACACCTGGTGGAGTCATGATATCGGTGGCCATATGCGGGGCTACTATGATGAAGACTTGGCTCTTCGTTGGTTGCAGTTTGGGGTTTTTAGCCCGATCAATCGTCTTCATAGTTCTTGTAATGCCTTTAACAGCAAGGAACCGTGGTTTTACTCGTCTGAGACCTGTCGCTTGATGAAGCAGTATTTGCGCCTGCGCCATAGCTTACTGCCTTATCTTTACACCATGAATGTGGCGACGCACGAAGAAGGCCTGCCTTTGGTTCAACCTCTCTATTACCACTACCCAAACGAAGAAGAGGCTTATGAAGCGAAGAATCAATATTTCTTTGGCAGTGAACTCATGGTGGCGCCAATTACCGAAGCGCTGGATCCTGTCTTTCATAGTGCTTCTGTGAGTGTTTGGTTCCCAGACGGCGTTTGGTATGATTTCTTCCATGACTGGAAGTATGAAGGAAGAGGCAAGCTCACGGTCTTTAGGACCAGCCAGGATATTCCAGTCTTTGCACGTGCGGGAGCCATCATCCCTATGGATGCACAACCACGGACAGGAGTGGACCTTCCAGAAATGCTGGACTGGCATCTCTTCCCAGGTGACAATCGTTCTTTCGTACTCGTCGAAGGAGAAGGAGCTAGCAAGGTTGAAACCCGCCTAACAGTCGATTGGGATGAAAGAAAGATTAGGCTGGATTTAACAGGTGATCTAACGCTGCTTCCTGAAAAGAGACAGCACCGTTTCTTGCTCCATACCTTTGAGACAGCCCCTATCATAGTGGACAATCAAAGTCAAGAAATTGCGATGGGTGAGCTGCAATCGCGTCCTATTGCCAAAGAAGATCGGATGTTTGAGCTCTTGAAATCTGCCAACCTGGCCTACGATAGGAAAAACGAATTATTTGCGGCTTGTTCAAGAGCCAAGGATTGGAAACAGTTGATGAAGGTCATCACCCCTTTGGAGGAAGGCTTGCGCCAACGTCTCTTTGAGGTGATTTATTCCAGTGAAGAGGGAGAAGACTTGTAAACTCTTGCAATTTCACCCCTATTTTTGTATGATGAAAGTGATTTCACAATCATAAAGGAGAAGAAAAAATGGAACAAAAATGGTGGCATAACGCCGTAATTTACCAAGTTTATCCAAAAAGTTTCAAGGATAGTAATGGCGATGGCATCGGGGATCTCAAGGGGATCACGAGCAAGCTAGACTATCTGGAAAAGCTAGGGATTACAGCCATCTGGCTCTCACCAGTCTACAAGAGTCCCATGGATGATAACGGCTATGACATCTCGGATTACGAAGATATTGCCTCCATCTTTGGTACCATGGAAGATATGGAAGAATTGATCGCAGAAGGTCAGAAACGCAAGATCAAAATTATCATGGACTTGGTGGTCAACCATACCTCTGATGAGCATGCTTGGTTTATCGAGGCGCGTGAACATCCAGACAGTCCAAAGCGGGATTTCTATATTTGGCGCGATGAACCCAATGGCATTATTTCTGCTTTTAGTGGCTCTGCTTGGGAGTTCGATGAAGCTTCAGGCCAATACTACCTGCATAACTTTAGTAAGAAGCAACCGGACCTTAACTGGGAAAATGAGGAGCTTCGTCATCAGATCTATGACATGATGAATTTCTGGATTGACAAGGGAATTGGTGGCTTCCGTATGGATGTCATCGATATGATCGGTAAGATCCCAGATCAGGAAATCATCAGCAACGGTCCCATGCTCCATCCTTACTTGAAGGAAATGAATCAAGCGACCTTTGGCGATAAGGATCTGCTCACAGTAGGAGAAACTTGGGGAGCAACTCCAGAGATTGCCAAGCAATACTCCAATCCGAAAAATCAAGAATTGTCTATGGTCTTCCAATTTGAACACATTGGTCTTCAATACCAACCGGGTCAACCAAAGTGGCACTATGCGAAGGAATTGGATGTGCCTAAATTGAAGGAAATTTTCACCAAGTGGCAGACGGAATTAGGAGAAGAGGAAGGCTGGAATTCCCTCTTTTGGAACAACCACGATTTGCCACGGATTGTGTCAACTTGGGGGGATGATGGGGACTATCGTGTCAAATCTGCCAAGGCTTTAGCGATTCTGCTTCACTTGATGAAGGGAACCCCTTATATCTATCAAGGCGAAGAAATCGGGATGACCAATTATCCATTTAAGACCCTTGAGGACGTAGAAGATATTGAGTCGATCAACTATGCTCGTGAAGCCTTAGAAAAAGAGGTTCCGCTCGAAGTGATCATGGATCAAATCCGCCATATTGGTCGGGACAATGCACGGACACCGATGCAGTGGAATGATGAAGCAGAAGCTGGCTTTACGACAGGTCAACCATGGCTTGCGGTCAACCCAAACTACAAAGAGATCAATGTAGAGGCTGCTCTAGCAGATCCAGACTCTATTTTCTATACCTACCAAGCCCTCATTGCTTTGAGAAAAGATCACCCTTGGCTTGTGACTGCCGATTATGAATTGGTGGACGCAGCAGACAAGGTTTTTGCCTACAAGCGGGTAGAAGGAGAGCAAGCCTATCTGGTGGTTGTCAATCTCTCCAGTCAAGAGCAAGACTTACCGCTCGTTAATGGGGTTGAAGAGGTTCTCATCGCCAATACCAAGGTAGAACAAGTCCTCGAATCAGGCAAGTTGGCCCCTTGGGATGCCTTCTGTGTTAAATTAGCCTAATGAGGCAAATGAAAAAATAGGGGAAATTACTTCCTCGTAGAAGCAGGTCTTTCTCAGTAGAGAAGGCCTGTCAGATTGGGAACGATGTCATCTAAAAAACTTTCCTTAGGTGAGTTACGGACGTCAGCGAACTTCTACGAAGTTCCAAGACTAAATCAAGATACAAAGGGCGACTGCGGATAAAGGCAAAATAGGAAGTTTGACGAAGAATCTTTAGATTCTAGGAGAACTTATCTTTTTGACACAATCCGCAGCCCGTGTTCAATTCGTATTGAGCCCCTTCGCTCTTTAATTTCTGGGCTCAGGCTAAAACAGTTTCCCAAACTGTTTTACTCTCAAAACTCCCGAGTGCTAGAAACACTATAGTTTCTAGCACTTTTCTCACGGCGGAAAGTTTCAGTAGATGATAGAATCATTCCAACGAATACATTTTTATAGAATTTATTAGATTTGTAAACAGAAGCAGTTTGTTTATGCTTGCACAGGTCTTTCTCGATAGAGAAGGCCTGTTTTGCTTTTTTGGGGCTGTTCTTCTAGCAGAATCCGCTCAAAATCCGTTCAAAAATGGTTTGGGGACCCTTGGGTTATAGGAAATATTTATAAGAAGTCCTAGTTTTTACTTTTAATTTCTGGTCTCAAGGCCCATTAAATCCGTGTTATAGTTTTTGACTATATCAAAATTCGTGTAAAAGCAATTATACAAGACGGCTATCTTCTGATATGATAGTGTCAATTAGAATTTTTGGAGGACACAACATGTCAACTACAATTATCGGTTTCCCACGTTTGGGTGAATTCCGTGAATTAAAATTTACAACTGAAAAATACTTTAGAAAAGAAATCTCAGCAGACGAGCTCTTGGCAGCTGCTAAAGACTTGCGTGCTAAACACTGGAACATTGTTAAAGAACAAGGCATCTCAGAGATTCCTTCAAATGACTTCTCACACTACGACAATTTCCTTGATGCAGCCTTCCTTTTCAACGTCGTGCCTGCATCTGTTCAAAACTTGGATTTGACAGACCTTGAACAATACTTCGCTTTGGCGCGTGGTTACCAAGGTGAAAAAGGGGATGTGCGTGCCCTTCCAATGAAAAAATGGTTCAACACCAACTACCATTACATCGTTCCTAAATTTGAAAAAACAACAGAAGTGAAATTGGCTGGTCACAAGATTTTTGATGAGTACCAAGAAGCCAAAGAATTGGGGATCAACACTCGTCCAGTAGTCGTTGGACCATTCACTTTCCTTCAATTATCTGACTTTGAAGATGGTGTGAAAGCTGAGGACTTCGTCGACAGCTTGGTTGCTGCTTACCAAGAAGTCTTTGCCAAATTGGCCGAGCTTGGTGCGACTCGTATTCAACTCGATGAGCCAGCTCTTGTCAAAGATTTGTCAGCTGAAGAAAAAGCTCTCTTCTTGAACCTCTACAACAAACTCTTGGCTGACAAGAAAGGCCTTGAAGTCTTGATCCAAACTTACTTTGGTGATGTTCGTGATGTCTACAATGACCTTGTAAACTTGCCAGTAGATGGTATCGGTCTTGACTTTGTTGAAGGGAAGAAAACGCTTGAATTGGTGAAAGGTGGCTTCCCAGCTGATAAGACCCTTTATGCTGGTATTGTGAATGGGAAAAACATCTGGCGCAACAACTATGAAAAGAGCTTGGAAATCTTGGATCAAGTTCCAGCTGAAAAGGTTGTCTTGACGACTTCTTGCTCTCTTCTTCATGTGCCATTTACAACAGCTAACGAAGATTTTGAACCAGCTATTTTGAACCATTTCGCCTTTGCGGTTGAAAAATTGGGTGAATTGCGTGACTTGGATGCCATCCGCAATGGTCAAGGGGCAGAAGCTCTTGCTGCCAACAAAGAACTCTTTGCAACTGAACGTGTCGGAGCAAATGCTGAACTTCATGCTCGCATCGCAGCTTTGACAGAAGCAGACTACACTCGTTTGCCAGCCTTTGCAGAACGGGAAGAAATCCAAAAAGAAGCCTTCAAGCTTCCAGCACTTCCAACAACTACCATTGGTTCATTCCCTCAAACCAAGGAAGTACGTGCCAAACGTTTGGCCTTCCGTAAGGGTGAATTGACTCAAGAAGAATATGATGCCTTCCTTGCTGAAACGATCGACGAATGGATCAAATGGCAAGAAGAAGTTGGATTTGACGTGCTTGTACACGGTGAATTCGAGCGGAACGACATGGTTGAGTACTTCGGTCAAAACTTGTCTGGTTACCTCTTCTCTAAGAATGGTTGGGTACAATCATACGGTATGCGTGGGGTGAAACCACCAATCATCTGGGGTGATGTGACTCGTCTTAACCCAATCACTGTGAAATGGTCTAGCTACGCACAAAGTCGTACGGACAAACCTGTTAAAGGGATGTTGACTGGACCTGTTACCATCCTTAACTGGTCATTCCCACGTGAAGATATCTCTATCAAGGATTCTACTCTTCAAATCGCTCTTGCCATCAAGGATGAAGTTCTTGACCTTGAAGCTGCAGGCGTGAAGATCATCCAAATCGACGAGGCTGCTCTTCGTGAAAAATTGCCACTCCGTCGTAGCGACTGGTACGAAGACTACCTTGACTGGGCGATTCCAGCCTTCCGTTTGGTACACTCAACTGTTGCACCAGACACACAAATCCACACTCACATGTGTTACTCAGAATTTACAGATATCATCCCAGCGATCGACAACTTGGATGCAGACGTCATCTCATTTGAAGCTAGCCGTTCAAACCTTGAAATCTTGGATGAGTTGAAAGCCAAAAACTTCCAAACAGAAGTTGGACCTGGGGTTTACGATATCCACTCACCACGTGTCCCACAAGACGGTGAAATTGATCACACTATCGAAGCGATCTTGGCCAAAGTACCAAGTGGCAAAGTTTGGATCAACCCTGACTGTGGTTTGAAGACTCGCGGAATTAAAGAAACAAAAGAAAGCTTGATCAAGCTCGTTAATGCTGCTAAAGAAGCGCGTGAACACTTGTAAGAAATGTTTCGAGGACCTTCTATCATCGTGTAGAGGGTTTTCGAATCGTTCCCTTATCCTAGAAATAGTGGCTCAGAGTTCTTGATCAAAAAAACAAAAGAAAAGGATAGAATATGTCACAACACACACCGTCTCTGTCATTTGAAGTTTTTCCTCCAAATCCTGAAGTAGGCAATGCCAAACTCTTACGTGCTTTGGCAAATATGCAGGAGCTAGCTCCTCACTTTATTAGTGTGACCGCTAGCAATAATAAATACAATATCAAAGAGACGACGGTTGCTTTAGCCAATTACATTCAAAATGAATTGTCTATTCCGACGATTGCTCACTTGCCAGCCGTTTATTTGAGCAAGGAAAAAGTGGCCGATACTCTTCATGAGTTAGATGAAGTAGGGGTTCATCGGATTTTGGCTCTGCGTGGGGATATTATCCCCGGTGTGGAACCTTTAAAAGACTTTCGTTATGCAACAGATCTGATTGAATTTATTAAAACAGAAGCTCCTCATTTTGAGGTGATTGGTGCTTGCTATCCTGAGGGACACCCAGATTCTCCAAACCAAATTTCAGATATTCAAAATCTTAAAAAGAAGGTAGATGCAGGGTGCTCTAGTTTGGTCACTCAACTTTTCTTTGACAATGAGCGTTTCTATGATTTTCAAGATAAGTGTACTTTAGCTGGGATCAATGTTCCTATTCATGCAGGAGTGATGCCGATTCTCAATCGCAATCAGGCCCTTCGTCTCCTTAAGACTTGTGAAAATGTTCATATCCCACGGAAGTTTAAAGCGATTTTAGACAAGTATGAGCATGATCCAAAGTCTCTTCGCGCAGCTGGCTTGGCTTATGCAGTCGATCAAATCGTTGATTTGGTTACTCAAGATGTGGCAGGTGTCCATCTTTACACCATGAACAATGAAGATGTCGCTTACCATGTCTACCAAGCAACAAAGGCGTTATTTGCTCATCAACCGAATTTTGAAGTGAATTAATCAACACTTTTAGTAGGAAGTGTAGAGATTGAGAAAGAATCGTTCTCAGTCTCTTTTTATTTGGATAAATTACTTGCTAAAAGCCAACTTTTTTTTTATAGTATTAATATGAAGTTTTTGGAGGCGCTTGCAATGAAGAAAGATCTCACGTTAAAGTTATTTGGACCCCCTAAGGTTGTTTTCAATCAGAAAACTATTCGGTTTTCTTTTTCGAAGATGGAGGCCTTGCTTTATTATTTAGCGGTCATGGGCCAAGTCAACCGTGATGAAATAGCCGGTATCCTTTGGGGAGATAAGGAAAACCAAGTAGCTCGCAAAAACTTACGAAATACGGTTTACCAAGCCAATAAAATCTTTGAAGGAGATATCATTGTCTCGCCAAGTCGGAGCAGTTTGGCCCTTAATCCTGACTTGAATCTTTCGCTGGATGTTCAGCTCTTTGAAAGAGATCCACTAAGTGCCTTGGATCTCTATCAGGGAGACTTTCTAGAGGGCTTCTATGTCAAGGATGATGAAGACTTTGATCAGTGGGCTTCTCGCAAACGAGATGCTTATAGGAAGCTCTATGTCGAAAGTTGCTATCAAAAAATTGAGCAGGTCGGTTTTGCAGATCCTAGTATAGAACTCTTGCTCCATCATTTGGTAGAGCTGGATGAATTTGAAGAGAAAAACTACCAGCTCTTGATGGAGTATTATAGCTTCCATCATCAGCTAGGAAAATTTTTCGAGACCTATTATAAGCTAGTCGATTTATTGGATCGCGAGCTCAGTGTGCGTCCCAGTCGAGCGATTGAGGAACTTTATCACTCCGTTTTGGAAGCCAAACGAACTCATAAACTGACCAATCGCTTGAATATTCGTGAACTTTCTTTCTTTGGTCGGAAACAAGAACTCTCGCAACTCGAGGAATACCTTTCCTTAGTCGAGACAGGTGAAGCGGTAGGTCCTTTTCTCGTGATGGGGCAATCTGGAACAGGTAAGAAACGTCTCTTGCGGCAGTTGGTCTTGATGTCCAATCGCAGTTTTAACTTTATCAAGGTGGAAGGAAAAGCTACTAGTCAACGATACGAAGGAAGCAGCTGGAATGATCTCAGACAAGCGCTAGAGAAACTGGGGGATGAGATGGGGATTTCCCTTCTGGAAGAGGAGGATGATCTCATTTCTGTATGGAATCAGCTTCAAGGCCTTAGCAAAGAAAAACCGCTCCTGATCCTGCTTGAAAACGCCCAGTGGT
This sequence comes from Streptococcus parasanguinis, assembly GCF_000963275.1. Taxonomy (GTDB): domain Bacteria; phylum Bacillota; class Bacilli; order Lactobacillales; family Streptococcaceae; genus Streptococcus; species Streptococcus parasanguinis_B. The sequence continues at coordinate 1,403,165 of NZ_JYOW01000001.1, read as the reverse complement.
TCGATGCAGTGTCTCTAGAAAAAGTGAAACAACTAGAGGAGAGAAGAAGTCAGGAGAAATGGCAACTAATTTTCACAGCGGAAGAGCCTCTGCCAGCTTCCTTCGTCAACTTCTTGGGGAGCTTGAAGGTAGAGAAAAGGCTGTCTCAACTAGAGTTGACCAATTTTGCCCCAAGTGAAAGTCGTGCTCTCTTGAAAGGGGAACTGGGAGCAATAGAGCCTGCAGTGATGGAGCAGATGGTCGAATGGAGTGAAGGCAGTCCGTTCTTTCTGTCCAGCTATATCGAAGAGTGGAAAGAAAATGAAAATTTAGAACCCTTGCCTGATATCATTCAAGCCTATCTTTCTCAGGAGCTTGGGGATATGAGCAGTGAGGAAGAGGCTCTTCTACACTACCTATCTTGTTTTCATAAGCCAATTTCTCTGTCTATCTTAGCAGAATTGACGGCTACAGAGCTTCCTGTTTTGACAGAATTAATCGAGCCTTTATCTGAAAGAGCGATCGTCTCAATCGTAGAAGAAGGAGAGGCTCTCATGGTTCAATTCTGCAAGCAATTGGTAGCCATGTACTTTTACCATCTTCTTTCGCCAGCTAGACGGCGGCTCTTCCACCAACAAATTGCGCAAAAATTGGAAGAAACTTTAGAAGATTCGACGGACCTTCTTCTTTATAAGGAAATTGCCTACCAATACAAACAATCCCAAAATCTTTTGCGTTCCATATCTTTTGAGTTGACCTATTTAGAAGAAATCCTTCAGCTGGAGCATGAGCTGTTTCCGATTTATTCCAAGGTAGATGAGGGGTTCCTATCAGATGGTACAAATAGCCATTTGGACATTTTTGGAGAGCTATCCCGCATTCGCCAAGAATTAGATAACCTCTTTTCAAGGCACCAAAGAGATAGAGAATACAAGCATTTACAACTGCGTTACTTGTACCTAGAAGGTCGCTATTTTATTCGAAGTGGGGAGTATCAAAAGGGGATTCATGATATCCAAAAAGTCATCTCCTATGCGCGGGAACTCAAGCAATCCGACTTCCTCTTAGAGGGTTATCGGCAAATCATTTATTATTGCATTCAAACGGAAAATATCTCTGAGATGGCCTATTATACAGATTTAGCTTTAGAAGATGCCATCCAAGCTAATAATCATGAGGTCATCGCGATCCAGTTGCGTTTGAAGGGCTTGTATCACCTGATGGTTGGGGATGAGGAGCAGGCAACCCGGCATCTGTATCGCTCTATTGATTGCTTTAGTTTGACCAATAGCATGCAGACCAAGTATGCCATTCAAATTGCAGCTTCTTTGGCCTACCTCGCTGAAATCGAGCAAGTGAGAGGGCATTTCCAAGTAGCGGTCACCCACTTAGAAGAGGTTCTGCGTTTGGTGGGAGATCAAGCTGTTGATTCCGTCCGCGTCGTCTTTGATATTGATCTTGGGATCGCCTATTATTGGAAGGGAGATTTGATTCAAGCTCGCCTCTGTTTTGACAGAGCTCAGAAGATTTTGTCCAGTGTTCGTTTCCCTTGGAAGGAAGAATTGCTCGAATTTTACCAATCTTTGATTGCTTGTCAGCAAGGGGATCAGGAGAAGGTTGCGGATTATCTGGCTCGAAAAGAAAGGACGATGAATCCATCTGCCAATTCGCGGGATAAGGGGATGGTTCATTATCTATTGGCTTTCTTATCTAATCAAAAGGAGAAGGGAGAAGAGCTCGCTCCTGCCCTGAGCACCTTCTTGAAAGAAGATAAGAATTACTACAAGAAGGTGGCAGAGCAACACTTGAATCCCTACAGAGATCGTCAGTTTCTTAAGAAATTAAAAGACCTGTAGTGTCTCTTATCTAAATCATAAGTGAAGGATAAGAGGCCATGCCTCCTTTCAGACAAAGATCATTGTGTCTGAAAACGAAGAAAAAGCATAGAAATACCCTAGTAATGGGTGTTTCTATGCTTTTTATGTGTGTAGAAATCTTCTTAGTTCAGTTTTTGTTGCGCCAATATTTGTGTCAAGTAAAAGATAAAGGTCGCAGCAAGGTTTGAAGTATGGTTGTCAATGTCATGAGGAGGAGAAACTTCCACGACATCAAATCCGATTAGTTTACCACTGGCAGCAATGTGTTGGAGAAGCAGGAGGGCTAGTTTAGGATCGACACCAAGTGATTGGATGGCACTAACACCAGGAGCAGAGCCGACCGCAAAGCAATCCATATCAATAGACAGATAGATCGCGGTTTGGTTTTCTAAAAATTGATCGATTCGATCCAGAATGGCTTGGTGGCTCATCTGGAAGAGGTCTTGCCCAGTTAAGAAATCAATGCTTGGTGTTTTAGCAACGTAATTAAAGAGGAAGAGGTTATTATTGTGCTCTTGGATCCCCAGGATGAGGTAAGGGAAGTCCTGACCCTTGTCTTTCGCATGATCAGCCATTTGACGAAAACCTGTTCCAGAGTTGGGCCCGGTTTGGTCGTAAGGCCGCAAATCAAAGTGGGCATCCAGATTGATCACAGCCAGTTGTTCATCTTTTTTCAAACTGGATTGAATCCCTAGATAGTGGCCGTAAGCAGTTCCGTGACCGCCTCCTAGGACAATAGGTTGGATCCCTAATTGGTACATGCGCTGGATCGCTTGTGAGAGACTTTCTTGGAGTTCTTCTAGTGAATGGTTGGGCCCGTCAATATTTCCCACATCATACACTGTGACATTGGTTCCCCAGTGCCATGGAAGTTTAGCGATTTGAGAACGGATGGCTGTAGGACCCTCGACTGCTCCTACACGCCCATTATTGATATAGACTCCTTTGTCGCTCTTAAAGCCGATGATCCCAAAGGTCATACCCTCAAATGGAGTGAGGGTCTCGTCGTTTAGGTCTAAAAATTTGGTGACCATTCCCCATTTGGCCGTGTAGGGATTGTCCTCGATGCTACCTTGGTAGTAGCTGTAGGTCATTGGATAGTAGTTTGTGAGCAAGCTTGTCGCCTCCCTTATTTTTCTGAAAGCAGGCAGAGGCTGAGAAGATCGCCAGCCTCTGTTTTTGCTTTATCCTTACTGTATCAGTATTGAATCCGTAAGTCAACTGCTTTTTCGATGGTTGCTAAGAATTCTTCGCTTTCGACAACAGCAGATGCTTTATTGAGTTCTTCAAAGATTTCGATATCTTTGTCAAATTCAATGAAGTTCAGTTTTTGACGAATCAGCTCATAAGCTGGTTTTGTCCCTTTACCAAGTTCATGATTTTCTGGTTTGAGATCCAAGGCTTGGCAAGCTGCCATGATTTCAGTAGCAACGATGCGACGGGAGTTTTTAAGAATTTCTGCTGCTTTACGAGCGGCAGTCGTTCCCATGCTGACGAAATCTTCTTGGTTTTCACAAGATGGAATAGAATCGACACTAGCAGGGTGAGCCAAAATTTTATTTTCCGATGCAAGGGATGCACAAGCATACTGGGTAATCATGAAGCCTGAGTTGAGTCCAGGGTGTTTGACCAAGAAGGATGGTAATTTACTGAGTTGGCTGTTGACCAAGCGTTCCACCCGACGTTCAGATACGTTCCCAATTTCAGAAAGGGCAATGCCTAAGAAGTCAAATGGTTGCGCCATTGGTTCACCGTGGAAGTTACCTCCTGAGATGACGTGTCCTTCTTTGGTAATGATTGGGTTATCTGTGACAGAGTTGATTTCGATTTCAACTTTTTCTTTTACGTAAGCAATAGAATCCTTGCTAGCTCCATGAATTTGAGGAATACAGCGGAGTGTATAAGGATCTTGGACCCGTTGTTGAGTCGCAACTGTTGTGTTCTTGCTTCCTTCAAGGAGGTTACGGATATTGTGAGCAGTTGCCAGTTGTCCACTTTGAGGACGGATGGTATGAAGATCTTCTTCGAATGGACTGGTAATTCCATTGTGGACTTCCATTGAGAGAGCACCGGCAATGTCAGATAGTTTGAGCAATTGGATACCATCATATGTCGCAAGAGCACCGATACCGGTTAGAACAGTCGTACCATTGATCAAGGCAAGCCCTTCTTTGGCAGCTAATTGGATCTTTTCAATTCCAGCACGATCTAAGGCTTCTTGACCACTGAGAAGTTCTCCTTTGTAGTAGGCGCGTCCAAGACCCAACATTGGTAAAACCATATGAGCAAGTGGTGCTAAGTCTCCAGAAGCTCCGAGAGAGCCTTTTTCAGGGATATAAGGAGTGACTCCTTTGTTGAGCAATTCTAACAGTTTTTCAACAGTTGACAGACGAATGCCAGAATAACCTTTCAATAGTGAGTTAATACGGATCAGCATGATGGCACGAACGGCATCTTCAGGAAGTGGATCACCGAAGCCAGATGAGTGAGTCCGGATCAGGTTTTCTTGCAGCTGAACAGTATCTTCTGGAGAGATGCTGACATTACAGAGGGAACCAAAACCAGTGGTCACACCGTAGACGACTCGTTTTTCGCGGACAATGTCATCAACGATTTTACGGGATGCGATAACGGCTTCTTTGGCTTGTTCATCAAGCTCACATTGGGCACCGTGCCGAGCTACAGCGATGACTTCTTCGAGTGTTAAGCTATTGCCATCTAAATGAATCAATTGAGTCATATAAAACCTCCGATTATGAATAGTTGTTCTGGGGAAGTAGATGTGTTTACTTCGGTTTGAATACCAAACATGGGCCCATTGTCTATTGATCTAAAAAATTGAAAAGAGTCATAGAGAAAAGGGCTCAGGTTTGACATTCGTGGAGTCCTAGATGGGTTAGGGAGCAAAACCGAGCTTCGCTCCCGTCTCTGTTCCCATCTAGTGTGTAAAGAAAATTAGTGAGGAAGGGCTTTAGATTTATGTAGTTTATCGCCGTGGAAAACAAAGTAGAGTCCACTTGCGATCACTAGACCGATGGCACCCCAAACAAAGTTCATTAGGTTGTCCCCTGCAATCATCAAGATACTGATCACAACGGCTAGAACTGGGATAACGGGACCAAATGGTACTCGGAAGGTAACCTTTTTGTCTGGGTACATTTTTCTGAGTTTGATGGCTGCCAAAGCTGTTGGAATGTATTGGAAGAAACGGAAGACAACACTGAAAGTTGCTAATGATTCGAAAGATCCAGATAACAAGAGTAAGAACGCAAAGGCACCGGAAATGATAATGGCAATGACTGGAGCATTCTTAGAGTTTGTTTTTCCAAGATCTGCTGGCAAGAGTTTTTCATCTGCTAGGGCGGCACCAAAACGAGGAACCATGATGGATTCACCAATGTTTAGACCGGCGATTGAAATGAGGGCTCCGTAAGAAACAAGGGGAGCTCCGATAGGGCCAATCATTTCGACAAATGCGTCTTGTACTGGTGCACCAGTTTGCATAATGCGACCACCAAGCATGGCGATTGTTCCTGCGATGATCAACATGTAGAGAACAGATACAATACTGATAGAACCTAGGATAGCGCGGGGAACGTTCTTTTCAGGGTTGCGCATTTCCCCTGCAACGATAGACATGGTTTCAAATCCGATGAAACCGTAGAAGATGTAGACGGCTGTACTAGAAATAGAACTGAAGAGACTTGTTCCACTTTCCAATTGAAGGAAAGGTGTGAAGTTGCCCTTGCTCACCCCACCGGAAATGAAGAAGATGGCAAAGAGTGAGAAGAGGACAATGGGGATTAATTTTGCAACAGTAGCTGTCAGAGTGAACATCTTAGAGGTTTTCAGACCGGCGATGTTCATCAGACTCAAGAGAATCAGCATACCGACACTGATCGGAAGGTTGTAGCCTTCAAATGCTGGGAAGGTAATGATGAAGATCTTAGCAAAGCCGGCTAACATGGCAGCCCAGGCGATAACAGTAACGGCCCAACCGAGAATCCCAACGTTAAAGCCAACGAAATCTCCAAAAGCGGCTTTTGAGTATTGCATAGCTCCACCGTTTTTATCGAAGTAGCCAGCCGTTTCAGCCAGACAGGCTGATAGTAGCATGACGAGAATGGCTACTCCGAACATGACAGCTAGAGAAGCTGGTCCAAGGCCAGAATATATTTTTTGAGGGAGGAGGAAGATACCAGATCCGATTACGGCGTTGATACCGTATAGAGTGGCACCACTAAAGCTGAATTTCGCTTTTTCTTGTTCCTCAATCGACTGTTTATGTGCTCCGTTCATAATGTTTCTCCTTTGTGAACATTATTGTAGTCCAGTCCAGATAGCAATCGGTTGCTCCCCAGACTGATGGGGTAAAAACGTGATTGTCATCTCTTGAAAAGGAGATGCTTGTTCGATCACCAGGAGCTCGTGAGTTTGGAGAGTTTGGGAATGATTGGTTCCCCATTTGAGTGTTAGTGGACAGAGAGCATAGATCAATTGATAGCGACTCTGACTTTTGACACTCTCTTTTGGGGATATAGCACTCATATGCCCCTGATAAGAAGGTTTGTAAATCAAATTAAAGTCTTGACAAGTCCCTTGGCTAGATACAGGATCTCCCCCATCAAAGAAGTAGCTTTGAAAGGGGTTCAAAACCACTTCTTTCTGTTGATGGTTGAGTCGAATGGAGGCATTTAAGGGCATCAAGATTCGGTAGTAGCCCGTGAGATCGGTAAAGTTACTTTTTTCAACCTCTACTGTTGCAGTAGAGAGGCGGAAGTCAAATGTCCGATCTGGATAGCTTCCTCCCTCTGGGGAGAGAAAGAGTTGGGTGGTTTGGCCACCGGACCAAGTAGAAATTTGATAATCTGCGGGGGTAAGATGAAGGAGAGTCACCATAGGACGCCTTCTTTCTTAAAAGAGACCAGTGATATTGCCGTGGGCATCGATATCAATCTTTTCACTGGCAGGAACTTTAGGTAGGCCAGGCATGGTCATAATGGTACCGGTGAGAGCTACGATAAAGCCAGCTCCGGCAGCTACCTTGAGATTACTGATTTTAACAGTGAAGTCTTTAGGTGCTCCCATCTTCTTCGCATCATCTGAGAAGGAGTATTGGGTTTTGGCCATACAGATTGGGTAGTTTGAGAAGCCAAGAGCTTCCAATTCTTTCAGTTCGCGTTTGGCTGCTGGTGTTAAGCTGATGCCTTTACCACCATAGACTTTTGTGACGATCTTGGTCAATTTCGTTTCAATGCTGTCTTCTTCGTCATAGACATAAGAGAAGTGGTTTTCTTCTTGAGCCAGTTGAATGACTTTTTCAGCCAAGTCACGACCACCAGCTCCACCATGTGCCCAGACATCTGAAATGACCACATCTACATGGCGTTTCTTACAAGATTCATAGACAGCTTCTAGTTCGGCTTCTGTATCCAGTGGGAATTTGTTAATGGCAACGACCACAGGTAGTCCATAGACTTCTTGGATGTTGGCCAAGTGTTTGTCTAGGTTTGGTAGACCATCGATAACGGCTTGGACATTTTCAGTAGCCAAGTCTGCTTTGGCAACCCCACCATGCATCTTGAGGGCACGGATGGTTGCGACGAGGACAACGGCAGCAGGTTTGAGCCCGGCCATGCGGCACTTGATATCGATGAATTTTTCAGCACCGAGGTCTGCTCCAAAACCAGCTTCTGTCACGACATAATCAGCATATTTGAGGGCTAGTTTAGTAGCCAGCACACTGTTACAGCCATGAGCAATATTGGCAAAAGGTCCGCCGTGGATGATAGCAGGAGTATGTTCTAAGGTTTGTACCAAGTTTGGATGGATGGCATCTTTGAGGACGGCTGCCATAGCACCTCCAGCCTTGAGGTCTTTAGCTGTGACCGGTTGGCCTTGGTAGTTGTACCCAATAATGATGCGATCAAGACGTTCTTTGAGATCAAGGATATTTTCTGAGAGACAGAGAATGGCCATGATTTCAGAAGCCACGGTGATGTCAAAGCCATCTTCACGAGGAACTCCGTTTGTTTTTCCTTGAAGGCCATCGACAATATGACGGAGCTGACGGTCGTTCATATCGACCACCCGTTTCCAGGTAATGCGACGAGAATCGATGCCCAACTCATTGCCGTGATGGATATGGTTGTCAATCAAGGCTGCAAGGAGGTTGTTGGCAATCCCAATGGCATGGAAGTCTCCGGTAAAGTGAAGGTTGATATCTTCCATTGGAACCACTTGGGCGTACCCGCCACCGGCAGCTCCACCCTTGATCCCAAAGACAGGGCCAAGAGACGGTTCGCGCAGGGCAATGACGGCTTTTTCACCAATAGCTGAAAGAGCATCGACCAAGCCAACAGAGGTGGTTGTCTTTCCTTCTCCAGCAGGTGTTGGAGAGATGGCTGTCACGAGGATCAGCTTTCCATCTTCCTTATCCTTGAGTTGTTCCAGTTGGTTGCTATCAATTTTTGCCTTGTATTTTCCGTAGAGCGAAATATCGTCTTCGGTCAATCCAAGTTCAGCAGCGATATCGGTGATGGGCTTCATTTGGACAGAATTGGCAATTTCAATATCCGATAAAACCATAGAATCCCTTCTTTCTTTATTTTTATTTGCTAGGTTTAAGATAGACTTTCTAAAATGGTTTGGTAAATATTATCTGCAAGATCAGAACCGGTTTGGAGAAGTTTGAGTCCCTTGCCGTGGTATTCTTGGACGAAGTCTTGGTCCTTGATTCCTGAAATGTTGATCAAGACATTGAGCCAAGCACCTTGAAGGCCAGCTTTAAGATTCAGAGCAGCTACCCCTAGGTCACTAGCTGCATTGGTGTTGGACTTGCCAACAGCTTCTTTGGTGGTTTCAAGAGCTTCAACGATGAGCTCCATCATAGAGAAAGGAGATACTGTCGCATGTTTCAAAGCTTTTTGCATGGCTTCACGACGAGCGGCTTTCTCTTCTTCCGTTTCTTTTGGAAGATCAAAGACAGCTGATACGACGTTGAAAGCTTCTGTATCTTTATCGATGGCTTCTAGTAATTGGTCTTGGAGTTGAGCGCTTTTTTCATGAACCCCTTTGATGTGGTCTTCAAATTCTGCGTATTTTTTCTTTCCAATGGTCAGTTCACAGACCATTTTTGTAAGGGAAATCCCATTCGCAGCAGATAGAGCAGCTGCAGAACCACCACCTGGAGCTGGAGCATCTGAACCAAGGACCTTGGCAAACTCCGTAATACTTAAGTCAACTAGTTTCATAGAACTCCCTTTCTAACCCAACAAGTGATTTTCCAAGACTTGTTTGCTGTAGTCAAAGTCTTCTAATTGCAAGTAGTATTCAGCAGAGTCGATCAAAGCCTTAGCAGGAGCCAGTCCAATGAGTTCTGTTCCGATGATGCGAACACCATAGCGTTGCGCTTCGAAACGAACGGTTTCCACGACACGATACAATGGGAATTGTTCCAAGTTGACCATGTTGATGGAGACTTGGGCGATGTTGCGATCTTCTAGCATGACACCGATCGCTTTACAGTATTTGTATCCACCGCTTGATCCACGAATGATTTTAGAAATCTTATTGGCAATCTCTAGGTCGTCTGTGTCAAGGTTGATATTGAAAGCAACGAGTGGCATACGGACACCGACAGCTGTAACCCCTGCAGTTGGGTGAATCTTGCGTTCACCGTAGTCTGGCTTCCAGTCTTCTTCCAACAATTTTTCTGGCATTCCTTCAAATTGTCCTTTACGCACTTTGGCCAAGTTTTTCCGTTCTGGACGAGTTGCAGCATCTTCGTAAAGGAAGATTGGAATACCTAATTCACGATTGATGCGTTCAGCCACTTTGTTAGCAATCTCAACGCATTCAGCTGTAGTGATATCTTTAACCGGAACGAATGGACAAACGTCTGTTGCTCCCATACGAGGGTGTTCGCCTTCGTGCTTGGTCATATCGATGTTTTCAGAAGCGTATTTCACCAATTGGAAAGCCACTTCTTGAATGCTTTCTTCATCCCCAACGAGTGTAAAGACGCTACGGTTGTGGCTGGCATCAGACGAGTAGTCTAGTAAAGTGACACCTGGAATACTTTTTGCTGTAGCTGCTAATCCGTCGATCACAGCCTGATTGCGTCCTTCAGAGAAGTTTGGAATACACTCAACAATTTTTGCCATATGATTACCTCTTTTTATAGGAGAAGTTGGGGAGGAGGAGTCTTTGTATTTTCCTCCCCTTTCTCAGTTTTTATTTTTTGATGTTAAAACAATTTTTGAACGGCTTCTTTGACCAAATCTTCATCTGCCAGATAAGGAATGGTGATATGGTCTGTTCCTGCATGGAGACGGTTGTACTCGATCGCTGTTTCAATGGCATGGTTATTCCGTGCCCAGTTCCGACGAGCAACCCCACCCATAGTGTCCCAGGCAATGGCAGACTTGATGATTTCATCGATCCGGTGGCTACCGTCTAAGACGAGCCCAAATCCACCGTTGATAGCTTTACCGATACCAGTACCACCACCGTTGTGGAGGGCAACGAGACTCATACCGCGAGCAGCGTTACCAGCGTAACATTGAACCGCCATGTCACAAGTAACGTTTGATCCATCTTTGATGTTTGATGTTTCACGGAATGGAGCATCCGTACCAGATACGTCATGGTGGTCACGTCCAATCATGACAGGTCCAATCTTGCCTTGGCGAATGAGTTCATTGAATTTCAATGCAATATTGACACGGCCCATGCAATCTTGATAGAGAATACGAGCTTGTGTACCAACCACCAGTTGGTTCTTTTCAGCATCGCGAATCCAGTTGTAGTTGTCGCGGTCTTGGTAGCGACGAGTTGGATCGATCGCTTCCATAGCTGCGTGGTCAGTTGCAATCAAGTCTTCATGTTTACCGCTGAGGCAGACCCAACGGAATGGACCGTATCCATAGTCAAAGAGCATAGGTCCCATGATATCTTCTACATAAGATGGCCAAATGAAGCCGTCCTTGTCATCCAAGCCATTCTTAGAAATTTCCTTGATGCCTGAGTCGTAAACAGATTTCATGAAGGCATTACCGTAGTCGAAGAAGTAAGTACCTTTAGCCGTCAAGGCTTTGATCACTGCAAAGTGACGAGCCAAGGTTTCATCAACCAAACGGCGGAAGGTTTCTTTGTCTTCTGCCAGCAAACGTGTACGCTCTTCAAAGCTGATGCCAACTGGGCAATAGCCACCATCATAGACGTTGTGGCAAGAGGTTTGGTCAGACAAGAGATGAACGTGAACTTGGTGTTCATTGACATATTCGAGCAAGTCTACGATATTTCCATGGTAGGCAATAGAAGTAGATTCACCAGCTTCAAGGGCTGCTTGAGCCAATTTCACAGCTTCTTCGGCACTGTCGGTTACTTGGCTAATCCAACCTTGAGAGTGACGGGTTTCGATTCGAGAGCGGTCTACTTCTGCAACGATGGCAACAGCTTTTGCAATTTCAGCTGCTTTCCCTTGAGCTCCACTCATACCACCGAGACCAGACGAGATGAAGAGTTTACCAGTTAAGTCGCCATCATCAGGCACACCGAGTTTAAGACGTCCAGCATTAAGGAGAGTGTTGAAGGTACCGTGAACGATCCCTTGAGGACCGATGTACATCCAACCACCAGCCGTCATCTGACCGTAGTTGGTAACGCCCATCTCTTCAGCAATTTCCCAGTCGCGCATGTTGTCATACTCACCGATCAAGAGACCGTTGGTAATGATGACGCGAGGAGCTTCTGGTTTAGACTTGAAGAGGCCGAGAGGGTGACCAGATTCAACCACCAAGGTTTGGTCTTCTGTCATGACTTCTAAGTATTTCTTGATCAAGTTGTATTGCATCCAGTTGGCACAGACAGAACCTGTTTCTCCGTAAGTGACCAATTCATATGGATAAAGGGCAATTTCAAAGCTCAAGTTGTTGTCAATCATAACCTGCATAGCCTTAGCAGCAGTGCATTTTCCTTTGTACTCATCGATTGGTTTTCCGTAGATCCGATCTTTTGGACGGAAGCGATAGCCATAGATCCGACCGCGAGTTCTCAGTTCTTCCAGAAATTCTGGGATCAACTCTTGGTGGAATTTTTTAGGAATGTAACGCAAAGCATTTTTAAGGGCAATTTCAGTCTGAGCTTGCGTTAAGCGGAAGCCTCTATCAGGTGCACGACGGATGCCTTCTTGAAAAGTCGCCTTTTCAGGTAGGACATCAAAGTCAAGTTTGACAGACATAGCAGCTGCAATTTCTTTCTCGTCTATAAATGACATAGCAGAACCCTCCTTATAGTTGGACTGTGAATTTATATTTTCTTTATTGTATCGAAGAAACGTCAATAAAGAGTCAAAAAAAAATATAATTTTTAATAAAGCAAAAAAAAATGAGGGAAAAACTTTTTGACTTTTTTTTGACGCTTTTCCTGTAGAATTGTAAAATGAATAACAATGGAAATAGAAAGGAATGTTTCATATGTCTGCTGATATCCTATTAACCCACTTTAACCAATTGTTTTGTCCGAATGATCTGGGTCATCCTCTCTATGGCAAGGAGATGGCAGAAGCGCAAATCCTTTCCGATGCTTATATCGCTATTAAGGATGGAAAAATTCTTGCAGTTGGGACAGGTCAACCAGATCCAGAACTGATTGATGACCATACGGAAGTGAAATCCTGTGAAGGAAAAGTTGCGACTCCTGGCCTGATTGACTGCCATACCCACTTGGTCTATGGAGGTAGTCGTGAACATGAATTTGCGAAAAAATTAGCGGGTGTTTCTTACTTAGACATCCTCGCCCAAGGCGGTGGAATTCTGAGCACGGTTCGGGCGACACGGGAAGCTTCTTTTGACAATCTCTATGACAAGTCCAAACGACTGTTGGATTACATGTTGCGTCATGGGGTGACTACTGTCGAAGCCAAGAGTGGCTATGGTTTGGATTGGGAAACTGAAAAACGCCAGTTGGATGTTGTGGCTGCATTGGATCGGGATCATGAAATTGATCTGGTATCAACCTTTATGGCAGCCCATGCGATTCCCACAGAGTACAAGGGCCGTTCCCAAGAATATTTAGATCTCATTGTGGAGCAAATGCTTCCCAAAGTGAAGGAAGAAAAGCTAGCTGAGTTCTGTGATATCTTCTGTGAAAAAGGTGTCTTTACAGCAGATGAATCTCGCTATCTTCTTTCAAAGGCTAAGGAGATGGGCTTCAAGCTACGGATCCATGCCGATGAAATCGAATCCATTGGTGGTGTTGATGTGGCGGCTGAATTGGAATCTACTAGTGCAGAACACTTGATGGTGATTACCGATGAAGGCATTCAAAAATTAGCTGCAGCAAAAGTGATTGGAAATCTTTTGCCTGCTACAACCTTCAGCCTCATGGAAGATACCTATGCACCGGCTCGTAAGATGTTGGACGCTGGGATGGCCATCACCCTAACAACGGACAGCAATCCAGGGTCTTGTCCAACAGCCAATCTCCAGTTTGCCATGCATCTGGGTTGCTTCATGATGCGCCTAACTCCAGTAGAAATTCTCAATGCAGTGACCATCAATGCAGCCTATTCAGTAGATCGTGCTAAAACAATCGGCTCTTTCGATGTTGGCAAACAGGCTGACATTACCATCTTTGATGCACCAAATCTAGATTATCTCTTCTATTTCTTTGCGACAAATCTAGTGACAGATGTCTACAAGAAAGGTCAAAAAGTCATTTAACCTCCTCCATTTCATTTGGGACTTTGCTGGTTTGCAAAAATCAGCAAAGTCTTTTTTTAAAACCTATCCCTGTAGGGAATGGAACCACTTTAGTGGGAAATTAAAATTTGACGTTCAAAGAATATTTTTCTTACTTTCTGATGTACAAAAAGGGAAATTCTTGATAGAATAGAAGTAATATTGAATATTTTCTTCAATATCATCTGTTTGTCGTGAAAACAGATTGTTTAAACTATTGATCAAACGAACAGGTTGTTCAACAGACCTGTCTAGAAATTGTGAGGAGACAAGATGACTGTCGATTATAACAGCAAAGCTTACTTGGATAAAGTAGACGCTTGGTGGCGTGCAGCCAACTACATTTCAGCTGCTCAAATGTACTTAAAAGATAACCCGTTGTTGAAGCGCGAAGTCGTTGAAAACGACTTGAAGGCTCACCCAATCGGACACTGGGGAACTGTACCAGGGCAAAACTTTATCTATGCTCACTTGAACCGTACCATCAACAAATATGACTTGGATATGTTCTACATTGAAGGACCAGGTCACGGTGGACAGGTAATGGTATCGAACTCTTACTTAGATGGTTCTTATACTGAATTGAATCCAAATATCCCTCAAAATGAAGAAGGTTTCAAACACTTGTGTAAGATCTTCTCATTCCCAGGAGGGATCGCTTCTCACGCGGCGCCTGAAACACCAGGATCTATCCACGAAGGTGGAGAGCTTGGTTATGCCCTTTCTCACGCTGCAGGTGCTGTATTGGATAATCCAGATGTGATTGCTGCCACAGTTATCGGTGATGGTGAAGGTGAAACAGGTCCATTGATGGCAGGATGGTTGTCAAATACCTTCTTGAACCCAGTCAACGATGGGGCTATCCTTCCAATCTTCTACCTCAACGGAGGGAAGATCCACAACCCAACCATCTTTGAACGCAAAACAGACGAAGAATTGGCCCTCTTCTTTGAAGGTCTTGGATGGAAACCAATCTTTGCAGACGTAACCGCTATTTCTGACGACCACGAAGCTGCCCACGCTTTGTTCGCTGAAAAATTGGACGAAGCAATTGAAGAAATCAAGAAAGTCCAAGCAGAAGCTCGTAAAGGTTCTGCTGAAGAAGCAACTCAACCAGTATATCCTGTCTTGATTGCTCGTATTCCTAAGGGTTGGACTGGTCCAAAAGCATGGGAAGGAACACTAATCGAGGGTGGATTCCGTGCGCACCAAGTTCCAATCCCAGTAGATGCTCACCACATGGAGCATGTCGATGCCCTTCTTTCATGGTTGGAATCTTACCGTCCAGCTGAATTGTTCGACGAAACTGGAAAGCTAGTTCCTGAAATTGCTGAAATTGCACCAAAAGGTGACCGTCGCATGGCGATGAACCCAATCACAAATGCTGGTGTGATCAAACCAATGAACACAGCTGATTGGAAGAAACATGCCCTTCAATTCAACACACCAGGTGAAATCATGGCTCAAGACATGATCGAATTTGGTAAGTATGCGGCAGACTTAGTAGATGCAAACCCAGATAACTTCCGTATCTTCGGTCCAGACGAAACCAAATCAAACCGTCTTCAAGAAGTCTTCACTCGTACAAGCCGTCAATGGTTAGGACGTATGAAACCAGACTACGATGAAGCGTTGAGCCCTGCTGGTCGTGTCATTGACTCTCAATTGTCAGAGCACCAAGCAGAAGGAATGCTTGAAGGATATGTCTTGACAGGTCGTCATGGCTTCTTCGCTTCTTACGAATCCTTCCTTCGTGTTGTGGATTCTATGATCACTCAACACTTCAAATGGTTGCGTAAGTCTAAGACCCATACAACATGGCGTAAAAACTACCCAGCCTTGAACTTGATTGCAACTTCAACTGTCTTCCAACAAGACCACAATGGTTACACTCACCAAGATCCAGGTATCTTGACTCACTTGGCTGAGAAAACTCCTGAATATATCCGTGAGTACTTGCCAGCAGATACCAATAGCTTGCTTGCAGTGATGGATGAAGCCTTCAAGGGAGAAGATGTGATCAACTTGATCGTTTCTTCTAAACACCCACGTCCTCAATTCTATTCAGCAGCTGAAGCAGAAGAATTGGTTCGTGAAGGATACAAGGTGATCGATTGGGCATCAACTGTTTCAGCAGATGAAGAGCCAGATCTTGTTATTGCAGCCGCAGGTACTGAGCCAAACTTAGAAGCTCTTGCAGCCATCACAATCTTGCACAAGGCCTTCCCAGAATTGAAGATCCGCTTTGTCAACGTTGTGGATATCTTGAAATTGCGTCACCCATCCGTTGATGCGCGTGGACTTTCAGATGAAGAGTTCGACAAAGTCTTCACAACTGATAAACCAGTCATCTTTGCCTTCCATGGTTACGAAGGCATGATTCGTGACATCTTCTTCAACCGTCACAACCACAGTCTTCGTGTACATGGTTACCGTGAAAACGGAGATATCACAACACCATTTGATATGCGTGTGATGTCTGAGTTGGACCGCTTCCACTTGGCACAAGATGCTGCTAATGCAGCTCTTGGGGAAGAAGCATCCGCATTTGCAGCTCAAATGGATGAAACAGTTGCCTTCCACAATGCTTATATCCGTGAAAACGGAGATGACATTCCGGAAGTGCACAACTGGAAATGGGAAAATGTAAATAAATAAGAAAAAAAGTCGGAGCATTCCGGCTTTTTTTCTTATTTAGACCGTCTTTTACATTTCCACTTGCTTTTTTTGAAACAGTTAAGCGCTGTTTCATCAGTTTGTGGAAGTCTTCTATCCACAGAGGGTGAAATCACCTTGTGGATTGCATTGATGATGCCAGCGGTAAAAGAATTTGATATTTTTTTAAAAATATTTGATTAGCCCATCAGTAACTAGGTGAATGATTTCATAAAATAAAAAGAGTGCTGGAAAGTGGGATTGCTTGAGAAAGAAAATTACAAACGAATTCCAGTTTCTACAGTCAACCTATTTTTATATTTTGGTTGACCATTGAGGAGTTGTCTGGTATAATAGGTTAACCATATTTGAAAGTGAGGTTAACTAAAAGTGAAACAACATCATACTTTTTCAATTGTTCTTCCAGCCTTCGGAGCTGCTATCATTGCTTCCTTATCACAAATCATCATTCCGATAGGAGCGGTGCCCATCACCTTACAGACCTTTGCTGTAGGACTGGTGGCTGCCATTTTTAAACCGAGAGAAGCTACTCTTGCTGCTCTCCTCTATCTTATTCTCGGTGCAATTGGTCTACCCGTTTTCGCAGGAGGTAGCGGTGGTTTTCAAACCTTCTTTAGTCCAATAGCTGGTTATATACTTGCCTATCCCCTTTTCGCCTTTATCACTTCTAAACTGACCAATGCTGATACACCCATTTGGAAAATCTTTTTGGCTTTTGTTTTAGGAGATGTCCCAGTATTTGTCGGTGGAATTCTCACCCTTCACTTCCTTGGAAATATGGGTTGGTCTACAGCCGTAGCTGTCGGTTTGACACCTTTTATCATTCCTGACCTGTTAAAAGGACTCATCGTCTCTTTGGTGACTAAGCCAGTTTTAAAAGCACTAAAAGATCATAGCTACTTTAACTAAAAAAAGATTGAAGGCTCTGTTCACACGAACAATGTCTTCAATCTTTTTATTTTGCAAAATAAATGTCATAGTGCTTTGAGCAAGCTGGATTAAACCGACTGTGACAATGAGAGCAAGAGATAGACTTTTGATAGTTTTCAATAGTCATTTCATGTAGACAAACACCACAGATAACTACCTTATCCTGCCTTATGTGGCAAGGATAAGCTCGAAATCTATGATCCTCTATATGATCATGACATTGATAACAGGCATAATATTTTTGACAGTCATAGCATTTTAGAGCAACAATATCTAGTGGAGAATGATAGTGTTGGCACCTACTTTCCTTATCTACCAGGAGACCATGAATTTGTGCTACTGGTAGATAAGGAGTAGAAGCAATTGTCTTGCCCAGGACATCAGGTTCCTGCTTTCTGAGAGTTTTTCTAGTGATTGTACTTTTACTATTTTCCATTAACCACATTATAGCACAAATGATTTGTATTTTTAGGAGAAAAGTATAGTCGATTCACATGATTCATTGTGTCTATCTTATGCTTCTACGTAACAATAGTTTTCAGTTCTTATTTGATGAAACTTTAGGGACTGATTTTTTTTAACAATTTATAGATCTAGGAACTAAAGAAAAGACAGCTGGATATAAGTTCGGAAATCAAGCGTTTTCTAGGGAAAGATGGAAGAGTTTTCAAAGAAATATTGAAGAAAAGCCGAAAAAATAGTAAAATGGAATAGCTGATTGCAGCAAATCAACTTTTCTGTTTTCTCCTCTTTGGAGAAGTGCCGTAAATTAGAAAATGGAGTATTTAATGAAGAAAAAAGTGATCTTGAAAAGCAGTATCTTAGCAGTTGCTACTGGTTTCAGTTTCTTTGCCATCAATCGTGTATTTGCAGATGATTTGCAAGTCCAGTTCATGGGGGTCAATGACTTCCACGGTGCCTTGGAACAAACGGGGACAGCTCGTTTAGAAGGTGAGACTGTGAAGAATGCAGGGACAGCCCCACTGCTAGCGACGTACATGAATGATTCGCAAAAGGAATTTGAAACAGAAAATGCAGGAACTCCAAATGCCAGCATTCGTGTGCAAGCTGGTGATATGGTTGGTGCTAGTCCTGCCAATTCTGCCCTCCTTCAAGATGAACCAACTGTAAAAGTCTTCAATGAAATGAACTTTGAATACGGTACACTTGGAAACCATGAGTTTGACGAAGGTCTTGGAGAATTCAACCGGATCATGAAAGGGGAAGCCCCAACACCTGGTCAATTCAACAAGATCGTCGATGAGTATCCTCATGAAGCTTCCAAACAAGAAATTGTGATTGCGAACTTGGTTGACAAGGACACCAACAAAATCCCATTTGATTGGAAACCTTATACCATCAAAGAAATTCCAGTTAATGACAAGACGGTTAAGGTCGGATTCATCGGGGTTGTGACGACAGAATTCCCTAACCTTGTCTTGCGGAAGAACCATGAACAATACCGTGTTTTGGATGAGGCAGAATCGATTGCCAAATATGCGCGTGAGTTGAATGACCAAGGCGTTCATGCTATTGCTGTCTTGGCTCACGTTGCTGCCACAAGTAAAAATGGGGTAGCAGAAGGACCAGCTGCAGAGATGATCAAGAAATTGAATCAACTTTATCCAGAAAACTCAGTCGATCTTGTCTTTGCAGGTCACAACCACCAATATACAAATGGGATGGTCGGAAATACCTTGATTGTTCAAGGAACATCTCAAGGGAAAGCCTACTCGGATGTTCGAGGTGTCTTAGATACAGATACAGGTGATTTTGTCAAAGCTCCAACTGCTAAAATCATTGCCGTAGATCCTTCTAAAGGCAAAGCAAAAGATGCCAAGGTCCAAGCGATCATCAATGAAGCCGACGAGACGGTTAAAAAGGTAACGGAAGCGAAAATTGGTTCGGCAGAGAAAGCTGAAAATATTACACGGGAATTGAATGCGCAAAAAGAAAGTGCTGTGGGAGATTTGGTCACAGCAGCCCAATTGGATATTGCTAAAAAATCAGGATACCCAGATATTGACTTTGCCTTCACCAATAATGGGGGAATTCGTGCAGACCTCGTGGTCAAACCCGATGGAACTATCACTTGGGGTGCCGCTCAAGCAGTGCAACCATTTGGAAATATCCTCCAAGTAGTAGAAATCACTGGGGACCAAATCTACAAAGCTTTGGATCAACAATATGATGAGAAAGAGCTTTACTTCTTGCAAATGGCAGGGATCAAGTACACCTATACAAAACCGGCTGATGCAACAGAAGAAAATCCTTATAAGGTCGTGAAAGCTTACAAGGCAGACGGAACTGAAATTGATCGCAACAAGACCTACAAGGCGATTATCAACGACTTCTTGTATGGTGGCGGAGATGGCTTCTCAGTCTTCCGCGATACAAAATTGATCGGTGCGATTAATCCAGATACTGAAGTCTTTATCCAATACATCGAAGATGTGAATAAGGCAGGGAAGAAGTTGTCTGCTTCAATCTTGGGCAACAAGACATTTGTGGAAAAAGTGGAAGAAGAAACACCTACTCCAGAACCACAACCTCAACCAACTCCACAACCACAACCACAGCCAGCGCCAGTTGATCCAGTAAGTCCAGTAAATCCAGTCCATCCTGTGGCTCCAGTCTCTCCTGTTACCCCAACTCCTCAACCTGAAAGCCCAGTAACTCCAGCTCAACCAGCTGCAATCGAAACAAAAGAAGTGGCAACAAACAAACCAGTTGCTGTTACCTATCATACAGGTGGCCCAGCAGAAGCAACAGCTACACCAGCAACTGGTCTTCCAAAAACAGGTCAAGATGAATTGGCTTCAACCGTCCTTAGCCTCTTTGGCATGACCTCACTAGCTTTAGCAGGATTTGTAGCCAGCAAAAAACGTGAAGGCTAAGTCGTTCATCCGTTAACTTACCCTAAAAACGTCCGTTCTTTTAAGAAACGGACGTTTTTGATGTCTTAGGCTGCTTTCTCAACCCAGACACTGCGGACAAAGAAGAGGCTGATCAGAGCTAGTGCTAGAAAGGCAACTCCCAGGTAATAATAGGGTTGATCCATTGTGGTAGATCGACCAGAGAGGTTGACAATCCCTCGGTAGAGGGCTCCGGCTGTTAGGGTAGCCACTCCTGAATTCCAAAGATTGAGACTCAGTCGAGAGAACCCTTTCACCATCAACTGTAGAGCCACTAGTAGGGCGCCACCGATCAAAGGAATCAAGAAGAGGTAGTGCATGAAGGCAGAGGTTTCGCCAAAACTAAAGTGTTCATAGATGCGACTTCCGACAAAGAAGAAAGCTGAAATCAGAGTGTACCAGAGAATCGTTTTTTTCAACCGTTGTTTGATAGGATTAGTAACCGATGTAGACAATGTCACTCACCGCCCTTTCTGAGATAGTACCATTTGTTGTTGGTTTATTAATAACTTGGCCATTGAAGTAAAGTGTAGAAGATCCACCCCCGTCCAGGTTGTAGGCTGTTTTAACGCCATAAGACTTCATCACTTCGGCTAATTGGTAGAGAGACAGGCCTTGGCTTTCTGAAGTCCGTCCATCTGACACGACGATAATGTAGTGATTTTCATCGATGATTCCAATCGCTGTCCGTGGATTAGACGCCATAGATTGCCCGACCTCTGAGTTGGTATCGACGGTAATTTCTCCATTTTCAACTAAGGAAGGACCGAAAGCGAGGAGATTGACGACCCCGTCTTTGACCAATTGATCCGCTGAGATCTCATCTTCATAGATAATTTTGAAGGATCCATCCTTGTAAATGGCTAGGTCACCATTGCTTGAATCTTCCCGAACGGTATCACGGTAGACCACTCCATTTCGGATGACGTATCCTGTACTGTTAGCCCCGTAATAGTCACCATTCACTGCTAGAATGGCACTGTTGTTGGCAGCTGTGACAGAGGTCTTAGCAGTCACGTTGGTTCCGTAAGTGTTTTGTGCAAAGGCTGTTTTGAGGTAGTCAGATGAGCTGACTGTGATATCTGCAATGTAAACCTGGGTATTTTCAACCGTTTTTTCTGTGAGGCTCACCTGGATATTGTCATCTGAATAGCTAGTATCGGTCGTTGTAGCCGATGCAGCTGCTTTTTTGGCTGCCTTGGTGTCCGTAGTCGTAGCTTTTACGGTTTGGATGGCATCAGATAAGACAAAGGTCTTGAGCATCGAGTAGCTAAAACTGCTGGTCAAAAGAAGGCCAAAGCAGGCAGCATAGGTGTAGGATTTTTTAAAGAATTTCATGGTGGGGAGCAGTCCTTTCTTTGAAGATCACTTTTTTCTGGATCACCCATGAGACCAGAAAGAGGAGGAAGCCGACGACAATCTTACTGATCAGGAGATTGAGCCCGAAAGCAGTATAGAAGAGTCGAATCAAGAGCGTATCGAGAATAAAGAGGCCAAGAGCTAGACCAAAGTAGCCACTTCCAGTTTTAGCGACACTGTCCTTATTCTTAAAGACCAGGTGCTTATTGGTTGAGTAGTTAAAGATGGAACTCGTCACACGAGCGATCCCATTGGCTAGGAGAACACGTAGACTAATGGGCACGGCCATCATCACGAAAAGGAAGAAGACGTAGACCAGATAGTCAACGATAAAACTACTCAGAGAGGAGAGGGCAAACTTGAACATGTCCTTGTAGATCATGAGGCCATCTCGAATAGGTCGGAAGTGGGAGCCTTCGTTGTCATTGATGTAGACCGTCTCGATGGGAACTTCCACGATGGGGAAGGACTTGCTTGATGCGAGGAGAACATTCATTTCATATTCATAACGCTGACCGTCAACCTCAAGCATGAAAGGCAAGAGATTCGTAGTGAAAGCCCGTAAGCCCGTTTGGGTATCGCTGACCACCACCCCTGTTTGTTGCTTAAACAAGAAACGAGTCAATTTATTTCCGAAAGCAGAACGCAAAGGAACTTTTCCAGAGAAGGCGCGTGCTCCTAGAATAAGTGATCCAGGATGCTCTTGAGATTGGTTAACAACCCTGAAAATATCCCAAATTTTGTGCTGACCGTCTGCATCAGCTGTAACAATGCTTCCATAGGTACCTCTTTCTAGGATGTAGGCATAAGCAGTCTTGAGAGCTTGCCCTTTTCCTTGATTGTGCTCATGGGTCAGAACTGTCACAAGACCCTCCAATTTGTCAAAAATCACTTTCTTGTCAGCGTCACTCCCATCGTCGACAACGATGATGTGGAGATCGCTCTTAGCGTGAACCAAGCGAACCAGTTTGACAAGATTCAGATCCGGTTGATAGGCGGGGATGATAAGATAATTCATAATCGTTCCTCGTTTCTTGAGATTTGTTGTAGCTAGTATAAAGACTCAAGCTTAAAGCTAACTGATATCAGTTTTCTTTAAGGAAAGGAGAGGAAGAGTGGGAATAGTTTCTTCTATAAAATGTCATTTTTTAGGACATTTCTTTCTTTTTTCTCGAAGGGGACGTCCAGAATCATTTTTTAAATCCTAAAGATAATTCTTGCCTTTGTTCGCAAAGTCTGGTATAATAGTTTCTTGTGAGTAAACCTCACTTACCCCTTGCAAAGACAGGGGGTCATTAGTCCAAAAGGAGGAACATTATCAATGGCTAAATACGAAATTCTTTATATTATTCGTCCAAACATTGAAGAAGAAGCTAAAAACGCTTTGGTAGCACGTTTCGATTCTATCTTGACTGACAACGGTGCAACTGTTGTTGAATCAAAAGATTGGGAAAAACGTCGTCTTGCATACGAAATCCAAGATTTCCGTGAAGGACTTTACCACATCGTAAACGTTGAAGCGAACGACGCTGTAGCTCTTAACGAGTTCGACCGTCTTTCAAAAATCAACGGTGACATTCTTCGTCACATGATCGTAAAAGTTGACGCGTAAGAAATCATCCGAGGTGACTTATGATTAACAATGTTGTACTTGTCGGTCGTATGACCCGTGATGCTGAACTTCGCTACACTCCAAGCAATCAAGCAGTTGCTACTTTCAGCCTAGCTGTCAACCGCAACTTCAAGAGTCAAAATGGAGAGCGCGAAGCCGATTTCATCAACTGTGTGATCTGGCGTCAGCAAGCAGAAAACTTAGCCAACTGGGCTAAGAAAGGTGCTTTGATTGGGATTACCGGTCGCATTCAAACACGTAATTACGAAAACCAGCAAGGTCAACGTGTTTATGTCACTGAAGTCGTAGCAGACAGCTTCCAACTATTGGAAAGCCGTGCAGCACGCGAAGGGCATGCAGGTGGTGGCTATTCATCAGGCAACGGTGGTTTTGCTGGAAATGCAACCCCAAGCTTTGGTGGATCTGAACCAAGCAATGCAGCGCCAAACTTTGGTCGTGAAGAAAATCCATTTGGAGCGAATCCAATGGATATCTCAGACGACGATCTTCCATTTTAAGAATGGGTTTAACGAATTAAAACTATAAAGGAGAATTAAACATGGCTCAACAACGTCGTGGCGGATTCAAACGCCGTAAAAAAGTTGATTACATCGCAGCAAACAAAATCGAATATGTCGATTACAAAGATACTGAGCTTCTTAGCCGTTTCGTTTCAGAACGTGGGAAAATCCTTCCTCGTCGTGTAACTGGAACTTCAGCGAAGAACCAACGTAAAGTAACAACAGCTATCAAACGCGCTCGCGTAATGGCTTTGATGCCTTTCGTAAACGAAGATTAAAAAAAGACCCGTTAGGGTCTTTTTTTCATGAGCTTGAAGACAAGAGAGCGAATTAAGACCCTAACGGATCTTTTTTCACGAGCCTAGAAATGTAAGAGCGAGTTGAGGTCCAGTGGACCTCTTTTTCAGACCCTTTTGGATCTTTTTTGCGAGCATAGAAATATGATAGTGAGTTAGGTCCGTGTGAAGCTCTTTGACCTTTCCCAAGCTCTAATTATGCTATAATGATGGGGAGAAAGGTATCAAGGAGCGCAACATGAAGGAAGGTGTAATCATCAGGAGGATGATAAAGGCAGATATTGAGCACATCTCTCAAGCCTTTATCCACCAAGGGTGGCCAGGTAGAGAGGATATCTTGACTAGCTATTTTCAAGAGCAGGAGAATAGAGAGAGGGACGTATTAGTAGCTGAGTCGGATGGATTTGTGGCAGGCTATATCACTATATTGCCTGCTGCCAAGCACGGCCCTTTCGTGGGAGTCTATCCTGAACTATCTGATTTTAATGTTTTTGAACCATTTAGAAATCGAGGGATTGGGAATCAACTCTTAGAGGAGGCAGAAAAAAGAGTCCGGCTACTATCAGAGATTGTTACTTTAGGGGTTGGTTTACACTCGGGTTATGGCCCAGCTCAAAGACTGTATGTCAAACGGGGCTATATCCCAGATGGATCTGGGGTTTGGTTTAGTGATCACCCCTTAGCCCCTTACAGTTCTTGTGAAAACAATGATGACTTAGTCCTCTATTTTTCAAAAAGATTGAACAGGGAAATACAGTAAAACAAAAACGGATGAAAACTTCATCCGTTTCTTTTTAGCGACGAGTTGCGGGTGCTGTGCTCGAACTTTTAATATTAAAGCGTTTCTTGAGGTAGAAGCGAAGGACAAGTGCTAAAGCTCCTAAAACGATGGCAAGGACATCTGGAATAGTTGGGTTGAGAACCTGTGGGAGTAGGGAAGTAAAGGACAAGACAATGACCCAAAGGAACATGACTCCAACAAGAATCGGCATGGATTTCCAAAGAGAGGGACGCTCGCTGCGATCTTTGGTGCCATCCATATACTGATAGAAGAAGTAGTACATGAGATACAAGAGCAGGGCCCCTGTCAAACTTCCAAGAATCAAGGTGATCAACCCATAGCCAGTACGACGCGGTGCGACCAAGTTCATAAAGGCGCTAATCGCAGCAAAAACACCAAAGATAAAGAGGAAGGAATCCAAAATCATGAGAGAGGGAGCATCGTTTAATTTCGGATGCTCTTTTTCATAGCGTTCTTTCTCGCTGAAAGAATTCGCCCATACAGTTGGAGCTCCAAAAAGGGTCCGTGCCGGAATCCCTTTTCCTTGGTTTTCATGGATAGCTGGAAGGATTTCTTGGATGAGGCTTTCTGCTTCTTCCTCTGATTTCCCGTTTTCAAGCAATTGGTGTTTGGCAATACGGATAAATTCTTGGTTTTTCTTGCTGAGTTGATTCAAATCAAATTGAGACATAAATACTCCTTAGTGTTAGTAGTAGGTGTTAGAACCATTTTTTATGGATGAGGTAGACGACGAGAGACCCGGTCAGGGCAAAAGCGATGAAAATGATGAGCCAGAAGGCATTTGGTTCTCCATTGAGCGGTAATTCATTGTCCTTGAAGTTCATCCCGTAGGCGAGAAAATCATGGTTGGGATGGACATGACGATGGTCACCATGGCCAAGGTCTTCATGATGTTATTCTGGTTGTTGGAGATGATTGATGCGAAGGTATCGGTCATGGAGTGGAGGATGTTTCCATAAATATCTGCCATCTCGATGGCCTGCTGGGTTTCGATCAAGGTATCTTCCAGTAGATCTTCGTCTTCTAGGTATTTCTTGATGTTACTAGTGGCGCTGGTCAATTTCTTGATCACGCGCTCATTGGTTTTCAGTGAGGCCTTAAAGTAGACGATGGTTTTTTCTAACTCCATCAACTCAATCAGTTCTTCATTACGCGTTGATTTGTGCAATTGGCTTTCAATCTGTTCACTCTTTCGATCCAGGGTACGAAGCGCAGACAAGTAGAGTTCAGCGTTGCGATAGAGGATCTGAAAGATAAAGCGCGACCGCATAAAGGTATAGAAATTCCGCAAGCGTCGGTTGATAAAGATATCTAGAAGCGGTAATTTCTCTAAGCAAGTCGTGATAATAGCCTCTTCTGTCAGGATAATCCCTAGCGGAATGGTCACGTAGTAGGTCTGATTGTTCCGCTCTTCCTTAATCGGGACGTCGACGATGATCAAGGTGTATTCGTCTTCGATGGTCATACGGGACATTTCTTCCGCATCCAGTGGAGCCCGCAAGTCTGCAATATCAATATTAAAAGCAGAGGCGATTTCCATCGATTCACTTTGAGAAGGGTTCACAAGGTTGATCCAGCTACCGGGTTCCAGCGTCTCTATTTCTTTAAATTCAGTCGTTGTCGATAAAAAGACCTGTTTCATGGTGCCTCCCCTTGTTTTTTTACACCTTAACATTATATCAGAAAAAGGACGGTTTTGGATAAAAGAATACTAAAAAATTTGTTATAATGGAGGTTAACAAAAAGGTGATTAGAGTAAGAACATGCAAGATAAAATTGTCATTCATGGGGCACGCGCCCATAATTTAAAAAATATAGATGTAGAAATTCCACGGGACAAATTAGTCGTGGTGACGGGTTTGTCTGGATCTGGAAAGTCCAGTCTGGCCTTTGATACCCTCTATGCAGAAGGCCAGCGCCGCTACGTGGAGAGCTTATCGGCCTATGCCCGGCAGTTCTTGGGAAATATGGAAAAACCAGATGTGGACTCCATTGACGGCTTGAGTCCAGCCATTTCCATCGACCAAAAAACGACCAGTAAAAACCCCCGTTCTACAGTGGGGACGGCAACAGAGATCAATGACTACCTGCGCTTGCTCTATGCGCGTGTAGGGACGCCTTATTGTATCAATGGGCATGGAGCGATTACAGCTTCTTCAGTTGAGCAAATTGTCGATCAAGTCTTGGAATTACCAGAGCGCCAACGCCTGCAAATTCTAGCTCCCATTATCCGCAAGAAAAAAGGCCAGCACAAGAATATCATTGAAAAAGTCCAAAAAGACGGTTATGTTCGGGTCCGAGTTGACGGTGAGATCTATGATGTGACAGAGGTCCCAGAACTTTCTAAAAGCAAACAGCACACGATTGAAGTGGTGGTGGACCGGATCGTGATCAAAGAGGGCATCCGCTCGCGTCTCTTTGATTCGATTGAGGCAGCTCTTCGGATTGCCGATGGCTACGTGGTGATTGATACCATGGACGATAAGGAGCTACTTTTTTCGGAGCACTATGCTTGTCCGGTTTGTGGCTTTACCGTTCCTGAATTAGAGCCCCGTCTCTTTTCTTTCAATGCGCCTTTCGGCTCCTGTCCAGACTGTGATGGGCTAGGCATTAAGCTGGAGGTGGACTTAGATTTGGTGGTGCCAGATGATCGCTTAAGCCTTCGCGAAGGAGCTCTTGCTCCTTGGAATCCGATCTCTTCCAACTACTATCCTCAGATGTTGGAGCAGGCCATGATCCATTTTGGTATTGATATGGATCAGCCTTTCTCAGATCTTTCTCAAGAAGAAAAGGACTTGGTTCTCTATGGTTCAAACGGGAAAGAATTCCACTTCCACTATGAAAATGAGTTTGGTGGGGTTCGAGATATCGACATTCCCTTTGAAGGAGTCGTAACCAATATTCACCGCCGTTTCCGTGAGACCAATAGTGATTTTACCCGCAACCAAATGCGCTCTTATATGAACGAATTGACCTGTGCGACCTGCCATGGCTACCGTCTCAATGACCAGGCTCTTTCTGTCCGTGTCGGTGGGGAGAAAGGGATGCATATCGGAGAGGTGTCAGATCTATCGATTGCGGACCACTTAAAAGCTGTGGATCAGTTGGTCTTAACAGACAATGAAGCCACGATTGCAAGACCGATCCTAAAAGAGATTAAGGATCGCTTAACCTTCTTAAACAATGTGGGGCTCAATTACTTGACCTTGTCACGATCTGCTGGGACCTTATCAGGTGGAGAAAGCCAGCGCATTCGCTTGGCAACCCAGATCGGTTCCAACCTCTCTGGTGTCCTTTACATCTTGGATGAGCCGTCTATCGGCCTCCACCAAAGGGACAATGACCGCCTGATCGCCAGTCTCAAGAAGATGCGCGATTTAGGCAACACCTTGATCGTCGTCGAACATGATGAAGATACCATGAGAGAGGCAGACTACCTGATCGACGTCGGCCCAGGTGCCGGTGTCTTTGGGGGAGAGATCGTTGCAGCAGGAACTCCAAAGCAGGTAGCACGCAACAGCAAATCCATCACTGGCCAGTATTTGTCCGGCAAGCGCAAGATTCCGGTTCCGACAGAGCGCCGTTCGGGGAATGGTCGTTCTATTGAAATTACAGGGGCTAGTGAGAATAACTTACAAGACATCACAGCGCGCTTTCCTCTGGGCAAATTTATCGCAGTCACTGGAGTTTCCGGTTCTGGGAAATCGACCTTGATCAATGGCATCTTGAAAAAAGCCATCGCTCAAAAGCTCAACCGCAATTCGGAAAAACCAGGGAAATACAAGACCATTCAGGGGATTGAGCATATCGATCGCTTGATCGACATTGATCAAAGCCCGATTGGCCGGACTCCTCGTTCCAATCCAGCGACCTATACAGGCGTCTTCGATGACATTCGCGATCTCTTTGCTCAGACCAATGAAGCCAAAATTCGGGGCTATAAAAAAGGCCGCTTTAGTTTCAATGTCAAGGGCGGGCGTTGTGAGGCCTGCTCAGGAGATGGGATCATCAAGATTGAAATGCACTTCTTGCCGGATGTCTTCGTCCCTTGTGAAGTCTGCCATGGACGTCGATACAATAGTGAGACCCTCGAAGTCCACTACAAGGAAAAAAATATTGCAGAAGTGCTGGATATGACGGTCAATAAGGCAGTTGAATTCTTCAAGCACATTCCAAAAATTGAACGCAAACTCAAGACCATCCAAGATGTGGGCCTGGGCTATGTAACGCTAGGGCAACCTGCAACTACTCTATCAGGAGGGGAAGCGCAACGGATGAAGTTGGCTTCTGAATTGCACAAGCGCTCTACAGGGAAATCCTTCTATATCTTGGATGAACCAACGACAGGACTTCATACCGAAGACATTTCTCGCTTGATCAAAGTCTTAGAGCGATTTGTGGATGATGGCAATACGGTCCTTGTGATTGAGCACAATTTGGATGTCATTAAGACCGCAGACCATATCATCGATTTAGGACCAGAAGGTGGTGTCGGTGGTGGAACCATTATTGCGACCGGAACACCAGAAGAAGTAGCAGCAAATCCTGCTAGCTACACAGGACAATATTTGAAAGGAAAATTACAATGAATCAACGGATCAGCAACTTAAGAAACAAAATGAAAGCCCAAAACCTCAAAGCGGTATTGATTAACAATTTGAAAAACGTTTATTATTTGACCAATTTTTGGGGTTCAAACGGGACTGCCTTGGTGACAGAAGAACGCGTGGTACTCTTTACAGATTCGCGCTACACCATCCATGCCCATGCGACTTGTTTCCCCTTTGTAGAGATTGTGGAAACCCGCGATGAGTTGACTGCAGCTGCAGAGATCGTTAAGGACCTTGAAATCAAAGAACTTGGTTTTGAGGACGAAGTGACGGTGGCCTACCATGCCCGCATGGCTTCTGTTTTCAGTGGCATCAGCCTTCAATCCCTAGCGAACTTTGTGATGGAATTGCGCTTGATTAAAGATGAAACTGAGATTGCGGCCATTAAAAAAGCTTGTAGCATCTCTGACCAAGCCTTCCATGATATTTTGGATTATATCAAGGTAGGGAAAACGACAGAGTTGGAAACAGCGACTTTCCTAGATTTTAGAATGCGGGAGTTGGGAGCTTCTGGTGTATCTTTTGATATTATTTCAGCAGCTGGTGAACGCTCTGCCATGCCTCATGCGACTCCAAGTGATCGGGTCATTTCAGCAGGAGATGCCTTGACCCTTGATTTTGGTTGCTTGTATAACCACTATGTCAGCGATATGACACGGACTATCTATGCAGGACATGTCAGCGACAAGGAAAGAGAAATTTACGAAACCGTTTTGAAAGCCAATCAAGCCTTGATTGATGCGGCTAAAGATGGACTTGGCTTCCGTGATTTTGATAAAATTCCACGTGATGTGATCGAAAGAGCCGGCTATGGTCAATACTTTACTCATGGAATCGGTCATGGAATTGGGCTAGATATCCACGAAGAGCCATACTTCAGCCAAACGTCTAAAGAAGCGATTCAAGCAGGGATGGTCTTAACAGATGAGCCAGGTATTTATATCGAAGGTCTCTCTGGTGTGCGGATCGAAGATGACCTCTTGATCACAGAAACAGGCTGTGAAGTCTTGACCCTTGCTCCTAAAGAATTGATTGTCCTATAAAATATACGTTTTTCTTAACTTCTGTTTAGACAGAGATGTGAAGAGAAGACTATGAAATGAATTGTAGAGTAATTCTTCTCCCAGACATCTTATTTGGAGCCCTATCCATTTTGGTATAGGAACTACAATAACAAAACACGAAAGAAGCAAAGGGGAATTTGGATCTGGATGGATCAGGGGCGGTCCATAGTAATCCTTTCTTCTCAAAAAGAGAAGATTGCTGTTTGAGAAAAATCAAATAGTGTGTTACAATAAAGAGTAATCTATTTTTAAAAAAGAGGTAATAAAACATGATCGAAGCAAGTAAATTGAAAGCTGGTATGACTTTTGAAACAGCTGACGGAAAATTGATCCGCGTTTTGGAAGCTAGCCACCATAAACCAGGTAAAGGAAACACTATCATGCGTATGAAATTGCGTGATGTCCGTACTGGTTCAACATTTGATACAAGCTACCGTCCAGAAGAAAAATTTGAACAAGCGATTATCGAAACTGTTCCAGCTCAATACTTGTACAAAATGGATGATACAGCCTACTTCATGAACACGGAAACATATGACCAATATGAAATTCCAGTTGTGAACGTAGAACAAGAATTGCTTTACATCCTTGAAAACTCAGAAGTAAAAATTCAATTCTACGGAAGCGAAGTGATCGGTGTAACAGTTCCTACAACGGTTGAATTGACTGTTGCAGAAACTCAACCATCTATCAAAGGTGCTACAGTGACTGGTTCTGGTAAACCTGCTACAATGGAAACTGGTTTGGTCGTAAACGTTCCTGATTTCATCGAAGCTGGACAAAAATTGGTCATTAACACTACTGAAGGAACTTACGTTTCTCGTGCATAAGAGACATCTCAGGGTGTCAAATAGAAAGGAACTTCTATGGCAACTGAACAATTTGGTGACATCGTTATTGCACCACGTGTATTAGAAAAAATTATTGCGATTGCGACAGCAAAAGTTGAGGGTGTCTATTCGCTTGAAAACAAGAGTGTTTCAGATAGCTTATCCAAACGCTCCCTTGGACGTGGCGTCTACCTTCATACAGAAGAAGATGGTCAAGTTTCAGTAGACATCTATCTCTATTTAGAATACGGAGTGGCTGTACCATCTGTCGCTGTAGCCATTCAAAAAGCGGTCAAGTCAGCAGTTTATGATATGGCAGATGTAACCTTGGATGCTGTCAACATTCACGTTGTCGGTATCGCAACGGAAAAATCTCCAAAACCAGACTTGAAAGACTTGTTTAATGAGGACTTCCTCAATGACTGATGAAATTTTATTAGAATCACGTCGAGATTTGCGTGAGCGTGCCTTCCAAGCCTTGATGGCCTTGGAATACGATGGAGACATTGTTGAAGCTTGTCGCTTTGCTTATCTACATGACAAGGACCTAGCAGAAGACAAAGAAGTCGATCTTCCTGCCTTTCTCATGAATCTCGTGACGGGTGTCTATCAGTCAAAAGATCAACTAGACCAACAAATCGGTCAACATTTGAAAACCGGCTGGACTGTTGAGCGCTTGACCTTGGTAGAGAAAAACATCCTTCGTCTGGGAATTTATGAAATGACAGAGTTTGATACACCACAGATCGTCGCAGTCAATGAAGCGGTGGAATTGGCCAAGGCCTTTTCGGATGAAACCTCTTCACGATTTGTCAACGGTGTCCTCAGTCAATTTGTGACAGAAGAATAATGAAAAGGGAGTGGGAAAGAACTCTTAAAATTAAATAAGGTTGAAAAGGTTCCCCAAACCTTTTCAATTTTCCCACCCACGCATAGCTTCAACAGTATGGGAGACTGTTGAAGGTTGTGGATAAAGGAAACTTTGTTTCCCTCATTAGGTCATCTTTGGAGTTTAAAAGGCGAACAAATACTTAGGAAACTTGCTTCGCAAGTCCTATCCACCACCTCAAAGCAGTGCTTTGAGCAATCAACCACTGCGTCATACAGTTATTTCTATTAAATATAAAATAAATATAAAAGGCTAGATAATTTTTGCCCAGCCTTTTTTTGACGAATAACAACCCCTACAGTATAGAACTGTAGGGGTTGTTTTAGACACTTTTTCCAGAGTGGAGACTAACGGGCAAGAAATAACCGGTAGTCGCTACTTTTTTTCCTTCGATCTTTTGGAGTAAAAGATCCACCATGAGGATAGCAATGTCTTCGAGGGGTTGTTGGATGGTTGTCAGTTCAGGTGTATAGGTCTCAATGAACTGGGTTCCATCGTAACCAATCACTTTCAAATCCTGAGGAATCTGAATATCTAATTCTCTAGCGACTTTCATGATCAAGATCGCCGTCAAATCATCGGAGGCAAAGATAGCATCTGGTTTTTGCTGGGTTAAGATCTGTTTGATTTCCATTTCTTTGCGAATAGGGGAGAAATCACTGGAAACATTGATGATCATAGACTCAGGTAGAACCGATGCAAATCCCGCATGACGCAGCCCTGTTGGGGAGTTAGAGTTGTCATTACCTGTGATCATGATAATATTTCGAGCTCCGGTTTTTACTAAAGTTTCTGCTGCTAGCACTCCACCAGCATAGTTGTCTGAAGAAACAACCGGAATTTCTGGGGAGAGGTTGCGGTCAAAAGCAATGATAGGAGCAGTTACCCGGTTGTAATCTTCAATGCCCAAATTATGACTTCCTGAAATGATGCCATCTACCTGGTTAGCCTCCAACATCTCAATATATTCGCGCTCTTTCTCGGAGTCGTGCTCACTATTGCAGATGATGGTTTTATAGCCATGTTTGAAGAGTTGGTGTTCTAGTTTGTCGATTAATTCAGCATAGAAAACATTGCTGATGTTGGGAAAGATCAAGCCGACTAACTTGGCTGATTTTCCTTGGAGGCTTCGAGCAACATTGTTAGGTTTATAGCCTAATTCTCGCATGGCTTCTTGGACTTTTTGAATCGTTTTCTCAGACAGGTATCCTTTTTTATTGATAACCCGTGAGACAGTAGTAGGGCTGACACCGGCGAGTTTGGCGACATCAGTTAGCTTTGCGACCATAATCAAGTTCGTAGTAAGTTCCAGTAGGGGTTCCAGACTTGATCAAGATTCCATTTTGATCTGCATGTGGGTAGACCCGACCAGAAAATACTTTTTCTCCTTTATTGATAAAGATTTCAAAAATCGAATTGTCAATGAAAATATTAGCGGTTGTTGCTTGGTTAGCGATTGTGCAGCTACGGCTCGCACCGAATTCTTGGGCATATTGCTCACCAGCCTGGCTTCGATCGACTGTGACCAATCCTTTAGCCAGATCAAATGTGAGAGCTAAGCCCTTCCCTTCTGCATCGGCAAAGAGGACGATTTCGTTCTGGCTATCCTTTTCAAACTGCAATTCCAATTCATAGCAGTTCTTGGTTTGTGCCTTGTTGGCAAATTCCTCACTCTCAGCGCGCAAGTCTTTGATGGCTTCAACTGGGTATTGGTAGAGCTTGCCATCTTTGATGGTTAATTCTTTGACCAGTGAGAGAGCTCCTTGGTAGTCATAGGAATCCGTTGGATAAGAAACGTCTGGAAGACCTAGCCAGCTAACAGTATAGGCACGTCCATCGGGAGCATTAAATCCTTGAGTCGCATAGGCTTCAAAACCATAGTCGAGATTATGCAATTCAGATACATCAACCATTTTGGCCTTTTCTGGGTCAAAGCTTGCCCCAATCTTGTACATATTTGGATAGATATTGTCATAATCGAGAACGGCTTTATCTAAGCCTTGAGGGCAGTATAGGAGAACGGGTTGGTCTCCTACAAAGACTAGGTTGGGACATTCCATCATATAAGCTGTCCGATCGTTTGCAAAATCCAAGTCACCGACTGTAACCCAGTTGGAATAGTCATTATCTACAGCCTTATAGAGACGGATGAATCCTTTCTTCTCAAGGTCTTGACCACCAACGATAGCGTAGAATTGACCTTTGAAATTAAAAATCTGTGGGTCACGAAAGTGATCCGTACAGTCAGCCGGTTGATCAATCAAGATTTTGTCAATTTTTTCAATCTTGCCGTCTTTATCCATCAAAGCACCGACTTGGTAAGGATGACGAACCCATTCTGCATCACGAACATTTCCGGTGTAGAATAAGAATAGTTTGTCACCAAACTGCATGGCTGATCCGGAATAAGCTCCATGACTATCCAGATCTGTGTCTGGAAGAAGTGTTACACCAGTTTCTTTGAAATGAACCAAGTCTTCACTTTCTGTTTGTACCCATGATTTTAACCCATGGGCTGCACCAAATGGGAAATTTTGATAAAACAAGATCCATTTTCCATCAAAGTAGGAAAAACCGTTAGGATCATTTAAGAGACCAGCTTTTGGCTCAACATGATAGTGTGTATGCCAAGGAGATTTGGCCATATGATCTTGGATGGCTTGCTTTTCCTCTTTTGTCCAGTCTTCGTAACGTCTGTAACGACGTTCAGTTGTCCATTCCATTTTATTCCTCCGAATTTTTTCTTACTTCCATAGTACCGATTTCCTATTAAAAATGCAAGCGATAAATGAAAAAAATGGCAAAAAATGTCAAACGATTGACATCTATCTTGCACCTTAAGGAAAGGAGAAGAAGTTGAAAATCCATGAAAAAATGAAAGAAAATGAAAACAAAAGGCTGATTCAAAGCGCTAAAAAGCGTAATGTAGACCTATATTGAAATGAAAATAGTTTCATACTATCAAAAAGTGTCAAAATGTCTAAAAAAGTTTCAAAAAAATCCTGCAAAACGGTTGACATATTTTCAATACGTGGTACAATTAAAAACGTAGAGACGGGTGAACCGTTTACATTACAAAAAATAAGGAGATTTACTTTATGGATTACAATAAAGTAGCCAAAGAGGTTATCGAAGCAGTCGGTAAAGATAACCTTGTTGCGGCAGCACACTGTGCGACACGTCTACGTTTGGTATTGAAAGACGATAGCAAAGTTGATCAAGCTGCACTTGATAACAATGCAGATGTCAAAGGAACCTTCAAATCAGATGGTCAATACCAAGTCATCATCGGACCTGGAGATGTAAACTTTGTTTATGAAGAGCTGATTAAAGCGACTGGTTTGAAAGAAGTATCAACAGACGATTTGAAACAAATCGCTGCAAAAGATAAGAAATTCAACCCATTGATGGCCTTGATTAAACTCTTGTCTGATATCTTCGTTCCAATCATCCCTGCCTTGGTTGCAGGTGGTCTCTTGATGGCCCTTCGGAACTTCTTGACTTCAGCTGGTTTGTTTGGACCTAAATCATTGGAAGAAATGTACCCAGCTATCAAGGGTCTTTCAGCCATGATCCAATTGATGTCAGCTGCACCATTTATGTTCTTGCCAATTTTGGTTGGTATTTCTGCAGCCAAACGCTTTGGAGCAAACATCTTCTTGGGTGCTGCGATCGGTATGATCATGACCACACCAGATCTTGGTGGGGCTACTAAATTCTGGGATATCTTTGGTTACAATGTAGCACAAACAAACTATGCCTACCAAGTTATTCCTGTCTTAGCAGCGATCTGGATCTTGGCACATTTGGAAAAATTCTTCCACAAGAAATTGCCATCAGCTGTTGACTTTACCTTTACTCCATTGCTTTCTGTGATGATTACTGGTTTCCTTACCTTTACAGTGGTTGGTCCAGTGATGCTTTTGGTGTCAAACGGAATCACAGACGCTATTGTATGGTTGTATAACACAACAAGCTTTATCGGTATGACAGTCTTTGGTGGAACTTACTCATTGATCGTTATGACAGGTCTTCACCAATCATTCCCAGCCATTGAAACACAATTACTTTCAGCTTGGCAAAAAGGTGCGGGACATGGAGATTTCATCTTCGTTGTTGCATCAATGGCCAACGTAGCGCAAGGTGCTGCAACTTTTGCCATCTTGTTCTTGACGAAGAGCGAAAAAACCAAAGGTCTTGCATCTTCTGCAGGTGTGTCAGCCCTTCTTGGTATTACAGAACCAGCCCTCTTCGGGGTTAACTTGAAATACAAATTCCCATTCTTCTGTGCCCTTATCGGTTCAGCTGTGGGTGCCCTCTTTGCGGGTCTTCTCCAAGTCGTTGCTGTTTCACTTGGATCAGCAGGTTTCCTTGGATTCCTTTCAATCAATGCAACATCTATCCCATTCTACCTCTTGTGTGAAGTGATTGCCTTTGCGGTAGCCTTTGCATTGACTTACTTCTATGGTAAGACAAAAGCAGCAGCTGTGTTTGCGGCTGAAGGAAATGTAGCAGCAGCAGAAACTGCTGAAAAAGCAGAAGCCAAAGAAGTAGCAGCTGCTTCTGAAGAAGTTGAAGCAACACTTGCAGATGAAGTGATTGTAACTCCTATCGTTGGTAGTACAGTAGCGCTTGCTGATGTGAATGATCCTGTCTTCTCAAGTGGTGCGATGGGACAAGGAATTGCCATCAAACCAACTGAAGGCGTTGTCTATGCACCAGCGGATGCTGAAGTAACCATTGCTTTTGCAACGGGTCACGCTTACGGTTTGAAAACAGCTAATGGTGCTGAAATCTTGATCCACGTTGGGATTGATACAGTATCAATGAACGGTGAAGGATTTGATCAAAAAGTAGCTCAAGGCGATAAAGTTAAAGCTGGTGATGTCCTTGGTACATTTGATGCAGCGAAAATTGCCGCAGCTGGTCTTGAAGACACAACTATGGTGATCGTCACTAACACAGCTGACTTTGCTTCTGTCACACCTGTTGCAACTGGATCTGTTGCGAAGGGTGATGCAATCATCGAAGTTAAAGCTTAATCGAAAAATAAGTTCTCAAGGACTGGTCTATCATCTCCAGTCCTTGAATTTTATTTCTCAAAAAAGGTGTGTTTTTTCTCTAGAGAAGAGAAAAAGATTGACGATAAAATATGCTATAATAAATACAGGATATTTTTCATAATAAAAAAGGAGCCAACATGACAAAATTATATGGAAGTTTGGAAGCTGGCGGTACAAAATTTGTTTGTGCAGTTGGTGATGAAAACTATAATGTTGTGGAAAAAGTACAATTTCCAACAACCAAGCCAATTGAGACGATTGATAAGTGCATTGAATTTTTCTCAAAATTTGAGGATCTAGTTGGGCTTGCGATTGGTTCATTTGGACCAATTGATATTAATCCAAATTCAAACACTTATGGTTTCATCACAACGACTCCAAAACCAAATTGGGCCAATGTAGATATCGTTGGGGCTTTCCGTCGTGCCTTGAATGTACCAATCTATTTCACGACAGATGTGAATAGCTCTGCCTATGGAGAAGTGGTCGCACGCAATAACGCGGGTGGCCATATCGAAAACTTGGTTTACTATACAATCGGAACAGGAATCGGAGCTGGTGTCATCCAACGTGGTGAGTTTATAGGGGGAGCTGGACACCCAGAAATGGGACACTACTATGTGGCTCAACACCCAATGGATGTGGAAAAAGAATTCAAGGGTGTTTGTCCTTTCCACAACGGCTGTTTGGAAGGCCTTGCGGCTGGTCCAAGTCTTGAAGCTCGTACAGGTATTCGTGGGGAAAACATTGAACTGAACAGCAATGTGTGGGATATTCAAGCCTACTACATCGCACAAGCAGCAGTGAATGCGACGGTTACCTTCCGCCCAGACGTCATTGTCTTTGGAGGAGGAGTCATGGCGCAACAACATATGTTGGATCGTGTTCGGACGAAATTTACTGCCCTCTTGAACGGTTATCTCCCTGTACCAGATGTGAGAGATTATATTGTGACACCTGCAGTTGCTGGCAATGGATCAGCGACTTTGGGGAACTTTGTTCTTGCAAAACAAGTGAGTGAGAAGCTTAAAAAATAAGAAGCAATTGTCTCTTAGAGGTTAGAAACAAGAGCGAGGAGGCTGGGACAAAAGTCCTAGCCTCTCAATTATTTTTGGATTGTCGAGCAAGACGCAGTGGTTGAGTGGGCTCTACTACGCTGATTTCATCAGCTTTTACAGCCCTACTCAACTGTGCGGAGGTGGGACGACGAAATCGAATTCTAACGAATTACCGATTTCTGTCCCACTCTCTTCTTTCGTCTATCTATCAAGAAGTGAGGAAGGAATGAAAAAGAATATTGTAAAGGATGTCTTATTCTTGGGTCAAAAGTCAGAAGAAGCGACACCTGAGGATCGCACCTTGGCTTTGGATTTGCAGGACACCTTAAATGCTCATCTCCTTGAGTGTGTCGGTTTAGCGGCTAATATGATCGGGGTGAAAAAACGGGCGATTATCATCCGAATGGGAAGTGAAAATCTGGTCCTGTTTAATCCGGTTCTCCTTGAAAAGAAAAAGCCTTACCAAACAGAGGAAGGATGCTTGTCCTTGGTGGGAAGTCGGCCGACCACTCGTTATGAGGAGATTTCAGTGGCCTATCGAGATGTGAATTGGAAAGCAAAAACGATTCGTTTGTCAGGCTTTCCAGCCCAGATCTGTCAGCATGAAATGGATCATCTAGAAGGCATTATTATCTAAAGATGAAGGATGGAGTCGATTCGGCTCCTTTTTTTAGTTCTTATGGAAACTTTTTTCTTGACAGGGATCTTTTTTGTGTTAAAATAGTTCTCATAGTAACTTTAAAGTTCTTAAGAGAACTATTTGGAGGAAATGATGGACAAACCTTTACTAGAATTTAAAAAAATCGGCCATCTCATTCACCTCATGGTAGAAAGAGAGGCCAAGAAGAGAGGGCTTGAATTTAGCGCAGGACCACAAGGTCAGGTATTGAGCTTCTTATCTCATCGTGAAAAAGAGGGAAAAGTGACCTTGATTCGGGATGTTGAGAAGGAACTTCATATCTCAAAATCCGTGACCAGTAACCTGATCAAGCGGATGGAGAAAAATGGCTTTATTTATTTAGAGGCTAGTCCGACCGATAAACGGGCCAAGTATGTCTACCTAACAGACAGTGTGAAAAACAAGTTGAATGACATGAAACAATTCTTTGAGGAAGTTGACCAGAAGATGATGGTGGGTGTATCAGATGAAGAATTGGCCATCTTTTTCAAGGTCATGCATCAATTTTATGAGAATATGAAAAAAAGGAGCGAGGAATGATCAATATGTTTCGGCGGTTAACCGCCAAAGAATGGGGCATGATTGCCCTTAGTACGGTCTTTATCTGTCTAGCGGTTTGGATGGATTTAAAGACTCCTGAATACTTATCTGATATCACGACCCTCTTAGCTAAGGAGGGGACCAAGGTTTCGGATATTATGGATCCGGGAAGCAAGATGTTGCTCTTCTCTTTTGGAAGCTTTTTAATGGCAGTTTTTGTAGGCTTTTTGGCTTCAAGAGTCGCTGCCAGCTTTACGACGCGACTTCGAGGAGAGATTTTTCATCAAGTGATGGATTACTCTGATGCAGAGATCAAGAAATTCTCCGTTCCCTCTCTCTTGACTCGGACGACCAACGATTTGACCCAGTTGCAAATCATGATTGTGATGGGGATGCAAGTTGTGACGCGTGGTCCCATTATGGCGATTTGGGCTTTGACCAAGATTTGGGGGAAGAGCAGTGCCTGGACAACTTCTGTTGGGATTGCAGTCTTGATGGTCTTGATTCTGCTTTCTGTTCTGGTTCTGATTGCCTTTCCACGCCAGCAAAAGGTTCAAGGTTTGACCGATGCCTTGAATGCGACGACACGGGAGAGTTTGACGGGGGTGCGGGTCGTTCGCGCCTACAATGCAGAAGCTTATCAAAATGAGAAATTCCAGGCTGAAAACAAGGGCTTAACCCGTCTAAATCTCTTTGTTTATCGTTTGATGTCTTTGATGAACCCGGTCATGACAGTGGTATCAAGTGGGTTGACCCTTGCTATCTACTGGATTGGGGCGCACTTGATCAATGATATCGCCATGCCAAAAGATCCTACAAAGATCCTCACCAGTCCTGCATTAGCGGATCGGACCAAGGTCTTCTCAGATATGATCACCTTTTCTTCTTACGCTATGCAGGTTGTCATTGGCTTTATGATGATGGTGGCCATCTTGATTATTCTGCCTCGTGCCTTAGTATCTGCAAAACGGATTAATCAGGTCTTGGCTCTTGAACCGTCTGTAGCCTTCCCAAGTGAGTCAAAAGAAAAATCAGACCAAGCAGGTACAGTAGAATTTCAAGATGTTTCCTTTAGATATGGACGGACTTCTCGTGCTGTGATTGAGCATGTGACCTTCTCAGCCCAAAAGGGACAAACTGTTGCCTTCATCGGGTCGACTGGTTCTGGTAAATCCACTTTGGTCAACTTAATTCCACGTTTTTACGATGCGACAGAAGGAAAGATCTTAGTGGATGGTGTCAATGTCAAGAATTATAGCCACCAAGAATTGAATAATAAAGTCGGCTATATCCCCCAAAAAGCTGTGCTCTTTAGCGGCACGATTCGCTCTAATATGGAATTTGGGGAAAGTAGCCAAGGAAAATTAGAGGATGAAGCCATCTGGAAAGCCCTTGAATTGGCCCAAGCCAAAGAGTTTGTTGCCACAAAAGAGAAGGGCTTGGATACAGAAGTAGCGCAAGGAGGAAGCAACTTCTCTGGCGGTCAACGTCAACGCTTGGCCATTGCGCGTGCCCTTGCACGCAAGCCCGAGATCCTCATCTTTGATGATTCCTTCTCAGCCCTGGATTACAAAACGGATCGTATCTTGCGCCAAGCCCTGAAAGAAGAGCTGGCAGATACGACTAAATTGATCGTTGCCCAACGGATTTCGACCATTATGGATGCGGATTTGATTTTGGTCTTGGATCAAGGGAAGGTCGTCGGTCAAGGCACCCACAAAGAATTGCTTGCGACCAATGAAGTCTATCAAGAAATTGCCTATTCACAATTGTCTAAGGAGGAGTTGGAACATGCATAAAACAAAACAAGATTCGTCCCTTTGGAGACAACTTTCTCCCTATTTGAAGGGCTTCCACCTATTTTTCCTAGTTGCTATCCTCTTTTCAATCGTATCGAGTATTATCACGGTTATTGGACCGGATAAGTTAAAAGAAATCACGGATACCATCACAAAAGGGATGGGAGGCGCCATTGATATTGACAAAATCACTTCGATTGCCCTGACCTTAGCCATCCTTTATGGAGTTGGAGCACTGGTGTCCTACAGCAGTAGTTTCATTATCTCAACAATGATTCAGCGCTTCGCAGAACGCTTGCGAAATGCCATCGCTGAAAAGATCAATCGTGTACCTCTCCAATATTTTGATAGCCATGAACAAGGAGATACCTTGTCTCGTGTGACCAATGACGTGGATTTGATGACCCAATCCTTTAACCAAAGTTTGGTTCAAATGGTCTCCTCTATCGTCTTATTGATTGGATCTATCTTTATGATGTTTAAGACGGACTGGCACTTAGCTGTCACAGCGATTGTATCCGTCTTTGCCGGCTTTGCTCTTTCCAGCATCATTATGGTCAAGAGTCAGCCTTTGTTTAAACAGCAACAAGATAATCTTGCCAAAGTTTCAGGCTATGTTGAAGAAATCTATAGTGGACATAATGTTGTTATTTCCTACAATGGCCGTCATCAAGCCAAAGATCATTTTGATGCCATCAATCAAGATTTGTATCAAAGCATGTGGAAATCCCAATTCTTCTCTGGGATTATGATGCCCTTGATGCAGTTTGTAGGGAATTTTGGTTATGTCATGGTCTGTATCGTAGGGGCTGCCCTCACCATTAATGGAGATATTACCATTGGGACCATTGTGGCCTTTATGACCTATGTCCGTATCTTTACCCAACCAATTGGTCAAATGGCCCAAGGAATTACCCAATTACAATCAGCTAGTGCTGCTATGAGGCGTGTCTTTGAATTCTTGGACGAAGAAGAAATGGAAGATGAATCCCAAAAAACACGTCAATTGGAAGCGCCAAAAGGTCACGTCACCTTTGAGCATGTGCGCTTTGGTTATTCACCAGACAAGACCATTATCCATGACTTTACTGCTGAAGCCAAACCGGGGCAAAAAGTGGCTATTGTTGGTCCAACAGGTGCTGGTAAGACCACCATGGTCAATCTCTTGATGCGTTTTTACGACATTCAAGCTGGTAAAATTACCATCGATGGTGTGGATACTAAGGCCATGAGCCGAGAAGAAGTTCATGATGCCTTTTCGATGGTCTTGCAAGATACCTGGCTATTTGAGGGGACCATTCGAGAAAACCTGGTCTTCAATCAAACGAATATTTCAGACGAAGCGGTGGAAGCAGCAACCCGAGCGGTTGGGGTCCATCACTTTATTCGGACCTTGCCGAATGGCTATGATACTGTATTAGATGATTCAGTGACCTTGTCCGTTGGTCAAAAGCAACTTTTGACCATTGCGCGTGCCCTCTTGAAGGATGCTCCGCTCCTTATCTTGGATGAAGCAACCTCATCTGTCGATACCCGTACAGAAGAGTTGATTCAAAAAGCTATGGACAAACTCATGGAAGGCCGGACCTCCTTTGTCATTGCCCATCGCTTGTCCACTATCCGCAATGCGGATCTGATTCTCGTGATGAAAGACGGGAATATTATCGAGCAAGGCAACCACCAAGAACTCATGAGCCAAAATGGATTCTATGCTGATCTCTACAATAGCCAATTTACAGAAGAAGTGGCATTAAATCAAGATACAAGGCTTGTGAAATGTAAAGTAAAATAATAGGATAGAAGGCAATTCTATGTGCTTCTATCCTATTTTTTATGCTGGAAGAATGGATGGAAAAGACGTTTCTTGGAGACAGAAAAATGATAAATCATCAGATTTTAGTGCTAAATCATGTGAAAAAGAAGAAAGAAAGGATAAAAAAGAAGCCTGGCTTGACAGGCTTTCTTAGGATCGCGTATACTAGTAGTACAAAAATGAGATGATAGACAGGAGTGCCAATATGAAGCCCAATCTTCAAGATTATCCGAAATTTTATCGTTGGCTAACCCTGCCTTTTA
This sequence comes from Streptococcus parasanguinis, assembly GCF_000963275.1. Taxonomy (GTDB): domain Bacteria; phylum Bacillota; class Bacilli; order Lactobacillales; family Streptococcaceae; genus Streptococcus; species Streptococcus parasanguinis_B. Next base: position 1,359,846 of record NZ_JYOW01000001.1, on the reverse strand, counting down.
CGAGAAAGCCACATCGTGTGCAGGTCCTTCAAAGGACGAATCGAATCTTGACGTTCGCCATGCCAGGCATCTACGGCCTGGTCTTTTGTTGGCTGTTTTTAAAGAAAACTTCAATTGGAGAAATCTGGCCTTTTATCTGGATCCCTGCTTCGGGTTTTGTCTTGTTTAGCCTCTTTCGTCATTGGGTCAATGTTCCGAGACCTTATGAAAAATGGGAGATTCAACCCTTATTAGAAAAGAATTCATCTGGTCATTCCTTTCCTAGCCGACATGTTTTTTCGGCGACCATTATCTCCATGTGTGTCTGTCAGTTGTCTCTTCCGCTAGGAATGTGCTCCATGCTCCTATCTCTTCTATTAGCCCTTGTTCGAGTTCTTGGAGGGGTTCATTATCCCAAGGATGTCCTCGTCGCTTGGGGGCTGGGACTCGTCTGGGGAGGACTCTTTTTGCTGGCTTGAATGAACAAATTGCTGAAAATTGACCTTTGTCTAACAGCGTATCATAGTGTATACTGGAAAGTGGACTTAGAATAGGAGAGAAGATGAAGTACAGAAAAGCAGAAAAAGCAGATCTGGATCAGGTGGTTCGAGTAGCCAGTACAGCCTTTGAGGACTATCTATTTTTAAAAGTTATCAAGGATTTGGTTCGGGATCCCAAGCAATACCCAGCCTTTGTTGAGGCAATGATGCGCATCCTGGTAAAGGTTTTTCTTAAGCACCATATTTGCCTTGTGGCAGAAAAAAATGATGAAATTTATGCAGTTACCTTGTTGCAAAAGGGACCGATTCCTTTTCGGGCCTATCTCTTAAATGGGGGATTCGGTTTGCTCAAGTTTATTTCCTTGAAGAATATGTTGGCCTACTTTAAATTTATGGAGGACACGGATAAGGAATTGGAGCAAAATGTAGATTTTGATTGGTATTTGATGCTTCTCGCAGTCGCCCCTAAACACCAACGGCAGGGCTATGGCAGTCGCTTTATGACAGAAGGAATTGAACCTTTCTTGGAAGAAATCAAAGGGGAAAAACTAGCCTTTTATACCAATACCAAAGGAAATGTCTATTTTTACACGAAAAATGGCTACAAGGAAGTCTATTCAAGTGAGATTAGCTTTAACCAAGTTGAGATGGGCAGTTGGTATTTTTTGAAGGAACTAAAAAAACACTAAGGTTACAATCTTAGTGTTTTTTCATTGTAGCTATGAATCTGCTTGAACACCGAATTTTTCAAAGAAAGCAGTTCGTTCTTCTATGATAGCATCGGTCGGATTCTTGATATTCCATAAGAGCTCAACAAGGTCTGGCGTGACTTCACGAAGCAGTTGCCCTAAGGACCAGATAGCCGTTGCAATATGGATCTGATTTTGTGAAGTCTCGATGATGTTCAGGAGTTTAGGGATGGCCGAGCGGTCATTGGCATTGGCTAGTGCGACGATGGCATTGCGCTGGAGGATATTCTTACCTCGCCAGCTTCCAGCAATGTTCCCGAATTTTTCCTTAAATTGTCCGTTGGACAGCTCGATAAAAGGAATCAACTCTGGATGAGCCAGATCTGGATCGATTTCTGTTGCTAAGGGATTATCTAGCCCTTTGTTATAAGGGCAGCTAATCTGACAGATGTCACAGCCATAGATGACCGTTTTAATTTTCTTGCGAAATTCTAGGTCCATCATGCCCTTGTCCTGAGTTTGAAAGGACAAACAGCGTTTGGCATTCATAGAGCCATCCCCGATTAAACAGGAGGTTGGGCAAGCATCTAAACAACGTCGACAGTCTCCACAACCATAGTCGACTGGTTGATCTGGTTCGATTTCGAGGTTGGTAATCAATTCCCCCAGAAACATGTAAGAACCGTATTCTTTTGAAATGACCAAGCCATTTTTTCCGATAAAGCCAATCCCTGCTCGTTGGGCGACGGCCGTATCAACCAGTGCTCCAGTATCGACCATGCCCTTGTATTCAAAATCTTGCGTCATTTCTTCAATCCCAGCAGCTAAGCGGTTGAGCTTGTCTTGAAGGACATAATGGTAGTCTAATCCCCAGCTGTTGGGCGTGAATTTTCCTCTTTTATAAGCCGTTTTTTGAGGTTGTTGCTTGAGTTTGTGGGGGTAGGCGACAGCGATTGAGATGATGGTCTTGGCGGAGGAGAGACTTAATTTGGGTTGGATGCGCTCTTCAATATTCTTATGCTCGAATCCAGAATTCCGTCCTTCCTCAACGGCCAAGCGGAGCGATTTTTCCAAATAAGCGAAGTCATCAGCGGTTGTAAAGCCAATTTTTGAAATCCCAATAGAATGCGCCAGTTGGATAATGTTTTCTTTTAGTGTCATCCCTTTCATTATACACAAAAATGAAGTTTCTGGCGAGAGAGGAAAATGATGGAAAGGGCTTTCAAAAACTTTCTTTTTTTTGTATAATAGAAACATGAAATGCGAGGAGGATATTATGGGACAACCATTATTTTTACATTCAGTCATGCAGGAAAAAATTTGGGGAGGAACTCGTCTGAAAGAAGAATTTGGTTACGAAATTCCGAGCGACCATGTCGGTGAATTTTGGGCGATTTCAGCCCATCCACATGGAGTTTCTAAAGTAGCCAATGGTCCATACGAAGGAATAGGATTGGATCAGCTCTATCAAGAGCATCGGGAATTATTCGGTAATCGTAAAGAGCCTGTCTTTCCTTTGTTAACAAAGATTTTGGATGCCAACGATTGGCTCAGTGTACAGGTGCATCCAGATGATACCTATGCGATGGAGCATGAAGGAGAACTTGGAAAAACTGAGTGTTGGTATGTGATTGCGGCTGATGAAGGATCTGAGATAATCTATGGACACAATGCCAAGTCAAAAGAAGAACTCCATCAGCAAATTGAGGACAAGAACTGGGATGCCTTGCTGACAAAGGTTCCTGTCAAGGCTGGAGATTTCTTCTATGTGCCAAGCGGGACCATGCACGCCATTGGTTCTGGAATATTGATCCTTGAAACCCAACAGTCGAGTGACACTACCTATCGGGTTTATGATTTTGACCGCAAGGATGCTCAAGGAAACTTGCGGGAGCTTCACTTGGAAAAATCAATTGATGTGTTGAATATTGGGGAGCCAGCTAATAGCCATCCAGATACAGTTGTGATCGATGATCTTCGGATGACGACCTTGGTTGCAAGTGATTTCTTTACGGTTTATAAGTGGGAACTGACTGGAAAAGCTAATTTTGAAAAGACTGCTGATTACAGCTTATTGAGCGTCTTAGCCGGAGAAGGAAAAGTGACGGTAGATGGAAAGGATTATCCTATTCGAAAAGGAAGTCACTTTATCTTGCCAAGCGATGTTGAATCTTGGACTTTGGAAGGGCAAGGTTTAGAATTGATTGTGAGTCACCCATAAAAACAAAGGGTTTGAGTTAAAAGCTGTGAAACAACTCAAGCCTTTTTTATCTGAAAACTATTTTTATGTTTAGCCTTGACTCTGACCTAAGGGGAGAGATTATACTATCCTTGTAAGGAGGAAATCATGTACCATATCAAAGAAGCTGCAGAGCTGTCAGGTGTCTCTGTCAAGACCTTGTACCACTATGATAAGATAGGACTTCTCGTCCCTGTGAAATCTGAAAATGGTTATCGGACCTACAGCCAAGAAGATTTAGAACGCTTACAGGTAATTCTCTATTACAAGTATCTAGGGTTTTCCTTGGACCAAATAGCAGAACTCTTAGCCGAAGAAAAGTCTAACTTATTGCCCCATTTGACCAAACAGTTAGATTATTTGACTCAAGAAAGAAAACGTTTGGATACCTTGATTTCCACCTTGCAAAAAACTATTCAAGAACAAAAAGGAGAAAGACAAATGACAATTGAGGAAAAATTTACAGGATTTAGCTATCAAGATACTCAAAAATACTACCAAGAAGCAGTAGAGAAATATGGTCAAGAAGTCATGGACCAGGCTCTCGAGCGCCAAAAGGGGCGTGAAGATGAGGCTACGGAAGCCTTCAACCAAGTTTTTCAAACTTTGGCGCAAAATCTCAAAGATGGTCTACCCGTATCAGCAAATGAAAACCAAGATCAAGCAGCCAGACTTTTAGACGCAATTCGAACGTATGGATTTGACTGCTCTATAGAGGTTTTTGGCCATATTGGCAAAGGCTATGTCTATAATCCAGAATTCAAGGGAAACATCGACAAGTTTGGGGCTGGTACAGCCCAGTACACTTCGGATGTCATTGCTTCTTATGTAGAAAATCAACCGAAATAAAAAAGTGAGAGTGGGACAGAAATCGGTAATTCGTTAGAATTCGATTTCGTCGTCCCACCTCCGCACAGTTGAGTAGGGCTGTAAAAGCTGATGAAATCAGCGTACTAGAGCCCGCTCAACCACTGCGTCTTGCTCGACAATCCAAAAATAATTGAGAGGCTAGGATTTTTGTCCCAGCCTCGTTTTTTGCTTGGATCAATTTGAAAGAAGCGGACCGATCTAAGAGAGGTTGGATAAATGAACACAATGAAAACTTTATGAAAATTTCACAATTTTAGTTGACAGTCTTGAAAAAAAGGAGTAGAATAACCCCTGTTTTATGAAAAGAGGCAGGGAACTCCCGGCCTCATGATCTTTTTTCAAGGAGTTTTTTATGTTTTCAACATTGAAAAAATGGTTTATTGGCCGTCCGTTGAAATCTGGTGCAGAAGGTGAAGGCGGATTGCTAGGGAAAATGCAGGCCTTGGCCATGCTCTCTAGTGACGCGCTTTCTTCTATCGCCTACGGTCCAGAGCAAGTTATCCTGGTCTTGATGACCGTTTCAGCGGGAGCCATTTGGTGGTCTATTCCGATTGGGATTGTGGTCCTGGTTCTCCTAGCCAGTTTAACGATTTCTTATCGCCAGGTCATTCATGCCTACCCTCAAGGGGGAGGGGCCTACATGGTGACTACGGAGAACTTGTCTCCCAAAGCGGGTTTGATCGCTGGTGGGAGTCTCTTAGTCGACTACATGCTGACAGTAGCAGTATCTGTGTCTTCCGGTGCAGATGCCATTACGTCAGCGATTCCATCTCTTCATCCTTATAATCTTCACATTTCCATTTTATTGGTCTTGATCTTGATGCTGATGAACCTTCGGGGGCTACGCGAATCGGCCACATCATTGATGATTCCGGTTTACCTTTTCATTGTCAGTACCATTGCCTTGATCGGCTATGGTGTGATCCAAATCTTGACGGGTCACTTGGCCTATAACGCAACTGCTCATGTGGGTCAAACCATTTCAGGGGTTAGTGTCATTCTCTTGTTGCGGGCCTTTACGAGTGGATCCGCTTCCCTAACAGGGGTTGAAGCTATCTCCAATTCGGTTCCTTTCTTTAAGAAACCAAAAGCAAAGAATGCGGCCTCTACCTTAACCATTATGGCTTTGATTTTGGGGATCATGTTTGCAGGGATTACCTTCCTCAATTACTGGGTGGGTGTCGTTCCAGCAAAAGGGGTAACAACTCTAGCCCAAATGGCCCAAGCTATCTTAGGGAATTCCCCAGTCGGACAAGCCTTCTTTTACGTCTTTCAATTGTCAACAGCCTTGATCTTGGCAGTTGCGGCTAATACCGGTTTCTCTGCCTTTCCAATGTTGGCCTTTAACATGGCTAAAAATAAATACATGCCGCACATGTATATGGAAAAAGGAGATCGTCTGGGCTATTCTAATGGGATTTTGACCTTGGCGATTGGTGCCATCGTCTTGCTCTTGATCTTTGATGGACAAACAGAAAGCTTGATTCCGCTTTATACCATCGGGGTTTTCATTCCTTTTGCCCTTTCTCAAACAGGGATGGTGATCCACTGGAAACGCCAATATCAAAAAGGATTTCTTAAGTATTCGCTTGCCAATATCCTGGGGGCAGCCATCTGTTATGGGATTGTCTTGATCCTCTTATTATTCCGTTTGCGTGAGATCTGGCCCTTCTTCCCTATTATTGGTCTCTTGCTTTGGATGTTCTTGAGTATCCGTAATCACTATGATAAAGTTGCGGCCCAATTGCGCTTGGGAGGTCAGATCGAAAAGACAAGTTATGCGGGCAATACCGTGATTGTCCTTGTTGGGAATGTCACTCAGGTAAGTGTAGGAGCTATGAGTTATGCAAATAGCCTAGGAAACGATGTTATAGCGATGCACGTCTCAACGGAAGAAACCAAGGTCAAAGATGCTGAGGTAGCAGAAGAATTTAAGCGTTATTTCCCTCATATTCGCTTTGAAAATGTTATGACCAGTTACCGAGATATTATCCAACCAACGGTTGAATTTGTCTCAAAAGTAGCTGAGGAGGCCAAGGAAAAAGGGAACACTGTTACAGTCTTAGTTCCTCAATTTATTCCTAAAAAACATTGGCAAAATGTTCTCCACAACCAAATGAGTTTGAAATTGAAGTATGCACTTCGTTGGCATGAAGAAGTGGTTGTGGCAAGCTATTCTTACCATTTGTCTGAATAACGATCGCCTAAAGAAAAGATGTCTGCTTGAGCAGGCATCTTTTTGGATTTTCTCACATGAAAAAAACCACTCGAAAGTCTTGTAAGATACAGCCTTGATCTTGAAAAAATGTTAAAAAAATGCTAGAATAAAAAGAACATTTTAGATTTTGAAAAATTCAAAGTAAGGAAAAAAATGGCAAATTTATTAAAAACAATTATTGAAAATGATCGAGGCGAAATCAAACGCCTTGAAAAAATGGCTGATAAGGTCTTTTCTTATGAGGACCAAATGGCAGCTTTGACGGATGACGAATTAAAAGCGAAAACAGTTGAGTTTAAGCAACGCTACCAAGACGGTGAGTCTTTGGATGATCTTTTGTACGAAGCCTTTGCGGTTGTTCGTGAAGGGGCAAAACGGGTACTTGGTTTATTCCCATACAAGGTTCAGGTCATGGGGGGAATCGTCCTTCACCATGGTGACGTTCCAGAGATGCGTACAGGGGAAGGAAAAACCTTGACTGCGACCATGCCTGTATACTTGAATGCCTTGTCTGGTAAAGGGGTACACGTTGTTACCGTCAATGAATACCTGACAGAGCGGGATGCGACAGAGATGGGAGAACTTTACTCATGGCTTGGCCTTTCAGTAGGGATCAACCTTGCAGCAAAATCTCCAGCTGAGAAAAAAGAAGCTTACCTCTGTGATATTACCTACTCGACTAACTCAGAGATCGGGTTTGATTATCTTCGTGATAACATGGTTGTTCGTGCTGAAAACATGGTTCAACGTCCATTGAACTATGCCTTGGTCGATGAGGTAGACTCCATCTTGATCGACGAAGCGCGTACTCCGCTGATCGTTTCTGGGCAGACAGCTTCTGATACAAGCCAACTCTATCACATGGCAGATGCTTATGTGAAGACCTTGACAGAGGATGATTACATTATCGATGTACCATCTAAAACCATTGGTTTGTCAGATTCAGGGATTGATAAGGCGGAAAGCTACTTTAATCTTGAAAATTTGTATGATATTGAAAACGTAGCCTTGACCCACTTTATTGACAACGCCCTTCGTGCCAACTACATCATGATTTTGGATATCGACTATGTGGTCAGCGAAGATCAAGAAATCTTGATCGTCGACCAATTTACTGGTCGGACCATGGAAGGACGTCGTTATTCTGACGGACTTCACCAAGCGATTGAAGCCAAAGAAGGTGTTCCAGTTCAAGAAGAAACCAAGACATCTGCGTCGATTACTTACCAAAACCTCTTCCGTATGTACAAGAAGTTGTCAGGGATGACAGGGACAGGGAAAACTGAAGAAGAAGAATTCCGTGAAATTTATAACATTCGCGTGATTCCAATTCCAACCAACCGTCCGATTGCCCGTATTGACCATCCAGACCTTCTCTACCCAAGCTTGAAATCAAAATTCAAGGCTGTTGTGGAAGATGTCAAGTCTCGTCATGAAAAAGGTCAACCAGTCCTCGTGGGTACCGTTGCCGTTGAAACCAGTGATTATCTTTCTCAATTGTTGGTTCAAGCAGGTGTCCCTCACGAAGTTTTGAATGCGAAAAACCACTACAAAGAAGCGCAAATCATCATGAACGCTGGTCAACGTGGTGCTGTTACTATTGCGACCAACATGGCCGGACGTGGTACCGATATCAAGCTTGGTGAAGGTGTTCGCGAACTTGGTGGACTTTGTGTCATCGGGACAGAACGTCACGAAAGCCGTCGGATCGATAACCAGCTTCGTGGACGTTCAGGACGTCAAGGGGATCCAGGTGAATCTCAATTCTACTTGTCTCTTGAAGATGAATTGATGCGTCGTTTCGGTTCTGAACGGATCAAAGCAGTGCTTGATCGCTTCAAGTTGAGTGAAGAAGAATCAGTGATCCGTTCAAACATGTTCACCCGTCAGGTAGAGGGTGCTCAAAAACGGGTTGAAGGAAACAACTACGATACCCGTAAACAAGTCCTTCAATACGATGACGTGATGCGGGAACAACGGGAAATTATCTACGCTGAACGCTATGATGTCATCACAGCTAACCGTGATTTGGCGCCTGAAATCAAGGCCATGATCAAACGGACCATCAAACGGATTGTTGAAGGAGCCAGCCACTCAAGTAAGGAAGAACGCGTTGAAGCGATTCTGAACTTTGCCAAATACAATTTGGTTCCGGAAGATACCATTTCTGAAAGCGATATTGAAGGAAAATCTGACAAGGAAGTTATCGATTACTTGTATGCACGTGCAGAAGAAATCTATGCTAGCCAAGTAGCGAAATTGCGTGACGAAGAGTCTGTGCAAGAATTCCAAAAAGTCTTGATCCTTCGAGTGGTAGACAGCAAGTGGACGGACCATATCGATGCTTTGGATCAATTGCGAAATGCAGTTGGACTCCGTGGGTATGCGCAAAACAACCCAGTGGTAGAATACCAATCAGAAAGTTTCCGTATGTTTAACGATATGATCGGATCGATTGAATTTGATGTGACTCGTCTCATGATGAAAGCCCAAATTCACGAACAAGAACGTCCACGTACGGAACACAGTATTTCAACAACTGCGACTCGCAACATTGCAGCGCAACAACAAGATATTCCAGCAGATATTGACTTGTCACAAGTGAAACGCAACGATTTGTGCCCTTGTGGTTCAGGCAAGAAATTTAAAAACTGTCACGGACGTAAATTTTAAGAGCTCCTCTGAAATAGAAAGAGGATGGGTCTAGCTAGCATAAGGAGGCCGTATGGTATTCATTACGAAGAGCAATAAGATTGATGAGCAAGAGATCACTTCGCTTTACCGCTTGGAAGGTCCAGCCTTGGAGCGTAAAGAAACGCGTGATCGAGAATTGGAAGCTATTATCAAAGGAGAAGACCAACGGATCCTTCTTGTGATCGGGCCTTGCTCTTCTGATAATGAAGAAGCTGTGATGGACTATGCCCGTCGCTTGGCAGACTTACAAGAGCAAGTCAAAGATCAGATTTTCATTGTGATGCGGGTCTATACGGCTAAGCCTCGGACCAATGGGGATGGCTATAAAGGCTTGATGCACCAACCAGATACACATGCAGCACCAAGCTTTGTGGACGGTTTGAAAGCAGTCCGACATCTCCACTACCGTGTGATTACAGAAACTGGTTTGACAACTGCGGATGAGTTGCTTTATCCAGCAAGTCTTCCGTATGTTGAAGATTTGATTTCTTATCATGCCATTGGAGCGCGATCAGTTGAAGATCAGGAGCACCGCTTTGTATCTAGTGGGATCTCTGCTCCGACAGGTATGAAGAATCCAACTTCTGGAAATCTTTCTGTTATGTTCAATGCGATTTATGCAGCCCAACATCCCCAAAACTTTTTGTTCAATGCCCAAGCAGTGGAAACATCAGGAAATCCTTTAGCTCATGCGATCCTTCGTGGGGGCTTGGATGCAAGTGGTAAGAATATTCCAAACTACCATTATGAAGATTTGCTAGCGGCAGCAAAACGCTATAGCGAAATGGGCTTGCAACATCCCTTCATCCTGGTGGATACCAACCATGACAATTCTGGCAAACAATTCGAAGAACAAGTACGCATCGTGAGAGAAACCATGATGAACCGTGCTTGGAACAAGGATTTGGCAACTTTAGTTCGTGGTTTCATGATTGAATCCTATCTAGAAGATGGCCGTCAAAATGAACCAGTGGTTTATGGTCGATCCATCACAGACCCTTGTCTGGGTTGGGAAAAAACACAGGCCTTGGTCAAAGAAATTGCAACGATGAATAAGTAAAAGGCAGGGGCGGAAGGAGTGATTCTTTAGCCCCTTCTCTTTTGTCAGTAAAACGATACTGAAACGATAAATAAGGATAAAACAAGATGATCAAAGGACATGGCATCGATATCGAATCGATCGCTGCGATTGAAAAAGCCTATCAGAAGAATACCCGATTCGCTGAAAAAGTCTTAACCGAGGCTGAGCGAGAGCGCTTTGAGGAATTGTCTGGAAAACGGAAGATGGAATATTTGACGGGCCGATGGTCCGCCAAAGAAGCCTTTTCAAAGGCAATGGGAACAGGGATTGGACCAGTTGGTTTTCAAGATTTAGAAATTTTAAATGATGCCCACGGAGCTCCCTATTTTTCCAAGTCTCCTTTTTCCGGGAAGGTATGGATTTCGATCAGTCACAAGGGAGACCTAGTGTCGACCAGTGTCATTTTGGAGGAAGAAAATGAAAGCAAGTAAACATAGACCAACGGTTGCAAGAGTCGATTTGGATGCCATTGCCTTTAATGTGCAACAAGTTAGTGAGCATATTCCGAGTCAAGCTTTGAAATATGCAGTCGTCAAGGCCAACGCCTATGGTCATGGGGTCGTTGCAGTAACCCAAAAATTGGCACCTCAGGTAGATGGTTTTTGTGTTTCCAATATGGATGAAGCCCTCGAAATCCGTGAAGAAGGCTTGCAACACCCTATTTTAATTTTGGGAGTTGTGCCAAGTGAAACAGTGAACCTAGCCAAAGAGCATGACATCCGCTTAACAGTGGCTAGTCTTGCTTGGTTGGATCAATTGCTTGGACAAGAAGCAGATCTTTCAGGATTGAAGGTCCATATCAAGGTGGATTCAGGAATGGGGCGGATTGGATTCCGAAGGATCGAAGAGATCAAAGAGGCTGAACGCCTCCTCTTAGCAGCTGGAGCTGAAATTGAAGGGATCTTTACTCATTTTGCAACAGCAGATGAGGCAGATGATCGAAAATTTCAAGCGCAATACCAGTTTTTCAAAGAAGTATTGGCTGCTCTTGAAATCCTTCCTCCTATTGTCCATGCGAGTAATTCAGCCACTTCTTTGTGGCATGCGGATACGATTTTCACAGCTGTACGCTTGGGAGATGTCATGTATGGCTTGAATCCGAGCGGATCTGTGTTAGCCTTGCCATATGAAATTAAGCCAGCTTTGAGTTTGGTGAGCGAATTAGTTCATGTGAAACAGTTGGAAGCTGGTCAAGATATTGGCTACGGGGCAACCTATACGACAGAAGAACCCCAATGGATCGGGACGATTCCTATTGGCTATGCGGATGGTTGGATCCGAGAGATGCAAAACTTTCATGTGCTGATCAAGGGTGAGTTTTGCCCCACTGTTGGTCGCGTTTCGATGGACCAGATAACGGTTCGCCTTCCTGAAGAATTGCCTCTAGGGACCAAGGTTACCCTGATTGGACGAGAGGGCGAAAAAGAAATCACGGCAACAGAGGTTGCAGATTACCGTGGTACCATTAATTATGAAGTGGTCTGTCTCTTGAGTGATCGGATTCCTCGTGACTATACAGGTGAAGAATAAGAAGAAGCAGGTGGGATTTTCCCGAATGGACCTGCTTTTTTATAAAAGAAAGGAGGAGAAATGAATCTACATCAACCCTTATCCGTACTGCCTGGAGTCGGTCCAAAATCGGCGGAAAAATTTAAAAAGTTAGGGATTGAAACCTTAGAAGATCTGCTCTTGTATTTTCCCTTTCGCTATGAAGACTTCAAAACTCGCAATGTTTTAGAGTTGGAAGATGGTGAAAAAGCTGTCATCTCTGGGCTGGTAGCAACACCAGCCAATGTCCAATATTATGGCTACAAACGAAATCGCTTGCGTTTTTCCATCAAACAGGGAGACCAGGTCATTGCGGTTAATTTTTTCAACCAACCCTATCTAGCAGACAAAATTGAGGTTCAGCAGACAGTGGCGATTTTTGGGAAATGGGACAAGGCTAAAGGCAGTTTGACAGGGATGAAACTCCTGGCTCAAGTGGAAGATGATTTGCAGCCGGTCTATCGAGTGACGCAAGGAGTCAGCCAAAACAGCCTGGTGAAATTGATCAAAATAGCGTTCGACCAGGGCTTGGACCAGCTTTTAGAAGAGAATGTGCCCCAAATCTTACGAGATCGTTATCAACTCATGTCTCGTTCCCAAGCAGTGCAAGCTATGCATTTTCCTAAGGATCTGGCAGAGTACAAGCAAGCTCTTCGCCGGGTAAAATTTGAAGAGCTCCTCTTTTTCCAGCTGCAACTCCAAGTGTTAAAGGAAGAAAACCACGATGCCAGCCAAGGGATTTCCTTGGCCTGGGATCCAGAAAAATTAGCAGAACGAAAAAAACAGCTTCCTTTTGAGCTAACGCAAGCTCAAGAAAACAGCCTGAATGAAATCTTGACAGATATGGCCTCTCCTTATCATATGAACCGCCTCTTACAAGGGGATGTGGGAAGCGGGAAGACAGTCGTGGCCGGTCTTACCATGTATGCAGCCTTAAGCGCTGGGAAGCAAGCAGCCTTGATGGTTCCAACGGAGATTTTGGCAGAGCAGCACAAGGAAAGCTTGCAAAATCTTTTTCCGGACTTACCAATTGCCCTTCTAACAGGAGGATTAAAGGCGGCTGAGAAACGAGAAGTCTTAGAAGAGATCGCATCAGGAACAGCTCAACTGATTGTGGGGACACATGCCTTGATTCAAGAGGGAGTTCACTACCAAGATCTAGGCTTGGTCATTATTGATGAACAGCACCGTTTTGGGGTTTCCCAGCGCCGTATCCTTCGAGAAAAAGGACAAAATCCAGACGTCCTGATGATGACGGCTACCCCTATTCCCCGGACCTTGGCTATTACAGCCTTTGGAGATATGGATGTGTCCATCATTGATCAGATGCCTGCGGGACGCAAGGAAATCATCACACGTTGGGTCAAGCATGAGCAGTTAGAAGTGGTCCTCGACTGGTTAGTCAAAGAACTTGGCAAAGGTTCTCAAGCCTACTTTATTTCTCCATTAATTGAGGAGTCAGAGGCGCTAGATTTGAAAAACGCCCTCGCCCTCCAAGAAGAGCTAGAGACCTTCTTTGGACAGCGAGCACGCGTTTCTCTTCTTCACGGGAAGATGAAAAGTGAAGAAAAAGATGCCATCATGCAGGCCTTTAAAGAGCACCAAGTCGATGTTTTGGTGTCTACGACCGTTATTGAAGTAGGAGTCAACGTACCCAATGCAACCGTTATGGTCATTATGGATGCAGATCGGTTTGGTCTTAGCCAGCTTCACCAGCTACGAGGCCGGGTTGGTCGGGGCAACAAGCAATCCTATGCTATTCTAGTAGCCAATCCTAAGACAGATAGTGGCAAGCAGCGCATGAAAATCATGACAGAGACAACCAATGGGTTTGTGCTGGCGGAAGAAGATTTGAAAATGCGGGGTTCAGGTGAAATCTTTGGAACCCGTCAATCTGGGATTCCAGAATTTCAAGTGGCGGATTTGGTAGAAGATTATCCCATTCTGGAAGAAGCAAGGAAAGTTGCCAGCCAGATCGTAGCCACGCCAGATTGGCGCGAACACCCAGATTGGCATTTGCTCTCGCTATATTTAGAAAAGAAAGAACATTTAGACTAGAGTATAAAAAGGGAGTAGAGTGGAAATTCTTTGGATTCCACTCTACTCCCTTTAAGATGGTATTTTACGGGCTTTGTATCTTGATGAAATGCGACAGGACGAAGGTGGATCGATACTATCCACCTGAGGAGTTAGTGAGTCGTTTAGGCAAGGCACCATAGTGCTTGCCGTTACACGAATTGAACACGCCCTAAATGCTGTGTGAAAAAGATAAATTCTCTTGTGAGCTTCGCTCCCGGCGACAATTTCCTATTTTCACTTGGCATTTTACGGGCTTTGTATCTTAGTTTACCCTTCGATATAGTCTTTGAGTTCTTGTCCTTTTAGGCCGGCATTGAGGGCGATGAGAAGTTTGATGCGAGCTTTGGGGGCATTTAATTCTTTGATGAAAAAGACACCGGCTTGATGGAGTTGGACGCCACCGCCTTCGTATGCATACACGGGTTCTGCGATCCCGTTGAAGCAGCGGGATACTAAAGCGATTGGAAGTCCGGCATCTATGAACTCTTGGAGTTTATGGGCAGTCTCTTTAGGGATGTTTCCTGCTCCAAAGGCTTCAATAATGAGGCCATCAATTTTTGAGTGATCCAGTAGATCTAGCAGATCAGTTTTCATACCAGCATAAGTAGCGATAATGGGAACGAAACCTTCAATTTTATCGAGATCAAAGCGCACTCGTGGCTCGGCTGTTTTAAAGAAGAGGATTTCCTTTTTCATGACCAAACCTAGTGGACCGTGGGTTGGTGTCTGGAAGGTGCTGACATTGGTGGTATGGGTTTTGGTGACGTACTTAGCCGCATGAATTTCATCGTTCATGACGACTAAGACGCCTTTATCGCGTGCTTTTGGATCGGCAGCCACTCGAAGGGCTGTCAGAAAATTATAGACGCCATCGCTTCCGAGCTCGTTGGAGCTTCGCATAGCTCCTGTAATGACCACAGCGATCTCTGGTAACTCCATGGTATCCAAGAAATAAGCCGTTTCTTCCAGCGTATCTGTCCCGTGGGTGATAACGATGCCGTCGTAGTTGTGAGATTCCTCTTTGATTTTTTGATATAGGGCTAACATGTGACGGGGAGTCATTTGAGGGCTGGGAAGGTTGAAGAAGTCCTCTGAGGTGACTGCAATTCCTTCGATTGGTGAAGTGACTTGGGTCATGGGATTGACTTCATTGGTAATCACTGCCCCAGAGTCATCTGCCGCCATCGAAATGGTCCCTCCGGTATGTAGTGCTAAAATTTTCTTAAACATGTGAAGCTCCTTGGAATATGTGATATAATTTATTTTATCATAAAAAGAAAGAAACAGTAGGCATGGAAATAAAAGCAGTCTTTTTTGATATCGATGGAACCTTGGTGAATGATAGTCGAGCGGTCCTCAAATCAACAGAAAAAGCTATTCAGTCTTTAAAGGAAGAAGGGATCTATGTAGGCCTTGCGACAGGGCGGGGACCGGCCTTTGTCAAACCGTTTATGGAACGCTATGGCTTTGATTTTGCCGTGACCTATAATGGTCAGTATATTTTGACCAAGGACCGCGTGCTATTTACCAGTCCAATCGATAAAAAGAGTCTGCACCAACTAATTGACTATGCTCGAGAACACCGCAAGGAAATTGCTCTCGGTACCAAGGATGGGGTATTTGGTTCTCGGATCATGAGTTTTGGGATGAGTCCTATTTCAACCTGGTCCAGTCGCTTTGTTCCCCGCAAAATGGCCCGTACCGTCAGTCGAGGATTTAACAAAGTGGTCAGCAAGGTCGTCCCACAAGATCAGGACACCCTCTATGCACTAGCGCAAGAACCAATCTACCAAGTGTTGATTTTATCGAGTCCAGAAGAGACTGCAAAAATTGAAAAAGAGTTTCCGGATCTGAAATTCACACGGTCTAGTCCTTTTGCAGCAGATGTCCTCAACCCAGGAATTTCCAAGTTAGAAGGGATCCGCATCGTTGGTCAGGAATTCGGCTTTGACATCGATGAAGTGATGGCTTTTGGAGATTCGGATAATGACTTAGAGATGCTGTCAGGTGTTGGTTTGTCCATTGCGATGGGAAATGGGACGACCAGTGTCAAGGCGATTGCCAAGCATACAACGACCAGTAATGGCAAGGATGGCATCCAAAAGGCCCTGCAACACTTTGGTATTCTCTCAGAGAAAGAACTCTTTCTTTCTAAGGATGATCACTTCAATAAGGTCAAAACCTTCCATGGTGTGATGGATGGGGAAACCCAGGAGAAACCTGTTGTCTGGCAGCCTCAAGACGCCCTTTATCGAACCATGTTCAAGCAAGAGGAGTTGGTAGAATTTGTCCGAGCAGCTAGCACAAGTGAGGAAGAATTTGACCGCTCGGTAGCCGCTCTTCACGAAGCCTTGGATAAGGCTGCAGATAAAGTTCGTGGCAAGCATCCAGCTGAGATCTCCATGGTAGGGCAGGTTGATGCCTTAATTGATA
The DNA here is from genome assembly GCF_000963275.1 of Streptococcus parasanguinis. Classification (GTDB taxonomy): domain Bacteria; phylum Bacillota; class Bacilli; order Lactobacillales; family Streptococcaceae; genus Streptococcus; species Streptococcus parasanguinis_B. Next base: position 1,343,516 of record NZ_JYOW01000001.1, on the reverse strand, counting down.
CCCTCTATCTGACTTATGGTAGCTTTGTACTAATGGGGGTCGATCCTGAAGAGGTCTTTGAGATTGTTCACCGGGCCAATATGGGCAAGATTTTCCCAGATGGAAAGGCGCACTTTGATCCAGTAACCCACAAAATTCTGAAGCCAGATGATTGGGAAGAAAAATACGCCCCAGAACCAGCCATCAAAAAAGAACTCGATCGCCAGCTCAAGGCCTACGAAAAACATGCAAAACAAAAAGAAGCAAAAAAAGACAACTAAAAAAGTTTGGAACCTTTGTTCCAAACTTTTTTTAGAATGTAGACAAACTATTTTTTACTAAGATAAGTAAAGTGCTCTACAAAGAAGTCGAAATATGTTCTTATTTTTAAAATTTATAAAAAATATTGAAAAACTTTCCGCCGTGAGACAAGTGCTAGAAACACTATTGTTTCTAGCACTCGGGAGTTTTGAGACCTTAGGCTCAAAACTTAGTCATGGAACTTCGAAGAAGTTCGCTGACGTCCGTACTCACCTAAGGAAAGTTTTCAATATAACTTTTTCTTTCTTACATGGTTTTATCCTTATCACGTACCACTAGTAAGTCTACTTTGGCGTGGCGAAGGATATATTCTGAGGAGGATCCGACCATTAACCGTTCGAAGGCATTGAGTCCGGTAGCCCCGACCATAATAAGGTCAACCCCTTCCTTACTTGGGATATCATTGGCTAAGAGGACTTTTGGATTTCCCATTTCTACAACAGTCACAACATTTTGAACGCCGACTTTTTCAGCACGTTCCTTGTAGCCCTTGAGCAATTCATTTGCTTCTTCTTGCAATTCTTCGTAGACCTCAGCATCAAAAGTTGAGACGCTTTGAAGGGCACGGGTATCGATGACGTGGGCAATCGTCAATTTAGAGCCGTTGCGAAGAGAAACGTTAACCCCTTTTTCAAAGGCTAATTCTGCTTCATGAGAACCGTCGACAGCGACCATAATGTTTTCGTATTTTTGAGACATAATCCTACCTCCTTATAGCTTGAAAACATGGATAGAATAGAAGGGAATCCTATTCTTTATACACTTATATTTTATCTCTTTTGAGCTAGAATGTAAAGGTAAAGTCTCGCTTTTCTGCTATATTTTTGCAGAATTTTTAAAGTCCTCGGTTTGTACTCTATTTGAACTAGTGGTATAATAGAGATAATTTCGTGAATCGAGGCAGAATATGAAGGAATATAATAAATCAAGCAAACTCGAACATGTCGCTTACGATATTCGTGGTCCAGTCTTGGAAGAAGCCATGCGCATGCGAGCAAATGGAGAAAAAATTCTACGTTTGAATACAGGGAATCCTGCTGAATTTGGCTTTACAGCTCCAGATGAAGTCATCCATGACTTGATCATGAATGCGCGTGATAGTGAAGGCTATTCAGACTCAAAAGGGATTTTTTCAGCCCGCAAAGCCATCATGCAGTACTGCCAGTTGAAAAAAATTCCAAATGTGGATATTGATGATATTTACCTTGGGAATGGAGTGAGTGAGCTGATCGTCATGTCCATGCAAGGACTTTTGGACAATGGGGATGAGGTCTTGGTTCCCATGCCGGACTATCCTCTTTGGACAGCAGCCGTCAGCCTAGCTGGTGGGAATGCCGTTCACTATCTTTGTGATGAAGAAGCAAACTGGTATCCAGATATTGAAGATATCAAGTCGAAAATCACCTCAAACACTAAAGCTATCGTTGTCATCAACCCGAATAACCCAACAGGTGCCCTCTATCCAGATGAGATCCTACTTGAGATTGTAGAGATCGCTCGACAAAATAACTTGATCATCTTTGCGGATGAAATTTACGATCGCTTGGTCATGGATGGGGAAAAACACACGGCTATTGCAAGTTTAGCGCCTGATCTCTTCTGTGTGAGTATGAATGGCTTGTCAAAATCTCACCGGATTGCCGGCTTCCGTGTTGGTTGGATGGTTCTATCCGGACCCAAGCACCATGTGAAGGGCTATATCGAAGGCTTGAACATGTTGTCCAATATGCGTCTTTGTTCAAATGTCTTGTCTCAACATGTTGTGCAAACCTCTCTTGGAGGCTACCAATCCGTGGATGAACTCTTGCTTCCAGGTGGTCGAATCTACGAACAACGCAACTTCATCTACAAAGCCATCAATGATATTCCAGGCCTCTCAGCTGTTAAGCCGAAGGCTGGTCTCTATATCTTCCCTAAGATTGATCGGGACATGTACCGTGTGGATGATGATGAACAATTTGTTTTAGAGTTCTTGAAGCAAGAAAAAATTCTCTTGGTTCATGGCCGTGGCTTTAACTGGAAAGATCCAGATCACTTCCGGATCGTTTACCTTCCACGTGTCGATGAGTTGGCTCAAATTCAAGAAAAAATGACTCGTTTCTTGAAACAATACAAACGTTAATTAGATAAAGGATTGAAGAGGAAAGTCTTCAATCTTTTTTTGATTCATTCTATAAAATCCATGTCACCGAAACGACATTTTTCTGAATTGCGCATAATTGTAGAAAAAATAAATAATTTTCAGATAATTTGATTGAAATTCCCACACTTATATGATATACTTGAGCTGACTATATGCGAGGTTTATTATGGCAAACTTATTAGAAAAGACACGTAAAATTACATCCATCTTGAAACGGACTGATGAACAGTTGCAGGTCGAGATGCCTTATAATGATATTGCCCAGCAATTAGCGGATATTATCCACTGTAATGCCTGTATCATTAATAGCAAGGGAACCCTTCTTGGTTATTTCATGCGTTACAAGACCAACAATGACCGGGTAGAAGCTTTCTTTCAAAATAAAAAATTACCAGAAGATTATGCCAAGGCAGCTAGTTTGGTCTACGATACAGAAGCTAATTTAGATGTGGACCATGATTTGAGTATCTTTCCGGTCGAAACCAAGTCTGAATTTCCTGATGGCTTGACCACCATTGCGCCTATCCATGTTTCTGGGATTCGGTTGGGTTCCTTGATCATTTGGCGCAATGATAAACAGTTTGCGGATGATGATTTGATCTTGGTTGAGATTGCGAGTACCGTGGTAGGGATTCAAATGTTGAACTACCAACGCGAGGAAGACGAGAAGAATATTCGTCGTCGGACAGCGGTGAATATGGCTGTCAATACCTTGTCTTACTCTGAATTGCGGGCTGTTTCTGCCATCCTTAGTGAATTGAAAGGAAATGAGGGACAGTTGACTGCTTCTATCATCGCGGATCGGATTGGCATTACCCGCTCTGTGATTGTCAATGCACTCCGGAAATTGGAGTCAGCTGGTATTATTGAAAGCCGTTCTCTTGGAATGAAGGGAACCTATCTCAAAGTGTTGATTCCAGATATCTTTGAGGAAATTAAGAAAAGAGATTACTAATGACTAAAGCCTTGATTTCAATTGACTACACTGTCGATTTCGTAGCAGATGATGGTAAACTTACGGCAGGTGCTCCTGCACAAGCCATTTCTGAGACCATTGCTCAGGTGACCCAATTGGCCTTTGACCAAGGAGCCTATGTCTTTTTTGCCATTGATGCGCATGATGTAGAGGATCCATTTCATCCTGAAAGCAAGCTCTTCCCACCTCATAATATCATTGGGACTAGCGGACGTGATTTGTACGGACCTTTGGCAGATTTTTATCGGGAGCACAAAGCGGATCCACGCGTCTTTTGGATGGACAAACGTCATTATTCTGCTTTTTCAGGAACGGACCTAGATATCCGCCTGCGGGAACGTCATGTAGATACCGTCATTTTGACTGGGGTCTTGACTGATATTTGTGTCCTTCATACAGCGGTTGATGCCTACAATCTCGGCTATCAGATTGAAGTCGTAGAACCTGCAGTGGCGTCGCTCACTCCTGAAAATCACCAGTTTGCCTTGAATCATTTTAAGCATGTCTTAGGGGCAAGCTTGGTAGACGGCGCACTAGCTGTATTAGATACTAAATAAGAAAAGATTGTAAAAGAGGTCATAGACATTTGTCTAGGCCTCTTTTTCGGGCCTAGAAATTGTCTTCCTCTCTTGAAAATGGTATTCTAATGGAAGAAAATAAGGGGGAGTTATGAGTAAAAAAGCTGTCGTCTTTTCAGCGGATCTATCTTATATGGAAAAGTTGGAAACCGCTATGAAGTCACTGTGTGCCCATCAGGATCAGTTGAAAATTTATGTCTTAAATGAAGATCTACCAACAGAGTGGTTTGCCATCATGAATCAGCGCTTGCGCCAGTTGGATTCAGAAGTGATCAATTGTCGGATGTCTCCCGAGCAATTCCAATCCTTCTCGCTTCCAAGTGACCATATTCACTATGCGACCTATTTCCGTTACACTATTCCAGAGATGGTGGAGGAAGAGCGGATCCTCTATCTGGATTGTGACATGATTTTTACACAGGATTTATCGCCTTTGTTTGAGGTTGATCTAAAAGGTTATGGACTGGGTGCAGTGGTAGATAAGCCAACGACGACAGATGGATTTAATGCTGGACTTTTGGTGATTGATAAGACTTGGTGGCAAGAGCACCAAGTGACAGAGGCACTTTTTGACCTTACTCGCAAGCATCATCAACAGGTCTATGGAGATCAAGGAATTTTGAATCTGTATTTCAAAGATGCGTGGTTTCCATTACCTTGGACCTATAATTTACAAGTGGGGTCTGATAAGGATCAATACCTCTATGGAGATCTAGACTGGTACGATGCCTTTCAAGGGATTCCAGCGGTCATTCACTACACCTCTCATAATAAACCATGGGCCTCCAAACGCTTCAATCGTTTTCGGGAACAATGGTGGTTTTACTATGCCCTCTCTTGGGAGGAAATTTTGCTTCGAAAACCGATTTTGAAGCAAACCTATCAAGACCTAGTGGGAGAATTTCCTTATCATGCTGCCATTTATACCCATACAGCAGATATCCACGAGTTGGAGACGTTGTTAAAAGAGTTGCCAGACGTAGCGATTCATGTCCTTGCCCATAGCCATTTTGGTTTTAACTTGGTGCAATTGGAACGCTACCCCAACCTCTTTCTTTATCCCTCTTTTGATCCTTTGACCAGTCGAAAGGTCTTAGAAAAATTGGATTTCTATTTGGATATCAATCCTTATGATGAGGTGGATCAGATGACGCAAAGGATCCATCAATTGGGTTTACCGATTTTTTCTTTTGAAGGAACCAATCATGTAGAGAATGGTGTGAACCAAGTATTTGCGGATGATCAGGTGCAGGAGATGGTGGCAGCGATTCACGATTATTTAAAGAGAAACGAGAAGAAGCATGGAAACAAATGAAGTAGTGAGTATCATCATTCCCATCTATAATGTAGAAGCTTATTTGAGACAATGTTTGGAAACGGTTATCTATCAGACTTACCCACATTTAGAAATCATATTGGTCAATGATGGTTCGCCAGACCAGTCAGAAGAGATCTGTAAAGAATTTTTTAGGAAGGATGCGCGCATCCGCTACGTTCGCCAAGAAAATGGGGGCTTATCTGCTGCTCGGAATACAGGGATTGAGCTAGCGACTGGGGATTACATCACCTTTATTGATCCAGATGACTGGGTGACGGAGGACTATGTAGAAGTGCTCTATCGCCAACTTCAAAAGTATAATGCGGATGTTTCCGTAGCTAACTATAACCTCTATGATGACAGTAGTAGCAAATACTTGATCAAGGTAACGGATGATGATTATTCAGAGACTCTTTATGAGGGGAGAGAGATCATGGACCACGATGCCATCCAGGAGACCAGAGATATGGCCTGGGCTTGTGCCATGATGAAGCTCTATAAGCGTAGCTTATTTGAAGGGCTTCGTTTTCCAGTCGGAAAAAATGTTGAAGACAACTTCCTGATGTACAAGCTCTTCTTAAAAGCCCATCGAGTAGTTCATACGGAGAAATGTATTTATTGGTATCGCGTGGGGCGTGCAGATACTCTGTCCCAGGTTTGGACCGAAAAGCGAGTCGTCGATGAGATGGAAGCTAAGCAGGAGAAGTTGGCTCTACTGGGGATGTTGGGCTATGATTTGACTTGGCATCGCTATATCTACAAAACGCGCTTGAAACGGGCCCTTGAAAAATTAGAGGAAGCAGGCTTGCAAGGCTCAGAAACCTATGAGCGCGTGGTGACCAACCTCCGTTTTGTTGAAACGATGGACTAACCCCTTATTGATGAGAAAGGATCAGCATGTTCATTATTGCATCAGAGCAGACCAGAGAGCTGGATCGTTTGCAAAAATACTTGAACAAACTTAGCCAGCCCTACCGAGTATTTGTGACCAATCTGGAAACAGATTTAGATCAACAGACAGAGAGTCTTGCGACCTTTTTTACCCAAAAAGACCCAGTATCAAAAATTGGAAAACCTTTATTTTTCAATGATCTAACAGTTCCAGAATTATGGGAATGTTGGACACTAGGGATCACGACCTATCTTTTTGATGGGGAGGAACGTCGTGCCAACGTGGTTTTGCGAGAGGATATCTTGTCACGAACGGTTGACAGAGTGGAATGGTTTGGTCAGGGAGAAGAGATCGTATCCATTGATGTATACAACCGCTATGGCTGGAGAAGCAAACAGAGTCTCCTTACGGAAGCTGGCCAATCCTATTTAGACATCTATTTGAACCGTCAGCAAGAAGAAGTCTTGCTTCACTTTGTCTCACAAGGAACCTTTTTGCTTCAAACTCCTAAGGGACGGGATTGCCTGTATGCCAGTAAGGAAGAGCTGCAAAGAGATGTCCTAGAACAAGTCTTGCCGGAAGATGAAGCCGTTCTTTTGATGGACAAGTCATTGCTAGATGTTGTGAAAGAGATACCAAAGGAAAGACTCGCTTACTGTGCCAGTAATGCGCATGATCTAGACGAGATCAAAGAACAAGTCAGTCAGATTTTGTTGGTAGAAGATAGTCTGTTGAGTGAGAAAACAGACGGAATCACAGCCTTGTCAGGGCTGGTAAATGTGGAGCAGGAAAGTTTTCAACCAGAAGCCATGGTTATGACGGCTTCTCAAGAGGTCGAAGGCCTATCTAGCCTGGTCCATCAATTCCCACAAGTCACCTTTCACATTGCTGCTTTGACGGCTATGGGGCCGAAATTAACAGACTTAGCGACTCGCTCCAATGTGCGCCTCTATCCAGGGATTTCGCTGGACAAATATGAGGACTTGTTATCCAGCTGCTCTATTTATCTGGATTGCAACCAGGGAGAAGAAGTGTGGAGTAGTAGTCTTCATGCTCTTGAAAATGGGCAAGTCTTATTTGGTTTGAAGAGCACGGTTCATCAGGAAGCCTATAAAAACTTGAGCACAATCACAGATACAGTCGAAGAAATGAAACAGCAACTAGATACCTTGCTCCAGCATCCAGAGACCCACAAAGAATTGGTAAGAGAGCAGGCACGAATCTTGAAATTGCCTGAAAAAGAAGCTTTGGAAGAGCTGTTTAAGCGATTAGAGGGAGGAACCGCATGACCATTTATACCTTTAATCTATTAGTGGGATTCGAACCTAATGGGGTTGATGTTGCACAAGCCTCTCGGGCAAAGATGCTCCGGAGACTAGGAGTGGCAGCGAAGTTTGTCTTTACCACTTGGCCCACTCCAGAAAAATTGGCCTATTACCTCTCATTGGGGCACCGGGATGAGGAACTGCTTTTTGCCCATTTAACTTTTACTGATCAACAGACTACGGTCCCTCAAAAGTCGGTAGGGGCCTTGCAAATGGAGTTTCAACTGACTCGTCTGGATGTTGTTGAAAAAACGGAAAGAGTCATTCGCTACCAATTTGCGGATGGAAACGCCTTGAGCTTTCATTTGGATCCCTATCATCCAAACTGTGTCCGCTATGTAGACTATCTTTTGGCTGGAAATAGGATCAAGCGAGAGTATTATGGAGCTTGTAAACTCGCTACCGAGTATTTTCAGTATGGTAGTGTTTTCAGACGGACCTATCACCATCAAGATGGAACTATCGCTTTTGAAGAATCGAGGTTAGGTGGAAGTTGGCTCTATAAACTGGGGCCTGAGATTTTAACTAACCATACAGAAGTGATGAGACGTTTTTTGTCGCAGCTGTCGCTAAAAGAAGAAGATCTAATTTTGCTTGACCGGGCTTCGCGCATGGATTTTGCTCGCCCTTTGTTGGAGAAACCTGCTTCTTCAAAGCTCGCCATGGTGTTTCATTCGGAGCATGAATTTGAAAATGGCCATCTCAATTATGAATATTATTATGTGTTCAAGTATGCTAAACGCTTCGATTATTTCATCACGGCAACGGATCTTCAAAAAGAAGTCTTGGAGCAGACACTTGCTAAACAAGGATGCCAAGGAATTCCAATCTATAGCATTCCGGTTGGGCATCTAGAAGAATTGACAGAATCACAAGGAGATCGACCTCCCTTTAGTGTGCTCACAGCTTCCCGTTTGGATCCAAGGAAACGCATCGATTTGGCCATTCGAGTAGTGGCCCAAGCTCATGAACAACTCCCAATCCTTCAGTTTGATATTTATGGAAAGGGTGGAGAAGCGGACAACTTGCGCCACCTGATTCAGGAGCTTGCAGCGCAAGATTATATTCACCTACGCGGTCATGCGGATCTTCAGCAGATCTATCCTTGCTACCAAGCCTACCTCACCACTTCTCAGTGGGAGACCTTTGGTTTGACCTTGATGGAGGCGGCTGGAGCAGGTTTGGCCTTGCTGGGCTTTGATGCCCGTTATGGCAATCCGACTTTTATAAAAGAGGGTGAAAATGGCTTTTTGGTACCTTATAGCGAGACAATGCCAGAAGAACAATTGGTGAAAGAGTTGGCAGACAAGCTGGTCCAGCTCTTTGAAAGCGACCTCGCTCCATTTCATCAGGCTTCTTATGACTTGGCCTCTTCTTACCTCGCTTCTAACGTCCAGGAAGTCTGGAAAGAGACTCTAATGAAGATGGGGCAATTCGGCGGAAAAGAAATATAAAAAGAAGAATCTGTAGCGACAAAAAAGTCCTACAGTTTTTTTCTAAGGCAAGCAAATTGGGCTAAATTATGGTAAAATAGAAGGTATTGAAAAATCATCATTTCACGAAAGGAAGCAAGATGAAAATTACGCAAGAAGAGGTAACCCACGTTGCCAATCTTTCAAAATTGAAATTCTCTCCAGAAGAGACAGCTGAGTTTGCGACAACCTTATCGAAAATTGTCGACATGGTGGAATTGTTGGAAGAAGTGGACACAACAGGCGTTGCCCCAACAACGACCATGGCGGATCGTAAGACCGTATTGCGTCCGGATGTTGCTGAAAAAGGGACAGACCGTGACCGCTTGTTTAAAAATGTACCTGAAAAAGATAACTACTACATCAAGGTACCAGCTATCCTAGAAGATGGAGGAGATGCCTAATGTCATTCAACCATAAAACCATTGAAGAGTTGCACGACCTCCTTGTCTCTAAGGAAATTTCGGCAACGGAATTGACACAAGCGACGCTTGACGATATCAAGGCGCGTGAAGAAGCCATCAATGCCTTTGTAACGGTGGCCGAAGAAGCTGCCCTTGCGCAAGCTAAGGCCATTGATGAAAAAGGAATCGATGCAGATAACCTTCTGTCAGGGATTCCGCTCGCTGTCAAAGACAATATCTCAACAGATGGCATCTTGACGACTGCGGCATCAAAAATGCTCTACAACTACGAGCCAATCTTTGATGCGACAGCGGTTGCTAACGCCAAAGCAAAAGGGATGATTGTCGTTGGTAAGACCAACATGGATGAATTTGCCATGGGGGGATCTGGTGAGACTTCTTACTATGGACCAACCAAGAATGCTTGGGACCACTGCAAGGTTCCTGGTGGATCATCTAGTGGTTCTGCTGTAGCTGTGGCTTCAGGGCAAGTCCGTTTGTCCCTTGGTTCAGATACTGGGGGTTCTATCCGCCAACCGGCCGCCTTTAATGGGATTGTTGGTCTCAAGCCATCCTATGGAACGGTTTCCCGCTTTGGTCTCATTGCCTTTGGTAGCTCATTGGATCAAATTGGTCCTTTTGCACCAACCGTTAAGGAAAATGCCCTCTTGCTCAATGTCATTGCCAGTGAAGATGTCAAAGATTCAACTTCAGCGCCCGTCCGCGTAGCAGATTATACTTCTAAGATCGGTCAAGATATCAAAGGTATGAAGATTGCCCTTCCTAAGGAATACCTTGGGGAAGGGATTGACCCAGAAGTCAAAGAAACCATCCTCAACGCTGCTAAGCACTTTGAAAAACTCGGTGCAGTTGTAGAAGAAGTCAGCTTGCCTCATTCTAAATACGGGGTTGCTGTCTACTACATCATCGCTTCATCGGAAGCCTCTTCAAACTTGCAACGTTTCGATGGCATTCGGTATGGTTTCCGTGCGGAAGATGCCAAGAATTTGGATGATATTTATGTCAACACTCGCAGTCAAGGATTTGGTGATGAGGTTAAACGCCGGATCATGCTGGGTACCTTTAGTCTGTCATCTGGTTACTACGATGCTTACTACAAGAAAGCTGGTCAAGTTCGTAGCCTTATTATCCAAGACTTCGAAAAAGTCTTTGCGGATTACGACCTCATCCTTGGTCCAACAGCTCCAAGTGTAGCCTTTGATTTGGATTCGCTCAACCATGATCCGGTTGCCATGTACTTGGCTGACCTCTTGACCATTCCAGTCAACTTGGCAGGTCTTCCAGGAATTTCGATTCCTGCAGGTTTTGCGCAAGGTCTTCCAGTTGGTTTGCAGTTGATTGGTCCTAAGTATTCTGAAGAAACTATCTACCAAGCTGCAGCTGCCTTTGAAGCTACGACGGATTACCACAAGCAACAACCCCTTATTTTCGGAGGTGACAATTAATGAACTTTGAAACAGTCATCGGACTTGAAGTCCACGTTGAATTGAATACAAACTCAAAAATTTTCTCACCAACCTCTGCTCACTTTGGGAACGAGCAAAATGCCAATACCAATGTGATTGACTGGTCTTTCCCAGGGGTGCTTCCTGTCTTGAACAAGGGTGTTGTGGATGCTGGTATCAAGGCTGCTTTGGCGCTGAATATGGATATCCATCAGCACATGCACTTTGACCGGAAGAACTATTTCTACCCTGATAATCCAAAGGCCTACCAAATTTCGCAATTTGACGAGCCAATCGGTTACAACGGTTGGATTGAAGTGCAATTGGAAGACGGCTCAACTAAGAAAATTGGGATTGAACGGGCCCACTTGGAAGAAGATGCTGGTAAGAACACGCACGGAACAGACGGTTTCTCTTATGTAGACCTCAACCGTCAAGGGGTGCCATTGATCGAAATCGTATCTGAAGCCGATATGCGTTCTCCAGAAGAAGCCTATGCTTATTTGACAGCCCTCAAAGAAGTCATCCAATACACAGGTATTTCAGACGTCAAGATGGAAGAAGGATCGATGCGGGTGGATGCCAACATTTCACTTCGCCCATACGGTCAAGAGGAATTTGGTACCAAGACGGAGTTGAAAAACTTGAACTCCTTCTCAAACGTCCGTAAAGGTCTTGAATACGAAGTTGAGCGCCAAGCGAAAATCTTGCGTTCAGGTGGGGTTATTCGTCAAGAAACACGCCGTTATGATGAAGCGAATAAGAGCACCATTCTTATGCGTGTCAAAGAAGGAGCAGCGGATTACCGTTACTTCCCAGAACCAGACCTACCACTCTTTGAAATCTCAGATGAGTGGATCGAGGAAATGCGCACAGAGTTGCCAGAGTTTCCAAAAGACCGTCGTGCTCGCTATGTGGCAGAGCTTGGTTTGTCTGACTATGATGCCAACCAATTGACAGCGACGAAAGTTACTTCTGACTTCTTTGAAGCAGCTGTAGCCCTTGGTGGCGATGCCAAACAAGTGTCTAACTGGCTCCAAGGTGAAGTCGCTCAATTCTTGAACGCAGAAGGTAAAACACTGGAAGAAATCCAATTGACACCAGAAAACTTGGTAGAAATGATTGCCATCATCGAAGATGGAACGATTTCATCTAAGATTGCCAAGAAAGTCTTCGTTCACTTGGCGAAAAACGGTGGTGGAGCGCGTGAATACGTTGAAAAAGCTGGCTTGGTACAGATTTCAGATCCTGAAGTCTTGATCCCAATCATCCACCAAGTCTTTGCAGACAACGAAGCAGCCGTAGCTGACTTCAAGTCAGGAAAACGGAATGCAGACAAGGCCTTCACAGGTTTCCTCATGAAAGCAACCAAAGGCCAAGCCAACCCACAAGTAGCCCTCAAGTTACTTGCCCAAGAATTGGCGAAGTTGAAAGAAGACTAATAGAGAAAAAAACCAGCCGAGAGGTTGGTTTTTACTATCCATAAAATTGTATTAGAATAGGAAAGATCATTACATATCAACTGACATTAGGAGGAGTTACATGAACAAATTTTTAAGAGTCTTATTTGTCCTAGTTATCATTGCCATGACTGGAGCGATTATCTTCCAGCTATTCTTTCCATCCTATATGGGAAGTCATTCGGGATATGGTATTTCTGTCGGTTGGCAACGGGAGATTGGGATTTGGAATGTGGCGGTCCTTGTGATCCTGATTGCTGTCAATCTCAAATACGATTGGTTTTATCTTCGAACGGTTCTATTGGCTTTGATCCTAGGTGGGCTTGGGATCGGTACTAATCATCTCTTCAGTTATTTTCACTATCATCTGCCGGTCAATGGGATCGGTGCGCTTGAAAATTATCTCCTAGTCCTTGGTTGGATTGTTGGGTGGAGATTGGAATCTTCTCGGATCAAGAAGAAATAAGAAGGAGCAGTCAAAGGGCTGCTCTTTTTCATCTTCAGTTTTTCCTTGACAAACAAAAGGAAAACGTTTACAATTTTAAATATAAAGTTTCCTGAAAAGAAAACAAAAAAGGTGAAAACAAGGAGATCATCATATGGCTACTATGAAAGCAGCTCGCTGGCATGCAGCAAAAGACGTTCGTATCGAAGAAGTGGAAGTACCTGAAGTACAACCACATCAAGTAAAAGTGGCAGTTAAGTTCACAGGGATCTGTGGTACGGACTTGCATGAATATTTGGATGGACCGATCTTCATCCCAACTGAAGAACATGTGTATTCTGGTCAAAAAGCACCGGTTACTTTGGGACATGAATTCTCTGGTGAAATTGTAGAAGTCGGAAGTGATGTGACTCGTGTCAAAGTTGGCGATCGTGTCACTATCGAACCAATTCTTGCAGAGCACAACTTAATTGGTGATTATAACCTAGATCCAAACTTGAACTTTGTCGGACTCGCTGCAGATGGTGGTTTTGCTAAATATTGTGTTCTTGATGGTGATCTTGTCCATGTGATTCCAGATAGCTTGAGCTATGAACAAGCCGCTCTTACAGAACCTGCTGCGGTTGCTGTGTATGCCGTTCGTCAATCTGCTTTGAAAACTGGAGATACAGCTGTTATCTTTGGTTTGGGCCCAATTGGTCTTTTGATTGTTGAAGCCCTTCGTGCAGCAGGAGCATCAAAAATCTATGCGGTTGAATTGTCTCCTGAACGCCAAGCCAAAGCAGAAGAATTGGGAGCAATCGTTGTGCGCCCAGAAGAAGGAGAAACAATTGTAGAAGCCATCCATCGTTTAACAGGTGGTGGAGCAGATGTTTCTTATGAAGTTACTGGAGTTCCAGTTGTTTTAGGTCAAGCCCTTGCAGCCGTTCATAAAGCTGGGGAATGTATGGTTGTATCTATCTGGGAACGTGAAGCTAGCATCAATCCAAATGAATTCGCTATTCAAGAAAAATCCCTCAAAGGAATTATTGCCTACCGCCACATCTTCCCTAAAGTCTTGGAATTGATGGAACAAGGCTACTTCTCTGCTGAAAAATTGGTTACTAAGAAAATCAAATTGGAAAATATCGTTGAAGAAGGATTTATTGAATTAACACAAGATAAATCCCAAATCAAGATCTTGGTTCAACCTGAATAAGCGAATAAATTTATATGAAATAAAGCAAGGCTGAAACGTTTCGTTTCGGCCTTTTATGATACAATAAAAGTAAGGAATAGATTTGGGAGGGGACTATGTCAAAGACGATGAAAGGGACGCTCATGACCTTGATTGCTGGGATCGCTTGGGGCTTGTCAGGAGCCTGCGGCCAGTACCTGATGGCTCATGGATTTACAGCAATTGGTTTGACAACGATTCGTTTAGTGTTTTCAGGAGCTGTACTACTGCTTCTTGCATATCTAGCGGACCAGGAAAAAGTAAAGGCCTTTCTAACAGACCGCTCGTCATACATCCCCTTGCTTTTATTTGCATTTTTGGGATTGTTAATGACCCAATTGACTTATTTAGAAGCGATTGATGCGACTAATGCAGGTACTGCAACTGTTTTGCAATATCTCTGTCCTATTGGAGTTTTGGCCTATTCTTGTGTTAAGGACCGAGTAGCTCCGACAGTATCTGAAATCTTTTCGATGATCTTAGCCATTGCAGGGACCTTTCTCATTGCAACCCATGGTCAACTCAATCAATTGGCAATCACTCCTAAGGGGCTAGCTTGGGGACTTATTTCTGCCTTTGCCTATGCCCTCTACATCATTCTACCTATTCAGTTAATTCAAAAATGGGGGAGTATGTTGGTGATTGGTATCGGTATGCTCATTCCAGGGCTTGTGATGATTCCCTTCACGGGAAGAAGACTTTTTCATGGCCAATATAGCATGGATAATCTAATGGGCTTAGTTGGCTTAGTGGTGATTGGGACCATATTTGCCTATACGGTCTTTTTGAAAGGGACAACTCTGATTGGACCGGTCAAAGGTAGCCTTCTTGCAGCTATTGAGCCTATTTCAGCTGTATTTTTTGCCTTTGCCATTATGAATGAGCATTTCTTTGCCATTGATTTTATAGGAATGGCTATGATCCTCTTTGCGGTCCTCTTGATTTCCCTTAAGGATCTCATGATTCAAAAAGAAAAAGGAATCTTGTAAAACCAAGATCAATTATTTTTCAGTTAAAAGGTTGAGACGAAAGTCTTGGCCTTTTTGTAATCCTCGCCTTTTGAGGGAAGAGTTATCACTATATAGCGTATACATAGCTAGAAAAAGATGTTAAAATAGAACAAAACTTTTTTAAGGAGATGAGGATGAAAAAGATTTTTAAATGGACCCTGTTTGCTGTGGCGACCTTGAGTTTAGTGGCTTGTGGTACTGGTGCTCAACAGACCAATTCGCAGCAAGCAAAGACAGAAAAAGCAGCGAAAAGCTCGGCATCTGACGGTCAAGTCGAGGTGAGTTTAAAAGGAGGACAATACATCAAACCACCTGTCCTCAATGACTCAGAAGACGGAACCTATTTAGCCCTTCAATTAGAATTTAAAAATGTTGCCAAAGAATCTATCAACGTGTCAGATTCAGATATCACCATTTACGATGCGGAGAATAACAAGGTCAAATTGCAGTCAGGAATTTATGACCAAAGTGAAGCCTTCCAATTGCTCAAGAGTGATCAGTTGGCTAAGGATAAAAAATTAACCGGCTATATCGTTTTCCCAGTCGAAAAAGGTAAAAAATATGAAGTGCAGTATGAACGAAAAACCTATAGCTCTGATAAAAAATCCAAACCTTTAAAATTTGCGGTGGATTCTTCTCAGTATGAGGATAAGGTGGAAGCTTCCACTATTCTAGCAGATGAATACATCAATCAAGTTTACTTCAGTGGCCAACGAAAGGTCAAAAAGGATGACGCTTTTGTTTTGGGAACTGATTTGAAAAAGGAAGCCAGTGATTTCCATGCGAAATTTGCCGCTGACTTTACTCGTAAACTACATGATTACCAATTCTCTGAAGAAGAAGTGAACCAGTTTATCGATGCTTACGAAAAAGAAAATGCTAAGCGTGCGAAATTAACCTATAAGGTTAAACAATATCTCCCGGACAAGGTGGTTATTAGCCTGAATCCTGAGACGGTCAGCATGGAAAAGACGATCTTAAACCACATGCAGACCTTCTATCAGGAACATCGAAAAGACTATCCAGGGATTATCGAGGCGAATCAGGCTCAAAACAAAGCCTATAGAGAGGAAATGATGGCTTCTCTTGCAGATCGCCCCTTGACGACGCCGGATCGGTACGACTACCAGTTGACCTTTGTTAAGAAAGATGGCAAATGGGAAGTAGAAAAAGCCTATAATAGTGATAGCTTAATGGAAAAATTCGAGGGAAATCTTTCTTAATGCGGAAGTTGGCACTCCAAGGACATGTATCTAGGAGTGTTTTTATCTATAGTTTGAAACTATATCAAAACCCAAGAAACAAGAATTAGACGGAAACACCTATTAGTGATAAAATAATTTTAAGTTTGAAAGGAGATGAAGGCTTGTGGCTTTTTCTTATGAAGAGTTAGCAGAGATTCGCCACTATATCCACCAACACCCAGAATTGTCTGGTCAAGAATACCAGACAACCGCCTTTCTAAAAGAGCGTTTAGAAGAGTTGGGGATCCGTATTTTAGAGAGTGGACTAAAAACTGGTCTGATTGCAGAAATTGGGTCCGGCCAACCGGTGGTAGCACTTCGAGCAGATATCGATGCCCTTCCAATTTTGGAACAAACAAATCTTCCCTACCAAAGTCAGAATCCAGGAGTCATGCATGCATGTGGCCATGATTTTCATCAAACCAGTCTTCTGGGAGCAGCAGCCCTTCTCAAGGAAATAGAAGACCAGCTTGAAGGGACCGTACGCTTGATCTTTCAACCAGCAGAAGAAATCTCAGAAGGTGCTTCTGATGTTTTGGCAACAGGACTGTTGGAGGATGTTCAAGGAATTATTGGTTTTCACAACATTCCCCAGCTAAAAGCAGGGCAACTTGCCTTGAATGCTGGAGCTATGATGGCAGGGGTTGAGAAATTCAAGGTTACCGTGACAGGGGTTAGTAGCCATGCTGCGAGACCAGATTTGGGAGTTGACACTGTAACGGCCGTCACAACCATGGTTCAGAACTTACAATTATTAATTTCACGGACCGTTTCTCCCTTTGAAACAGCTGTTTTGTCCATTACGCACCTGGATGTGGGCTCAACCTGGAATGTGCTCCCAAAATCAGGCTATTTTGAAGGAACCATTCGCTCCTTTAATCCGAGTGTGCAAAGAGACTTGAAGGCACATTTTATTTCCATCATTCGACACATTGCAGAAAGTCTGGAAGTAGATGTAGCTTTTGAGTGGGGTGTGACACCTCCCGTTACCTTTAACGATGAGGAATTGACGCAGGTGGTTTGGGAAGCTTCACAAGACTTGGCTGAAGTGATTCCAGCAAATCCTTCTACTGCTGGAGAAGACTTCGCCTTTTACCAAGAGCGAATTCCTGGAGTCTTTGCCTTTATCGGTTCGAATGGAGAGCCGGATGCGCCAGACCTCCATCATGATCACATGACCATCGATGATGCAGCCTTTGAGGTATCAGTTCCCTATTATGTTGAAAATGCGCAAGCTTTATTGCGGTATTTTAAAGCCAAGGAAGCGTGATAAAGAAAAACTATCACCTCCATAAAAAATATATATTGGGCAAGTAAATGCTTTTTTGATAAAATTAAAAAATACTTTTAAAATGGCGTTTTATGTGCCTGAAACGAATAAGGAGATCCTATGAATCTAAAAAAAGTGATTAAGTATTCTGCTTTAGGATTAGTTGCAGTCCTTGCAACTAGTGCTTTAGTAGCATGTTCATCTGGTAAATCAGCCAGTGGTAAGAAAACCATTGAAGTTGGTACTGTTGGAACAACCAAACCATTCTCTTACGAAGAAAAAGACGGCAAGCTAACCGGTTATGAAATCGAAGTTTTGCGTGAAATCTTCAAAGGTTCAGACAAATATGAAGTAAACTTTAACAAAACAGAGTGGTCTTCAGTCTTTGCTGGCTTAGATAGTGACCGTTTCCAAATCGGTGCCAACAACATTAGCTACTCAAAAGAGCGGGAAGAAAAATATCTCTATCCAAATCCATATGCTCGTAATCCATTAGTATTGGTCGTACCAAAAGATTCTTCTATTAAATCGTTGGATGACATTGGTGGCAAGAAAACAGAAGTTGTTCAAGGAACATCTACTGCTAAACAATTAGAAGATTACAATAAAAAACATTCAGATAATCCAACTGACTTGCAATACACAGATGGAACCATTCAAACCATCATGGCTAATTTAGCGGATGGTCGTACAGATTACAAGATCTTCGAACGGATCTCAGTAGATACTATCATTCGTGATCAAGGCTATGACAACTTGAAGGTTATCGAGCTTCCAAGCGACCAACAACCTTATGTGTATCCAATTATTGCAAAAGAAGATAAAGACCTTCAAAAATTTGTCAACAAACGTATCAAGGAACTCTATGACAATGGAACCCTTGAAAAACTGTCTAAAAAATACTTTGGTGGAGTTTATCTACCAGAAGCAAAAGATATTAAAGAATAATATTTAATTAAAGGAGACTTCAAAATGAAATTGAAAAAAATTCTTGGTTTAACAGCTCTTGCAGCTATTGCAACATTTGCTCTTGCAGCATGTGGTTCTTCAAAATCATCTAGCAAAGATGGTGAAACAACTGTAAAAGTGGGTGTTATGACTTTGAGCGACACTGAAAA
The DNA here is from genome assembly GCF_000963275.1 of Streptococcus parasanguinis. Classification (GTDB taxonomy): domain Bacteria; phylum Bacillota; class Bacilli; order Lactobacillales; family Streptococcaceae; genus Streptococcus; species Streptococcus parasanguinis_B. Next base: position 1,324,879 of record NZ_JYOW01000001.1, on the reverse strand, counting down.
AGCTCGTTGGGATCAAGTTCAAAAGAACTTGGATGACGCTAAAACAGGAATCAAATTGGAATTCACTCAATTTACAGACTACTCACAACCAAACGTGGCTGTAAAAGATGGTAGCGTGGATATCAATGCTTTCCAACACTACAACTTCCTTGATAACTGGAACTCTAAAAACGACAATGCCCTTGTTGCAGTAGCAGATACCTACATCGCTCCAATCCGTCTTTACTCTGGTACAGAAAACGGTAAAAACAAATACACTTCAATTAAAGAAATTCCTAAAGGTGGAACAATCGCTGTACCAAATGACCCAACAAATGAAAGCCGTGCCTTGTATGTCTTGCAATCAGCAGGTTTGATTAAATTGGATACCAAAGATGGACAATTGGCAAACGTGTCAAATATCAAAGAAAATTCAAAAGATTTGAAGATCTCTGAATTGGATGCTTCACAAACACCATCTGCTCTTCCATCAGTAGATGCTGCAGTCATCAACAATACCTTCGTTCGTGAAGCAGGCGTTGATTTCAAAAAAGCTATCTATGTTGAAAAGAAAGACAACAACTCAAAACAATGGTACAATTTGATCGCTGCTAAGAAAGATTGGGAAAAATCTGACAAAGCAAAAGCAATCAAAGAAATCATCGATGCCTATCACAAAGACAATGTGAAAAAAGCGATCGAAGAATCTTCAGAAGGAATGGACCAACCAGTCTTCTAAGATTCGATCTCAAGTGTATGAAGGAGGTGGAGAAGCAATTCTCTACCTCTTATCGTGTATTAGGAGGAATGCATGCCTTTTGCAACAGAAGCGGAACAAATTCGAAAATTTGAAAATGATGAGGTCGCACAACATTATTTTGAAGTGTTGCGAACCTTGATTTCAAAAAAATCCATCTTTGCTCAACAAGTAGGTCTCAAGGAAGTGGCCAACTATTTGGGGGAAATTTTTACAGCTGCAGGAGCCAAAGTCGAAGTGGATGATAGCTACACAGCCCCTTTTGTGATTGCCAAATTTTTCTCCCCAAATCCAGACGCAAAAACCATCATCTTCTATAACCACTATGATACAGTACCAGCGGATGGAGACCAACCTTGGACGGGAGATCCTTTTACCTTATCGGTTCATTACGGGACCATGTACGGTCGAGGGGTTGATGATGACAAGGGGCATATCACGGCTCGTCTCACAGCTCTTCGAAAATACATTCGTGAAAGTGGCGATTTGCCAGTCAATATCACCTTTATCATCGAAGGGGCAGAGGAGTCTGCATCGACGGACTTGGATAAATACTTGGCCAAACATAAGAAACACTTGCGTGGGGCAGACCTCTTAGTGTGGGAACAAGGTACCCGAAATAATCAGGGTCAGTTGGAAATTTCCGGTGGTAGCAAAGGGATCGTCACCTTTGATATGGTGGTGAAGAGTGCAGAAGTGGATATCCATTCCAGCTATGGTGGCGTGGTGGACTCTGCTTCTTGGTATTTGTTAAATGCTATCGCCAGTCTTCGTGACAAAGAAGGCCGAATCTTGGTGGATGGGATTTATGATCAGATCCAAGAACCCAATGAACGCGAACTAGCTTTGATCGAGCAATATGCCAACAAAGGACCAGAAGATGTAGCGGAAACCTATGGTCTAACCCTTCCAATCTTGAAGGAAGACCGAAAAGAATTCCTGCGTCGTTTCTATTTTGAACCAGCCCTGAATATTGAAGGTTTTGGCTCTGGTTACCAAGGACAAGGTGTTAAAACGATTCTTCCGGCAGAGGCGCGTGCCAAGATGGAGGTGCGCTTGGTTCCAGGTCTAGATCCCAAGGATGTCTTAGAAAAGATCAAGCAACAATTGAAGAAAAATGGCTATGATCAGGTCGAATTGGTCTATACTCTCGGTGAAATGAGTTACCGAAGTGATATGAGTGCCCCATCGATTTTAAATGTCATACGGCTGGCCAAAGATTTCTATAGAGAAGGAGTTTCTGTTCTTCCAACAACAGCGGGAACAGGGCCAATGCACACGGTCTTTGAGGCTTTGCAGGTGCCGATGGCAGCCTTTGGAATTGGCAATGCCAATAGCCGTGATCATGGGGGCGACGAAAATGTGAAAATCGCCGATTATTACACCCATATTGAATTGATAAAGGAGTTAATAGCAAGTTATGAGTAAAGCAATGATTCAGCTGGACCACATTGATGTGACCTTCCAGCAAAAGAAACGTCAGATCCAAGCCGTCAAAGATGTGACCATTCATATTAATGAAGGCGATATTTATGGGATTGTAGGGTATTCCGGAGCCGGGAAATCGACCTTGGTTCGGGTGATCAATCTCTTACAAGTTCCAAGTGCCGGAACCATCACTGTGGATGGGGATGTGATTTACCAAGATCGGGTGACCTTAAAACCGGCTGCTCTTCGAGAGAAACGTCGGGATATCGGGATGATCTTCCAACACTTCAACTTGATGGCTCAAATGACCGTCGCAGAAAATGTAGCCTTCGCTCTTAAACATTCAAATTTAAATAAAGAACAAAAGAATGAAAAAGTGGCGAAATTGTTGGATCTAGTTGGTCTAGCTGACCGTGCAGAAAATTACCCAGCCCAATTGTCTGGTGGTCAAAAGCAACGGGTAGCGATTGCGCGTGCCCTTGCCAACGATCCAAAGATTTTGATCTCAGATGAGTCAACTTCGGCCCTGGATCCAAAGACGACCAAACAAATTCTAGCTTTGTTGCAAGAGTTAAATAAAAAACTTGGCTTAACCATTGTCTTGATCACCCATGAGATGCAAATTGTTAAAGATATTGCCAACCGAGTAGCTGTCATGCAAAATGGCGAACTGATTGAAGAAGGGTCTGTTTTAGATATCTTCTCCAATCCTAAAAATGCTTTGACCCAAGACTTCATCACTGTTGCCACAGGAATCGATGAAGCCATGGTGAAAATCAACCAACAAGCGATTGTGAAGAACTTGCCTGATGATTCGATTTTAGCGCATCTCAAGTATGCGGGTTCTGTGACAGATACAGCTATCATCAATGATATTTACAAGCAGTACCAAGTATCTGCCAACATTTTATTTGGGAACATCGAGATCCTTGATAACACGCCTGTTGGAGAATTGGTGGTCATCTTATCAGGTGAAAATCAAAATCTGGAAACGGCCAAAGCTGAGTTAGAAAATGCAGGAGTTTCCGTGACTATTGTGAAAGATGGGAGAAAAGCATGATCCAGTTAATTCAAACATATTTACCAAATGTCTATAAATTAGGGTGGTCTGGCCAGTATGGATGGGGAACCGCTATTTACTTGACTCTTTACATGACCGTTATTTCCTTCATTATTGGTGGATTTTTAGGTTTGGTGACAGGACTTTTGTTAGTCTTGACCCGTCCAGGTGGTGTCATCGAAAATAGAATCGTTTTCCAAATTTTGGATAAGATTACTTCCTTGTTCCGCGCCATTCCTTTCATTATCTTGTTGGCCTTTATTAATCCCTTGACCTACTTGCTCTTGAAAAATACCATTGGTCCTACAGCAGCCCTTGTTCCGCTGTCTTTGGCTGTCTTTCCATTCTTTGCCCGCCAAGTCCAAGTGGTCTTGTCCGAGTTGGATGGAGGGGTGATCGAAGCAGCGCAAGCTAGTGGGGCAACCTTCTGGGATATTGTCGGTGTCTACCTTCGTGAAGGGCTTCCTGATTTGATCCGTGTGACAACAGTGACCATCATTTCCTTGATTGGAGAAACCGCCATGGCGGGTGCCGTTGGTGCTGGAGGATTAGGAACCTTGGCCATCAACTACGGGAAAAATATGTTTAACAATGATGTCATCTTTGTGGCGACCTTATTGATCCTGATTCTGATCGTTCTGGTCCAATTTATCGGGGACTTCCTTTCGAAGAAAATTAGCCACCGTTAGGATCAGTATCCAATGAATAGAATAAATGTGAATCAAATAAAACAAGTTGGAGCCTTCACTTTCCTCTATTTTCTTGCGATTGGACTGGGGGTCTTAGTTGGAAATCTGGTCGATCATCAAGGAAATATGTTTTATGCTCCTGCCTTTTCAGCCCTGTTTAGCGGGACGATCTACCGCTATTATCTAGAAAAAATAAAAGGAGTTGGATCTATCTTTATAGTTGGCTGCGTGATCGGATCCTTCTTCCTCTTTTCGCGTCATGGTGCAGGTGCCTTTATTCCAGCCTTGATCGCCGGAAGTTTTGCGGAGATGGTCGCCTCAAGTGGTCGTTTTCGCTCGAATTTACGAAATGCCTTGTCTTTTGTTATTTTTGCCTTTGCGACAACAGGGCCCATTCTTATGATGTGGTTCTATCCAGCCAGTTACCGCATGTCGTTACTGGATCGTGGTAAATCGATAGACTATGTCAATCGGGTGATGGTATCACCAGATCTAGCGACCATCACTTGGTTTGTCCTCACAGTCATACTGGGTGCTGGATTAAGATGGGGACTATCGAACATCCTTCTTCCATTATTGGTCAAAAAAGGAGATAAAGATGCACAATAATTTACTAGTTCTTCAGTCAGACTTTGGTTTGGTGGATGGAGCAGTATCCGCTATGATTGGGGTTGCTTTAGAAGAATCGCCAACCCTTAAAATTCACCACTTAACTCATGATATTACCCCCTACAATATCTTTGAAGGGAGTTACCGTCTCTTTCAGACAGTAGATTACTGGCCAGAAGGGACGACCTTTGTTTCGGTGGTCGATCCGGGGGTCGGTTCCAAACGAAAGAGTGTGGTAGCTAAAACGGCGAAAAATCAATACATTGTCACTCCGGATAATGGAACTCTCTCTTTTATCAAGAAACATGTAGGGATTGTTGCTATCCGTGAGATTTCAGAGGTGAAGAACCGCCGGGCCAATACAGAGTTTTCTTATACCTTCCATGGGCGTGATGTCTACGCCTATACAGGAGCTAAGTTGGCCAGTGGCCATATTAGTTTTGAAGAAGTCGGACCAGAACTCAGTGTCGAACATATTGTGGAAATCCCAGTGGTTGAGACAGTTCTGGAGGACAATCTTGTTAAAGGTGCGGTTGACATCCTAGATGTGCGCTTTGGTTCTCTTTGGACTTCCATTACTCGGGAAGAGTTCAATCATTTGGCACCCGAATTTGGGGAACGTTTTGAAGTAACCATCTATAACAATGACATGCTGGTTTACCAAAACCAAGTAACCTACGGTAAGTCTTTCGCCGATGTGCGAATTGGACAGCCAATCCTTTATATCAATTCCCTTTATCGTGTTGGTCTTGCCATCAACCAGGGATCCTTTGCCAAGGCCTATAATGTAGGAGTTGGGGCTTCTTGGCATATCGAGATTAGAAAAATGGAAAATTAACAGGAGATATCAGAATGAAACAGAAATCATTATTTTCAATTAAAGATGTTGTAGCTATTGGGGTTGGAGCAGCCCTCTTTGTCGTGATTGCTATGTTGCAAATCCCTGCACCTGCACCGAATACGAGCATTCAGTTGCAATATGCCCTTCAAGCTCTCTTTAGTGTAGTCTTTGGCCCAATTGTCGGCTTCTTAATCGGCTTGATTGGTCATGCCATTAAGGATGCTATGTCAGGTGGTCTTTGGTGGACTTGGATCATTTCAAGTGGTTTGTTTGGCCTTTTTGTTGGTTTCTTCCGCAAACAAATCGGTGAATTCAAAGGGGAAGTGACAAAGAAAGAATTAATTGTCTTTAACGTCGTTCAAATCGTATCCAACCTTGTGATCTGGGGCTTGATTGCTCCGGTTGGAGATGTCTTGATCTACAAGGAAAGTGCCAATAAAGTCTTCCTACAAGGTGTTGTTGCCGGTTCATTTAATGCTTTAACAGTAGCTGTTGCAGGTTCTCTTCTCTTGATTGCTTATGCACGGACTCAAACAAAAGATGGAAGTTTGACCAAAGATTAAATGTACAGAAGATAAGAGAGTGGGACAGAAATCGGTAATTCGTTAGAATTCGATTTCGTCGTCCCACCTCCGCACAGTTGAGTAGGGCTGTAAAAGCTGATGAAATCAGCGTAGTAGAGCCCACTTAACCACTGCGTCTTGCTCGACAATCCAAAAATAATTGAGAGGCTAGGACTTTTGTCCCAGCCTCTTTTTTGTTTTATCAAAAATATTTTTTACAAAATGTAAGATATATATTGCAAAATAGAAAATATAGTGTATAATAAAGCTATAAAAACAAGAAAGGAAAAGCCTGTGGCGAAAAATCTCAAATTAAAAATGGCCCGGGTCGAGCATGATATGACCCAGGGGGATCTTGCAGATGCCATCGGGGTGACACGCCAGACCATTGGCCTGATCGAGGCAGGGAAATACAATCCAACCCTCAGCCTCTGCCTTGCCATTTGTAAGACCTTGGATAAGACGTTGGATCAACTGTTCTGGGAGTAACAGTTTTAACATAGAAAGAGGAAACATATGAAACAAAAGAAATAACCAATTGTAAAAGATGAACGGACTATGCTACTTGATGGAAAAATCGCAGGAGAACTTGTCCTTGGCATGACCTGCTTTATTGCCCTATCCGCCTTTGTGAAATCCAGTATCCTGGACTTAGACCTAGTCGCTTATCTCCCTGAGATGTTCCTTCTGATTGCCATGGGAGCCTATGCCTTTGTGAGAAGGATCAGTTCAGGGATTGATGTTCGAGATATGTTAGAAAAAGATAGCTGGTTGAGTCGCCTAGGATCAGGTCTATTCTTTGCTGTGCTTGTGACAGCTATGGATGTGATTGGAAAGAGAGAAGCAATGAGCTTTATCTTGAGTCCCAAGTATCTGGTCAAAATTCTATTAGAAATTCTCGTCTTTGCCATCCTGACAGATCTGCTTGAAAAACCACTTGCTCTTATCAATCGGAAAAAACAAGCAAAGATCGAGGCAGAATTAGAGGATGAAGAATAAGGAGGAAGAGATGAGATTACAATTGCTGAACAAACAAATCATAGATGAACGAGAAGAAGGCCTAGCTAATAAGGCTGGTGCTGAGACAGCTGGTTTTCTTTTCCTTGCCTTAACTGTTTTTAGTGTGGGATCCATTTTTACATCTAAGGTGGGGCTGAGTCCAATCATGGTGGTAGCCTTACTCATCGTCTCAGGATTTTATTATTCGGTGCGTTGTCAACGATTGGGTGTGAGATTTATCAATTATAGCTATCTAAATGTGATGGGAATTGTAGCAGTAACCCTTGTTCTTTCCTTGTTTATCTGGGCTCAAAATTTTCAATTAAACCAGGCTGTCTATCACTCAAATCCCTTCCATTCAAAATTCTTGCTGGTGCTTCCGATCACATTTCTCCTGAATCTTCCGATTGTATGGGGGATGAATTTCCTTTTGATGCTCCTAGCAAAAGTTGAGAAAAAACGCTATGAAGCCTATCTGGATCAGTTGGAAAAAGAAGAGTAATTAGTTGAAACCTTATTTTTGTCGTAAAAAAGTCTGGAACCCCAGGCTTTTATTTTTCGGTCAAATAAATTGCATTCGCTTTCTTGGGGGAGTATACTGGTATAGTTGAATGAAAAATTCTGATAATTTAATCTTAGAAAAGAGAATCTTATGGCAAAACCTATTCGTGTTTTACTCTACTACCTCTATACCCCCATTGAAAATGCAGAACAATTTGCAGCCGACCACTTGGCCTTCTGTAAATCAATCGGCCTCAAAGGACGTATCCTAGTCGCTGACGAAGGAATCAATGGAACTGTTTCTGGTGACTACGAAACAACACAAAAATACATGGACTACGTTCACAGCCTTCCAGGTATGGAAGACCTCTGGTTCAAAATTGACGAGGAAGAAGAGCAAGCTTTCAAGAAGATGTTTGTACGTTATAAGAAAGAGATTGTCCACCTTGGTTTAGAGGATGATAATTTCGATAATGACATCAATCCTCTTGAAACGACAGGTGCTTACTTGTCTCCAAAAGAGTTTAAAGAAGCTCTTCTCGACGAGGATACCGTTGTTCTTGATACTCGAAACGACTACGAGTACGACCTTGGACACTTCCGTGGCGCTATTCGTCCTGACATCCGCAATTTCCGTGAATTGCCACAATGGGTCCGTGATAACAAGGAAAAATTCATGGACAAGCGTGTTGTCGTCTACTGTACTGGTGGAGTCCGTTGTGAGAAATTCTCGGGTTGGATGGTGCGTGAAGGCTACAAAGATGTTGGTCAATTGCATGGTGGAATCGCCACTTATGGGAAAGACCCTGAAGTTCAAGGCGAACTGTGGGATGGGAAAATGTACGTCTTTGACGAGCGGATTGCAGTCGATGTCAACCATGTCGATCCAAGTGTAGTTGGAAAAGATTGGTTTGATGGAACACCATGCGAACGCTATGTCAACTGTGGAAATCCTTTCTGTAACCGTCGGATCTTGACTTCAGAAGAAAACGAAGATAAGTACCTTCGCGGATGTTCGCATGAGTGCCGGGTTCACCCTCGCAATCGTTATGTTGAAGAACACAACTTGTCACAAGCAGAAGTTCGTGAGCGTTTGGCCCTTATCGGTGAAACGCTTGATGGAGCACCAGCATAATAGAAACAAACAGTCTGAAAGCTCAGGCTGTTTTTATATGGAAATTGGTTGAAAATTGTGCTATACTTTAGGTAAGCGATTTCACAAAGGAGAAAACAAATGAGTATCGTGTTTTCAATCAAAAATAAAAAGAGCTTATTTGGCTATCAGAAAGTACTCGCAGCACAGGAAGTTCTTAAATTAGTGGAGGGGTTAACAACCTACAACTATGATCCTGCCACCCTTCATCGTCCCTTAAATGATTTTGAAGGCTTGAACTGTATCGTATTTGGTAAGAGCGGTCTTCCTCTGCAGTTACGCTATTTTGATGAGGAAGAGTCTTATCAGATTCAGGTGCCCTCTTTTGCGATAGAAGAAGATTGGCAGTTGGCCCTTCGATGGATCAGTCGCCTAGGAGAAGTATTAGGAACGGAGATTGTGGCTAGTGACGGCGTGAGCTATACTCCAGATTCTATTTTCCATTTTGATTATGAAGTCGTTATCCTAGAAACGCTGGGTAATTTGACGAAAGAAAAAGATCTAAAAGAGTTTGAAGTACAAGGCTTCGCTCATCCAGTCTATTTGGATCGGGATACAGTGCAGGAAGTCTTGAACCATGTCCATCCACTAGAAGCTTACTCTGCCTTTATCAAGAAGATTCAATATAGTGTAGCATATTTCAGTCAAGTCCGTTTTTATCAACAGGAGGAGACAGGAGCCTTCTTAGCCAGCTATAGCTTGACAGAAGATACGGATACGGTCTTGCCAAGCGTGCCACATGTTCCTGCAGAATATGTAGAAATTGTGGGCTTAGCGGGTATCAGTGATTGGCAAGTTCTATTGGTTGCGATCGATGGAGATCCGGATAAGCCAGAAAATTACCATCCAATTGGCTCTCTTGCTCTGAAGAAACTTATAGAAGCGCTAGAGCCAGATGAATACCAGCTGCTAGATGCTAGTCAAATTGAAATCAAAAAATTGTCCAAAGAACGCTTGCTAGAATTAGCGCAATTGGAAAACAAGTAAAAAATATCGCAGTGAACTGTCCTTCCGACGTTTGATCCGAAAAATCTAACGTCTGGGAGCAGTTCTTTTTTATGCTCCTTCCTTTGATCAAAAACCAATGACTAGGCTAATTGTGGTATAATAGGGGCCTAGAAGTAGAATGAAAGAGGTGCACGAAATGCTGTTAGAAGAATTTGATGCCAATCGACAGGCGATTATCAATCCACAAGACTTACACCAACCAATTGAAGGATTTCCCAAAGTAGTCATCTCTTGCTTTTCAAGAGTAACTTTTGCTCGTCTCCTTGAGAATTATGACCATGAGGTCATTGCAAGAACCTCCATGGCCAATTTTGAAGTCGTGGTCTATGGGATCACTATTGGAGACCAACAAATTGCTGCCTTTAATACACCCGTTGGGGCTGCTTCCTGTGTGGGGATTATAGAGGATTTGATTCAATTTGGGATGGAAAAACTGGTGCTTTTTGGGACCTGTGGGGTTTTAGACCGTGATATCGAAGCAACCTCCATCATTATTCCAACGGCTGCTCTTCGCGACGAGGGGACTAGCTACCACTATCTGCCAGCTAGTGATGAAGTGGAAGTAAACAAGAAAACTCTTCCTCTCTTCCAAGCCTTTCTTGACAGCCACAAGGTTTCCTATCAGTCAGGAAAAGTGTGGACGACAGATGCACCCTACCGGGAAACCATCGACAAGATGAAGCGACGAAAGGAAGCGGGAGCCATCTGTGTGGATATGGAATGTTCGGCAGTGGCAGCCTTAGCAGCTTATAGGGGCTTTGAGCTCTGCCATTTCTTCTATGCAGCTGACCACCTCTCGGAAGAAAAATGGGATATCCGAACCTTATCTAGTCATGAAGATTTAGATAGCAAGGATCGCATCGCGGAGTTAGCCATCCAATTTGCGCTCTTTTGGGAAAAGGCAAACTAAATGAAAGAAGCAATGATTGAACTGAAGGATTTTTCCTTCCAATACAAGGCACAGTCTGAACCAACCTTGAAAAATCTCAACTTAACCATTTATAAGGGGGAAAAGGTTCTGATTGTTGGGCCGTCTGGTTCTGGTAAGTCAACCATTGGCCAGTGCTTAAATGGGATTATCCCTAATATCTATAAGGGAACCAGTAGTGGGCAATTCCTCATTCAGGGGAAAGAAGCCTTTGATCTCAGTATTTATGAGAAATCTCACTTGGTCAGTACGGTTTTGCAAGATACAGATGGCCAATTTATTGGTTTGAGTGTCGCAGAAGACTTGGCTTTTGCTCTTGAAAATGACATGGTGGATCTGGGAACGATGAAAGAGCGTGTGCAGAGTTGGGCAGAACGCTTAGATTTGATGAAGCTCTTGGATCATCGGCCACAAGATTTGTCCGGTGGGCAAAAACAGCGAGTGAGCTTAGCAGGTGTACTGATTGACGAAAGTCCGATCCTCCTTTTTGATGAGCCACTGGCTAATCTAGATCCCAAGTCGGGTCAGGATATTATTGATCTGATTGATCAGATTCATGAAGAACAGGGGACGACCACCATTATTATCGAACACCGCTTAGAGGATGTACTCTACCGTCCTGTTGATCGGGTTATCTTGATCAATCAAGGACAAGTTCTCTATAATGGTCAACCAGATGAGTTGTTGAGGACGACACTGCTAGCTGAAAATGGGATTCGAGAACCTCTTTATTTAACAACTCTTCGCCAGCTTGGTCAGGATATCGATCAATTGGAGCATCTAGATCGTCTAGAAGATATCGAACTTACTGGTGTGAATCGTTCCATTCCAGAAGCGACCTTTACTAAAACTGGTGAAGAAGAAGAACTATTGAAGTTGGAGCAGATTTCCTTTGCCTATCAAGAAAATCATCCAATCTTAAAAAATATTTCCCTCAGTATACCCAAGGGGCAGCGCTTAGCGATTGTCGGGAAGAATGGGGCAGGAAAATCAACTCTTGCGAAAGCCATCTGTGGATTCATTACCACAGAAGGACAATACACCTCTAGAGGTGAAGATATCAAGCAGGAGAGTGTCAAGGAACGGGCAGAGCGAGTGGGCTATGTCCTGCAAAACCCCAATCAAATGATTTCGACCAATATGATTTTTGACGAAGTTGCTCTAGGTTTGCGCTTGCGGGGTGTCGCTGAAGAAGACATCAAAGAGCGTGTCTATCAAGCACTGAAAACTTGTGGTCTCTATGAGTTTCGTAAATGGCCGATTTCTGCTCTCTCATATGGGCAAAAGAAACGGGTGACCATTGCCTCTATACTAGTTTTAGGACCAGAAATTTTGGTCTTGGACGAGCCGACAGCAGGTCAGGACCAACGCAATTACACTGAAATCATGGAATTTCTAGATAGTTTGCAAGAAAAAGGCCATACCATTGTCATGATTACCCATGATATGCAACTGATGTTGGATTATTCTGATCGTGCCCTTGTAGTATCAGACGGACAAATTCTAGCAGATCTCTCACCTGCAGAGCTGTTCACTCATCCAGATATTTTACAAGAGGCTAATCTCAAAGAGACTTCGATTTTTGCCTTAGCCAATCGATTAGGAATGGATCCCTTGGCGCTAACGCAGTTTTATATGCAACAGAAAGGAGCAGGTCATGAAGCATCGATTAGTCGGCTACCATGAGGGGACGAGTTTTCTTCATCGCCTTTCAGGTGCGAGTAAGTTACTCTTTCTTCTTTTTGTATCTCTTGCGGCCATGTTGAGTTATGATACCCGGCTCCTTCTAGGAATTGGTGTGGGCGCCTTGCTTTTATTCTCTACAGCTGGTATTCGATTTCGGGATATTTCATTTGTACTTGCATTTGCTTTAGTTTTTGCACTGTTAAATGTTTTCATGGTCTATCTCTTTGCCCCTCAGTATGGTGTAGAGATTTACGGGGCAAAGACAGTACTGATGAAGGGGTGGGGCTCCTATAGTATCACCTCGCAGGAACTCTTTTATCTTTTTAATCTAGCTCTTAAGTATGTCTGTACCATACCTCTAGCCTTGATTTTTTTGATGACGACCCATCCTAGTCAGTTTGCTTCAAGCCTCAACCAAATTGGCGTATCCTACAAGATTGCCTATTCTGTCAGCTTGACTCTGCGTTACATTCCTGACGTACAAGAAGAATATCAAACGATTAAATTGTCTCAGGAAGCCAGAGGGGTGGAGTTGTCCAAAAAGGCCAAGCTGATCAAGCGGATCAAAGGCAATTTGCAAATCATCTCTCCCTTAATCTTTAGCTCACTTGAGCGGATTGATAGCATTTCTACGGCTATGGAATTACGTCGCTTTGGTAAAAATAAAAAGCGGACCTGGTATTCTCATCAAGCCATGGAAATGAAAGATTATGGGATGATTCTATCAGCCTTGGCTGTTCTGGTTTTGAGTATTGTCCTGATCTTTCTCAATCAGGGACGTTTTTACAATCCATGGAGGTAATGACATGTCAGAAACGATTTTAGTAACAGGAGCTTCAGCTGGTTTTGGTCAAGCGATTTGCCGTCGTTTAGTAGCAGATGGATATCGTGTGATCGGATCAGCTAGACGCATCGATAAATTACATGCCCTTCAAGAAGAGCTGGGAGAAGCCTTTTATCCCCTGCAAATGGATGTGACGGATCTTTCTCAGGTAGATCATGCACTTGCCAGTTTGCCAAAAGCTTGGGAGAGAGTGGATGTTTTGGTCAATAATGCTGGCTTAGCTCTAGGCCTCGCCCCAGCTTATGAAGCAGAGATTGCAGACTGGCTGACCATGATTCAGACCAATATTGTCGGCCTGACCTATCTGACAAGGAAAATCTTGCCCCAGATGGTGGAACGAAATGATGGCTATATTATCAATTTGGGCTCTACAGCAGGGACTGTGCCTTATCCAGGGGCCAATGTTTACGGGGCATCCAAGGCTTTTGTCAAGCAATTCTCCCTCAATCTTCGGGCGGATCTAGCTGGCAAGAAGATTCGTGTCAGCAATATTGAACCTGGTCTTTGCGAAGGGACAGAGTTCTCTTCTATTCGCTTTAAGGGAGACGAAAAACGGGTAGAGGCCCTCTATCGAGGTGCCCATGCCATTCAGCCGGAAGACATTGCCAACACCGTAGCTTGGTTGATCCAACAGCCCAAGCATGTCAATGTCAATCGGATTGAAATCATGCCGGTTTCCCAAACCTTTGGCCCTCAACCTGTTTATCGTGACTAAAAAGAGAAGCAACCACTCCACATGGGGTTGGTTGTTTTTTATCTTTCCTCTGGTATAATAGAAGGCAAAGTAAGGAGAAAAAGATGACAGCTGCCTTAATTATTGGTTCTACAGTTTGTGATGTGATGATTTACTTGGATCGTTTGCCGAGTCGTGAAGGAGATGCCCATATTGATCACCAGCAATGGTCTGTGGGAGGTTGTGCCTTTAATGTCGTTAATATCCTTCATTTTTTGTCGCAACCCTACCAGTTTGTCTCGCCAGTCGGTTCTGGGATGTATGGTGATTTTATTCGGAGAGAGTTGAAACAATTAGGGATTTCCTCTAACATCTCATTAGAAGGGGCCAATGGTTGCTGTTACTGCTTTGTAGAGTCTGATGGTGAGAGGACCTTCTTATCGGACCACGGAGTGGAGTATAGCTTCCAAGCAGAGTGGCTAAAAGAGATCGAGACAGATCGGTTTGATTACATCTACTTGTGTGGCCTTGAAGTTGAGGAGCCAACTGGTCTTGCATTAGTCCAGTCTGTTTCGCAACTAGAGGGCCAGGTGATTTTCGCACCTGGGCCACGTGGACTCTTGATTCCAAAGGATCGACTGGAAGCAATTTATGATCTGCATCCGATTCTCCATGTTAATGAGGCTGAAGCACTGGCTTTCTCAGGATGCAGAGAGAGCCAGCCAGCCATCGAATACTTGTATCAGAGAACGGGACAATTAGTCATTGTCACCTTGGGTGAAAAAGGAGCGGTTGCCTATGATGGCAACTGGTATGAGGCAGACGGTTTTCCAACAGAAGTCGTCGATACAGTAGGCGCTGGAGATAGCCATGTGGGAGCCTTCATATCCGCTCGTTTAGAAGGCTTAGATATGACGCAAGCCTTAAGATTTGCCAACAAAGTCTCTAGCCAGATTGTTGCAAGTAAGGGCGTTCATTTGACAAAAGAGCAACAAGAAGCCCTGCGAACAGAATTGAAACAAAAATAAAAAAGAGAGTGGGACAGAAATCGGTAATTCGTTAGAATTCGATTTCGTCGTCCCACCTCCGCACAGTTGAGTAGGGCTGTAAAAGCTGATGAAATCAGCGTAGTAGAGCCCACTCAACCACTGCGTCTTGCTCCACAATCCAAAAATAATTGAGAGGCTAGGACTTTTGTCCCAGCCTCTTATTTGACGTTATCCGCTTAGCCCTTTGTATCTTACTGAAATGAACACGGGCTGCGGATTGTGTCAAAAAGATGAATCCTCCTAGAATCTTTTGGATTCTGCGTCGAATTCCCTATTTTGACTTTATCCGCTTAGCCCTTTGTATCTTACTACAATGGACGCTTATTGGGCATGCCAGCTTTTCTTGGATATTTATTGGGGGTTTCTTTTTTCTTTTCGACAACAGTGATATAGCGTGGATCGCCATTTGGCAATTCATACTGTAGATTGTCTTCAACCTTACTAAAGAGCAGGTTGAGGGCATTTTTGGCTTCTTCTAACTCTTCTGGAGCATTGCTAGCCTTGAGAGCGAGGAGACGTCCCCCTACTTTCAGATAAGGGATAGTCAGTTCAGAGAGGACCTGCATGCGGGCAACAGCGCGGGCAGTTACGATATCAAATTGGGCACGAAAGGCCTTGTCTTGTGCAAAGTCTTCAGCTCGTCCATGGTAGAAATGAACCCCATTTAAGCCCAACTCTTCAGCCAGCAAGTGGAGAAAATTGATCCGCTTATTAAGGGAATCAATGATGGTCACATCCAGCTCAGGGAAAAGGATCTTCATGGGTAGGCTGGGAAAGCCAGCGCCAGCTCCGATATCCAGGAGACGGATGGGTTGGTTTTCGATCAGGCCCTGTAAAATGGGTGCGATCGAATCATAAAAATGCTTGAGATAGACTTCGTCTTTTTCGGTGATGGCGGTGAGATTAATCTTTTCATTCCATTCCACGAGGAGCTCAAAATACCGTTCGTATTGCTCTTTTTGGCGATCAGTTAATGGGAAGCCGAGATCGGCTAAACGGACATAAAATTCTTCTGGTTTCATGCTTTTATTTTACCACAAAATAAGGGAAATTTGATATACTGGTAGAAAGAAATGAAAGGAATTCAATAAAATGATTTGGATTATTCTTGGGATCATTGTGGTCCTTGTGTTGATTGTAGTAGGAGTTTACAACGGTTTGGTGAAAAGCCGCATGCAAACTCGTGAAGCATGGAGTCAAATTGATGTGCAATTGAAACGTCGGAATGACTTGATTCCAAACTTGATCGAAACCGTTAAAGGCTATGCCAAGTACGAAGGAGATACACTAGCAAAAGTGACTCAACTTCGCCAACAAGTAGCGCAAGCTTCTTCACCTGCAGAAGCAATGGCAGCCAGTGATGCTCTTTCACGCCAAGTAGCAGGCATCTTTGCGGTGGCTGAAAATTACCCAGACTTGAAAGCCAACACCAACTTCATGCAATTGCAAGAAGAATTGACCAACACAGAAAACAAAATTTCTTATGCTCGTCAATTGTACAATAGTGTCACAAGCAATTACAATGTCAAGTTGGAAACTTTCCCAACAAACGTGATTGCTGGAATGTTCGGCTTCAGACAAGCTGAATTTCTTCAAGTGCCTGAAGAAGAAAAAGCAGTACCAAAGGTGGACTTTAGCGGATTAGGAGACTAATATGCTCTTTGACCAAATTGCAAGCAATAAAAGGAGAACCTGGATTCTCCTTATTGCTTTTTTCATACTCTTAGCTCTTATCGGAGCAGCCGTTGGTTACCTCTGGTTAGGCTCCTCCCTTGGTGGCGTCATCCTAGCTTTGATTATTGGTGGAATCTATGCCTTTAGCATGGTTTTTCAATCCACCGAAGTTGTCATGCGGATGAATGGGGCGCGTGAGGTAACGGAAGAGCAAGCCCCTCAACTCTACCATATTGTACAAGATATGGCTATGGTAGCCCAGATCCCCATGCCTCGGGTCTATATTGTAGATGATCCTTCTATGAATGCATTTGCGACAGG
Source organism: Streptococcus parasanguinis (assembly GCF_000963275.1). Lineage (GTDB taxonomy): Bacteria > Bacillota > Bacilli > Lactobacillales > Streptococcaceae > Streptococcus > Streptococcus parasanguinis_B. The sequence continues at coordinate 1,308,117 of NZ_JYOW01000001.1, read as the reverse complement.
GTCCAATCCTCAAAATGCTGCTGTTGCAGCAACGACAGGTCTTCTAGCTGTGATGAACCGTGAGGAATTGGAGGGAGTCATCGGACATGAAGTCAGCCACATTCGCAATTACGATATTCGCATCTCTACGATTGCAGTGGCCCTTGCCAGTGCCATCACCATGCTTTCTAGCATTGGTGGCCGGATGATGTGGTGGGGCGGTGGCCGTAGCCGGGACGATGATCGAGAAGGTAGCGGTGGTTTAGAAATTATTATTCTGATCCTTTCCTTGCTTGCCATCGTTTTAGCGCCATTAGCAGCGACCCTGGTCCAGTTAGCCATTTCTCGTCAACGGGAGTTCCTAGCAGACGCTTCAAGTGTCGAATTGACACGGAATCCTCAAGGGATGATCAATGCTTTGTTAAAACTAGACAATAGCGAACCCATGCAACGACATGTCGATGATGCGAGCAGTGCTCTTTTTATCAACGATCCAAAAAAAGAATCCGGATTGCAAAAACTCTTTTATACCCACCCACCCATTGCTGAGCGGGTGGCTCGCCTAAGAAAAATGTAAAAAAAATCCACCAAACGGTGGATTCAGATTGAAGACACCATCATCTTAGAACCTTTCCTTAGGTGAGTACGGACGTCAGCGAACTTCTATGAAGTTCCATGACTAAATTACGATACAAAGGGCGTCTGCGGATAAAGTCAAAATAGGAAGTTTGACGCAGAATCTTTCGATTCTAGGAGAACTTCTTATTTTGACACAATCCGCAGCCCGTGTTCAATTCGTTTTGAACCCCCTCGCTCTTTAATTTCCAGGCTCAGGCTAAAACAGTTTCCCAAACTGTTTTACTCCCAAAACTCCCGAGTGCTAGAAACAACTTGTTTCTAGCACTTTTCTCACGGCGGAAAGTTTCAGTAGATGATTGAATAACTCTAAAGAATAAAAAGTATTTATCTTTATAGAAGTTAATAGAATTGTATAAAAGATAACTTTGTCTTTAAGCTCAATCCACCAAACGGTGGACTTTTTATTTGGTTGTTAAGAGGAGGGTAGTGAAACCAAGGATGGCAAAGGTCCCCCAAGCTAGGGGAAGGCTCCAGATAGCTAGACTAGAAAAGAGAGCTGTCCCAAGTGGCATGGCAAAGCTGACCATCAGTCCCAAAAAGCTAGAGGTAGAAGCTAATTTTTCAGCGGGCAATTTACTCATTAAAAGACTGGAAACTTTTGGGTTGATTTTTGCTACAAGATAACCAAGGAAAGTGATGAGTAGAAGGGAAAGAATATCCCAGTGCACCAGGATATTTGTGAGCCCAAGCATGGTCAGTCCACCTGCGATCCACAGGAGGATATGATGGAGAAATTGCTTGGAAAAATAGTCATGGGGTGTCAAGCTAGCCCAGACCATGCTTAAAATAGTCACTACCTCTAAAATCAAGAGGGATTGGCTAAAACTCAACTGAAAGAAGGGGGAGTGAAGCAGTTGCAAATTGTAGATACCAGAGATGGATCCCCCTAGGGCATTGATAAGAACCAATGAGAAGAGCAACTTGCCAAAGTGGTGGACCTCCTCATCTGCAAAAATACTTTTAGCGTTCTGGTACATCTCTTGGCATTCGTGTACCAAAGAATTCTTACTTTGGGGCTCAATGACGGGATCATGTGTCAGCTGCTTTTTTCTCATCAGGAGACAGGTAGAAGACAGGAGAAAAGTCACTGCATTGATCGAAGCGACCAGGGCAAAATTTTGATGGCTGATGGCTAGCAACCAAACTCCTAGAGCTTGTCCAGAAATCGAGCAGACCATACTAAGTAGTTGGTTGAAGGAATAGGCCTCCATCAAATCCTCGTCGGGGATGTTCTTTTTCATGATAGGGAGTTGCAAGCCTCCGCGATAATCACTCAAACAATCTGAAACTATGTTTAAGAAGCAAACAATCGAAAAGGCAAGGTAACCCGGAATCTTGGTCATGAGAGCAATAAGGATGAAGAGGATGGCTTGAAGATAGCCAATGCGGATCAACCAGTTAGCTTTTTTCTTCGTGCGGTCAGCCTTCATACCAACAAAAATGCTAAAGAGGCTAGGAATAAATACAATGAGATTGGCAATGCCAACTGCCAGACTAGGCTGAGGCATGCTGGCAGCAAAGACCACAAAGACCAGATTGTAGATGGCAGCACCAAGGGTATTCAAAAAGCGAGAAAGGCTGAGTAAGGCAAAAATTTTATTACGAGCTAAGAGTTTCATAAGCCTTCCTCCTTCACGTGATCAGTTGCTAGGACTTGTTTGATAGATCGAACGATCTGTTTGAAGAGGTCTAGTTTCTCATCATCAGAGAGAAGAAGTTCCTGATCCTTCAGATAAACGCTGGTATGTGAGAGAAGAAAGCGGAGGAAGTGGTTTTTTAGTTTGGTCATCATGGGAAGAACCTTCTTTCTTTACTTGATAGTCCTATTGTAAACCTAAAAAGCAAGATAAAATTAATGTTGCATATTTTCAACAAAAACTCACAGAGTAGATCTGTGAGTTTTTAGGATTTATTGATCAGTTCTTGCAGGCCCTGTTTGTAGTAGTTGGCACTGTCCTTACAATCCAGAATAGAGAGAACCTGGATGGCCTGTTCCATCTTTTCAAGACCGATTTCTTTTTCTCCCTTTCGATAGAGAAATTCTCCTTTGGCGTAGAGATAAACCGTCCGAAGGTAGGCTTCGTTCTCAGAGTAAAAGTGGTCGTTAATTAGGTGGTCAAAAAAACATGCATCTTCAAATTCATTTGAACTAATGGCCAGAAAAAAGCCATTAAGGAAAATAGAATTGATGGCAGGACGAGAGGAATCTAGGAGAAGCTTGAAATCCTCCCTTTGGACCAACTCCTCTGTGTATTGTCGATAGAGGCGACTAGAGAAAAGTGGAGAGGTCAGAGAAAACAGGTTTAATTCAAAATTTCCCCAGATTGTGACAGAGAAGAGATAATCATGGAGGAAATCGAGTTCCTCTTGGCTAGCGGTGAGCTCTACTTCAGGATAGAAGCCAAGCATTTGGACTTTGAGAATAATGCTGGCTAAGAAGTCTTCTTTTTTCTGATATTTCTGATAGGCTTGCTGGTAGCTTTGGTACAAGGCTTGATCGTGTTCCAAGCTCATGTTTTCATAGTGCTCTTTCAACAATTTGGGAATAAAAGAGTGCTGATCGATTCCAGCTAGATGGGAAAACTCACTGAGGCTGGTTTTGATCTGTTGAAGGGCCTGAAAAAAACGTTGCGTGGTCAGGTCATTTTCCCCTCTTTCAAATCGAGATAGCATGGAGCGTGAAAATTCGCCACCCGTAGCCTCCTCTAAAGAGATGTGGCGACTTTCACGTATTTGCCGAAAAACAGCTCCGATTTCTTTCATGAATTCTCCTCTATCTAACAATGCCCTAGCCAGTGAACCTCTGTTGTCCAAAAGATGGTGGGACCCTTGTGTACAACACCAGTTGGCCTAGTTACTGTATCTTTTTTCATGATTATAACAAATTTTTGAGGAGACTTCTTGGTTGAGGGGCAGCTTCATGATATACTAGTAGTATCTAGAAGATTTGAGGACAAAAGAATGAACCTATTTACACAAGAAATCCGTAAAAATCCTGAAGGACTAGCTTTTGATCAAGAGTTGGATTTGCTCAAGGAATTGCAAAAGCGTAATCCAGAAATTCTTGATTTAAAGAATGTGACAGCGGCAGGACGAGTAGCCTATGATACAGGCCTCTATGTCTTGGATTACCAGTTGACCTACACCATCGTTTTGGCATCTAGCCGAAGCATGGAGCCTGTTGAGCTTCAAGAGAGCTATCCTGTAACAGAGGTGTTTGCGGAGGATGTACAGTCTGACGCAGATATCGAGGCCCTAGAGGAAGACTTGATCCTTCCAATCGAAGGTGGGAAGATTGACCTGAGTGAGAGTGTAGCGGATAATATTCTGCTCAATATTCCTCTCAAGGTTCTCACTCCAGAAGAAGAGGCTGGACAAGGTTTTATCGAAGGCAATGATTGGAAAATCCTGTCCGAAGAAGAATACCAAGCCGCTCAAGCGATCAAGAAAGAAGAAAACAGTCCTTTCGCTGGTCTAAATGGCTTGTTTGACGAAGAATAAGCTAGAGATTGCATTTGATAAATTTAGACATAAATACAGGTCTTTTCTTTGAGGAAAGGCCTTCTTTTGATATACTAGGATTAATAAATAACAGAGGGGAGACCTCTAAAAAAGGAGAAAAAGTATGGATACTTTATTTATTCCAGGTTGGTTGATTACTGTTGTAATCGTAGCCATTCTTGTATTGATCTTGTTGGTCAAAGGGTATGTCAATGCTAAACCCAACGAAGTCGTGGTCATTACCGGTCTTCGGAAGCAACGTCACTTGCGTGGGAAAGCAGGCTTTATGATTCCCTTTGTCGAACAACGCTCTTATCTTGATATTGAGCAATTCTCGACAGATGTTCGGACGTCAGAAGCAGTCCCAACACTGGACTTCATTAACGTCCGTGCCGATGCAGCTGTTAAATTAAAAATCGGTACAACCGATGAAATGATTGCCCGGGCTGCAGAAAACTTCTTGAACTGGAATACGACAGATATTTCCAATTCTGTCCAAGATGTCTTGGAAGGAAACTTGCGGGAAGTGATCGGTCAGATGGAGCTCCGTAAGATGGTCAATGACCGTCAAGAGTTTGCCTCAAAAGTGCAGGACAACGTAGCACCAGACTTGGCAAAAATGGGTCTAGAAGTCATCGCCTTTACGGTTCAATCCTTCTCTGATGAAGGGGGAGTCATCGATAACCTCGGGATTGAAAATGTTGAAACCATTAAGAAAGATGCCTTGATTGCCAAAGCCAAAGCAGAACGTGAACGCAAGGAAGTTGAAGCAGAACAAGATAAATTGGCTAACGACAAACGCGTCGCAGCCGATCTTGAAATTGCGCAAAAACAAAACGAATTAAAACTCAAACAAGCAGCCCTCAAGCAAGAAGCAGATATTGCCCAAGCAAAAGCGGATGCCGCTAAAGGGATTGAGGCAGAGGTGCAACGTCGTGAACAAGAGCGCGTGGCAGCCGAAGCTAATATCATGAAACAGGAAAAAGAAGCGGAAGTCAAAGAGCGCGAAGTTAAGGTTCGTGAGCAAGAATTGGATGCCAACATCCGCAAACAAGCTGAAGCTGAAAAATATGCGCGTCAACAAGCTGCAGAAGCAGAATTGATTGAACGCCAACGCAAGGCGGAAGCAGAACTCTTCGAAACACAAAAAGAAGCCGAAGCTCGAAAAGCCCAAGCCGAAGCTGAGAAATTTGCCCAATTGCAAGAGGCCGAAGCTATTGAGGCTAAAGGTCGTGCCGAGGCTGAAGCCATTCGCTTGAAACTGGAAGCCGAAGCCAAAGGTTTGGACCAAAAGGCCGAAGCGATGAAGAAAATGCAAGAAGCTGCCATTACTGAAATGGTCGTTGACAAGTTGCCTGAAATTGCGCGTGCTGTCGCAGAACCATTAACCAAGGTGGATAAGATCACCATGTACGGGGAAGGCAATGCTTCTAAGATGGTGGGCGATATTATGCAAAGTATCGACCAAGTCTCTCAAGGAGCCGGATTTGATATTCGTCAATTGCTAGCAGGAGCTCTTGGGGTCAATATGACGGTCAATAAACTCAAAGAAGGAGAACAACCGGTCATTGAAGCAGAGGAGTTAGCTTCTAAAGAAGATTAATGCCATTCATCAAGAAGTGTCTGAGAACTGTTTCTCGGGCACTTTTGTTTTTAAGATCAAATGATTTGCATGATCTTCTCCCTCTTAGAGAAGGTGGGAAGCTATTTTCTGCTTTCTTTTGAGGAGGAAAAATGGTAGAATAAAGGCAAACTATAAAGAGGAGTGTCACATGACTAAAGCAAACTTTGGTGTTGTTGGTATGGCCGTAATGGGTCGTAACCTTGCCCTTAATATCGAATCTCGTGGCTACACAGTTGCCATTTTTAACCGTAGTAAAGAAAAAACAGAAGATGTGATTGCTTGCCATCCTGATAAAAACTTTGTGCCAAGCTATGATATCGAAAGCTTCGTAAACTCAATCGAAAAACCACGTCGTATCATGCTCATGGTTCAAGCAGGACCTGGTACAGACGCAACTATCCAAGCCCTTCTTCCACACTTGGATAAAGGTGACATCTTGATCGACGGAGGAAACACTTTCTATAAAGATACCATCCGTCGTAACGAAGAGTTGGCGAACTCAGGGATTAACTTTATCGGTACAGGTGTATCTGGTGGTGAAAAAGGTGCCCTTGAAGGTCCTTCTATCATGCCTGGTGGACAAAAAGAAGCATATGACTTGGTAGCGGACGTTCTTGAAGAAATCTCTGCAAAAGCGCCTGAAGATGGAAAACCATGTGTGACTTACATCGGCCCTGATGGAGCTGGTCACTACGTGAAAATGGTCCACAACGGGATCGAGTACGGGGATATGCAATTGATCGCAGAAAGCTATGACCTCATGCAACACTTGCTTGGTCTTTCTGCAGAAGACATGGCTGAAATCTTCACTGAATGGAACAAGGGTGAATTGGACAGCTACTTGATCGAAATCACTGCTGATATCTTGAAACGCAAAGACGATGAAGGTCAAGATGGACCAATCGTAGACTACATCTTGGACGCTGCAGGGAACAAAGGAACTGGTAAATGGACGAGCCAATCTGCCCTTGACCTTGGTGTGCCATTGTCACTCATCACTGAGTCAGTATTTGCCCGTTACATCTCTGCTTACAAAGAAGAACGTGTACACGCTAGCAAGGTTCTTCCAAAACCAGCTGCATTCAAATTTGAAGGAGACAAGGCTGAGTTGATCGAAAAAATTCGTCAAGCCCTTTACTTCTCAAAAATCATCTCTTACGCACAAGGTTTTGCGCAATTGCGTGTTGCTTCTAAAGAAAACAACTGGAACTTGCCATTTGCGGACATCGCATCTATCTGGCGCGATGGATGTATCATCCGTTCTCGTTTCTTGCAAAAGATCACAGATGCTTACAACCGCGATGCAGATCTTGCTAACCTTCTATTGGATGAGTACTTCTTAGATGTTACTGCTAAGTACCAACAATCAGTTCGGGATATCGTAGCTCTTGCTGTTCAAGCTGGTGTACCAGTACCAACCTTCTCAGCAGCCATCACTTACTTCGATAGCTACCGTTCAGCGGATCTTCCGGCAAACTTGATCCAAGCACAACGTGACTACTTTGGTGCTCACACTTACCAACGTAAAGACAAAGAAGGTACCTTCCACTATTCTTGGTACGACGAAAAATAATCTTGCTCTATGGTCAAACGAGTTCTACTAGTAGAAAATGAGAAGCAAATCGCTCGCTTCATTGATTTGGAACTTCAAAAAGAGGGGTATCAAGTTGATGTGGTCGAGGATGGAAAAGCGGGTCTGGCCTTGATTGCTGCGACTAAATATGATCTGATCTTGTTTAATTACGATTTGTCAGATATGTCTGGTGAAACATTCGCAGAGGAAATCAGTCGGATTCGTCCAGCTTCTGTCTTGATTGTTTTGGATAGCCGCGATAAAATTGCTGAGCACAAAGAGAGTATTCAGCGCTTTGCCGTTTCCTATATGGTCAAACCCTTTATTATCAGCGATTTGGTGGATAAGATCACAGCCATTTTTAGAGGTCGTGATTATATTGACCAACATTGTAGCCAGATGAAAATTCCAACATCATACCGCAATTTGAGCATTGATGTGGAACACCATACCGTCTATCGTGGGAAAGACATGATTAGTTTAACCCGCAGAGAGTATGATCTCTTAGCGACTCTGATGGGAAGCAAAGGGGTGGTGACACGCGAGCAGTTGTTGGAAAGTGTCTGGAAGTACGAGAGTACGGGTGAGACTAATATTGTGGACGTCTATATCCGGTATCTCCGTGGGAAAATTGATTTACCCGGTCAAAAAAGCTATATTAAGACCGTTCGTGGGATTGGCTATGCCATGCAAGACGCATTAGAATAAAATATTCGAACCCTTAGAGGGTTCGAATATTTTTATACCCCAAGGGAAACGTTTGCGTTTGGAAAGGATGGGTTTTAAAAAGGATTTGGCTTAAAAAAGATAAAAAAAGATAAAATTTGGAGAAAAAATGAATGTAAGGCTTTACAAATTTTTAAAATGTGGTATACTAGAAGCAAATTAAGCGCAAACGTTTTCTTAAAAACAAAAGCCTTAAACAATATAAGGAGGTTGAATGATGAATAAAGGATCATTCAAAAGTTTATTTAGCTTTGAATTCTGGCAGAAGTTTGGTAAGGCCTTGATGGTCGTTATCGCTGTCATGCCAGCTGCTGGGTTGATGATTTCAATCGGGAAATCAATCCCTATGATCAACCCGAATTTATCTCCACTTGTTATTACAGGTGGGATTCTCGAACAAATCGGTTGGGGGGTTATCGGTAACCTTCACATCCTCTTTGCACTCGCTATCGGTGGTAGCTGGGCCAAAGAGCGTGCTGGGGGTGCCTTTGCGGCTGGTCTCTCTTTCATCTTGATTAACCGTATTACCGGTGCAGTTTTCGGAGTGACATCTGCAATGTTGGCCGATAAGGATGCTACCGTTCATACGATCTTAGGTGGATCAATTAAAGTTGCAGACTACTTCATTAGTGTCCTTGAAGCACCGGCACTTAATATGGGGGTGTTTGTAGGGATTATCTCAGGTTTTGTTGGAGCAACTGCTTTCAATAAATACTATAACTACCGTAAACTTCCAGAAGCCCTTTCTTTCTTTAACGGGAAGCGCTTTGTCCCATTCGTTGTTATCGTTCGTTCAGCTCTTACAGCCTTGGTTTTGGCAGCCTTGTGGCCAGTAGTTCAATCAGGAATTAATGGATTTGGTGTTTGGATTGCCAACTCACAATCAACAGCTCCAGTATTGGCACCATTCTTGTTTGGTACCTTAGAACGTCTTCTCTTGCCATTTGGTCTTCACCACATGTTGACCATTCCAATCAACTATACTCAATTGGGTGGTAGCTACCAAGTTCTTACAGGTGCTGCCAAAGGAACAACTGTATTTGGACAAGATCCACTTTGGTTGGCTTGGGTAACAGACCTTGTCAACTTGAAGAAAGCTGATCCTAGCCAATACCAACACTTGCTTCATGCCTACACACCAGCTCGTTTCAAAGTTGGTCAAATGATCGGATCATTTGGTATTTTGATGGGTATTGTGGTTGCCATCTACCGCAATGTGGATCCAGATAAAAAAGAAAAATACAAAGGGATGCTTTTTGCAACTGCCCTTGCAACATTCTTGACAGGTGTAACAGAACCAATTGAATACATGTTCATGTTTATTGCTACACCATTGTACATCATCTATGCTCTTGTTCAAGGTGCTGCCTTTGCAATGGCTGACTTGGTTAACCTTCGTGTTCACTCATTCGGTTCAATCGAATTCTTGACACGTACTCCAATGGCCATCAACGCTGGTTTGGCATTAGATATCTTTAACTTTGTATGGGTAACAGTCCTCTTTGGATTTATCATGTACTTCATTGCCAACTTCATGATTAAGAAATTCAATTATGCGACTCCAGGACGTAACGGTAACTATGAACAAAATGATGATGCCCCTGCAGGAGATGGTGCAGCAGCAGGTGTTGCTACAAGCTCAGCAAGCTCACAAGTCATTAACATCATCAACCTTCTTGGTGGACGTGCCAATATCGTAGACGTTGACGCATGTATGACTCGTCTTCGTGTAACCGTTAAGGACGCTGAAAAAGTCGGAACAGAAGAACAATGGAAAGCTGAAGGCGCTATGGGTCTTGTCATGAAAGGACAAGGTGTCCAAGCAATCTACGGACCTAAAGCTGACGTATTGAAATCTGATATCCAAGACGTTCTTGATTCGGGTGAAGTTATTCCTGAAACACTTCCTAGCCAAATGACAGCAGTTCAAAAAGCTGAAGCAACCTTTAAAGGGGTAACTGATGAAGTGCATTCCGTTGCAGATGGTGAAGTGATCAACATCGAAGATGTGAAAGATCCTGTATTCTCACAAAAAATGATGGGTGACGGATTTGCAGTTGAGCCTGAAAATGGCCACATCGTTTCACCAGTTGCTGGTAAAGTTACTAGCGTCTTCCCAACCAAACATGCCCTTGGTTTGGTAACAGATAATGGTTTGGAAGTCTTGGTTCACATCGGTCTAGATACTGTTAGTCTTGAAGGAAAACCATTTGAGGTTAAAGTTTCTGAAGGTCAAACAGTGGCTGCTGGAGACCTCTTGGTAGAAGCAGACCTTGATGCAATCCGTGCAGCTGGTCGTGAAACTTCAACAATTGTTGTCTTCACAAATGCAGATGCGATTAAATCCGTTAAGGTCGAACATACTGGTAAATTGGTAGCAAATGCACCAGTTGCAACAGTAGAATTATAAAAGACATCGGCAAAGAAAATGAGGTTGGGGCAGTGCACCCGGCCTCTTGCCGTTTCTTGATTTGGAGAGAAGGAGAAATCAGGGGATGAAATTTTTAACATTAAATTCCCATAGTTGGATGGAAGAGAATGCTCAGCAAAAATTTGAAACCCTCAAGGAACAAATTTTAGAAGCGCAATATGATGTGATCTGTTTCCAAGAGGTCAATCAAGAAATGGCCTCAGAAACAGTCGAAACAGATGAGTATTATCAAGCTTTGCCATCATCTGTAGCGATTCACAAGGATCACTTTGTTCGCGTATTGGTAGAAGAGTTAGCTGCTCATGGACTCCACTATTATTGGACTTGGGCCTACAACCATATTGGCTATGATCATCTCAATGAGGGTGTGGCCGTTCTTTCGCGTCAACCCTTGAAGGCAGATGAGATTTTGGTATCCAATATGGATGATCCAACGGACTACCATACTCGTCGAGTAGCCGTTGCCCATACAAGTGTAGATGGCAAAGAGATTGCTGTTGCCAGCGTCCATCTTTCTTGGTGGGACAAAGGTTTCCAATTTGAGTGGCCACGCATTGAGAAGTACTTCAGCCAAGTAGGCAAACCTTTTATTCTAGCTGGTGATTTCAATAATCCTGCTGGTCAAGAAGGGTATGAAACGATTCTATCCAGTTCGCTAAAACTTCAAGATAGTTTTATCGAAGCCAAAGAAACAAAGGGGACTTATACTGTAGGACCTGGAATCGATGGCTGGACGGATAATCAAGTTCCATTGCGAATCGATTACGTCTTTGCAAGTCCAGAATGGGACATCCAGCGTCTACATGTCATTTTTGATGATCAAAACAAACCCCATGTCAGTGATCACTATGGCTTAGAAGCTGAATTATCACTTTAATATAAATGGAGAGTCGAAAGGAAAACGATTTTATTCAATCGTCCTTCGACTCTTTTTTATGGATCAATGAGGAGCAAGCATAGGGGATTCTCCTGTTCTTCTGCTTTCTTTACGATTCAATTTATGGTAAAATGAAGTGTTAAAACAGTTTAAGGAGGTAGCAAATGCGTTGTCCAAAATGTGGTGGAAGTAAGTCTAGTGTGGTGGATAGTCGACAAGCTGAAGATGGGAACACCATCCGTCGTCGCAGGGAATGCGAAGAATGCCATTATCGCTTTACTACCTACGAACGAGTGGAAGAGCGGACCCTAGTGGTTGTCAAAAAGGATGGGACACGCGAGCAATTTTCTCGTGATAAAATCTTTAATGGTATTATCCGCTCAGCTCAAAAACGGCCTGTTTCTAGTGACGAAATCGAAGAAATTGTAAACCGGATCGAGCAAAAGGTTCGCAGCCAAAGTGATAATGAAATCAACAGTGAATATATTGGTTCGTTGGTCATGGATGAGTTAGCAGATCTAGATGAGATCACCTATGTCCGTTTTGCTAGTGTTTACCGGAGTTTCAAGGATGTCGGTGAGTTAGAAACCCTCTTGAAACAAATTACGAAGGGAACCAAGAAGAAAAAGGAAAAATAGATGAAGCCCAATACGCCTTTCGCATTTTTAAAAAATAATCTTCTTCCACCGGCAGGGGCTGCATTGGAGCAGTATTACCTGCCTATTTTGGAGGTGGAAACGGTAACGGTTTATCGTTATCTGCTGGCCTCTTATGATCAGGGTGAAAAACAATATTTACTGGCTCAAATCCTCAATCATTTGAATATAGGATTTCCACAGTTGCTACTGGCTTTTGACCGGTTAATTGCCATGGGGTTGATCGATCTCTATGAGGAAGAAGTTGGGATCACCATTCAGTTACATGCTCCTCTTGAGGCAGGAGAATTTTTTTCGAATGCTGTTTTCAAACGCTTGCTTGAAAAAAAGATTGGGGAAAAGGCCGTGGAAGATCTGCTCCCAGTACGCTCTTTAGGGACTAGACGGCAAGTTTCCTTCTCGCAAGTCTTTGGAATAGATGCTGGGGAGACGACCGTTCTTCCAAGTAAGAAACAGCAGTTTGATATGGAGATGTTTAAGCGAATGATGGGGCGTGATGGACTTCGTTTTGCGGATGAAGGAGAAGCAACCCTAGCTCTCTTTGCCATCGCAGAAGAGCAACAATGGACCTGGTATGAAACCTATCTCCTAGCAAAAGAAACGGCTGTAGACCGGATTGTCTCTCCAAAGAGAATGAAGCAAAAGTTGGCTCAGGCCAACCAAGAGCAACCCCGCATGTCCTATAGCCGTCAGGAAGAAACCATTCTGAGAGAAGCTAAGGCAAAATCCAGCCTACAATTTCTAGCGGAGATTAAGAAGGCACGCAATGCGACCATTACGCAGAGCGAACGCAAGACTTTATCCAAGTTAGCTGATCTAGGCTTACTAGATGAGGTGATCAATATTATCTTATTGTTGACCTTTAACAAGACCCAGTCTGCTAATCTCAATGAAAAGTATGCTTTGAAGGTAGGAAATGATTTTTCTTATCAAGGGGTCAACAGTGCAGAACTAGCGATTTTAAAAGTTCGAGAACGCCAGGAACAAGCTAAGTCTCAAGGAAACAAGGGGACGAGTCCTGCATCAGCCAAGAGCAAGCACAGTAATGTTCCCAAGTGGAGCCAACCAAACTATCAAAATCAAACCAGTCAAGCAGAAAAGGTGGATCTTGCTAAAGAGAAACAACGTCTGTTAGAAAAACTGAATCAAGGAGGTGAGTAGATGGAAAGTGTAGGTCAAACCATGTCTCACATGAACCGTGCGCGTCAATTTAACTATGAGGATTTGGTCGCACAGATCTTGGCAGACCAAGAAGTGGCTGCCTTTATCAAGGACCAGTCTTTGTCTGAACAAGAAATTCGACGTAGTATTTCAAAATTTAATCAATACATTAGTGAACGCAACCGTTTCTTATTGGGAGATCCAGATTATATTGCCAAAGGTTATAAGCCCATCCTCACCATGAATGAAGGCTATGCGGATGTCGCTTATGAGGAAACGCCAGAGTTAATCGAAGCCCAAAAACGAGCTGCGATCAACCAACGTCTCAACTTGATCAATCTCCCTTCAACCTTGAAAGAAGCGAGTCTAGCCAAGGTAGAACTCGATGATAAGGGGCGATTTGAGGCCTTTGAGGAATTAGCCAATTTTGTGGCCAACTATCCAGAATATCAAAAGGGGATCTACCTCTATGGTGATTTTGGAGTAGGAAAGAGCTACATGATGGCAGCCTTGGCTCATGATTTATCCGAAAAACGCCAGGCCTCTACTACCCTACTTCATTTTCCAAGTTTTGCGATCGATGTTAAAAATGCCATCAGTTCAGGCTTGGTCAAAGAAACCGTCGATCAGGTGAAAAAAGCCGAAATTTTAATTCTCGATGATATCGGTGCGGAACAGATGTCAGCCTGGGTGCGAGATGAAATCTTACAAGTGATTTTGCAGCACCGAATGCAGGAAAATCTCCCAACCTTCTTTACTTCTAACTTTAATTTTGAAGAGTTGGAACGTCATTTTGCAGCTTCGCGTAATGGAGATGAAACCTGGCAGGCCAAACGGGTCATGGAGCGCGTGAAATTTTTAGCCAAGGAAATCCATCTGGAAGGAGTCAATCGCCGATGAATGAAACCATCCGTTTAATGAAATCTCATTTTTCTGTTCGCCGTTTTAAGGAAGAAGCCATCAAAGAAGCTGACCTCAAGGAAATTTTATCAGCTGGGCAGATGGCATCAAGTTGGAAAAACTTTCAGTCTTATTCTGTGATTGTGGTCAAAAGCAAGGAAAAGAAAGAAGCTCTATACGACTTGCTTCCTCAAGAAGCAATTCGCCAATCAGCCGTCTTTCTCCTCTTTGTTGGGGATTTAAACCGTGCTGAAAAAGCTGTCAAACTTCATGAGCAGGATTTCCATCCTGAAGGGGTGGACAACTTACTGATCACCTCAGTGGATGCGGCTCTAGCAGCTCAAAATACGCTATTGGCAGCTGAAAGTCTCGGCTATGGTGGAGTGATGATCGGCATGTTGCGCTACTGTTCAGAAGAAGTCGCAGAACTCTTCCGTCTGCCAGACTATACCTATCCTGTTTTTGGGATTGCTCTCGGAGTACCCAACCAGCAACATGCAGTGAAACCACGCTTGCCATTGGAGCAGGTTGCTTTTGAAGAAGAATACCAAGAACAAGACCTATCAGTTGTGACTGCCTATGACAAGGTTCAGGCAGATTATGCTGGAGCGCGTGCAACCGACAGCTGGAGCGAGCGTCTTGCAGCTCAATTTGGTCAACCTGAACAAGAAGAGACCAAAAAACTACTAGAAAAACACAAACTATTATGAAATGAAGAGAGGCGTTCTTGAACCGAGGTCTCGCCTTTCATTAGAAAAGAGGAAATCATGGCCCTACCAACTATTGCGATTGTAGGCCGTCCCAATGTCGGAAAATCGACGCTCTTTAACCGGATTGCCGGTGAGCGGATTTCCATCGTTGAGGATGTAGAAGGAGTCACTCGTGACCGCATTTATGCAACAGCTGAGTGGTTGAATCGAAAATTTAGTATCATCGATACGGGGGGAATTGATGACGTAGATGCCCCATTTATGGAGCAAATCAAGCATCAGGCAGAAATTGCCATGGACGAAGCAGATGTGATCGTCTTTGTTGTTTCTGGAAAAGAAGGGATCACGGATGCGGATGAATATGTCACTCGTATCTTGTATAAGACCCATAAACCGGTGATTCTTGCAGTCAACAAGGTGGATAACCCAGAGATGCGCAATGATATCTATGACTTTTATGCCTTAGGACTGGGTGAGCCACTACCGGTATCCTCTGTCCACGGGATCGGAACTGGGGATGTGCTTGATGCCATTATTGAAAATCTTCCGAATGAAACAGAAGAAGAAAATCCAGATATCATTAAATTTAGCTTGATTGGTCGTCCAAATGTTGGAAAATCTAGCTTGATCAATGCGATCCTTGGAGAAGACCGGGTCATCGCAAGCCCTGTTGCCGGAACTACACGTGATGCCATCGATACCCATTTTACCGATGCAGATGGCCAAGAATTTACCATGATCGATACAGCCGGTATGCGCAAATCTGGTAAAATCTATGAAAACACTGAGAAATATTCTGTCATGCGTGCCATGCGTGCCATCGACCGTTCAGATGTGGTTTTGATGGTTATTAATGCCGAAGAAGGAATTCGGGAGTATGACAAGCGGATCGCTGGCTTTGCTCATGAAGCTGGTAAAGGTATGATCATTGTTGTCAATAAATGGGATACTATTGAAAAAGACAACCATACCATGAAGCAGTGGGAAGATGACATTCGCGATCAATTCCAATACCTTTCTTATGCGCCGATTGTTTTTGTCTCTGCCTTAACCAAACAACGCTTGCACAAGTTGCCAGAGATGATCAAACAGATCAGTGAGAGTCAAAATACACGGATTCCTTCAGCTGTCTTGAACGATGTGATTATGGATGCCATTGCCATTAATCCAACGCCGACCGATAAAGGAAAACGCCTCAAGATCTTCTATGCGACACAAGTGGCAACCAAGCCGCCAACTTTTGTGGTCTTTGTTAACGAAGAAGAACTGATGCACTTCTCATACCTCCGTTTCTTGGAGAACCAAATTCGCAAGGCCTTTGTTTTTGAAGGAACTCCAATCCATTTGATTGCGCGAAAACGGAAGTAGGGAATACGAGACAAATGGATCAAAGTGGAGAAGTATATTTCAAATGATAAAATGCTCATTCTTCCAACTATGAAAACAACTAAAAGTAGCGCATAAGCGTTGCTTTTTTTAATAAGCTGGTAAAATGAAGTGGAGGATAGTCAGATGCGTAGTATCATAGTCCGGATATGCTTTATTCCTTAGCTTTTTTTAAGGTTGAGAAGAGTAAACTCATGAAGATCATGAGAGCTTTAGGTTCGTGTACTTATTATTTAAAATCTATCTGTATCTCTTGTTTCTCGGTTCGATCGTAAGCTTGGAGCTCTTGATCCTATTGCTGGGGATTTTATTAAACAATAGGTCGTGTTTTTTGTCTTTTTCTGTGGGCTATCGGGATCTTTCTCCTCTCTATTTACCTATTCTGTCTAATGTTCGCTCAAACAGTTAAAAGAGAAAAATCATGGATAGCTGATTGAGGTAACTCTGTTACGAAATCAGGTGAAAAGCTGGGACAAGACTGTCTCAGTTTTTTTCTAAAAGTAAGTTAAAATCCTTTTAATAGTAAAATTATCTTTTCTAATTTTATCTTAAATATGGTATAATAAAGGGATTAATCTAAGGTGGTAAACATGGCAAAATTAATTCCTGGGAAGGTTCGTTCACAAGGGAGCCTTCTCTATGAAGCTGGGAAAGTTTCCCTTCAGGAAGTAAAAGAAAAATACCTGTATTTTCGGGTGGAAGAAGAAAGCTTGCGGTACAGTTTAGACGACGATGCCGTTTTTTGTAGCTGTGCTTTCTTTCAAAAGAAAAAATTCTGTACGCATCTGGCAGCTGTAGAAGCTTTCTTGAAGAATGATGACAGTGGGAAAGCAGCTCTTGCAAGTCTTGAAGAAGACGCCACGGCGACTGAAGAAACGCAGGAGAAGGTTTCTTTTGGAAGTTTGTTTTTAGACCAGGTCCTTCCAAAAATCGAAAAAAAAGAAACACGCTATGTCTTATCGGCAGTTGGGCAGGAGGATGAATACTCTGGTCAATTCTTGTGGACCCTTCGCATTCGTCGCTTGCCAGACGAGCGTTCTTATGTGATCAGAGATGTGCTAGCTTTTTTGCAGACCCTTCAGAAAGAAGGCCATTTTGCAATTGGCAAAAGTTACTATGAACCTATTTCTTACTTAGAATTTGATGGACCTAGTCAGGATGTGATCAATTTCCTACAAGGCTTGGTCACAGATAGTGGATCAAAAGAGCAAGATTTCTTTCCCAATGCTGGGCGCCATCTTTATTTTCCACCGACTCTATTTGAAGAAGCTGTAGAATTACTGATGAATTTGGATTCCTTCCTCTTGCAATATAGCTTGTATGATTTTTCTGAAGTCTATTTTCAGGATGTCCATGGGGAGGAAGATCTCTTTCATTTTCAGGTGGAAGACCATGGTGATTTTTACGAATTGATCATTACGGAGCCACAAGTGAAGGTTGTCGAGTCTGCTGTTTACCTGTTTCGAAATGGTGTCTTCTATCACCTGACGCCCCAACAGCGGACCTTATGGAAGGCGATCCAAGATCTTCCAATGGATCAGGATCGCAAAAAACGCCTGCATTTTGATCCAACGGATCAGACCAAACTTTCCTATAGTTTAAAAGAGTTCAAAAAACTGGGACAAATAACAGCCCCGACCAGCTTTTTAATCCACGATTTCACTCCGGAATTTCATTTTGATCTAGCACAGGATCAGACTGTATTACTGGATGTTGTCTTTCAATACCAGGATCGTGTGGTGACCACGCGTGAGGAACTTCTCAATCTTCCTTATTCTAGTGATTTCGATAAGGAGCAAGAAGTCTTTTCAACCATGCTAGCAGCAGGTTTTACGGATGATTTTTCTTCCCAAAGAAGTCCTTTATCAAGTGAGCAAATCTATCCATTCTTTCACCAACAGATCCCGACTTTTGAAGCCTTAGGAGAGGTTACCCTCTCTGATAGCCTTTTAGATCTTTATCAAGTGGAGCGTCCAAAAATTGATGTTAAAACCAATGGCAGTCTACTGGAGATCGGTTTTGACTTTGAAAGTGTGGATCCAGCCGAAGTGGACCAGGTCCTCAAAGCTCTAGTAGGGCAAAAAGACTATTTTGTCAGCCATACAGGGAAAGTTCTTGTCTTTGATGAAGAAACCAAGAAGATCAGTCGAGCCTTAGCAGATCTGCGGGCGAAAATGAGCAAGGGTGGGAAACTACAAGCCCGCCGGATTGCCGCTTATCAGCTATCTGATTTGTTGGCAGATCAAGACAATGTTCATTTTTCAGAAGACTTTCGAAATTTAGCTCATGATTTGACTCATCCAGAAGACTTCCAACTCCCTCAGATGACAATCCAAGCGACCCTAAGGGATTACCAAGAAACAGGGGTTAAATGGTTCTCCATGTTAAATCATTATGGTTTTGGTGGTATTTTAGCGGATGATATGGGGCTTGGGAAAACGCTGCAGACTATTTCCTTCTTGACCAGTGTCGCAAAAAAAGAAACTAAAATCTTGATTCTAGCTCCATCTAGTCTCATCTACAATTGGAAACAAGAATTTTCAAAATTCGCTCCTCAGATGGAAGTGGTAGTCGTCTATGGTCACAAGCAGCACCGAGATGAACTCATCGCAACCAATCCACAGGTAGTTATCACTAGTTACGCGTCTTTCCGTCAAGATGTGGAGGAATACCAGAAGAATCAGTATGAGTACTTGATTCTAGATGAAGCCCAGGTCATGAAAAATGCCCAAACCAAGATTGCCCAACATTTACGTGGCTTTGAGGTTCCGCATGTGTTTGCCTTATCTGGGACACCGATTGAAAACCATGTGGGTGAACTCTGGTCTATTTTCCAAATTGTCCTTCCAGGGCTCTTCCCAGCTAAAAGAGAATTTCAAAAAATGAGTCCTGAGACCATTGCGCGCTTTGTCAAACCGTTCGTCATGAGACGGAAAAAAGATGAAGTGCTCCAAGAATTACCGGACTTAATTGAAACAACCTACCACAATGAGTTGGATGAAAGCCAAAAAACGATCTATTTGGCTCAATTAAAACAAATTCAAGATCGAGTTCGAACCTCTAGTGAGGAAGAACTAAATCGGAGCAAGGTGGAGATTCTCTCTGGACTCATGCGCCTTCGCCAAATCTGTGATACCCCCGCCCTCTTTATGGAAGACTATCAAGGAGATAGTGGGAAATTGGAGAGCCTTCGAGATCTTTTGGGTCAAATCAAGGATGGCGAACACCGGGTTTTGATATTCTCCCAATTCAGAGGCATGCTGGATATCCTAGAGCAGGAAATTGACCAGCTTGGTATGACCTCCTTTAAAATCACAGGTTCTACTCCCGCTAAAGATCGACAAGAAATGACCAATGCTTTTAATGCAGGTGAGCGCCATGCTTTTCTCATTTCTCTGAAGGCTGGAGGGGTTGGATTGAACCTCACTGGTGCCGATACGGTCATCTTAGTCGATTTGTGGTGGAATCCTGCAGTGGAAGACCAGGCTATTGGACGTGCCCATCGAATGGGACAGGAACAAAATGTTGAAGTTTACCGCATGATTACTCGTGGTACGATCGAAGAAAAAATCCAAGAACTACAAGCTTCCAAAAGACACTTGGTCTCAACGATTTTAGACGGAACGGAAACACGATCTAGTTTATCGGTTGAGGAAATTCGTGAGATTCTTGGAATTCAATCAGAATAGCTTGAAAAATTCTGTGAATAGTTTATAATTAATGGAGTGTCGAAAGGAAGAAAACATGACAGAAAAATATTTTCCTCAAGTAGGGGATAATGAGTTGATGTTAACAGAGATGCCTCACATGAACCTGTATGATGAAACAGATTTGATTAGTAACATTACAGGCGACTATGTGGATAAAAATTATTTGGAATGGCAACCGATTGCTGAAAATACCAAACCTAAGCATCCTTACCACCAACCACTAGAAGAGCCCCTACCGAAAAGACGGCCAGTAAGAAAACCTGATTTTAAAGAGCCGATTGATAAAAAAAGTCCTGCCAACCGTTATGCAGAGGAAGCGAGAGAGCGTGCGCGTGAAGATCTGAAAAAGAAACGCACAGCTCCCTATCTGACAACGGATCCAGTAGCTACTACAAGTAAGCGGAAAAAACCGTTTATTTCAGAACGGAAACCTGGTCAACCAACAGCTCCCTTCCAAAAGGAAAACCCAGGCGAATTATTGAAATATAGCAAACGATTGCGACAAGATCAGTTGTTGATCCTTGCAGAGTTCGAATCTGCAGGAGAACCAGAAGTGGCAGAACCGACTGAAAAGAAAAACAATTATGATTTCTTAAAGACTAGCCAAATATACAATAAAGATCAGCACAAGTTGAAACCACAGCCGATCAAGCAAGAATTGGATTTAACCCATCTAGATCAAGAATAAGGAGAAAACATGTCTAATACATACCATTTTATTGGAATTAAAGGAGCAGGGATGAGTGCTTTAGCCCTCATGCTTCACCAAATGGGACATACGGTTCAAGGGTCAGATGTTGAGAAGTATTACTTTACGCAACGTGGCTTGGAACAAGCAGGAATTCAAATTTATCCATTTGATGTGAAAAATTTGGAAGGCGACAAGATCCTCATTGCCGGGAATGCTTTCCGTCCAGATAACAATGTGGAAATCGCTTATGCAGATGAGCATGGCCTAACCTATAAACGCTACCATGAATTCCTTGGTGAATTTATGCATGACTTTGTCAGTATGGGGGTTGCCGGAGCACACGGAAAAACCTCGACAACAGGGATGCTTTCTCACGTCTTATCAAATATCACTGACACCAGTTATTTGATTGGTGACGGGACAGGTCGTGGCTCTGTAGCAGCCAAATACTTTGTCTTTGAATCAGATGAGTATGAACGCCACTTTATGCCTTACCATCCTGAATACAGCATCATTACCAATATTGACTTCGACCATCCAGACTATTTCACGAGCTTGGAAGATGTCTTTAATGCCTTTAATGATTATGCCAAACAAATCAGCAAAGGCCTCTTCATCTACGGAGAAGACAAAGAATTGCGTCGGATTACCTCATCAGCACCAATTTATTACTATGGTTTTGATAAGGAGACGAACGATTTTGTGGCAAGCAACCTGCTTCGTTCAACGACTGGTTCAACCTTCAATGTTCATTTCCGTGGAGAAGACTTGGGGCAATTCCATATCCCAACTTTTGGTCGTCACAATATCATGAATGCTACAGCAGTCATTGGTTTGCTCTACATTGCAGGATTTGACTTAGATTTAGTCCGCGAGCATTTGAAGACCTTTGCTGGCGTGAAACGTCGCTTCACTGAAAAAGTAGTCAATGGAACAGTGATCATCGATGACTTTGCGCATCATCCAACGGAAATTATTGCAACCTTGGATGCGGCCCGTCAAAAATACCCAAGTAAAGAGATTGTGGCTATTTTCCAACCACATACCTTTACACGGACGATTGCCTTGTTAGATGAATTTGCAGAAGCTTTGAATCAAGCAGATGCTGTTTACTTGGCACAGATCTATGGTTCTGCACGGGAAGTCGATCACGGAGATGTGAAGGTTGAAGATTTGGAAGCAAAAATTGTCAAACGTTCAGCGATTATTACAGCTGAGAATGTTTCTCCTCTTCTTGACCATGACAATGCGGTCTATGTCTTTATGGGAGCTGGAGATATTCAAACCTATGAATACTCATTTGAGCGTTTATTATCTAGTTTGACACATAGTGTCCAATAAAGAGATGATTGAGTCTGGAATCGATTGGTTCCGGACTCAAATTTATCTGTCCGCTGAAGAATCATGAAATGAGGAGAGCAGGATGATGATTCGACAAATCACCCCGGCTGATCAAGAACAACTGTTATTGCTAGAAGAAGAACTTCATGACAATGAAGTAAAAGAGCACAAGGCCACTCTTGAGGAAGCGCTAGGTTCGAAGGAAGCCATTTCTTTGCTTGCAGAGCAGGGTGGCGATATTGTGGCTTACTTGTTGGCGACAGAAGATCAGCAGTTAAAGGGGGACCTCATCGTATTGCGATTAGCAGTGAGGCCTGCCTTTCAAGGTCAAGGATATGGTGCGATTCTGATCGCTGCTTTAAAAGATCTAGCTGTTCAAAAGGAAAAGAAAGCCATTTGGATCGATTGTTCAGAAGATTTACTTTCTTACTTTGCCCAGCAAGGATTTCGAGATGAAGCTGAGTCTGATCGGGGTGTCCATATGGTTTGGGAACGATAGAAAGAGTAAATGATGAAAGAAAAAATTCACATTAGACAAGCAGAGCTGCAGGATTTGGATGCCATCGAGCGCATTGAGCTTGAGAATTTCTCAGAAGAAGAAGCGATTGCGCGTGAGATTTTAAAAGATCACATTGAAAAGATTCAAGCGACTTTTCTTGTAGCAGAGTGCCAAGGTCAGATTTTAGGGTACTTAGAAGGACCTGTTAGACCGGAGCGCTATTTGATCGATTCCTCTTTTTCAAAGGTTGAAGATCTAAGCCATCTAGAACAGGGTTTTATTTCCATCACGAGTCTATCCATTGCCAAAGAAGCCCAAGGACTAGGGGTTGGAACCCTCTTGCTTGATGCACTCAAAGAGATTGCGGTGAAAGATCATCGTCAAGGGATTAATTTGACTTGTCATGATTATTTGATTCCTTATTACGAGAAGCAAGGATTCACCAATGAAGGTCTTTCTAAATCCCAATATGCGGGTGAAGTTTGGTACAATCTGGTCTGGGAAAATGAAAACCTTGATTAAATAGGTATTTTGAAGAAGAAGGGCGATTTGTATTGCTTTTCTAAATCTTTTAAGATATAATATTAAGGATTATGATGAGGGAGGTCAATTATTTGACTGATAAATCACAAGACAGTGAGAAGTTATTAAGCTTCAAAGAGCAGATCCTCAGAGACTTAGAAGAGGCCAATGAGCAACTTCTAAAGATCGAAAAAGAGTATGATCTACCTGATCGAAGCATTGAAACCCCTTCTTCACTGAAAGAGGAGGAAGAAGCGACACCACCTCCAAAAGAAGAAGCTGTTGTGGCTTCCACGGAAATACCAGTGGAGCCAGAAAAGGCGACTCCTGCAGTGGAAGAACAGAGTGAGCTTACAAAGCTTGCTACAAAAGAAGCAAGTCAGGAACCGGTAGAGGAAAGCTTATCGCGCTCTTCTCGTAACCAGCGCCAACAAAAACAAAAGAAACAAAATAAAATCGCCAAACGCATCGTTCGTACAGTGGTTAGCCTTTTGTTGATCGTGATCGTGGCTACCGGGATCTTTGCAGTGACCTATATCCATTCAGCTGTCAAGCCAATGGATAAAAATGCAACAGAATTCGTGACGGTTGAGATTCCAGCAGGTTCAAGTAATCGTGAGATTGGCGCGATCCTTGAGAAAAAAGGACTCGTGAAAAATGGTCAGTTCTTTAACTACTATACCAAGTTCAAGAACTATAGCAATTTCAAATCCGGTTATTTCAACCTTCAAAAGAGCATGGATCTAGAAACCATCATCCAAAAACTGCAGGAAGAGGGAACCAAAACTCCTCAGGCTCCAGTTCTTGGGAAGGTGACGATTCCAGAAGGTTATACGATCGATCAGATTGCGACGGCTATCACTACCGATGTCTCCACTAAGAAGGCAGGCAAGACTCCATTTAAGAAAGAAGATTTCTTGAAGGCTGTCCAAGACGATGCCTTTATTGAGAAGATGGTGGCCAAATATCCTAAGCTCTTGGCGAATCTGCCAGGTAAGGATTCTGGTGTTCGCTACCGTTTAGAAGGTTATCTCTTCCCAGCTACTTATAACTATGGGAAAGATACCACAGTGAAAGAAATGATCGATCAGATGCTGGCGGCCATGGATCAAAACTTAAGCCCGTATTATGAAACACTTGAGAGCAAGAACATCAATGTAAACGAAGTATTGACCCTTGCTTCCTTGGTTGAAAAAGAAGGGGCGACAGATCAAGACCGCAAAGACATCGCAAGTGTCTTCTATAACCGCCTGAACCAAGATATGCCTTTGCAAAGTAATATTGCAATTCTTTATGCCGAAGGAAAGCTTGGTCAAAAGACGACCTTGAAAGAAGATGCAACGATCGATACAGAGCTGGATTCACCTTATAATATTTATAAGAATACCGGTTTGATGCCTGGTCCAGTGGATAACCCTGGAGTATCAGCGATCGAAGCGGCGGTGAACCCAAGTAAGACAGACTACTTGTATTTTGTTGCAAATGTCGAAAACGGTGAAGTCTTCTTCGCTAAGACATACGAAGAACACAATAAAAATGTAGAAGAACACGTCAATAGTAAATTGACACAAGCAAGTTCAAACTAGAAAAAGCATGTGGCGCGTCCACAGCTTTTTCATTCAAATAATAGAAAGAGAAGAATAATGGCAGAAAAAACATACCCAATGACCCTAGCAGAAAAAGAAAAATTAGAACTAGAATTAGAAGAATTGAAATTAGTCCGTCGACCTGAAGTCGTAGAACGGATCAAGATCGCTCGCTCATACGGTGACCTCTCAGAAAACTCTGAGTACGAAGCGGCAAAAGATGAACAAGCTTTTGTGGAAGGTCAAATCTCTAGTTTGGAAACAAAAATCCGTTATGCGGAAATCGTCGATAGTGACGCTGTTGCAGTAGACGAAGTAGCGATCGGAAAAACCGTTACAGTTCAAGAAGTTGGCGAAACAGATGAAGAAGTATACAGCATCGTCGGTTCAGCAGGGGCAGATGCCTTTGCAGGGAAGATCTCGAACGAAAGCCCAATCGGTCACGCTTTGATTGGTAAAAAAACAGGTGATGTGGTCACTGTTGAAACACCAGCTGGAAGCTACCAAGTGAAAATTTTGAACGTAGAAAAAACAGCGTAACTATAAAATGCAGGCTCTCCAAGAGGGCTTGTTTTTTTTGTGCTCTTAATCCCCTTGTGAGGGTGTAAATTTTTCGTTGATTGATTGAAAGGGATTAAAAAAGCACCTGAACTAGAGGGTTCAGGTGCTTAAGTAATTCCGCTAGAATTTAGAAGTTTGTACTACTTTCTATTGCGTTGTTTTCCTGCATTGCGGTTGTTTTTTGGTTTGTGTTGAATTTGTGTCGTTGCAGTTGGTGTAACGTCTTTTTTCACACGGTGACTAGTCGCTTTTGGAGGATTGTTTTTGTATTCCTCAGCGACCCGTTTGCGAAGATTTGGACGAATCAAGTAGTTGATCACAAATTGTTGAATAATTTGGATTACCCCACCGACTACCCAGTAAAGAGTCACTCCGGCTGAAGAGATCAATGAGAAGACACCGATCATAATCGGGCTCATCAATGATGCTTTACGCATGCTTTCCTTTTGGGTTTCATCTTCAATTCCATGAAGAGAGAGCATACTTTGGATATAGTAGAGAACCGCTACGATAGCCGTCAAGAGCAAGCTTGGTTTTCCAAGAGCAATACCAAGGAAACTACTTTCTGCTACCCCTTTGGTGTGCTGAGCTGCAAAGAAGAGGGCAGAGAAGAATGGCATTTGGATCAAGAGTGGTAAACACCCAACTCCACCAAACATGCTCACCCCATTTTCACGTTGAGCAGCCATTAATTCTTGTTGTGCCAATAGCTTTTCTTCTTGTGTACTAGCGTTTTTCATGCGCTCTTGGATTGGGCCAAGGATGGGTTTTAAGTAGTTCATCTTTTCAGATTGGTAGGTTGCCTTCCATGATTGGTACAAACCAAGTGGCAAGATGATTAAACGCACGATCAAGGTGACGATAATAATCCCGATCCCAAAGCCCAATCCAAGGTTATTAGCAAAGAATTTGATGGCTTCGCCCATTGGACGGCCAAGAAGATTCCAGATCAATCCAGTTGGATTTCCAGTTTTCCGATCGACACTCACGCATCCTGATAAGAAGACGAGCGAAGCTAGTCCCATCGATGCCAATAATGCAAGTTTATTTTTTTTCACAAATCGTTCCTTCTTTTTTTTAATGTTACCTTTCTATTCTACTGTTTTTTTTGAAAATACACAATAGTTCTCTAGTCTTAATTTGCAATTTTGAAGTCCCTATAGTTTTCAAAGTTTGCTAGCGTAACATCCAAATAAGTCACATGCGCAAACGGCGTAGGACCTTTGCGTATTTCTTGGATGAATTTGGCCATTTGACTGCTAGACTCTGCCTGAGCTAGAATACCAACCGTCCCATCGTCATTATTCCAGACACGGCCAGTGATCCCACCAATCTCCAAGGCAAGACTGTAGACTCCCCAGCGAAAACCAACTCCTTGAACCCGTCCTTGGGCAATCATTTTTACCTTTTGCATGTGCATCCTCCTTGACTCGAAGAAATCTATCTGAGGCATGATTTCTTCTTTTTCTTTGTGCTATAATAGGTCTATGAATATTATAACGTCTAAATCCAATAATGTAATCAAAAATGCTAAAAAATTACATCAAAAAAAATATCGGACAGATTCCTATCTCATTGAAGGTTGGCATCTCTTTGAAGAGGCAGTAGAAAATCAGGCGGAGATTCGTCAGATCTTTGTTTTAGAAGCCTATTTAGACCGGGTAGAGAATATCCAAAACGTCACTGTCGTGACTTCGGAGATCTTGAGTCTCTTGGCTGATTCGAAGACCCCTCAAGGAATTGTCGCAGAGATTCTTATAGAGCAGCCAGAACTTCCAGATCAGTTACAAGGTCGTTACCTCTATTTGGAGGATGTCCAAGATCCAGGTAATGTGGGAACCATGATTCGAACAGCAGATGCGGCCGGCTTTGATGGTGTCATGCTTTCGAAAGCATCCGCAGATCTATACAGTCTCAAGACTCTTCGATCCATGCAGGGCAGTCATTTCCATCTTCCTATCTGGAAAATGGACCGAGAAGAACTGTTTGAACGAGCTAGTCAATCCAATCTAGCGGTCCTCGCAACGACGCTATCAGAAGCTTCCATCGATTACCGTCAGCTCCCTCAGATTGATCAATTGATTTTGGTAATGGGTAATGAAGGAAATGGCATCAGCCAGGAAATGGCGACACAAGCAGACCAGCTGGTTCATATTCCTATGCCAGGTCGGGCCGAGAGTTTGAATGTTGCAGTGGCAGCAGGAATTTTGATGTTTTCTTTAAGGAATTTTTGAGAAAAAGCAGTATACTTAAGTTGAAAAAAGAAATTGGTGGAAATCTTATTGGGAGAGCCTATCAAGGAAAGGTGGTGATCTGATGCAATATCATCGTGACAAAGAATACATGACCTATGTGGGACAGTTGATTCAGCACCCTAAGGTTCAAAAATTAGCCGACATCCCCCATCATATTCATTCCAATCGTTTGGAGCATTCCATTCATGTTAGCTATACTAGTTATAAACTGGCTAAAAAATTTGGCTGGGATGCTAAAAGTACGGCTCGGGGTGGGCTTTTACATGACCTCTTTTACTATGATTGGCGCGAGACTAAGTTTACCAAGAGTCACGCCTGGATCCATCCACGCATTGCCGTGAGAAATGCGCGAAAGATTACAGATCTTAATGCTAAGGAAGAAGATATCATCATTAAACACATGTGGGGGGCTACCCTTGCTCCGCCTCGCTACAAAGAATCCTTCGTGGTGACCATGGTGGATAAATACTGGGCTGTTAAGGAAGCTTCAGAACCTTGGCGTAAAAAGATGGCCAAAAGGAGATTTTTTCATCGAAAAATGTTAAAATCATAGTAAACAAATTTGAAAGGAACTTGTTTATATGTATAATGATTCAGTAATCCAAGAACAAAGTGGATTGAATGCTTTTTATAACAAAATCTACTCATTAGTTGGGATCGGTGTTGGGATTTCAGCCCTTGTCTCTGGTCTTATGATGACGGTCTTTCAAGATTTCTTCGTTCAAATCTTGACAACAGCACCAATGGTTTACTATGCAGCAGTGGTTGTAGAATTGATCTTGGTCTTTGTTGCAAGTGGGAAGGCTGTTAAAAATAGCCCGTCTGCTCTTCCGATCTTCTTGATTTACTCAGCTTTGAATGGCTTTACGTTGAGCTTTATCATTGCTCGCTACATGCAAGCGACGGTCTATAAGGCTTTCTTGGTCAGTGCCTTGATGTTTATTGTCATGGGAGCTATCGGACGCGTCGTGAAAAAGGACCTGTCTGGAATGGGACGTGCCTTGATGGGAGTCTTGATCGGTGTGATCATCGCTTCTGTTGTGAACATGTTCTTGAGAAGTTCTGGAATGGACTATATCTTGAGTATCATCTCTGTCTTCCTCTTTGCAGGATTGACAGCTTGGGATAACCAAAAGATTCGCTATGTCTATGATCAAACAAATGGTCAACCTGCTACAGGTTGGGCAGTAGCAATGGCTTTGGAACTTTATCTTGACTTTATCAACCTCTTTATCAGCCTTCTTCGTATCTTCGGAAGAAACGACTAATCAAAGAGAGCTTGAGCTGGGGCAGTTGCCTCGGCTTTTTTTGTCTTCCGACTTGTGCTATACTAATAGTGACTAAAGAATAGAAATGAGCGCTTATGAAAACACCTTTTGTAACCCGTGAACAATTAGAAAGTCTGACCCAAGAATTTCCTACCCCTTTCCATCTCTATGATGAAGCAGGAATTCGTGAAACGGCTCGTGCCCTCCATCAAGCTTTTGCTTGGAATGAAGGATTTAAGGAATACTTTGCCATCAAGGCGACTCCTAACCCATCGATCCTAAAAATTTTGCAAGAAGAGGGCTGTGGAGTCGACACGGCCAGCTACGTGGAATTGTTAATGGCGGATAAACTGGGCTTTAGTGGGAAAGAAATCATGTTTTCTTCTAACAACACGCCAGCTGATGAATTTGTCTATGCGAGAGAATTAGGGGCAACTATCAATCTGGACGCCTATGAAGACATTGCTTTCTTGAAGTCTGTGACCAGCATCCCCAAGGTTATTTCTTGCCGCTATAATCCTGGTGGAGTTTTTGAACTGGGAACCGATATTATGGACAATCCTGAAGAAGCCAAGTTTGGAATGACCAAGGAGCAATTGATCCAAGCCTTTATCGAGTTGAAAGAACTAGGTGTGGAAGAGTTTGGTATTCACGCTTTATTGGCTTCTAATACTGTATCCAACGACTACTATCCAGAGTTAGCGCGTCAACTTTTTGAATTGGCAGTAGAAGTCGTCGAGAAAACAGGTGTCCACTTGGGCTTCATCAACCTTTCTGGTGGAGTTGGGGTCAATTACAAACCAGAACAAGAACCAAATGATATTGCCATTATTGGGGAAGGTGTGCAACGCGTTTTTGATGAGATTCTCAAACCGGCAGGACTTGGTAATGTGAAAATCTATACCGAGCTTGGTCGCTTTATGCTAGCTTCACACGGCCTCCTGGTAACCAGAGTTACTCATAAAAAGAAAACCTACCGGACCTATGTGGGCGTCGATGCTTCAGCGGTGAATCTTCTTAGACCGGCTATGTACGGTGCTTATCACCATATCACCAATATGGATCGTCCAGAGGAACCGACTGAAGTGGTCGATGTAGTGGGAAGTCTCTGTGAAAATAACGATAAATTTGCCAAACAACGAGAACTACCCGTGACGGAGATTGGAGATTTACTTGTGATCCATGACACTGGAGCCCATGGCTTTTCAATGGGGTACCAGTACAATGCCAAGTTGCGTTCGGCAGAAGTTTTGCTTCAAGAAGATGGGCATGCCCGTTTGATTCGTCGAGCAGAAAAACCAGAAGATTATCTTGCGACACTCTACGGCTTTGACATTGAAAAATAAGCGATTGTCTGATATAATGATAGTTATGTAAAAATAATGGATCGGAGAAAATTGTATGAATCTCTTTTTAGGAATTTTGTTGATTATTTTAGCTTTCTTTGGTGGGATGGTTGCAGGAATGTTCTTGCTTCGTCGTCAATTTGAAAAAGAATTTGCATCAAACCCACGTTTGAATGTTGAAGCAGTTCGTACGCTTTTAGGTGCGAGCGGCCAACGTCCAAGCGAAGCAAAAGTTCAACAAGTCTATCGCCAAATTGTGAACCAACAAAAATCAGCAATGGCGAAAAACAAGAAAAAATAAGAGTGGGGCAATCTCACGATAATAAATGAGAGGGGCTTGGAGGAATTTCTTAGTCCCTCCTTTTGGAAGGAAGAGATATGGATAACCGACCGATTGGTTTTTTAGATTCTGGAGTAGGGGGCCTAACTGTTGTCCGCGAATTGCTCCGTCAGCTTCCTCACGAAGATGTCGTCTATATTGGAGATTCAGCGCGTGCACCTTATGGTCCTAGACCAGCAGACCAAATTCGCGAGTATACTTGGCAGATGGTGAACTTCCTTCTGACCAAAAATGTCAAGATGATTGTCTTAGCCTGTAATACAGCGACGGCAGTGGTTTGGGAAGAAGTCAAGGAGAAACTTGATATTCCTGTTTTAGGAGTGATTTTGCCCGGAGCTTCTGCAGCCATTAAATCGACGACCCATCAAAAAATTGGGGTCATTGGGACACCGATGACGGTTTCTTCTGGAATTTATAAAGAGAAGATTCAAAGTCTAGCACCAGACATGGAAGTCAGCAGTTTAGCTTGTCCCAAGTTTGTTCCTTTAGTGGAATCAAACGAGTTGGCATCCAGTGTGACCAAAAAGGTGGTTTATGAAACCCTAAAACCACTAGTTGGAAAGGTTGATACCTTGGTCTTGGGATGCACCCATTATCCCCTTTTAAAACCGATCATTCAAAATGTGATGGGACCGGATGTCAAATTGATTGATAGTGGGGCAGAGTGTGTTCGGGATATCTCCGTTTTATTAAACTATTTTGAGCTCAATAAGAGCCGCGAACTCTTAGAGCAGACCTACCGCTTTTATACCACTGCAAATGCTAATAGCTTTGCAGCGATTGCCGAAAAATGGCTAGAACGTTCAGTGAATGTGGAGCACGTAAATTTATGAGTGACAAACTATTTGAATACAAAGATTCCCAAGATTGGTATATTGCCCAATGGGGAGAAGATGCAGACTACAACCAATTTAGTCAAGTTCCTGCGGAAGCTTCCACTCTTTTAGACCAGCTGGAACTTCTCTTTGCCAAGGATCCTGAAGGATTTCCTCTCAATCTATCGGTGATGCGCTATGGATCAGCCTTTCGTTTTCTAACCTTTTTGACTGAAATCTTGAATGAAGTCAAGGGAAGATCTTTTGAAATTATCCAGCGTCAAGGAGCCTTACTCTTGGTTGAAAAAGGGAAATTGCTCTATTTGCATTTGCCAAGTGATGGGCTGGATTTGGAAGCCTTCTTGGGTCAAGACAAGGTCAAAGATACGATTCTTATTGCAACTCGAAATGAGGGAAAAACCAAAGAATTCCGTAATATGTTTGAAAAGCTGGGCTTTGAAGTAGAAAATCTCAATCAATACCCAGAGCTTCCAGAAGTCGAAGAAACAGGGATGACCTTTGAAGAGAATGCTCGGCTAAAAGCTGAAACCATCGCAGAGCTAACTGGGAAAACAGTCTTAGCGGATGATTCAGGTTTGAAGGTAGATATCTTGGGAGGCTTACCAGGAGTTTGGTCAGCTCGCTTTGCGGGAGTTGGTGCGACAGATGCGGAAAATAATGCGAAATTGTTGCACGAATTGGCCATGGTCTTTGACTTGAAAGACCGTTCAGCCCAGTTCCATTCGACCTTGGTGGTCGCAAGGCCAGGCAAGGAAAGCTTGGTGGTGGAAGCTGATTGGCCAGGCTATATTAATTTTGAACCTAAGGGTGAAAACGGGTTTGGCTATGATCCACTCTTCTTAGTTGGGGAAACGGGCCGTGCTGCCGCTGAATTAACACTTGAGGAAAAAAATACACAATCGCATCGTGCTTTAGCTGTTAAAAAATTATTGGAGGTATTTCCATCATGGCAAAGCAAACAATCATCGTGATGAGTGACTCGCATGGAGACCGTTCCATCGTAGAAGCTATTAAAGAAAAATACCTAGGTAAGGTCGATGGGATCTTTCACAATGGGGATTCTGAGCTAAAAAGTGACGATCCTGTCTGGGAAGGGATCCACGTTGTCCAAGGAAACATGGATTTTTATGAGGGCTATCCAGAACGCTTGGTGACCCAACTAGGGCCAACACGAATCATCCAGACCCATGGGCATCTCTTCCAGATCAATTTTAGTTTTCAAAAATTGGATCTGTGGGCCCAAGAGGAAGAAGCAGATATCTGTCTTTACGGCCACCTTCATATCCCAGATGCTTGGAAGGAAGGAAGAACCCTCTTTGTGAATCCTGGATCCGTTAGTCAACCACGTGGTCTGATTCGAGAGTGTCTCTATGCTAAAATTGAGATAGATGATTCTCATTACAAGGTAGAGTATTATACGAGAGACCATGTATTGTATCCTGAATTGACAAAGGAGTTTAGCAGATGATAGCAAAGGAATTTGAACGTTTCTTGCTGGCGCAGGAAGAGACGTTCTTAACTCCAGCCAAAAATTTAGCGGTCTTGATTGATAACCACAATGTAGACCATGCTGTCTTGTTGTTGAGCCAGATTAGCTATAGTCGTATTCCGGTAGTGACGGATGAACGCAAGTTTGTGGGGACGATCTCCCTAACGGATATTCTATCTTATCAATTGAAACACGAGATTCCTGAGGAGACTTTTGCTTCGATGGATATCGTAGACGTTGCAAAAAAAGAGGTCGGGGTCATCGGCTTAGACTTCAATTTGACAGAAGTCCTGCACAAGTTGGTGGATGACTCCTTCCTTTCGGTGGTGGATGAAGAAGGCTATTTCCAAGGGATTATTACACGGAAATCGATTCTTAAAGCCATCAATTCGCTCATGCATGATTTTTCAAATGAATACGAGATGATTCCAAAATGAAAGAATTTATTGCAAGTTTTATTGATCAAAAAGAATTAAGTGAAAATTCTCAATCTGCCTATTTCTATGATTTGGACCAGTTTATTGAGTCGATCCATGGAAAAGTGACACCGACAAATTTGAGAATTTACCAAGCTTCGATTAAAGATTTTAAACCGGCGGTTCAAAAACGAAAATTATCTGCCGTCAACCAATTTTTATATTATTTGTATCAAGAACGCTTTATTTCTGAATACCATCGTTTGGTCTTGCCTAAAATTCAACCGGCCAAGACCCATGATCGGGAATTGTTGGATCTGACCCATTTTTGGGAAGAATCAACTAACCCACAGGGACGCTTGATGGCCTTGTTGATTCTGGAGATGGGCTTGTTGCCAAGTGAGATCCTCCAAGTCAAAGTCGAAGATATTCAGCTGGACTTTCATGTCATTCGAGTGGGCAAAGATGGCCAAAAACGGGTTTTAAAGGTTCCAGAGCCGTTACTGGATGAATTGCAACTCTTCCTAGATGGTATTTATCTCTTTGATAATAAAGGAAAATGCTACTCCCGTCAGTGGGGATTCCGACAATTAGAAGCCTTCTTGATCGAAAAAGGGAATCAAGACCTTTCGGCGCAATCGATTCGTGAGCAATATATTTTGAAACAACGTGAACTCGGTGTGGATCTCTTTAGTATTGCGCGTGAATTGGGCCTAAAAACCATGGTGACATTAGAAAAATATAAATAATGGATATTAAAATTAAAGATTTTGAAGGGCCTTTGGACCTCTTGCTCCACTTGGTCTCTAAATACCAAATGGATATTTATGAGGTCCCCTTGATTGAGGTGATCGAACAGTATCTGGCTTATCTGGCGACCCTCCAGGCTATGAAACTAGAGGTAGCAGGAGAATACATGCTGATGGCTAGTCAATTAACCCTGATCAAGAGTCGTAGACTTCTTCCTAAGGTCGCAGAGGAGATGGATGAAGCAGAGGATCTAGAGCAGGACCTCCTTTCTCAATTGGAAGAGTACCGTACTTACAAGCAATTAGGAGAGTTGATGGCCTCGCAGCACGAGGAGCGCGCCCTCTATTATTCGAAACCAAAGATGGAATTGGTTTATGACGATACCGAATTGCTTCATGATCGCACCACGGTGGATCTCTTCTTGGCTTTCTCAAAACTATTGACCAAGAAAAAAGAAGAATTCCGCCAGAACCATACAACCATTGTAAAGGATGAATACAAGATTGAGGATCTGATGGACCAGCTGCGTCACCGATTCCACGATCGTTCACAAGTTCTCTTGCAGGACTTGTTTCTAGAAGCAGCGGATCTCCAAGAGGTCATTACCCTATTTCTTGCAACCCTTGAATTAATCAAGATTCAAGAGGTCACAGTGGTACAGGATAGGGCTTTTGGAGAAATTTACTTAAATAGGATTGAACATGAGCAAATTAGCTGAAATTGAAGCACTCTTATTTGTAGCGGGTGAAGAAGGAATTACTGCCAGACAAATCGCAGATCTTCTCTCTTTACCCCCAACAGGTGTGGTGCAAAGTTTAGAAAAATTGGCCCAAAAATACCAGGAGGACTCAGATACCAGTCTGTGTTTGATGGAGACAGCTTCCCGTTATAAATTGGTGACAAAGGCAGACTACGCTTCGGTTTTACGAGACTATTCTAGAACGCCTATGAACCAAAGTTTGTCTCGGGCTGCCCTTGAAACCTTGTCAATCATTGCTTATAAGCAACCGATCACCCGCGTGGAGGTCGATGACATTCGAGGCGTCAATTCCAGTGGTGCTATTACCAAACTACTGTCATTTGATCTGATCCGTGAAGATGGAAAAAAAGAAGTCATCGGGCGTCCTAATTTGTATGTTACGACGGAGTATTTTTTGGATTACATGGGGATCAATCATTTGGAGGAATTGCCAAAGGTTGAGGAAGTGGACATCGATCCAGAAGAAGGTCAATTATTTTCAGAGAGAACAGAGGAACTAGATGAGAATTAATAAATATATTGCCCATGCAGGTGTGGCTAGTCGTCGCAAGGCCGAAGAACTGATCAAGCAAGGCTTGGTGACGGTCAATGGCCAAGTTGTGCGTGAATTAGCGACCATCATTAAAACCGGTGATCAGGTTGAAGTAGAGGGGACTCCAATCTATAACGAAGAAAAGGTCTACTATCTTTTAAATAAGCCACGTGGCGTCATCTCTAGTGTATCGGATGATAAAGGGCGGACAACAGTCGTTGACCTTTTATCTCAAGTACCAGAGCGCATCTACCCAGTGGGACGTTTGGACTGGGATACATCTGGTGTCTTGATTTTGACCAATGATGGTGATTTTACAGATGAGATGATTCACCCGCGAAATGAAATTGATAAGGTCTATGTGGCGCGTGTCAAAGGGATTGCCAATAAGGAAAACTTGCGTCCCTTGACGCGAGGGGTGACCATTGATGGAAAGAAAACCAAGCCAGCGACTTACGAGATCTTAAAAGTGGATGTCGAAAAGAACCGTTCAGTGGTTCAGTTGACCATTCATGAAGGGCGTAACCACCAGGTTAAAAAGATGTTTGAAGCGGTGGGACTTTTAGTGGATAAACTCTCCCGGACCCAGTTTGGAAATTTGGACGTCTCAGGACTACGTCCGGGTGAATACCGTCGCTTGAACAAAAAAGAAATCAGCCAGTTGCACAATCTAGCAGTGACTAAATCTAAAAAAGCATGAAAACAATCCTGATTGCGCTGGTCAGAGGCTATCAAAAATGGATCTCTCCCCTATTTCCGCCTTCTTGTCGCTTTCAACCGACCTGTTCCACTTATATGATCCAAGCGATTGAGCGTTTTGGTGTGAAAGGTGTCTTGATGGGGATTGCAAGGATTCTACGTTGCCATCCTGGAAGCCAGGCGGGACCAGACCCCTTGCCAGACCATTTTAGTCTGAAGCGAAATGAAGAATCAAAATAGGACGATCGCAAATAAACAGAAACACCCTTAGAAATTATTTTTCTAAGGGTGTTGATTTTGTAAAAGAGTTGTCTATCAGCGTTTAGACCATGTTTTAGGGAGGAAGAGTAGAATCATTGGATAGATTTCAAGCCGTCCGGCAATCATGGCTAAGGAAAGTAACAGTTTTGAAATCGGACTAAAGATGGAGAAGGTTTGACCTGTTCCAATCATAGGTCCAATGTTGTTGAAACAACTAAAGACAGCGCTGACAACCGTCATGAAGTTATTATTGTCTAGACTGACTACAAAGAGTAGGCCGATCGTGATAAAACTGTATATTGTAAAGTACTTGAGGATCTGATGCTGTGTATCCTTATCCAATACCGTATCATTGACATGCAAGGTCAGAACGCGATTCGGAGACAAGGTCGAAAGAACCTGATTTTTTGCGATTCGCCATAAGGTCAAGCACCGAATGACTTTTAGCCCCCCGGCGGTCGATCCAGCAGAACCACCTACAACCATCAGCATCAAGAGGATGAACTGAGAAAGAGAGGCCATTTTTCCGTCGTTCCATAACCAAAACCGGTAGTGGTGATGATATTGGAAACTTGGAAGAAGGAAATCTCAAAACTCTTAGCGACATTGGCATAGAGATGAAGGACATTGTACGCGATCAAGACACTGGACACGAGGACGATGGTGATATAGGTCCGCAATTCCTCATCTTTAAAGAAGGCCTTGAATTTTCGGATCATGAGGAAGTAGTAGAGGTTAAAGTTAACCCCGAAGACTAAAACCCCGATACTGACCAAATAGGTGATTAAACTACTATTGTAGTGGGCAATTCCGTCGTTAAAAACGGTAAAGCCCCCGGTTCCAGCCGTTCCCATGGCGATGACAAAACTATCATAAAGGGGCATATCAGCAAGGAAATAAAGAACCACAAAGAGGAAGAACAAGCCCAAGTACAAGAAGTAGAGGATTTGAGCTGTGTTTTTTAATTTGGAAACGACCTTCCCAAAAACTGGACCAGGAACTTCTGCCTTCATGACTTCAAGGTGGCTGTTCTTGTTATTGTCCATAATTGCAAGGGCGAAGACCAATACTCCCATCCCCCCAATCAAGTGGGTGAAACTGCGCCAAAAGAGGAGAGAATGGGTGAGGACACCCACATCATCTAATATCGTTGCCCCTGTTGTTGTAAAGCCAGAGCTGACTTCAAAGAAGGCATCGATAATGTTGGGAATTTGTCCCGAAAAGACAAAGGGAAGGGCGCCAAAGAAGGACCAGAGGATCCAACAGAGGGCTACAATCAGGACTCCTTCTTTAGCATAAATGTGAAAGTCCTTTGGTTTGTGAAAACTACCAAGTAGCCCCAGCCCAAGTAAGATGGCCATGGTTGCCCCAATAGAGACAAAGACCTTGGCAGGTTCCTGATAGATCGTAGCGACGACTAAGGGAACGATCAGGAGAGCTGCCTCGATTAAGAGGAGCTTGGACAAGAGGTAACGAATCATGCTTCTATTCATCAGGCTTACCTCTCAAGTAGATCATAGATTTTTGTGACATTTTGAATCAAGGTGGTTACGATAATCCGATCTCCTACCATCAAACGGTCATCTCCATTTGGGAAAATAGCCTTGCCGTCTCGAATAATGGCAGCGATCAAGACGCCTTTTTTCAATTTCAATTCAGAGAGGGGATATTGGGTTAGTTTATTGTCTTCCTTAATTTGGAACTGCAAGGTTTCAATCCGGCCGTTTGCGACATGGTGCAAGGCTTCTAGGTTTGAGAACTGTGCATTGTAGCGTCCACGAATAAAGTGCATAATGGTATCTACAGCGATGCGTTTTGGCGTAACGATACTGGTCATATCTTGATCGCCAATGATCTCTAGCAGACTAGTTCGGTTGACCTTGGTAATGTTCTTTTTGACTCCGACAGAATTCAAGAACATGGAAGTGATGATGTTTTCTTCATCGACCCCTGTCAAAGTAGCCACAGCATCGAAGTTATTGGCACTCTCTTCTAAAAGAATGTCTTTAGCAGTTCCGTCTCCATGGACGACATAGAGATCAGGAAATTCCTGACTAAAGAATTCCGCCCGTTCGCGATTGACCTCTAAGACCTTGAGATCGATCTTGCGGCGCACATCTTGAAGAATGTTGAGTAGGTAATAGGCAATTTTCCCAGCACCAATGATCATCATGCTCTTAATGACCTGAGGGCGAACATTGTTGTGGAAGAGAACGACCTCGATCCGATTACCTGTTACGAAAATCTTGTCTTGAGGTTGCAAGACAAAGTCTCCGTTTGGAATGGTGAGTTCGTTGCCACGCTCGATTGCACAAACAATGACATTTCCGTATTTCTTCCGGAATTGGGATAGACTCATATTGCAGAGATTGCTATCTGGCTTGATTTTAAATTCCATCAAGGCAACTCGGCCATTGGCAAAATGCTCCACAGAAAGGGCATTTGGGAAGTCAATGATATTGGCAATATAGCGAGCTGTCAGCAATTCCGGATTGACAACTAGGGAGAAGCCCAAGATATTTTTTTCCTTGAAGTAGGAATTGGAATATTCCGGATTCCGCACCCGAACGATAGTCTCTTTGGCTCCCATTTTTTTAGCCAAAACAGCAGAGACCATATTCACTTCATCGTACTCGGTCATGGAAATGAAGATGTCGCAGTCTTCAACATCTGCTTGCTCCAAGATCTTGAAGTTTGCCCCATTTCCTAAAATTCCAATGATATCAAACCGTTTGGTAATATGGTTAAGAACGGATTCGTCTTTTTCGATCAAAATAACATCGTGGTTTTCAGCAACGAGAGAACGACAAAGGGCCGTTCCGACCTTTCCTCCACCAACAACAATAATTTTCATAGAATACCTCCAGAGTATGCTTCTATCATACTCTATTTTCAAGAAAAATTCATCTTTTTTAAGGATTTTCTGGTGGAATTTTGAGAAGCTAAGAACAAGTAGGAGAAATCGTCAAAAGAGTAGAGCTAGGAGGGATTGAAAACTTTGATAAAGTTTCTTAAAAAAATCTAAAAAAACTATTGACAGGAGCTTCAAAAGTGTTATACTTAGAAAGTACCTTCGTTGATTTACCTCAAACCTGTTGTGAGTTAAGTTAATGAAGCTGTAACCACGCTGTTTGCTGAGCTTGACTCCGGGCAGTGTGGCTATTTTTTTATCAGAAAGAGATCGAGTATGAATATTGAAGAACTGGACTACCAAGAGTCAGCTGCTCAAAACCACATCGTCTTGTTCCAACCTCAGATTCCACAAAATACGGGAAATATTGCACGGACTTGTGCGGCGACCAATTCCCCCTTACATATCATTCGCCCCATGGCTTTTCCGATCGATGATCGCAAAATGAAGCGAGCAGGACTTGATTATTGGGACAAGCTGGATGTCCGCTTTTATGATAGCCTGGAAGAGTTTATGGAAGCGGCGCGCGACGGTCAGGTACACCTAGTGTCCAAGTTTGCAAATCAGACCTATTCGGATGTTTCTTATCAGGATGGGAAGTCCCATTATTTCTTGTTTGGACGCGAGGATAAAGGTTTGCCGGAAGATTTTATGCGCCAGCACGAGG
The DNA here is from genome assembly GCF_000963275.1 of Streptococcus parasanguinis. Taxonomy (GTDB): domain Bacteria; phylum Bacillota; class Bacilli; order Lactobacillales; family Streptococcaceae; genus Streptococcus; species Streptococcus parasanguinis_B. Next base: position 1,268,514 of record NZ_JYOW01000001.1, on the reverse strand, counting down.
AGAAGGCCATTCGCATTCCGATGAATGATGAGCATGTCCGTAGTTTAAATGTCTCCAATACTGTCTGCATGATTGTCTATGAGGCACTCCGCCAGCAAGGTTTTAAGGGGCTGGAGTTGAGCCATCGTTATGAGCACGACAAGCTCAAATAAGAACGAAAAATTAAAACCCGAACGATGTAATCCATGACGTTACAAAAACTTGCCTAGGCAAGTTTTTTTTGTTATCATAAAAGGGTCTTCAGGGCAGGGTGTAATTCCCGACCGGCGGTGACTTTTACTAGGAAATGTTCTTTTCCATACTCTAAAAGAAGTCCGCGAGCGCAAGCTGATGTGGTGTGACTCCACAACCGACAGTATAGTCTGGATGGGAGAAGACGAGAGACGAATAGACTGACATCTATTCTGATCTGTTTAGAGCTGATGCATGAAAATGGAACGTTAGGGTCTAAGACTGACTAACGGCATGTTTCGATGGAGACCAGCTAAAGTAACTAGAATATTTTCTAGTTTAAGCTTTGTTTAAATAGTTTAGAGTAGAATGATGGAGTAGACGTCTTTCCAGCTTCTCTAATTTTTAAAAAATTGGAGGAACCTGTTATGACAAATACACGTAAACTGACCCTAGTGGCTGTTTTATCCGCTTTATCTTTTATTTTGATGTTCTATCAATTTTCTTTCTTGATAGATTTCTTCAAAATTGATTTGAGTATCATCGCCATTTTGTTGGCCTTGGTCCTGTTGGATTTTAAAAGTGCCGTTTGGGTGACCTTGATCCGATCTGTCCTTAAGTTAGCCCTTAATAATAAGGGGCTTGAAACCTTGATCGGATTACCAATCAATATCATTGGAGTTCTTGTTTTTGTTCTTGCTTTTGCATGGATTTGGAACAAGGAACGGACCCATGGTCGATTTGTCTTGGCAACGATTGTTGGAACGATCAGCTTGAGTATCACGATGGTATTGGTGAACTATGTCTATGCAATCCCTTTGTATGCTCGTTTTATGAACTATGATATTTCGAAAACACTAGGGCTTGTCCACTATTTAGCCGCAATGGTTGCACCGTTTAACCTGATCGAAGGGGTGATTTGGGCCATCGCATTTGGGTTGATCTATACCTTATTGCAACCGATTTTAAAAAAATATGAAAAATAAACAACAACATTGGGCGAAGGCAAGCTTCGCCCTTCTCATTTTTGTCATTCTTGGGTATGTGATTCGCTTTTACCCGCAACAATTAACAGGCTTTGATAGCACGATTCAGTCTGCTATTCGAGGCGATCTGCCTGCAGCACTGACGGCCTTCTTTACCAAGGTGACCCATGTCATGGATACCAAGATCATTGTCATCTGGGTGGGTCTTTTGCTGGCGGTCTTTGCCTATAAGAAGTGGTACAGCGAAGCTCTTTTTCTAGGGAGCAATCTGGTATTGACTGGTCTTTTGGTTCTTCTTCTAAAGAATATCTACCAGAGACCGAGACCAAGTATTCTTCATCTAGTAGAGGAAAAAGGCTTTTCTTTCCCGAGTGGTCATTCACTGGCATCTAGCCTTGTTTTGGGAAGTTTGATCATCATCATCAGCCAACATGTAAAACATAAAACAGCCCGCTTTTGCCTTCAAGGCTTGCTGGTTCTGGGAATTGTGACCATTGTGGTTTCCCGCGTTTATGTCGGGGTCCACTATCCATCAGACGTTCTTGGCAGTATGATTTTGGGTCTCGCTGTTTTACAGTTTGAGTATCCCTTGTATGATCGCTTGCGATTTCAATGGCGCTTTACAGGTAAGCAAAAATAAGCATCTAACAACTAGGAGTTGAACTCGCGTTTTGAGTTCGACTCTTTTTTTGCTATAATGAAGGGTATGAAATCCTACAATACTTTGAATGATTATTATCGAACCTTATTTGGAGAAAAGACCTTTAAAGTCCCTATTGATGCGGGCTTTGATTGTCCCAATCGAGACGGAACAGTCGCCCACGGTGGCTGTACTTTTTGTACGGTCTCGGGTTCAGGAGATGCCATTGTGGCCCCAGAAGCTCCGATTCGAGAACAGTTTTACAAAGAGATTGATTTTATGCATCGGAAATGGCCAGATGTGAAGAAGTACCTGGTCTATTTTCAAAATTTCACCAATACCCACGATAAAGTGGAAGTCATTCGAGAGCGGTATGAACAGGCCATCAATGAACCAGGAGTGGTAGGAATCAACATTGGTACGCGTCCGGACTGTTTACCAGATGAGACCTTGGCCTACCTAGCAGAGCTGACAGAGCGCATGCATGTGACGATCGAGTTGGGGCTTCAGACGACTTATGAAGCGACTTCTAAATTGATCAATCGGGCCCATAGTTATGATCTCTATGTTGAAACAGTCAAGCGTATTCGCAAACAGGTGCCCAAGGCAGAGATCGTCTCCCATTTGATCAATGGCCTTCCTGGGGAGACGCATGAGATGATGGTGGAAAATGTTCGCCGTTGTGTGACCGATAATGAAATTGATGGCATCAAGTTACACCTCTTGCATTTGATGACCAATACACGGATGCAACGGGACTATCATGAAGGACGACTTCAACTCATGAGCCAGGAGGAGTATGTCAAGGTCATCTGTGACCAGTTGGAGATCATCCCCAAACACATTGTCATCCACCGGATTACAGGGGACGCGCCACGGGATATGTTGATTGGCCCTATGTGGAGCCTCAACAAATGGGAAGTCCTAAACGCCATTGAAACTGAAATGCGTCGGCGTGGAAGTACCCAAGGATGTAAGCTAGAAGAAAAGGAGACTGCTGATGCTTCGACCACTTGAAATGGCCCATCAATTTTTAGCAGAAGTCATCACCAAAGAAAATGTGGTGGTGGATGCGACCATGGGAAATGGACATGATACGGCCTTTTTAGCCCAACTAGCAGGCCAGGTCTATGCCTTTGATATTCAAGAGCAGGCACTTGTCAATACCCAAGAAAGATTGGAAAAGTTGGGACTTCAACATGTCCGGTTGATTTTGGATGGCCACCAGCATGTGGACCAATATGTGGAGACCATCAAAGCAGCTATTTTTAATCTGGGTTATCTGCCATCTGCGGATAAATCGGTCATTACTCTTCCAGCTACCACGATTGAAGCGATGGAGAAAATTTGTGTTCGCCTAGAAAAAGGTGGGCGAATGGCTATTATGATCTATTATGGTCATGAGGGAGGAGACATCGAGCGTGATGCAGTGCTGGACTTTGTCAGTCAGCTCCCTCAAAAAGACTATACAGCGACCATCTACCGGACACTGAATCAAGTGAATCAGCCACCGTTTTTGGTCATGATCGAAAAATTAGAAAGCTACCGTCATGGATAAAGAATATTTAAAGAATAAAATTGAAGGATTGAGACATCATTTTGTCGAATCAACCATCCACGAGCGTGCAATGGGTTTTTATGATGAAGCCCATATGACCAAAAAGATGCTCAAAATAAAAAAGAAATTGGTTTCGCTTGAGATGGAACGGTCCCAAAAGAAGATTGAGCACAAGGATGTAACCAAGACAGACCAAAAGATTGCGGAGTTAAAACAGCAATTTGAGACCTGTTGCCAAGAACGCTAAGGAGGGAGTGATATGGAACTACTCCTTTATGCAGTGATCTTTTCGATGATTTTGATCGTCTCAAATGCCACGAATAAACTTGTGCCGAGTCTTCCTCTACCCTTGATTCAAATTTTACTAGGGATTGGTTGGGCTCTCTTTGTGCCAGAAGAAAATTTTCATCTGGATACCGAGCTCTTTCTGGCCTTGGTCATTGGCCCTCTCTTATTTCGAGAAGCAGAAGAAGCAGATATTACTTCCGTCTTAAAGCACTGGCGGATCATCCCCTATTTGATTTTCCCAGTGATTTTTATCTCAACCATTAGTTTGGGCTGGGCAGCTCACTCCTTGTGGCTGAGTCTTCCATTAGCAGCCTGTATGGCAGTTGGGGCAGCCCTTGGGCCTACCGACTTAGTAGCCTTTGCTTCCCTGTCTGAGCGCTTTAGCTTTCCAAAGCGGGTTTCGAATATCTTAAAAGGCGAAGGATTACTAAATGATGCCTCTGGTCTAGTCGCCTTTCGAGTGGCCTTGGCAGCTCTTGCGACCGGGAGTTTCTCTCTTGGAGAGGCAGGGATTTCCTTAGGAATCTCCATTATTGGAGGATTTGCGGTGGGGATCTTGACGGCCTTTGTGAACCGGTGGCTGCAAACCTTGCTCTTGAGTGTTCGCGCTAGTGATATTGCGAGTGAATTGTTATTAGAACTAAGCCTCCCTTTGTTGACCTTCTTCCTTGCAGAAGAACTCCATGTCTCTGGTATCATTGCAGTAGTTGTGTCAGGAATCCTAAAAGCCAGTCGCTTTAAGCACATTACCCTCCTTGAAGCGCGGGTAGATACTGTGAGTCATACTGTCTGGAATACGGTCAACTTTATCTTAAATGGGTCGGTCTTTGTCATCTTAGGAATGGAATTGGAAATGATTTCCAAGCCCATCTTAAGTAGTCCCATTTACAATAATCTGCTTTTAGTTCTTTCTGTCTTTTTGTTGACAGCCTTGCTCTTTTTGATTCGTTTTGTCATGGTTTACCTCTTTTATTGGTACCGAACTGTTCGATTAAAAAAATCGTTGAGAAATTATCTAAAAGATGCCTTATTGCTGACCTTTTCGGGTGTGAAGGGAACGGTTTCGATTGCGACGATTCTTTTGATTCCAACCAAGATCGAAAAAGAATACCCTATCCTACTCTTTTTAGTGGCAGGAGTTACCCTTGTCAGCTTTATTGCTGGCTTAGTGGTACTTCCAAAATTATCAGAAGACAAGGAAGAAACCAATGACTACCTGATGCAGATCGCGATTTTAAATGATGTCGTCATGGAATTAGAAGCAGACCTAAAGAATAGCAAGCACAAGGGACCCTTGTATGCGGCGATTGATAACTACCATGGTCGCATAGAAAACTTGATTCTGGGCCAAGAAAACAGGCTCATTCAAAAGGACTGGGAACAGTTGAAGCTCCTGATTTTGAGTATTGAAAGTGACGGCTTGGAACAGGCTTATGAAGAAGGGAAGATTCGAGAGCGGGGCTACCGCGTCTACCAACGCTATCTTCGCAATATGGAGCAACGTGTCAATCGCAATCTTTCGTCTCGCTTAACCTATTACCTCTTGGTGTCTTTCCGCCTTTTGCGTTTATTAGTTCATGAGATCTTAACTTTTGGGTCTGGCTTGCGAAACTGGTGGACCCGAGAAGACAGCAAGTTAGAGGCCATTGATTATGACCAGATTGCGGCCCTTTATCTGGCCAATACGGAAATCATCATCGAAAGTTTGGAAGACCTCAAGGGGGTTTATCGGAGCAGTTTGATTTCTTTCCTACAAGAATCTCGTCTGAGAGAGACAGCTATTATTACCAGTGGGGCCTTTGTGGAGCGGGTTATTAATCGCGTGAAACCAAATAATATCGATGAAATGTTGAGAGGCTATTATTTGGAGCGTAAGATTATTTTTGAATATGAAGCGCAACACCTGATTACTGCCAAGCAAGCGCGCCGTATGCGACAAAATGTCAATGAATTAGAAAGCTACTCCCTAAGAGAAAGTGCCAATACTCTTCCATACGATTTGATCGAGTATGCACGGAATCGTTGAGATAAGAGTAAAAGAGGCTGGGACAAAAGTCCTAGCCTCTCAATTATTTTTGGATTGTCGAGCAAGACGCAGTGGTTGAGTGGGCTCTACTACGCTGATTTCATCAGCTTTTACAGCCCTACTCAACTGTGCGGAGGTGGGACGACGAAATCGAATTCTAACGAATTACCGATTTCTGTCCCACTCTCTTTTTGCTTTATTCATTTTCTTTTCAGTGTGCGATTTCTGGTTTGACAAAGAGTCGCTCATCACCAAGATCAATAAGGGATACTGGTGCTTCATAAAATTGGCTAAGGACATGAGGAGTTAGGATCTTTTCCTTTGGTCCTTGCTCGACCACTTGGCCATGTTTGAGTAAGAGGACATGGGTCATGTCTGTTGTAATTTCCTCGGCATGGTGGGTGACGTAGATCATGGTAGGCGCGTGATCCAGTTGTTTGATATGATGGATCTGACGGAGGAGCTTTTCTCTGGCAAAGAGATCCAATCCACTAGAAGCTTCGTCAAAAATGATCAGATCTGGCTGGTCCATGAGGCTTCGTGCAATGAGAACGGTCTGCTTTTCTCCCTGGGAGAGCTCACGGTATTTGCGGCCGATCAAAGAGCTAGCCCCAATTGAAGTTAGCATATCCCGTGCCCAGTTCAGTTCTTCTTCCCCGTATGCAGCATATAAGATACTACTCTTGTATTGACCAGTTAGGACAATTTGTTCTGTCAAAAGATGCTCTGGTAGTCTTTCTGAAATAAAGGAGCTAACGATCCCAATACGCTTCCGCAACTCAGGAATGCCCCCTTCTCCAAAGCGGGTTCCAAGGACCGTTACCTGGCCAGAACTAGCCCAGTATTCAGACATAAGAAGTTTGAGGAGAGTCGATTTTCCTGCCCCATTGAGGCCTAAAATGGCCCAGCATTCATTTTCTTTTACTTGCCAGTTAATCTCTTTTAAAAGGGCTTTTCCATTGCGGATCAAATTGACGTCTTGTAGTTCAATCAAATTATTCATAACTTCATCCTTTTGATTAAAATCTCCTTTATTCTATCATAAAATATGGTAGAATAGAAAACAGGAGGTAAGGAATGTTTCGAAATAGTAAATTGTTATTCTGGACATGTGAGATCTTATTATTGACGGTGATTTTCTATATTTGGAAATCAATGGGGACTTTAATTTCTCCATTTGTATCTGTTCTGAATACCATCCTCTTACCATTTTTAATTGCAGGTTTTTTATATTACATTACCAATCCGATTGTTGAATTGTTGGAAAAACACTTAAAAATCAAGCGTGTGTTTGGTATTTTGATCACCTTAGTTCTGTTGTTTGGGATCATTGGCTTAGGGATCTTTTATCTGCTCCCCATCTTAATCAATCAGTTAACCAGTTTGATCAATTCAACTCAAGGACTTTACTGGGAAGTTCAAAGTTTGGTTCGAAAACTCTCGACCAATCCTTTGTTCCAGAATGTGAATATCCAGTCGACGATTCAGCAGTTGAATCTCTCTTATATGGATATCCTACAAAATCTCTTGAATAGTGTGACCAACAGTTTAGGAAGTGTGGTTAACACCATTGTTAATACGGTCTTTATCTTGATCATGACCCCTGTCTTCTTGGTTTATTTCTTGGTCGATGGGAAGAAGTTATTGCCGATGTTGGAGCGGACCATTTTACGCAATGACAAACTCCACATTTCAAGCCTCTTGATTAGTTTGAATGAAACGGTCTCTCGCTATATTAGTGGGATTTCGATCGATGCCTTTATCATTGGAACCCTAGCCTACATTGGCTATAGTTTTATTGGATTGAAGTATGCTTTGGTCTTTGCCATTTTTTCTGGATTGGCCAACTTGATTCCCTATGTAGGACCAACCATCGGGTTGATTCCGATGATCATCACCTATGCCTTCACAGATATGGATATGATGATCAAAGCAGTCATTTACATGTTGATTATCCAGCAGATCGATGGGAATATTCTTTATCCGCGTATCGTTGGAGGCGTGATGAAGGTTCACCCGATTACCATTATGGTTCTCTTATTGCTCTCAAGTAATATTTACGGCATTATCGGGATGGTCGTTGCGATTCCAGTCTATTCGATTGGAAAAGAAATTGTAAAATTCTTGGTAAATCTTTATGATAACCACCGTGCTGCTAAGGAGCAGAAGAAAAAAGAAGAATTTGGTATCATTAATAAATCATAGACTCTAGCGCCTATATGGGCCTTGGAGTCTTTTTTGTACATTTATTTGAAAAAATGCTGGAAAATAGTCAACAAGTGCTATGAAATGTGTTAAAATATAAGTGATTTTGAAAGAAAATATGAAAAGGTAGGAAAAGATGAGACTGCTCTTATCGAAAAAACAGAGACGCCAATTGCAATTATTGGAAATCTTGATTAAGGAAAAAAGATGGTTCCACTTAAAAGAGTTGGCCAAGCGTTTGGATTGTACAGAACGTTCGTTAAAAGAAGATTTGTCTAATCTTCGTAGTACATTTGATGACTTTTTAATTGAATCCTCTACCAATGGGATCAAGATCAGTTATGAGGATTCGGTTGGGCTAGAAGTGATCTATCATCACTTTTTAAAAGAATCACAAGCCTTTGCTTTGATTGAATATCTCTTTTTCAACAAGGATGTTTCCAATGAATATATTTGCAGAAAGTTTGATCTGAGTTACCAATCTTTCTACCGCTTGATTCGGACGATTAATCAGAAGCTTCAAACCAAATACAATGTAAAGATTGATTTGAAACCCTTGAATCTTGTCGGGGATGAAGTGGATGTTCGTTTCTTCTATGCCCAGTATTTTGCGGAACGTTATTACTATATGGAGTGGCCTTTCCCAGAATTTAAGGAAGAGGCTGTGACCGATTTGATCACCTTCTTCTTCAAGCTCTATGGCTATCCATTGACCTTCTCTGTCCTCAGGTCTTATAAAGTTCTCTTGACAGTCTACTTATCACGGATTAAGCAGGGCTATTTTATTGACATGCCAACGAACTATGATGTGTATAAGGACCAGTATCAAGGAGTGACCAATGTCGAGGAGATGTTACGCTACTTTAGCTTGCAGTTGGGTGTCGAGTTGAATGAAAAAGTGCTGGAGCAGTTCTTCATCATCTTCATTCAAGAGAATTTCTATTTCAGTCCAGAAAGCTTGATCGAAGCTGCAGAAACGGATCCTTATGCCAAAGAATCAACGACGCTCATCAGAGATATGTTCAAGGATCTATGCTATACCTATGATTTAGACATTGAAAATCTTGATGAGATGTTGATGCACGTTCACAATACGGCTCACTTAGGTCGGAAGGAATTGTTCTCGGAGTTCCTCTTATTTGATACCAAGACCAATACCAACGAAGATTTTATGAGCATCTTCCCAGCCTTCTATGATGATTTGAGAGACCATATCATCACTTATATGAAGACCATGAAGCATAATCTGAATGAAGAAATTATCAAGCACATGATCTACACGGTCTACACTCACTGGGAACGTCTCTTACCACAATTATTGCGCCGTCGGAAGTCTATTAAGGTCTTGATTATCAGTCGTTTTGACGATCACCATGCTAAATCCATGATCGATTTTCTAGATTTCTACTGTACGGATAACTTTGAATTTACGCAGATGATCAAGTACAATCTAACAGTGGATGATATTGAAGCTTCGGATGCCGACGTAGTGGTGGCCAACTTTATGATGCCTGAATTAAAGAAAAAACCATTTATTTGTACAAGTAGTCTCTCATCGCTTAAGCTGGTTGAAAAACTCAATGCCTTCTTTTATGATTTTACCAGTGCAGAACACTAAAATCAGGACTTGTTCCTGATTTTTTGATGGTAAAAAAAGAAAATGACATAGAAAAATGCAGGCTCTCCTATTTTTGTGGTATAATATACAATATTATATACTGGAGGAAATTATCCATGGAAGACCCTGGCAGTCAGGAAATTTTACTGGAAGTTATTTTATTGATTGTTTTGACATTATTGAACGCCTTTTTCTCGGCGACTGAAATGTCAATGGTATCGTTGAATCGCTCTCGTGTAGAGCAAAAGGCTGAAGAAGGAGATAAAAAATACATTCGTCTTCTTAGCGTATTGGAGCAACCGAACCATTTCTTATCCACTATTCAGGTGGGGATCACCTTGATTACCATCTTATCTGGGGCGAGTCTTGCGGATAGCCTTGGACATGTCATTGCTGGATGGATGGGCAATACCAAAACAGCTCATGCAACTGGAAGCTTTTTATCTCTAGCATTTTTGACTTATATTTCGATCGTGTTTGGCGAACTCTATCCAAAACGAATCGCTATGAACTTGAAAGATGAGTTGGCTGTTCGAACAGCTCCGATTGTGATTCTATTAGGAAAAATTGTCAGCCCCTTTGTTTGGTTGCTTTCAGCGTCGACCAACCTTTTGAGCCGTATCACGCCAATGGAATTCGATGATCCGGATGAAAAGATGACGCGGGATGAAATCGAGTATATGCTGACCAATAGTGAAGCAACACTGGATGCTGACGAGATTGAGATGCTCCAAGGGATCTTTTCATTAGATGAAATGGTAGCGCGTGAAGTCATGGTCCCACGGACAGATGCCTTCATGGTTGATATCAATGATGATACCAAAGAAATTATTGAAAGTATCCTTAAGCAAAACTTTTCACGGATTCCTGTCTATGATGATGACAAGGACAATGTCATCGGCCTCATCCATACCAAACGTCTCTTGAACGAAGGATTTATCAATGGCTTTGATAATATTGTCTTAAGAAAGATTTTACAAGAACCTTTGTTTGTTCCAGAGACCATTTTTGTGGATGATCTTTTGAAGGAATTGCGCAATACGCAAAATCAAATGGCCATTCTGCTTGATGAATATGGTGGAATGTCTGGACTGGTCACTCTTGAAGACCTCTTGGAAGAAATCGTCGGTGAAATTGACGATGAGACTGACAAAGCTGAAATTGATGTTTTTGAAATTGGGGATAATACTTATGTCGTGCAAGGAGCTATGTCACTAAACGACTTTAATGAATACTTTGGCGTTGAGTTGGAAAGTGATGATGTGGATACCATTGCGGGGTATTACCTGACAGAGGTTGGGCGAATTCCGACCTTGAAAGAGCGACTCAGCTGTGAAGTCGATAGTCAAAAGAAACACTTGATTCTGACAAATGACAAGGTGAAAAATGGTCGTGTGACCAAGGTAAAAGTTGAAATTTCTGAAATCGTCGAAGATGATGAAGAAACCAAATCAAAAGAAGATTAGAAAATAGAGGCCTGGACGTGTTCCAGCCTCTATTTTTTTCTTGTCAGGGCTAGTTGAATTTTCAAAAAATTTTAAAAATTTCTGAAATAGTCTTGACAGCTAAAAAAAATTAAGGTAAGATATTACCCATAAATAAAGAAAGCAGAAAATAAACATGAAGCAACAAGCCATTTCAACTCAAAAATTTTACTTTAGCTACTTTAGATAGTGTTTGTAGACATGATCACATGGATGCAAACAACCCAAGCAATTTGTTTGTATCTATGTGGCTAAGATTTTTGATGATGGTCCATAGAGCTAGTATCTAAATGGACCGAGGTTTTGTAACTTGTTGGAGAATTTCAAGCATCCGTTTAGAGAATCATCTAAGCGGATTTTTTGTTTATTTTCAGAAAAGGAGTCAAAAAATGAAAGTAGTGAAGAAATTACTAGCACCTGCCCTGGTTGTAGGACTTCTGTTAACCTCATTGGTGACCTTACACCATCTGAAGGATGCTAAAAAGGATAATGTCTTTCGGATTGGGATTTCCCAGTATATCACCCATAAGTCACTCGACGCAACACGAAAAGGCTTTATCGAAGAGTTGAAGAAAGCGGGCTATGTGGATGGGAAAAATATCCAGATTGATTTCCAAAATGCTCAAGGGGAGCAACGAAATCTGAAAAACATTTCCAAACAATTGGCGGAAGAAAGTGATCTCGTCTTTGCGATTGCAACACCTTCGGCTCAAAGTTTGGCCAATACGACGAAAACAACACCGGTTGTCTTCTCGGCTGTGACCGACCCATTGGCAGCGAAATTGGTGAAAAACTTGAAAGAGCCTGGTGGCAATATCACAGGGACAAGTGACCAGTCAGAAGATGTGATCGCTACACAGGTAGATATGATTAAGCAAGTGCTTCCAACGGCGAAAACAGTTGGGATCCTCTATACGCAAAGTGAGCCTAACTCAGTCGTCCAAAAAGACAATGCGAAAAAGATCCTTGAAGCTAAAGGCTATCAAGTGGTTGAAAAAACCATCCTCGATAGTAACAATGTGAAAGCTGCAGCAGACAGTATCATGTCAGAAGCAGATATCGTCTTTGTTCCGACGGATAACATCATTTCTTCTACAATGGACACTGTAAAACAAGTGTCTCTCAGTCATAAGGTGCCCGTTTTTGGTGGGTCTGCTGAGATGGTGGCTACTGGTGGCTTGTATAACTTTGGTACTGATTATGAGGAATTGGGAAGACAAGCTGCTCGGATGGCCATTCGCATCATGAAGGGTGAGAAACCTAGTAAAATTGCAGTTGAAACACCTGAAAAATTAGAATTGCATACCAATAAAGAGATGGCGAAAGAGCTTGGAATTGATATTAGCTCGTTGAAGGTAGAAAAATAGGAGGTTTGAGATGAATTTCGTTTTATCAAGTTTATCAGAAGGTTTATTGTGGTCGATCATGGCGATCGGTGTTTACTTAACATTTCGAATTTTAGATATTGCTGACATGACGGCAGAAGGAGCCTTTCCACTTGGGGCAGCAGTTGTAGCTTCCCAAATTCAAGCCGGAAGAAACCCTTGGCTTGCAACCTTGTTGGGCTTCCTAGCAGGAATGATCGCAGGATTGGTTTCTGGGATTCTCCATACAAAAATGAAAATTCCAGCCCTCTTGACAGGGATTGTCACTTTGACCGGTCTCTACTCTATCAATATTAAAATCATGGGGGGAGTACCCAACCTCTCTATTGGCGATGCCAGTACCATTTTCAAAAGTGTCATGAAATTGGGCTTGTCCAATGAAGAAGCTGTCTTTTTGATTAGTATTTCTTGCTTGATCATCGTCTGTATCTTGTTAACTCTCTTAATGAAGACGCAACTTGGCTTGGTTTTGCGCTCGACTGGTGATAACATTCCAATGAGTGAGGCCAATGGGGTCAATGTAGATAACATGAAGATGTTGGGCTACATGATTTCGAATGGTTTGATTGCCCTTTGTGGAGCCATGTTTGCACAAAATGATGGTTTCTCAGATGTGACTTCTGGTACAGGGACGATCGTAGTCGGCTTGAGTGCTGTGATTATCGCTGAAGTTTTGATCCACGAATTGACCATTGGCTGGCGCTTGCTTTCCATCGGGGTTGGAGCTATTGTGTACCGTTTGATTATCTTAAATATTTATGAGATCCCAAATCTCGATCAAAATATGGTTCGTCTCTTCAATGCGATCTTGCTCGCGATTGTCTTGTTCGCTCCTGAGGCGCAAAAACGTCTTCGTGTTCGCGGATTGAAGTTAGGAAATAAGTAGGAGAAAAGTATGGCAACATTATTATCAATTGAAGGCATTCATAAGACATTTGAAGCAGGAACGGTTAATGAAAACCATGTCTTAAAAGGCTTGGATCTCCAAGTAGAAGAAGGGGACTTCATTTCGGTCATCGGTGGAAATGGAGCTGGGAAATCAACCTTGATGAACATCTTGGCAGGAAATCTGGTTGTAGATGAAGGGGATATCTTGCTAGAAGGTAACTCTATCAAAAATACGAGTGTTCGTAAGCGTGCGAAAGATATTGCGCGTGTCTTCCAAGATCCCAAGATGGGGACAGCTTCCCGGTTGACCATTGAAGAAAATATGGCCATTGCCCAACGTCGGGGGAAATCTCGTGGTTTGGGCTGGGGAGTTCGGGAGAAAGATCGCGAATTATTCCGTGAAGCCTTGAAGGAACTGAATATTGGTTTAGAGAACCGCCTCAAAGTCGACACCCAATATTTGTCTGGTGGGCAACGTCAAGCGTTGACCTTGGTCATGGCAGCCTTGGTCAAACCCAAACTCTTGCTTCTGGATGAACATACCGCAGCGCTCGATCCTAAGACTAGTGAAATGGTCATGGAATTGACACAAAAGATCGTGGAAAGCCATGATTTGACAACCTTGATGATTACGCATGATATGAACCATGCAATTGAATACGGCAACCGCTTGATCATGCTCTACCAAGGCAAGGTCGTTGTCGACGTCAAAGGAGAAGAAAAGAAAAACCTAACGGTTGAAGATTTAATGCGCCTCTTCCAACAAAACAGTGGCGAAACCCTGGTGAGTGATGAATTGGTATTAGGATAAAATAAAAGAGAGTGGGACAGAAATCGGTCATTCGTTAGAATTCGATTTCGTCGTCCCACCTCCGCACAGTTGAGTAGGGCTGTAAAAGCTGATGAAATCAGCGTAGTAGAGCCCACTCAACCACTGCGTCTTGCTCGACAATCCAAAGATAATTGAGAGGCTAGGACTTTTGTCCTAGCCTCCTTTTTATTTCCTCCGCTCTGCATAGTCGACAAAATGAAACTTATCTAATATGTGTCGACTTTCGGTGAACTGGAATTGCCGACCGTCTGCTAAGTAAACTTGGGAGCGGACCGTTACCACGTGTTGGTCTTTTCCAAGATCCAGTAAGATCTTATCGCGATTATCGATTGGTGAAATCAAAATTTCTTTCTTTTTGGGTCGAAGTGTTTTTTTTTGAAAAATATTTTTGAAAGCGCTTGAAAATGCAAAACCATTCCCTTATAATAAAAGAGGAAAACTTTTTAGGGATGGAGATAAGCATGAGAAATAACGGAAAAAAGATTCGATTATTAGCAGTAGCTACCTTATTGGCTAGTCAGTTGGGGGTCTTTAACAGTGCCCTCACGGTAGTTGCAGACGAGAACACGGCTTCGACTTCAGAGCCAGCGCTTGTGACGAACACTAGCAGCGAGGAAAGCTCGACAAATCATTCGACTTCTGCTACAACAACTACAGAAGCTACGACGAGAGCTTCAAGTGATAAAGAAGAGACATCTAGCAGTTCCTCAGACGATACTGAGGAGAAAACGGTTAAGATCGGGGAAATTCAAGGGGAATCGCAACGCTCTCCACTGGAAGGCCAAAAGGTAGCCATCAAAAATGCAGTGGTGACCAAAACAGACCGCTATGGTTTTTATGCCCAAGATATTGAATCGGATGGCAATAGTCGGACTTCAGATGGGATTTATGTAGTTTCCAAATACAAGGTCAAGGTCGGTGACAAGGTTAAAATCACTGGTACCGTCAAGGAAGGCTATATGGAAGAGGTCACCTTGGGAGCAGGGAAGACCTTTAAGGAACCGACGAATAGTTTAACGGTGACCATGTTAATCGATGCTTGGATCACAAAAGACGGGACAGCCCCTCTTCCAGAAGCTGTGAATATCACTGCGGGCATGCCAGCAGAGGTGAAGACTAATCCGACTGCCTATGCTCCAGAAACCGATGCTCTCGATTATTGGGAAAGCTTGGAAGGAATGCTCACGGTGGTGAAGAAACCGCATGTCCTTGGTCCCCAGTACAAAGGAGATATCTATGTATTGGGAGAAGATTTCACAGGACTTCCTTTAAACAATATTGGAGGTCTGAATCTACGGCCACATGCGCAAAATACAGCGACGATCCCGATTTATGTTGGTAATCAGTTTGTCGCAAAAGCCAAAGATTACTTTGCAGAAGATGTGACAGGAGTGGTGACTTATCGGAATAGCTTTTATAAGGTAGAGCCCACTCAACAGTTGACAGTCCAAGATGGTGGCTTGCAGCGTCAAGCAGCTCAAACCCAACCAAGTGAGGACAAGCTGACCATCGCTTCCTATAATATTGAAAATTTCTCGGCCAACAATGCCAAAAATGAAACCCCAGAGGATAAGGTGACGCTGATTGCCAATTCCTTTATCCATGAAATTCACAATCCGGATATTATTACTTTGATCGAAGTGCAGGACAATAATGGTAGTGTGGATGACGGGACGACCAGTGGTGTTGAAAGTGGACGCAAACTAGCTAGTCGGATCAAGGAATTGGGTGGCAAGAGCTATGAGTATACGGAGGTTGCTCCACTAGATGGCGCTGACGGTGGAAAGCCAGGTTCCAATATTCGCTTGGGAATTCTCTACAATCCGGAACGCGTGACCTTAGCCAAAAAAGAGGCAGCGACTAGCAACGAAGCAGCGCAATTTGACAAGGGACACCTGGTTAAAAATCCAGCTCGGATTGCCCCTAATGATCCATCGTTTGACCATACTCGCAAGTCTTTAGCCGTTGAGTTTGAATTCAAAGGCCAACCAGTTGTGGTGATTGCCAATCACTTGAAATCAAAAATCGGAGATGATGCTATTTATGGGGCAAGCCAACCAGCAGTGGAACATACCTTGCCAACTCGTGAAGCACAAGCAAATATCATTCATCAATTCGTCCAAGAAGGCTTGAAGCAAAATCCGAAGACCACCTTTGTTTTGACGGGTGATTTTAATGACTACGATTTCTCAACCACGGCGCAGATCCTTGCGGGCAGTGAACTAACCAACTTAATGGCGCAACATGATGCAGGCGATCGCTATTCCTATTTCTATCGTGGAAGCAATCAAGTTTTGGATAACATTTTTATCTCAAACAATATGGCAGCTAAAGCAAGGTTTGAACCAGTCCATATCAATGCTTCCTTTATGAAGGAACACGGTCGTGCATCAGACCATGATCCTGTCTTGGTCCAAATCGACTTTAGTGGAGCACAAACTCCAGGAACGCCGACGGATGATCAACAAGGAAATACAGGACAAGCAACGGATCAAACCAGCCCTTCTTCATCGAATACAGGGTCCCAACTAGTCCCTCATCAGACTCAAGCCAATGAACAAAAGAGTTCACCATCTGAAAGCAAAGAGAAGGGCAAGAACGAAGATGAGAAGCAAGACGACAAGGAAGAGGCAGCAACAGAAACGAAGACACCAGGAAAACGGAAAATCCTCCCATCTACTGGACAAGAAACAAGCTATCTAGCTCTTTTTGGAGTGGCAATAGCTACGATGAGTCTTGTCTGGTATAAGAAGAAAAAGACTTACTAACGTTTTCAAAAGAAAGATCTAAAAAAGGAGTCGCTGGCTCTTTTTTTCTCCTAAAATACAGGACAGATAGTCCCATATTGGAAACTGTACTAGGACAATGAAAACTACTGAAAAGAACAGTTTCTTTTCAAAAAGAAGCTTAAACTCTTTAAAATAGATGGAATCGTGTTATAATAAAATCATAAAACGTTTTCAAGAGAAGAGGTTCCTCAATGGAAAATGAAACAGTTGACTATGGAAAAGTAACAGGAATGGTACACTCAACAGAAAGTTTTGGTGCAGTAGACGGGCCTGGGATCCGCTTTATTGTCTTCCTTCAAGGCTGTCAAATGCGGTGTCAATACTGCCACAATCCAGATACTTGGGCAATGGAAACCAACAAGTCCCGTGAGCGGACGGTGGATGATGTCTTAGAAGAAGCCCTCCGTTATCGTGGATTTTGGGGCGAAAAAGGGGGAATCACTGTCAGTGGTGGAGAAGCCCTCTTGCAGATTGACTTTTTGATTGCCCTCTTCACCAAGGCTCAAGAGTTGGGCATTCATTGTACCTTGGATACCTGTGCTCTTCCTTTCCGGAATACGCCTCGTTATTTGGAAAAATTTGACCGCTTGATGGCAGTGACAGACTTGGTGCTTCTTGATATCAAGGAAATCAATGATGAACGACACAAAATTGTGACCAGCCATACCAATAAAACGATTCTAGCTTGTGCCAAGTACCTATCTGATATTGGAAAACCAGTCTGGATTCGTCACGTTTTGGTGCCAGGTTTGACAGACCGAGATGATGACTTGATCGAACTTGGAAAATTTGTTAAAACCCTTAAAAATGTCGATAAATTTGAGATCCTTCCTTACCATACTATGGGGGAATTCAAATGGCGTGAATTGGGCATTCCGTACAAGTTGGAGGGTGTGAAACCACCGACAAAAGAACGTGTCCAAAATGCAAAAGATTTGATGGAAACAGAAAGTTACCAAGATTACCTGAAACGGGTCAAAGGATAAAAAGTATAGACAGTTGGTCACTCCAGCTGTCTTTTCTATTGAAATGCACAACTATTCCCTTTCTTTAAATGGCAAAACGTGCTAAAATAGAGTGAATCTATAAATGAAATAAAGAGGTAGAAACATGTCAAAAATTCTCGTTTTTGGTCACCAAAATCCTGACTCAGATGCTATCGGCTCATCTGTAGCTTTTGCTTATCTTGCAAAAGAAGCTTATGGTTTGGATACAGAAGCAGTGGCTCTTGGAACTCCAAATGAAGAAACAGCTTTCGTATTGGACTATTTTGGTGTGGAAGCACCACGCGTCATCACATCAGCTAAAGCAGAAGGTGCAGAACAAGTCATCTTGACGGACCACAATGAATTCCAACAATCTGTTTCAGATATTGCTGAAGTAGAAGTTTATGGTGTAGTGGATCACCACCGTGTGGCTAACTTCGAAACTGCTAGCCCACTTTACATGCGTTTGGAACCAGTTGGATCAGCATCTTCTATCGTTTACCGCATGTTCAAAGAACACGGTGTAGCAGTGCCAAAAGAATTGGCAGGTTTGATGCTTTCAGGTTTGATTTCAGATACTCTTCTTTTGAAATCTCCAACAACACACCCATCTGATAAAGTGATTGCGCCTGAATTGGCTGAATTGGCTGGTGTCAACTTAGAAGAATACGGTCTTGCCATGCTCAAGGCTGGTACTAACTTGGCAAGCAAATCAGCAGAAGAATTGATCGATATCGATGCTAAGACTTTTGAATTGAACGGAAACAACGTTCGTGTGGCTCAAGTGAACACAGTTGATATTGCGGAAGTTTTGGAACGCCAAGCTGAAATCGAAGCAGCTATCCAAGCTGCCAATGCAGCTAACGGCTACTCTGACTTTGTTTTGATGATTACAGACATCGTCAACTCAAACTCAGAAATTTTGGCTCTTGGTGCCAACATGGACAAGGTAGAAGCAGCTTTCAACTTCAAACTTGAAAACAACCACGCTTTCCTTCCAGGTGCCGTTTCACGTAAGAAACAAGTGGTACCACAATTGACAGAAAGCTTTAATGCTTAATGATAGGTGGGAAAACCCATCGTTAAAAGGAGTTTCGACTCCTTTTTTGCTAGGAGAGAAATATGTTAGAAAATGGTGATTTGATTTTTGTAAAGGACCTGTCAGATATGGGACAGGCTATCCAGGCATCAACTGGTAACTATAGTCATGTGGCCATCTTTTTGAACGGTTCCATTTATCATGCTACGGTAGAAGGTGGCGTTCTTGCCCAATCCCCTGAAGACTTCTTTGAAGCTGGAAAAGTCTATGACCTTTATCGCTACCCGAAAATCGATCTCAAAGAAGTCAAAAAGAAAGCAGATAGCCACATAGGGGCTCCCTACAATGCGTCCTTTTATCCTGATGGAGATGGTTTCTATTGTTCCCAGTTCATCGCTGAACTACTTCCTATTTTTGAGACCATTCCCATGAAGTTTGGGGAAGGAGAACAAGAGATTAGTTCGTTTTGGGAAGATTATTACAGAGGGCTTGGTCTAGCTGTTCCTCTAGATCAGCCCGGAACCAACCCGAGTCAGTTAGCCCAATCACCACAGCTACAGTTTAAAGAAAGGTATTTGGATGATTTGGATTCATAAAACAACAATCTGAAACTTTGATACAGTTTATAAGAGTTACATCAAACTAAAGAAAAATAATATTTTAATCCTTTCCTCACAGTGGAAAGTCTCGATATATCATTTTTTACTTTAAAAACATATTTTACGTTCGAATACAACTTGAAAAAGTTGTATTTTTTCTACTATCCTCTGGATGTTTCTTGTTTAGACAGATAAAATATGATATACTTCACAAAAAAACTAACCGCTGGTTAGTTTTTGCCGGAATTCAAAGGAGGAAGTAAATATGTCTTTCTTGTATCGTTTATTAACACGTACAAAACAAATCAGTCCACATATAAGAAAGTTTGAGTTCGAATTGGGTGTTTTTGTTGTCAGCATATGGCTAGTTGAATCATCTGGTCGCTTTTATGTGATTGATACGGGAATGCGAGGAATGGAGAAGTACGCTGCCCAGTTTTTACTCCCACAAAAAATTGAAGCAATTTTTCTGACCCATGGACATCCAGATCATATCAAAGGTTTGCCCTATCTTAGACAGCACTTTGGGAACATCCCGACTTTAATCAGTGAGAAGGAATTCCCCTATATTTCAGGCAAAGAACCTTTTCCTAATAGAAAAGAGACGGAAAAAGTGATTTTTGATCCGGCTACTTTTATAACTGTTGAAAGTCAAGAAGGTCAAGACTTGATAAGTAGTGCAGGACTAAAACCACTATTTTCTCCTGGTCATTCCCCTGGTCATGTTGTTTATTACCATGAAGAGGATCAAGTTTTAATTGCTGGAGATCTTTTTACAGCTACGAGAAATGGAAAGTTGCGTCCACCAATGAAAGGATATACAGCAGATATGAGACAGGCTTTAGCTAGTGGTGAAAGAATTCTCAAGGATTATTCACAGGCACTTGTTAGTGTTTGTCATGGTAGTGAGGTAAAAGATGCTGTACGAGATTTTGAGGCATCGGATGGGTTTAAAGGGAGTTTGTAATGGCAAAGGATACAAGATCTAGAATTATCAGGGCAGCCGAGGAACTTTTCCGGACAGAATCTCAGCAAAAAGTAGGAATCAGGCAGATTGCTCAAGCTGCAGGATGTTCACATACAGCTATTTATCAGTATTTTAAAAAGAAAGAGGATATATTATATGCAGTAGCGGAAAAACCGTTGATTCACCTCTATCATACTTGCTTAGAAATCAGCCATTCCAAGCAGACTGATAAAGAACGTCTGCTCCAAATCTGTCAAGCATACGTGGATTTTGGGTTTAGAGAACGTAATTTTTATGAATTATTGATTTTTTACCGTGGAGAGCATGAAGATCCAGGCAAGTGTTCGCAACCGTTGCTCGAATTGAGAATGAAAAGTTATCGTTTATTGGAAGAAGCTATTGATGTCTTTTTACCGAGAGACTTATCTGATGCAGAAGCGCTAAATATTCGTAGTGGAATCTTTATTTTTTTACATGGCTTAGTGAGTATCTACAGTAGGGACAATGAAGAATGTCCAGAACGCATTAAGCAACTATTGACGGATTTTATTTCTTTTAAAATACTAGAAATAAAATGAGTTGGAATAACTTATGGGGCTTCTACAGTAAACTTGGATTGAAAAGACTAAGTTCTTTTATTGCCTTATTTTCCCCTCTTGCCTGCCTATCTATAAATTGAAAATTTTGTCCTTTGGTATTGATTTCGCTTAAACTAATTTTTATGTTACAATAAGAACGAACCGATAAAACAGTAAACGAGACCTATTCATGATTACAATCATTAACCCCACACGTTTGACACGTCAGCCATTTTTCAAGGACTTGATCAACTATTTGGACCAGCACGACGATGTGATCCTGCGGCAAATTAAGGCCCAATTTCCGGATCAACCAGTGGATAAGCTGATGGAGGAGTATATCAAAGCGGGCTTCATCCTTCGAGAAAATAAACGCTACACTCTCAATTTGCCTTTCTTAGAGTCAACTGATCGAGTTGAACTGGATCAAGAGGTCTTTGTTCGAGAGGACAGTGCAGTTTATCAAGAATTAAAAGCCAAGGTCTTCCAAACAGAACTCCGCAACACGACTAATGCAGCAATTCTCATAGAGGAGACTGACTTCGAACGACATGCACAGACACTTTCCAATTACTTCTACAAGGTGAAACACCAATACCCTTTGACGGAGGAGCAAGAAAAGCTCTATGCCATTTTGGGCGATGTCAATCCTGAGTATGCTCTTAAGTATATGACTAGCTTTTTGCTCAAATTTCTCAAAAAAGAAGTAGTCCAGCAAAAGCGCAAGGACATCTTTGTCGACAGTTTAGTTTTATTGGGCTACATCATTCAAAATGAAGATGGAAAGTATGAGTTAGCTGTCGAATTTGATAAAGAACGATTCATTTTTATAAAAAAATAAAGGCTAGGAATTTTCCTAGCCTTTTTTCATTTGATCATAGATAACGTTCAGCGATGGCGGCGTCACCTGGATACTCTTCTTTTACGCCATTGACGATTTGGTAGCAGTCTGCTCCTTTTCCAGCGATAATAACAGCATCTTCAGGCTTGCTGGTTGTCGCCATAGCCAGTTGAATGGCTTGCTCGCGATCTGCGATTTTCTCGACAGGGCGCGTGATGAAGCTACTAATCTCTTCAGCGATTGCCAAAGGATCTTCATAGTTGGGATCATCCGCTGTGAGGAAGACTTGGATCTCAGGATGGTCTTCTAAGAGTAAGCCAAAGTCTTTACGGCGGCTCTCTCCTTTATTACCAGTTGATCCAAGGACCAGTGAAATCGTCCCCGTTTGATGGGTTTCGACAACTGAGAGCAGTTTTTTCAAGCTATCTCCATTATGGGCGTAGTCGATGAAGACCTTAGCGCCGTTTTTCTGAGTCAAGACTTCCATTCGGCCTGGAACTCGCGTCTTAGCAATCCCATTTTGGATATCCTCGAGGCTCGCACCTAGGCGAAGGCAGGCAAGACCTGCAGCCACAGCATTTTCTTGGTTGAAATGTCCAATCAGTTGGATTTCATAGTTTCCAGCTAATTTACCAGTGGCTGAGAAGCTGAAGGCCTTAGAGTTTTCAATTTGATTCTCAGACTGGCTTCCATAAAAATCGTGGTCTTGGTTCGCGACTTGGTCCGCTAAAACTTGGAAATGATCCATATCACTATTGATGACAACGGCTTGGCTGTTCTTCATGAGGAGACGTTTGTGGTAGAAATAATCCTCAAAAGTTGGGTGTTCAATCGGTCCAATATGGTCAGGACTGATGTTGAGAAAAACACCAACGTCAAAGGTCAGACCGTAAACTCGTTTCACTAGATAAGCTTGACTGGAAACTTCCATAATGAGGTGGGTCCGATCATTGGCTACTGCCTCAGCCATCATGGCAAAAAGATCCAAGCTCTCTGGAGTTGTCAGGGTCGATTTAAAGAAGTTTTTACCATCCAGTGTTGTATTCATGGTCGACAGCATAGCTGGTCGGTGACTTTGTTCCAAAATATGGTAAGCAAAATAGGCCGCGGTTGTCTTTCCCTTAGTCCCTGTGAAGGCCAATAGTTTTAATTGTTTCTCAGGGTGTCCATAAAACTCCATGGCGATTAAGCTCATAGCCTGTTTGATATCATTGACGAGGATGGCAGGAATACCAACTTCATAATCTTTTTCAGAGACATAAAAGCCGAGTCCATTAGAAATAGCCTGTTCCAGGTATTCTTTTTTGAAGTTGGCCCCTTTGACAAAAAAGAGTGTGCTAGCAGAAACCTTCCGGCTATCATAGCTAATAGCATCAAAATTTGTTCCTTCTAGATGGTAGTAGTATTCACCATTTACTAGAACTTCTCGGAAATTTTGGTCATGTTTTAAAATATTGAGGGTTTGTTCAATTGTAATCATAAAACTATTGTAAACCTAAAGTCCCTATTTTACAAGTGTCATGGAAAAGTTTATAATGAAGAGAAGAAGAAACGAAAGAGGACACCAATGAGTCACGAACAAAATGACCAGCAAGCCCAGATGCTACGCGGGACTGCCTGGATGACAGCCAGCAACTTTATCAGCCGTTTGCTAGGAGCCGCTTATATTATTCCTTGGTATATTTGGATGGGGAAATATGGGCCACAAGCCAATGGTCTTTTTACAATGGGCTACAATATCTATGCTTGGTTTCTCTTGATTTCGACAGCCGGAGTACCCGTAGCTGTTGCTAAGCAAGTAGCCAAATACAATACCCGGGACCAAGCGGATCATAGCTTTGCTTTGATTCGGGGCTTCTTGAAATTTATGGGAATTCTAGGCCTTGGATTTGCCATTCTCATGTATCTTTTGTCTCCTGTCTTTGCGAGTCTTTCAGGTGGGGGAAAAGAGTTGATTCCGATCATGCAGAGCCTTTCTTGGGCTGTCTTGATCTTTCCTTCGATGAGTGTCATTCGGGGATTTTTCCAAGGTTTTAACAACATGAAGCCTTACGCCATTAGCCAGATCGCTGAACAAGTGATCCGGGTCATCTGGATGTTGCTCACGACCTTCTTCATTATGAAGATTGGCTCAGGAGACTATGTGCAGGCTGTGACGCAGTCGACCTTTGCGGCCTTTATCGGTATGGGAGCGAGCCTTCTGGTGCTCTTTTATTACCTTGCAAAGACAGGCTTGCTCTCTTCTATTTTTAGAAAGCAAGAGGGAAGTGAAGGGATTGACACTCGGGCTCTCTTGATTGATACGATTCGTGAGGCTATTCCTTTTATCATCACAGGTTCCGCGATTCAGCTTTTCCAAATTGTTGACCAGATGACCTTTATCAATGTCATGTCTTGGTTCACAGACTATAGTCAAAAGCAGCTCTTGGTCATGTTTAGTTATTTCTCTGCTAATCCAAACAAAATTACCATGATCTTGATTGCGGTAGCGACTTCGATTGGGGGAGTTGGGATTCCTCTGTTGACAGAGAATTATGTGAAGGGGGACCTAAAAGCGGCTGGGAAGCTCGTACAGGATAACTTGACCATGTTGCTGGCTTTCTTGCTTCCAGCCACCTTTGGTGCAGTAGCAGTCGCAAAACCACTTTATACGGTATTTTATGGGCAACCCGATGGCTTGGCCTTAGGACTCTTTATCGTAGCGATGTTGCAGACCGTAATTCTCGGTCTTTACACGGTCTTATCGCCAATGATTCAAGCCCTCTTTCAAAATCGCAAGGCCATTCGATACTTCCTCTATGGGGTAGTGGTGAAATTGGTCCTCCAAATTCCATTTATTTTGGTCTTTCGTTCTTATGGTCCGCTTTTGTCAACGACCATTGCCTTAATGGTCCCAATCGTTCTCATGTATCGGGAGATCCAAACCATTACTCAGTTTAATCGCACCATCGTCTTCAAGCGGACCTTGCTTGGTTCCATTCTGACCGTGGTGATGCTACTTGGAGTCTTGATCGCTGGTTTGATTTTGGGCTGGATTTTCCCACCAAATGGCCGTGTATCGAGCATGATTTATATCATCGTCATTGGCGGATTAGGAGTTGTTATCTATGGAGCCTTAGGATTATGGCTACGGTATTTTGACCGCTTTATCGGAGGTCAAGCTGCACGTCTCAGACAAAAATTCCGCATCAAATAAATCAGAGGTTGGACATTTAAGTCCAGTCTCTGATTGAGGACAAAGTTATCTTGAAAACTTTCCTTAAGTGAGTACGGACGTCAGCGAACTTCTACGAAGTTCCATGACTTAGTTTTGAACCTAAAGTTTCAAAATTCCCGAGTGCTAGAAACAAAAGTGTTTCTAGCACTTTTCTCACGGCGGAAAGTTTCAGTAGATGATTGAATAATTCTAACGAATAAATTTTTATAGAATTTATTAGATTTGTAAAGAAGAACTGTTTGTCTATACTCTCAGGCTGGCCATTAGAGACCAGCCTTTTCTTATAGTTTGAAACTATAGCTAGGTCTTGAAAATGGGAAAACCGCTCTCCTCATAATAGTGATAAAATAGTAATCAGTTAGATTGAATGTTTATCGGAGGGCAATATGAGTAAAAAACGCAATATCAATACGATTTTGGCACAGACAGGAATCAAGTCGGATCAAGCAACGGGAGCTTTGACGACTACTTTGCATTTCTCTACGACTTACCAACACCCAGAATTTGGTCAGTCTACAGGTTTTGACTATACCCGTACGAAAAATCCAACACGCGCAACAGCTGAGAAGACTTTGGCAGCTATCGAAAGTGCAGATTATGCTTTGGCGACAAGCTCTGGAATGTCAGCTATTGTGCTTGCTTTTAGCATTTTCCCAGTTGGTTCAAAAGTCTTAGCCGTTCGTGACCTTTATGGAGGTTCTTTCCGCTGGTTTAACCAACAAGAGCAAGAGGGTCGTTTCTCTTTCACCTATGCCAATACAGAAGAAGAACTGATCCACCATCTAGATCATGATCCGGTGGATGTCCTCTATATTGAAACACCAACCAATCCATTGATGTTGGAATTTGATATTGCTCATTTAGCTAAATTGGCCCATGCAAAAGGTGCCAAAGTCGTGGTAGACAATACCTTCTATAGCCCGATCTATCAACGTCCGATTGAAGAGGGAGCGGATATTGTTCTTCATTCAGCAACTAAGTACCTAGCTGGTCACAACGATGTCTTGGCTGGTGTTGTCGTGACAAATGAGGCAGACTTGTATGACAAACTCTTTTACAATTTGAATACGACAGGTGCTGTTCTTTCCCCATTTGATAGCTATCTGCTAATCCGTGGTCTCAAGACGCTTTCTATCCGGATGGAGCGCTCCACAGAGAATGCTCGCAAGGTGGTCGAGTTTTTGAAAACATCGCCTCAGGTCAAAGAAGTCCTCTACACTGGAAAAGGGGGGATGGTCTCCTTTAAAATTCAAGATGAGAAAAAAATTCCTAATTTTTTAAATTCTCTTCAAGTCTTTACCTTTGCAGAAAGTCTGGGTGGAGTGGAGAGCTTGATCACTTATCCGACTACTCAGACTCATGCAGATATCCCTGCAGAGGTTCGTCATTCATACGGCTTGACAGATGACCTGCTTCGTTTGTCTATCGGAATCGAAGATGCGGATGATTTGATTGACGATTTGAAACAAGCATTGGAGGCTTAAGATGACCAAATATGATTTCACGACTTTACCCAATCGCTTGACCCACCATACCTATAAGTGGAAAGAGACAGAGACGGATCCAGAGATCATTCCGGCTTGGATCGCGGACATGGATTTTAACGTCATTCCAGAAGTGCGAGAAGCGGTAATTGGCTATGCTGACCAAATGGTCTACGGCTACACCTATGCCTCAGATAGCCTCTACCAGTCTATCCTTGATTGGGAAAAAAATGAGCACGGCTATTCCTTTGACAAGGAAGCGATCGTCTTTATCGAGGGTGTTGTGCCAGCTATTTCAACAGCCATTCAAGCCTTCACCAAGGAAGGGGATGCTGTCTTAATCAATACACCAGTCTATCCTCCGTTTGCACGAAGCGTTAAGCTCAATCGTCGAAAATTGATCGAAAATTCGTTGATCGAAAAAGACGGACTTTTTCAAATTGATTTTGATCAGTTGGAAAAAGATATTGTGGAGCAAGAGGTTAAACTCTATGTTTTGTGCAATCCGCACAATCCTGGAGGCCGTGTATGGGATCGTGAGGTCTTGGAAAAAATCGGTCACCTCTGCCATAAACATGGGGTCCTACTCGTTTCAGATGAGATCCACCAAGATTTGGCCTTGTTTGGCCACCGTCATACCAGCTTTAACACAGTTGACCCAAGCTTTAAAGACTTTAGCTTGATCTTAACCAGTGCGACCAAGACTTTCAATATTGCAGGAACAAAAAATTCTTATGTGGTTATTGAAAATCCAAAGCTTCGCACAGCTTTTAAACAACGGCAATTGGCCAATAACCAACATGAAATCTCAGGCTTGGGCTATATTGCTACAGAAGCAGCTTATCGCCATGGCAAACCTTGGTTGACAGAGCTCAAGCAAGTCTTTGAAAAACACATTGACTATGTTGTAGATGAATTGCAGGAAAAGACCAATATCCGAGTCATGAAGCCCCAAGGAACCTATCTTCTTTGGTTGGACTTTTCAGCCTATCCTTATACCGATGATGAGCTACATGCTAGAATCCATGACCAAGCCAAATTGATTTTGAACCGTGGAACAGATTTCGGAAAAGAAGGAACCTTGCACGCCCGCCTTAATGTAGCGGCTCCTTTCTCTCTTATTGAAGAAATTACCAAACGTTTAGTTGATACTTTTCACAAATAAGTGTTGACTTTCTGTAAGTGAAGGAGTAAAATAAACTCGAAATACGGTAGGTGAGGCTACCACAAGGATACGGATGACTACCGCAAAGCAGTGGAGACACTACTCGTTGGTCAACAGTCCTGATCGCAAAGGTCAAGACTAAGCTCATTTCATTGCCTTGCGGAGCTAAAGCTTGAACGGTCAATTTTTTAAGAGTTTTGATTAAAAAATAAATGATGAGTTTCATGAGTCCTACCGATCGAGGGTAGGACTCTTTTTTATGCCTTACCAAGAAAAGTGAAAGGAGAGAGCTATGATACAAATCGACGATCATCCCGAGCCGCACCGAGCCAGCCAATCGCTGATTTGTGTCGTAGGGACTCCAAAAGTGATTGGCTCCTGATTGAAAAAGGAGATACCAATGCAAACAAATAAAGAAAGATTCATTACTGCTCTTCAAGAACCACTTGAAACCACCTTTGCCACCTACAAAACCAGTGCCCTTGGTCTAGTTGACGATCAAGTAGAAGAAAACCGCGATACCTATGGCGAAAATGTCATCACAAAAGGTCAAGAAGATTCTATGATCAAAAAGATCTACGAATCGATCATCAATCCTTTTACGGTGATTTTGTTGGTCATTGCGCTGGTTTCCTTCATCACCAATGTCTGGCTAGCGAAGCCAGGTGAGCAGGACCCAACGACCTCCATCATCATTGTGACCTTGGTCTTGATTTCTGGTGGGATCCGCTTCATTCAAGAATTGCGAAGCGACAAAGCTGCCAGCAACTTATCACGTATGATTGTCAATACAGCGACCGTTCTGCGTGATGGATCCGAACAAGAAATTCCGATCGATGAAATCGTTGTCGGAGATGTGATCAAACTGAGTGCCGGCGATATGATCCCAGCAGATGTGGTCTTGATTGATTCTCGTGACTTTTTTGTCCAACAATCTGGCCTCACAGGGGAAAGTGATGCTGTTGAAAAGGTTTGTCTCAGAAAAGCCGACAGTCAAAATTTAGATAGTCTCTTGGAGAGTGAAAGCTTGGCCTTCATGGGGACCAATGTCATCTCCGGCCGGGCGACAGCCTTGGTCTTGGTCGTGGGAGATGAAACCATGATGGGCGCCATTGAGCAAACCATCAACACCTATGACGAACCAACTTCATTTGAGAGAGAAATGAATACCATCTCTTGGCTCTTGATTCGGCTCATGTTAGTCATGGTGCCCGTTGTCTTTGTGATCAATGGCCTCACAGACGGTGACTGGTTAGAAGCAGGCGTCTTTGCCCTCAGCGTTGGGGTTGGTTTGACTCCTGAAATGTTGCCGATGATTATTACGGCGAGTCTTGCCAAAGGCTCCATCATCATGGCCAAGGAAAAAGTCGTCATCAAAAAACTCAATGCGATCCAAGACCTTGGGGCTATCGATATTTTGTGTACAGATAAGACAGGAACCTTGACCCAAGATGAAATCGTTTTGGAGTATCCGCTTGATATCCATGGCGATTTGGATCTATCAGTCCTTCGCCGGGCTTATTTGAATTCCTATTTCCAAACTGGGCTAAAAAATTTGATGGACCGGGCGATTATCAATCGAACCCATAAAGAAGCCAAGAAACATGAGATCGTCCGAGATCTAGATCAAACCTTCCATAAGATAGATGAATTGCCCTTTGATTTTGAACGTCGTCGCATGAGTGTCATTGTTAAAGACGAAGACGGTGTGGTCAGCATGGTGACCAAGGGTGCCTTGGAAGAAATGCTTTCTGTATCGACTTATGTTGAGTACAAGGGTGATATCAAACGATTAACAGACGAGGTCCGTCAAGAGGTCCTCGCTGAGGTCGCTCAATTAAATGAACAAGGTCTTCGTGTTTTGGGCGTCAGCTACAAAACCGACTTGGACGAAAATGAAATCTTTAGTGTTGAAGATGAAGGAGACATGATCCTAACCGGTTACCTGGCCTTTCTTGATCCACCAAAACCTTCTGCAGCTCCAGCGATCAAAGCTCTTGCAGAATATGGGGTTACCACTAAGATCTTAACTGGCGACAATGATAAGGTCACCCAAGCTGTCTGTGAAAAAGTAGGACTAGATGTCGAGCGGATACTTTTGGGAAGCGAAATCGATACGATGACAGACCAAGAGTTAGCGCAAGTTGTGGAAACAACAACAGTCTTTGCTAAATTATCGCCCGATCAAAAAGCACGGATCATTCTTAGCCTTAAGAACAATGGCCACAAGGTGGGGTACATGGGAGATGGGATTAACGATGCTCCATCCATGAAGGTGTCAGACGTTGGGATCTCTGTGGATACTGCTGTTGATATTGCCAAAGAAACGGCAGATGTCATCCTGTTGGATAAGGACTTGATGGTCCTTGAAAAAGGTTTGGTCGAAGGCCGCAAGGTCTATGCCAATATGACTAAGTACATCAAGATGACGGTTTCTTCTAACTTCGGGAACATCTTTTCTCTGCTCTTCGCCAGCATCTTTTTGCCTTTCCTTCCAATGGCTCCCGTTCATTTGATTGTGCTCAATCTTATCTATGATCTTTCTTGTATCGCCCTTCCTTTTGACAATGTCGACAAGGAATTCCTCAAGAAACCTCGTATCTGGGAAGCAAACTCTATCATGCGTTTTATGGCCTGGATTGGTCCCATTTCATCTGTATTTGATATTATTACCTACATGCTTCTTTACTTCCTTGTTGTTCCTATGATTTTAGGTCATGGCTACAACCATGGAGCAGCAGATGCAGCAGCCTTTATCATGGTGTTCCAAACTGGATGGTTTATCGAATCCATGTGGTCTCAAACCATGGTTATCCATATGTTGCGTTCACCAAAACTGCCATTTATCCAAAGTCGTCCAGCCTTCTCAGTCGTGGTGACGACTCTAGCAGCAGCCTTCTTTGTAACCTCCCTTCCATATAGTCCTTTGGCTTCTATCTTGAAGTTGAGCCAACTAAATGGATTGTACTTTGTTCTATTGTTTGCGATTATCGTCCTTTATATGCTGAGTGTGACGGTTGTCAAACGTATCTATATTAAGAAGTACAAAGAATGGTTGTAATTGATTGATAGAAAGAGTGAGTCCGAACTTAAAAAATTAAGTGTAAGGGCTCTCTTTTTTTGGTAAAATTTGGTATAATAAGAAGAATGTAAAGTTGGAAATGAAGATTTCCATGTGCTGTGAGTATCAAAGAGGGACTGAAAGAAAGAGTAGAGCTTGACTCCACTTTTATCATAGCTCTTTTTTGAATAATAACAGCTTAGAAAGAAGGATCTCAAAATGGGAAAATTAGAAGTTATTACACATCCACTGATTCAACACAAATTGTCTATTCTTCGTCGTACAGATACCTCTACGAAGGCCTTTCGTGAATTGGTAGATGAGATTGCTATGTTGATGGGCTACGAAGTATTGCGTGAATTGCCTCTTGAGGATGTTGAAATTGAAACTCCTATTACCAAAACCGTTCAAAAACAAATCGCAGGGAAGAAGTTGGCTATTGTCCCAATTCTTCGTGCAGGGATTGGGATGGTTGATGGTCTCTTGAGTTTGGTACCAGCTGCTAAGGTTGGCCATATCGGGATGTACCGTGATGAAGAAACCTTGAAACCAGTTGAATACTTGGTGAAATTGCCAGAAGATATTGATCAACGTCGTATCTTTGTAGTAGACCCAATGCTTGCTACGGGTGGATCCGCTATTCTAGCTATTGATTCCTTGAAAAAACGTGGCGCTAGCCATATCAAATTTGTCTGTCTAGTATCAGCGCCAGAAGGGGTGAAAGCTCTTCAAGAAGCTCACCCAGATGTTGATATCTTTACAGCAGCCCTCGATGATCATTTGAATGAACATGGCTACATTGTTCCTGGTCTTGGAGATGCAGGTGACCGTTTATTCGGTACCAAATAAGAAACCATTCATGATTCGTCCGAAAGGTGCTTAAGATTTGACCTTTTTTGACCATTGGTTTATAATAGCACATATACTTTGAACCTCACGAATCGTGAGAATGAATGGATACTAAAGGAGAAGAATAGATGATTCCAGTAGTTATTGAACAAACCAGTCGAGGAGAACGTTCTTACGATATTTATTCCCGTCTGTTAAAAGATCGAATTATCATGGTAACAGGACCAGTTGAGGACCAAATGGCTAACTCCATTATCGCTCAATTGCTCTTCTTGGATGCCCAAGATAATACAAAAGATATCTATATGTATATCAATACCCCAGGTGGCTCTGTCTCAGCAGGTCTTGCCATTGTAGATACTATGAACTTTATCAAGTCAGATGTCCAAACCATTGTTATGGGGATGGCAGCTTCTATGGGAACTATTATCGCTTCAAGCGGTGCGAAGGGCAAACGCTTCATGTTGCCAAACGCCGAGTACATGATTCACCAACCAATGGGTGGTACTGGTGGTGGTACCCAACAAACCGATATGGCGATTGCAGCAGAACACTTACTCAAAACACGGAACAACTTGGAAAAAATCCTTGCGGAAAATTCAGGTCAATCCATTGAAAAAGTGCATGCTGATGCGGAGCGTGACAATTGGATGAGCGCACAAGAAACACTTGAATATGGCTTTATTGATGAAATCATGGCCAATAATAAATTGGGTTAAACCATCCTGTGGGAAGGCCCGTCAAGAGGCTGGGACAAAAGTCCTAGCCTCTCAATTATTTTTGGATTGTCGAGCAAAACGCAGTGGTTGAGTGGGCTCTACTACGCTGATTTCATCAGCTTTTACAGCCCTACTCAACTGTGCGGAGGTGGGACGACGAAATCGAATTTTAACGAATTACCGATTTCTGTCCCACTCTCTTTTTTGCTCTCATAAAAGAGTAGTTCTTTTTCTTGAAATTTGATATACTAGTAACAGAACGAGAAAGGGATTGACCATGTTTGAGAAACAAGAAAGAACAGGCTTAATTGTTAAATTGTATTACAATCGAGACGGGAAAAAATTACAATCTGTCGGAGATGTCTTGTACCATTCTAAGAAATGCCGTTATGTCCAATTGTATGTGGACAGCGACAAGGCCGATCAAGTCATGGAAGACTTAAAGAAAGAACGTTATGTCAAAAAAGTCTTGCCTTGCCATCTCAAAGATTTAGATACAGATTTTGTGGGGAGTTTGCAACGATTGGAGACCCCATCTGTGGTCACAGAAGGTTAGAAAACGCAATCATTTGATGGATTGCGTTTTTTTTATTGACAATTGTCAGATAATTCGGTATATTCTTAATGTATTTATTTTAAGATTCATTTAAGGAGATCATTACAAATGAAGAAAAAATTTGCTCTTTCATTTTTAACCATTGCAAGTGTCGCTCTTCTTGCTGCTTGTGGTGAAGTTTCTACTTCAGGTTCAAACACAACTGGTAACGAAATCGGCAAAGAACTAAAAGTCGGTTTTAACTTTGAAAAAACTGGTGAAGTAGCAGCCTACGGTAGCGCTGAACAAAAAGGTGCTCAATTGGCCGTTGATGAAATCAACGCTAAGGGTGGAGCTGACGGTAAGAAGATTGTTGTCACAGATAAAGATAACAAATCTGAAACAGCTGAAGCAGCTACAGTCACTACAAACCTTGTCACTCAATCAAAAGTGAACGCTCTTGTAGGACCTGCGACTTCAGGTGCTACTGCAGCAGCGGTTGCCAATGCTGGTAAAGCAGGTGTGCCATTGGTTACACCATCAGCAACTCAAGATGATTTGACAAAAGGTCAAGATTACCTTTTCCGTGCAACCTTCATCGATAGTTTCCAAGGAAAAATCATTGCCAAATACACAACTGATAACTTGAAAGCGAAAAAAGTCGTTCTCTACTACGATAACTCATCTGACTATGCGAAAGGGATTGCTGAAGCCTTCAAGAAATCTTATAAAGGTGAAATCGTAGCAACAGAAACATTCCAATCTAAGGATACAGACTTCCAAGCTGCCCTTACAAAAATCAAAGATAAAGACTTCGATGCGATTGTTCTTCCAGGTTACTACACAGAAACTGGTAAGATCGTAAACCAAGCGCGTGGTATGGGAATCAAACAACCAATCATTGGTGGGGATGGATTTAGCGATGCTAAATTTGTTGAACAAGCAACACCTGCTGCAGCTACAGATATCTACTACGTAGCTGGATTCTCTACTGAAGGTGAAATGACTGATAAAGCCAAGAAATTCGTAGAAGCATACAAAGCGAAATACAATGAAGAACCTTCAATGTTCGCAGCTTTGGCTTATGATTCAGTTTACATGGTTGCAGAAGCATCTAAAGGTGCTAAGAACTCTGTCGAATTGAAAGATAACCTTGCGAAGTTGAAAGACTTGGAAGGTGTGACTGGTACAATGTCAATTGACAAGAACCACAACCCGGTTAAATCAGCTCTTATGATTGGCTTGAAAGATGGTAAAGTCAAATCAGTTGAGTCTGTTAAACCATAATTATCATTTGTTGTTTGTACAAGAGGCTGGGAGAATGAAAATTCCTGGCCTCGCTCTTTATTGTTAGAAAGGATGGTTCAAATGCTCCAGCAATTAGTGAACGGTCTAATCTTGGGAAGTGTCTATGCACTCTTGGCCCTTGGTTATACCATGGTGTATGGAATTATCAAATTGATCAACTTTGCCCATGGGGATATCTACATGGTAGGTGCCTTTATGGGATATTTCTTATTAAATTCATTGAAAGTGAACTTCTTTGTCGCTTTGCTCCTAGCCATGGTTGGGACAGCTATTTTAGGGGTTGTAATTGAATACCTGGCTTATCGTCCGCTTCGTCATTCGACTCGGATTGCAGCCTTGATCACAGCCATCGGGGTTTCCTTCTTGCTCGAATATGGGATGGTCTTCTTCGTCGGTGCCAATACCCGTTCCTTCCCGCAAGTGATTAAAACGGTTCGTTACAACTTCGGTCCTATTTCAATCTCCAATATTCAGTTGATGATCTTGGGAGTGTCAGTTTTCTTGATGGTCGCTCTTCAATTTATTATTCAAAAGACAAAGATGGGGAAAGCCATGCGGGCTGTATCTGTTGATAGTGATGCCGCTCAATTGATGGGGATTAACGTAAACCGTACGATCAGCTTTACCTTTGCTTTGGGATCAGCCTTGGCAGGTGCTGGTGGTGTCTTGATTGGTTTGTATTACAACTCGATCGAGCCTTTGATGGGGATGACACCAGGGATCAAAGCCTTTGTCGCAGCCGTTCTTGGAGGAATCGGAATCATTCCAGGTGCTGCCCTAGGTGGATTTGTTATCGGTTTGTTGGAAACCTTCGCTACAGCGATCGGTCTTTCAGACTTCCGTGATGCCATTGTGTATGCCATCTTGATTGTGATCTTGCTCATCCGTCCAGCAGGTATCCTCGGTAAAAATGTGAAAGAGAAGGTGTAAGCCATGAAACAAAATTTAAAAGTGAATTTAGTCTGGCTTGGTCTTTTGGTCGCAGGTTTTGCCTTGATCCAAGTCTTGGTTGCAGCGGGTGTGCTCAACCTCTTCTATATCCAAATTTTAGAACAAATTGGAATTAATATTATCCTTGCAGTTGGCTTGAACCTCATTGTTGGTTTCTCAGGTCAATTCTCACTCGGCCATGCCGGATTTATGGCGATTGGTGCTTACTCTGCAGCCATTCTTGGTTCCAAATCACCAACCTATGGGGCTTTCTTTGGTGCGATGGTTTTAGGTGCTTTGATTGCTGGTGTCGTTGCCTTGATCGTTGGGGTTCCAACCCTTCGTTTGAAAGGGGACTACCTCGCAATTGCGACACTTGGGGTTTCTGAAATCATCCGGATCTTGATCGTCAATGGTGGTACTCTAACAAATGGTGCTGCTGGTATCCTTGGTTTGCCAGCCTTTACAACTTGGCAATTGGTTTACCTCTTTGTTGTCATTACAACGATCTTTACGATTAACTTCTTACGCAGTCCAATTGGGCGCTCTACCCTTTCTGTCCGTGAAGATGAAATCGCAGCAGAATCTGTTGGGATCAATACGACCAAAGTCAAAGTCATCGCCTTTGTATTTGGTGCGATCACAGCGGCGATTGCTGGATCTCTCCAAGCTGGCTTTATCGGCTCTGTTGTTCCTAAAGATTACTCTTTCACCAATACCATTAATGTCTTGATCATTGTCGTGTTTGGTGGTTTGGGATCAATGTCAGGAACAGTTGTAGCAGCCATCGTCTTGGGTATCTTGAATATGGTGCTTCAAGACTTCTCAAGTGTCCGTATGATCATTTACTCATTGGCTTTGATTCTCGTGATGATCTTCCGTCCAGGTGGTCTTCTTGGAACATGGGAATTCAGCTTGAAAAAACTACTCTCAAAAAAGGAGGCTAACTAATGGCACTTCTTGAAGTAAAAAATTTAACAAAAAACTTTGGTGGTTTGACAGCCGTTGGGGATGTGACCATGGAACTCAATGAAGGGGAATTGGTTGGTTTGATCGGACCCAACGGTGCCGGGAAAACAACCCTCTTCAACCTCCTAACAGGGGTATATGAACCAAGTGAAGGGACCATTACCTTAGATGGTCAGCTACTAAATGGTAAAGCACCTTATAAAATCGCTGCAGGTGGTCTGGGACGTACTTTCCAAAATATTCGTCTCTTTAAAGATTTGAGCGTTTTGGACAATGTTTTGATTGCCTTTGCCAATCACCACAAACCACATGTCTTTGCGAGTCTTTTTCGCTTGCCAAGCTATTACAAGAATGAAGAAGCTTTGAAAGCGAAAGCTCTTGAATTGTTAGCGATTTTTGGTTTGGAAAAAGAAGCAGATACCTTGGCCAAAAACTTAGCTTACGGACAACAACGTCACTTGGAGATCGTTCGTGCCCTTGCGACAGAGCCAAAAATCCTCTTCTTGGATGAACCTGCTGCAGGGATGAACCCTCAAGAAACAGCAGAATTGACCCAATTGATTCGTCGCATTCAAAAAGAATTTAATATTACGATCATGCTGATTGAGCACGATATGAGCTTGGTTATGGAAGTAACGGAACGGATTTATGTATTGGAATACGGTCGCTTGATTGCCCATGGTACGCCAGATGAAATCAAGACCAACAAACGCGTAATCGAAGCCTATCTAGGAGGTGAAGCCTAATGTCTATGTTAAAAGTTGAAAATCTTTCTGTACACTATGGCATGATCCAGGCTGTCCGTGATGTCAGTTTCGAGGTAAACGAAGGGGAAGTTGTCTCTCTTATCGGTGCTAACGGTGCTGGGAAAACATCTATTCTTCGTACCATTTCAGGTTTGGTGCGTCCAAGTGCTGGGAAAATCGAGTTTTTAGGTCAGGAAATTCAAAAGGTTCCGGCTCAAAAGATTGTAGCAGCAGGACTCTCTCAAGTTCCAGAAGGTCGTCATGTCTTTCCGGGCTTAACTGTTATGGAAAACTTGGAGATGGGAGCTTTCTTGAAGAAAGATCGAGAAGAAAATCAAGCTAACTTGAAGAAAGTTTTCTCCCGTTTCCCACGTTTGGAAGAACGGAAGAACCAAGATGCAGCAACCCTATCTGGTGGGGAACAACAAATGCTAGCAATGGGTCGTGCACTTATGTCGACGCCAAAACTCTTGCTTCTGGATGAACCTTCTATGGGATTGGCTCCAATCTTTATCCAAGAAATCTTTGATATCATCCAAGATATCCAAAAACAAGGGACAACGGTTCTCTTGATCGAGCAAAATGCCAACAAGGCTCTTGCTATCGCAGACCGCGGTTATGTTTTGGAAACAGGGAAAGTCGTTCTTTCCGGAACAGGAAAAGAACTCTTAGCCTCAGAAGAAGTCCGCAAGGCCTACCTTGGTGGATAAGATTTCTAAAGTTCACTAGAATGTTAAAAAGAAAGGTCTTGAAGACCTTTCTTCGGATTGATGACAAAGATAATTTAGAAACTTTCCTTAGGTGAGTACGGACGTCAGCGAACTTCTACGAAGTTCCATGACTTAGTTTTGAGCCTAAGGTCTCAAAACTCCCGAGTGCTTGAAATAATCTTGTTTCAAGCACTTTTCTCACGGCGGAAAGTTTCTATATACTCCTAATGATTCAAAAATAGCATAATTTCTATTATGAAGAAACATTAATCTAATTTTATAGGAAAAACAGTTTGAATATGTTCGAAAGAAAGGTCCTGAAGGCCTTTCTTTTTTCATTTGTACTGGCTGAGATTTTTTCTTAGTAAAATAATTTAAAATATATAATTTCCTTTATTAATTTGGTAAAATAAACGTAATTACTAATGACTGAAATGGATAATAAGTTATGCATATAGATCGAAAAATTCAATTGGGTGAATTATATAAGGAACTAAGAATCGCCAGAGGCTTAAAACAAAAGGATGTTGCTAGAAAAGGATTAAGCATAGCACAATTGTCTAAATTTGAGAATGGGCAAACAATGTTAAGT
This sequence comes from Streptococcus parasanguinis, assembly GCF_000963275.1. GTDB lineage: Bacteria > Bacillota > Bacilli > Lactobacillales > Streptococcaceae > Streptococcus > Streptococcus parasanguinis_B. Next base: position 1,230,349 of record NZ_JYOW01000001.1, on the reverse strand, counting down.
GCTGATAAATTATTAATAGCGATAGAATCAATTCACATGACTTTTGAAGAGTTTGGCCATAAATTAAATAATTATGAATTACCTAAAGATATTATTTTAGGTAAGAAGATATCCACTTTATTTTTGAAACAGGATATTAAAGGATTAGAGTATCTATTAACCGAAGTATTACAGAGTGAAGAGACGGATCAATATCAAAGAATTCAGTCGTTTATTATTGAAAATGCGATTCATTCATTAGATCAAAACTATGAAATAAATATAGAAGATAGAAAAGTATTGGTAGATTATCTATTTTCAATTGAATCTTGGACATGGTTTGAATTATATGTATTTGGAAATACAATGACTTTAATTTCTGATGAAGATTTATTATTTTTTGGAGATCAGCTTGCGGAAAGGACTAAAGATTATAATTTTCTTAAACACAATTTAAGTTCTTTAAAATTAACGTACATAAATTTAATTGGCGAATTAATTTTAAGAAAAATTGATACTCAAGTTCCATTGTTTATACTCGAGCTAGAAAAGCTTCTTTTCCCATATGATATGCTAGAAATCATGTTGTTGAAATTTTTAAAATTAGTAAATGGTTACTTAAAGTCAAAAAATTCTAAAAAGGAAATTAAACAATTTATAGAGTCTCTTCGAGTTGTTGGTGATAGTCAACTGATTAATATTTTAGAGGTAAAATTGGACCAGTTTGGGATACATATAAATTAGGCAAAAGATCAGATGTATGAGATAGGATATTTCATATTTGAAACTCTGTTAAATATTTAAAATTTAGTAGTAAACTATATTTAGATATAACAATTAAATACTTCGATATTTCGTTAATTCATATAAAAGAAAAAGTAATTCTGAAAAACTTAAAAATATTTTTTTATTTGAATGAAGTTATGTACATCAAGTTTCTACTAGAAAGGTATAGCAGATGAAAGTTTTTTTAAGAAATATTTTTTTTAGGAATCTGGTCTTGTCTAGTTTCTTCGATGATTTAGGATCAACTATTTATAATCTTGTTTTTGTAGTTTTTGCAGCAAGTATGGCGAATAGTAAATTGGCGGTTGGTGTAGCAAGTTTTATACAATATATTCCAACGATTTGTGCTCTTTTTATTGCAATGCAGGCTGACAAAACAAAGAATAAGAAATTGTGGTTGCTATTATTAGGATATATACAAGCAGTATTATTTATTATGGTTGCGTTCTTATCGAAAGAAAATTCATGGCTAGTTTTCTCGATTGTATGTTTCATTAACATCCTATCAGATTGTATTGCAGAGTACAGAAGAGGCTTAGTATTACCCATGTTTCAGTCCCACATTCCCGAAGAAGAGCTGATGGAAGCGTACTCTTTTGATCAAGTAATTAGTCAAATAACTTTGATTTCTGGTCAAACTTTGGGAGTTTGGTTACTAACGATTTCTCATAATAATTTCTTCTTTTTAGCTACGATAAATGCTATAAGTTTCTTATTATCATCGATGGTATTGCTTAAAATCCAAAGACAATTGACACATCCAGAAGTTAATTATTCACCAGAAAATGGGTTTATCTCACAACTTAAGAACCTTTACAAAAATAGTAAAAGTATATTTAAATATCAAGAGAAAGTACGTTTTGGTCTAATGATTTTTTCAATTTTAGGATTAAATTCGTTAGGCAGTGCTATTTTAATAATGTACAATCTGAAATTTACAGAAATAACTCCTTTTGGTTTATCTTTTGCTCAGTCGGTATTTTTACTTCAAACAATATTATTTGTTTCAGCCCTAATTGGTGGAATGACCCCTAATGATTATTTTTCTAAACTATCACTTATTAAAATACTTCAAATAGATAGTGGATTATTAATAGTCATAGGAATATGTGGTTGGATAAATGGTTTGGAAATTATTTCCTTTAGTGTGTTGGCATTCATGATGTATCTTAGTAGTAAGGTAAATCCCAAATTAAATAGTCTCTTAATGGCAAAACTTCCACCGGATATTCTTGCACAAACTAGTAGTTTTTTTAAGGTTATATCAGTATTATCAATGCCAATAGCAACTATTTTATTTACAAGTTTATCTATGTGGAACTCTCAGTTTGCCTGGGGTATATTCTTATTATTATCCATTGTGGTATTTGTACTTTCCTTATCTTCTAATAAATCGGTTACTAGTGACTAAGATTAGTTTACAAGATTAAATGTTGCATAAAAAGGTACGTGTGTTTGATTTTTCTAAATTTTGAAAACAAGAGAAAACTGCTGAAAGCGTTTGAAATCATTCTTAAAATCAAGTATAATAAAACTAATAAAAGCATAGGAGAACTTGTTATGGCTGTTAAAGATTTTATGACACGTAAAGTGGTTTACATTAGTCCAGATACTACAATTGCCCACGCGGCAGATTTGATGCGCGAACAAGGTTTGCACCGTTTGCCAGTCATTGAAAACGATAAATTGGTTGGTTTGGTGACAGAAGGTACGATTGCAGAAGCAAGTCCATCTAAAGCAACAAGCTTGTCTATTTTCGAGATGAACTATCTGTTGAACAAGACCAAGGTCAAAGATGTCATGCTTCGCAATGTCATTACCGTCTCTAAATTTGCTAGCTTAGAAGATGCGACCTATCTCATGTATAAGAACAAGGTGGGAATTCTTCCAGTCGTGGACAATGACCAAGTATCCGGTGTCATCACAGACCGTGATATTTTCCGTGCCTTTCTTGAAGTATCCGGTTATGGAGAAGAAGGAGTTCGTGTTCGCTTTGTGACAGAAGATAAGGTTGGCGTTCTAGAACAAATCATTCACTTGATTGTAGAAGAAGGATATAACATCGCAAATACAGTCAATATCCCAACCAAAGACGACCGTGTGGTTATCGAAGTTCAAATTGATGGGGTGACAGATCTAGAAGGGATCCGTACTAAATTTGAAGCCAACGGTTTGAAAGTCGATGAAATCATTCGAACAACCGCAAAAGCTATTTAATAAAAAATCAGGCTGGATGACAATCCAGTCTGATTTTTCTATTAACGGGTAATGGGTTGTTTTTCTTTATCTAAAGTGAAGCCTTCGCCGAGAATTTCATGGGCTTCGGAAATAGTGATAAAGGCGAATGGATCAATACGATTGATGATGTCTTTCATTTGTTTCATCTCATTCCGCGAAACGACACAGTAAACGATATCCAGGTCCTTACGGCTGTAATAGCCCATCCCACGGATAAAGGTAATCCCGCGACCCAGATCGTCAGATACCTTTTGGGCAATTTCTTCTGGTTTAGATGTAACGATGAGGAAGCCTTTTCCAGCGAAACCACCTTCTCCAATCAAGTCGATCACAAGGGTGTCAATCAGGATGAAGAAGAGAGTATACATGGCGGTACGGACATCTTGGAAGACTACGACAACAGTTGTCAGAACAATGGCATCTACAATCAACATGAGTTTTCCCATACTGAGGGAAGTGTATTTATTAAAGATGCGAGCGAGGATATCTGTTCCTCCAGTGGTTCCTCCAGCATTGAAGATGATCCCTAGCCCCAAACCAAGCACAACCCCTGAGGCAATACAGGCAAGCAGAATATCTCCTTTAAAGGCGTCAAAGATGAAGTGATGGTAGCGGTGGCTGAGGGGCATGGCTTCAAAAATAGCCATCCAAGCCGAAACCGAGAAAGTCCCCAGTAAGCTCAGATAAAGAGATTTCTTGCCCAGCAGCTTCCAAGCGAGAACAAAGAGAGGGATATTGATCAGCAAGTTCATGAGGGATACAGGAATTTTGAAGAGGTAATAGGTAATCAAGGTAATCCCTGTTGCTCCTCCTTCATAGAAGTGAAAGGGAATGACTAAAAAATAGATCCCAAACGAAAAAATGCCGGCCCCAAAAATGATAGCCAGAATATCTTTAAATTTAAACATGATAGGTTGTCTCCTAAAACTTTATAAGAATATTGTAACAAAAAAGTGAAAAAATGAAAATGACTTTGAAAAATTTTCTCTCCTAAAATACAAGATTTTTACCCTTATTTTTGGTAAAATAAAAAGAAGAAAAACAGAAAGAGGATACTATGGTAAACGGTACATTAATTTCATTTGAAGGTCCAGAAGGAGCGGGAAAATCATCGGTCCTAGAAGCCATTTTGCCTCTACTTGAAGAAAAAGGAATTCCTTTTATTACAACCCGTGAACCAGGTGGTGTCGACATTGCAGAAAAAATCCGCCAAGTCATTTTGGATCCAGACCATACTAGTATGGATGCCAAGACCGAGTTGTTGCTCTATATTGCTAGTCGCCGGCAGCATTTGGTGGAACGTGTCTTGCCAGCCCTTGCAGCTGGGAAGGTTGTCTTGATGGACCGCTTTATTGACAGCTCGGTGGCTTATCAAGGGTATGGTCGCGGTCTGAGTGTGGAAGACATCGAGTGGCTCAATCAATTCGCGACAGATGGTCTTAAGCCAGACCTAACCCTTTACTTTGATCTGGATGTTGAAGAAGGGCTCGCACGAATTGAGAAAAACCAAGAGCGGGAAGTCAATCGTTTGGATTTGGAAGGCTTGGAGCTTCACCAAAAAGTCAGACAAGGTTATTTGGCCTTGTATGACAAAGAACCAGAGCGCATCGTGAAAATCGATGCCAGTCAATCCTTTGAAGCAGTCTTTGCGGCTGTCTTGGCTGTTTTAGAAAATCGCTTGGGGACATTGAAATGAATCTAGAAGAGATCCAACAGCTCCAGCCAGAACTGGTGGAGCGCTTCACCCAGATCCTAGAACATAAACAGCTCAGTCATGCTTATCTCTTTACAGGCTCTTTTGCCAGTTTTGAGATGGCCCTCTTGCTAGCTCAGAGTCAGTTTTGCGAAGACTTGCAAGGAGTCTGGCCTTGTGGCAAATGTCGGTCCTGTCGCTTGATTGCTGAAGAAGAATTCTCAGATGTGAAGATCGTGCGTCCAGTCAACCAGATCATAAAGACCGATCGTATTCGCTCGCTCGTTCAAGACTTTTCTCAATCCGGATTTGAAGGAAGTCGGCAGGTCTTTATCGTCCAAGATGCGGACAAGATGCACACCAATGCAGCGAATTCTCTCTTAAAGGTTATGGAAGAGCCCCAGAGTGAGATCTATCTCTTCTTGTTGACATCCGATGAAAACTTGATTTTACCGACCATCAAGAGTAGGGCCCAGCAGGTCCATTTTCCCAAAAAGCAAGCCTACCTAACTGAATTGCTAGAAAAAGAAGGTTTGATCAAATCACAGGCGAATTTAGTAGCTCGTTTTAGTTTTAGTCTCGAAGAAGCAGAGCAGCAAAAAAAGAATGCTACTTTTTTTGAGTTGGCGAAAGTTTGTAATCAGTTCATCGAACGTTGTCACTCCAATTTAAATAGCGCCTATTTGGAAGTGACCCGATTGGTGAGCTTAGCAGATGATAAGGAAAAACAAAGCCAGGCCTTTCGTTTGATGGGGTTGTCTTTAGAAGAGCAGTTGCGCTTGAGCAGATCCCAGCAGCTGCTGGAAAAATTGAGTCTTGCTCGCACCATGTGGAAGGCCAATGTTTCTTTTCAAAATGCTCTAGAATATATGGTTTTGAGCTTAGAAAGTTAAGGAGTCAGAATGAATAAAAAAGAATTATTTGATGCTTTAGACGGCTTTTCTCAGAATTTGTTGGTCACCTTGGCTGAAGTTGAAGCCATCAAGAAAAATTTGAAACAAGTCATCGAAGAAAATACAGCTCTTCGCTTAGAAAATGATAAATTGAGAGAGCGTTTGGGGGAAGTTGAGAAGACCGCATCCGCAAAGTCACAACACCATGGTCGTGAAAATTTGCAACGAATCTACAACGACGGCTTTCATATTTGCACCTATTCCTATGGCCAACGCCGTGAGAACGATGAAGAGTGTATGTTTTGTGACGAGTTGTTATTTAGGGAGTAAGCATGCAGATCCAACGAAGTTTTAAAGGGGAAAAGAAAACAGGGGTCCTTTATCTAGTCCCAACACCGATCGGCAATCGTGAAGATATGAGTTACCGCATGGTCCAGACCTTAAAGGATGTGGACTTGATCGCAGCTGAGGATACCAGAAATACAGGCCTCTTGCTCAAGCATTTTGAGATTAGGACTCCCCAGACTAGCTTTCATGAGCATAATGCCCAGGAGAAAATTCCAGATCTGATCGCCCATTTAGAATCTGGAAAAGATTTGGCGCAGGTCTCAGATGCAGGACTCCCAAGTATCTCTGATCCTGGTCATGATTTGGTTAAGGCAGCGATTGAACGCGAGATTCCTGTCGTAGCTGTTCCTGGCCCAAGTGCAGGGATTACTGGCTTGATTGCCAGCGGCCTAGCCCCTCAACCTCATATTTTTTATGGATTTCTACCTCGCAAAGAGGGACACCAAAAAGCCTTTTTCCAAGAAAAAGTGGCCTATCCGGAGACACAGATCTTTTATGAGTCGCCTCATCGGGTGAAGGCGACCTTAGAGAATATGTTGGCTGTCTATGGGGATCGTCCGGTTGTCTTGGTTCGTGAATTAACCAAGATCTACGAAGAATATACTCGCGGTAGCATTTCAGAGTTAGTCGCATTTCTGGAAGAAAATCCCCTCAAAGGGGAGTGCCTCTTGATCGTCGAAGGAGCCAAAGAAAAAGAGTTAGACCTAGAAGAGGTCGACTTGATCCAAGAGATCGATACCTTGGTCCAAGAGGGGATGAAGAAGAATCAAGCAATCAAACAGGTCGCCAAACAATACGGCCTGCAAAAGAGTGAGCTCTATGCTCGTTACCATCAAGAGTAGGAAAGGTTGAAAGCAGGATGGAAATTAGAATGGCTTATCCCAATGAGATCCAGAGAATTATGGAAATCATCCAAGATGCTAAGGAAAGCCTGGCTCAAAGACAGGTCGATCAGTGGCAGGATGGTTATCCAGATGAAGAGATCATTTTTGAGGATATTCTAGAAAGTCGTGGCTATGTAGCCGTTGAAGATCAGGAAATCGTCGCCTATGCAGCCGTTCACAAGGGCAACGAAGCGGCCTATAATGAGATTTATGATGGTAAGTGGGAGCATGACAACTATATGTATATCACGTTTCACCGTGTTGCTGTGGCTAAAGAAGCTGCTGGCAAAGGGGTGGCTCAGACCTTCCTTCAAGGTTTAATCGAAGGAGAAAAAGGGCCGGATTTCCGTTGCGATACCCACCCAGATAATCTGGTCATGCAACATTTGCTTGAAAAATTAGGCTACCATTATTGTGGAAAGGTCCCAATTGATGGCGTCCGTCTGGCTTATCAAAAGATCAAACGAAAAGCAGAAACCAGTTTGTTCCAAGTGGTCTCAGAAGAGGACCGATGGGACCAAAGAGCAGAAGCGGCTTACAATGACACTCTATCTTAAACAATTCTATGAGGGCCCTATGGGACTTCTTTCGATCATTGTCAGTAAGGAAGGCCTTGTAGAGCTTGATTTTTATGATTTGAAAGAAGATTCGCCTGATCCTTTTGGGGCGCTGGAGCAGTTCCATCCCTACCATGAGAAGGTGAAGGAGTGGTTGGACCATTATTTTGTTGGGGCCCCAATTGCGATCAGCTTTCCACTAGCGCCGCAAGGGACAGCTTTTCAAGAGCGGGTGTGGCAGTTATTGAGAGAGATCCCCTATGGTGAGACCAAGACCTATGGGCAGCTTGCCCAGGATCTTTCTTGTGGTTCTGCTCAGGCCGTGGGACAAGCAGTTGGGCGCAATCCCTTGTCGATCCTAGTTCCCTGTCACCGCGTGATGGGAAAAAATGGAGAATTGACAGGCTATGCGTCTGGACTCGATCGTAAACGCTGGCTCTTACAACACGAAGGAATTACCTGGAAGGAGAAATGAAATCGATGTATACCTTTATTGAATACCCAAAATGTTCGACTTGTCGAAAGGCTAAATCAGAATTGGATGGTCTCCAATGTGAGTTTCAGAGCCAAAATATTGTAACCGAAACACCTACTAGCAAAGAATTGAAAGACTGGATGGCAGCGTCTGGTCTACCGATCAAGTCTTTCTTTAATACCAGCGGGATGAAATACCGGGAACTCGGTTTGAAAGATAAGGTAGATCAACTGACAGTGAAAGAAGCAGCGGATCTTTTGGCTAGCGACGGTATGCTGATCAAGCGCCCCCTACTTGTCAAAGACGGAAAAGTGGTTCAAGTGGGCTACAGGAAACCATACGCAGACTTAGATTTGTAAAAGAAAAGGGAGTTGGATTTTCTTCAGATCTATAATAAAAGTATGCCAGAAGCTTTCCTTAGGTGAGTACGGACGTCAGCGAACTTCAAAGAAGTTCCATGACTTAGTTTTGAGCCTAAGGTCTCAAAACTCCCGAGTGCTAGACACAATAATGTTTCTAGCACTTTTCTCACGGCGGAAAGTTTCGGTATATTCTTTATGAAATTCATAAGTTAGAACTTATTTTGATTTCTTGACAAAATCGCGTAACCTATCTTACTTATAATTTATTTTTATATATTCTAAAGGGAGTTGGACTCCCTTTTCATTTTGAGTTGAAGATGATATAATCATACGAGTGAAATCTACGAAAGAGAGTTAAGCATGAGTATTTTAGAAGTGAAAAATTTGAGTCACGGTTTTGGGGACCGTGCGATTTTTGAGGATGTGTCCTTCCGTTTGCTAAAGGGAGAACATATCGGTCTTGTCGGGGCTAATGGTGAAGGGAAATCGACCTTCATGAGCATCGTGACGGGTAAGATGCAACCTGACGAAGGGAAGGTCGAGTGGTCTAAGTATGTGACCGCTGGTTATCTGGACCAGCATTCGGTCTTAGAAGAAGGACAAACGGTTCGCGATGTCTTACGGACCGCTTTTGATGAGTTGTTCACAGCTGAAGCTCGCATCAATGACCTCTATATGGCCATGGCGGAAGAGGGAGCCGATGTCGATGCTTTGATGGAAGAGGTTGGAGAACTCCAAGAGCGTCTAGAAAGCCGTGATTTTTATACCTTGGATGCCAAGATCGATGAAGTGGCGCGTGCTCTTGGGGTCATGGACTTTGGCATGGACACGGATGTGACCTCCTTGTCAGGTGGGCAACGGACCAAGGTCCTCTTGGCCAAATTGCTCCTTGAAAAACCAGATATCCTTCTCTTGGACGAGCCGACCAACTACTTGGATGCAGAGCACATCGATTGGCTTAAACGCTACTTACAGAATTATGAAAATGCCTTTGTCCTCATTTCCCACGATATTCCATTCTTGAACGATGTGATCAATATCGTCTACCATGTGGAAAATCAGCAGTTGACCCGCTATTCAGGAGACTATTACCAATTCCTTGAAGTCTATGAAATGAAGAAGTCGCAATTAGAAGCGGCTTATGAGCGCCAACAAAAAGAAATTGCTGATTTGAAAGATTTCGTAGCCCGTAATAAGGCGCGTGTGGCTACACGGAATATGGCTATGTCTCGTCAGAAGAAGCTGGACAAGATGGAACTCATTGAGTTGCAAAGTGAGAAACCAAAGCCCTCCTTTGACTTTAAAAATGCCCGTACTCCGGGACGCTTTATCTTCCAGGCCAAGGATCTCCAGATTGGGTATGACCGTCCTTTGACCAAACCTTTGAACCTAACGTTTGAGCGCAATCAAAAGGTAGCCATCATCGGAGCTAACGGAATTGGAAAAACCACCCTCTTGAAGAGCTTGCTGGGAATCATTCCACCGATCGCTGGAGAAGTAGAGCGTGGAGATTACCTAGAACTTGGCTATTTCGAACAAGAGGTCGAAGGAGGCAATCGTCAGACACCGCTTGAAGCAGTCTGGAATGCCTTTCCGGCTCTCAACCAAGCAGAGGTCCGTGCCGCCCTTGCCCGCTGTGGCTTGACGACCAAGCATATCGAGAGCCAAATTCAGGTACTATCCGGTGGGGAGCAAGCCAAGGTACGCTTCTGTCTCTTGATGAACCGTGAAAACAATGTCTTGGTACTAGACGAGCCGACCAACCACTTGGATGTGGATGCTAAAGAAGAATTGAAACGGGCCCTTAAAGAATACAAGGGATCGATCCTCATGGTTTGCCACGAACCAGACTTCTATGAAGGCTGGATGGACCAAATATGGGACTTTAATGAATTAACGTAAACACAAAAAGAGAACCGTGCGGTTCTCTTTTTAGATTGACGTTACATACTTCTTAGAAACTTTCCTTAGGTGAGGACGGACGTCAGCGAACTTCTAAGAAGTTCCATGACTAATTATTGAGCCTAAGGTCTCAATAATTCCGAGTGCCTGAAACTGTATTGTTTCAGGCACTTTTCTCACAGCGGAAAATTTCAGTAGATGAATGTCTTAAATAATTAGAATTCATTTTATTTACCAATGAATCTATTAGCTAATTTTATGTAAAATATTTATCAATATCTTAAAAAGAGAACCGTTTGGTTCTCTTCTCATTATTTCTTGAAATCATAGTCTTTTAAGATTTCAATTTTTTCAATCTTGATGTCTGTTTTTGGTTTGTCCTTATCATCAGTTTCGGCAGATGCAATTTTATCCACCACATCCATCCCATCGATGACTTGTCCAAAGACAGTGTAGTTGCCACCATCAAGGGTTGGATTTCCACCATTTTTATAAGCATCGATGATCTTAGCTGGGAAGCGGTCAGTCGGGAGCTTGCTAGAAATATCTTCCTTATTTTGGTTGATATAGAATTGACTACCATTGGTATTTGGACCAGAATTGGCCATGGCTAGGGCTCCACGAAGGTTGTAAAGGTATGGAGAATACTCATTCTCAAAACCAGTACCTGAATCTTTGGATTTGTCTTTGCCCTTCCAGATGGATTCACCACCAGTACCATCTCCCTTAGGATCCCCAGTTTGGATCATAAAGTTGTTAATAACACGGTGGAAAAGCAAGCCATTGTAGTAGCCTTCTTTTGCGTGGGTCAAGAAGTTTTCAACTGCAAGGGGCGCATATTTAGGGAAAAGCTTCACAGTGATATCGCCTTCAGTCGTAGTGATTTTAACCTCCGCTTCGTCTTCAGCCACTTCATTTGAGAGCTGTGGGAAGACAGCATTTTCATTGGTCATGGCATCGTTAAAATCTTTGCGCAGTTGTTCTAATTTCTTTTGTTCTTGTTCAATTTTCTTTTGATCTTTTTCACTAGAGCTAGAAGTTGCTGTCTGCTCTGTCTTTTCTTTGCTTGAGCTTGAAGAGTTAGCGTCAGTCTTATTAGACGAACAAGCTGTCAAAGCCAAGCCGGAAAATAATAGTAGTGCGATTAATTTTTTCATATTCTTCCTTTCCAACATAATTGTCTTTCTCTATTGTACCTTAATTTTGCGATACTTTCAAATCTGGACGGGATTCTCTATTTTCTGAGGTTGTTTCAAGACCGATAACATTTGATAAATCACTAATTAAGAAGTAAGTTGCGTATAGATGGAAAATTCGGTATGATGGAAAGTGCTTTTAGAGTTGTGAAATAGATTTTTTATAGAGGAAGAATATCATAAATGAAACAACCACGTAAATTTTATATTTACTCGAGAAGTTCACTGTATTTTTTGATCTTTTTAGTAGTGTCGATGCTCATCGCGATCATCCAATTACTGATTGAAGATAATTTTTTTGAAAACCTAATAGCCTTATTGGCTGCTTGTTTTCTTCTAGTGACAGTTGGCTGGATTGCTTTTTCATCGATGGGAAGAATAGAGATTAGGAACTCAGAAATAGTGGTCGATCGCAATTTCAAGCGCTATCGCCTAGACCCATTCACCATTGTGGTCCGTTTGGGAGAAAAGAATACGTCTCGAGGGATCACCAATTATCCAATTTATGTGGAAGGAAAAGTCATAGGCAATGGGACTTCTGATCGTTCAGTTACACTTAAATTCCTTGGTACCAAACGGAAAAATAAGGAATTACTGAAGTATTATCAAGAGCATCTTCAAGCCCAGGTAGAAGCAAATAAAGCTCTTGAGCAGGAAACTATGGAAGTGGATTTTGAACAGATTGTGTTAGCGTCGAAGGATCGGCAACAATTCCCTTTACGCGATTTGGTCGAATTCGGTGCAGATCAAGGGAATCTCAAAAAAACAGTATTTTATTATCCTAAAGAGAATAAGCTCTATGTCGGAAAAAGTGTTCCATTTCCCATTATCTTTACCCCGAGTGGCGTCCTTTTTTATGGCATTTATCTGTTAACGGATCGAGTATCCTTTCATGGACTCATCCCACTAGTGCTATCGTTTGGATTGATGCTTGTCATCGCTATATGGCAATTGAAACACAGAAGGCAGACGTATACAGTGAATGTCATTCCTTACGATATGCCTGAGCATTATTTTCAAGTACAGAAGTCGAATGGATTGAAAACCTATTTGCTGATTCTTGTTTTTGGACTCATCACTTTAGGATTATCCATCTTATATCTTACCTTCGGAAGTTTTTTGTTATTGTTTATAAGTTTTTTGATGTGGTATCTCTTTGTTGTGTTAACATTATCTGGCCAATTCAAGAAAACACATTATTTAAAAATTTTGGAAAAGAAATATTCCCCTTAATTTTTTAGCATTCGTCACCCGTGAGGGTGATTTCTTTTTGGTCTAAATCACTAATTAAGAAGGAAGTTGCGTAGAGATGGAAAATTCGGTATGATGGGAGATAACACTAAAAGAGGTATCATTAAATGAGTTATAGCAAATTAAGAAAAAAATATGTCATAATACTCTGGATTGGGATTATCAGTTTATTTGTAGGCCATTTCTATTTATCTAGTCTGTATCCGGATCATCAAGACTTTTATTCGAATACCTTGCTAGTAGTGCTTGGTCTTATATTCCTTCTTTTTGTTTTGATGAATAGATGGTTTGGAAAAGAATGTCTTAAGATTTTAAATGCTTCGACTGGAATCGATTTTTGGTATGAATGTGCACAATCTGGAAGTCGTGCTAGATTTAGTTTAAGCAAAAAAGCTGCCCATCTTGCTAGTGTAATATATTGCTACATGATTGGAGATTTCTCATCTGCAATCGATCGAATAGAGTTTTTACAAAATCAAAACATAGCTAGGACTGATCGTTCATCCCTCTTGGGAATTTTCGTAAAATCTTCCCTACTTTCAGGAAAAACCATCAGCAAGGAAGATATTCAGAAGAAGTTTACCTATGTTCCCTTCAAGAATGAAGCAGAAAAAGAAGAAGTTATTCAGAAGCAACTGGCCATCTATGACATCCTTGTGGACCAGCAACCCAATGATTATTTTGATCATGTGACCGGTTCACAGGCTTTTCAACGCTTAGAAAATCGTTATTTTAAAGGATTAAATACCTATTTAAAGGGAGATATGGAGCTGGCTGTTTCTTTATTTGAAGAGATAGCGCAAGAAGATGAGCGTCTGTATTTTGTCCAGATGGCCAAGCAATGGTTAGCGAGTGAAGATCACTCTTTATCTGCTCTTATGCTAGATCCAAAGCTGGAGTCTGAGAGACTTGCGACTCTAACAGCTGATCTGCCTCTTCCTGAGGCGGAACTTCCCAAAAAGAAGGGGAAAAAGAAATGGAAATGGTTATTGTTGATTTTTCCGATTCTTTTTGTCGGAGCGATCATCATGAACTTGGTGGAGTCCAATCGGCCAATTAATGGAATCTATTATTTGTCGGTTGACAATATGGAGACAAAAACTGCCTCGCTTAATAAAGAATCCTGGATCAAGATTGATGGAGATCATGTGATAGTGAAGGAGAAGGGCGAGGAGAAGACTTATCCTTTTGATCGAGAAGATATCGAGTTGACCGTCGATGGAAAGCAATATGATGGAATTTTACAATGGGGTTCTCTGTCGCTTTTCGAGCAGTCTGACTCTTCACATGATATTCGTACTTACGTGAGTCGGTACAGTCCGATGTATTCCGGATACGAAAAAGGAACGGTCAGAGTTGAAAAACATTAAAAAGTGTTAAAATGGCGTAAGCTAAAAAGTATACCTAGAAGTCTGAGGGAAAAAATAAAAAATGGATTCAAAAAAATTGAAGAAATCAATCTTTAAAGCCAATTTTTATGAAAGTCGTCGTTTACGTCATGATGGCTTTATCGATTATATGGTCAAGGACACAAATAGTCGAAAAATCTACACAAAGCCATTTAGTATTGCGAGAAAACTATTTTCATTTATGGGGATTTTGTTCCTGTTTGGACTATCTGCAATAACCGATTCAAATATTGCATATCCACAGAATGGCATGACTGTGAAAACTTGGGGCATCAATTTTTTACCATTCTGGTTATTTTTCTTGTGCGGTTTTTTGTGGTATGCCATAAGTAAAGTCAATTGTAGAAAACAATACACTGCAAAAGTTCCATATGTTAGCATTCTAAATGGAAACTTGTATATAATATGGATGATATTGTTTGTTAATTTATTCTTTATTAGTGCTTTTGGGAGAACTTTAACCATTCCTGGTTTACTTGTAATTTATTCTCTAATTGGAATCATTGATGGGATGATTATTCGAAAAAGAATATCTTCAATTCGAACTCGATTATATGAAAAACAAACTGATAATGGTTCTCAATCTAAACAAATTCAATTAGTTACAGGATTTGCTGGAGGAATTGTTGCAATTTGGATGGTTTTAAAATTCTTTTTTCCACAAATCGGAGAAGTTAGAACCGATATTGTAGGTGTAGTATCAGTGATTGGTATGCTATTTCTAATGAATGTGATATTTTTGGGTATGTATTTTATATTACTTTTGCCCCATTCACTGTATGGTTACTACCGAAATAAATATTCAGAAGAATATCGCGAGTTCGAAGGAAAGTCGCTGGAAGAATGGTATGGCAAACAATACCTGAAAAAACACAAGGAGTTATTGGAGAATGAATAAGAATTTTAACCAGATGTCATTTGATGAATTGAAATGCTACCGTAGAGAAGGTTTATGGAGATCTTTGGGACTATTGCTGGTCATTTTTTTAGTGATTGTGGGAATGGTCTTGATGGAAGTGAATCATGTTTCTCCGTCCAATCAGAATCGTTTTCGGGTTATTGGGTTGACAACGGTTATTGCGCTCTTTGGCTACCTGATGCCTCTGATGGCAGCTAATCGTGTCATGCGAGACCATCCGGATTGGGTCAAGAAATCAGGGATTCGAGCAAAAATTCCCTTGCCAATGGCCTGGCATGTCAAAAGACTTTGCGTCCTTGGAGCGAGTCTACTGGTGATTGGAGTAGGATTTTCCTCGTCATTCAAACCACAAGTTCCGCAGACAAATTTAAAAGATCAAATCGATATGATTCAAACGGATCATGACTTGGAAAGAGAACAAAAAGTCAACCAAGTTCTAGATACTATCACACCGAATGATAAAAAATCTGAGTGAAATCCATTTTACATTCGGCACCTGTCATCAGGAAGCTTTCTTGATCGACAGGTTCTTTTTATTTTGTTATGATACAGTCAATGATAGATAGGAGAGACTTATGACGACTATTTCAGATGTAATGGAAATATTTTACACTGATCACGAGGTGAAACCCTATATTTCGCCTGAAAGAGATTTGGAAGCTTGGTTGTTAGATTCAAAACCTGTTCCCAAACGAAATATGGAGCTCCTTCGAGATGGCTTGCTTGCAGGGGATATCATTCTCTTGTGGCGGATCCATTTTGGAACCTTTACGACAGAGACTTGGTTTCCTAAGTACTTCGAATATACTTATGGAATTCATGCGTCGGAACACTTGAAGACTTTAGTGGAGAAGGGCTATGTTTATATCGAATCCGCTTTTGATTCGCTGGACCATATCAATGCGACCATGAAAAAAGCCATTCTCAAAATGAAGGGAGTCACGGGTTTGTCCAAGATGAAAGCGGCCGATTTGAACCAAGCTTTGGCTGACCATTTTACGGAGGAAGAATTGGCGGAGCAGTTCACAATTAGGGGTTATCAGTTGACGGACAAAGGAAAGCAAGCGCTGAAAGACTATCAAGCCATCATTGACCGTCACCCAAAGAAAAATCTATAAGTAACAGTGCCTACTTGGTGCTGTTTTTTACTTTATACTGCAAAATTGAGGAAATGATTTTACTAGAGAACTGGCTTGGAATTGTGATATAATAAAGGTTATGGCAAACAATAATCAATCAAAAAAAACACGGTCGACAAGACGACTGTCCAAAGCAGAATTAGAAAGAAAAAAAGCAATTCATCGCATGATTGCGACCATTCTGATTAGTCTGGTCTTAATTTTTGCGGCCTTGAAATTGGGGGCAGTAGGGGTCTTAGCCTACAATTTGATCCGACTCTTTGTTGGGAGTTTGGCTTACTTGGCTATTTTAGCGACCTTTTTCTACCTTTATGCCTTTAAATGGCTGGACAAACACGAAGGGGTTATTTCAGGATTCCTAAGCTTCTTTGCTGGACTTCTCTTGATGTTTCAGGCCTTCTTTGTATCCTCCCTTCATTTAGACAATAATGGGATCAAGGTCACCTTTTCAAGAATCATGGCAGACCTGATTCATCTGCGGGTGGAGAGCTTTGCCGGTGGTGGTATGATCGGTGCCCTTCTTTATGCTCCGATTTCCTTCCTCTTTTCAAATATTGGCTCTTATTTTATTGGCCTTCTCTTTATTGGATTGGGGATTCTCTTGATGAGTCCTTACTCCATCTATGATTTGTTTGAAAAGGGATCGGAAGCCTTCCATGCCTCTATGGAAAAACGCAAAGAGCGTCGCGAACAGAAATTCCTTGAAAAAGAAGCAAGAGTTGCCGAGGAAGCTGCTGCAGCTGAAAGAGAGCAAGAAGAAGCAAGAGCTGTTCTTCCAACTCCCCTTTCTATGGAAGGGCACCCTGTAGATCCTGAAACGGGAGAGGTATTGGCGGAAGATCCGTTTACAGAGTCCTTCCCAGAAGCCGAGATTGTTGCACCAGCAACACCAGAAATCTACCTGCCAGATGAAGAATGGCCGGAAGAGCCTGAAGAATATGAAGAGCTTCCGGTAGCCGAAGAATTCGAAGACGATGGGGAGGAAGTTCAGGTGGACTTCACACCTAAAGAACTCCTTCAATACAAACTTCCAACGATTGATCTCTTCGCACCTGACAAGCCGAAAAATCAATCCAAAGAGAAAAACATCGTTCGCCAGAACATCCGCATTTTGGAAGAGACCTTTGCAAGTTTTAACATCAAGGCGACAGTGGAGCGGGCGGAAATTGGTCCATCTGTTACCAAATATGAAGTCAAGCCGGCAGTTGGTGTCCGGGTCAACCGCATTTCCAACCTAGCAGATGATTTGGCCTTGGCTCTAGCTGCCAAGGATGTGCGGATTGAAGCGCCGATTCCAGGGAAGTCTTTGGTCGGGATTGAAGTGCCCAACTCAGAGATTGCGACCGTTTCCTTCCGTGAATTGTGGGAGCAGTCCAAGACAGACCCAGCTAAACTCCTTGAGATTCCTCTTGGGAAGGCCGTAGATGGTTCAGCTCGGACCTTTGATTTGGCTCGGATGCCCCACCTCTTGGTAGCGGGTTCTACTGGATCTGGTAAGTCAGTAGCGGTTAATGGGATTATTTCGAGTATCTTGATGAAGGCCCGTCCGGACGAAGTCAAGTTTATGATGGTCGATCCAAAGATGGTGGAGCTTTCTGTCTACAATGATATTCCTCACCTTTTGATTCCAGTGGTGACCAATCCACGCAAGGCTAGTCGGGCCCTGCAGAAGGTCGTTGATGAGATGGAAAATCGTTATGAACTCTTCTCGAAAGTGGGCGCTCGGAATATTGCTGGCTTTAATGCCAAGGTTGCGGAGTACAATGCCCAGTCTGAGATGAAGCAAGTGCCCCTTCCATTGATCGTGGTCATTGTCGATGAGTTGGCAGACTTGATGATGGTCGCAAGTAAAGAAGTGGAAGATGCCATTATTCGTCTTGGACAAAAGGCGCGTGCAGCAGGGATCCACATGATCCTTGCGACCCAACGGCCATCGGTTGACGTTATCTCAGGTTTGATCAAGGCCAATGTGCCTTCCCGTGTCGCTTTTGCGGTATCATCTGGGACCGACTCACGGACCATCTTGGATGAAAATGGAGCAGAGAAATTGCTCGGTCGCGGAGACATGCTCTTTAAACCGATTGATGAAAATCATCCGATTCGTCTACAGGGATCCTTTATCTCAGATGACGATGTCGAGCGGATTGTCAACTTTGTCAAAGAGCAGGCAGAAGCTGATTATGATGATGCCTTTGATCCAGGAGAAGTATCGGAGTCAGACTTTGATGGAGGTATGGGTGGCTCAGACGAGGGTGATCCTCTCTTTGAAGAGGCCAAAGCACTCGTCATCGAGACCCAAAAAGCCAGTGCTTCGATGATCCAGCGCCGCTTATCGGTTGGTTTTAACCGGGCGACTCGCCTCATGGAAGAGTTGGAAGCAGCGGGTGTGATTGGACCAGCTGAAGGGACCAAGCCTCGAAAAGTATTGCAACAATCATAAGGATAGGGAAAAAGGGCATATGCCCCACTCCCTTTTCTTTTTATAGAAAATAGAAAGTAGGACCAGATGAAGTTAGACACGATTCATCATATTGCCATCATTGGACGGGATCGCGACGCCATGTTGCACTTTTATGTGGACCAGTTGGGCTTTGCGATTGTCAGTGAGTATGACCGTCCTGAACGCGGAGATATCTTGATCAATCTCCGTCAGGGGCAGCTGACTTTAGAACTCTTTATCAAACCGACGGCCCCAGACTGGCCTAAGCTCCCCTTGCCCGAGCATGCGGGACTGCGTCATCTGGCCTTTCAAGTGGACGATGTAGAGACCTATCTAGCTAGATTGGATCAGCTAGGTATTGAGAATACAGGTCTTCGCTATGATGATTTTGATGGCAAGAAGATGGCATTTTTCTTCGATCCAGAAGGATTGCCCTTGGAAATACATGAGTGAGGAAAGCAATGGTTAGATTAGAAGGACTCAGTCAGGAAGAAGTAGCGAAAAAGATCCAAGAGGGCAAGCAAAATAAGGTCACGATTAAGACAGAAAAAAGTGTAGGGCAGATCATTCGAGACAATGTCTTTACCTACTTTAATCTGATTTTCCTGGTCTTAGCGGTCTTGCTGGTAGCAGTGAAGTCTTGGAACAATCTCTTGTTTGTTCCGGTCGTTGTGGTCAACTCCTTGGTAGGAATTGTGCAGGAAGTCCGCTCTCGACGGATCTTGCGTCAGATGCAATTTTTACATATGAGTGAGGCGATCGTTCTTCGCGAAGGAAAAGAAGTCGCTCTACCGATCGATCAGCTGGTGGAGGGCGATCTGGTTCGCTTTCAAGCTGGAGATCAAATCTATGCGGATGGGGTCTTGCTGGAGGGCGATCTAAAAGTCGATGAGTCGCAATTGACTGGTGAAGCTGATGAGGTCAAAAAAGGAGCACAAGACGCACTCATGTCAGGTAGTTTTGTGATTGCTGGTCAAGGTTTAGCGCGACTAGAAAAAGTTGGGAATGACTCCTACATCAACCAATTGAGCCTGGAAGCCAAGCAGGTTAAGTCTCATGAGGAGTCCGACATGGTCCATGCGGTCAATCGCATCGTGGGGATCATTGGTCTCCTTATCATTCCGCTAGGCTCGCTCCTTTTTCTTCGTAGCTATATCAGCCTAGGCGATAGTCTCAAGCTCAGTGTGACTTCAACAGTCGGGGCCTTGATCGGGATGATTCCAGAAGGCTTGTATCTCTTGATGACCTTGGCACTGGCTCTGGGTGCTGTCAGATTGGCCAAGGAAAAGGTCCTGCTCAATAGTATGAAGGGGATTGAGACCTTATCGCGCGTGGATATCCTTTGTGTCGATAAGACCGGGACCATTACAGAGCCGGGTATGGAAGTAACAGAGATTCGTCCAGTTAAAGACGCTCAAGACTTGGAGGCTCTAACTCAGTATGTAGAGGCTAGCTCGGATCAAAATGATACTATGGATGCCATCCGTAAATTCCACAAGACACCAGTCAGCCATCCTTGGAAAGCTCTTGAAATACAGCCCTTTACGTCTAAGAAAAAATATGGGGCCATTGCCTTTGAATCTGGGATCTATGTATTAGGGGCACCAGAATTTGTTTTACGAGAGGGCTTCTCTGAGGTTGAACAAGAGATAGCTCCTGCTACTAAGGCAGGTAATCGGGTCTTGGCCTTTGGGAAATATCGGGGAGATCACCTGGGAGAGACTTTAGAGGCTCCTGTAGACTTGGTGGCCTGGATCATTCTCTCCAATCCTTTGAGAAAAAATGCCAAAGAAACCTTCGCCTACTTTAAAGAACAAGGAGTGACCATTAAGGTCATTTCAGGGGACAACCCAGCTACGGTCTCAGCTATTGCACAAAAAGCAGGCATTGAAGGAGCAGAGGGTCTAATCGATGCCAGAACCTTACTGACGGAAGAAGATTTGCACCAGGCGGCGAGTCAATATACGGTCTTTGGACGAGTGACCCCAGAGCAAAAGAAAAGCCTTGTTGAAGGCTTGCAGGCAAAGGGACACAAGGTTGCCATGACTGGAGATGGCGTCAACGATATTCTGGCCTTAAAAACAGCAGATTGTAGTATTGCGATGGAATCTGGAAACGATGCGACCAAAAAGATGGCGCAAGTGGTCTTACTGGATTCTGACTTTGGGAAGATGCCGTCCATCGTGGCAGAAGGGCGGCGGGTGGTCAATAATATTCAACGATCAGCCAGTCTCTTTTTGATCAAGAATATCTTTTCCATTTTGTTGGCCATCTCAGTGACGCTTTTAGCCTTTACCTATCCCATTATGCCGTCGCAGATGTCTTTGATCAGTGGTTTTACGATTGGGATTCCAGGATTCTTCCTAGCGCTTGAGCCCAATAGCGAGCGCATCAAAGGGCGCTTTATCGAAACGGTCTTTAAAAATGCGCTACCTGCTGCCTTGACGGATTTTATATTGATCTTTAGTTTGGTGTTGCTCTCTTCGACATTTGGCATGAGGTCGGAAGAACTCTCAAGTGCAGCCATCTGCTTGATGGCCTTCGTTGGATTTACCATCATCTACCAAGAATCCCAGCCTCTCAATCACTACAAGAGACTGGTTCTTCTAGGAAATATCCTAACCTTCCTGGTTTCAAGTAGTATCCTAGGGAAATTCTTTAACATGAGTCCCTTGAGACTTCAAACGCTGCTTATCTGTGCCATCATGGCAGTTCTAGCTCTCGTCTTGATTCAAGTTTTCAAGAAGTTGGTGGGCTGGTTCTTTCATCGGAAGAAATAAAAAAAGACAACTCTAAAGATAGAGTTGTCTCAGATTGAAGAAAAAGATATTTTGGAAACTTTCCTTAGGTGAGTACGGACGTCAGCGAACTTCTACGAAGTTCCATGACTTAGTTTTGAACCTAAAGTTTCAAAACTCCCGAGTGCTAGAAACAATCGTGTTTCTAGCACTTTTCTCACGTCGGAAAGTTTCAGTACATATTAGAGAATTTAAAATTAAAATGATTTCAGTCTATGCAGTATCATCTAGGTTATTTATAAAAAAACAACTCCAAAGATAGAGTTGTCTTTTGGCATTAGATAAACAAACTAGCGGTTAAGATCAGATAGAGCAAGAAGGTAACTAGAAATCCAGCGCGCCAGAAGTATTTGATAAATTTAGGATAATAAAAACACTTTTTCTTTTTTAAGAAATAAATCGTTAGCCCCAAGGCCAAAAGCGAAAGGCTCAAGGCTAATAGTGGTAAGAGGCTGTGGTAAAAGGCGCTGTCTGAGATCAGGTAGTACTCCAAGGCAAATAAAGGAAAGGCAATATCGGTAGATCGCCATCCTCTTTTTTGGAGTTTAAAGAGGTGAACAATGATGCCGCTCAGAATCAGCGTTAAAAAAATAAATAATACAGAAGCAACTTTGATTAACATAGCTTCATTCTATCATAAAACGAAAAAAAAGTTTACTATATTTTAATTTTTTCTTGCAAAAAAAGAGAAATCGTGTATAATAGAAAGGTATGCACAAAGCATACTTGTGGGAGGTAAAAATCTGTAATTACCGCCAAAACCACAAAGGAGGATTTAAGAAATGGCTAAAAAAGTCGAAAAACTTGTAAAATTGCAAATCCCTGCTGGTAAAGCTACTCCAGCTCCACCGGTTGGTCCAGCGCTTGGTCAAGCAGGTATCAACATCATGGGATTCACTAAAGAGTTTAACGCTCGTACAGCTGATCAAGCTGGTATGATCATCCCAGTTGTTATCACTGTTTATGAAGATAAATCATTCGATTTCGTTACAAAAACACCACCAGCTGCTGTTCTTTTGAAAAAAGCTGCAGGTGTTGAAAAAGGTTCAGGTACACCGAACAAAACGAAAGTTGCAACTGTAACTCGTGCACAAGTACAACAAATCGCTGAAACTAAGATGCCAGATTTGAACGCTGCAAACATTGAGTCTGCAATGCGTATGATCGAAGGTACTGCTCGTTCTATGGGATTCACTGTTACTGACTAATTGTAACAATCCTATTTGCCCGCAATACACTTGATCAAATGACGAGTGACGTGGGAGATGAAAATCGATATGACCACATTACAAGGAGAAAGATAAAATGGCTAAAAAAAGCAAACAACTTCGTGCTGCTCTTGAAAAAATCGACAGCACAAAAGTCTACAGCGTAGAAGAAGCTGTAGCTCTTGCAAAAGAAACTAACTTTGCAAAATTTGACGCAACTGTAGAAGTTGCTTACAACTTGAACATCGACGTGAAAAAAGCTGACCAACAAATCCGTGGTGCAATGGTATTGCCAAACGGAACTGGTAAAACAGCTCGCGTACTTGTATTTGCACGTGGTGCAAAAGCTGAAGAAGCAAAAGCTGCTGGTGCAGACTTCGTAGGTGAAGATGACCTTGTTGCGAAAATCAACGATGGTTGGTTGGACTTCGACGTAGTTATCGCTACACCTGACATGATGGCTCTTGTTGGACGTCTTGGACGTGTCCTTGGACCACGTAACTTGATGCCAAACCCTAAAACTGGTACAGTAACAATGGATGTTGCGAAAGCAGTTGAAGAGTCTAAAGGTGGTAAAATCACTTACCGTGCTGATAAAGCAGGTATCGTTCAAGCGATCATCGGTAAAGTTTCATTCGATGATACTAAATTGGTTGAAAACTTTAAAGCTTTCAACGACACAATCCAAAAAGCAAAACCAGCTACAGCTAAAGGTACTTACGTAACTAGCTTGACTTTGACTACAACTCAAGGTCCTGGTATCAAAGTGGATGTTAACTCACTTTAATTGAAATGAAAAGCTGCCTTCGGGTAGCTTTTTTTGTACGCCATTTTTATTTGCTACAGTTGGTAAAACTAATCGGATGGAAAAAAGAAAATTTTGATGGATATGACTATATAAAAAACGTAATTTATGGTAAAATAATACAGATCAAAAAAGGAGAGAGAAAATGGTAGAACCTAAGTATAAACGTATCTTAATCAAGCTATCTGGTGAGGCTCTTGCTGGCGAACGTGGTGTCGGAATCGATATCAAAACTGTCCAAAATATGGCTCAAGAAATCAAGGAAGTTCACGAACTTGGAATTGAAATTGCCTTGGTGATTGGAGGGGGAAACCTTTGGCGCGGAGAACCTGCTGCAGAAGCAGGGATGGATCGTGTCCAAGCAGACTACACAGGGATGCTTGGGACTGTCATGAACGCCCTTGTGATGGCTGATTCGCTTCAACAAGTTGGCGTGGATACCCGTGTTCAAACTGCGATTGCTATGCAACAAGTTGCAGAACCATATATCCGTGGTCGTGCCCTTCGTCACCTTGAAAAAGATCGGATCGTGATCTTTGGTGCAGGGATCGGTTCTCCTTACTTCTCAACAGATACGACCGCAGCCCTTCGTGCAGCTGAGATTGAAGCAGATGCCATTCTCATGGCCAAAAATGGGGTCGATGGTGTTTATAATGCCGATCCGAAAAAAGATGCTTCAGCTGTGAAATTTGAGGAATTGACTCACCGCGATGTGATCAACAAAGGTCTTCGCATCATGGACTCAACAGCCTCTACTCTCTCCATGGACAACGACATTGACTTGGTTGTCTTTAATATGAATGAACCAGGCAATATCAAACGCGTTGTCTTTGGTGAAAATATCGGTACAACCGTATCGAATAACGTAGAAAAATAATAGAAAATAGAGGAAGATTATGGCAAACCCAATCGTAGAAAAAGCAAAAGAAAGAATGACCCAGTCTCACCAAAGTTTGGGACGTGAATTTGGTAGCATCCGTGCTGGACGTGCAAATGCAAGTCTTTTGGATCGTATTTTCGTAGAATACTACGGAGTAGAGACTCCTTTGAACCAATTGGCATCTATCACGATTCCAGAAGCGCGTGTCTTGTTGATCACACCATTTGATAAATCATCTTTGAAAGACATCGAGCACAGCATCAATGCTTCTGACCTTGGCATCACTCCAGCCAACGATGGATCTGTTATCCGCTTGGTCATCCCAGCTTTGACAGAAGAAACTCGTCGTGACTTGGCAAAAGAAGTGAAAAAAGTGGGTGAAAATGCTAAAGTAGCGATCCGTAACATCCGTCGTGATGCTATGGATGAAGCGAAGAAACAAGAAAAAGCAAAAGAAATCACAGAAGATGAATTGAAAGGTCTTGAAAAAGAGATTCAAAAAGTTACGGATGACGCTGTTAAGCATGTAGATGAAATGACAGCTCACAAAGAAAAAGAATTGATGGAAGTTTAATCCATCCCAACCATTACAGGAAAGAAAGACTCAGTTGGCACTGCTGGCTGGGTTTTATTTCCATTATTCTTGTGAAGAGGCAAGAGGAAAGAAGGAAACATGAATACGAATCTAGCAAGCTACATCATGGGAATGGTCATTGATGAAAATGATCACTTCTATTTTGTTCAAAAAGATGGTCAGACCTACGCGCTTGATAAAGCAGAAGGCCCCCATCAAGTCGGAGAAAGTGTCAAGGGCTTTGCCTATACAGATATGAAGCAAAAGCTCCGACTCACGACACTTGAAGTCACTGCAACTCAAGAAAGCTTTGGCTGGGGAACGGTCACGGAAGTGCGCAAGGATTTGGGAGTCTTCGTGGATACAGGGCTTCCAGATAAGCAGATTGTTGTCTCACTAGATATCCTACCGGAGATCAAAGATCTATGGCCTAAAAAGGGCGATCGTCTCTATATTCGTTTAGAAGTCGATAAGAAAGATCGGATTTGGGGGATCTTAGCCTACCAGGAAGATTTCCAGCGTTTGGCTCGTCCAGCCTACAACAATATGCAAAACCAAAACTGGCCAGCCATTGTCTACCGCTTGAAATTGTCTGGGACCTTTGTTTACCTTCCAGAGAATAATATGCTGGGCTTTATCCACCCAAGTGAGCGCTATGCAGAACCTCGTTTGGGAGAGGTCGTAAATGCTCGCGTTATTGGTTTTCGGGAGGTGGACCGGACCTTGAATCTATCTTTGAAGCCACGTTCCTTTGAAATGTTGGAAAACGATGCCCAAATGATTTTGACCTATTTGGAAGCCAATGGTGGCTTTATGACCTTGAATGATAAGTCCTCTCCAGAAGAAATCAAAGCAACTTTTGGGATTTCAAAAGGTCAGTTCAAAAAGGCTTTGGGTGGTTTGATGAAGGCCAAAAGAATCAAGCAAGACCAGTTTGGAACAGAGTTGATCTAAGAGGAGGCTTATGCGAAAATCGTTTTATACTTGGCTGATGACGGAGCGCAATCCTAAAAGCAATGCTCCTAAGGCCATTCTAGCAGATCTTGCATTTCACGAGTCTGCTTTTCCCAAGCATACAGATGACTTCGACGAGGTCAGTCGCTATCTAGAAGAGCATGCCAGCTTTTCCTTTAATCTTGGCGATTTTGATGCGATTTGGGAAGAATACCAAGCCCACTAGAGAAGGATAGGTCGAGGATGGTTTTTTCTCGGCCTCTTTGTTATAATAATAGAAAAACACAGGTAGAGAGGTTCTTTATTTGCAAGAACATTCAGTTGAAATTACATTAACGCATCCAGACGATCTCTTTCATTTGTTTGGATCTAACGAACGCCATCTCCGTTTGATGGAGCAAGAATTTGGGGTGACTATTCATGCCCGGACAGAAATCGTCCAAATCATTGGGGAAGAAGAAACCTGCGAGCAGGTTCGTCAAGTCATCCAGGCTCTTTTAGTCCTCGTTAACCGTGGTATGACCATTGGTACGCCAGATGTGGTGACCGCCATTACCATGGTGAGAAATGGGGAATTGGATAAGTTCATCGCTCTCTATGAAGAAGAGATTATCAAGGATAGTTACGGCAAGCCCATTCGGGTTAAAACGCTTGGTCAAAAGATCTATGTCGATAGTGTTAAGAACCATGATGTCACTTTTGGGATTGGACCAGCGGGGACTGGGAAAACCTTCCTAGCAGTGACTTTGGCCGTGACTGCCCTCAAGCGTGGTCAGGTCAAGCGAATCATTTTGACCCGTCCTGCTGTAGAAGCTGGAGAGAGCCTTGGTTTCCTACCAGGGGATCTTAAAGAAAAAGTAGACCCTTATCTACGTCCGGTCTATGATGCTCTATACCAGATTTTAGGGAAAGACCAAACAACTCGGATGATGGAGCGGGAGATTATCGAGATTGCGCCTTTGGCTTATATGCGGGGGCGGACCTTGGACGATGCCTTTGTCATCCTCGATGAAGCGCAAAATACCACCATCATGCAGATGAAGATGTTTTTGACCCGTCTTGGTTTTAACTCTAAGATGATTGTCAATGGAGATACCAGCCAGATTGACCTTCCTCGAAATGTCAAATCAGGCTTGATTGATGCTCAGGAGAAATTGAAGAACATTTCTCAAATTGACTTTGTGCATTTCTCTGCTAAGGATGTCGTTCGTCATCCAGTAGTAGCAGAGATTATCCGGGCCTACGAGCCAATCCCAAATCCAGTCCTCAAAGAAAAACTGGATGTGGAAGAAGAAGCAGAATAAAAAGGCAAAGATCATCGGATCTTTGCCTTAAATTGATGATAAAATCATCTCCTAGCCTTTCCTTAGGTGAGAACGGACGTCAGCGAACTTCTTTGAAGTTCCATGACTAATAATTGAGCCTAAGGTCTCAATTATTCCGAGTGCTTGAAACTAAATTGTTTCAAGCACTTTTCTCACGGCGGAAAGTCTCTAAAGATGATTTAAAAAACTCAAAACAACTTGTTTTTTCGATGGTAATTCTTTAAATATATGATAGTTTAAACCAATTCATCAATTGGTGTGAAGTCACGCTCTAAACCAGTAGCAACGGGTTGGCTAGTGATGTGGCCTTGGTAAGTAGTGACCCCTTGGCGTAGGCCTTCGTCGAGGTCAATTGCCTTGTGAAAACCATTGTTAGCTAGGGATTCGACATAAGGAAGGGTCACATTGGTAAGGGCGATTGTAGAGGTACGAGCGACAGCCCCTGGGATATTGGCAACGGCATAGTGGAGCACGCCATGTTTTTCGTAAACTGGTTCCGTATGCGTTGTGACACGGTCTGCTGTTTCGATAACCCCACCTTGGTCAACGGCCACATCGACGATAACTGAACCGGGACGCATTTGTTTAACCATATCGTCTGTCACTAATTTAGGAGCTTTAGCACCAGGAATCAAGACGGCCCCGATAACAACATCGGCATCACGGACGCTGGCTTCAATATTAAATGGATTGGACATAAGGGTTTGGATTTGATGACCAAAGACATCTTCCAGAACAGCCAAACGTTTAGCGCTGATATCTAAGATGGTCACTTGGGCACCGAGTCCAAGGGCGATCCGAGCTGCGTGGGTTCCAACGACCCCGCCTCCGATAATGGTAACTTTTCCTTTGGGAACACCTGGCACCCCACCTAGGAGGACGCCTGATCCACCTTCTTGTTTGGTCAGGAAGTGAGCACCGATTTGCACGGCCATCCGTCCAGCCACCTCACTCATTGGCACCAAGAGAGGCAATTGTCCATCAAGGTCACGCACCGTTTCGTAGGCCACCCCAGTTGTTTTAGCTGCGACCATAGCATCTGCTAATTCAGGTGCGGCAGCCATATGCAAGTAGGTGAAGAGCAAGAGGTCTTCGCGAAGGAAGCCATATTCTTCAGCGAGGGGTTCTTTGACTTTGACCACCATCTCAGCTGCCCAAGCTTCTGCAGCAGTTGCAACGATGGTTGCCCCTTGCTTCGTGTAATCTTCATCCGCAAAGCCAGAACCAAGTCCAGCATTTGTTTCTACCAAAACGTGATGACCTTTCTTCACCAAGCTTTGTACACCTGCAGGTGTCAAACCGACCCGATTTTCGTTGTTTTTAATTTCTTTAGGAATTCCAATGAGCATTTTTGCCTCCTTGCTCAGATTTAGGTGTAAAAAGGCCATTGGTGTGAGATTGCTCTCTTGACTCAATGACCTTTTCACTCCTTATCTGATTGTTTTGATTGATTTTATTGTATAGAAAAGTGGGTTAAAAAGCAAGAAAAATTTGAGCTTGCCTTCCTTTAGGTTATTTGCTAAACTAATCCCTAAAGAAGGAGAGTCAAATGGAAAATTTATATGTGAAGTTAGCGGCTTATCGAGAAATAGAGACTGAGCGTTTGCACTTGCGTCCGGTCACTCTTGATGATGCACCAGCTATGTTTGAGTATGCTTCTGATGAGACAGTTACGCGCTATACCTTTGCAACCAATCAAAGTATAGAAGAGACGCGTAATAATATTGCCCTCTTTTACCTAGCGAGCCCACTTGGAAGATGGGGGATCGAGCTCAAAGAAAATGGAAAATTTATCGGGACGATTGATTTACTGGATTTGGATCTTTGTCTGAAGAAGGGGAGTATCGGCTATGTTCTGAATAAAGACTATTGGAACCAGGGTCTTGCGACAGAGGCTACCAAGGCAGTCATTGCCTTGGCTTTTGAACAGTTAGGGATGAACAAGCTCATTGCTGTTCATGATAAGGACAACCCAGCTTCTGGACGGGTGATGGCCAAATCAGGGATGAAATATTCTCACGAGGAGCCCTACGCGATGCTAGACTTGCATGAAGAAGGGCGAATGGTGACGAGAGTTCATTATGTCCTCACTAAGGAAGAATATTTGGCAGAAAAATGAGTCAGGATATTGACAAAAGACCTATCTCCATGATATAGTAGATAGGTACTGCTGGTTTAGCTCAGTCGGTAGAGCGCATCCATGGTAAGGATGAGGTCGCCGGTTCAATCCCGGCAACTAGCATAGCAGAAGAGAGAAGCTTAGAGACGATCTAGGCTTCTTTTTTTGCGAGTCCATCTTAAAAATTTTGCTTTTTTCAATAATTTTCAAAAAAGCGTTGACAAGCAAGGAAATCCGTGGTAAAGTTAGAACAACAAAGAGAAAGGAGAAAACCATCATGAACAAAGTAGATGTTTTGATGACACAATTGAATACAAAGCTTCTCCAATCTCAGTTGAGTTCGATGTAAACTATAAATGGAACCCAAGATGGAGGAGTCTGTCTTGGGTTTTTTGTATGCATTTTTACCTGCCTTAACTGAATTGGTGATAGGCATCAGAAGGCCCAAGTGTGGACTGAGCACGTACTCAGCTCCTTGCTTGGGTTTTTTCTGTGCCATTTTGAAAAGGAGAATATATGATCAGAGCTATTTGGGAGTATATCAGGGAGCGCAAATGGCGATATGTGAAGATCGCTATGGTCCTGATTCTTTATGATTACACCTTATTGATCCCGACGCAAGTCATCCAGCGCTTAGTGGATCATTTGAGTCAGCGGACGCTGACGCAATCGAACTTTGTATGGGATATGGTCCTCTTGGTAGGATCAGCTCTCCTCAATTACCTAACGGCTTTTTATTGGCAGTTGCGACTCTTTCAGTCGTCAGTCCATTTCAAGGCGACCCTTCAGGGACAAGCTTTTCGTAAGCTAGTAGCTATGCGGCGTCCGTTTTTTGAGAAATTCCGTTCAGGGGACCTCTTGACGCGCTTTACGACAGATGTGGATGGGATGGCTGATATGGCGGGTTACGGGATGATGGTGCTCCTGTTTGGCGGTGGCTTGTTTGCCTTTATTATTCCGACCATGTTTTTCATTTCTTGGCAATTAACCTTGATTTCCTTTATTCCTATGATCTTCCTCGTCGTCTCGACCTATTTTTTGAGTAGAAAGCAGGAGGAGTATGTTGAGCAAAACCGGGAAGCGGTCGCTCAGTTGAACGATGAAGTCTTGGAGTCCATCGAGGGGATCCGTGTCATGCGGGCCTATAGTAGACGGGACCAGCAGGTCAAACAGTTTCAGAAAAAAACAGCCAGTCTCTCCAAAACAGGGGACAAGATTGCTTCTATCCAGTACTCTTTTGGACCTTTAGCCCTGTTGTTTATTGGATTCTCGACAGTCTTGCTCCTGCTATTTGGAGGCCAGTCCCTGGCAAGCGGGCAGTTGAGCCTTGGCAAGTTATTGGCTTTACAGCTGTATTTGGTCTTTTTAATTGAGCCTATGTGGATGATGGCAGACTTGATCTTGGTCTACCAGACAGGTCAAATGTCCTATAAAAAATTAAAAGAAGTGATTGATGAAACGGATGATCTGGAGCCAGATGGTCCTCACTACTTAGAGCAGATTGATTTGGTGCAGTTTAAGGACTATTCTTTCAGCTATCCTAGTGCTGAGCGAAAGAGCCTGTCAGGCATTGATTGGACCATTCAGAAAGGACAGACGGTTGGAATTGTTGGTCGTACTGGAGCAGGAAAGACTACCCTTGTTCGACAATTCTTGCGGCAGTACCCAGTTGGTGAGGGAGAGTTTTTGATCAACCAGCAACCGATCGTGGACTACAACCGACACTCGATTGAAGAAAAAATTGGTTATGTTTCCCAAGAACATATTTTATTCTCCAAGTCTATCCGTGAGAATATAGCGCTTGGTAAAAAAGGAGCCAGCCAAGAAGACTTGGTGGAAGCGATAGCCCAAGCTGCTTTTGCGGATGATCTCGAGCGGATGTCTCAGGGAATGGACACCCTGATCGGTGAGAAAGGGGTCTCTGTATCAGGAGGTCAAAAACAACGGATCTCCCTGGCGCGTGCATTCTTAAGAGATGCTGAGCTCTTGCTGTTAGATGATTCCCTTTCGGCAGTAGATGCTAAGACTGAACAGGCCATCATTGACACGATTCAAAAAGAACGAAATGACAAGACGACCATCATTGTTTCTCATCGCTTGTCTGCTGTTCATCAGGCGGATTGGATCATCGTCTTGGATCAAGGTCGTATTGTAGAAGAAGGCAGAGCTAGTGATTTATTGGCTCAAGAGGGCTGGTATTATGAACAATACCAACGGCAACAAAAACAGGAAGGAGAATAATATGAAAGTTTTGAAACGATTATTATCGAGGATCACACTTTATCCAACTGTCTTTCTTGCTGGCTTTATTTGCCTCTTGCTAGCCACTATTTTTTCTGAATTGTCACCCTTTCTTCTCCAAAAGATGATCGATGGACCTTTGACTGCACTGACCCACGGTGGCGGGCAAGGGGACTTGCTTCAGATGGGAGGCTTTTATCTCTTGGTCTTGAGCCTGGGGCAGCTGATTAGCTACATGGGCAATCGGATCTTGCTACATGGAAGTAATCAAGTAACCGCTAGTCTGAGAGATCAAGCCTTTCAAGTCATGCAAGGGCTGCCTATTTCTTATTTTGATGATAAGCCGGCTGGGAAGATCGCGACAAGAATTGTCAATGATACGGAGACCTTGCGGACCCAGTTTTATAACTCTTGTATGATTTTAGTCATCTACTTGGTGCGTTTCCTCTTTATCCTAGGGATTCTCTTTTACCTGAGTCCTATGATGGGCCTTCTCTTGTGTTTGGTCTTTCCGATTTTTTATGGGATCCAGTATCTCTACAAGGTCATGACGGACCAGCCTATGAAGGATTTCTTTGATGCGAGAAGCGAGGTCAATACCCAGGTCAATGAACTCTTGCATGGTGCCAGTATGATTCAACTCTATCATCAAGAGCCTGGTGTGGTGGATGAGTTTGAAGCCACTACTCAGAAGATGCTAGGAGCTAATGATCGAATCCTCTTAGCCGATTCCATTGCTTCTTGGACCTTGACGGAATTGCTCAAGTTTTTAGTGATTGCAGGCATTTTGACTATCGCTGGGATTTCTTTCCTAGAGGGTAATATCGGTGTGACGGCTGGTTTCTTATTTATCAATATTAACTATGTCATTAATCTATTTGATCTCATGGCCAATCTCAGTCGTCAATTCCCAAATATTCGGCGATCCTTAGAAACGGGGAGCCGCGTCCTTGCTTTCTTAGACCAACCCTTAGAGACCGATGGTGCATCGGAATTGAAGATAGAAAAGGCTCAAGTCGTGTTTGACGACGTTCAATTTGGCTATGAAGAAGGCAAGCCAGTTCTGCGGGATATTGCCTTTCAGGCTAGTCCAGGTCAAACCATCGCTCTTGTGGGCCATACTGGATCAGGTAAGTCTTCCATTATGAACCTGCTCTATCGTTTTTATGATCCTCAAGAAGGAGCGATTTTGATCGATGGTCAAGATATTCGCCAAGTCTCTCGTGAGAGCCTACGAAGCCACATGGGGATTGTCCTGCAGGATCCTTATCTATTTACAGGGACCATTGCTAGTAATGTGGCCATGAGTAAGGATCACATTGATCGGGATGCGGTCCAAGATGCCTTGAAAAAAGTCGGAGCTTGGCCCTTTGTAGAGCGCCTTGAAAAGGGAATCGACCATCCAGTCGTAGAAAAAGGATCCGCCTTTTCAAGTGGTGAGCGCCAATTGATTTCCTTTGCGCGGACGCTCTATATGAATCCGCAAATTCTGATTTTGGATGAGGCAACCTCTCACATCGATACGGAAACAGAAGAAATCATCCAGAAGGCTATGGCAGTCCTGCAAAAGGGCCGGACCACCTTTATCATTGCCCATCGCTTGTCCACTATCCAAGACGCGGATCAGATCTTAGTCTTATCTGAAGGACGCATTGTGGAGCGTGGTAGACACGAGGAACTAGTCGCACAAGGCGGGATCTATGCCCAGATGAATGCCATCCAGCAAACAGTGGTGTAAGATTGTCCTGCAAAGAAAAAGATTGAAAACCAGCCTGTATCTAGTATATAGGCTGGTTTTTGTGATATAATAAAGTGATAATAGTGAGGTGATCCAGATGTATATTGAAATGGTAGATGAGACTGGTCAAGTCTCTGACGAAATCTTAAAACAAACGCAAGAAATTTTAGAATTTGCTGCTCAAAAAATTGGGAAAGAAGACAAGGAAATGGCTGTGACTTTTGTAACCAATGAACGCAGTCATGAACTAAATCTTGAATACCGTGATACGGATCGTCCGACGGATGTCATCAGTTTAGAATACAAGCCAGAGATGGAGATTTCTTTTGACGAGGAAGACCTTGAAGAAAATCCAGAATTGGCAGAGATGATGGCTGAATTCGATACCTATATTGGTGAGCTCTTTATTTCAATTGACAAGGCGCATGAGCAAGCCGAAGAATATGGCCACAGTTTTGAGCGCGAAATGGGATTTTTAGCAGTGCATGGTTTTCTTCATATCAATGGCTATGATCACTATACGCCGGAAGAAGAAAAGGAAATGTTTGGCTTACAGGAAGAGATTTTGACAGCCTATGGACTCACAAGACAATAAGCGAAAATGGAAAAATCGGGACTTCACTTCAAGTCTGGAGTTTGCGATAACAGGAATTTTCACGGCGATCAAAGAAGAGCGCAATATGCGCAAGCATGCCTTATCAGCCATCGTAGCAATTCTTGCTGGTTTGGTATTTAGGATTTCTGCGACAGAGTGGCTCTTTTTGTTGCTCAGCATCACCTTGGTGATTGCTTTTGAAATTATGAATTCAGCCATTGAAAATGTGGTGGATCTAGCTAGTAACTACCATTTCTCCATGTTGGCAAAGAATGCCAAAGACATGGCGGCTGGAGCAGTCCTCGTCGTATCAGGCTTTGCCCTACTAACAGGACTGGTGATTTTTGTGCCCAAATTCTGGGCCTTGGTATTTGGATAAGAGGGAGTATGCCCTCGTGAAAGGATAATATGACATTTAAATCAGGCTTTGTAGCCATTTTAGGACGTCCCAATGTTGGGAAGTCAACTTTTTTGAACCACGTCATGGGGCAAAAAATTGCCATCATGAGTGACAAGGCGCAGACAACGCGCAACAAGATTATGGGAATCTACACGACCGATAAGGAACAGATCGTCTTTATCGATACCCCAGGGATTCACAAACCCAAGACAGCGCTTGGAGACTTCATGGTGGAGTCGGCCTATAGCACCCTTCGAGAAGTCGATACCGTTCTCTTTATGGTGCCAGCAGATGAGCCACGTGGGAAGGGCGATGACATGATCATCGAGCGCCTCAAGGCTGCTAAGGTGCCGGTTATTCTGGTGGTCAACAAGATCGACAAGGTGCACCCTGACCAACTCTTGGCGCAAATCGATGACTTCCGTAGTCAGATGGATTTCAAGGAAATCGTGCCGATTTCAGCCCTTCAAGGAAACAATGTTTCGCGTTTGATTGATATTTTAAGTGAAAACTTAGAAGAAGGTTTTCAATATTTCCCTGCTGACCAAATCACTGACCACCCAGAGCGCTTCTTGGTCTCTGAAATGATCCGTGAAAAGGTCTTGCATTTAACGCGGGAAGAAATTCCCCACTCTGTGGCAGTAGTAGTGGATTCTATGAAGCGGGATGAGGAGACAGATAAGGTTCATATCCGTGCAACAATCATGGTCGAGCGCGATAGCCAAAAAGGGATTGTCATCGGAAAAGGTGGCGCCATGCTCAAGAAGATTGGAACCCTTGCGCGTAAGGATATCGAGCTCATGCTAGGGGACAAAGTCTTCCTAGAAACCTGGGTCAAGGTCAAGAAAAATTGGCGGGATAAGAAATTAGACCTAGCTGATTTCGGATACAACGAAAAAGAATATTAAGAAGAGGTGGGCAGAAGCCTGCTTCTTGTTTTTAGAGAAGGAGAAGCTATGCCTGAATTACCAGAAGTAGAGACAGTTCGACGAGGTCTTGAGAAATTAATTCTTGGGAAAACCATCCAGTCAGTGGAAGTAAAGTATCCAAAGATGATTCATACGGATCTAGATGATTTTTGTCAAGATCTTCCAGGTCAAGAAATTCGGGCCATGGGGCGCCGTGGGAAATACCTTTTATTTTATCTGACGGATCTGGTCCTCATCTCGCATTTGCGGATGGAAGGCAAGTATTTCTTTTATCCAGACGATGTTCCTCTTCGCAAGCATGCCCATGTCTTCTTTCATTTTACAGATGGTAGCACTCTGGTCTATGAAGATGTCCGCAAGTTTGGGACCATGGAAGTCCTAATACCTGAGCTTGTCGACAGCTATTTTTTGGCGAAAAAAATTGGTCCAGAGCCGACGGAAGCAGATTTTAAAGAACCAGCCTTCCAAGCATCTCTTAAAAAATCAAAGAAACCCATTAAATCAGCTCTTTTAGACCAAAAATTAGTGGCTGGTCTGGGCAATATCTATGTGGATGAGGTCCTTTATCGAGCCAAGGTTCATCCAGCCCGTTTGGGTCAAAGTTTGACTGCTAGAGAAGCTAAAGCAATCCGCAAAGAAACGATTGCTGTGCTTGCTCAAGCTGTTGAAAAGGGTGGCTCCACCATTCGCTCCTACAGCAATGCTTTTGGAGAAGATGGCACCATGCAGGAAGAACACCAGGTCTATGGGAAAACAGGTCAGCCTTGTTTGCGCTGCGGAACACCGATTGAAAAAATTCAGCTGGGGGGACGTGGAACCCATTTTTGCCCTCACTGTCAAAAGGAGAACTAGATGGCAAGAATCATCGGATTAACAGGAGGGATTGCTTCAGGAAAGTCCACTGTCACCTCTTATTTGAAAGAAAAAGGCTATCCTGTCATTGATGCTGATCGAGTGGTCCATGACTTGCAGGCACCAGGTGGAGAACTCTACCGTGTCCTAGTGGATCATTTTGGTAGAGAGATCCTTACCAAAGAAGGAGAGTTGGATCGCGTCGCTTTGGGTCAGCGGATCTTTTCAGACCCTAGTGAAAGAGACTGGTCCAATCGCGTCCAAGGAAGGCTTATTCGTGAGGCTCTAGCTGAGGTAAGAGACAGACAAGCTGCACAATCCGATCTCTTTTTTATGGATATTCCTCTCTTAATCGAGCAGCACTATGAAGGGTGGTTTGAATCTGTCTGGTTGGTAGCTGTATCAAAAGAAACCCAGCTCAAGCGCCTGATGGAACGCAACCACTTATCAGAACTGCAGGCCCAGGAACGCATCGCGTCTCAAATGCCGCTAGATGAAAAAAGAGCCCATGCAGATCTGGTTCTAGACAATAATGGCGATCTAACGGCCCTCTATGCTCATTTAGATGTAGCCCTACAACAATTAGAAAGAAGATGATTTTATCACAAGAGAAATCAATTGGCGTAAAAATCTATATATTGCCTGGATCGGGTGCTTTTTCATCGGAGCTAGCCTTTCGTTAGTTGTGCCTTTTATGGCCCTCTTTGTGGAAGAGTTGGGGGTTACGGGCAAGGCTGTTCCCTTTTATGCTGGGATAGCCGTCGCAAGTTCTTCTGTAACCTCTGCGATCATGTCTCCCATCTGGGGAAGCTTAGCCGACCGCTATGGTCGAAAACCCATGATGCTTAGAGCTTCCATTGCCATGACGCTGACCATGGGCGGCATTGCCTTTGTCCCATCTGTCTTTTGGCTCTTGGTCCTGCGCTTGCTCAATGGGGTCTTTTCAGGCTTTGTCCCTAATAGTACAGCCTTGGTTGCCAGTCAAGTTCCCAAGGACCAATCCGGCTATGCCCTAGGGACCTTGTCGACGGGTGTCGTGGCTGGAACCTTGATGGGCCCTTTGATTGGGGGACTCATTGCTGAAAATCTGGGAATGCGCAATGTCTTTCTCTTGGTCGGCTTCTTCTTATTTTTGGTTTCCCTCTTAACCTTCTGGGGCATCGAGGAAGACTATGAGCCCCTTCCAAAAGAAGAACAAAAATCCAGTTGGGAGTTGCTCTTGTCCATTCAGCAAAAAGATATCCTCTTGGGACTCTTTTTGACCAGTATGACCATCCAAATGATCGCCCAATCTATTTCTCCGATCCTGCCTCTTTATGTGCGAGCTTTGGGACAAAGAGATAACCTGATCTTTGTATCAGGGATGATTGTTTCGGCTATGGGAGTCTCCAGTATGCTCTTTTCAGGTTGGATGGGAAAACTCGGAGACCGAATCGGGAATCACCGGCTCTTATTAATCGCCCTTCTTTATAGTGGTTGTCTCTATATCCTTTGTGCCCAAGCGCAATCACCCCTGCAATTAGGAATTTTACGCTTCCTCTTTGGAATCGGGACAGGAGCCCTACTACCTGGAGTTTCTGCATTATTGAATCGTTTAACCCCTCCTGAAGGGATTTCTCGGATCTTTAGCTACAACCAGCTCTTTTATTACTTAGGTGGTGTATTAGGGCCAATGATGGGATCGAGTATTTTCATGCATTTTGGCTATCATTGGGTATTTTACGGTACAGCCCTCTTAGCCTTTACCGATTTGGTGTTCCTCTTATTCTTATTTAGAAAGTATTTGAAAGTGAGAGACGTACGTGCGAATTAAAGTTCAATTGACCTGCACCAGCTGTGGGAGTCAGAATTATTTGACCAGTAAAAATACCAAAACCCATCCTGAAAAGATCGAGGTCTTGAAGTATTGTCCCAAGGAAAGAAAAGTAACCTTACATATTGAATCAAAATGATTTTCATGGTATAATAGTGAGGATTTTAAGGAGTTTTGAATATGAGCGGAGCATTAACAACTATTTTACTAGTATTATCAGTATTGATTATTATCGCAATTTTTATGCAACCAACAAAAAACCAATCGAGCAACGTCTTTGACGCAAGCTCAAATGACTTGTTTGAACGTTCAAAAGCGCGCGGGTTTGAAGCCGTGATGCAGCGTTTAACAGCTATTATGATCTTCTTTTGGTTATTGATCGCGATGATCTTAATGGTACTTTCTAGTAAATAAGATAGGCTCAGACAATGTCTTTGCCTATTTTTATTTTGCAAAACGATGATGACACAACTAGATAGAAAAAAGGAGGCTGGATAACCAGCAAATAAATCAATGAAAACAAGTATTAAAGAATATTTACAAGAGCATGACAAAGCCCAGATCAATGATCTGGCAGCAGCTCTAGGAAAGGAAGGGTCTAAGGATTTCCGTGACTTGGTCAAAACCATCTCTCTGATGGAACGCCGTCATGAGTTGAAATTCGAAGATGATGGCTCTCTTCGTTTGGCTCAAAAGAAGGCCCCAGCCATTACGCTCAAGGGGATCTTTCATGCCCATAAGAATGGCTTTGGTTTTGTCAGTTTAGAAGGCGAAGAAGAGGACCTCTTTGTTGGCCGAAATGATGTCAACCACGCCATCGATGGTGATACCGTAGAGATCGTCATTACTAAGGTGGCAGACCGAAACAAGGGAACGGCAGCAGAAGCTAAGGTTATTGACGTCTTGGAACATAGTGTCACAACAGTAGTTGGACAAATTGTTCTGGATGAGGAAAAGCCTAAATATGCCGGCTACATTCGTTCGAAAAATCAAAAGATCAGCCAGCTGATCTATGTGAAGAAGCCAGCCATTCAATTGGAAGGGACCGAAATCCTCAAGGTCGAAATTGATCAATACCCGAGCCGCAAACACAATTATTTTGTGGCGACTGTGCGGGATGTGGTCGGTCATGTAACAGATCCAGGAATCGATGTCTTGGAAGTCTTAGAGTCCATGGACATTGTCTCAGAATTTCCAGAAGAAGTGCTGAAAGAGGCTGAACAGGTTCCAGATGCACCGTCTGCTAAGGATATAGAGGGACGCTTGGATCTGCGAGAGGAGATCACCTTTACCATTGATGGGGCAGATGCCAAAGACTTGGACGATGCGGTCCATATCAAGTTACTCAAGAACGGCAACTTTGAGCTGGGTGTTCACATCGCAGATGTCTCTTATTACGTTCAGGAAGGTTCAGCACTCGACAAGGAAGCTCTAAATCGTGCTACCTCTGTCTATGTGACCGACCGAGTAGTACCCATGCTTCCAGAACGCTTGTCCAATGGGATCTGTTCTTTGAATCCGAATGTAGATCGCCTGACCCAGTCTGCTATCATGGAGATTGATCCTCATGGAAAAGTCGTCAAGCATACCATTACCCAAACAGTGATCAATACAACCTTCCGAATGACCTATAGCGACGTCAATGATATCTTAGCGGGCGACGAAGAAAAGGCTCAAACCTTTAAGAAAATTGTTCCAAGTATTCATCAAATGGCCACCTTGCATGGCATTCTAGAAAGCATGCGGATTCGCCGCGGAGCCCTCAATTTTGATACCAATGAGGCTAAAATCTTGGTCAATAAAGAAGGGAAACCGGTCGATATTGTCCTTCGCCAAAGAGGAATTGCCGAGCGGATGATCGAGTCCTTTATGTTGATTGCCAATGAAACAGTGGCGGAGCACTTTACGCGACTGAAACTGCCGTTCATCTACCGGATCCACGAAGATCCAAAAGCAGAAAAAGTACAGAAGTTTATCGATTATGCTTCCAGCTTTGGTATCCAGATCTACGGAACGGCTAGTGAGATGAGTCAAGAAGCCCTGCAAGAAATTATGCGCAAGGTCGAAGGGGAACCCTATGCAGATGTCCTTTCGATGATGTTGTTGCGCTCGATGCAGCAGGCTCGCTACTCAGAGCATAACCATGGCCACTATGGGCTTGCTGCTGAGTATTATACCCACTTTACCAGTCCCATCCGTCGGTATCCGGACCTGATGGTTCATCGAATGGTGCGCGAATATGGGAAATCCCAAGAAGTAGCTGAACACTTTGAACAAGTCCTTCCAGACATTGCCAGCCAATCCTCTAGTCGAGAACGCCGAGCTATTGATGCAGAGCGCGAAGTAGAAGCCATGAAGAAGGCAGAATACATGGAAGACTATGTTGGGGAAGAGTACGATGCCGTGGTTTCCAGTGTGGTAAAATTTGGCCTCTTTGTGGAGTTGCCAAATACGGTTGAAGGCTTGATCCATATTACCAATCTCCCTGAATTCTACCATTTTAACGAACGAGATCTAACCCTTCGCGGGGAAAAATCCGGAGTGACCTTCCGTGTCGGTCAGCAAATCCGAATCAAGGTAGAAAGAGCCGACAAGATGACCGGAGAGATTGATTTCTCTTATATTCCAAGTGAATGGGATGTCGTTGAAAAAGGCCTCAAGTCTAAAGGACGTGACCGAGATGGTAATCGCAGGGATCGCAGACGCAAGGACAAAAAAGTTTCTAAGGGATCAACTGCTAGAAAAGATGACAAGCGGAAAGATTCTTCCTCTAAATCCAAAAAGAAAAAAGGGAAGAAACCATTTTACAAGGAAGTAGCAAAGAAAGGAGCCAAACATGGCAAAGGGCGAAGGAAAGGTAGTCGCGCAAAATAAAAAGGCGAGACATGACTACACCATCGTGGATACGATTGAAGCAGGGATGGTGCTGACGGGGACAGAGATCAAAAGTGTCCGTGCGGCACGCATTAACTTGAAAGATGGCTTTGCACAAGTAAAAAATGGCGAAGTTTGGCTTAGCAATGTCCACATTGCCCCTTATGAGGAAGGCAATATCTGGAACCAAGATCCAGACCGTCGTCGCAAGCTCCTTCTTCATAAAAAGCAAATCCAAAAGCTGGACCAAGACACCAAAGGGACCGGAATGACCTTGGTGCCTTTGAAGGTCTATCTCAAGGACGGCTATGCCAAATTGCTTTTGGGACTCGCTAAAGGGAAACATGATTATGACAAGCGTGAATCCATCAAGCGTCGGGAACAAAACCGGGACATCGCACGGGTCATGAAACAATACAATACACGTTAAACTA
The DNA here is from genome assembly GCF_000963275.1 of Streptococcus parasanguinis. Taxonomy (GTDB): domain Bacteria; phylum Bacillota; class Bacilli; order Lactobacillales; family Streptococcaceae; genus Streptococcus; species Streptococcus parasanguinis_B. The sequence goes on along the minus strand of NZ_JYOW01000001.1, from coordinate 1,189,339 downwards.
AAAAGGCAGTTCTGAAACAAGTTTCAGAACTGCCTTTTTTCTCGGAGAGGGGCCTCTTTTTCCAACTTGTAAAAAGGAATTTTTTTCTGTATGATAAGGGTACAGAAAGAAAAAGGAGAAGCAGCATGACACAAAAATTGATTGCTTACAAGCGCATGCCTATCTGGACCAAGGATACCATGCCAGAAGCTCTTCAAAGAAAGCACAATACCAAGGTAGGAACCTGGGGGAAGATTACGGTTCTAAAAGGTCAGTTACGATTTATTGAATTGACCGAAGAGGGGGAAGAAATTGCGAGCCACCTCTTTGAAGCAGGAGCAGAGAACCCCATGGCCGAGCCCCAGGCCTGGCATCGTGTCGAAGCGGCGACTGACGATGTGGAGTGGTACCTAGAATTTTACTGTGAGCCAAAAGACTATTTCCCCAAAAAATACAACACCAATCCTGTCCATTCAGAAGTGCTAGAAGCAGTGGGAATTGTCCCAGCTGGAAAGGCGCTGGATCTAGGATGCGGGCAAGGCCGCAACGCCCTCTTTTTGGCCCAACATGGCTTTGACGTGACAGCAGTGGATCAAAATGAACTGGCTCTTGAGATCTTACAAAGTATTGTCGCTGAGGAAGATCTAGAGATGCCAGTGGGACTCTATGATATCAATGCTGCAGCTCTTACCCAAAACTATGACTTCATCATATCGACTGTGGTCCTCATGTTTTTAGAGGCTGATCGGATTCCAGCGATTATCCGCAATATGCAAGAGCATACCAATCCAGGTGGTTACAATCTCATTGTCTGTGCTATGGATACGGAAGATTATCCTTGCCAGATGCCCTTCTCGTTCACCTTTAAAGAAGGAGAATTGGCGGAGTATTACAAGGATTGGGAATTGGTCAAATACAATGAAAATCCTGGCCATCTCCATCGTCGAGATGAGAATGGCCATCGGATTCAACTTCGATTTGCAACCATGTTGGCAAAGAAAAAATAGAGAAAAAGCAGGATCCTAGCATCCTGCTTTTTTGCTTTCTACAAACAAGTTGAACAAGGTGATCTATATGTTGTTCATTTGCCAAAAAGAAAAAACCTTCTCCATAAAGGTAGGAAAAGGTTGGGGAATTTAGTTCCAGTTAGCAAAGTCGCAGACGCTAAGAATGATCGTCCCGATTTCGATTGGCTCTTCCTTGGCACCAGATTCTAACCAGGTCACAATCACAGATTCGATTGTAGCGATGAAAATTTCTAGACCATACTTGTATGGAACTTGAAAGTCTGAAATGATGTGTTCTTTCGCATGGGGAGTATCGTCTAATGCATGGAGGGTAAAACTTCTTATTAGTTTACGGAAGTCCGAGCAGCAGGATTGGGACAAGGCATAAATAAAATCATAATTCTCTTTAATAGCAGTCAAGACATTGAGAAAGTTTACCTTGACAGGGCTTCCTTCAACGAAGAGGCTATCCAATTCTTGCATCATGTCCATTTTCATTTGCTCAAACATGTCGTATTTATCGACATAGTGCAAGTAGAAGGTCCCGCGGTTAATCCCAGCGGTTTCAGTTAATTGTCGAATAGTGATGCTTTCAAAAGGTTGTTGCAAGAGGAGTTTTGAGAGCGCATTTCGTAAGTCTGACTTGGTTGTTGTTTGTCTTTGGCGTACCATATGTTCCTTTCTGTAGTTGTATAAATTTATTCTTATTTATTTGACGTTAAAATAATTTATATGTTAAATAATTTCACGACACTAACAAAGAGCATTATACTCCAAAAGAATAAATTAGACAACAATTCTCATTTTTGTACAGATAACGGAAAGTGTACAAAAAATTTATAAGTTTATGAATGACGGGCACTGGCAAGATTTTGTGAAAACCTCACAACAATTAGTGATTTAAAATAATTCCCTCCTAAAAAAATGGTCAGGAAATTTTTAGGAAAAGGAGGAACAAGATGAAGGGACGAATAAAGAAACCAGCACCGTTTAAGTGCTGGTTTCTTTATTTGATAAAAGTTGTCACGATCAGATTGAAATTTAAGATAGTTAAGACAATCGCAACGAGATAACCTAAGAAAGTATTCCATTTCGCATTGACATGTTCTCCCATGATTTCCTTGTTGGAGGTGAAATAAACCAGAGGGAAGATGGAGAATGGAAGAGCCGCTGATAGGAAGACTTGAGAGTAGACTAGAAGGTCGTCGAGGACATGTTCCTGATCTCCAAATAAGATCGCAACGATGATGACAGGAAGAAGGGCAATGATCCGAGTCATGAGACGAACGACCCATTGTGGCAGGCGGAATCTCAAGAAACCTTCCATAACGATTTGACCGGTTAGGGTCCCAGTAATGGTTGAATTTTGACCACTGGCTAACAAAGCGATGGCAAAGAGGGTAGACAAGAAGGGACTAGCGATAGCACCGGCAATATGATTATCTTTGAGGGCATTATACATGCTAGAAAAAGCACCGATCTTATCTCCGTGACCAAAGAAGAGGGCCGCTCCAAGAATCAAGAGGAGGGAGTTGACGACGAAGGCCAAGCTCAATTCAATATTTGAATCCCAGGTCATAAAGCGCACTGCCCGTTTGATATCTGCTGAATCTTTGTAGTCCACCTTTCGCGTTTGTGAAATGGAAGAGTGGAGGTAGAGGTTGTGGGGCATTACGGTTGCCCCGATGATTCCAAGTGCCAAGGTCAAGGCTTCATTTCCTTTTGGAAGACCAATTCCCAGTACTTCTTTTTGAGGCAGGAATCCAGCAAAGATTCCCCCGATATCTGGTTTCGATAGGAAAACCAGATAGCCGAAAATTGCAAGGATCGTGAGGATCAAGGTTGAAACGATGGCCTCGATCTTTCGAAATCCTAGATGCATGAGCCCCAATAAGAGGAAGACATCAAAGATGGTGATCAGAATGGAAAAAAGCAAGGGCCAGCCAAAAAGAAGGTGGAGGGCAATCCCTGATCCGATGACTTCTGCTAAATCTGTCGCCATCAGGGCAAGCTCGATCACAATCCAAAGGGTATAGCGAAGCCATTTTGGCAAGTGATGGGCGGTTGTTTGGGCCAGGTCCTTACGATGGACAATTCCTAGTTTACCAGCCATTTGTTGCAACTGCATGGCGATTAAAGAGGAGAGAAGAACCACTGATAAGAGTAGGTAACGGTATTGGGCCCCTCCGACGACACTAGTAATCCAGTTTCCCGGATCCATATAGCCGACAGCTACTAGACTTCCTGGTCCTGAAAAGAGCAGGAGGGTCTTCCAAAAAGGGATGCCTTTTGGTACGTCAATAGATTGGTTGATTTCTTGAAGTGATTTCCTTTCAAACTGTTGTAAACTCATGATGAGCCTTCTTTCTAAGAATAAATCAATTTGTCTCCATTATAGCATAAAATATATAATAGTTCATGATAATGAGAGGTTTCTTGCCCTTTTTAGTGAAAAATCATTTGAAAATCAAATAAATAGAAAAAAAGGAACTTCCTATAAATAGTTGTTTCAGGCTGAAAGATTTTTGAGGCTTTGTTATAATGGAGAGAAGGAGAAGATCATGACTAAAATTGCTTTACTTTCAGATATTCATGGAAATACGACAGCTTTGGAAGCTGTCCTTGAGGATAGTCGAAAAGCCAAGGTGGATGAATATTGGCTCTTGGGTGATAGTTTGATGCCTGGAACAGGCAGACGCGCCCTTTTGGAGCTGTTAGAGGAGCTTCCTATTACGGTGAAAGTCCTTGGAAACTGGGAAGATAGTCTTTGGCGCGCCATGAGGGGGATGTTGGATGAGACTAGATCAAGCCATCGCTACCTTATGCGCCAGTGTCAATATATTCTTGAAGAAATCACGCCTCAGGAAATTGAAGCCATGCAGGAAATGCCCATGCAGGTCCATAGAGAAATCGCCGGTTTAAAGATCGGCATTACCCACCACTTACCCGATAAGAATTGGGGTCGGGAATTGATCCACATTGGTGAGCAGAAGGATTTTGATCGCTTGGTGACAAATCCGTCTTGTGATATTGCAGTCTACGGACACATTCACCAGCAGTTTTTTCGCTACGGGACAGGAGGAGAACTGATCATCAATCCTGGGTCGATCGGTCAACCTTTCTTTTTGGAAAAGAATCTTCGCAAGGATCTTCGGGCCATGTATGCTATTCTTGAATTTGATCAAATGGGCCTAAAAGATGTTGATTTTAGACGGGTGGACTATGATGTCCAAAAAGAACTACAACTCGCAAAAGATCTCCATCTTCCTTATTATCAAGTGTATTATGAAAGTTTGGTCAATGGCATTCATCATACCCACAATCATGAGCTACTTCATGAGATTGAGCAGAGAGAAGGTCATGATCGAGAAATCGATGCTTGGTTAGAGGACTTTTTTCAAAAGTGTAACTGTTGACATTACAACAAAAACTAGTATAATAAGGGTAGTAAGAGTCGTCTGTTGACAATCGTCCAATGGATGTCACTTTCAGAACAGGCAGAAAGGAGAAAAGACATGCAAATTTCGAGTCGGTTTACCATTGGAACCCATGTACTAGTGATGATTGCCCTAAAAGGGGACTGTACCAAGGTGACCAGTGATATGATTGCTGAGAGTGTTGGGGTGAACCCGGTCATTATTCGAAAGACCTTGTCTCAGTTAAAGAAAGCGGGATTGATCCATGTAGCGCGTGGGACAGGAGGAGCTGAACTCGCTAAAGCAGCCGATGAGATCAGTCTGCTGGATATCTATCAAGCGGTCGAATGCTTAGGTTCGACAGGCCAATTATTTGGTTTCCATGAAAACCCCAATCCAAATTGCCCAATAGGTCACAATATCCATCATGTCTTAGATGGGAAGCTCGAAGACATTCAGACTGCTATGGAAAAAGAGATGGCTCAAACCAGCCTAAAAGAAGTCGTAGAAGACGCGCAGAAAAGAATGGACCTCGAATCGGTTTCATAAGAAAAAAGAGAGTGGGACAGAAATCGGTCATTCGTTAGAATTCGATTTCGTCGTCCCACCTCCGAACAGTTGAGTAGGCTGTAAAAGCTGATGAAATCAGCGTAGTAGAGACTACTCAACCACTGCGTCTTGTTCGACAATCCAAAAACAATTAAGAGGCTAGGACTTTTGTCCCAGCCTCATTTTTTATATTTATTGACGAAACATTCTGTTTGCTGCGACTTGGATCTACAAAAGGATTAGTCAAAGTAAAGCAAGTCTTTGCTGGTTTCTGTAAAGAGTCCAAAGCCGTCTTTTGTGACATAGCCGCAGTCTTCGATACGGACTCCGACTTTACCTGGGATATAGATCCCAGGTTCGACTGAGAAGCACATGCCTTCTTCAAGCACCAGGTCATTTCCTTCCATAATAGAAGGGAATTCATGCACATCCATACCGATACCGTGTCCAAGGCGGTGGTTGAAGTATTCACCATAGCCAGCTTTTTCGATGACGCTCCGTGCAGCACGGTCAACGTCATGTGCGGTTACACCAGGTTTGATCATATCGATGGCTGCTTGTTGAGCTTCTAACGTCAAGTGGTAGATTTCTTTTTTGAAATCATCCGGTTTTCCAACCGCGACGGTACGGGTCATATCAGACGCATAACCATTCACCATACAGCCAAGGTCAAAGAGCAAGAGAGCATCGTTTTCGACTTTGTTGCTTCCAGGAATTCCGTGTGGGTTAGCTGCATTATTTCCAGTCAAGACCATGGTTTCAAAGCTCATTTCATAACCCAATCGTTTGATACCAAAGTCGATTTCTGCTACGATATCAGTTTCTGTTTTATCCAGTGAGATGGCGTTGAATCCCATATTGACAGCCTTATCTGCATATTGACCAGCCACCAACATCTTTTGGATCTCATCAGCAGATTTGATCAAGCGCATCCGGTTAATCCGTGGTGTCAAGTTGGTGAATTGAGCCTGTTCAAAGACAGTACGTAAGCCATTGTATTTGGTAAGGATCAAGTTATCATATTCAAGTGCAACAGTTTTGGCATCGGGTTTTGCGATAGCCCCTTTAATCTTTTCCCATGGGTTTTCAGAATCCACATAGCCAACCACTTGGAAATCGACAACTGCAGTCGCCCGTTCCACTTCAAGGGCAGGAACGAAGAGAAGGGGTTCGTGGTCTGTGTAAACGAACAAGAAGAGTTGACGTTCGTGGGGATCACTGTAAAATCCAGTCAGGTAATTGATGGTGACAGGATCGGATACAACAGCGACATCTGTTTTTTCAGTTTCAAGAAAATCGACGATTTGATCTAATTTAGACATAATGCTACCTTCTTTCTATGGATCTATTTTGTCAAATTTTCCCCAAAAAAGCAAGAGTTTACAAAATTTTACCAAAATACTTGAAAGTGTTTACAATCCATGATAAAATAGGATTAATTAGAGAGTGAAAACGAAATTTTCAATAATGAAAGGAAATCTTATGAATACAGACGATACAGTAACGATTTATGATGTCGCCCGTGAAGCAGGGGTTTCAATGGCAACCGTTAGTCGTGTAGTAAATGGGAATAAAAACGTTAAAGAAAATACACGTAAAAAAGTATTAGAAGTGATCGAACGCTTGGATTACCGTCCAAATGCTGTTGCGCGTGGTCTTGCTAGCAAGAAAACAACAACAGTCGGTGTTGTGATTCCAAACATCACGAATAGCTATTTCTCTACATTGGCTAAGGGGATCGATGACATTGCTGAAATGTATAAGTACAATATTGTTCTTGCAAATAGCGATGAAGACGATGACAAAGAAGTTTCAGTGGTAAATAACCTCTTTTCAAAACAAGTGGATGGGATCATTTTCATGGGCTATCATTTGACAGAAAAGATTCGTTCAGAATTTTCACGCTCTCGTACGCCAGTTGTCCTTGCTGGTACAGTGGATGTTGAACACCAATTGCCAAGTGTCAATATTGACTACAAGCAAGCAACCGTTGATGCTGTTACACAGTTGGCAAAACACAACAAGAAAATTGCTTTTGTAAGCGGCCCATTGGTGGATGATATCAATGGAAAAATCCGTTTGGCGGGCTACAAAGAAGCTTTGAAAGCGAAAAAATTGAGCTATAGCGAAGGACTTGTCTTTGAATCCAAGTACCGTTATGATGAAGGTTACAACTTGGCAGAACGCATCATTGCGTCAAAAGCAACAGCTGCTTTTGTGACAGGTGATGAATTGGCTGCAGGTCTCTTGAATGGCTTGTCTGATCACGGTATCAAAGTACCAGAAGACTTTGAAATCATTACTAGTGATGATTCACAAGTAACACGTTACACGCGTCCAAATCTATCAACGATTGGCCAACCCTTGTATGACCTTGGTGCGATTAGTATGCGTATGTTGACCAAGATCATGCACAAAGAAGAGTTGGAAGAACGCGAAGTGTTGTTGTCTCATACGATCAACCAACGTGGAACGACGAAAAAATAAGGATTAGTAGACTAGAGTCTCGACTTGGGAAGACGTGTTTACTAGTCTGAGAGGTTAGAACAAAACTGTTCTAGCCTCTTTTTTATACTAGAAACAGGTAGAGACTTGCTGGGCACTCTTTATTTCGGTATAATAGAAGGTATGAAAGTTTTACTGTATTTAGAAGGAAAATCCGTATTACAAAAATCAGGAATTGGTCGAGCCTTGCAGCACCAAATGCATGCGCTTGATTTGGCTGGGATTCCGTATACGACAGATATTTTAGGGGATTATGATGTGGTGCATATCAATACCTATGGCCCACGGAGTTTCCTTTTGCTCCATGCAGCAAAACGTCGTGGAAAGAAAGTCATCATGCATGGTCATTCAACCCGTGAGGATTTTGAAAATTCCTTTATCGGGTCTAACTTTTTTGCGCCCTTGTTTGGAAAGTATTTGGCTCACATGTACCAAAAGGCAGACTATGTGATCACGCCATCTGAGTATTCCAAACATCTGATTCAGTCTTATGGGGTGACAACACCGATTATCGCGGTCTCCAATGGGATTGATTTGGAAAAATACAAGAAGGATCCGAAAAAAGAAGAAGTCTTTCGCAAGCATTTTAATATTCAAGAAGGCCAAAAGGTTGTTATCTGTGCGGGGCTGTATTTTAAACGCAAAGGGATTGAAGATTTCGTAGAAGTGGCCCGTCGCATGCCGGATGTGCGCTTTATTTGGCTTGGATCGATTAACAAATGGATCATTCCGCGTAAGATTCGTCGCATAGTGGAAAAGGATCATCCTAGTAATGTGGAATTCCCTGGCTATTTCAAGGGAGCGGTCTTCCAAGGGGCTATGACGGGTTCAGATGCTTTCTTCTTCCCATCTTATGAAGAAACGGAAGGAATCGTTGTTTTAGAAGCTTTGGCTAGTCATCAGCATACGGTCTTGCGGGACATTCCCGTATACAATGGCTGGGTCGACGAGAGCTCATCTGAATTGTGCCACAATGTGGATGAATTTGTGGATTCCTTGAACAAGGTCTTGAACGGACAAGTAGATAAGCGGGAGGCTGGCTACAAGGTTGCTGAGAGTCGTTCGATCGACTTAGTGGCTCATCAATTGGTCGAAGCCTATCAAACAGTTTTGGAGATGTAAGATGCGTGTAGGATTATTTACAGATACCTATTTCCCGCAAGTTTCGGGAGTGGCGACCAGCATTCGGACGCTCAAAACAGAATTAGAAAAATTGGGTCACACGGTCTTTATCTTTACGACAACGGATAAAGATGTGAACCGCTATGAAGATTGGCAAATTATTCGGATTCCAAGTGTGCCTTTCTTCGCCTTTAAGGACCGCCGCGTTGCTTATCGTGGTTTTTCAAAGGCACTTGCCATTGCCAAGCAATACCAGTTGGATATTATCCATACCCAGACTGAGTTTTCATTAGGCCTTTTGGGAGTTTGGATTGGACGCGAATTGCGGATTCCAGTCATTCATACCTACCATACTCAGTATGAGGACTATGTCCGCTATATTGCGAGAGGCATGGTCATTCGCCCAAGTATGGTCAAATACATTGTGAGAAGTTATATGAATGATCTGGACGGCGTCATTTGCCCAAGCGAGATCGTCTATGACTTGCTCCAAAAGTACAAGGTCAAGGCAGAAAAACGTATTATTCCGACAGGGATTGATTTGGCCAAGTTTGACCGACCGGAAATCACTCCGACAGAAACAGCTGCTCTTCGTGAAAAATATGAAGTCGCAGAAGATGAAACGCTCTTATTGAGCCTGTCGCGGGTCTCTTATGAAAAGAATATTCAGGCTGTTATTGCGGCCCTTCCTGATGTCCTTCAAGCCAATTCTAAAGTTAAGTTGATTGTGGCTGGGGATGGACCTTATTTGGATGATCTGAAAAAACAAGCGGCGAAACTGGGGATTTCAGATGCGGTTGTCTTTACAGGGATGATCCCACCAAATGAGACAGCTCTCTACTATAAGGCGGCTGACTTCTTTATTTCAGCTTCAACGAGTGAGACGCAAGGGTTAACCTATTTAGAGAGTATTGCAAGTGGTACCCCGATTATCGCTCATGGCAATCCTTATCTCGATCACGTGATTGATGACCCTATGTTTGGAAAGCTCTTTTATGAAGAGAGCGATCTGGCACAAGCGGTTCTTGAAGCGATTGACGAGATGCCTGCAATCGATGAGAGCAAGTGGGCAGAAAAGATTGATGATATTTCTGCAGCAACCTTTGGCCGTCGGGTCTACGAATTTTACTTGGATAAAATCATCTCTAAAGACTTCTCAAATGATTTGAATCCTGAGCAAAGCCGGGTTAAGCGGATGTCTAAGACCATTGTGAAAATCCCGACCAAGGTGATTGCTCTTCCGGTCAATGGATCTGTGAAGATGATGAAGGCTTCGGTCAAACAAGTGAAGAAAATCCGTAAAATCACGCATTTCTTTGATTGAAAATGAAACTTTTTCTTGCAAAATTTTTCAATCGTGCTATAATAACTGACAGAGACATATCAAATCTAGGAAATCTGATAGAGAGCGCGTGGGGCTGGAAATCGCGTAGAGGATAGGTTTGGGACTACTCGTGATTCTTTTATGCAAACATAAAACGGTGGCTACGTTAGAGCCAATCAGAGGTGTCCCTCTTTTTTGAGGAACATAAATGAAGGTGGAACCACGTTGCGACGTCCTTTCGAGGAGGTCGCTTTTTTGATTTCTTCATGAAGACATCAAAAGGAGTGACGATTCCAATGTTCAAAGACACCTCCCACCCATTTAGCTACTAAAAACTTTATAAGGAGAAAATCATGATTAAGATTACTTTCCCAGATGGCGCTTTTCGTGAATTCGAATCTGGCGTTACTACTTTTGAAATTGCCCAATCTATCAGCAATTCTTTGGCTAAAAAAGCCCTTGCTGGTAAATTCAATGGCAAATTAATTGACACAACTCGTGCCATCACTGAAGACGGAAGCATTGAAATCGTGACACCTGATCACGAAGATGCTCTTCCAATCTTGCGTCACTCAGCGGCACACTTGTTTGCCCAAGCAGCTCGTCGCCTCTTCCCAGATATCCACTTGGGTGTCGGTCCAGCGATCGAAGATGGTTTCTACTACGATACAGACAACCAAGCTGGTCAAATTTCTAATGAAGACCTTCCTCGTATCGAAGAAGAAATGAAGAAAATCGTGAAAGAAAACTTCCCATCTATCCGTGAAGAAGTGACCAAGGATGAAGCGCGTGAAATCTTCAAAAATGATCCATACAAATTGGAATTGATTGAAGAACACTCAGAAGACGAAGGTGGGTTGACCATCTACCGTCAAGGTGAATACGTTGACCTTTGCCGTGGCCCACACGTCCCATCAACTGGTCGCATCCAAATCTTCCACCTTCTTAACGTTGCTGGTGCTTACTGGCGTGGGAATAGCGACAATGCCATGATGCAACGGATCTATGGTACTGCTTGGTTTGACAAGAAAGACTTGAAGAACTACCTTCAAATGCGTGAAGAAGCTAAAGAGCGTGACCACCGTAAACTTGGGAAAGAGCTTGATTTGTTCATGATTTCTCAAGAAGTTGGTCAAGGTCTTCCATTCTGGTTGCCAAATGGTGCGACCATCCGTCGTGAATTGGAACGCTACATCGTTGATAAAGAAGTAGCAGCAGGCTACCAACACGTCTACACTCCACCAATTGCTTCTGTAGAACTTTATAAAACTTCAGGTCACTGGGATCACTACCGTGAAGACATGTTCCCACCAATGGATATGGGGGATGGAGAAGAGTTTGTTCTTCGTCCAATGAACTGCCCTCACCACATTGAAGTCTACAAACACCATGTGCATTCTTACCGTGAATTGCCTATCCGTATCGCTGAAATTGGTATGATGCACCGTTATGAAAAATCTGGTGCTCTGACTGGTCTTCAACGTGTGCGTGAAATGTCTCTGAATGATGGTCATACTTTTGTGGCTCCAGAACAAATCGAGGAAGAATTCAAGAAGATCCTTCAATTGATCATCGATGTGTATGAAGACTTTAACTTGACGGATTACCGTTTCCGCTTGTCTTACCGTGATCCTGAAGACAAACACAAATACTTTGATAACGACGAGATGTGGGAAAATGCTCAACGCATGTTGAAAGCCGCTGTCGATGATATGGGTGTTGAATACTACGAAGCTGAAGGGGAAGCAGCCTTCTACGGACCAAAATTGGATATCCAAGTTAAGACTGCTCTTGGTAAGGAAGAAACTCTTTCTACTATCCAGTTGGATTTCTTGCTTCCAGAACGTTTTGACCTTCACTACATCGGAGCTGATGGGGAAGAGCACCGTCCAGTGATGATTCACCGTGGGGTTATCTCAACGATGGAACGCTTTACTGCGATCTTGATTGAGAACTACAAGGGTGCCTTCCCAACATGGCTTGCCCCTCACCAAGTAACCCTTATCCCAGTATCTAACGAAAAACACGTGGACTACGCTTGGGAAGTAGCGAAGAAACTCCGTGACCGCGGTGTTCGTGCCGATGTGGATGAACGCAATGAAAAAATGCAGTTCAAGATCCGTGCTTCACAAACGCAAAAGATTCCTTACCAATTGATCGTTGGGGACAAGGAAATGGAAGAGCAAGCAGTTAACGTCCGCCGTTATGGTCAAAAAGAAACAGAAACCATGCCGGTAGATGCATTTGTAGAATTGATTCTTGCAGATATTGCAAATAAATCCCGTGTTGAGAAATAAACCATTTAACCTAGAACAAAATCTCAGCCACCTAAAAAGCAACAACTGAAATAGTTGTTGCTTTTTTACATTTTGATTAAGCTGAGCTAGTAGTGATCTGTCAAATCACCACAAATAGTATCCTCATCAACAATTCTTTCTATCCACTAACTTTTGAATATAGGATATCCTCCCAAGATTTGCTTCCATGAGTTAGATAAGTTGACTATCCTCAATCCTTGTCTGCTTCATTTTCTTTTACGAGATCGTTTTGTGAATCTTTTTCAGAGAGTTTTTGATCGATATACTTGTCAATGTTTTCGTAAAATTCCTTGGTCGTCTCACTATCTAATTTTGTCGAATTATGGACTTGATTGACTTTCAATTGAACAGATTGAATACCGTAAGAGGCTTGCTTTTGGCGAATTGTTTCTAATTCTTCTTCTGAAATCGGATCTCCAACAACTGTCAAGACTAATTCATTGCTACTTGACTTGTAGACTTGATTAATGATCGTATGATTAGAGAACTCTTTGCCTACAAACTGTTTAATCCCTTCTTTTCGTGCTTGATCCATCGTCAGAGTGACTGCTGAATAGCTGGCTGGAAGAACCAATAATACAATCAAGGATAACAGACCAATTCTCATTTTAATGTTTAGCTCTTTAAATGAACTTAAAGGAGATTTTCTCATTAAAATTCTTGTTCCAACAATATTGGTTAGCATGATAAAGACACAGTTAATCAAGAAAAGATAGAGAGCCCCGAATAAAAATCGCACATTTCCATTAGCTAAACCATAGCCTGCAGTACAGATAGGTGGCATCAGAGCTGTTGCAATGGCTACGCCAGGCACGATATTGTTTGCTTCTTTTTTCCTTGAACCAATTACACCTGCTATCCCACCAGCAATAGCAATGAGAACATCCCAAATGGTTGGAGAGGTTCGTGCAATCAACTCGCTACTTGCATAAGATAAGGGAGACATCCAGAAATACAGAGTCGAGACAAGCAAACTGACCAATACTTGAGTAAATAAAACCTCTAGAGATTGCTTGATTAAACGCGTATCAAAAATAGCCAAACCGAATCCCAGTCCAACAATCGGTGTCATAAGAGGGGAAATCAGCATAGCTCCAATAACGACAGCCGTTGAATTCATATTTAGTCCGATAGAGGCAATAAAAATCGCACACATTAAAATTGCAGTATCTCTTAATCGAACATGAAGATCATCATATAATTTTTCACGGTATTCACGTGTTGAATAGTTTCCGGTCATTGGTTACTCCTTTTATTTCATATAATCTTGTTTCTGCATAGACGATGGTAGAGAGACCTCTGTCCAATCTTACATATTTTTAATTCTCACCTGTCATTCTTTTGAACATAATTTTTTAAATATCCATCAGTCCATCCTTGATATTATATCAAAAAGTTTACAGTCTTTCTCTGAAGAACTCAATCAATTTAAAAGATAGTGAAGGCAGAAATTTTTGTATCCTTATCCGAAGAAGAAAAACGATATCTCCTCTGAAAGTAGATACCGTTTTAATGTTTAAACATGATGAGTATGTAGCAGCAATCCTAGCTGATATCTCCAACAAATCACGTGTTGAGAAATAATGAAAAAATAAAAAGATTGAGATGTAACGATCTCAGTCTTTTTGCTTTGTCTTATTGGAAAGTCCAGCAATTGAGACTCCACATTTCTTCATAAGTTTGATATAATAAGAAGATAGAGATTGATAAGGAAAAGTATCATTAGAAACAGGTATGTAAGATGAAAAAAATATTAGTAGTTGATGATGAAAAACCAATTTCAGATATTATCAAATTTAACATGGCAAAAGAAGGCTATGAGGTATTGACAGCCTTTGATGGTCGGGAAGCTTTAGAGGTCTTTGCGGCTGAAAATCCGGATATTATTATTCTTGATTTGATGTTGCCAGAGATTGATGGTTTGGAAGTGGCGCGTACGATTCGTAAGACTAGCAATGTGCCGATCATTGTCCTATCTGCTAAGGATACGGAATTTGATAAGGTTATCGGGCTTGAAATCGGGGCGGATGACTATGTAACCAAACCCTTCTCGAATCGGGAATTGCAAGCGCGTGTGAAAGCCTTGTTGCGTCGTTCTGAGTTTGCGGCTGATCCTCAGCTTGAAAATGAGGCTGATACGGAAATTGTCATTGGTGATCTTCACATTCTTCCAGATGCCTTCTTGGTTCAAAAAGGCAACAAAGAATTGGACTTGACCCATCGCGAATTTGAATTGCTCTATCACCTTGCGACCCATGTCGGTCAAGTGATGACCCGTGAGCACCTTCTTGAGACGGTGTGGGGCTATGATTACTTTGGTGATGTTCGGACAGTGGACGTGACGGTTCGTCGGTTGCGTGAAAAAATCGAGGACACACCGGGACGTCCAGAATATATCTTGACCCGCCGTGGTGTCGGATATTATATGAGAAACAATGATTGATCAACTAAAACAATTTGTAATGTCGTCGAACTTTGTCTTTGTTCTGATTACGGTTGGGTTTATCATTGTGGTAGCCTTGCTTTTGCTAGAAAACCGTAGGGACAATATCAAGCTCAGACAATTAAACGCCAAAATTAAGGATCTGATTGCAGGGGACTATTCTGAAGTGGTCGACATGCAAGGGAGTCCAGAACTGACAGATATGACCAATAGTATCAATGATCTGTCTGAGGTTATTCGCCTGACGCATGAAAACTTGGAACAAGAAACCAAGCGTTTGACCAGTATCCTTTCTTACATGACAGATGGGGTGCTTGCGACCAATAGACGTGGTCAGATCATCATGGTCAATGAAATGGCCGCCAACCAATTGAATGTCAATCCAGATGAGGTGCTCAATACCAGTATTCTGGATTTGCTTTCGATTGGAGACGAGTATGATCTGCGCAGCTTGATTACAGAAGTACCAGAGTTGACCATCGATTCCCAGGATGAAAATGGGGAATACTTAAGTCTTCGTGTGCGCTTTGCCTTGATTCGTCGCGAGTCAGGTTTTATCTCTGGTCTAGTAGCTGTCTTGCATGATACGACGGAGCAGGACAAGGAAGAGCGGGAACGTCGCCTCTTTGTCTCCAATGTGAGTCATGAATTACGGACACCTTTGACCAGTGTGAAATCCTATCTGGAAGCCCTGGACGATGGCGCTTTGTCAGAGCCGGTAGCACCAGATTTTGTCAAGGTTTCACTCAATGAAACCAACCGCATGATGCGCATGGTCACAGATCTATTGAGCTTGTCACGAATCGATAATGAAACCAGTCAGTTGGACATCGAGTTGACCAACTTTACGGCCTTTATCACCTTTATTTTAAACCGGTTTGATAAGATCAAGAGTCAATCGCAAGAAGATACCAAGAAGTATGAACTGATCCGGGAATACCCGATCACTCCGATCTGGGTGGAAATTGATACGGATAAAATGACCCAGGTGATCGACAATATCTTGAACAATGCCATCAAGTACTCACCTGATGGTGGAAAGATCAAGGTGGGGATGAAAACGACAGATGCTCAGTTGATTATCTCTATCTCAGATGAGGGCTTGGGGATTCCAAAGAAAGACTTGCCACGTATTTTTGATCGCTTTTACCGAGTGGATAAGGCACGAAGCCGGGCCCAAGGTGGGACTGGTCTGGGCTTAGCCATTGCTAAGGAGATCGTTAAGCAACACAAAGGCTTTATTTGGGCCAAGAGTGAATATGGCAAGGGATCTACTTTTACCATTGTCTTGCCGTACGACAAAGATGCTATTAAAGACGACTGGGATACAGAAGAGGAAGAATAAGGAGTCAATGACAGAAGAGGGATTTAAGTACAGTATTTTAGCTTCAGGTTCTAGTGGGAATTCTTTCTACCTTGAGACACCAAAGAAAAAATTGCTTATTGATGCAGGGCTATCAGGGAAAAAGATTACGGGACTATTGGCTGAAATTGATCGCAAACCAGAAGACTTAGATGCCATTTTGATTACGCACGAACACTCAGACCATATCCATGGTGTGGGTGTTTTAGCGCGGAAATATGGCATGGATCTATATGCTAATGAAGCAACTTGGAAGGCCATGGAAGGCACCAAGTATCTAGGCAAGGTCGATGATGCTCAAAAGCACATTTTTGAAATGGGGAAGACCAAGACATTTGGCGATATTGATATCGAAAGTTTTGGGGTCAGTCACGATGCTGCAGCTCCTCAATTCTATCGCTTTATGAAGGATGGCAAGAGCTTCGTCATGCTGACGGATACGGGCTATGTGAGTGATCGCTTGGCAGGAATCGTCGCAGATGCTGATGGCTATCTGATTGAGTCCAACCATGATGTAGAGATCCTTCGAGCAGGTTCTTATGCGTGGCGCTTGAAGCAGCGGATCTTGTCAGACCTAGGCCACCTTTCTAACGAAGATGGTGCGGATGCCATGATCCGAACCCTGGGGAATCGCACCAAGAAGATTTATCTGGGACATTTGTCAAAAGAGAACAATATCAAAGAATTGGCCCATATGACGATGGAGAATCAACTGGCTCGAGCAGATCTAGCTGTTGGCCATGATTTTGAGGTGCTAGATACCTCGCCAGATACCGCGACCCCTTTGACGAAGATATAAGATAGAGAACCACCTGCGGGTGGTTTTTTATATGCCTATTTAAGGAAATCTATATTTAGTAATGAATTTGCTCTTTACCCAAAATTCGTGTATGATAGGAGTACTTTATCTCAAGAATAAATTGACGGAGAAATGTTAATTGTGAAAACATATATCGGTTATTTGGATTCGAAATGGATTTATTTTGATGAAGAAAACGAAGTATTTCAATATAATGATCAAAAAAATACTTCCAATTGGATAATGGTTGCTGCTCCACTTACAGTCTTTCTTTTAAAAGGAATTGCAAGTGTATTAAATTCAGCTTTTGGGACCTTACCGTATACGATCAATATCGGTATTGCAATGATTGGAACTCTGATAGTTTTCGGAATGTTGATGATAGCGAAGGCGAGAAAAAAAGATCTGAGAACAGGTTGGAAAACAGTTGTTTTGAAGGAAAAAGAGCGCAAAACACTTAGAGCAAAGGTGCTTGCAATTTTTATTATGAAGATTCTTTTTGCTTTTTTAGGGATTTTTTTCTTGGTTACTTATATTAGAGAAACTGATTTTTTGTGTCTGATGATCTACCTTCTTGCTTTTGCTTGTGTGATGCATTTTCATCAGGAAATTAAGACCAGAAGGATTCTTAAACTATTGAAGCGTCAAACAGGATCAACTGGACAATAATTACATCGAAATATGTTGTACTGCAATAGAATGAGAGCATTGCATCTTTGCTAAGCGATTTAATGGTAGATAATATGGGTCAAGAAATTTTGGGTGGTTCATCATTTAAAAATCTCCTTGATTAATTGATATGAAAAGAAAGGGTGTTTATGCTTAAAAAAGCAAACATAGAACATTTAGCAAAAAAAAATTTTCGCTATCGCATTCTAAATGTAGATAATGAGCATTATTTAGTAGACGTGGATCGTCCTTTTATAATCTCATACTTTTTCCCGTGGTTTTTGTATTTTACATCCCATTGGGCTATTCGGTTAACTGAGGATGAATTTAACGCATTAACAACATCTAGAAACGACAAGCAAAGGAATGGTTTAACACATAACAAAGGAATTACAGCTTCTGGAGCTGCGTTTGTGGCATTGCTTTTATCGAGGGCGTTTCCGATTGAAGATTATCTGTACTTCAATTCTCATTTACTCAATATTGGATTGACGTTATTCGTTTTTGGTATTGTGATGGGAATTCGCGTGTGGATGAGCAGAAGAAAAATTGTGTCCATGCTAGAGAATAATGATCATCTTATCAAAGTATATTGTGTCCCAACAACATTAAAATTTATTTTGGGAACTATATACCAGTTTACACTAGACACAAGATATAGTATTTTCGAGAATATCAAAAAAGGCGACTTCCAAACGGAAACCGTCTTTTAATAATGTCTAAATTCTTCATAATGTTCACTCATATATTCTGCCAACCATTCCATACCATAGGCTATCTCAAATACTTCCAATATCAATGAAAGGTCTGGTTGAAAACCATATTCTTTGAGTTTATTGATAATATCTTTTATAGAACGAATTTTCACTAGTTTAATAATTTCCCCAGCATCCTGCCTATCTCTATCTCGTCCGCTGTCTAGTTTCATTCCGAGAATGTAAGATAATGGTGGTACAAAAACAGTCAAATTTGAATAGCTAAATGCCTTCTCACAGATAGACAGTGGCGGTATTTTATTCATATTTGCAACATTGTTGTTCAGCCATAACTCATCAGGCTCATTCACGTCAAAATCATCGCCAACTTTCTCAATAATGCTTCTGATTTTAACATCTTCTTGATAAAAAGCATCAACATCTTGTGTTCCTCGAAGGTTGTAGTATTCGAGGACAAAGCCACCAACACAGATAATTTCTAGGTCAATATTTTCCTTAGCTAATTCTGTATTGAGAGCCTCAAATAAAACTTTCTTATCCATAGTTACCCTCTCTAAAGAGTTTCAAAATATCTTTTGGCTGACTTTTACGGTTCGCCTGCAAAACGTGTTCTCTTGTGTGTGTGCCTTCTGTTAAAGCATCTTGAAGGGTTATTTTTTGGAAAGGTGTTAAGGTAGGATTTTTCAACAATTGCTCTACATCATCAGTAGTTAGTTTAGTCTCCTCATCTTTAATGACCTTATAAAGATAGCGAAACCACAAATCACCGTCACTTCCAGCATGTTCACTAGCTCTCACCATGTAATCGTACCATGTTGTCATTATTATTCCCCCTCATCTTTTCTAGGGTTATAGTGCATTGCTATCCAAAGTTTTTTGTCAAAATCAGATAACTCTTTTTTCTTCTGATAAATGCAATCGTTCAAATTAGGAAATTTGAGACTGTATTTTTTCTCAAAAAAGTTCTGAAACTCCTCTTTACTTTCTGCAATATCAACCAAGGCTTCTAACTCTGCCATTTGTTTGGCAATAGCCTTTCTGTCAATTTTCTTTTGACTATCTCCAAGTACGTCATAAACACAACGTTTTGTCAGTTGAGTATAAAAAGAGCGATGTTCAGTAACAAAATCAAAGGAATAGGTCTTATCCCAGAGTTTGGTGTATTTATTGTAAAAACCATCTGAAAGGCTGACCTGATAACCAATCAGCTTACTATCAACTCTACGAGCGATAGACCTTTCCAATTCAAAATGCAGGTCATGTAATGTATTAGTAGCCATAAATCAGCTCCCTGTATTTAGTTCGGACACAGGCATTTGAAATTAGGAGATTAAAACGCTCACTATCCGAATAGTCACGAGTATTATAACGAAAAACAAATTCATCTACATAGTCTTGAAGATATTTCTTAGACCACGAATGGTAAATTCCTAATACTCCACGTTTCAATCCAGCCCAAAAGCCTTCAATCGTGTTGGTATAAACATCACCTTGCACATACTCACTAATTCCATGATTAACAAAGTCATGATTATACATCTTAGCTACTTTATTATAACCCAGCCATTCATCTGTGTAAAGTTGAGCTGTTTCCTTTACGTATTTGACAATCTGTTCAGTCAATGTTTTCGTCTTTGTATCTGGAACATGATGAGCATTAACTTTACCTTGACGTTGTACCATACCTACTACAGCAGATTTGTCTTTCAATGAACGCCCTTGAGCATTTTTGACTTTTTTGGAGTTATGACGGTTCTTGTTTTTACCACCTATGTAGGTTTCATCAACTTCCACAACATCATCAAGACTATTGTTGTTTTCAGAACTAAAACACTTACGGATACGTTCCAGCATGAACCAAGCTGTTTTTTGCGTAACACCAATATCTTTTGATAATTGTACAGATGAGATTCCTTTTTTGTGAGAAGTCACAAGCCAAATTGCCATAAACCATTTACGAAGTTCAATTTTAGTATTGTCAAAAAGAGTACCAGTCTTGACATTGAAGTATTTTCCAGTATTTTTACAACGGTATTTGTTACCTTTGCATTTGTAGACCTTTGAAGTAGCATCAAAAGGGCTGATAATCACATCGCCCCAAATCATATTTTCTAAATGGTCAATACATGACTGTTCGTCTGGAAAAGCAGATTGTAAATCAAATAATGACTTAAACTCAAACTTCATAACTGATACTCCTTACTTCTTGATTATATTATATCGAAAACAAGAATATTTGTCAATAAAAATGTAAACTTCTACTATGCAAGGTTCCAAAATTTTGATATAATAGAAGTATCAAAAATAAAGGAAATTAAGTATTATGAACGCAATCACAGCTCACAGCTCACAGCTCACAGCTCACAGCTCACAGCTCACAGCTCACAGCTCACAGCTCACAGCTCACACTGATTATGTAATCGGGCGTGTTTTTTGTCAAGCATTAAAACAGGCTTTTTCACATTTTTGTGAGAAGGCTTTTTATGTTGAGTTTTCTGAGTTGTTTTTAGAGAGAAATGGGGAGCTACAATATGCCTAACCATTTCTCAAACGAAGTTGACGGACAACTCAAGTTTTATCAAGATTATCTACCTCTTGTTGATAAAACTTTGAAAACAGATGATATTTTAACGGATTATACAGATGGTATTCTAAATGGAAATCTGATTGAATTTAAAGTTGTTATCAATGATATTAACACTGTTCTATTCCAAGCCATCAAATATCTATCCGCTCGGAGAATCAAAGGAAAAGAAATTCCCAAAAACATTCTGCTTGTGTCGCTAACGAATGAAAAAATCTACGTTTTTGATAGTCAGGAATATTTAATACATATCGAAAAAGTATATTTTGGTGGTGCAAGTGTAAAAACCTCTGGTTTTTCTTCTGATGCTCCTCTTGAAGTTTTAGAATACGGTCAAAGTCAACTAGACGAAAGTCGTCTTATTACTTTACTACGTTCAAAGCAATATACAAAAATTAACATCGACGAAAACTGTATTGTTGGTTGGGCAGAACGTTTTTATCGTGAAAACAAAGGAGCTAAAAAGTCTGATTTTATCGGTGACCATACTGGTAAAGTTAAAATTATTGGTGAAATTCGGAAACCTGAGAAACTAAAAGAGTTTATCAATCCTTATATCGGTGAAACTAATGTTCAATTTCAATATTTGATGGATAAACTCAATGATAATTTGCAAAAGAAAAATTTAGGAGCTTTCTACACTCCTGAACCTTATGTTCAAAAGTCATTGGAGCTAGTCCGACAAGCTATTAAACGTGTTCCAGAAGGAAATGATTATATTATTTTGGATAGATGTGCCGGAACTGGAAACCTTGAGAAATTGATGAGCGACGAGGAATTAAGTCACTGTGTTCTTTCAACTATAGAATATTATGAATACAAAGTTCTGCTGGAATTGCTTGGAGATAAAGTCCGTCATATCATTCCACCAACTGAAAAAGAAGATACTTTTAATATGGGGCTAGTCCGAGGAGCGGATGCTCTTAGCGAGGAATATATCAATAATGAAATTATTCAACGCTATATCAACGACCCAAAAGTAACAATTATTTTGTATGAAAACCCACCCTACGCAGATACACGCAGTATAGAACATCAAAAAGCAAAAAAGACTTCATCATCATCTCAATGGAAACAAAGTTATTTAATGAAACAGATGAAACAAGAAATCAAGGGAATGGGTGTAAATGAGATGGGAAATATCTTTATTTGGAGTGGTTTCAAATATTATCTTCGTCAGCCTACTGATAGTTACATTATTTATAGCCCAATCAAATATTGGAAAGAAATTCATCTCATTGATAAAAAGTTTGAAAGTGGATTTGCTTTCAACCGAAGACATTTTCACACTAAAATTGATGCGTTAGTTTCTTGTATTCTTTGGTCAAATGTAGATGAAAAATTAGATAATATTACCCTTGAAGCATTCAATATAGCCAATAACGAAATCTTACAAGAAGAAGATTTAACCATCAATCGTATTTATACGAAATATAGTAATGTGTATTACGACAAACGGAAATTTAGTGACGATAAATTATCTGATTTTGTATTGGGGTTAAATGGAGCAAAATTAGTAGGCACGAATAAAATTACTTCTCAGACAATTATAAATAACAATCTAATTGGCTATTTGCGAGCTTCTGGAGTGAATTTTGACAATCCTGACTTGGCTTCTTCTCTACTAGTTGCTAGTCTATATAATGGTGCAGGGTATTTCCCATTAAGAAAAGACAATTTCATCGAAAAGCTCCCAATGTTTGCCGCCAGTCGCTACATTACTTATAATCGTCACTGGACACAGCGTGCTAATATTATGAAATCTGCTGATGGCGCTGAACGTTTTAATAAAGCTGTATCAAGTAACAAGATTGAACAAGACTTATTGAAAATTCTGCTCTTCACAACACTTGAAACGCAAAATCACATGAGAAGTTTATATGGTTCTGATGGACGATTCTACCGCAATGAGTTGTCACTGGATAACTCTAATGGAGATACGCTAGCAACAGTCAACTTAGCAAAATTGAAACAAGGTTCTAAAGAGACTGCTTTATTTGAACAATGGGAAAAAGTCCTAACAGAAGCTAAGAAAACGGAAAATTATAATTCTAAATTGACGTATTCAGTTTATCAGATTATTGATGAACTTAACACATCTGAAAAAGATGAAAATGATAAAACAATCTATAACTATCCCGAATTAAACGGACACTTGAATACATTGAAAACAATGATAAAAGAATATTATAATTCTGAAATTGTGCCATTTTTATTTGAGTATGAATTTTTGAAATAAGCATAAAAAAGACGACTTCCGTTTGGAAGTCGCCTTTTTTGATATTCTCGAAAATACTATATCTTGTGTCTAGTGTAAACTGGTATATAGTTCCCTTTATTTTTTTATCGCTTCTAATGCCAACGATTTCTCTTATCATTGTTGGTGTGGTTTGTTATGCGGTAATAACTAATTTTGCTCCGAACTTTGTAGTTCATTTAGGTTTATTTGTTTTTGCACTTAATTTTTTATTGTCTGGAAATACAATCTATTTCTCAGCTGAGTCAACTTTCAAAGCTAAAATGAAATAATATAGAAGTGCATATAAAAAATTCAGATAGAACAATAAAGCAGTAATCTGAATGGCAGAGAGATGACTATTAGTCATAGGAAAGGAAAAATAGAAATGAAAAAGATAATCAGATCAAAATTAGTTCAAGTTTTATTTCTTGTCTTTATTATCACAGGAGCTAGCCTTGCATATAAGGCTTATCGTAAACATGAATTGACCCAGTTTGTCATGTGGAGCCCGAGAGCAAAAATGACGGATTATGAATTTATTGCTAATCATAAAGCGGTAGCAATTAGCTGGGATAACGAAGCTGAATTAAAGGAAGCGAAAGAGGCTAAGAAATATGATCCTCGTATTGACATCAGAAACAATAGAATTGAGATGCATGGTGAACGTTTTATTATTCGGCAGAGTTACAAATTGAAGTCGGCAGCATATAAGTACTGGTTAAGTGAAAATGATAAAGTTCCTTATTTAAAGAGTAATATCCCTGAAAAAGGAGAATACTGGTTATTAGATGTTTACGATACAAAAGACAATACGATTAAACAAAAAACTTATGATGTGTTTAAGATGGTGAGGGAATATAATAGAAATTATGTTCCAATTAATGTTGCGGATTCCCCAAAATTGTTACAATCTGAAGAAGGAAAAACTTATTTGCCTATAAAGATGGCAGTGAATAGTAAACCAAACTCAAAAACTTTTATTGGTATCATAGATATAGAAACGGGGAAAATTATTTCTAAAACATCATCTGGAAAAACAGGTAAGGACTTTTATGATGTAAATCAAAAAGCATGGCAAAATAAAGAAGGTCTTGAGGATTTACTCAATAAATATGACAGACTTTCAAACCAACATTTTAATTTTGTATGGTCAGCGTTTTGGTTTACTAAAAAAGCTCAAGCAGATTCTTTAGCAAGCAAGTATCCAAAAGTATATGATATATTGAGTAAAGGTTCGCTATCTGAATTGTATTTCCTTGGAAAAGAAGATGTTCGTTTAAAAATCTCTTTTTTGAAATTGGTTGTTCCCAAAGATACCAATATCTTTAAGAACCTAACTATTCCTGCAACTAGTTCGAAAGATGGAAAAGAACATATCGTTCAAAGCGAAGAAGAGTTTTTAGAGTATTACCAAGAAAATTTGAAGGAGAAATAAATGTCAACTAAAATGCTACTGTTTTGGCTCTCAACAACAGTTATATTTTTAGCCTTAGTTTTTGTGAGTGGTACTTATTTTTATCTTTATTTCCGTGATAAAAAGATGGTTCGGCTTGCTACATCATCCATAAAAGGAACAGTTGTGGGCTATAATAGCTTTCGAGGGGGAAATCCTCCTATTGTGGAATACAAGGTAAATGGTGTTGCTTATAAAAAATCCTTTCGTTATTTCTTTATTAGGACGGTTTCAACCCCATGGGGACCTAAACGGGCATCTTACTTTCACACAAGAGAAGAGATGCTAGCCAATTCGATTACCTTTTATCGAAATTCATTTGTATCTTTTAATACAGCTCTTCAGACCCAATTTCCACTATGTTCTTCGATGACAGTTTGGTATGATCCTGAAAAACCAAGTAGAGCTTACGTGGAGCGTTATTGCGGTGTGAATCGCTATTATAAATGGGCTGGAATCCTTTATGGGATCTTGCTCCTTCTAGTCTATGCTGTTGTGTTAGTAGCTTTTTCTAAAAATTGAGAAAGGATTAGCAAAAGTTAGTAAGTCAACTATGAACTGGCTTTTAATAAAAAAGAATCATACAAAGGAGAAGAAAATGCGCCTTGTTTATCTTACGATTGGTTTTGTGTCTTTGGGACTAGGAATTATTGGGATTCCTTTGCCGATTTTACCGACAACCCCCTTTCTATTGTTGTCTATGGCTTGCTTTGCTAAAAGTTCCAAACGCTTTGAAACTTGGCTCTACCAAACCAAGCTTTATCAGACCTATGTAGCGGATTACCGAGAGACCAAATCGATTGCCAAAGAACGGAAGAAATGGATCCTTCTTCAGATCTACATTCTGATGGGGATTTCGATCTATCTGGCTCCGATTATTTGGGTGAAGCTTGCTTTAGGTGCTTTAACGATTTTTATCACCTATTATCTCTTAAAAGTGATCCCTAATAAGCCTGAAAATCCAACTGAAGAAAATCCTGATTAAAATTGGAGAATTCAGGCCCTAGAACTAGGAAAAGAAGTGCGTTCGTGCTTCTTTTTTGGTATACTTAAGAGTATG
The DNA here is from genome assembly GCF_000963275.1 of Streptococcus parasanguinis. GTDB lineage: Bacteria > Bacillota > Bacilli > Lactobacillales > Streptococcaceae > Streptococcus > Streptococcus parasanguinis_B. The sequence continues at coordinate 1,163,793 of NZ_JYOW01000001.1, read as the reverse complement.
AATTTATTAGAAAGTAGGCTTCCCATGGAGAAATTACAAGCCCTGTTATCGGAACGGTTTCAGATCGTTTTTTCAGATAGCAGTTTATTAGATACAGCTTTTACGCACACCTCTTATGCCAATGAGCACCGCCTCTTAAAAATTTCACATAACGAACGTTTGGAATTTTTAGGAGACGCTGTTCTTCAATTAGTTATTTCCGAATATTTGTATAAGGAACACCCAAACAGACCTGAGGGAGATTTGTCCAAATTCCGTTCCATGATTGTCCGTGAAGAAAGTTTGGCTGGTTTTTCTCGGGATTGCCAATTTGACCGTTATATCAAACTAGGCAAAGGCGAAGAAAAATCAGGCGGTCGGGACCGCGATACGATTCTTGGCGATTTGTTTGAAGCCTTTTTAGGTGCCTTGCTCTTAGATCAAGGTGTGGAAGCAGTCAAACGCTTCATCTACCAGGTCATGATTCCCAAGGTGGAAACGGGTCAATTCTCCCAAGTCATTGACTACAAGACCCGTCTGCAAGAACTGTTGCAGGTTCACGGGGATGTGGAGATCCAGTACCAAGTGGTCAGCGAGTCCGGCCCTGCTCATGCAAAGGAGTTTGAAGTGGAAGTGTTCGTGAACGGTAAAACCCTAGGGCACGGCCATGGTCGCTCCAAGAAATTAGCGGAACAAGAAGCAGCCCGCAATGCAGTTGAAACGAGGAATGATGGGCCATGTATCTAAAAGAGATTGAAATCCAAGGCTTTAAATCCTTTGCGGATAAGACAAAAGTCGTATTTGACAAAGGGGTCACTGCCGTTGTAGGGCCTAATGGATCTGGAAAATCAAATATCACAGAGAGCTTGCGCTGGGCCCTGGGGGAATCCAGTGTCAAGAGTCTACGTGGGGGCAAGATGCCCGATGTCATCTTTGCAGGGACAGAATCGCGTAAACCGCTGAATTATGCCTGTGTCACAGTTGTCTTAGATAACCAGGATGGTTTTATCCAACAGGCAGGGAAAGAAATTCGTGTCGAACGGCATATTTATCGTTCAGGAGACAGCGAGTACAAGATCGACGGCAAGAAAGTACGTCTCAGAGATGTTCACGATTTGTTCATGGATACGGGATTGGGACGTGATTCTTTCTCTATCATCTCCCAAGGACGGGTAGAGGAGATCTTTAACTCCAAACCGGAAGAACGCCGGGCTATCTTTGAAGAAGCTGCTGGTGTCTTGAAATTTAAGACGCGGCGTAAGGAAACTGAGACCAAACTCAACCAAACCCAGGAGAATTTGGACCGTCTGGAGGACATCCTCTATGAATTAGAAGGACAGATCCAACCTCTTGAAAAGCAAGCGACTGTCGCTCGTCGTTTCTTGGAATTAGACCAAGAACGGCAGGTTCTCTTGCTAGATGTTTTAGTTGCTCAAGTCGATCTGACAAAAGAGCTCTACGAAAAGGCTGATCAAGAAGAAAAAGCCATTCAAGAACAGTTGGCTTCTTATTACCAACGTCGTCAGGTCTTAGAAGAAGATAATGTACGCATCAAGAAAGCCCGCCATCAGTTGGATGAAAGCTTAGCTGAGGACCAGGCCAGCTTACTTGAGGTCACTCGTTTGATCAGTGATTTGGAAAAGCAAATCGAAGTAGCTAAGTTGCAATCGAGTCAAGCAGCCCATAGTCGTAGGGAAAATCTTGAGCGTCTGGATGCTATTTTGGCCCGTCTGGAAGAAGCGAAAAATGAGCTGGCTCAAAAACAAGAGACGCTAGCTGTGCTTCAACAAAGACTGACAGAGAACCGTCAGCAACAAGAAGAGTTGGAAAAAGAATTAGCCAACTACGAAGAAGATCCGGAACAAGTCATTGAGCATCTACGAGAGCAGTATGTCGCGCTTTTGCAGATGGAGGCTGAAAAATCGAATGAGCGAACAGCCATTGAGAGTCGGATCCAAGCACTCCTGCAAGAATCTAGCCATCGTCAAGAGGATTTGACCAAGGCACAAACAAACTTTGAAACTGCCAAGGAAAAAGAAGTCCGACAATTGGAAGAATTGGATCAGGCACAAGCGACGGTCAAAGGTTTACTAGTAGAATATCAAGAGCAATTGGTAAAAGTGGAACAGGCCAAAGCTGCCTACCAAGAGGCTCAAGCTGCCATGTTTGACTTGATGGATGAGAGCAAAAACAAACGGGCGCGGATCAATAGCTTGGAAGCCATTCAGAAGAACCATAGTAACTTCTATGCAGGCGTCAAGAGCGTCTTACAAGAAGCAGAACGTCTAGGAGGCATCTGTGGGGCTGTTAGTGAGAATTTGAGCTTCTCAAAAGACTACCAGACAGCGCTTGAAATTGCTCTGGGAGCTAGCAGCCAACAGATCATTGTCGAGGATGAAAAGGCTGCAACTCGAGCGATCGATTTCTTGAAACGCAATCGCTTGGGACGGGCAACTTTCCTTCCACTAACGACCATCAAAGCTCGTCAACTATCCCCTCGGAATCTGGAATTGATTCAAGCCAGTGCAGGATTTTTAGGAATTGCGAGTGACTTAGTGACCTATGAGCATCGTTTTGAACAGATTTTCCAAAACCTGCTTGGCGTAACGGCCATCTTTGATACGACGGAGCATGCGCGTGAGGCGGCCCGTAAAGTCAACTATCAAGTTCGGATGGTGACCTTGGATGGTACTGAATTGCGGACCGGAGGATCATATGCCGGTGGTGCCAACCGTTCCCAAAATACGGTCTTTGTCAAACCAGAATTGGATAGTTTGAAGCAGGAAATGCAAGCTCTGGATGCTCGTTTGAGAGAAGCTGAGCAGGAAGTAGAAACCAAAGACAATCTGCTCAAGCAGGCGCAAGAATACCTGGCCTCTATTCAAAGCCAGGGTGAGCAAGCGCGTCTGGAGCAACAGCGAGCCCAATTGGCCTACCAACAAAGCCAAGAGCAACTGAAAGAAATTCAGGAACTCTTAGAAGCTTTGAAGTCAGAATTAGCAACAGATGCGACCCAGTCTCTCCAAGAAGAGCTGGAATCCCTTACTAAGCAATTGGCAGAAATTGAGCTTCAAAAAGAAAATCTGAATCGCGACATTGAAACCATGAAGTCGGATAAAGATGTCTTGCAACAAAAGGTACAAAACCTGCAAGAGCAATTGGCAGAATTGCGACTTCAACAGACGGAATGGTTGAGCCAACAAAGCTATGAGCAAACAGATGCTCGTCGCTTGGAAGAAACGATCTCTCAGTTGGAAGTAGAAGAGCATCAGTTGCAATTGCTGATTGAACAAGGCGAGGCTCAAGTTCAGACAGTGGATGTGGACCAGCTAGCCAATCAATTGGCACAGGCCCAAGCTAAGAAAACGGACTTGGAACAAGGAGTTATTCGGAAACGCTTTGAGCTGGATGATTTGGAAGGCCAGGCCGAAGATGTGGCAGAACAGATGGAACAAGCTCGCAAGAAAAACGAAGAGTGGATTCGTCAACAAGCCAAGGCTGAAGCGACACGTGAAAAGCATGCGGATCGTTTGAACAAGCTCTTAACGCAAATTACCGATGAATTCATGCAAAGCTTTGACCAAGCCAAAGAGCAGGCTAAACCTGTTGAAAATCTTGTAGCAGCTGAAAACCAGCTCAAGAGCATCGAAAAAGATATTAAGGCACTTGGTCCAGTCAATGTGGATGCGATCGAGCAGTACGATGAGGTGAAGGGGCGCTTTGATTTCCTTTCCAGCCAGCGTGAGGATGTCTTGGCTGCGAAAAACATGCTTCTGTCCACCATCAACGACATGAATGACGAAGTTAAGGAACGCTTTAAATCAACTTTTGAAGCCATTCGTGAATCCTTTAAAGTCACTTTCCGTCAAATGTTTGGTGGGGGTTCTGCTGATTTGATTCTGACAGAGCCGGATCTTCTGACAGCTGGTGTTGAAATTTCTGTGCAGCCACCTGGTAAAAAGATCCAATCCTTAAACCTCATGAGTGGTGGAGAAAAGGCCTTGTCTGCCTTAGCTCTCCTGTTCTCGATTATTCGTGTCAAGACTATTCCATTTGTCATTCTGGATGAGGTAGAGGCTGCCCTAGATGAGGCCAATGTCAAGCGCTTTGGGGATTATTTGAACCGCTTTGATAAGGAAAGCCAATTTATTGTCGTGACGCACCGGAAGGGAACCATGTCGGCAGCTGATTCTATCTATGGGGTGACCATGCAAGAATCTGGGGTTTCTAAAATCGTCTCTGTAAAATTGAAAGACTTAGAAAATGAAGAATAATGATATTAAATTGATCGCTACGGATATGGATGGAACCTTTCTAAATGACCAACATCAGTACGATCAAGACCTTTTACGCAAGGTATTAGCAAGCTGCAAAGAAAAAGGCATCTATTTTGCTGCTGCAAGTGGCCGTGCCCTCCTTTCTCTCAAATCTCTCTTTAAAGGATTTGAGGACCAGATGATTTTCATTGCTGAAAATGGTAGTGTGGTAGAATTTCATGGAGACGATCTCTACGAAGCGACCATGTCCAAAGACTTTTATTTGGGTGTTTTTGAGGCTTTGAAATCCTCACCTTATGCAGACCCGAATAAGCTTCTTTTGACTGGGAAAAAAGGGAGCTATGTCTTAGAAACAGTAGATCCCGACTATCTGGCCTTGAGTCAGCACTACAATGAAAACATTCAAAAAGTGAAAAGCCTAGCAGATATTCAGGATGAAATTTTCAAATTGACCACCAACTTTGATGCAGCTCTTGTACTTGAAGGTGAACAATGGGTCACTGAGAATATCCCAGGTGTCAAAGCGATGACGACAGGTTTTGAATCGATTGATATTGTACTCGATTATGTCGATAAGGGAGTGGCCATTACCGCCTTAGCGGATAAACTAGGGATCTCGATGGATCAGGTGATGGCTTTCGGGGATAACTTAAATGACCTCCATATGATGCAAGTCGTGGGCCATCCTGTAGCGCCAGAAAATGCGCGTCCTGAAATCTTGGCGATTGCTGAAACAGTCATCGGTCACCATGTAACTGGTTCTGTCCTACGCTACATGGAGGAAATTGTATGAGTCAGATTTCCTTGATTGCGCTGGATTTAGATGGGACCCTTCTCAATTCAGAAAAAAAGATCTCCCCTCGCAATAGAGCAGCCCTCGCTGCTGTACAGGCCCAAGGTGTCAAGGTGGTTCTAACCACTGGTCGTCCCTTGAAAGCCATGGATTTTCTTTTGGAAGAATTGGGAACAGCAGGCCTCAAAGAAGAGTATACGATTACCTTCAACGGTGGTCTAGTGCAGCGAAATAATGGAGAAATCCTCTCAAAAGTTGTCTTGGCACCAGAAGATGTCGCAACCATTCATGATGAAACAGCCCGTCTAGGCCTTCCGCTGGATGCTATCAGTGAGGGAACGGTTTATGAGATTCATGCAGATCGAAAGTCTCTCTATTCCCTTTACAATCCCTACCTGAACTTTATTGAGACAGATTTTAAAGACCTGCCATCCACGATTTCCTACAACAAGTGTGTGACAGCAGTCGATCAAGACTTTTTAGATGCAGCGATCAAGCAGATCAAGCCGGATTTATTTCAAGACTATGAAATTTTTAAATCTCGGGAAATGTTGCTGGAATGGTGCCCTAAAAATGTTCACAAGGCAACGGGCTTAGTAGCTCTAGCTTCTATTTTGGGTCTTGAGGCAGATCAAGTCATGGCCTGTGGAGATGAAGCCAATGACCTGTCTATGATCCAATGGGCTGGACTGGGGGTTGCCATGGGCAATGCGATTCCAGCAGTGAAGGAAGTTGCAGCGCTTGTGGCCCCTGTTACCAATGACCAAGATGCTGTCGCATGGGCGATTGAAAATTATGTGCTAAAGGAGAGTGAATAAATGGGATTATTTGATCGTTTATTTGGAAAAAAAGAAGAAACTGAAAAAGTGCTTCCGTCTTCGGAAGAAGTGACGGAAAGTACTGAGGTTGAAGAAACTGTCAAAGAGGAGCCTACGGCTACCCAAAATGACAAGGAAGAGCAAAAAATCGCTGATATGGAGGCTTACTACCAAGAGCTCAAAGCGCGAATTGCAGCCACTCATCAACCTGTTTCAACCGTTGCTCAAGAAGAGCCGGCAGAGGAACCTCTTGTTGAAGAAATAGGAACTTCAGAGACTCCTGAAGTTCAAGAACCGGTAGAGGAGTCTCCAGTTGCCTTTGAACCTGCTCAAACAGAAGCAATTCCTCAAGAAGTTTCACCACTAGCTGATGACACGGAGACTGAGCCTCTTGAAGAAGTGAAAATTGAAGCGGAAGTTACTGAAGATGGTGAGGAAGCAGATGGGGCTAACGGTTCAGAAATGGAAGAAGAGTCACCAATTGCCTCTCCATCATCTGACGCTGAGCTAGTGGAAGGGAGCACGACAGAAGAGGAGTCTCCAGAACTAGTAGAAGCTCAGGATGAGGTTTCAGAACCTGAAGTATCAGAAGCGATTGCTCAAGTGGAGGAAACTTCAGAAGTGGCAGAAGCCGAGTCCAGACTTCCTCAAGGAGAAGCTGCTTCAGCCGTTGAGGAAAGAACTGTTGAAGAGGCAGAGGAGCCAATTCCAGAAGAGGTTGAGCCAGAGCAAGAAACCATTCAGGAAAAATACGATCGTAGCTTGAAAAAGACGCGGACTGGATTTGGAGCGCGCCTCAATGCCTTCTTTGCCAATTTCCGTTCAGTTGATGAAGAATTCTTTGAAGAATTGGAAGAACTCTTGATCATGAGTGACGTTGGGGTTCAAGTGGCCTCTAATTTAACCGAAGAGTTGCGCTATGAAGCCCGTTTGGAAAATGCCAAAAAACCAGATGCTCTCAAGCGCGTGATCATCGAAAAATTAGTGGACTTGTATGAAAAGGATGGCCAATTTAATGAAGCCATTCGTTTTCAAGATGGTCTTACGGTCATGCTCTTTGTTGGGGTCAATGGAGTTGGTAAAACCACATCTATTGGGAAATTAGCCCACCGCTACAAACAAGAAGGCAAGAAAGTCATGCTGGTTGCAGCAGATACTTTCCGTGCAGGAGCAGTAGCTCAACTGGCAGAATGGGGACGCCGCGTAGATGTTCCAGTTGTGACAGGTCCTGAAAAATCAGATCCTGCTAGCGTCGTCTTTGATGGAATGGAACGCGCGATCGCTGAAAACATCGATGTTCTGATGATTGATACAGCTGGTCGTCTGCAAAACAAGGACAACCTCATGGCCGAGCTTGAAAAAATCGGCCGCATTATCAAGCGTGTGGTACCTGATGCACCGCATGAAACCTTGCTGGCCCTCGATGCATCAACCGGTCAAAATGCCTTGGTGCAAGCCAAAGAGTTTTCAAAAATTACGCCTGTAACAGGAATTGTATTGACCAAGATCGATGGAACGGCTCGAGGTGGGGTCGTCCTTGCGATCCGTGAAGAGTTGGACATTCCAGTGAAGTTGATTGGTTTCGGAGAAAAGATTGATGACATCGGACCATTCCACTCAGAAAACTTCATGAGAGGCCTCTTGGAAGGCTTGATTTAAGAGTCGAATAGAAAAAGACAAATTGTTGGAAGAACAATTTGTCTTTTTGTTTCCTTGCGCTATCAAAAAAACCACCCGAAGGTGGCTTTCCTTAATTCTTAGGTTCAGGTTTCCAAACCCATTCTGCTCCGTATTCTGCAAGGAGATCATCGGATGCAGTTGGTCCCATGGATCCAGACTTGTATTCATAGAGCGGTGCACCATTTTCGGCCCATAGTTTTTCAATCCGGTCAATCAATTGCCATGAAGCACGAACTTCGTGCCAGTGGCTGTAATTGGTTGAGTCATTGTTCAAAACGTCAAAAATTAATTTTTCATAAGGCTCTGGGGAAGCTCCAGTTGCAGTCGCATCTGTTTCGTAATCAAAGGAAATCGGTGCGATGCTGAATGTTTCTCCGACCTCTTTCCCGTTGATGCTCAATGAGAAACCTTCATTTGGTTGGATATAAATGGTCAAGACATTTGGTTGCAAACTATGTCCAAAGATGGAGTCGGTTTGCTTGAAGACCACATTGACCATGGTTCCTTTTTGAGTCAAGCGTTTTCCAGTACGGAAGAAGAAAGGAACTCCACGGAAGCGATCGCTATCAACAAAGAATGCACCAGAAGCATAGGTCTCTGTAGTAGACTCAGGGTCGACATTGGGCTCGCTGCGATAAGAGATATCTTTTTTCCCTTCGATCGTACCTGAATGGTATTGACCACGGATAAAGAATTTCTTTAACTCATCATCTGTTGGATTGTGCAATTGCTCAAAAACTTTAACTTTTTCTGCCCGAATCGCATCCTTAGTAAAGGTGGCTGGTTTATCCATGGCAAGCAGAGACAAAAGCTGAAGGGTATGGTTTTGCACCATATCTCGAAGGGCCCCCGAGTGATCATAGTAGCCACCGCGTTCTTCAACCCCCAAGCGTTCAGCAAAGGTAATTTGGATATTGTCAATAAAATCTCGGTTCCAAAGATTATCAAAAATAAGATTTCCAAAACGAATAGCAAAGATATTTTGGATCATTTCTTTTCCAAGGTAATGGTCGATCCGGAAGATTTGTTCTTCATCAAAGGTTTCTTCCAATTCCTTGTTGAGCTGACTAGCCGTTTCTAGGTCTGTACCGAAAGGTTTTTCAACGATCAAGCGCTCAAAGCCTTGCCCATCCACAATGCCTTCTGATTTGAGGTGTTTGGCAATGGTTCCAAAAAATTGAGGAGCCATGGACAAGAAGAAGACCTTGTTGTGTTCTGTTTGGTATTTTTCATCCAAGCTGTTTTGTAATTCGCACAGGGCGATGTAATGTTCGGTATCATTGACATCGTGGCTTTGGTAGTAGAAATGACTAGCGAATTCTTGAGCTTGTTGAGGGCTATCGGCCAGGTCTGTGATGGATTCTACCACGACTGATTCAAAGTATTCCTTGCTCCAGGGTCTACGGGCTGTCCCGATCACTGCAAAGTTTTCAGATAGATTACCTGATTTGTAGAGCCTAAAAAGGGACGGGTATAGTTTGCGCTTGGCCAAATCCCCGCTAGCTCCGAAAATGGTTACAATAACTTTTGAAGACATTTAAGTACCTATTTCCTATTTTATTAACCATATTTTACCATAAAATCTACAAGATTTCTTTGATGGAATCGTTGTTCCGAATATTTTCCGCTTGGATTAGAGGATTTGAGAGGAAAGCATAGAAAAAGCTAGAACCAATGTGGATTCTAGCTTCAACTGCTATAATCTGTTTGGATCGACCACCGAAGAAACTTGGTGACTCCATCAGAATACGCGGTAGACATAAGGATTATCCGGTTTTGTAATGGTCTTACAATCGCTAATGTGGAGGACAGGCAAGCTTTGTTTGAGCTGCTTGTGGTATTCAATGGACAAGGTTCCTTTCGCATGGATCCAAGTGTTGTTTTCGAAATGCTGCGGAGCACCCGTCGTTAAGAGACCGTAGACTCCGGAATCTGCGATACAGTGGATGATCCCAAAGCGAAAGAGGAATTGGCTATCCTTGTTATTGGGGTCATTGTATACAAAGCCGGTCAGCTCGATTGTCTTTCCTGCAAATTGGTCAGGATAATCATAAATAACCTCCATGACTTCCATGTAATTCTCAGTGGTCACCTGGATCACTTTTTTATCAACATATTTCTTTGCCGCCTGCTTCATTTCTGATTCATAGGCTGACTTTGTAAAATAGCTACTAGTATCTGGTTTGAGATACTGGGTTGTTGTCCCTTCGTCCTGCTGGATTTCCTTGGAAGAACCAGCAGCAACCGGGAAGTGGTAGCCTTTGGCAGAGACTGTTTGGGAATCTAGTGTCACTGTAGGGAAAAATAGCCCGACAAACAAAGGAATACAGAGCAAGAAAATACTCGCCACTTTTGCCCAGAAGCCAGAGAGATGACTGTGGATCTTCATCTGCTTGACCCAGATGATCAGCTGCACAAGAGCTAAAACAAAGGACAAGAACATGGAAATATAAGCCAAGTAAGAATAGTGTAAGTTGATGTATTGATTGAGCTTACCAGATAATTGCAGGTACATAGTGAGCTCAAAATAGCCAGCTAATATCAAGAAACGAATCATAGCACTACCCCCACAAACCAAGCATAAAGGAGCACAACTCCACTCACAATCCCGATAAATTGCCAGATAAAACGGGTTTTGAGATAATTTTTCATCATGAGGAGATTTTTGACATCAAGCATAGGCCCAATCACCAGAAAGGCAAGAACAGGCGCTACTCCAAAACTACTCAAAAGAGAAGAGCCGATAAAGGCGTCCGCCTCGCTACAAAGTGAGAGGAGGAAGGACAAGACCATAAGGAGGAGAATAGCAATAACCGGTGTCGCACTGATCGAGGTAAGGATCCGTGTTGGGACATAGACTTGGACGAGGCTGGCAAAGAGACAACCAAATACCAGGTAACGTCCTGTATCAAAGAATTCATCAATGGCTTGCACCAAGACTTGAAAGAGCTTTTGGCCTTTGCTCAAGTCCCTAAAATCATGTTCATGCACAGGTTTGCGATGTTCTTTTTGGATCGAATCTGTCTGAATAAAGCCAAGGAAGATCCCTAGTACTGTTGCGACAAGCAAGGAACCAAGGGCGCGGTAGAGGGCCATCTTAACAGAATTCCCAAAGGCTGAGTAGGTCGCAAAGAGAACGATGGGATTGATGACCGGTGCTGTCACCAGAAAGGGAACAGCAGTATAACTTGGGACTTTCTTTTCTAGAAAGCGATTGATAATGGGAACAATTCCACATTCACAGGAAGGAAAGATAAAGCCGATAAAAGTCCCAAAGAAGATCCGCCCAAATTTATTTTTGGGAAGAAAGCGGTAGACCCTCTCGGGGGTGATATAGACCTCAATAATCCCTGAAATGATACTTCCGATTAGGACAAACGGTAGGGCCTCGATAATAATCGAGAGAAAAATAGCCCCAGCCTGCAAGACGCTAGAGGGAAGGTGTTGAAAGAATGTCATTACTTAACCTTCTTTGCTTCTTTAGTGGTAGCAGTTTCTGCCTTCTTTTTCTCTTCAGGAAATTCTACTTTCTTTTCTACATCCGGAAAACTCGCAAAATTTTCAAACATTTTATCAAGATCATCTGTTTTTGAGAATTTAATAGCCATTGTTGGGCCTCCTTTTTATTTTCTTTCATTATAACAAAAAGGAAAGAGCAAGGGGGAAATGGAGCATAAAAGGAAGGATCCATAGGGTCAAAATTATTCTATGAAAAATCCCTGAAACAGAGACCAGAACAGGCGATCTCACCCCTTGATGGCAGCAAAATATGCTATAATGGAAGTTATGGATAAATATGAAAAAATAGCCCAAGAATTGGGTGTTAGCTTAAAACAAATCGATACCGTATTGAGTCTGACAGCAGAAGGCTCAACCATTCCCTTTATTGCTCGCTATCGAAAAGATCTAACGGGAAATTTAGATGAAGTAGCGATCAAGGCCATTATTGACCGGGACAAATCGTTAACGGCTCTGGCTGAACGAAAAGAAACCGTCCTTGCTAAGATTGAGGAACAAGGCAAACTGACAGAGGCGCTCAAGCAGGCTATTGAAGCTGCTGAAAAATTAGCGGATGTCGAAGAACTCTATCTCCCTTATAAGGAAAAACGGCGGACCAAGGCGACGATTGCTCGAGAAGCAGGACTTTTTCCCTTGGCGCGTCTCATTTTGCAAAATAGTCCAGACTTGGAAGCAGAGGCTCAGAAATTTACCTGTGAGGCCTTCCCAACTGAAACCGCAGCTTTAGCTGGTGCAGTGGATATTTTGGTAGAAGCTATTTCAGAGGATGCCCAATTACGGGCCCTCACCTATCAAGAAATTCATGGGCATTCCCTCATGACGTCAACCTTGAAGGATGAAAGCTTAGATCCTAAGAGAACATTTGAAATCTACTATGATTTTTCTGAGAAGATCAAGAATATGCAAGGCTACCGGACTCTAGCTCTCAATCGTGGGGAAAAATTGGGCGTTCTCAAAGTCGGATTCGAGCACCATTTGGATCGGATCATTCGTATTTTTGAGGCTCGTTTTAAAACCAAAAATGCCTATGTGGATGAGGTTATTCAACAAGCGGTTAAGAAAAAAATCGTACCTGCGATTGAACGTCGGATTCGGACAGAGTTGACGGAGGTGGCAGAAGACGGGGCCATTCAATTGTTCTCTGAGAATCTACGGAATCTATTGCTCATTCCTCCATTAAAAGGGCGCGTGGTCCTTGGATTTGACCCAGCCTTTCGGACCGGTGCTAAACTAGCTGTTGTCGATGAGACAGGAAAGATGCTCGCTACCCAGGTCATCTATCCAGTTGCACCTGCAAAACCAGCTCAGATCGAGCAGGCTAAAAAGGATCTGTCCTCCTTGATCAAGGAGTTTGGCGTAGAGATTATTGCAATTGGAAATGGAACAGCTAGCCGTGAAAGTGAGGCCTTTGTCGCAGAGTTGCTTCATGACCATCCAGGAGTTCGCTATGTTATTGTCAATGAAAGCGGAGCCTCTGTCTACTCAGCTAGTGAATTGGCCCGTCATGAGTTCCCAGAGCTAACCGTTGAAAAACGATCGGCCATCTCCATTGCCCGTCGCTTGCAAGATCCGCTAGCAGAATTGGTGAAAATCGATGCCAAATCCATCGGTGTCGGTCAATACCAACACGATGTCAATCAGAAAAAACTGACAGAAAGCTTGGATTTCGTGGTAGATACTGTCGTCAACCAAGTTGGGGTCAATATCAATACGGCTAGTCCCTCTCTCTTAGCCCATGTAGCAGGACTCAATAAAACCATCTCTGAAAATATTGTGAAATACCGGGAAGAAGAAGGAATGATTCTTTCACGAGCACAGATTAAAAAAGTCCCTCGTCTCGGCGCCAAGGCTTTCGAGCAAGCTGCTGGATTCTTACGCATTCCTGAAAGTAAAAATATCTTGGACAATACCGGGGTTCACCCTGAAAGTTACAAGGAAGTTGAAAAACTTTTTCAACTTCTTGAAATTACCGAACTCGATGCATCCGCTCAGGAAAAATTAAAAGCTGTGAACATAAAGGAGATGTCTACTCAGCTGGATCTGGGACCAGAAACCCTGAAAGATATCATTGCCGATCTCCTAAAACCAGGTCGCGATTTGCGGGATTCCTTTGATGCACCCGTACTCCGTCAGGATGTCTTGGATATTAAAGACCTCCATATAGGCCAAAAATTAGAAGGGGTTGTGCGCAATGTGGTTGACTTTGGAGCCTTTGTCGATATTGGTATTCACGAAGATGGCTTGATTCATATATCCCATATGAGCAAACAGTTTATCAAGCATCCAAGCCAGGTCGTCTCAGTAGGTGATTTGGTAACCGTCTGGGTGAAGAAGATTGATGTGGAACGCGAAAAAGTTAATCTCAGTTTGGTAGCTCCGAATGAATCTGACTGAGTATGTGCGCCAAGTATCCCTAGAAGATTTTGGGAGAGAATTCCGTCATCGAGCAGAGTGGAATTCACGTCTTCAAACCACTGGGGGTCGTTTCTTTCCCAAGGATCGACACCTTGATTTCAACCCGAAAATATACCAAGCTTTTGGGTTAGAGGTCTTTCGCAAAATTGTCCGCCACGAGCTCTGCCATTACCATCTTTACGATCAAGGTAAAGGCTTTCGCCACAAAGATCTAGCCTTTAAGCAACTCCTCCAGCAAGTGGACGGTCTTCGTTTCACACCACCTCTACCAGATAGAACTGGGCGAGTCAAGAGGATCTATCTCTATCAATGTCCCCATTGTGGCCAAGAGTATAGACGAAAGCGAAAAATCGATCTGAAGAAATATGCCTGCGGTCGTTGTCGCAGCCGCCTGCAATTTCTTGAAATGAGACAAGAGTAAGAATCGGTCTTTAGGCGGATCTCTTTCCAGTTCGACTCTGCTAAAATAGGTCTAACTAGAAAGAGGAAAATCAAATGACATCATCATTTTACAAATTAAAACGACATCGCCTGGTTTCAGGTGTGCTAGCTGGCTTAGCTGATAAATTTGGTCTTAGTGTAACTCTCCTACGCTTCTTGTTTATTCTTTTCACGGTTTCTCATGCCTTTATCGGTGTGATTATCTATTTACTGTTAGATACGACCTTGCCTTATAAGGACGAGGAGGAGCAGGAAATGTTTGACTATGGCCCTCGACCTCGTCGAAGAAAAGAGGCTGAACCCATCCATGATCAGAATGATAGCCCATTTTTCTAAAAGGAGATCCGGGTGAAGCAGAAGTTTTATTCCCTTGCTTTTATTCTATATCTCTTCTTCAGTTTTATAGGACAGTTTTTCATTTTAAATCGTGTTTTTGGTGAAGGAGTTGGAACAGTTTTGATCGGAATGCTCCTTTTTCCACTGGGCATTTGGAATAGTCTTTTCTACCTCTTGTTTCTTCCAACAGAAATGGCTAGAAAGCCACAAATTTATCGGTTTTCGATTTTATTTCTTCCGATTTTGTATCTGGTTTTGTCCTTAATGGGGGGAGGACCTTACGCTTTTATGCTTGGCTTGATCGCATTTCCTTCAAATGCGGTGGTCTATGTGGTCTCTACCGGAATCAAATCTATGATTAAAGATTTTTTGCAAGGCCAAGGCTAGAGCATTCTTCATATGTTCCCATCATTTCCTAGAGGTTGGAGACCTTTGTCTTGGCCTCTTTTTACTTGCCTTAAAAAGGAGTTGAAAATGGACCTTTCAAATGACACTTCAGTCTCTCGTCTGAAGAGAAAATCTGCTATAATAGAGAGAGAATTTGAAAAGGGAGAATGATATGGCAGTTACTGTTCGCGATATACAGGAAAAGCTTCGTCTATCGGTTGTTTATGGGGATGATAGCCTCTTAAGCAAGGAAATTACGACTGCGGACATTTCACGTCCAGGTCTTGAAATGACGGGCTATTTCGACTATTACACACCTGAGCGGATTCAGCTTGTAGGAATGAAAGAATGGTCCTACCTGGTGAAGATGAGCTCTCACAACCGTCATCAGGTCTTGCGCAAGATGTTCCAGCCAGAGACACCTGTCATCATTGTCGCGCGGAATTTAGAAATTCCAGAAGAAATGTTGCGAGCTGCTGAAGAGAAGCAACTAGCCATTTTGAAGAGCAATGTTGCAACGAGTCGTTTATCTGGAGAGCTTTCTAGCTATTTGGATAGTCGGCTAGCAGAACGTACGAGTGTACACGGTGTCTTGATGGATATTTATGGGATGGGTGTCTTGATCCAAGGAGATAGCGGAATCGGAAAAAGCGAGACAGGTTTGGAACTTGTCAAGCGGGGTCACCGCCTTGTAGCAGATGACCGGGTCGATATCTATGCGAGAGATGAGATGACCCTTTGGGGAGAGCCAGCTGAAATACTACGCCACTTACTAGAGATCCGTGGTGTCGGGATTATCGATGTCATGAGTCTCTACGGTGCGAGTGCTGTGAAGGATTCTTCACAAGTCCAAATCGCCGTTTACTTGGAAAATTATGCTAAGGATCAGGTTTATGATCGTCTTGGTAATAATGCAGAAGAGTTGGAAATCGGTGGCGTGACCATTCCTCGGATTCGCATCCCTGTGAAGACTGGTCGGAACATTTCGGTCGTGATCGAAGCAGCGGCGATGAATGTTCGTGCCAAAGAAATGGGCTATGATGCCACTAAAACCTTTGAAGAACGTCTGTCCCAGTTGATTAGTCAAAATGAGGTGAAGGAATGAATCCAGTAGCCCTTCAATTAGGTCCGATCAGTATTCGTTGGTACGCAATTTGTATTGTCTCTGGCTTGATTCTAGCCGTTTATCTTTCTATGAAAGAAGCACCTCGTAAGAAAATTGATCCAGATGATATCATTGATTTCATTTTGATTGCCTTTCCTCTTGCGATTGTGGGGGCCAGACTCTATTACGTTATTTTCGAATGGGGTTACTATAGCCAGCATCTTAGTGAGATTTTTGCGATCTGGAACGGAGGAATCGCGATTTATGGTGGCCTCTTGACAGGTGCCCTTGTCCTCTATCTATTCTCTCGTAGACGCTTGATTGAGCCAATTGATTTCTTAGATATTGCGGCCCCAAGCGTCATGATTGCACAGAGTATTGGTCGCTGGGGAAACTTCTTTAACCAGGAAGCTTATGGAGCTACTGTTAAAAGTCTCAACTACCTGCCCTCTTTTATTCGAGATCAAATGTATATAGATGGTAGTTACCGTCAGCCAACGTTCTTATATGAATCCAGTTGGAATCTGCTAGGTTTTCTCTTGATCTTGATTCTTCGGAGGAAGCCCCAATTTTTGAGGCAAGGTGAGATCACGGCCTTTTACCTTATCTGGTATGGTTTTGGTCGGATGATCATCGAAGGAATGAGGACGGATAGCCTGATGTTTGCGGGCTTACGTGTTTCCCAGTGGTTGTCGATGATCCTGATTCTAGTTGGACTCGCCATCATCATCTACCAACGTCGCAAAAAAGCCCCTTATTATGTAGAAGCAAAGGAGTAATATATGTTTATTGAAATTGCATACGGCCTCTTAGGCCTTGCCTTAGTAGCGCTTGTCATTTATATGATTTTTTTCCTCTCAAAGATTGGAAAAGTTGTAGATGAGACGCAAAAAACCATCCAAGTTTTGACATCAGATGTCAATGTCACCTTGCATCAGACCAATGATCTATTGGCAAAAGTCAATGTTTTAACGGATGATTTGAATCAAAAAGTTGCAACGATTGACCCACTCTTTACAGCCGTAGCGGATCTTTCAGAGTCTGTTTCAGATTTGAATGATCAAGCCCGTCAATTAGGTTCCAAAGCAGTGTCAGCTGGTGGAAAAACAGTGAAAGCCTCTATCGGATTAAAAGCGATTAAGATGGCTTCAAAATTATTTAAATAGAATCGAGGAAGAATATGGGACGTTTATCTAGTTTATTAATTGGTGTGATTTCAGGTGCTTCAGCAGCCTACTATTTATCAACAGAGCAAGGAAAGAAAGTCACTAAAAAAGTGGTGCGCTTCGTAAAAGATTATCAAGAAGATCCTCAAGAAGTACATGAATCGGTGAAACAAACTGCTAAGGATGTTTCAAAACAAGCAGCAGAAGTGATCCAACAAACCAAAGAAAAAGTTGGTTCTGGAGAAATTACGACAGGAACTGTTTTGGAGTCTGTCAAAGAAAAGACGCAAGATGTGGTTGAAAAATCTCAAGAAGTCTATCACTCATTTAAGGATAAACTTCAAAAAGAAAATCTAAGTGGCAATGACTTGGTTCAATCCATTCGCAAACAAACAGAATCAGAAGACATCGTTTTAGAATTGGATGAAAAAGATTCTGAAGAAGCAGCTGAAGAAGAAACAAAAGAAGTATAAAAAATGAGGCTCACAGAGCCTCATTTCAGATTGAAGACAAAATCATCTTAGAAACTTTCCTTAAGTGAGTACGGACGTCAGCGAACTTCAAAGAAGTTCCATGACTTAGTTTTGAACCTAAAGTTTCAAAACTCCCGAGTGCCTGAAACAAATATGTTTCGGGCACTTTTCTCACGGCGAAAAGTTTCGATAGATGATTGAATAACTTTAACTCATAAAAAGTATTTATTCTTATAGAATTCCTAGGAAGTCTTTGAATTATCAAACACCATACCAAGTTTTTCTGAGTTACATGAAAAGTCTAACTTAATTTGACAACTTAGGGATTTATAATTGAAGAACTGTTTGTCTACGTTCTCAAACCCGGATCAGTGGGCCTTGTTTTTTTTTGGAAGGTAAGATGGCAATTGGCAGTTAAGTTTTGTCTTCCAATTGTTATTCCAATTAAAAAAATTCGAGTAAATAAAAAAATCAGGCGAACCTAATTTTTATTTTTTTCGTTTATTGTAGTAAATTCGGAACCCTTGAATACTAGCAAAGCTAGAACCAATCGCTAAAGCAAACGCAAAGAAAGTATTCATTTTTGTTGCTAAAAAGACAAAACTAAATACAACCGTCAACACACAGAAAATAGCGATATTTAAAAAATATAGCAATTCACTTAATTGAGGTGCGGGTTCAACTTCAGGAGCATAGTCCTGAATAGGGGTTTCTTGGGTTTGTTTGGTTAATTCGATATAATCGAATTCTTCATTATAGTGTCTTAAATTTCTTACGGGCATTTTCTCTCTCCTAACAGTACTCTATTATTCTATCATGAATTCAGGTATATAAATGTTACAAAAATGTTACAAATTTTACAAAATGAATAAATTTTTCTAGAATATCGGAATTTTTGTTATAATGGTTCTATGAAAAATATTATTATTACAGCAACAGCAGAGAGTGTTGAGCAAGCGCAAGCCCTGATTGATGCAGGGGTTGACCGAATCTATGTCGGTGAAAAAGACTACGGATTACGATTGCCTCAAACTTTAAGCTATGACGAAATAAATCGAATTGCCCAACTGGTCCATGCTGCTGGCAAAGAATTGACAGTAGCTGTAAATGCACTGATGCACCAATCGATGATGGATTCAATCAAGCCTTTCCTAGATTTTCTAAAGGAAATTCAGGCTGATTATATTACTGTCGGAGATGCGGGCGTTTTTTATGTCTTGAAACGAGATGGCTATCCATTCAAAACCATCTACGATGCTTCTACCATGGTCACTTCTAGCCGCCAGATCAATTTCTGGGGAAAACAAGCCGGGGCTTCTGAGGCTGTTTTGGCTCGTGAGATTCCATCTGCCGAATTATTCGTAATGGCTGAAAATCTTCAGATTCCTGCAGAAGTCTTGGTCTATGGCGCTAGCATTATTCACCATTCGAAACGACCGCTTCTTCAGAATTATTACAACTTTATCAAGACAGAAGAGTCTGTGACCAAAGATCGGGATCTGTTCTTGGCCGAGCCAGGAGATCCCAATTCTCATTATTCGGTCTACGAAGACAAACATGGAACCCATATCTTCTCAAATAATGACTTGAATATGATGACCAAATTGTCTGAGTTGGTTGAACATGGCTTTGATCATTGGAAACTCGATGGTGTCTACTGTCCGGGTGAAAACTTTGTCAAGATTACAGAGTACTTTGTCAAGGCCCGTGATTTGATTCAAAAAGGAACATTTACACAGGATCAAGCCTATCTGTTTGATGAAGAAATCCGCAAATTGCATCCAGCTAATCGTGGTTTGGATACTGGTTTCTATGATTATGAACCAGATCGTGTAAAATAATAAAAAAACTAGGGCTTCTTCGTTTGTGAGTTTTCCTTTTTCAGGGAACGAAGAGGCTATTCATCATATCGACAATCTTGTAAATTGGAGAAAACATGACAAATACAAAAAAACGTCCAGAGGTTTTGGTACCTGCTGGAACATTAGAAAAATTAAAAGTTGCCGTTAATTATGGGGCAGATGCAGTGTTCGTTGGTGGACAAGCCTATGGTTTGCGTAGCCGTGCCGGAAACTTCACCATGGATGAGCTTCGTGAAGGTATTGAGTATGCTCATGCCCGTGGAGTGGATGTGCACGTTGCTTCAAACATGGTAACCCATGAGGGAAATGAACAAGGGGCTGGCGAGTGGTTCCGTGAATTACGAGATATGGGACTTGACGCCGTGATCGTCTCAGACCCGGCCTTGATTGAAATCTGTGCGACCTATGCACCTGGCCTCAATATCCACTTGTCTACACAAGCTTCTGCAACCAATGTGGAGACCTTCCATTTCTGGAAAGAATATGGCTTGACCCGTGTCGTCTTGGCCCGCGAGGTATCCATGGAAGAGTTGGCAGAGATCCGTAAGCGTACTGATCTTGAGATCGAGGCCTTCGTTCATGGAGCGATGTGTATTTCCTATTCCGGACGTTGTACCCTTTCTAACCACATGTCTGACCGGGATGCCAACCGTGGTGGCTGTTCTCAATCTTGCCGTTGGAAATACGATCTCTACGACATGCCATTTGGCCAAGAACGCAAGAGTATCAAAGGGCAAGTACCAGAAGAATACTCTATGTCAGCCGTGGACATGTGTATGATCGAAAATATTCCAGACATGATTGATAATGGAGTTGATAGCTTGAAGATTGAAGGCCGGATGAAATCTGTCCATTATGTTTCAACAGTGGCCAACTGTTACAAGGCTGCTTGTGATGCCTATATGGAAAGTCCAGAAGCCTTTTATGCCATCAAGGATGATTTGATCAATGAATTGTGGAAGGTTGCTCAACGTGAATTGGCAACTGGATTCTACTACCAAACACCGACTGAAAATGAACAATTGTTTGGGGCACGTCGTAAGATTCCTCAATACAAATTTGTAGGGGAAGTAGTGGACTTTGATCCATCTACCATGACTGCAACAATTCGCCAACGGAATGTCATCAATGAAGGCGACCAAGTGGAATTCTACGGACCAGGCTTCCGTCATTTTGAATGTCAGATCCAAGACTTGCATGATAAGGATGGAGTGAAGATTGATCGCGCACCAAATCCGATGGAACTTCTCACGATCACTGTCCCACAAGAAGTCAAGCCAGGAGATATGATTCGTTCTTGCCAGGAAGGTTTAATCAATCTCTACTCAAAAGATGGGGCAAGTAAAACTGTTCGAGTATAAAAAAAAAGAGAGGGTTAAATGAACCGCACCCCAAAAGTTAGACAGAAAAAATCTAACTTTTGGGGTGTTTTTATTATGAAATTAACTTATAAAGATAAAGTTCAGGTCTATGAACTTAGAAAACAAGGGCGAAGCTTCAAAGAGCTTTCAAATATATTTGGGATAAACATTTCTAATCTTCAGTACATGATTAAATTGATTGATCGTTACGGTATAGAGTTTGTTAAAAAGGGGAGGAATCGTTATTATTCTCCTAAATTAAAACGAGAAATCATTGATAAAGTTCTGATTGAAGGTCGTTCACAAATAAGGGTGTCTCTAGATTATGCTCTTCCAAGTGTTGGAATGTTGCCTAATTGGATAGCACAATATAAGAAAAACGGGTATACTATTGTTGAGAAAACAAGAGGGAGACCGCCTAAAATGGGACGTAAACCAAAGAAAAAACCTGAAGAGATGACAGAGTTAGAACGTCTTCAAGCAGAAAATGAGTACCTGAGAGCGGAGAATGCTATTCTAAAAAAGTTGAGAGAACTCCGATTGAGGGACGAAAAGGAGCAAGAAGAAAAACAGAAATTGTTCAAGGATTGGTAACAGAGTTTCCTTTAGATATCCTTCTAAACATTATCAAACTTGCTCGTTCAACCTATTATTACCACTTAAAGCAATTGAATCAAGTAGATAAAGATCAAGCTATCAAAGTGGAAATACAAGCCATTTATGATGAACATAAGGGAAATTACGGCTATCGTAGAGTTACTCTTGAATTAAGAAATCGTAGTCGTGCGGTCAATCACAAAAGGGTGCAACGTCTGATGAAAATTCTTGGTTTAACAGCTCGTATTCGTCGTAAACGCAAGTATTCTTCATACCAAGGAGAAGTTGGCAAGAAAGCAGATAATCTTATTCAACGCCAGTTTGAAGCATCCAAACCAATGGAAAAGTGCTACACAGATGTGACAGAGTTTGCCATTCCAGCGAGCAGTCAAAAGCTCTACTTATCACCAGTTTTAGATGGCTTTAATAGCGAAATTATCGCCTATAATCTCTCAACTTCACCAAACTTAGAACAAGTGAAAGCTATGTTAGACCAGGCCTTCACAGAGGAGCATTACGAAAATACAATTCTCCATAGTGACCAAGGTTGGCAATACCAACATCAGTATTATCATCAATTTTTAGAGGATAAAGGGATCCAACCGTCCATGTCACGTAAGGGAAATAGTCCAGACAATGGTATGATGGAGTCCTTCTTTGGCATTCTTAAGTCTGAGATGTTTTATGGTTATGAGAAGACGTTTCACTCACTTGAGCAATTGGAACAAGCTATTGTAGACTATATTGATTACTACAACAACAAACGCATTAAGGTAAAACTAAAAGGATTTAGTCCTGTGCAATACAGAACTAAATCCTTTGGATAAATTAATTGTCTAACTTTTTGGGGTCAGTACAAAATCTCTCCTTTTTGTTGGGCGATGCGAATGTTATTGGGGACCAAACTGATTTTCTGGATCTCAGAAATCCGAATAATCGTAGACATACTCTTTTTGAAATTTTTCACGATCAGTTGTCGGCGTTCCTGGTCATACTTGACAATATCGCCTGTAAAACTCTTATTTGAAAAAATAACATGTACCCCTTGTTTTTTTCGCAATGCTTGTTGAATGATTTCAATAATTCTCTCATCTTCTAATGGGGCAGGGGTACTGACTTTTCCATTGAAAAATTCATTTGCTCGGTCTTTAACGATCTCGAGAAATTTTTTCATAGCTAAATTCTCCATAACTTGATACAATATATTATAGATAATTTCAACGATTTTGTAAATGATTTACGAATATTAGAGATGAGAAGGCGAGAAAGGAGTCGTGAAATGGCAGAATTTTCATTCCAAATTGAAGAACATTTATTGGTCTTGTCAGAAAATGACAAGGGTTGGACCAAAGAATTGAACCGTGTGAGTTTTAATGGTGCTCCTGCTAAGTATGATATCCGGACCTGGAGTCCCGACCATACAAAGATGGGAAAAGGCATTACACTCACGAACGAAGAGTTCCAAGTCATGCTCGATGCATTTAAAAATTAAGAAAAGGGGTCCTTCAAGGACTTCTTTTTTTTGTTATAGTCTAAGACTATATAGATATCAAGGATATTAGATTATCCCAAACCCTTGTTTATCAAGTATTGGACTGCTATAATGGTTGCATTGATGAATTAATGTAAAACTTATAGGAAAGAGGGAATCATATTGACACATACACATGCACCTTATCGCGTAGACCATGTTGGTTCATTTCTTCGTCCAGCTGCTTTGGTTCAAGCTCGTGAAGATTTCGCAGCTGGAAAAATCAGTCAGGCTGACTTAACAAAAGTAGAGGATCAGGCAATTCGTGACCTTGTTGAAAAAGAAATTGCTGCTGGTCTGAAGTCAGTAACAGATGGAGAATTCCGCCGTGCTTATTGGCATTTGGATTTCTTCTGGGGCTTTGGTGGCATTGATCATGTCCAAGCTGCTCAAGGTTATCAATTCCAT
Organism: Streptococcus parasanguinis; assembly: GCF_000963275.1. Classification (GTDB taxonomy): domain Bacteria; phylum Bacillota; class Bacilli; order Lactobacillales; family Streptococcaceae; genus Streptococcus; species Streptococcus parasanguinis_B. Next base: position 1,140,645 of record NZ_JYOW01000001.1, on the reverse strand, counting down.
GATGAAACAACCAAGGCGGACTCAGCACTTGTCGTTGGAAAAATCACAGGAGTCAATCATCCATTTGTAGAGCATCACAAGTTCTTGAGGGATCTTGTGGCAGATGTAGATGGTGTAGAGGCTAAATATACCATCCCAGCACCTGCGCAATTCTATTTTGAATTGATCCGTGATGCCGAACATGTAGAACAATTGAATACGATCTATCCTGATTTTGCGGCCGTTCGTGAAGATATCAAGCAAGCCTATCTTCAAGTGATTCAAGATTTGTATGATGCAGGACTTCGGACCCTTCAAGTAGATGACTGTACGTGGGGTGTCTTGGTAGACGATAATTTCTTGACGGCTTGGGGAGCAACTCAAGGCAAGTCAAAAGATGAGGTTCGTCGAGAACTCGCTGATCTCTTCTTGACCTTTAACAACGATGTCTACCAACATGTTCCAGCTGGTTTGACCGTCAATACGCACGTTTGTCGTGGGAACTTCCATTCCACTTGGGCTTCATCAGGTGGTTATGCTCCGATTGCCAAAGAACTTCTTGGAGAAGAAGCCGTCAATGCTTACTTCCTAGAGTTTGATACTGATCGGGCTGGTGGTTTTGAACCACTTGCAGAAGTAACCCCTGGAAAAGGAGTGGTGTTAGGGCTCTTGACATCTAAGAGTGGTCAATTGGAGAACAAGGACGAAGTGATTGCTCGTATTAAAGAAGCGAGTCAGTATGTACCGTTGGAAAATCTTTACCTGTCTACTCAGTGTGGCTTTGCTTCGACAGAAGAAGGAAACATTTTGACAGAAGAAGACCAATGGAAAAAAATAGGTTTGATTAAAGAAATTGTCGCTGAAGTTTGGGGCGAATAAGGAGGAAGAAACATGTCAGATTTACTAAGTATTTATAAAGAATTGCAAGCTAAAAAATGGGTGGACTTGAGTCACCAAATCAATGCGGAAAGTCCACACTTCCCAGCCCTTCCTGCCTTGCAACAAGAAGATCTTTTCACATTAAAAGATGGTTTCCATGTTCAAAAATTTACAGTGGTTGGTCAATACGGAACGCATATCGATGCACCGATTCACTTTGTAGAAGGGGGGCGTTGGTTGGATGAGATTGACCTCAAAGATCTCCTCTTGCCACTTTATGTTATCGACAAGTCTAAAGAAGTTGCTGCCAATCCAAACTTTATCTTGAGTAAACAAGATATCTTAGACTTTGAGGCAGAGCATGGACAAATTGCTGAGGGTGCTTTTGTTGCCTTCCGTAGTGATTGGTCAAAACGTTGGCCAGATCAAGATGCTATGCGCAATCTTGATGAAAATGGTGTTCAACAAAGTCCTGGATGGAGCCGTGAAGCCTTGGAATTCTTGATTCATGAACGCCATGTCAAGGCTGTGGGTCATGAGACCTTTGATACCGATGCAGGTATTCCAGCAGCAGAGCATGGCTTGGTCAATGAATACTACCTCTTGGAACAAAATATCTACCAAGTTGAAGTCTTGAACCAATTGGACCAAGTTCCAGCTGTAGGTGCTTTGATTTCGATTGCTTTCCCTCACTGGGACAAGGCAACTGGTTCACCTGTCCGTGCCATTGCCATCTTACCATAAACAAAAAAAAAGCTTGAAGACAGACGTCACATTTGACGTTTGTCTTTTTGTATTTTAGAAACTATTTCTGATATTCCATCCAAAAACCTGATTTAAAGAGAATAAAAAGGGTATTCGTTAATTATTTCGCCAATGTTTTAAGATGTAGACGAACCGGTGAAAGCCAAATTTTTATAGGGCTTACACAAAGAAAAGAGGCTGGGACAAAAGTCCTAGCCTCTTAATTATCTTTGGATTGTCGAGCAAGACGCAGTGGTTGAGTGGGCTCTACTACGCTGATTTCATCAGCTTTTACAGCCCTACTCAACTGTGCGGAGGTGGGACGACGAAATCGAATTCTAATGAATTACCGATTTCTGTCCCACTCTCTTTTTATCAATCAGAGAGAGCTAAAAGGTTCTCTCTTTGTTAGTTGAACTATTTGTTAAGATACATTGAAAATCTATTTCGTTAGAAAATTGACTATTTTTAATGAATAAATTATTGACGAGTCAATTTCCGTTTGATTCCAACAGCACCTGCTAAGACAAGAATTCCAGAGAAGACGAGTCCAGATGCAACAACTTCACCTGTATTTGGAAGAAGTGGTTTGCGACCTCTCCCATTGTTTCCACCATTTGAACCTGGCGCACTTGGTGTCGTTGTGGTACCAGAATGACTAGGTTTATTTGGATTTTCTGTAGTAGATGAAGAAGTCTTAGGTTCTACAGTTGTAGTAGTTGTTGTTGTATCTTCTTCACTACTATTGTGGTTTTCTGGCTCTTCTGGTGTTGTAGTTGTAGTTGAAGTAGTTGTAGGCTCATCGGTAGTTGTTACCGTAGTCTTAGGCTCTTGAGTCGTGGTTGTTGTAGTAGTCGGCTCTTGAGTTGTAGTAGTTGTGGTAGCCGGCTCTTGAGTTGTAGTAGTTGTGGTAGCCGGCTCTTGAGTCGTGGTTGTTGTAGTAGTCGGCTCTTGAGTCGTAGTTGAAGTAGTTGTAGGCTCTTGAGTCGTAGTGGTTGTGGTAGTCGGCTCTTGAGTCGTAGTGGTTGTGGTAGTCGGCTCTTGAGTCGTAGTAGTTGTAGTTGTAGGCTCTTGAGTCGTAGTTGTAGTAGTTGTAGGCTCTTGAGTCGTAGTTGTGGTAGTCGGCTCTTGAGTCGTAGTTGTAGTAGTTGTAGGCTCTTGAGTCGTAGTTGTGGTAGTCGGCTCTTGAGTCGTAGTGGTTATGGTAGTGGTTGATGTCACATCGCCATCCACTCCACCGTTTGCATTAATATTTGCAACAGATGCATTGACTTCCTTGGCAACAACGGCTTGCTCACCTTTAACGTGATACCATACCTTAGTATTGTTTAAGAAATTCTTTTGATTCTCATTCTCTACTTTAGTTTGGTAGAAGATGAGAACTCCAGTTTTATCGATTTGGCTTTGAGGAATCGTAACTGTAATTTTTCCTGCAGCATCAACTGTGAATGTTGATCCAGGAAAGGCTGCTAAGAAATCATCGATAGCAGTTGAGCCACCGTAATATCCTGATTTGTTACCTGTAGTAGTAATACTAAAACTATCTTTTACAAGTGAATGACCACCTTGGATGTCATCTTCAACACGAACATCACCATCTACATCTAAGTTCATTGCATTAATGGTTAGTGTCCAAAGAATATGTTCAGGATCATTCGCGTGCATATCACCCGCTTTGAGATAGAATGGAGCGCTGTTAACACCAGTAGCCATTTTCTTAACGTTTAATTCTACTTTTCTAGCTCCACTAATAATAGTGAATTTTCCAACATGCTCCTTATCGGTTGCTGTATCATTATGACCCTCAATCTCAAACTCACCCCAACCGCGAATGTTTTGAAGGTTTTTGATAGCTTCATTGAAAGTAACTGTCGCAGATCCATCTGTAATGACCATGTCTCCAACGTAAGTTCCGTCAATACTTAGTGGAATAGTCTTTTTAAATCCTACCCCAAAGACTGTTCCAGAACTAGTCCAATTCACTTTTAATGTATCCCCCGGTTGAATCTTTTGTGCATGCTCATCAAATGTAAACTTAACAGTTGTTTGTCCACCATCTATGATTTCTTCTGATGAAACAATAAGTGAGCTAATATTGTTGCTGACATCGCCAGCTTTTACCATATCAGATTGCGACAATACGATGAATAGTAATGGTAAAAATACAATAAAGAAGACTTTGGAAAGTCTACTTAGATTCATTTTTTTCATTTTCTTCTCCCATTTTTCTCCAATATTTACATCAATTTGTATGTTGTTGCCAAAAACTTACAAAATTGAGAAATTTTTATAGGTGTCTTTTAAGACGACATTAATAAAAGTGCACCCCCCACTCGTCTATTTTCAAAAAAGACATCTACAAAGTGAATTATATCACAAATTAGTAAGATTTTAACAATAAAAATATTTTATCTATGAAATTTTAAGGATTTTATAAAAATCAGATAAATGAAAAAGGACTATTGTTTGTTAAAATAGTCCTTTTAGCTTAAAGTGGAACAACTTCAAGCTTATGTTTTATCTCATTGTCACAAATTCTTCGGATCCGGTTGGGTGAATGGCGACGGTTGCGTCGAAATCGGCTTTTGTCGCTCCCATCTTGATAGCAACTGCAAATCCTTGGATCATTTCATCGACTCCGTAGCCAAGACCATGAAGGCCAACGACCCTTTCTTCGGGACCAGCAGTGATGAGTTTGAATTTTGCTTGCTGGCGGTGTTGGGTTACAGCAGTGTACATGGAAGCAAATTGAGAAGTATAGACTTTGATATTCTCTTTTCCATAAGTTTGATGGGCTTCTTCCTCCGTTAGGCCAACGGTTCCGATAGCGGGGTGAGAAAAGACAACGGTCGGGATGTTTGTATAATCCATTTTGGCATTCACTTTTCCATTGAATAGTCGTTCAGAAAGAGTGCGTCCAGCTTTAATAGCGACAGGAGTTAATTCTTTTTCTCCTGTGACATCCCCAAGAGCATAGATTCCTGGAATAACTGTATTCTGGTATTCATCCACTGCAATGAATCCTTTTTCATTTAAGGTGACGCCTGCAGCTTCTAGATTGAGATCCTGGACATTTGGTTTTCGTCCTGTTGCCCAGATAACATGATCTGCCACATGGCTGGTCATATCCTCAAAATAAATCTTCACACGACCGTCTTCTAATTTTTCAAGCTTCATGGGAACCTTGTGTTTGTGAAGCGGAAGGTTTTGTTTTTCCATTTCTTCCATTAAGCCATCAACAATGTAGGAATCAAAACTACGTAAAACCCGATCTTTACGGATAAAGAGGTCTGTTTGGACTCCTAAATGATGGAGCACACCGGCTAGTTCCACTGCGATGTAGCCAGCTCCAATAATGGCAACAGATGTAGGAAGTTCTTCCCAAGCAAAGACATCATCAGAAGTTTCGCCAAATTCAGCTCCAGGAACAGAAGGAATAAAGGGATGGGCACCGGTCGCAATTACGATATGCTTGGCCTTAATGGTTTCTCCATTTACCTCAACCGTATGAGCATCCACAAAACGGGCACGTCCTTCAATTCGTTCAACCCCATTGCGTTTGAAACTGCCATCATAGGAATTACGGGAACGGTCAATATAGGCTTCGCGATTTTTTCTTAAGGTTTCAAAATCAAATTTTGTCTGTTCAGAAGTAAATCCATAGTCTGGTCCATAATCGCGAATTGCTTCTGCAATTTGTGCACCATACCACATAATCTTTTTAGGCACACATCCTCTGTTGACACAGGTGCCACCCAATTGTTTTTCTTCAATGACAGCAACGCGCGCTCCGTACTCTCCAGCCCGGTTCATCGTAGCGATTCCTCCACTACCTCCACCGATTGAAATAATATCAAATTCTTTCATGTTTTCCTCCTAAATTGGACTTCAGTTTGATTGTAATATCAACTGTTACAAAAGTCAAGGGTTTAGCATGTTACCAAGCATTTAAATTTCATGTTGCCGTGTCAATTTTAGATAGAAAAGTAAGGAAATATGGTATACTATGGTATAGAATAAAACGCTTTCTTTGATGGAGAAAAACGATGAAGAAATTGAAAAAATGGCAACTATTTGCAGCTGCAGGTGCAGCTATTGCGGTGATTGGAACAGGAAGTGTGATGGTGTTTTCGCACCCAAGTACTCCTGATCAAGCAATCACGAAAGAAACTCCAATGGTGCAAACGGTCAAGGATGGATCGATCGCTTCTTCGGTCTTGTTAACTGGGAAAGTCACTGCCAACCAGGAACAGTATGTCTATTTTGATGGAACCAAAGGGGATTTGCAGTCGATTTTGGTCAATGTAGGAGATCAAGTAACAGCCGGTCAGCCGATTGTTCAATATAGCAGTACGGAGGCCCAAACAGCTTACGATGCAGCCGTTCGTGCTGTCAATAAGGCAGATCGTCAGTTAAATGATTTACTGACAAATGGTGTGACCATTGATACGACAGGAGATGAAGAAGCAGATGCCAAGTCAGCTTCACAGACCCAACGCACTGTTGATTCTCAAGCTAGCGATTTACGAGATGCCAAGTCTGATGCGGTTGATAATATGAACAAGGCTAAGGCACTTCTGGATGCGACGACAGTCAAGAGTAATACAGATGGCACTGTCGTTGAAGTCAATAAAGATGTTTCAAAATCGACTACAGGGACCAATCAAATTCTGGTACATATTGTGAGCAACGGTCACTTACAAGTCAAAGGAGAATTGTCTGAATACAATTTGGCCAATATCTCTGAAGGTCAGGAAGTGGTTCTCACTTCCAAAGTTTATCCGGATAAAACCTGGACAGGAAAGATTTCTTATGTAGCCAACTATCCGACTGACGCGGGTCAAGCAGGTGCCAACGCAGCAGGTGGAACACAAGGAAGTGGGGGAGCCAAGTACCCATTCACAGTAGATATTACCAGTGACATTGGGGAACTCAAACAAGGCTTTTCTGTCAATATTGAAGTCAAAAGTTCTACTCAACATCCACTTGTTCCCGTGACCAGTGTCATGGCTGATGGAGATACGAGTTATGTATGGACAGTCGAAAATGGTAAGGCTAAGAAAGTAAAAGTGACGCTTGGTAACGCCGATGCAGAAAACCAGGAAATCTTGTCAGGGTTGAAGAAAGATGCCCAAGTTATTGTGAATCCTAATGAGAAACTGGAAGATGGAAAAGAGATCGGAAAATATGACAAAATTGATTGAACTAAAAGGAATCAATAAAACCTATAAAAATGGAGACCAGGAACTTCGTGTCTTAAAAGATATCGATTTAGAAGTCGAAGAGGGCGAGTTTGTGGCCATTATGGGCCCATCTGGCTCAGGAAAATCAACCTTGATGAACGTCATTGGCTTGTTGGACAGGCCGACCAGTGGAGAATATTTCCTAGAAGGCCAGGAAGTCGGAAATCTCAGTGAGAAAAAATTAGCGCGTGTTCGAAATGAACAGATTGGTTTTGTCTTTCAACAATTCTTTCTTCTCTCCAAACTCAATGCCTTTCAAAATGTAGAACTCCCTCTCATTTATGCAGGGGTTCATCCTGCTAAAAGAAAGGAATTAGCTGAGCAATATCTTGAAAAGGTAGAGCTTCATTCTCGCATGCACCATTTGCCTTCGGAACTCTCTGGAGGTCAAAAACAGCGGGTTGCGATCGCTCGAGCTCTCGTCAATCAGCCAGCCATCGTCTTAGCAGATGAGCCGACTGGTGCCCTAGATACCAAGACGGGAGAGCAAATAATGGACTTGTTAACCAAGCTGAACCAAGAAGGAAAGACCATTATCATGGTTACACACGAACCAGAAATTGCAGCTTTTGCTCATCGTCGCATTGTCATTCGTGATGGAGTGATCTCCTCAGATAGCAAGCTGGAAAGGGGGACCTAATGCAAAATTGGAAATTTGCGATCAGCTCGATTATGAGCCATAAATTACGGTCTTTCTTGACCATGGTAGGGATCATTATTGGGGTTGCTTCTGTCGTTGTCATCATGGCTCTGGGAGATGGTATGAAAGCTGGTGTCACCAAGACTTTTACCAAGGACCAAGAGTATGTACAAATCTCTTATTCTCCCAATAAGAGTGGCTATGTGACAGGAATCAATATTGGTCCCTCTGAGGATACAGGTGAGGGTGGAGGCGAAGGTGGCCCTGCAGCTGAAGATCGAGGGATGGCTGCTCCATCGGATATCGAGGGAGAAAATGCTGAAGATATTGATGGTCAAGTCAAAGAAGCACCACCAGTTGTGCAAGAATCTTGGGTCAAGGAATTAACCAAAATCCAAGGCATCGATGGCTATTATGTTGGCAATACCTCCAATGCAACCATTGCTTTTCAAAAGAAAAAAGCAGACGGAGTGAACATCCAAGGGGTAAATGAGACCTATTTTTCTGTTAAAAAGGTTGAGCTCTTATCTGGACGAAAATTAACTCCTTCAGACTATAGTAATTTCTCCCGGGTGGTGCTCCTTGATGAAGGATTGGCTCAACAATTATTTGGAACGGAGAATCCACTGAATCAGGTGGTCTCTGTTGGGGACAACAATTATCGCGTCGTTGGAATTTTCAAGGATCCAAATGCAGGGACTGCCCTCTATGGAGCTTCTTCAGGTGGAAGTGCCTTGATGGCCAATACTCAGCTGGCTTCTGAATTCGGAACGGATGAAATTCAAAATATTGTCGTCCATGTACCGAATGTGAAACAAATCAAATCCGTCGGGATCGAAGCTGCTCAAAAGCTAACAGAACTTTCAGGTGTTCGCCAAGGAGAATTCCAAATCTTTAATTTGGATAGCATCCTTGAGGAAACCAACAAAGTAGTAGGAATTATGACATCAGTCATCGGAGCTATTGCAGGGATATCCCTCTTAGTTGGTGGCATTGGAGTCATGAATATCATGTTGGTTTCTGTTACCGAGCGGACGAGAGAAATTGGTCTTCGCAAGGCCTTGGGAGCAACGAGAAGTAAGATTTTGGTTCAATTTTTGATTGAATCGATGGTCTTGACCATCATTGGTGGGCTATTTGGACTTATCCTTGCTTATGGTGTGAATAGCTTGATTACTTCCCTTGCTGCAGCCTCCTTAGAAGGACCACCGATTATTTCCTTAAATGTCGCAATCGGTAGCATTATTTTCTCTGCTTTTGTAGGCATTCTCTTTGGGATTTTACCAGCAAATAAGGCTTCTAAGTTAAATCCGATCGAGGCCTTGCGTTATGAATAAAAAAATGGGAGCGAGTTAGGATGAATTGTTCGAGATTCTCCACGCTCCTTTTTTATGTTTTTGTTGAATAGTATATCGAAATCTTTTTAATTATCTTATCTTAGATAGTTCATGCTGTTTGGGGAGTCAACGACGGTGTTCTGATGTTTTTGAGTATTCAGTCAAGAAGCTGCATTTTTTCTTCCATCTTATTTTTGTTTAATTGGTAAATATTAGTGAATTTCTAGTCTAAATATGATAGAATAGGGGAGAATAACTTAGGAGGTTCCAAATGACTACTGAACATATGGAAGAATTGAATGACCAGCAGATTGTCCGTCGTGAGAAAATGGCGGCCCTTCGTGAACAAGGAATCGATCCATTTGGAAAACGATTCGAACGTACTGCAAATTCAGGTCAATTAAAAGAAAAATATTCAGAATTAGATAAAGAACAACTCCACGACTTGAACGAAACAGCTATTATTGCGGGTCGTCTCGTAACCAAACGTGGAAAAGGAAAGGTTGGCTTTGCCCATCTTCAAGACCGTGAAGGTCAAATCCAAATTTACGTTCGTAAGGATGCTGTTGGAGAAGAAAACTACGAAATCTTCAAAAAGGCTGACCTTGGAGATTTCCTTGGGGTAGAAGGAGAAGTGATGCGGACAGACATGGGCGAGCTTTCAATCAAAGCTACTCATATCACACACTTGTCTAAAGCTCTTCGTCCCTTGCCTGAAAAATTCCACGGACTTTCAGATGTCGAGACCATCTATCGCAAACGTTATTTGGATTTGATTTCAAACCGTGAAAGCTTCGAACGTTTTGTAACCCGTTCAAAAATTATCTCTGAAATCCGTCGTTATTTAGATGGTCAAGGATTCCTTGAAGTGGAAACACCAGTACTTCACAATGAAGCTGGGGGTGCTGCTGCCAAACCATTTATCACTCACCACAATGCGCAAAACATTGACATGGTCCTTCGTATCGCGACTGAGCTTCACTTGAAACGTTTGATTGTTGGTGGGATGGAACGCGTTTACGAAATCGGACGGATCTTCCGTAACGAAGGAATGGATGCCACTCACAACCCTGAATTCACTTCGATCGAAGTCTACCAAGCTTACGCTGACTTCCACGATATCATGGATTTAACAGAAGGTATTATCCAACATGCTGCTAAAGCGGTCCATGGAGATGGTCCAATTGACTATCAAGGAACAGAAATCAAAATCAACGAACCTTTCAAACGAGTTCACATGGTTGATGCGATCAAAGAAATCACAGGTATTGACTTCTGGCAAGACATGACCTTTGAAGAAGCTGTAGCACTTGCAAACGAAAAACATGTACCAGTTGAAAAACACTACACAGAAGTGGGACAAATTATCAATGCCTTCTTTGAAGAATTTGTTGAAGAAACCTTGACGCAACCAACTTTTGTTTATGGTCACCCAGTAGCAGTGTCACCTTTGGCTAAGAAAAATCCAGAAGACCCACGCTTCACTGACCGTTTCGAACTCTTCATCATGACCAAAGAGTATGCCAATGCCTTCACGGAATTGAATGATCCGATCGATCAATTGCAACGTTTTGAAGCACAAGCGCGTGCCAAAGAATTGGGAGATGACGAAGCTACAGGCATTGACTATGACTATGTTGAAGCCCTTGAATATGGTATGCCACCAACAGGTGGACTTGGAATTGGTATTGACCGTCTCGTTATGTTGTTGACAAATGTAACAACAATTCGTGACGTCCTTCTCTTCCCAACTATGAAATAAGCTAAAAGAAAACACTGATCGCAAGATCAGTGTTTTTTAGTCTTCCATATAAGAGGTGTCGTTCCAAGTGTCTAAGTGATAGTGCTCAAAATCATCTGTTGTCAGAATCGTCACGCTGGCATTATCTAGTCCGCCATTTTTGCGAAGTTCTCCTGTGTCATAACCAAGCAAGGTTCGAATAGAAGCTGTCAAATTAGCCCCATGTCCAACGATGAGAACGGTATCGAGCTCTTTTCCTTTCAGGCTTTTTACAAAATCACAGGTACGTTTGGTCGTTTCATAGACAGATTCTGCATCAAAGATTTCATTTTGAAAGCGGGCTAGGTTATGGCGAAAGGCATCCATTTGTTGGGGATAGATAGCGGAAATAGTAGAAATTTTAGCTCCTTCCAATTTTCCCAAATTCCATTCACGAAGAGCAGGCGTTGCTTGCAATTCTAGAGGTGTTTCCAATTGATCGAGGAGGATCTGTGCGGTATGGACTGTTCGTGGTAGATCACTTGCAAAGGCTGCATCAAAAGGAACACTAGCCAGGTGCTTTCCTAATTTTTCAAGCTGATGAATAGAGGCTGGTAACAGCGGAGAATCGCCATTTGATCCCTGAAAACGTCCTTCTTCATTCCATTCTGTCCGTCCGTGTCGAATAAAATATAGTTTCACAATCTTGTCTCCTTCTCTGTCATTATTCTAAAATATCTGCAAAAGTCGCTTGTACGAAGTCTGCTAGAAGTTGTGGTTTGATTTGAATACTATGGCCGATTTCCCCAGCAGATACGATCATGGTTTCTAACTGAAGGGCTGATTCATCGATAAAGATTGGGAAAGAATGCTTTTGACGAATGCCCACCGGATTATTGGCCCCATGAATATAACCAGTTGTTTTTTCGAGATCCTTTTGAGGAATCATAGCCACTTTCTTATTGCCCGATAATTTGGCCAATTTTTTCTCTGAAAGATGCTCCGTGATAGGAATGATCCCAATCACAGGCCCTGTTTTATCTCCTTTGAGAGCTAGGGTTTTGAAAATAGTAGAGCGATCAATCCCTTCTGGTAAGATCCCTTCTAAAGCGTTGATTTGTAAGCCTACGTGCTCAATTTTTGCTTTAGTCAAGATCTGCTCGACTAAGGTTTTTTTCACTTTATTTTTTTTTGCCATGGCTTTCTCCTTTTCTCTTTTTCTCTACAAAATCAGATTTCATTAGACCATTATAACATATAATAGCGACGATATTGTCTTCTCCTTAAAAATAGAAAACAGCAGAAAAAGTGAAAACCACTTGATCTGCTGTTTTAAGGCTATGAGGAAGAGCCATCTTTTTGTACCTTGAAAAGTTTCCGATAAATCGCTTCTTGGTCTTGCGTCGGAGCAATTTGGTTGAGATCCAAGTAGTGTGAGAATCCATTTAATTGCCCTTGAGAGGTATATTGATGCAAGTCGTATTCCGTGTTGGTATCTGGCGCGGCATTATAGTAGCCATCATCAAATCCATAAGTAGGAATCCAAAGAGCCGTAAATTTATCAGTGGAGATACTATGTTCTTCCATGAAGTAGGTTCCGATATAGAGTCCAATATTTTTTGCACCCAAAGCTTGTAGTTTTGCTCGGAAAGCTTCAACACCTGCGTTCATATCCTTCATGGTTTTTTCCTCAACGTCTAACCAATAGTAGGTCGGTTTGTAAGGAGAAGCAGCCTTGTAAAATTCCTCTGCTTCTTTTTCCATTTCTTTTTTATCCTTAGCAGCGACATAAGCATAGACTGCGACAGGGATATTTCGTTTTTGGAATTCTTGGATATGGGTTTTAAAAGATTTATCCAGACCATTTAAGTAGGTTGCTGCATTTTCCTTTTTAGCTTGAGCCCCACTATGGACACGAACGATCACACCTCCCACATTTTGGGAGAGGACATCGTAATCAATTTCACTAGGCAATTGCCAGCCTGAGATATCAATGATCGGGCGGCCAACCAGTTCTGGATTGATGTCTTCTTCTTTTTTAGAAGAAGAGCTTGCAGTAGTTGTTTTTCGAGGTGTATTGGAGTTCGGAATGGTTTTAGTTGTTTCTTGTTGCTCTCTGGCTTGAAGATCGGCAATCGTTCGTGAAAGAACGAGAAAAGAAATGATACCGATAAAAAAGACTAAGAGAACAACGGGTTTTATCCTTTTTCTCATACAGAAACATTTTACCGTAAAAAAAACGAAAAGGCAAAACTTAATGCTTAAAAGATGCTGATTTCAGCCATTATTTTCAAAAAAAAGGAATCTTTTCATCGAAAAAGGATAAAAATATATGAAAATAAGAAGAATGATCAGAATATTTCTTGAAAATAGGGAAGAAGCCGAATCTTTTCTGGCCTTTCCTTGGTTTTGCTTCTTAAAAATGATATAATGAAGGTTGAACATTAGGAATATGGTGAATTATGAAAATTGAAAAAAGACATCTTTTAAATTATTCCATTCTCATTCCCTATTTGATTTTATCCATCATTGGCTTGATTGTTGTCTATTCGACAACAAGTGCCTTGGCAATTCAAAGTGGAGTGAGTTCGATTCGGATGGTCCGGACACAGGGGCTCTTTTTCATCCTAAGTCTCCTAACCATCGCCTTGATTTATAAATTTAGCTTAGATTTCCTTCGAAATAAAAAAGTACTGGCTGTTGTCATTTTTGCTGAAGTGATTTTGTTGATTTTGTCTAGGTTTATCACAGATACCGTCAATGGAGCTCACGGTTGGTTGACGATTCCTGGAGGCTTTAGTATCCAGCCGGCTGAATACCTCAAGGTGATCTTAGTCTGGTATCTAGCCTTGATCTTTTCTAAACGACAAGACGAGATACGCGATTATGATTATCAAGCCTTGACCCACAATGAATGGATTCCAAGGAATTTAAACGATTGGCGTTGGCTGACCTTGATTCTGATTGGAATCGTTGTGATTATGCCGGACTTGGGAAATGCGACGATCTTGGCCTTAACGGTCTTGATCATGATTACGGCTAGTGGAGTGGGCTACCGTTGGTTTACCTCTTTACTTGGTTTGGTTGTTGGGGCATCCACCATTGTCCTTGGTTCAATATGGATCATCGGTGTGGACCGTGTCGCTAAAATTCCAGTCTTTGGTTATGTAGCCAAACGCTTTAGTGCCTTCTTTAACCCCTTTAATGATTTGTCTGGCGCAGGTCACCAATTAGCTAATTCCTACTATGCCATGAGTAACGGTGGTTGGTTTGGCTTGGGGCTAGGAAATTCCATTGAAAAACAAGGTTACTTACCAGAAGCGCACACAGACTTTGTGTTTGCGATTGTGATTGAAGAATTAGGTTTTGTTGGAGCTAGTTTGATCCTTGCTCTCTTATTCTTCTTAATTCTTCGGATCATTTTAGTCGGTATTCGAGCAAAGAATCCTTTTAATTCGATGATGGCCATTGGGATCGGTGGGATGATCTTAGTGCAAACCTTCATTAACATCGGAGGAATTTCTGGTTTGATTCCGTCTACAGGAGTGACCTTCCCCTTCTTATCCCAAGGGGGAAATAGCTTATGGGTCTTATCCGTAGCGATTGCTTTCGTTTTGAATATCGACGCTAGTGAAAAACGGGCCAAGATGGAACAAGAAGGCATGGTTTTTGAAGAAAAAGGTAAAATCAAACCTTATTATTAAAAGGGAATTGTTGAATGGCTATTCAAAAAGGAGAAAAAATGGTCTTACAAAAATTAGAGAATTTCACAAATAAAGATATTATCAAAGTAGAAGCCGAAATCTTAACCAATTTATTAGATGATATTACGAAAAATTTGGTTCGTCCGGAAACCTTTGATAAAATTACGCAGTTGAAGGATCTATCAAAAACACAGAACTATCGTGAGTTAAATCAAATAGTGGAACAATTGACAAATGAAGAAATGACAGTGATTTCACGTTATTTTGCCATTTTACCACTCTTGATTAACATCTCAGAAGATGTCGATTTAGCCTATGAAATCAATCATTTGAATAATGTGGATGGTGAATACCTCGGAAAACTTTCTTCAACCATTAAAGAAGTTGCGAAAAATGAAGATGCACAAGAAATTCTTGAAAATCTCAATATTGTACCTGTTTTAACAGCCCATCCAACTCAAGTGCAACGAAAAACCATGCTGGATCTAACCAATCATATTCATGCTCTTCTTCGTCAGCACCGGGATGTTAAAGCTGGTTTAATGAATGAGAATAAGTGGTATAACAACCTTCGTTGTAATATCGAAATCATGATGCAAACGGATATGATTCGTGACAAAAAATTGAAGGTTACCAATGAGATCACCAACGTCATGGAATATTACAATAGTTCTTTCTTACAAGCTGTTCCAAACCTGATGTTGGAATACAAACGCTTGGCAAAAGAGCATGGATTAGAGCTTGAACAACCACGTCCGATCACAATGGGCATGTGGATTGGGGGAGACCGGGACGGGAATCCGTTTGTAACAGCTGAGACCTTGAAGCGTTCAGCAACTATTCAAAGCGAAGTCATTTTGAACTATTACATCGAAAAGATTTCTAAGTTATACCGTCATTTCTCCCTTTCAACGAGTCTTTCTAAAACAAGTGAAGCAGTAGCTGAAATGGCAGCCCTATCAAGTGATACATCCGTCTTTCGTGAAAAAGAACCTTACCGTCGGGCTTTCCACTATATCCAATCAAAATTGATCCAAACTTTGGTCAATTTAAAAGAATGGACGATGGTGGGAGAAACTAGAGAAGATCGTTATGCTGTCGAGAGGTTATTAGGAGCAAATGCTCATCAACAAGGGCCAGTTTCTGATTATATCGGCAATCGTATCTCTGGAGCTCTAAAGAAAATTTCTGAGAAAGAAGCTCCAGCTTATGCCTCTGCTCAAGAATTTAAAGAAGACCTTGAAAAGATCAAAGATTCCTTGTTAGAAAACAAATCAGAGTATTTGATTTCTGGTGAATTTGCAGAACTTCTAGAAGCCATCGATGTTTTTGGATTCTATCTGGCCTCTATTGATATGCGTCAGGATTCGAGTGTGCATGAAGCCTGTGTGGCAGAATTGCTGAAATCAGCTGGAATTAATGACCATTATTCTGATTTATCAGAGGATGAAAAGTGTCAAGTTCTCTTGAAAGAACTTTTAGAAGACCCACGTATTTTATCAGCAACCCATGCTGAAAAATCTGAACTGCTTGAAAAAGAATTAGCGATTTTCCAAACGGCCCGTGAATTGAAGGATCGTTTAGGAGAAGAAGTCATTCGTCAAAACATCATTTCTCATGCAACAAGTGTGTCAGATATGTTGGAATTGGCTGTGATGTTGAAAGAAGTGGGCTTAGTCGATACGGAAAAAGCTCGCGTTCAAATCGTACCTTTGTTTGAAACGATCGAAGATTTGGATCATTCAGAAGAAACCATGAGAAGTTACTTGTCTCTTCCGATTGCCAAACGTTGGATTGCTTCTAAGAACAACTACCAAGAGATTATGTTAGGATACTCTGATTCCAACAAAGATGGTGGATACTTGTCTTCTTGTTGGACCCTCTTTAAAGCCCAACAACAATTGACCGCTATCGGAGATGAGTTTGGAGTGAAGATTACCTTCTTCCATGGTCGTGGTGGTACTGTTGGCCGTGGTGGAGGTCCTACTTATGAAGCCATCACGTCTCAACCGTTGAAATCCATTAATGACCGTATCCGCTTAACTGAGCAAGGGGAAGTGATCGGCAATAAATATGGAAATAAAGATGCTGCCTACTACAACCTTGAGATGCTCGTCTCTGCAACCATTAACCGAATGATTGCCGAACAAAAGAGTCCATTCTCTATGTTTGATCGTTTCGGGGAAGTCATGGATAAAGTCGTGAATCGCAGTTACGATATCTATCGTGATTTGGTCTTTGGAAATGAGCACTTCTATGACTACTTCTTTGAATCAAGTCCGATCAAAGCAATTTCAAGCTTTAATATTGGTTCACGTCCAGCTGCTCGTAAGACCATTACAGAAATCGGTGGTTTGCGTGCTATCCCATGGGTCTTCTCATGGTCACAAAGTCGGGTGATGTTCCCTGGTTGGTACGGAGTAGGTTCTAGCTTTAAGGAATTTATCGATGAGGATCCTGAGAATATCGAAACCCTTCGATACATGTATAAAAACTGGCCTTTCTTCCAATCTCTCTTGTCAAATGTGGACATGGTCTTATCCAAAGCCAACATGGATATTGCCTTTGAGTACGCTCAATTGTGTGAAGAAGAAGAAGTTCGCAATATCTATCAGATTATCTTACATGAATGGCAATTGACCAAGGACATCATCTTGATGATTGAGGAACAAGACGAGTTGCTCGCGGAGAACCCTTATTTGAAAGAAAGTTTGGACTATCGGATGCCGTACTTTAACGTCTTGAACTATATTCAGTTAGAACTGATTCGACGTCAACGGACCGGCCAATTACCAGCCGATCAAGACAAGCTAATCCATATTACGATCAATGGAGTGGCTACAGGATTACGTAATTCAGGTTAAAAAAATCGGAACGACTGTTCCGATTTTTTTATTCCCTGAACCCAAAGGCGCAAAAGGTACGTATTGGGCTTGAATAGAAGATTTTAAATGAGAATTTTCAAAGTTAGAACAGGATCTTTCAGCAAGCTGATAAAATAAAAGAAAAGAAGAGGAATAATTAAGAAAATATAGGTAAAAGGCTTGCAATTTTATCTAAAATTCGATAGAATAGTAAGGAAAGTTAGACTGTATTGCCTACTGTCTATCTATAAAATATATTTTATTGGAGGCTTTTACTCAAATGGCAAAAGAAAAATACGATCGTAGTAAACCGCACGTTAACATCGGTACAATCGGACACGTTGACCACGGTAAAACTACCCTAACTGCAGCAATCACAACTGTTTTGGCACGTCGCTTGCCTTCATCAGTTAACCAACCTAAAGACTATGCGTCTATCGATGCTGCTCCAGAAGAACGCGAACGCGGTATTACCATCAACACTGCACACGTTGAGTACGAAACTGCTAAACGTCACTACGCTCACATCGACGCTCCAGGACACGCGGACTACGTTAAAAACATGATCACTGGTGCCGCTCAAATGGACGGAGCTATCCTTGTAGTAGCTTCAACTGACGGACCAATGCCACAAACACGTGAACACATCCTTCTTTCACGTCAGGTTGGTGTTAAACACTTGATCGTCTTCATGAACAAAGTTGACTTGGTTGACGATGAAGAATTGCTTGAATTGGTTGAAATGGAAATCCGTGACCTTCTTTCAGAATACGATTTCCCAGGTGATGACCTTCCAGTTATCCAAGGTTCAGCTCTTAAAGCTCTTGAAGGTGACTCTAAATATGAAGACATCATCATGGAATTGATGGATACTGTTGATGAGTACATCCCAGAACCAGAACGCGATACTGACAAACCATTGCTTCTTCCAGTCGAAGACGTATTCTCAATCACTGGACGTGGTACAGTTGCTTCAGGACGTATCGACCGTGGTGTTGTTCGTGTCAACGACGAAATCGAAATCGTTGGTATCAAAGACGAAATCCAAAAAGCAGTTGTTACTGGTGTTGAAATGTTCCGTAAACAACTTGACGAAGGTCTTGCAGGGGATAACGTTGGTGTGCTTCTTCGTGGTATCCAACGTGATGAAATCGAACGTGGACAAGTTATCGCTAAACCAGGTTCAATCAACCCACACACTAAATTCAAAGGTGAAGTTTACATCCTTACTAAAGAAGAAGGTGGACGTCATACTCCATTCTTCAACAACTACCGTCCACAGTTCTACTTCCGTACAACTGACGTAACTGGATCTATCGAACTTCCAGCTGGAACTGAAATGGTAATGCCTGGTGATAACGTGACTATCGACGTTGAGTTGATCCACCCAATCGCCGTTGAACAAGGTACTACATTCTCAATCCGTGAAGGTGGACGTACTGTTGGTTCAGGTATGGTTACTGAAATCGAAGCTTAATTCGATCTAGTTCCCAGATTAACAATTATATAGACAGACAGAAAACCCCGTGAAGACGGGGTTTTTATTTTGGTAAAAAGTAAAATGAGCTTGTGCAACCTTTCATTATGACGAAAATTATGGTAAAATAGTAGTATAAAATTAGAAAAAAGAGGTATGTGAAATGTCACGTAAACCATTTATCGCTGGTAACTGGAAAATGAACAAAAATCCAGAAGAAGCAAAAGCATTCGTTGAAGCTGTAGCATCAAAACTTCCTTCAGCTGACCTTGTTGAAGCTGGTATCGCAGCTCCTGCAGTTGACTTGACAGCTGTACTTGCTGCTGCTAAAGGTTCAAATCTTAAAGTTGCTGCCCAAAACACTTACTTTGAAAATGCTGGTGCCTTCACTGGTGAAACTAGCCCACAAGTTTTGAAAGAAATCGGTACTGACTACGTTGTTATCGGTCACTCAGAACGTCGTGACTACTTCCATGAAACTGATGAAGATATCAACAAAAAAGCAAAAGCAATCTTTGCGAACGGTATGCTTCCAATCATCTGTTGTGGTGAAAGCCTTGAAACTTACGAAGCTGGTAAAGCAGCAGAATTCGTAGGGGCTCAAGTTTCAGCTGCTCTTGCAGGATTGACTGCAGAGCAAGTCGCTTCAACAGTTATCGCATACGAACCAATCTGGGCGATCGGTACTGGTAAATCAGCTTCACAAGACGACGCACAAAAAATGTGTAAAGTTGTTCGTGACGTTGTAGCTGCTGACTTTGGTCAAGAAGTGGCTGACAAAGTACGTGTTCAATACGGTGGTTCAGTGAAACCTGAAAACGTTGCTGAATACATGGCTTGTCCAGACGTTGATGGAGCTCTTGTGGGTGGTGCATCACTTGATCCAGAAAGCTTCTTGGCATTGCTTGACTTTGTTAAATAATGACATCTAAAAGGCGAGAGGTTTCTCGCCTTTTTTATAGTAGAAAAAGGCTGGGCAAAAACTGTCCAGCCTTTGATGTTTGATAGGAGTAAGTGTAAGACGCAGTGGTTGATTGGCATCTTTGTTCGCCTTTTAAGCTCCAAAGATGACCTAATGAGGGAAACAAAGTTTCCTTTATCCACAACCTTCAACAGTCTCCCAGACTGTTGAAGCTATGCGGGGGTGGGAAGATTGAAAATGTTTGGGGAACCTTTTCAACTTTTTTTATTTTACGGAGTTCTTTCCCACTCCCTTTGAGTTAGGAACGTCCTAATAGTTTCTTAATGAGAGAAATCAGTTTGTATTTCAGAGGACTTGGGTAATAACGGAAGGTCCCCATCTTACGGACGATGTAGCCGTTGAAGTTTTGTTTGAAACGAAGCACACCGTCTGACCCGTCGAAGATTCCTTGAATACCAAGGAAGTTATATCTTGGGATACCACGTTTGATGGTTTCAAGCATCATATATTCTTGGAGAACAGCAGGAGCATAGAACTTATTAAATTCTGTATAAGAGCCACTGAATAAATAGGTGGATTCTTGTGGCAGATAGACGAAGAGGCTACCTGCAAGAATGACGTCTTGATCTCCATATTTTTCAATATATTCTTTTGCGTCCTTCTTTCTCACCTCAAAGGTATCAAACTGGCTAGAGAATTCACGAAGTTGATTTTGTTTTTTCTCTGAATTGGGGTTGACTTCAAGATCCTTCTGTAATTTCTCAATCTTCTGAGCTAGTTTTCCTTGGTCTTTTTCAAGATTCGTGTAGTAATGGTGGAAGTTCAGTGTTGCGATCATGAAATCTGCTTTGTCGCCAAAACTGTCATAGAAAGTTTGGTAATAATCCAAGGTCTTATCCTGATAGTCGCGACGGTCACTGGTAGAGGAAGTAATATCCTTAAAGAGTTGTAGTTCATCCCGGTTTAATCGTTTCAGTTCAATACCGAAAGATTTAGCTTTCTTGACAAGTGGCTTTCCTTTTTTACTGAAGCTCTTGAGAAGATTTTTTTCGGTGATGCCCTCCATATCTTTCACATAGTGCCAATCACCTTCTCCACCTGGATAACCTGTTGTTAAACCATCATGCTGATAGCCCAGTTTTTTTAGGGTATCCATAAAATGAGTTTGCTCTTCACTGGTTGGATTGCCGTCACTGTCAAAGGTTTGATAGGTATCATAGGGCTTGATAACTAGTTCAATAGCCCCATTTTCTTTCGCATAGTCTTTTAAAGCTGCATAGAAAGGTTCTAGCATAGCTTCCTCTTGGTAAAGGGGGCCAGAATTGATTTCCATATGGAGACCACCTGTCATAGGAAGACTGTACAAGATCGCTGCCACTTGGACTTGATCTTCTTGCTTCCAAGCGATAAATTGGACGGTATTTCCTCGCTTTTCAAGCAGATCTGCCATTTCAGCAGACTGGATAAAAGAGCGATGGGTGACAGTATTTGCAAATGAGGTAAATTCTTCTTTTGAAATTGTCGTAAGAGTCATGTAACTTATTTACTCCTTAATTTTTTCCGGATCTTGTAGACTTTGTTTACAAGTGGATAGAGTGGACTGGTTGGGAGGTTGAATTCCCCAACAAATTCTTCAATGACAGGATTAAATTTTGATTTGAAATGATAGAGACCACCATCGAGTGAATTTTCAATGCCCCCCATATTTTGCCAAGAAGCACCACGGTCGAAAGCGTGTTGAGCAGTTTCATACCAGGTGAGGATAGCAGGTTGGTAACGGCGAAATTCTTCATCCATCCCTGCATAAACATTTTCAGACGTCCCACCGAATTCAAGGGTTAAGGTCCCAGATAAAGGAACGATCTGTCTACCTGCTTGGAGATGCTGTTCAAGAAATTGCAGTTCTTCCTCTATCCGCTCTTTTTCTTTTTGGTTATTCTCAACCTTGCCAGGCTTTGTTTTTTCTGTGAATTTTTCAGCCTCTGCCTTGTTTTTTTCAAGATCTTTTGTAAGGGAGGTTTTCCGTTTCTCGAGATCTAGCGTAGACAAGGTAATGTAGGATTGTCCTTGGTAGGTTGTGAGCAGTTTTTCGTAGTAGTCTTTTCCACGTAAATGAATGCTTTTACGAGCCTCAGTCTTTTTCATGAGAGAAGCAAAGTCCTCTAACAATTCGGTTCCGCCAAATTGGACTTGGATTCCTTTGTTTCGAGCAGTTCGGATGGCTTGTCGAGTAGATTTTGAAAGATCTTGCTCGGTGAAAAACTCTTTGTGGATATTTGCTTGAAAGCGTGGTTGGATATTTTCTGCCATATCACTGGTTCGGCCAGTCCATTCAACCCCTTCTTTAGTTAAGGTGTCGATCATCGCTTGCACAGTAGGAGCTTCCGTCTTTTCTTGTCCAATCAAGTGTTTACTCAAGAAAAGACTTGGATCAAATTTCACAAACAAGGCCTTGTATTGTTTGGCTATCTTTTTAAGGGACTGGATCACAAATGAAACCAGCTCTTTGTTTTGGTAATCCATGATTGGACCTCGAGGAATGTAGAGCATGGAAAAGCCAAGTGGCAGGGGTTGAATCAAGATGCTAGCAACAGCGACTAATTGGTCTTCTTGATAAAAACCAACCCGTTCATTTCCCCAATTATCTTTGATTTTTGCCCATGAGCTGCTTTGTAAGAGATTAGTTTGGTCACTCTGAATAACAAAGTCATCATGCTCACTAGCAGAAATTCCTAGCTGGTAATGGTACATTTCTTATAATACCCACTTTCTAATGGCGTATGCAACGCCAGATTCATCATTTGATTTGGTAATAGTTGTAGCAATTTTTTTAAGAGCTGGATTGCCATTCTCCATAACGACGGCATGTCCCACGACTTCTAGCATGGAACGGTCATTTTCCTCATCTCCGATGGCCATGGTTTCTTCTTGCTGAATTCCAAGTCGTTCAGCTAGATGAAGAACAGCTGATCCCTTATTGGTTGTTTTCCCTAGAATTTCTAAATAAAAAGGGGCTGATTTGACCATAGTGAAGCGATCCTTGAATTCTTTAGGGATTTTTGCAATCGCAGCATCTAGAATATCTGGTTCATCGATATACATGGCCTTGACAAATTCTTTCTCACGAACTTCTTCAGGCGTCCGGTAATAAAGGGGCATATTGACCAGTTGAGATTCATGAATGGTGTAGCGTCCGATATCGCGATTGCTGGTATAGATGCCGTCTTTAGTAATAGCATGAGAGTGGATTTGGAGTTTGTTAGCAAGAGACTCGATATCGAGATAGTCCTCATAATGTAAAAGGTCTTTGATGAGTTCTTTTCCAGTAGCAGTTTCTTGCACCAGACCGCCATTAAAGGTAATGACATAGTCTCCAGGTTCCATCAAATGGAGTTCTTTTAAAAGTTTTGAGACCCCTGCGATAGGACGACCGGTTGTGATCACGATTTTAACGCCTGCGGCTTTAGCATCTTGAATGGCTTCAAATACGGAAGGTGTGATCTCTTTTTTTGAATTGAGGAGTGTACCATCGATATCGATCGCAACTAATTTAATGGACATCCGTCTCTCCTGTAAAATAATCATTGGTAATGTAAGAAGTGAATTCTTCTACTTGCTTACTGAAAAGTCCATTAACCTCCAGCATTTCTTTTGGGAAATAGAAGCGGTTGTCCCCATAGCGAGTTCCTGCTAAAGCAGCGACGAGTGGAGACAACTGAGATAATTCAGCGAGACTCCCATCTTTTCGGATCATCTCGATCTGGGTCCGTGGTTTTTCAAGCTCTGGTCGATAAATATCGTAGGGCAGATCGAAATTTTGATGAATAGCGGTGTAGTAGGTTGGATTAAAGCCAACCTCTTTAATCAGTTTTTCAAGGATTGCTAAGTCTTTTCGTTTATCTTCTGTAAATAGAATCGATTTAAAGACTTTCCGATTAATATATCGCTGAGCAAGATCAGACAAGATGGTATCCGGACTATCCATCCAGACTTGGAAATAGGTATTCATCACACCGTCATCTAGATTTAGGTAGTCTTGAATGGTGACCTCTTCTTCAAAAAATGGAATCAAGCGAGGTGAAGTCAGTTGAAAATACTCTTTCTGATCTGGATAAATGGTTCTAGCTCGTTTGAGAAGATTTTGAAGGAGGACTTCCATGGCACGAGTAGCCGGGTGGAAGTAGACCTGCATATACATTTGGTAACGGCTGACCACGTAATCCTCGACAGCGTGCATGCCATTTTGTTGGAAGGCAATGCCATTTTCAATCGGTCGAATGACGCGCAAAATACGGGTCAAGTCAAATTTTCCATAGGAAGCACCCGTAAAATAGGCATCCCGCAGTAAATAATCCATCCGGTCCACATCAATCTGACTAGAAATTAATTGCACCACTTGTTTATTGGGATAGGTATGATCAATGACGCTGGCTACACGATTTGGGAAATCAGGAGCCACTTGTAAGAGGATTTGATTGACCTCCGTCTCTGGACTGGTGATGATCAGCTGGGTCATCTTTTCATGATCGGTCCCAAACAGTCCTTCGAAGGTATGAGAATAGGCACCATGTCCAATGTCATGAAGAAGAGCGGCTGTCATGGTCAGTAAGTTTTCATCAGAATTCCATTGCTCTGCATACTTTTCCTCAAAAATGGACAGAATGCGTCTTGAAATTTCATAGGCGCCAAGACAGTGAGAAAAACGACTATGCTCCCCACCGTGGAAGGTAAAACCAGATGTCCCCAGTTGTTTGATGCGCCGTAGTCGTTGAAATTCTTTACTATTAATTAATTGATAAATGATGGGATGATCCACATGAACGTAATCATGTACGGGATCGCGAAAGACTTTTTCATTCATGGGTCTATTATAGCAAAAAAAAGCCTATTTTGCGATCTAGAGGCTAATAGGGGCAGTCAAAATGCGTAAAATTTGATAGAATAGTAAGGCAAGAAAAGAAGAGAAGGAGACAAAGATGCAGATTCGCATTCAAAATACCATTCGATTTGGAGAAGAAATGGAAATCGTTGATCAGTACTATCAAGGTGAATGGAAGGAAAAAGCAGGTTTTCAATATCTCTTGTATACCAATGAAGAAGATGAAAAGGTTGCTTTGAAATTTTCCAACGATGAATTGGTCATGACACGATTCTCAAGTCCTAAATCCATCATGCGTTTCTACAAAAATGAAGATGGTGGGGCAATCATCCCAACTCCGATGGGCATTCAGCAGTTTTTGATTACAACAGACCTCTTTCAATTAGAAGCAGGTCATTTGCAAGTCTCTTATCGCTTGTTAACTCTCGATGGAGAACAGGAATTTGCCAATTATCAATTACTGGTGGAATGGGAAGAATAATCCTCATTAAATTATTCGAGATCCCGCTTGCTTTATTCTATAAAAATGGTATAATAAAACCACTCAAGGGAGTAGCTGGCGGTTTTCCGCGATAGTGTCGTCATTACGAAATTATTTCCGGCACTATATTAAACGGCGAGACTTGTTTTTTCAAACAGGTCTCTTTTTTGTGCAAAAGAGACCTAGTAGAAAGCTATAAGGAGGAAATTATTTTGTCAAAAGAACAAAATAAAGCTTTGTTTTATACACAGAGTAAAGAAGAAGTTCTAAAGGAATTGGACTCTTCAATTGAAGGCTTGTCAACTGCTCAAGCTCAAGAACGTTTAGCGACTTATGGTCATAATGAACTGGACGAAGGTGAAAAACGTAGCCTCTTGTCTAAGTTTATCGATCAGTTTAAAGATTTGATGATTATCATCTTGCTGATCGCCGCAGCTCTCTCTGTGATCACAGAAGGAATGGACGGCCTTACAGATGCCATGATCATCTTAGCCGTTGTTGTTTTGAATGCAGCCTTTGGTGTCTACCAAGAAGGACAAGCCGAAGCAGCTATCGAAGCACTGAAAAACATGTCTAGTCCATTAGCGCGTGTCCGCCGTGATGGTCACGTGATTGAAATTGATTCCAAAGAATTGGTCCCTGGGGACATCGTTCTTCTGGAAGCTGGAGATGTGGTTCCAGCCGATATGCGCTTGTTAGAGGCAGCTTCTCTTAAGATCGAAGAAGCAGCTCTTACAGGGGAATCGGTTCCAGTTGAAAAAGATGTAACTGGTCTTGTTGAGGCAGATGCTGGTATTGGGGACCGCGTTAATATGGGTTACCAAAACTCGAACGTAACTTATGGTCGTGGTATTGGTGTCGTAACAAACACTGGTATGTATACAGAAGTTGGTAAGATTGCAGATATGTTGGCTAATGCCGATGAGACTGAAACACCATTGAAGCAAAGCTTGGAACAACTCTCTAAAGCCTTGACTTACTTAATTGTTGTGATTGCGGTCATTACTTTCTTAGTTGGTGTCTTCGTTCGTGGAGAGCATCCATTGGAAGGCTTGATGGTTGCGGTAGCCCTTGCGGTTGCGGCCATTCCAGAAGGACTTCCTGCCATTGTAACCATCGTTCTTTCTTTGGGAACAACAACCCTTGCCAAACGCAATTCGATTGTTCGTAAATTGCCAGCCGTTGAAACACTTGGTTCAACAGAAATCATCGCATCTGATAAAACAGGTACTTTGACCATGAACCAAATGACGGTTGAAAAAGTCTATACCAACGGTCAATTACAAAGTGCAGCAACCGAAATTGGAGCAAGCAACAATACGCTTCGCATCATGAACTTTGCCAATGATACCAAGGTGGATCCATCTGGCAAGTTGATTGGGGACCCAACAGAGACTGCTTTGGTACAGTTTGGTTTGGACCACAACTTTGACGTTCGTGAAGTCTTGAAGGATGAGCCTCGTGTGGCTGAATTGCCATTTGACTCTGATCGTAAACTCATGTCTACCATCCACAAGGAAGCAGATGGTTCATACTTTATCGCTGTCAAGGGTGCGCCTGACCAATTGCTCAAACGTGTGACGCGTATTGAAGTTAATGGGGAAGTTCGTTCTATCACGGATGAAGATAAGAAAGCTATCCTTGCTACCAACAAAGACTTGGCTAAACAAGCCCTTCGTGTCTTGATGATGGCTTATAAGACAAGCAAGGAAATCCCAACTTTGGAATCTGAAATTGTTGAGTCTGACCTCATCTTCGCTGGTTTGGTCGGTATGATTGACCCTGAGCGTCCAGAAGCAGCAGAAGCGGTTCGTGTCGCTAAGGAAGCGGGTATCCGCCCTATCATGATCACGGGTGACCACCAAGATACAGCAGAAGCGATTGCCAAACGTCTTGGAATCATCGATCCAAATGATACAGAAGACCATGTCTTCACAGGGGCTGAGTTGAATGAACTCACTGATGAAGAATTCCAAAAAGTCTTCAAGCAATACTCTGTCTATGCGCGTGTATCACCTGAACACAAGGTTCGGATCGTGAAAGCTTGGCAAAATGAAGGAAAAGTTGTTGCCATGACTGGTGATGGGGTCAACGATGCACCATCACTTAAGACAGCTGATATCGGTATCGGTATGGGGATTACAGGTACAGAAGTTTCTAAGGGAGCTTCAGACATGGTCCTTGCAGATGATAACTTTGCAACCATTATCGTAGCGGTAGAAGAAGGACGTAAGGTCTTCTCCAATATCCAAAAATCTATCCAATACCTCTTGTCTGCCAATATGGCTGAAGTCTTCACCATCTTCTTTGCAACCCTCTTTGGATGGGATGTTCTTCAACCAGTGCATCTTCTCTGGATCAACTTGGTAACCGATACGCTTCCAGCCATCGCTCTTGGTGTGGAACCTGCTGAGCCAGGTGTTATGACCCACAAACCTCGTGGACGTAAATCTAACTTCTTTGACGGTGGGGTCTTTGGAGCTATTCTTTATCAAGGAATCTTCCAAACCATGCTAGTTCTTGGTGTTTATGGCTGGGCCTTGCTCTCTCCAGAACATGCGACTCGTGCCGAAATCCATGCAGATGCTTTGACCATGGCCTTTGCAACTCTTGGTTTGATCCAATTGCTCCATGCCTTTAACGTTAAATCGGTTTACCAATCCATCTTTAAAGTGGGACTCTTCAAGAACAAGACCTTTAACTGGTCGATTCCAGTTGCCTTTGTTCTCTTGATGGCGACCATCATTGTCCCTGGATTTAACAAACTCTTCCATGTCTCTCATTTAAGCTTGACACAATGGTTAGCTGTTATGATTGGTTCGCTCTTGATTGTTGTTCTTGTTGAGATTGTTAAAGCCGTTCAACGTGCACTTGGAAAAGATAAAAACGCCATTTAAACATAAAAAAAGTCATCTCCGGATGGCTTTTTTTGCAGGCAAAATAGACTGGGCATATTTCTTGAGGTAGGTGTGGATTTTTGATAAACTAGTCAACAGTTTGAAGAAAGGAAACTTATTTATGAAAAAGTTTTTTGCTGAAGTAATCGGCACATTTATGCTTGTCTTTATCGGGACTGGCGCAGTTGTTTTTGGAAATGGAACAGAAGGTCTGGGACATTTAGGAATTGCCTTGGCATTCGGTTTATCCATTGTTGCAGCAGCTTACTCAATTGGGACTGTTTCGGGTGCCCACTTGAACCCGGCTGTTTCGATTGCCATGTTTGTGAACAAACGCTTGTCTTCAAAGGACTTGGTTAATTATATTGCAGCGCAAGTAGTGGGTGCGGTTCTCGCATCTGCAACAGTTCTCTTCCTCTTGTCAAATTCAGGTATGTCAACAGCTAGTCTTGGTGAAAATGCCCTAGCGAAGGGTGTGACTCCATTTGGCGGATTCTTGTTTGAAGTAATTGCGTCCTTTATCTTTATCTTAGTCATCATGACAGTGACATCAGCTACCAAAGGTAATGGCAAGATCGCTGGTCTTGTGATCGGTTTGAGCTTGACTTTGATTATTCTTGTTGGTTTGAACATTACAGGACTTTCTGTTAACCCAGCTCGTAGCTTGGCACCTGCCCTCTTTGTTGGTGGTGCAGCCCTTCAACAAATTTGGATCTTTATTTTGGCTCCAATTGTCGGTGGTGTTCTGGCTGCAATCGTTGCAAAAAATCTCTTGGATACAGAAGAGTAAAAAAATGATTTCGGAGGAACAATTTTGAGAGCGTAGATAAAACGTTCTTCTTTGCAAATCTAATAAATTCTATAAAGACAAAAAAATTATCTGTTAGAGTTATTCAATCATCTACTGAAACTTTCCGCCGTGAGAAAAGTGCTAGAAACAAGATTGTTTCTAGCACTCGGAAGTTTTGGAACCTTGGGCCCAAAACTAAGTCATGGAACTTCGTAGAAGTTCGCTGACGTCCGTACTCACCTAAGGAAAGTTTTTAGATGACTTTGTCTTCAATCTGAAATTGGTCCCAGAGGGACCAATTTTTTATTATAGTTCAAGGATGGTCATGGCTTGAGAGAAATCATGAGCCAGTTGTTTTTTCTTATATGCTTTAAATTCAGGAAGGTCTTTGATTCTGCGATAGCGTTTGTAGGGATCGTATCGTTTTGGAAAATCATATTCAGGAAAAGCTTCGAAAAATTGTTTGCAAAGATCCCATTCTCGGACATAGCCTAAAGGTCTGGCATGATAGGTGATCGTGTCAATCGTTGTTGCTGGCATTCGGTGGTGGCTATGACCAAAAATCACATCTCTGACAGGATATTGTCTAAAGAGTTCATGAAAGGCTTGGCTCCCTAGAAAAGCATTAAAGCGTTCAAAATAAGGGTGGCGCAGGAGAAACTGACTATGAGGCACAAAGTGCATAGCGATGATCAAGGGTTGATCCACTTGCATGAGCTCTTGTTCCAGCTCTTGCAACAGACGTTGGGTAATGGCTGGATCAGATCCCATTCGTTGGAGGCGTCTGTCAAACCAAAATAGATTTTTGGTTTGGAGATGTTTTTGGGGAGAGATGGCAGGAACAAAGCTGTAGTCATACCAGCCCGAAAAGGCAAGAAGCGTATGATTGGAGAAGGGGATTTTTTGAAATTCAAAAGGTCTCATGGCTTCTTCTGATAGGCCCAGCATATCATGATTTCCTAGGCTAAAGGTCACTGGAAGGTGACATCGGAGTTGGTCTAAAAATTCCTGTGACGTCTTTTCAAAGCCGTTGGCAATATCTCCTGCAATATGGAGATGTTGAATTTTTTTGTCCTTGAAAAGAGTGATCAGGGTCTCTAATTCTTCTTTGCCGAAGTTGTTTGAATCAATATGTAAATCGGACATAAAAGCTACTGTTGTCATGCTACCAGTCTAGCATAAGAGGATCTTTTTTTCTAACAATTAGGTTACAAATGAATAGAAAAAATGCTGAAAATCAGCTGGCTTGGCAGTGGTCAACCAGTAGATCCAATATTGGAAGGTGGGAAAATAGTGAAGGTTATGATATAATAGACTAGATACATAGAAAGAGGTACTTATGGACATTTCAGAAATTCGTCAAAAAATTGACGCAAATCGTGAAAAATTAGCTTCTTTCAGGGGGTCTCTTTGACTTAGAGGCGTTGGAAGAAGAAATTGCCATTTTAGAAAATAAAATGACAGAACCTGATTTTTGGGATGATAACATTGCTGCGCAAAAAACATCTCAAGAATTAAATGAACTCAAGCAGACTTATGAAAATTTCCATCAAATGGTGGATCTCTTTGATGAGTCAGAAATCTTACTGGACTTTTTGGCAGAAGACGATTCGGCCAAGGAAGAATTGATCGAGAAGTTGGAGGAGCTGGATAAACGTATGACCAGCTATGAGATGACCTTGCTATTGTCTGAACCCTATGACAATAATAATGCCATCCTAGAAATCCACCCAGGTTCAGGAGGAACAGAAGCTCAGGACTGGGGCGACATGCTTCTTCGGATGTATACTCGTTTTGGGAATGCTCATGGCTTCAAGGTTGAAGTCTTGGACTATCAGGCTGGAGATGAGGCTGGAATCAAGTCTGTAACTCTATCCTTTGAAGGGCCACATGCATACGGTCTTCTGAAATCTGAAATGGGGGTTCACCGTTTGGTTCGGATCTCTCCATTTGATTCCGCTAAACGTCGTCATACCTCCTTTACGTCTGTTGAGGTCATGCCCGAATTAGACGATACTATCGAAGTCGAAGTTCGTGATGATGATATCAAGATGGACACCTTCCGCTCTGGTGGAGCTGGTGGACAAAACGTTAACAAGGTTTCTACAGGGGTGCGCTTGACCCACATTCCGACAGGGATTGTAGTGGCGTCCACCGTGGATCGGACTCAATACGGGAACCGTGATCGTGCGATGAAGATGTTGCAAGCTAAACTCTACCAATTAGAGCAAGAGAAAAAAGCAGCAGAAGTGGATTCTCTAAAAGGGGATAAAAAAGAAATCACCTGGGGAAGTCAAATCCGCTCCTATGTTTTTACCCCTTACACCATGGTGAAGGATCACCGGACCAACTACGAAGTAGCGCAGGTGGACAAGGTGATGGATGGAGATATCGATGGCTTTATCGATGCCTACCTTAAATGGCGTCTCCAATAACCTAGAGGGAATCAACCAGAAAAGAATGAAAGGAATTTCATTACATGTCAATGATTGAAATGAAAGATGTTGTCAAAAAGTATGACAACGGGACGACGGCCCTTCGCGGGGTCTCTGTCCAAATTGAACCAGGAGAATTTGCCTACATCGTAGGACCTTCTGGTGCAGGGAAGTCGACCTTTATTCGACTTTTATACCGTGAAGTCAAACACGATAAAGGAAGTTTGAAAGTAGCTGATTTTGATTTGGATAAAATCAAAAAACGCGATATTCCTATGTTGCGACGCAATGTGGGAGTGGTCTTCCAAGATTATAAATTGCTTCCAAAGAAAACCGTTTATGAAAATATTGCCTACGCTATGCAAGTTATCGGTGAGCGCCGTCGCAATATTAAAAAGCGTGTGATGGAAGTTTTGGATCTTGTCGGATTGAAACACAAGGTCCGCTCATTCCCGAATGAATTGTCCGGTGGGGAGCAACAACGGATTGCGATTGCTCGTGCGATCGTCAACAATCCGAAAGTCTTGATTGCAGATGAGCCAACGGGGAACTTGGACCCAGATAATTCATGGGAAATCATGAATCTTTTGGAGCGGATTAATCTGCAAGGGACTACAGTATTGATGGCGACCCACAATAGCCAGATTGTAAATACTTTACGTCACCGTGTCATCGCGATTGAAAATGGTCGTGTAGTGCGTGATGAAGCGGAAGGAGAGTACGGATACGATGATTAGAAGATTTTTCCGACACTTAATCGAATCGCTTAAAAGCTTGAAACGAAATGGTTGGATGACGATTGCAGCGGTCAGCTCGGTTATGATTACCCTTAGCTTGGTTGCTATTTTCGCCTCAGTTATTGCCAATACCATCAAGCTTTCAGATGATATTCAAAACAGTGTGCGGGTTGTAGTATACATGCGCAAGGATATTCAAGATCAGAGCGAGCAGATTGAAAAAGACGGTCAAACCGTGACCAATGAAAACTACCATAAGGTCTACGATGCTCTGACAGCCATGAAGCATGTTGATAAGGTTGATTTTTCTAGCAAGGAAGAACAGTATGATAAACTGATCAAAACGGCTGGGAACAACTGGAAGATTTTTGATGGAGATGCCAATCCTCTCTATGATGCTTATTATGTAGAGACGACTGCTCCAAAATATGTGAAGCAAGTCTCAGCAGATGCTAAAAAAATTGAAGGAGTTTCTGAGGTTAAAGATGGTGGGGTCGATACCCAACGCTTGTTTGCTCTTGGAACCTTCATCCGAAACTGGGGCTTGATTGGTGTAGCTTTATTGATCTTCATCGCAGTCTTCTTGATTTCGAATACCATTCGGATTACCATCATTTCACGTAGTCGTGAGATTAAGATTATGCGACTGGTAGGAGCAAAAAATGGCTATATTCGTGCACCATTCCTTTTAGAAGGTGCTTGGATCGGTCTCTTGGGAGCCTTGGTTCCTTCCGCTTTGGTCTTCTATGTTTATAATGTTGTCTATACGTCAATGAACAATAACTTGGCAGACCAAAACTTGTATCTCTATAGTCCTCATCTCTTGGTACCGATCATGGTTGGTGGCCTCTTTGGATTAGGAATTTTGATTGGAGCGATTGGTTCTTCAATCTCCATGAGACGTTTTCTTAAGATATAATAAAAAAGCAAGTTCATACTTGCTTTTTTGTATCCTTTTATTAGGACAGGAAGGAGGATACATGATTTTTTAAGATTGTCTAAAGAAGGGATTGAACATCTTCTCGTGACCAATAGAAGTTTCAGGGCCATGACCGGGATAGACGGTATAGGAAGATGGAAGGGAAAAGAGTTCTTCTCTTATACTGATAAGCAACTGTGTCGCGTTCCCTGTTGGAAGATCGGTCCGTCCAATGGTTTCGCGAAAAAGGGCGTCACCGGATAGAACCAGGTGATCCTCAGGAAAGACGATGGAGACTCCTCCTGCAGAGTGGCCTGGTGTCTCCAGAACATAAAAGTGGAAATCAGCTATCTGGTAATCGGAGCGAATGTCATAAAGGAAGTCGGCCTCCTTGCATACCACATCTTCTAAATCCGCATGACGATCCAAACCAGATAAATTATCGACAGGAGAAGACAACCAACTGGCTTCTGCTGAATGGACATAAACAGGTGGGAAATGATAGGTCTGACGAACCTTTTCAAGACTCATAATGTGATCATAATGCGTATGGGTTAAAAGAATCGCTACAATTGGTTTTCCGATGCGATCTATTTGTTTTTGAATAGTCGCCCAGTCGCTACCTGGATCGACAAGAATGAGGGAGTGGTCATTTTCAAGGTAGTAGGTGTTTTCATAAGCTACAGGATTAACAGTGCGATAGATTTTCATAAGGACTCCTTTCTAGAATAGTGTATCAAATTGCGAGGAAAATAACAGGATTGAAGTCAGCATGAAAGGAGAAAAAAATCTGCAGAGCTTGCTCAAACGTGATATAATTTTAAGTATTATGACAAGACAGAAACGGAAATATGCCATTGTGGACCTGGAAGCGACCAGTGCTGGAAGCAATGCTAAGATCATTCAGGTTGGGATTGTCATCGTCGAAGATGGGAGGATTACGCAATCCTATGAGACGGATGTGAATCCCCATGAACGATTGGATGAGCATATCAAACAATTGACTGGCCTGACAGATGCTCGCTTGAAAAAAGCTCCAGAGTTTGCACAAGTGGCAAAAGAAATTTTTGAATTAATAGAAGATGCCGTCTTTGTGGCCCATAATGTCAAATTTGATGCGAATTTATTGGCAGAAGCCCTCTTTTGGGAAGGATTTGAGCTAACGACTCCTCGGATTGATACGGTTGAATTGTCTCAAATTTTCTATCCGACTTTAGAACGCTACAATTTAGGAGCGCTTGCGGCTGAACTGGAAATTGAGTTGTACCATGCTCACTCCGCTCTAGCGGATGCCATGGCGACAGCCCAGCTGCTGTTGAAATTGAGAGAGAAAATTGCGAGCTTACCAAGAGGATTGATCGAAAAACTTCTTTCGATGGCAGATTGTTTGATTTATGAATCGCGACTCTTAATAGAAGATGCGCTTGAAGACAGTAGTCTTTTTTTACCAGCTCATTTAGTAGAAGTTCATGGACTCTACCTGCGAAAGCCACAGCAGTTCTTAGAAAGTCACTATTTGTCTGAACAGTTTGAACTCAATATGCAGTTGTTGGGAATGGAAGCTTATCCGGAGCAGAGAGAATTTGTTGCCTATATCGAGGACAGTTTGCAACGGCCACTTCCGAGTTTTATTGAAGCGCCAACGGGTATCGGGAAGACCTATGCCTATCTATTAACGCTTTTGGCGAAGACCTCCAAGCGCATTCTTGTCAGTGTTCCAACTAAAATTCTTCAGGATCAAATTATGAAGAAGGAAGGAAAGACCATCCAAGATCTTTTCCAAATTCCCTTTCATAGCCTGAAAAGTCCCAAGGATTACATCCAACTCGATAAATTTTATCAGGCCTTACAGAGTGAGTCAGATAATGGGATGATTCGACGCTTTAAAATGCAACTGTTGGTTTGGCTAACGATGACGGAAACGGGAGAGTTCAGTGAAATTGGTCAACTCTATCGTCATCTTCATTTTGTATCTGAAATATGCCACGATGGCCAATTGTCGAAACGTTCACTTTTTTATCAGGAAGATTTTTGGCGTCTCGGCCAGGAAAAAGTGAAAACCAGCCGGGTAATTCTGACCAATCATGCCTATCTGTTAACTCGTCTAGAAGATGATAAGAGTCTACTTCAAGAATCTGTTCTGGTAGTGGATGAAGCGCAAAAACTCTTCTTTGCTTTAGAGCAGTTTTCACAGAGAGAAGAAAACTTGCAATCTCTTCTTCTAGGCTTGCAACACGCCATCGAAGAGGAAAAAGATCTTTTGCAAAGGCGTTTGCTGGAGAGTATTCAATTTGAGTTAAATGCCTGCTCTAAGGAAGTTGTACAAGGAAAAACAGCGATCTTATCTGATCAAACGGTAGCAAAAATTCGGCAGGATGTATCGGAATTGAAAACCGAATCCCTAGAGAATCTAAAGGAATTGTTTGATGAGCGCTACCAAACCTTTTGGATAGACAAAGAAGTGGTTGAAAGCCACCAGATTCTTCGTCTTCATGGAGGAGTGGAGGACTTGCTATCCTTTAAGGAATTTGTACCTGAAGAAGTGACCGTGCTCTTTGTATCAGCGACGATCGCTATCAGTAAAAAGGTGCATTTACCTGCTCTTTTAGGATACCAAAAGCAGCAAATCTACTGGGTGCCAATAACAGTCAAACAACACCAGGAATTGTTGGTGCCGATAGATTTCCCAGATGTTGTTTCTTTATCTTCAGTGGAGTACGCAGGGGAGATTTGTCAGCTCGTCGGTGAACTCCTTCCTTTACGAAAGCCAATTTTTCTTTTGTTTACTTCAAAAGAATTGTTACTGGAGACGTCAAACGCATTGAAGTTTCCCCACTTGGCCCAGTATCGAAATGGTGATGCAGCTAATATTAAGCGACGATTTGACAGAGGAGAAAGCTCTATTTTATTGGGGACGGGAAGCTTCTGGGAGGGAGTCGATTTCTCCCAACAAAAAGAAGTGATTCAAATCATCACGCGCCTTCCTTTTGACAATCCTAAAGATTATATGGTTCAAAAGCTGAATACAAAACTCAGAGAACAGGGGAAAAATCCCTTTTATGACTATAGTCTTCCAGTCGCGATTTTAAGACTTAAACAGGCTATTGGGAGAACCAGCCGTTTTCAAGATCAGGAATCTTTGGTGCTTTTATTAGATCAGCGGGTGGTAACCAAGCGATATGGAAAACAAATTTTGGATGGTTTGCAACAAGTGTTGCCCCTTCACACGACATTGAGAGAGCGGCTTGTTGAGCAAGCAGCTGACTTTTTTGAAAGGAATTGAGAAAATGAAAAATAAAGGATTTGGACTTGCAATTGCATTTGTACTGGCACTTTGTGCTATGTTGTTGGGAACTTTCTTTCCCATTATTGGCTCCAGTGTTTTTGCCTTAATTTTAGGAATTGTCCTTAATGAATTTGTGGATTTGCCGGAGAATTCACGACCAGGCTTGAACTGGTCCGGTAAGAAATTGTTGCAGTATTCGATTATCTTCATGGGATTTAGCTTGCCGATTGCGACGGTTGCCTCTACAGGCTTGTCTTCTTTGAAGATTAGTCTGCCAACGATAACAGTTGCCTTTCTTGCAGCGATGATCTTTGGGAAAGTCTTCCATCTGAAATCTCACCTACGGACCTTAATTGGGTTTGGAACAGCTATTTGTGGTGGATCTGCTATCGCAGCAGCAGCGCCGATCATTGAAGCTGATGAAGAGGAAATTGCCTTATCTATGTCAACCATCTTCTTCTTCAACATTTTGGCTGTCTTTATCTTTCCAGTATTAGGGCATGTATGGCATATGTCTAATTTTCAATTTGGCCTCTGGTCAGGAACAGCTATTAACGATACGTCATCAGTTGTAGCAGCAGCATTTTCCTACAGTAAGGCTGCGGGTGAAATGGCTACAATTGTTAAGTTGACACGCGCCCTGATGATTGTACCAGTTTGTTTGGGCTTGATCGGTTTAAAATGGTATCGGAGCAAGCAACAAGGAAGAAACAAAGGAATGTTAAAGAAAATTATTCCTTGGTTCATCATTTGGTTTATTGTGGCTTCTATTCTTTCATCTATCGGCTTGGTACCCAAAGTGGTTCTTCCTTACCTAAAGGACCTTTCTCACCTCTTTATGGCCATGGCCTTGGTCGGAATCGGAAGCAAGGTTTCTTGGAAACAGTTCCGTGCAGCAGGAGCAGCCCCCCTTCTAGTAGGGTTGATTGCTTGGTTTTGTGTAGCAGGATCTAGCTTGATTCTACAAATGTTGTTCTATTAATTGATTTGATGATTCTCACAGAAAGGAACGTGAATGAAGAAACATCATTTTTGGACGATTCACCTGGATTATTCGATCATTGGGATTGTCTTCGCCCTTCTCATGATTGGGATTTTATCTGTTTATGTAGCAGTTTCTCATGACTATCCCCAAATGGTGTGGCCTTTTTTAGGGCAGCAATTGGCCTGGATTGGTGTGGGATGCGTCATTTGCCTGATTGTGACGATTTTTAGCACGAAATTTCTTTGGAAAATCACTCCCTTTCTTTACCTGCTTGGCCTGGCCTTGATGGTTCTTCCCCTTGTTTTTTATAATCCCAACTTGGTAGCTTCAACAGGAGCTAAAAACTGGGTGGCTTATGGGAACATCACCTTGTTTCAGCCCTCAGAATTTATGAAGATCCCCTTCATCCTGATGCTGTCACGCTCTATTGTCCGATTTTTGCAAAGAAATAAGGGGCGTGAGCGATTATTACGACAAGATTGGTTTTTGATTCTAGAGTTGACCATCTATACGATTCCGGTCTTTGCCTTATTGGCTCTCCAGCAGGACTTGGGAACGGCCTTAGTATTCTTGGCCATCTTTGCGGGCTTAGTGCTCGTTTCAGGAGTTTCCTGGAAAATTATTTTGCCGGTCATCTTGCTTCTAGCAGGTGGGTTAGCAGGCTTTCTCTTCCTCTTTCTTTCAGAAGGGGGACGGGCTTTTCTGCACCAGCAAGTCGGGATGCCAACCTATCAGATGAACCGTATTTTAGCCTGGTTAAATCCTTTTGACTATGCACAAACCACCACCTACCAGCAGGCACAAGGACAGCTAGCTATTGCTAGTGGTGGTCTCTTTGGGCAAGGCTTTAATGTCTCCAATTTATTGGTTCCCGTACGGGAAAGCGATATGATTTTTACGGTCGTCGCAGAAGACTTTGGCTTTGTTGGAGCTCTGGTGCTGTTGATTTTATATGTGACCCTGATTTACCGCATTTTAAAAATTACCCTCCAGTCCAATAACCAATTTTATACCTATATTTCCATCGGATTTATCATGATGCTGGTCTTTCATATTTTTGAAAATGTCGGAGCGGTAACGGGCCTTCTCCCCTTGACGGGGATTCCTCTCCCCTTTATCTCACAAGGAGGTTCCTCTATTATTAGTAATCTGATTGGTATTGGTCTAGTACTCTCAATATATAATCATAGTAGTAAAAAGAAAGGACCAGAAGAAGAGGTTCCAATCCGTAAAAAAGTAGTCCTTAAAAAGGCGCAATAGTTAGAAAGAAGGAATGAAAATGAAAAAAGTAGCAACGATTTTAGCAAACGGTTTTGAAGAAATTGAAGCCTTGACCATTGTCGATGTTTTGAGACGTGCTGGGATTGACTGCGACCTCATTGGCATGGAAGAAACAGTCACAGGTTCTCACCAAATTACAGTGGAAGTAGATCGCCTTTGGAATGGAGATCTTTCAGATTATGATGGAATCTTCTTACCAGGTGGGATGCCAGGAGCAGCGAATTTGAGGGATAATGCAGAATTGATCACAGCTCTTCAGGAAGAAAGTGGCAAAGGAAAAACCATCTCTGCAATTTGTGCCGCTCCCATTGTTTTGGCGCGTGCAGGTCTCTTAAAAGATAAACACTATACGTGTTACGATGGCTTTGAAGAAGAGATTCAAGATGGCCATTATCAGAAAGAAACAGTGGTGAAAGACGGTAATCTTCTCACCAGTCGTGGTCCTTCAACAGCCCTAGCCTTAGCTTATGCCTTGGTGGATCATTTTGGAGGAGATGCCCAAAGCCTTCGGCAAGGAATGCTCTATCAGGATGTCTTTGGAGGTGCATAAAAGGGCTCTTTTGGACACAACGGTTTCTGGTGATAGATCACTTTTTATAGTGTGAAATGAGTTTTATTTGATTTAAGATGAAATGACCGTAAAAAATGGCTAAAATCCCCCCTAAATGAGGGTTTTAGCTTATTTTTTTTGTCCATTTGTGGTATAATATTGACTATGAATTATCATGATTTTATATGGGATCTTGGTGGGACGCTATTGGATAATTACGAAACGTCCACAAATGCCTTTGTAGCGACATTGAAGGACTTTCATATCCAAGCCGATCATGATTCTGTTTATGCAGCGTTAAAAATCTCAACACAGGATGCAATCCATACCTTTGCGCCTCATATTCCTAATTTTCGTACGGAATACAAGAAAAAAGAAGCCTTAGGTTTGCAAGATCCGGTTTTATTTGATGGAGCAAAAGAGTTACTAGAAGAGATTCAAGCACATGGAGGACGTCATTTTTTGGTATCTCATCGAGATCGCCAAGTTTTGACCCTTATTGATCAGACGGGCATTGCTCCCTTCTTTACTGAGATTGTAACAGCAGACGAGGGCTTTCCTCGCAAGCCAGATCCAACCTCGATGCTCTATTTGAAAGAAAAATATAGCATTCAAGATGGTCTGGTCATTGGAGATCGTCCGATCGATATAGAAGCTGGGAAGACGGCAGGGCTGACAACATATTTATTTGATACCATGCCCCACTTACACCAGTTTATATTTGAATAGAAAAGGGAAATTATGACAGAGGATAAACAGCAAGAAATTCAGGCGCAAGAATATGATGCCAGTCAGATTCAGGTCTTGGAAGGACTAGAAGCCGTTCGGATGCGTCCGGGGATGTATATTGGTTCTACCTCAAAAGAAGGTCTTCATCATCTGGTCTGGGAAATCGTAGATAACTCGATTGACGAAGCCTTAGCTGGTTTTGCTAGCCATATTGAAGTTTTCATTGAAGCAGATAATTCGATCACGGTTGTCGATGATGGTCGTGGGATCCCAGTGGATATCCAAGAAAAGACAGGTCGACCTGCCGTTGAAACTGTCTTTACCGTGCTTCACGCCGGAGGAAAATTCGGCGGAGGTGGCTACAAGGTTTCTGGTGGTCTTCACGGGGTAGGATCTTCCGTAGTAAATGCCCTCTCCACATCCCTCGATGTTCGTGTCTATAAAAATGGCAGTATCCATTACCAAGAATATCGACGCGGACATGTTGTAGATGATTTAAAGATCATTGGAGAAACAGACCGCACAGGAACAACCGTCCACTTTATTCCAGACCCAGAAATCTTCACGGAAACCACCGAGTATGATTTTGAAAAATTAAATAAACGGATTCAAGAATTAGCCTTTTTGAATCGTGGCTTGCGTATTTCTTTGACGGATAAGCGAGAAGGCCTGGAGCAAGAAAAGCATTACCACTACGAAGGTGGGATCTCTAGTTACGTCGAATACATCAATGAAAACAAAGATGTCATCTTTGAAAAACCAATCTACACAGATGGTGAAATGGATGATATTACCGTTGAAGTAGCTATGCAATATACCACAGGCTACCATGAGACGGTCATGAGTTTTGCGAATAACATTCATACCCATGAAGGTGGAACGCATGAACAGGGCTTCCGTACAGCTCTCACTCGTGTGATCAATGATTATGCTAAGAAAAATAAACTCTTAAAAGAAAACGAAGACAATCTAACTGGGGAAGATGTTCGAGAAGGCTTAACAGCAGTGATCTCGGTTAAACATCCAAATCCACAGTTTGAAGGACAAACCAAGACTAAACTTGGAAATTCAGAAGTTGTTAAGATTACCAATCGACTCTTTAGTGATGCCTTTTCTGATTTCCTTTTGGAAAATCCGCAAATTGCTAAGAAAATCGTCGAAAAAGGGATTTTAGCTGCGAAAGCTCGCGTAGCTGCTAAGCGAGCGCGTGAGGTGACCCGTAAGAAATCAGGGCTTGAGATTTCCAACCTACCTGGTAAATTGGCAGATTGCTCTTCAAATAATCCACAAGAAACAGAACTCTTTATCGTCGAAGGGGATTCAGCCGGTGGATCTGCAAAATCTGGTCGAAATCGGGAATTCCAAGCGATTTTACCAATCCGTGGTAAGATCTTGAACGTTGAAAAAGCAAGTATGGACAAAATTCTAGCCAATGAAGAGATTCGTAGTTTATTTACTGCTATGGGAACTGGATTTGGTGCCGAATTTGATGTTACAAAAGCGCGTTATCAAAAATTAGTCATCATGACCGATGCCGATGTCGATGGCGCTCATATCCGAACCCTTCTATTGACTTTGATCTATCGCTATATGAAACCAGTCTTGGAAGCGGGATATGTTTATATTGCGCAACCACCAATCTATGGGGTCAAAGTCGGTAGTGAAATCAAAGAATATATCCAACCTGGTGCCAACCAAGAAGCCGAATTAGCTGCAGCTTTGGAACGTTATTCAGAAGGTCGCTCAAAACCAACCATCCAACGCTATAAAGGTCTTGGAGAAATGGATGATCACCAATTATGGGAAACAACCATGAATCCAGAACATCGCTTGATGGCACGAGTATCAGTAGACGATGCTGCGGAAGCAGATAAGATCTTTGATATGTTGATGGGGGACCGCGTGGAACCACGTCGTGAATTTATCGAAGAAAACGCTGAATATAGTACACTCGATGTATAAAATTCACCGAACGCTTCCCATTAATGGATATTTTATGGTATAATTACTAGGATTACGTTCAAGTAATACGATGAAGGAGTTTTTATATGTCTAGTGGACTAATTGTTCTCATCTTTATTGTCGCCCTTATCTTGATTGTAGGATATGTGGTTGCAGTCATTTTGAGAAAACGAAATGAAGCCTTACTGGCAGCACTGGAAGAACGAAAAGAAAAGTTATACAACCTTCCGGTCAACGATGAAGTAGAGGCCGTAAAAAACATGCATTTGATTGGTCAAAGTCAAGTTGCATTTCGTGAATGGAATCAAAAATGGGTAGATTTATCCTTAAATTCATTTGCTGATATTGAAAACAATCTGTTTGAAGCGGAAGGCTATAACAATTCTTTCCGTTTCATGAAAGCTAAACAAGCCATTGATAATATCGAAAGTCAGATCCAATTGATCGACGAAGATATCAAGGCGATTCGCAAAGCCCTTTCTGATCTGGAAGAGCAGGAACAAAAGAATAGCGGACGTGTGGTTCATGCCTTGGATATGTTTGAGAAACTTCAAAAAGAAGTCACTTCAGACCCAGATCGTTATGGCAGTGCACTTCCTGAAATTGAAAAACAAATTGGAAATATTCAATCTGAGTTTTCACAATTTGTAACCTTGAATTCTTCAGGTGACCCTGTTGAAGCGGCTGAAATCCTTGATACAGCTGAAAATCATATTGTAGCCTTAAAACAAATTGTTGAGGGAGTGCCAGAAATTGTCACTGCTCTTCAAACAAGACTTCCTGATCAATTAGAGGATTTGGAAAGTGGCTACCGCAAGCTTTTGGAATCTGGATACCACTTCACTGAAACAGATATTGAATCTCGTTTCCAACAGTTGCATGCTTCTTTGAAGAACAATATGGCAAATGTATCTGCCCTTGAATTGGACAATGCCATTTACGAAAATGAACAAATTCAAGAAGAAATCGATGCATTGTATCACATCTTTACTCGTGAAATTGAATCACAAAAAGTTGTGAAGAAGTTAGTGAAACAACTGCCTGGCTATTTGAAACATGCTAAAGATAACAATAGCAAGCTTGCGGCAGAAGTGGAACGTCTCGGTAAAACATTTGTCTTGAATGAAAGCTTCAGCCAACAGTTAAAAGAGTTGGAAGCTGAGCTATCTTCACAAGAAAATGTGGTAGAAGATGCCTTGAAAGATTCATCTGAAACACAAAAGGCCTATTCTATCGTAGAAGAAGAGTTAGAAGCTATTGAAGCTCGCTTGAAAGAAATTGAAGATGAGCAAATTGGCTTAAGTGATTCCCTTTCAAAAATTGAAAAAGACGATGCCAATGCTCGCCAAAAAGTCAACATCTATGCCAACCGTTTGCATGCCATTAAACGCTATATGGACAAACGGAACTTGCCAGGAATTCCTCAAGAATTCTTAGAAATTTTCTTCACTGCAAGTAACAATACAGAAGCTTTGATGGATGAGTTGGAAGGGGATAAAATCAACATCG
Source organism: Streptococcus parasanguinis (assembly GCF_000963275.1). Taxonomy (GTDB): domain Bacteria; phylum Bacillota; class Bacilli; order Lactobacillales; family Streptococcaceae; genus Streptococcus; species Streptococcus parasanguinis_B. Next base: position 1,097,696 of record NZ_JYOW01000001.1, on the reverse strand, counting down.
AATCAACCAATCGTTTGTTGGAAATCTTGACCAATGATATGAATGAATTGGAAGAAGCGGCGTATCGAATTGTTCAAAATGCGACATTGACAGAACAATTGTTGCAATACTCGAACCGTTACCGTTCATTTGATGATCATGTACAGGCAGCCTTTGATGAGTCCCTTTATATTTTCGAAAGAGAATATGACTATGCGGCTTCTTTCAAAGTCATCTCAGATGCTTTGGAAATGGTAGAAGCTGGTGTAACTGATCGCTTTGTTACTTCCTATGAAAAAACCCGGGAGCAAATTCGCTTCTAATAACAAAAAATGACCTTTTAGGAGGTCATTTTTTTATCTTCAAATCATCATTGAAACTTGAAATTTAAACCCTATTTTTGTATAGTAAGGGAGAAATAAGAAAGGAAAGCGATGAAAGAAGTAACAGGTCTTCTCGTTATGGATGTAGATGGAACCTTGATCCGACAGGAAGGAATTGATCTACTAGCTCAAGAAGCTGGCGTGGGAGAAAAAGTGGCAGAGATTACAGCACAAGCAATGAATGGGGAGCTGGATTTTGCAGCATCTTTAGAGGCGCGTGTTGCTTTATTGAAGGGATTAGAGACCTCTATCTTTCCGAAAATTTTGGAACATATGGAAGTTACGTCGGGTGCTGAAAGCTTAATCACGGAACTGCATCAAAGAGGTTACAAGGTTGGTCTTGTTTCGGGGGGATTTCATGAAGTCATCGACCCCATCGCGAGGTCTTTAGGAATTGATCTGGTCCGAGCCAACCGTTTAGAGGTTTCTGATGGCCGTTTGACAGGAGAAGTCCTCGGTGAGATTGTGACTCCTGAAATGAAAAAAGAGTCCCTCCTGACATGGGCGAAAGAAAATCATGTCCCACAAAGTCAGACGATTGCGATGGGAGATGGTGCCAATGATCTTCCCATGATTGAAACAGCTGGTGTCGGGATTGCCTTTATGGGCAAGCCAATCGTCGCTGAGCGAGCCCCATATCGTATCGAGAAGAGGGATCTAAGCCTTGTTCTTGAAATTCTAGACCAGCACAGAAAGGAAACAGTATGCATATCCTACTAGCACCGGATTCGTTTAAAGAATCCTTATCCGCCAAACAAGTAGCAGAAGCCTTGAAAAATGGATTTCAAGAGGCTCTACCAGATGCAACTTTTGACCTCCTTCCTATTGGGGATGGAGGCGAAGGCACCATGGAAACCCTAGCTGGAGTTCTGGATGTAACGGAGTACCAAACTCAAGTAACCGGACCATTTGGACAGCCTGTTTCAATGTCCTACTACCAAAAAGATAAGATGGCTTTTTTTGAAATGGCCTCACTTGTCGGTTTAGGCTCCATTCCAGCTGAAAAACGAAATCCTCTTGAACTGGAAACACGAGGAATTGGTGAACTTATTTTGCAATTGGTTGACCAAGGGGTTAAAACGATCTGTGTGGGAATTGGCGGTTCTGCAACAAATGATGGTGGGATTGGGATGGCAGCCGGATTAGGGGTAGCCTTCTATGATGATCAAGGCCATCTGCTTCGTCCTGTCGGGGCTTCGCTCGGTCGTGTGGCTAGAATAGATACCAGTGCGGTTCCAAAAGCTTTAGAAGACATCCAGCTCCAAGTCTTAACGGATGTAACCAATCCTCTCTGTGGCAGTCAAGGAGCAACCTATATCTTTGGCGGGCAAAAGGGATTGAATCCCCTTCTGTTTCCAGCAGTTGATCAAGCTATGGAGGATTTTTATCAGCTAGTCGATCCACGAATCTTGTCTATGGCTGGCGCCGGAGCTGGAGGTGGCATGGCAGCAGGCTTGGTCGCTTTTGCGGGAGGTCAGATTTCCTCAGGAATTGAGAAAAGTTTGGATCTAATCGACTTCGATCGTAAGGTTCAAAAAGCGGATCTGGTCGTCGTGGGAGAAGGTAGGATGGACCTCCAATCTTTGTCTGGAAAAGCTCCTGTCGGGGTAGCCAAACGAACACCAGAGAAGATCCCAGTGCTTGCTATTTGTGGGGCCTTAGCAGAGGATTTGCCAACTTTCCCAAGTCATCATATTGAGGCTGCTTTCTCTATTGTACCAGGTCCTTGTGAGGTGGCAGATGCACTCACTCATGCTGAAAAAAATCTGATTTCCTGTGCTCGAAATATTGGTAACCTCTTAAAAATGAAAGCAAACTAAAAAACCAATTGAAAAGGAAATTCCTTTTCAATTGGTTCTTTCTTTAGCCAAAGAGGCGTTTCCAAAATGATTTTTTTTCAGGTGCTGTGCTCTCTTCTTTCTTTTCAAACAAATTTGGATACTGGAGGCTGATATCGGTTGGAGAAATTCCAGATGGATGATCAGTATGGATGATGAGACCAAAGGGAGAGTGGCGACAGTCATCTGATACAATGCTTGCCACAAGACCAAGATCCTTTGTCTTTTTCAAATATTGAAGTTGGCTGCTTTCATCCAAGGCAGGCGAAATCTTGACCAATACAGGTTCAAAGCGTTCTGAAATGTTCGTAAGAATTGAAGAATAGTGCTCCAAATAGAGATTGTCCCTTGCCTCCTCCAAGGTACATGATGCAATCACACGCTCCTCATAAGTCTCCAAAAATCGACGCTGTTCATCAGGATTGAACCGAGTAGGACCAGCAGCTTTTTCTAAAATCGTTTTATTAATATCTGTCATAAGTTTAGTATAGCATAAAGCGTAGTAGAAGAGTAGAAGAATGTTAAAAAATTAAAAAAGGAGGGGAAATGGAAGAAAATAAGACAGTGGAACCGTTTTCTTGTTAAAAACTTCTCAATTTTCGTATATTTCCTTGTTTTTTCTTGAAAAAATAGCCTAATTACGATATGATAGAGGAGTAAAAAATATAACTCAATAAGGAGAGTAAGAAATGTCAATTATTACTGATGTTTACGCTCGCGAAGTCCTAGACTCACGCGGTAACCCAACACTTGAAGTAGAAGTTTATACTGAATCAGGTGCTCATGGACGTGGTATGGTTCCATCAGGAGCTTCTACTGGTGAACACGAAGCAGTTGAACTTCGTGACGGTGACAAATCTCGTTACGGTGGTCTTGGTACTCAAAAAGCTGTTGACAATGTAAACAACATTATTGCTGAAGCTATCATCGGCTATGATGTACGTGATCAACAAGCTATCGACCGTGCTATGATCGCTCTTGACGGTACTCCTAACAAAGGTAAATTGGGAGCAAACGCAATCCTTGGTGTGTCTATCGCTGTAGCTCGTGCTGCTGCTGACTACCTTGAAATCCCACTTTACAGCTACCTTGGTGGTTTCAACACTAAAGTTCTTCCAACTCCAATGATGAACATCATCAACGGTGGTTCTCACTCAGATGCTCCAATCGCTTTCCAAGAATTCATGATCGTACCTGCTGGTGCACCAACATTCAAAGAAGCTCTTCGTTGGGGTGCTGAAATCTTCCACGCACTTAAGAAAATCCTTAAAGGTCGTGGTCTTGAAACAGCCGTTGGTGACGAAGGTGGATTCGCTCCTCGTTTCGACGGAACTGAAGATGGTGTAGAAACTATCATCGCTGCTATCGAAGCTGCTGGTTATGTTCCAGGTAAAGACGTATTTATCGGATTTGACTGTGCATCATCAGAATTCTACGATAAAGAACGCAAAGTTTACGATTACACTAAATTCGAAGGTGAAGGAGCTGCTGTCCGCACTGCTGCTGAACAAATCGACTACCTTGAAGAATTGGTAAACAAATACCCAATCATTACTATCGAAGATGGTATGGATGAAAACGACTGGGACGGTTGGAAAGCTCTTACTGAACGTCTTGGTGGTAAAGTTCAATTGGTTGGTGACGACTTCTTCGTAACAAACACTGACTACCTTTCACGTGGTATCGAAGAAAAATGTGCTAACTCTATCCTTATCAAAGTTAACCAAATCGGTACTCTTACTGAAACATTCGATGCTATCGAAATGGCGAAAGAAGCTGGTTACACTGCCGTTGTATCACACCGTTCAGGTGAAACTGAAGATTCAACAATCGCTGACATCGCAGTTGCAACAAACGCAGGACAAATCAAGACTGGTTCACTTTCACGTACAGACCGTATCGCTAAATACAACCAATTGCTTCGTATCGAAGATCAACTTGGTGAAGTAGCTGAATACCGTGGATTGAAATCATTCTACAACCTTAAAAAATAATCTAGTTTACTAGACTAAAAAGATCCTTGAGTTTTCTCAAGGATTTTTTTTTGCTTGTGGTAAACAAAAATTCCTCAACTAGATAGTTGAGGAATCGTCTTATTAGAACAAGCCTTTGATTTTGTCCAAGGCACCGCTGACCATTTCATTTCCAGATACAAGCCCTTTGGCTTGTTCAAGGTAGTCACCGAGGTTGTCTTTATTGTCATAAACAAATTTTTTGGCAGCGTCGAAATCTTTCTTTTCGATCATTTCTTTCACTTGGTTAAATAAGTCCATTGGATTCATGCTTGGATCTCCTAAAATATAAGTTATGAAATCAGGCTCGTGCCTTTTTCTCATTTATTTAATCATTTTTTTAGAGGTTTGACAACTAAAACGACTTAATGAAAAACGGTACAAACGGCTTCTGGAACATAGAAGTCGTCAGATAGAAGGGTCAATTTTCCACTAGCTAGATCTCGCTTGAAGACGCTTGCGTTAGGTGAATCTTGATGGGCTGCGATCAAATAGTTTTGATCAGGACTAAGCGTGAAATCACGTGGATTGAGCCCTTGACTTGGAACAATTTCAATGAGTTCTAGGCTACCATCAGCCACGACTTTGAAGACAGCGATGGAATTGTGAGCACGGTTAGATGCATAGAGGAATTTTCCATCAGCAGAGTGCTTGATCGCAGAAGCCCATTTTTGACCATCGTAGTCTGATGGAAGTGTGGAAACAGTTTGGAAGTGTTCGAATTCACCCATACCGTCATAAAAAAGCACATCGATCGTAGCATTTAATTCATTGATGAGATAAGCAGTCTTATAGTGAGGATGAAAGACCAGGTGACGAGGTCCTGCCCCTGGAGCTGTTTGATATTGATTGATCAGGGTTAGATTTCCTTCCTCACTGACATCATAAACATGCAAACTATCTGTTCCTAGGTCACACGTGATCAGGTACTGATCTGGTGTAAGGTCTGCATAGTGGGTATGTGGACTTGCTTGATTGGCATGAGGACCACTTCCTTGGTGGGTGTCTTGATCGACAAAGGACAAACGTCCATCTGCCTCTAGCTTATATACGAGAACTTGGCCTTTGTGATAGTTGGCTCCATAGACCAGTTGACGCTTGTCATCGACAGAGACATAGCAAAGTGGAGCCCCCTCTTCAACAACGTGATTGAGCGGCTGAAAATCAGCTGTAAAACTTGCGATTCCTCCTTTTCCCTCTTCAGCTCCGACGCTATAGAGGTTGCCTTTTTCAGAAAAGGCGATATAGGTTGGATTGGGCTCAGCTGCCACTAGTTCCAGATGGTTCAATGTCCCTGTTTCAGGGTCAAATTGTGCCTTGTAAATTCCTTTGGATTCTTTTTTGGTATAGGTACCGAAATAAATGGTTTGAGACATAGGTCACCTCGTATGATTTGTTAGGTTTATTATATCAAAGGTCCTATTGGAAGGCAATTGCTAGTTGAAAAGGGGAGGGTCTTTCTTTCTTATTTTGCTAGTTTTTTCGTAACTTCAAGCTCAAAAAATGCTAAAATAGAAACAGATTGAAATGAAAAGGAGTTCTCTGTGGATAATAAAGAAAAACAGTTTAGTTTGTCCTGGTTTTTTAGATGGTTTTTAGACAACAAGGCCATTACCGTATTTTTAGTTACCTTGCTGTTGGGCTTGAACCTTTTGGTTTTGAGTAAAATCACCTTTATTTTTATTCCTATTTTTGAGTTTGCAGGAGCCGTCATGCTGCCTGTCATTATTTCTGGTTTGCTCTATTACCTGCTTAACCCTATTGTTGACTTTCTTGAAAGAAAAGGACTCAAGCGGATTTTTGCGATTTCCTTAGTCTTTTTCTTGATTGCAGTGCTTTTAATTTGGGGTCTAGCTGTAGTGATTCCATCCGTCCAACGACAAGTGGTGAGTTTCTTTCATAACCTGCCAACTTATTTGGAAAAGGCCAATGCAACCATCGATGATTTTCTAGATAATCGCGTCTCCTCAGATATCAAACCCCAATTAGATGAGATCACTAAGGAATTGTCTGCAAACATTACTTCTTGGGCGAGTTCGATCTCTGGGCGGGCTGTCAATTGGGTCAGCAACTTGATCGGAGTGGCTTCGCAAGTCATTGTTGCCTTGATCATCATGCCTTTTATTGTCTTTTATCTTCTTCGAGATGGAAAAAATTTAAAGGGCCACATTGTTCGCTTCTTACCGACTAAGATTCGTAAATCGGCTGAACAAGTTCTCTCAGATGTCAATACCCAGCTCTCCAATTATGTTCGAGGGCAAATTACGGTAGCCATTGTCGTCGCCATTATGTTTATCCTCTTCTTTAAGATCATTGGCTTACGTTATGCGGTGACACTGGGGATCTCTGCGGGGATCTTGAATTTGATCCCTTACTTGGGTAGTTTCTTAGCCATGTTACCTGCTTTAGTCTTAGGCTTGGTAGCAGGACCAGAGATGTTTATCAAGGTCTTAATCGTATTTGCAGTGGAGCAAACCATTGAAGGACGTTTTGTATCACCGTTGGTTTTGGGAAGCCAGTTAAATATCCATCCGATTACCATTTTATTTGTGCTCTTGACGTCAGGATCTATGTTTGGAATCTGGGGAGTTTTCCTTGGAATTCCAGTCTATGCATCTGCTAAGGTGGTGATCGGAGCTATCTTTGAATGGTATAAGGTCGTCAGTGGCTTGTATGAAGAACACAATGAAATAGAAGAGGAAACACACAGTGAGTCATAGTCAACAAATGGTAGAGGCTCTCGATCGGCAAGAGCTAGAAGAGGCAGAAGTTCAATTTCAACAGGCTTTGTTAGAAGATAGTGAAGCGCAATTATTGGATTTGGGTCAATATCTTGAAAGTATTGGTTTTTACCCTCAGGCAAAAGAGGTTTATGAACAGATTGCAGAAACCTATCCAGAAGTATATCTGAGTTTGGCAACCATCCTTGCAGAGGAAGGGCAAACGGAAGAGGCCTTTGCATATTTAGAAGAAATTGGCCCTGAGTCTAACTGGCATGTAGCCAGTCTCTTGGTCAAGGCAGATCTCTATCAGCTGGAAGGTCTTGCAGATGTGGCGCGTGAAAAATTAGTTGAAGCAGCCAGTCTGTCTGATGATCCGATCATTCAATTAGGGTTAGCTGAAATTGATCTGGAATTAGAACGCTACCAAGAGGCTATCCAAGAGTATGCCCAGTTGGACAATCGGGAGATTTTGGAAGCGACTGGGATTTCTACCTATCAACGGATTGGTTTTGCCTATGCCAATCTTGGTAAGTTTGAAGCGGCTGTGCCCTTCTTAGAGAAAGCCCTGGAGATTGAGTTTGATGACCAGATTGCCTACGAATTGGCGACCTTATTGTCTGATCAAGAAGAATACCAAAAAGCCCTGATCTACTACAAACAACTTGACACCTTGTCGCCTGATTTTGAGGGCTATGAGTACGGTTATGCCTTGGCTTTACAGGCTGAAAATGACCGTGAAAAAGCGCTTGAGATTGCTAAACAAGGGATCCAGAAGAATCCATTTGATGCCCAATTGAAGCTCCTTGCTTCTCAGCTTTCCTATGAACTCCACCAGCCTGAGCAAGCAGAAGCTTATCTATTAGAGGCTAAAGAAGTGGCAGATGATCTCGAAGAGATTGCTCTTCGCCTGACCACTCTTTATTTGGAACAGGAACGCTTTGACCAAGTCTTGACTTGGCAAAATGAAGAAGTCGAAACAGTTGTCACTCGGTGGAACATTGCCCGTGCCTTGGCTGCCTTGGAGAAAACAGAAGAGGCCGTCTCAGCCTACCAAGAGCTCTATGAGGATTTAAAGGACAACCCAGAATTCCTCGAAGCCTATGTTTATTTGTTGCGTGAGGCTGGAGATGTGACGAAGGCGCGTGAAGTGGCTAACCAGTATTTGGCCATCGTACCAGACGATGTGCAGATGCAAACCCTCTATGATAGCCTCTAATCAAAACCATATCGTGAAGATTCGGAATAGTTTGTGGTATACTGGTAGAAGATAGAATGAGGAGAGAAAAACATGGAACCAGTGAAACTTTTTCAATACAATACCTTAGGTGCCCTAATGGCGGGTCTGTACGGGGGTTCATTTACGATTGGAGAACTCTTGGAACACGGAGATCTCGGAGTTGGGACGCTTGATTCTATTGATGGAGAGTTGATCGTTTTAGATGGTAAGGCATATCAGGCCAAGGGATCAGGGGACCATCCTGAAATAGTCGAAGTTTCTCCGGATGCAAAGGTTCCTTATGCAGCAGTCGTCCCTCACCAAGCAGAAGTGATTTTCCGCCAACGTTTTGAAATGACAGACGAGGAATTGGAAGCCCGTATTGAGTCTTATTATGATGGGGAAAATCTTTTCCGCTCCATTAAGATTCATGGTGACTTTGCCAAGATGCATGTCCGTATGATTCCAAAATCAACACCTGAGATGAAGTTTGCAGAGGTTGCCACCCATCAGCCAGAGTATACACGAGAAAATGTTACTGGAACCATCGTCGGTTTTTGGACACCAGAAATTTTCCATGGCGTGAGCGTGGCTGGTTATCATTTGCACTTTATTTCAGATGACCACACCTTTGGTGGCCATGTCATGGATTTTGTCATCACAGAAGGGATTGTAGAGGTGGGGGCCATCGATCAGCTGGATCAACGTTTCCCAGTTCAAGACCGTCAGTACCTCTTTGCCAAATTCAATGTTGATGAGGTCAAAGAAGACATTAATAAAGCAGAATAAAAAGAGGCTGGGACAAAAGTCCTAGCCTCTCAATTATTTTTGGATTGTCGAGCAAGACGCAGTGGTTGAGTGGGCTCTACTACGCTGATTTCATCAGCTTTTACAGCCCTACTCAACTGTGCGGAGGTGGGACGACGAAATCGAATTCTAACGAATTACCGATTTCTGTCCCACTCTCTTTTATTTTTGAAATCAGTCTGTTAGTTTCATGGCCTTGATTTTTTCTTCTTCTGGGGTAACCCGCAGGGTCTTTTGACCAGTATAGGTCACAAAGCCTGGTTTTCCGCCGGTTGGTTTATTGAGTTTCTTGGCTTCGATCATATCGACTTGGACCAGATTTGAGAGACGGGCCTTGGAATAGTAGGCGGCCAACTCTGCGGCATCGGTCTTCACTTCATCCGATGGATTTAGATTTCCGGTAATGACGACATGGCTGCCTGGGATATCTTTGGCATGGAACCAGAGTTCGTCTTTTTTAGCGATCTTAAAGGTCAGTTCATCGTTTTGCAGATTATTGCGACCCACTAAAATGATGGTTTTGCCATCACTAGCCAGGTATTTTTCTGGTTTTTTCCGTTTATGGATTTTTTCTCGGTTGCGCCGTTTGATAAAGCCGGTCTGGATTAACTCTTCACGAATCTCTGCCACCTCAGCCAGGCTCGCTTGAGAAAGGGCCGTTTCAACCGTTTCAAGATAAGAAATGGTTTCCTTGGTTTCTTGAATGAGGATGGTCAAATGTTTAACGGCTTCTTTTAACTTCTGGTAGCGTTTGAAGTAGCGTTGCGCATTTTGGTTGGGGGTCAGAGCCTTATTGAGTTGGATGGTGATGGGTTCGTTGGTATAGTAATTGTCCAGGACAACCTGGTCTTGGTCGTTTGGTACCTGATGGAGGAAGGTGGTCAGTAATTCTCCTTTTTGGCGGAATTCTTCCGCATTGTCGGTCGCCGCTAACTCCGCTTCTTGTTTGGCTAATTTTTTTCGGTTCTTTTCAAGATCGTTTTCGACCTTGCGGATCAATTCACTAGCCTGTTGTTGCACCCGATCGCGCTCAGCCTTGTCTCGGTAATAGTCATCTAGCAGATCGGAAAGTGTCTCAAAGGTTTGACTAGTGGCATCTTCAAAGGGAATAGCCGAGAAGGATTTGGTCGTTAGGCGTGGCTCAGTTGGAGCTTGGAAAAAGGCACGGAAGGTTTTTAATTTTTCATCCGTCTCAAGTCGCTTGGCCAATTCTTGAGACGTATCTCGCCCCAAACCTTGGAAACATTTTTGAAGGTTCTTTGGGCTTAACTCTTCTTTGTGAAGAAGGGCAAAAAGGGCTTCATCTCCAATTGTAAAAGGATTAACCGCGTCTGTTTTCGGAGGGGCTACATAGATTGATCCAGGAAGAATGGTCCGGTAGCTATTTTGTGAGAAGCCGACATGTTTGATGGCCTCGATGATTTTATTGCTGGTCCGGTCTAGGAGAATAATATTACTGTGCTTGCCCATGATTTCGATCATTAAGCTGACAGAAATGGCATCTCCAATTTCGTTTTTATTGGAGACACGGATTTCGAGAATCCGGTCGTTCTCCAATTGCTCAATCCCTTCGATGACAGCGCCTTGAAGATATTTACGCATGACCATAATAAAGGTATTAGGAAAGGCAGGATTTTCAAAGTTGGTTTGGGTCCGTTGGATCCGTCCGAAAACAGAATGGGCAGAGAGTAAGAGTTTTTGGTTTTTCCGATTGCCTCGGATTTGGAGTACCAATTCTTGCTCGAAAGGTTGATTAATTTTTTGAATGCGACCACTTAAGAGTTCGGCCTTCAATTCTTGCACCATATGGTGTAAAAAAAATCCATCAAAAGACATGGGATTCCTCATCATTCTAGCTGTTATTCTAGTAAATTATATCAAAAATAGAGCGGAAATCCCAGAAAGAAGCAAGGGGATGTAATATAGAAAATGCGAACGTTTCCAAAAAAATACTGAAAAAGTATTGACTTTTTTGAAAGAAAACTTTAAAATGTAAGAAATTAGAAAAGTAGTAAATGAAAGTTTCAAGAGAGCCCACGGTTGCTGAGAGTGGGTAGCGGCAGTTTATGAAATTGGACTAATGATGAGATGAATTTGAAACAATAAAAATTCGGTTGGCACACCTTATCGTGCAACTTGTTGCTAGACAAGACAGAGATATGGGGGGGAGACTATCCTTTTCCCATAAGTGAGGTGGCACCGCGATGACACGTCCTCACATAGCTTTTGCTATGTGTGGGCGTGTTTTTTGTTTTAGATGAGAAGGGAGAAAAGATATGAAGAAACGATGGCGTCGCATTCTTTAGAGGATGAAAAATAGAAGAAAATGAAAAAATAGAAGAGGTAGTAAAATGAAAAATAAACGGTTAATGGGAATTATTGGTTTGATTGCAGCAGCAGTCATTGGGACAGCGATCTATTCAGCTACAGCTGGTAAGGACAACAAGGCAGCAACTAGCAATGAAAAGGCAAAAGTTGGGGTCTTGCAGTTGGTCAGCCACCCTTCGCTTGATTTGATCTACAAGGGGATTCAAGATGGTCTAGCTGAAGAAGGCTATGACAAGGACAAAGTGGACATTGATTTCCTCAATGCAGAAGGGGACCAAAACAAGGTTGCAACTATGAGTAAGCAATTGGCAGAAAAAGATAATCAAGTCTTGATTGGGATTGCAACCCCATCTGCTCAAGGTTTGGCTAGTGCAACCAAAGACAAACCAATTGTCATGGGTGCTGTAACCGATCCAGTCGGTGCAAACTTGGTCAAAGATTTGAAAAAACCAGGTGGCAATATCACTGGGGTATCTGACCACAATCCTACTGAGCAACAGTTGAAATTGATCAAAGAGTTGACTCCAAACGTAAAAACAATCGGGGTTCTTTACTCAACCAGTGAAGACAATTCTAAATCTCAAGTAGAAGAATTTACAAAATTGGCTGAAAAAGCAGGCTACAAGGTGGTTCCGTATTCAGTTCCTTCTACAAACGAAATTGCTTCAACAGTATCGGTTATGTCAGGTAAAGTGGATGCTATCTGGGTTCCAATCGACAATACCATCGCATCAGCATTCTCAACTGTTGTTGAAGCCAATAAAGATGCTAAAAAACCAATCTTCCCAAGTGCGACAGCCATGGTAGAAGCTGGTGGCCTTGGTTCAGTCGTTGTCGACCAACATGATCTTGGGGTAGCAACTGGTAAAATGGCTGCGAAGATCTTGAAAGGTCAAAAACCTGCAGACACACCTGTTGAAATCTTTAGCCAAGGAAAATCTGTCATCAATAAAAAAGTCGCAGATGAATTGGGCATTACTATTCCAGAATCTGTCTTGAAAGATGCTGGACAAGTCATTAAATAAAAACGAAACGAATCACAAGAGTAGCAGGAGAATTTGGCTTTGATAGGTCTTTTAATCGGGACCTTTGAGGAGAAAGAAATGAAAGTCAAGCTAACGGACCTTCATCCGACCCAACTATACTTATCAGAAAAGAAGTTACATGATATCCAGATGCTTGATCAGTCGGCAGAAATCATCAATATGGATCCAATTAGTATTCTTACATTTGGAAATCGCTTCTTGATTACAGACGGGCATCACAGGGCTTATCAGGCTTTGTTGGCGGGTCAAGATACGATTTCTGCTGAGTTTGATAGAGATGGTGGCGATGACTTGTATGCTCTCTATGCGCAAGCTTGCGAGGAAAGAAAGATAGACTCTGTCTTGGATTTAAAAAATCGTATCTTACCTCAAGATGAGTATGAAGCAAAATGGTATAACTGGTGTGATGGTTTTAACCAAGCAGCAACTCTTCTATTGAAAAGGAATGCAGATGAAACCGACCAGGCAAATAGATAATGCATTACGTCCAGTTCCTTCTTCTATTGAAATTAGTCTCATCTAACTTGTTTTTTAACAAAAAATCTGCTAAACTAGATAGTAATCGAATAGAAATCTGCAAGACTAGTATCTCAAGGGAAGTGCGACAGGGAGAAGAGCCGTGACTGAAAGCTCTTTGCATGAAAGCTGAGTGAATTCACTTGCGTAAAGGATTTAGAAATTAAGGTCTGGTTTACGGATAAAAAACGGATGGTACCGCGTGTCAACGCTCCGAATGAGGGTGTTGGCGCGTGGTTTTTTCTATGTCTGTAGAGGGACCATGATGGAGGAAATATGTCAACGATTGAAGAACAATTAAAAGCGCTTCGTGAAGAAACGCTGGCAGCTTTGAAGCAGATTTCTGCTGAAAATGAAAAAGAGATGCAAGAACTACGGGTCTCTGTTCTTGGAAAAAAAGGATCTCTGACGGAAATTCTTAAAGGGATGAAGGATGTCTCTGCTGAGATGCGTCCGGTTATCGGGAAACACGTCAATGAAGCGCGTGATGTCTTGACGGCTGCCTTTGAAGAAACGGCCAAACTTTTGGAAGAAAAGAAAGTCCAAGCCAAATTGGCTAGTGAAAGTATCGACGTGACCCTACCAGGTCGTCCAGTTGCTAGTGGTTACCGTCATATTTTGACCCAAACCAGTGAAGAAATCGAAGATATCTTTATCGGGATGGGCTATCAAGTCGTAGACGGCTTTGAAGTGGAGCAAGACTATTATAACTTTGAACGGATGAATCTGCCTAAAGATCACCCAGCGCGGGATATGCAGGATACCTTCTATATCACAGAAGAAATCTTGCTTCGGACCCATACCTCACCAGTACAGGCACGGGCGATGGATGCGCATGACTTTAGCAAGGGACCATTGAAGATGATCTCTCCAGGGCGTGTTTTCCGTCGGGATACAGATGATGCGACCCACAGCCACCAATTCCATCAGATCGAAGGCTTGGTCGTTGGGAAGAACATCTCAATGGCAGACCTTCAAGGAACGCTTCAATTGATCGTGCAAAAGATGTTTGGGGCAGAACGTCAAATCCGTCTGCGTCCTTCTTACTTCCCATTTACCGAGCCATCGGTTGAGGTGGACGTTTCTTGCTTCAAATGTGGTGGAGCTGGATGTAACGTATGTAAGAAAACTGGTTGGATTGAAATCATGGGAGCTGGTATGGTTCACCCACGCGTCCTTGAGATGAGCGGTATTGACCCAACAGTTTATTCAGGATTTGCCTTTGGACTTGGTCAAGAGCGTGTGGCTATGCTTCGTTACGGAATCAATGATATCCGTGGCTTCTATCAAGGGGATATCCGTTTTTCAGAACAATTTAAATAATCATGTTAGTTAAAGTTAAGGCGAAAGATTTTCATATTTTAAGGGAATTAGAGGTGGAAACCTATGGGGATACCTTTGGTCCCTACAACTCTGATGCCGATATGGAAGATTACTACCAGATGGTTTTATCGCTAGAGCAAATCCAAAAGGACCTAGCAGACCCGGAATCAGAGACCTATTTTGTCCTTGATCACCATCAGGAAATTTGTGGTTTCCTCAAGTTTAACTGGGGCAAGGCACAAACGGAGCCAGTAGAGATGGACAATGCTTTTGAAATTCAGCGCATCTATGTCAAAAAAGAACATCATGGCAAGGGCTATGGCAAGGAAATGTTTACCTTTGCCTTAAAAGAGGCTCAAAAACGTGGATTTGACTGGGTCTGGCTGGGTGTCTGGGAACGGAATTTTAAGGCCCAAAACTTTTACAAACAATTCGGATTTGAACGATTTAGCGAGCACCACTTTATCACAGGGGAAGCTGTGGATATCGACTGGTTGCTGCGCAAGCATTTGAAGGAGAATCCGCAAGCTTAATTGTGGGTCCAAATTGAGAGAAAGGAATTGAGAAGATCTCACCAAGTGGGATCTTACGATCAGAATAATGTTAGTATCATATAAATGGTTAAAACAATTGGTGGACGTGGATGTGCCATCAGAAGAGTTGGCTGAAAAAATGTCAACTACAGGGATCGAAGTAGAAGGTGTGGAATCGCCTGCTACTGGTCTCTCAAAAATTGTCGTCGGAGAAGTCTTGTCTTGTGAAGATGTGCCAGAGACACACCTTCATGTCTGCCAAGTTAATGTGGGGGAAGAAGAAGCGCGTCAAATCGTCTGTGGAGCACCAAATGTGCGAGCAGGCATCAAGGTGATGGTGGCTCTTCCAGGTGCTCGCATCGCAGATAACTACAAGATTAAAAAAGGGAAAATCCGTGGTTTGGAATCCCTTGGGATGATCTGTTCACTTGGTGAGTTAGGCATTTCTGACTCAGTTGTACCGAAAGAATTTGCGGATGGCATCCAAATCTTGCCAGAGGATGCTGTTCCAGGAGAAGAAGTCTTCTCTTACCTAGACTTGGATGATGAAATCATCGAGCTTTCTATCACTCCAAACCGTGCAGATGCTCTTTCGATGCGTGGGGTAGCACATGAAGTAGCAGCCATCTATGACAAGGCAGTCAACTTCAAAGAATTTACTTTAACAGAAACAGACCAAGTTGCAGCGGATGCTCTTTCTGTCAGCATCGACACAGATAAGGCTCCTTATTATGCAGCTCGTATCTTGGACAATGTAACCATCGCACCAAGTCCACAATGGTTGCAAAACCTCCTCATGAATGAAGGCATCCGTCCCATAAATAATGTGGTTGACGTGACCAACTATATCTTGCTTTACTTTGGTCAGCCCATGCATGCCTTTGACTTGGATACCTTTGAAGGAAATGACATCCGTGTACGTGAAGCGCGTGCAGGTGAGAAATTAGTGACCTTGGATGGGGAAGAGCGTGAGTTGGAAACAAGTGACCTCGTGATTACGGTTGCTGACAAACCTGTTGCCCTTGCAGGTGTCATGGGGGGAGAGGCTACAGAAATCTCTGAAAAGTCTACTCGTGTAGTTCTTGAAGCGGCTGTTTTCAATGGCAAATCGATCCGTAAGACTAGTGGTCGCCTCAACCTACGCTCTGAATCATCTTCTCGCTTTGAAAAAGGCATCAATGTGGCAACTGTTAATGAAGCCCTTGATGCCGCAGCAAGTATGATTGCTGAATTGGCTGGTGCAACCGTACGTAAGGGCATCGTTTCAGCAGGCCAGTTAGACACTTCTGATGTAGAAGTTTCTTCTACTCTTGCAGACGTTAACCGTGTCCTTGGAACAGAACTTTCCTACGCGGATGTCGAAGATGTCTTCCGTCGTCTTGGTTTTGGCCTTTCTGGAAATGCAGAAAGCTTCACAGTCAGCGTTCCTCGTCGCCGTTGGGACATCACTATCGAAGCGGACCTCTTTGAAGAAATTGCTCGAATTTATGGTTATGACAAATTACCAGCAACCCTTCCAAAAGATGACGGGACAGCAGGTGAATTGACAGCGACTCAAAAATTGCGTCGCCAAGTTCGGACTATCGCTGAAGGGGCTGGATTGACTGAAATCATTACTTATGCACTGACAACTCCTGAAAAAGCAGTGGAGTTCACGACTGCACCAAGCAACTTAACGGAGCTCATGTGGCCAATGACTGTGGATCGTTCGGTCCTCCGTCAAAATATGATCTCAGGAATCTTGGATACTGTAGCTTATAATGTCGCTCGTAAGAACAAAGATTTGGCCCTCTATGAGATCGGAAAAGTCTTTGAACAGACAGGTAATCCAAAAGAAGACTTGCCAAACGAAATCAATAGCTTTGCCTTTGCTTTGACTGGCTTAGTTGCTGAAAAAGACTTCCAAACTCCAGCTGTTCCAGTTGACTTCTTCTATGCCAAGGGAATCTTGGAAGTCCTCTTTACTCGCTTGGGTCTTGAAGTGACTTATACAGCAACACAGGAAATCAAGAGTCTCCACCCAGGACGTACAGCCTTGCTCTCACTTGGTGACCAGGTGATTGGGGTCTTGGGACAAGTCCACCCTGTAACAGCTAAGGCTTATGACATTCCAGAAACCTATGTGGCAGAATTGAACTTATCTGCTATTGAAGCAGCTCTTCAACCAGCCGCAGCCTTTGTGGAAATCACCAAATTCCCAGCTGTGAGCCGTGATATCGCCCTTCTCCTCAAAGCAGAAGTGACCCACCAAGAAGTGGTTGATGCGATTCAAGCTGCTGGCGTGAAACGCTTAACAGATATCAAACTCTTTGACGTTTTCTCAGGTGAAAAACTAGGACTTGGCATGAAGTCTATGGCCTACAGCTTGACCTTCCAAAATCCAGAAGATAGCTTGACAGATGAAGAAGTCGCACGCTACATGGAAAAAATCCAAGCTTCACTTGAAGAAAAAGTCAATGCAGAAGTGCGTTAAGATGTAAAAAGATGAAACAGTTGAGAATTTCTCAACTGTTTTTTTCTTCCAGGATTTGCAAGTTATAGGCCTTAAAACCCTATAAAAATAAAGAAATTCCTTTAAGTACTCAAAATATCCATGTCAACCATCCTGCTATTATTGACAAATATTTTTATTTTTTTGACAAATATGCTTGTCAAAAAGAAAAAGAAGTGTTACAATGTTTTTAGTTGAAAGAAGGGGAGGTTTCTTATGGGAGCCATATGGATTCTATTTATCCCTTTTCTGGTTATCGTTTATGCAAGCTCAGAAAAGAAGATAAAAGGATTGAACAGACGCATCAGACGATTAGAAAAACAAGTGAAAGGAAATCAAGACATGTCTAGACTTTTAGAAGAATTGAAAGGCCAAACGGCCACTGTTACAGTAGATGGTGTTGGATTTGAGTATGAAATTATAGATATCGATGAAGATTGGGTCAAACTGACCCGTGTGATTCATAAACAACAGAGGGAAACCAAGTTAGTCCGTATCGAAGATATTCAAGGTATTCAACTATAAGGGGGCTGATGCCATGATTTTAAAAAATCGATTGAAAGAGCTGAGGGCGCGTGATGGACTCAACCAATCCGAGCTAGCCAAGCTAGCAGGGGTCTCGCGCCAGTCCATCAGTCTCTTGGAACGTGGTGAGTATACACCTTCTGTCATTATCGCCATGACCATTGCCCAGATCTTCAATGAACCAGTGGAGAATGTCTTTAGTCTAGTAGAGGGAGAAGAATAATATGAAAAAGCAACAACAAGAACGATCCGCTCGTTACCGGTTTTGGAGAAATGTCGGAATCATTACAGTTTCCGGCTTGATTGGAGGAGTCATTGGTTTTTTGACAGGCATGTTCGGATCCGAAAAACCCCTTGAAATCCAATCCTTCTTTAGTAAAGAAGGACTCCTTTGGGGTTCAATACTTTTGTTTCTTATCGTGTTTATGGTCACGATAGCCTTACTAATAAGCGCGAGAAAAGTCCATCAAAAAATGCTCCAGATAGAAGACGAAGAGGAAGCCTATCACTATGACATCCAGAAGGAAAAACTGTTTGGGTTAGCGACCATTTTTAAAGGAGTCATGATCTTGCCATACTTTTTAGTCATCATCTTTTATAGTCAATGGGTGTATATGGATAGACCTTCCACAGGGCACTTGGCTTTTATCTTTGGAGACTTTACCATGCTCTATCTCTTTCTTGTCTTGATTGCCCTATTTTTCCTATCGGATATCTTCTTTCGCAAGACCTTCCATCTGATTTATGGAAAACCGATTCCCCGCAATGCCAATGCCAAGGAAGTGCGTGAATTTATGATGAGTATGATGGATGAAGCAGAAAAGCAGATTAGCTACGAGGAAAACTATGAAATTATCATTAAGTTAAGCAATTATATCTTGCCGATTTCCTTAATTGCGATATTCTTAGTTGGCATTGCTTTCCATACAGATATCTTGTTAGCATTAGTAGTGGTATCACTGATTTATGTCTATATCTTGGTCTCTCAGTACAAGATTACCAAACGTTATTATAAAGAGTAGAGGAGTCATCCATGTTAGAAATTAGAAATTTAGAAAAAAGCTTTGGGAATAAGCAGGTTCTCTTCGGAGTAGATCTGACAGCTCAACAAGGGCATATCCTTGGTTTGGTTGGGAAAAATGGGGCTGGGAAAACCACCATTTTCCACAGCATCCTGCGCTTTTTGGACTACAGCGGTGAGATCCGCCTAGATGGCAAAGCGATTACGCAAGAAACTTACAAAGAAATTGGTTATTTGCCAGAAGAGCGAAGCCTTATGCCTAAGTTAACCATCTATGAGCAAGTCCGTTACCTTGCTAATCTCAAAGGAATGTCAACTGCTGAGGTCAAGGAGAAACTTCCAATCTGGATGGAAAAGCTCCAAGTAAAAGGAAAATTAACCGATAAGATCAAGAGCCTCTCAAAAGGGAATCAGCAAAAGGTTCAATTGATCATTACCATGATCCATGAGCCAAAATTGATCATCCTGGATGAGCCTTTTAGCGGACTGGATCCTGTCAATACAGAAGTGCTTAAGCAGGTCATTTTTGAAGAAAAAGAACGCGGTGCCACCATTATCTTCTCTGACCACGTCATGACCAATGTGGAAGAACTCTGTGATGAGTTGGTTATGATTCGTGATGGATCTGTGATTCTTTCAGGTCCCGTACAAGAAGTTCGCAATAGCTTCGGGAAGACTCGTCTCTTCGTATCCAATGACTTCAGTAAAGAGGAGTTGGAAGTGCTGCCTCACGTGACCAAGGTGACCATGACCAAGCAAGGCCTGTGGAAGTTGGTATTGGATGATGAAACAGCAGGTCCGGACCTCTTTGATCAGTTGACCAAGGGTCGCTATCTAGCAACCTTTGACCAACAAGCCCCAACCATTGATGAAATCTTTAAACTAGAATCAGGAGTAGAAGTATGAAACAGATGCTGATTGTTATCAAAGAAACTTATTTACGCCAAGTGAAATCATGGAGCTTTTTACTGATGGTGCTTACTCCCTTTCTCTTCTTCGGATTGACGATTGGAGTGAACTATTTCGTCGGATCTTCTACATCTGCGAAAAGCAACATCGCCTTGATTACAGATCAAGCTCCTGTCAAGGAAGTCTTGAAAGGGACCGATGGCTTGTCCTTTGACTATAAGGATGAAGCAGTAGCTAAGAAGGCCATGAAAGAGGAAGAAATCAAGGGAATCCTCACAGTTGAAGAAAAGGATGGCCAGCTAGAGGCTCGCTACCAGAGTGAGGATGCCATGAAGCCAGGTTTCAAAGCAATCCTTATGGCTAAATTGAGTCAGGTCCAACAAATGCTCAATGTTTCTAAAGCGGATTTAAGCCAAGAGCAGTTAGCAGCCCTTTCGCAACAGGTCTCATTGATTGAAAAAATTGATGAGAAGAAAGAAGGGCTGAAAATGGTGCAGACCGTGGTAGCTGGAGGAATCGGTTTTCTTATCTACATGATTCTGATGTTTTATTCAGGTATCACTGCTCAAGAGGTAGCCAGTGAAAAAGGGACCAAGATTATGGAAGTGGTCTTCTCAAGCATTCGCGCAACTCACTATTTCTATGCTCGCATGATTGGTCTTTTCGGAGTCATTTGTACTCATATTGGTATCTATGCAGTCGGATTGGGAGGCGTTTGGATTTTTAGAGACTCCATTCCTCTTGTGAAAGATATCTTATCTCCAGACTCTCCTATCACCCAACATATTGGACAATCCATTTCCTTGAATACCTTATTCTTGATCATTCTTGGAATCTTCATGTACGTGGTTCTTTCAGCTTTCCTAGGTTCAACAGTTGCTCGTCCAGAAGATACAGGAAAAGCGATTTCGCCACTGATGATGTTAGTGTTCTTTAGCTTCTTTGGAGTAACCACCTTGGGTAGTGCAGGAGATGTCCTTCTGTTGAAGATTGGATCATACATTCCATTCATTTCAACCTTCTTCATGCCATTCCGTACCATCAATGGCTATGCAAGTGGACTTGAATCATGGGGATCATTCGGAATTGCCTTGGCCTTCACGCTCCTCGGCACCATGATCATTGGAAAAATCTATTCAAGCCTTATCTTACAAACAGATGACCTAGGTTTAGTCAAGACTGTTAAAAAAGCTCTTAGCTATCGTTAAAAGAGACACCTTCAGTGAATGCTGGAGGTGTTTTGCTTTGTGAAATCATTGCTGTTTGGTCTTCTTTCCTTTATAATGAAGGAAGAATGAAAAGGAGGCGGACATGAACTATATTGAGTTTGCTGAAAATGAGCGTCTGTCCACGATTGTCCTTGGGATGATGCGGATTAGTGAGATGAGTGAAGATGAGGTGGAGGCCTTGGTGGAGGCGGCCTTGTCGATTGGGATCAACACCTTTGACCTGGCGGATATCTATGGCGATGGCCAGTGTGAGGTCCTGCTGGGGAAGGTTCTCAAGCGCCGTCCGGATCTTCGGGACCAGATGTGGATCCAGTCCAAGTGTGGGATTCGCAAAGATGGCTTTACCTATTTTGATTTTTCGAAGGACTATATTTTGGATTCCGTCGATGGCATCCTCGAGCGTCTGCAGATCGAGTGCTTAGATAGTCTCCTCCTTCACCGACCGGATGCCCTCATGGAGCCGGAAGAAGTGGCGGCAGCTTTTGATCACTTGGAGCAAGCTGGCAAGGTCCATCATTTTGGGGTGTCCAATCAAAATCCCATGATGATAGAATTGCTAAAAACGGCTGTCAAACAACCACTCAAGGTCAACCAGTTGCAGTTGAGTGCCGCCTTTACGCCTAGCTTTGAAGCCGGTTTTCATGTCAACATGGAAGGGCCAAAAGCAGCTGTGCGAGATGGCAGTATCTTTGAGTATTGTCGCTTAACCGATACGGTGATTCAAGCTTGGTCTGTCCTCCAGCATGGCTATTTCAAGGGGAATTTTGTGGGCAAAGAAGAGTTTGCGGCTCTCAATCACGTCCTCAATGACTTGGCGAAGAAATACCAGGTCACTCCGACAGCTATCGCCCTTGCTTGGGTCCTCCGCTATCCAGGTAAGATGCAGGCTGTCATCGGAACGACCAAACCCCAACATGTCCTTGAAGCAGGGAAAGCAGCAGCAGTGACCCTAACGCGCAAGGAATGGTACCAAATCTACTTGGCGGCGGGAAATGATTTGCCTTAGAATCTTGTTAGTAGACCAGACTTCACTTGTATCAGTGGGCTGGTCTTTTATTTTATACTTTACGAATTTTTCTTGACAAGTCTTACTTTGTTATGGTATTCTTTATGCAACATATGTTGCGCAACAATCGTTGCGCGAAAGGAGTCTTATGCCACCAAAGGTTAAATTTAGTAAAGAAGCTATGATTGGGACAGCTTTACAATTGGTGAGAGAAGAGGGAATGGCTAGTTTGACAGCTCGAGCATTAGCGGAGAAACTGGGAGCCACACCGAGAGTCATTTTTGGGCAATTTGCCAATATGGCTGAGTTACAGACAGAGGTTATTGGTGCTGCGGAGATGGTCGTGGTGGAGTATATTCGTAAGGCCTTAGAAGATGAGAAGCCTTTTCGATCCGTCGGGGTTGCTTATATCCTTTTCGCCTCAAAAGAGCCCCAACTCTTTCAATTGCTTTTCCAAAATCCTAGCAAAGATCCGATTCGTCGCTTTCAAGATTTTCTTCCCATGAAGGATCATAGTTACCAATTGGTTCTGGAATCGATTGTCGCAGACTATCCATTGACGTTAGGGGAGGCTAGTCGCTTGTACCAGCATCTATTCATCTACTCACACGGGATGGCCTCTATGGTTGCTTCTGGTATTTATCAGTTCAGCATGGAAGAAGTGATTGGTTTATTGACAGAAGTTTGTCAATCTCTCATCAAAGAAATGGTAGGAAAGAAATGATTCAACTAGAAAATGTTCACAAAAGTTATGGCCAAACAAAGGTTTTAAAAGGGATTGATTTGCAGATTCAAGACCAGGATGATGTGGTTGTCCTAGGTCCTTCTGGATCAGGAAAGTCCACTCTCTTAAACGTATTATCTGGATTAGAAAAGGTAGACGAGGGGCATATCCTCATTCAAGGGCAAGATTTGTCTCAACTCACGGATGCTCAATTGACAGCCTTTAGACGTGAGAAGATTGCCTTTATTTTTCAGCAGTATTATTTATTACCGAATCTCACGGTCAGACAGAATGTTAAGATGGGAGCTGATCTGGCAAGCAATCATGATTTTTTGCAGATCATCGAGGATTTGGGTCTTGGTGATAAGCTGGACAAGTATCCAAGTGAATTGTCTGGTGGGGAACAGCAGAGAGTCTCCATTGCCCGTGCCCTGGCCAAAAAGCCAGATATCCTCTTTTTAGATGAGCCGACGGGGGCCCTGGATGAAGAAACAGGGCGCAAGATTCTCGACTATATCTGGAAGTTGAAGGAAAAGCTGGGCTTTACCTTAATTATGGTGACGCACAACCAAAATATTGCGGATATGGCCAGAACCATCATTCTCGTCAATAGTGGCAAGATTACCCAAGTTGTGACCAACGATCAGCCTCAGACTGCCTATGAGATTGGATGGTAAGCCATGTTTTCAGTAAAAGATATTCGAAAATTAGTTGTCGTCAGTATCATTGGGGCTTGTGCGGTCTTTGTGGCCAATCTCTTCTTGAATTTTTACCTTGATATCGAGCAGTTGGAGATTTCTAAAACCAATCCGATGATTCAGACCTACTATGATGCCCAGGTTTCGCTATCTTGGATGGTGGCCATGGTCAGTGGGGTTGTCTTGTCCTTGACGTCGATCCTTCTCATGTGTTTTTATATCAAACAATTTGTCGATGACCACAAGGAACAATTAGGAATTTTAAAGGCTTTGGGTTATAGCAATGGCCAGTTGGCGAAACGATTTTGGGCTTTTGGACTCAGTTTTGGAGTTGGAGCACTTCTTGGCTATTTCGCTTCTTTTCTAATGATGGGACATTTTTATGACTTTCGCAATGAGAAGGGGATTCTGCCAGACATTACCATTCATTTTCATTGGCAACTCTTAGTTGCTTTTGTGATGCTGCCAACGACTTTCTTTATGGTCCTTGCGATTGGCTATGCTAGAAGACAACTACAAACGCCGGCACTTCGCTTATTGAAAAAATCTCCAGGTCCAATCAAGGTCAAAAGGAGAAAGAGGGCTCCTAAGAAAGGGAAATCCTTCCTAAAAGAGTTGTCTTCGTCGCTGATTTGGGGGAGAAAATCGATCTTGTTTTTTGTTGTCTTTGGCTCCATGTGTTTCGCGGCCATGGTTCAATTGTCTTTTGGCCTAAGGGACTACACTGATGACATCATCCAAACGATGATGATTATGATTGGTTTGATCCTTTCTTTCTCGATCCTCTTTTTGTCATTGGGAATTGTGGTCTCAGAAAGTCGCGAAACCTTGGCTCTTATGAAGGCATTTGGCTACACCGATCGTGAATGCCAAAGTCATATTCTCGCTCCCTATCGTTTCTGGGCCTATCTAGGATTTGCCCTTGGGACGGCTTATCAATATGGCATCATGGAAATTTTGATTGGCGTAATCAAAGATACAGTTCCTGGTAAAATTGAGCATCACTTTGATGGGAATGTGTGCTTTTGGACTTTGATCAGTTTTGCTGTGGTTTATGAAAGCCTCTTTTATCTATCTAACAGAAAACTCCAAAAACAAACCATCAAAGAAGTGCTTTTAGCAGAATAAATAGAAAAGAGAGTGGGACAGAAATCGGTCATTCGTTAGAATTCGATTTCGTCGTCCCACCTCCGCACAGTTGAGTAGGGCTGTAAAAGCTGATAAAATCAGCGTAGTATAGCCCACTCAGCCACTGCGTCTTGCTCGACAATCCAAAAACAATTGAGAGGCTAGGACTTTTGTCCCAGCCTCTTTTGTACTGGATAAACAGAAAAACGGATGCTGTCTAAAAATCTTGCATTTTTTTGCAATTTAGGTTACAATGAAGACTATAAAAAATGCGTAATCCCTAGGGTCTTTCCCTCAGGGAATTTTGTGTGTTTTGACCTATTTTCGATGGAAAGAAGCTTTGCTTCTACCGCAGGAAAAAGTATGAATAACATTGGAGGTAATAATGATTCGATCCTTAATTTCCGAGATCAAAGAATTTAAGAAGCCCTCGATTTTGGCTTCCTTGTTCATGGTCTTTGAAGTCATGTTTGAGATTTCGATTCCCTTTGTCATGGCGAGTCTTTTGGACCAGGGTGTTCAACAAAGAAACATGAACAATATTTTGTTTTACGGTGGGCTCATGCTGGTCTGTGCCTTTTGCTCCCTCTTTTGTGGGATGCAGTCTGCCCGTTATGGCGCCTATGCATCGGCTGGTTTTGCTAAAAACCTTCGTCGGGCCATTTTCAAAAAGGTTCAAACCTTCTCATTTGAGAATATTGATCAGTTCTCATCAGGTGGGTTAGTCACTCGGATGATGACGGACGTGACCAATGTGCAAAATGCCTATCAAATGGTGATCCGGATCTGTGTACGGGCACCGCTCAATTTGATCTTTGCCATTGTGGCTTGTTTCTTGATCAATCCGGAAATGGCCATGATCTTTGTCTATGTGACCATCTTTTTGGCAGCTGTCTTAAGCATCATCATGAAGATTGTGTATCCGCTCTTCACAGAAGTATTTGAAGCTTATGACAATCTCAACAACAGCATTCAAGAAAACATCACCAATATGCGAGTGGTGAAGTCCTACGTTAAGGAAGCAGATGAAACCGTTAAATTCAAAAAAGCTTCACGCCGGATTTATAACATGTTTATGAAGGCTATCCGTGTCGTTGTCTTGAGTAGCCCAGCTATGATGCTTTCCATGTATGCTTCTTTCCTTTTGATCTCTTGGATTGGGGCTCATCTGATCGTTGGTGGCCAACTCTCCACTGGGAATCTGACTTCTATGTTTAGCTACACCATGACCATTCTCATGTCGCTCATGATGTTTATGATGATCTTTGTCATGTTGTCGATTTCCATGGCCTCTGTCGAGCGGATCAATGAAGTCTTGACGACCAAAACGACGATTGACTCTCCAGAAAATGGGATCAAAGAAGTTGCTGATGGCTCCATCAACTTTGAGGATGTGACCTTTGCTTATACCGATGAAAATGGCGACAAGACCCATGTCTTACAAGGGATTAATCTTTCTATTCGTTCAGGGGAAGTGATTGGTATCTTGGGAGGAACAGGATCAGGAAAATCAAGCTTGGTGCAGTTGATTCCTCGTCTCTATGATGTCGAGTCTGGTCGGGTGACAGTAGCAGGCCACGATGTCAAAGAATACGATCTTGATTCCCTTCGTAAGCAAGTGGCCATGGTTCTTCAGACCAATGTCCTTTTCTCTGGTACGATTAAAGAAAATATGCGCTGGGGAAATAAGGATGCGACAGATGAAGAGATCATCGCAGCTTGTAAGATTGCCCAAGCCGATGAATTTATTCAAGATTTCAAAGAGGGTTATGACACCATGATTGAGCGTGGGGGATCCAATGTCTCTGGTGGTCAACGCCAGCGTCTTTGTATCGCGCGTGCCCTTCTTATGAATCCGAAGATCTTGATCTTGGATGATTCGACTTCAGCGGTCGATACCAAGACGGATAGTTTGATCCGTCAAGGATTGGCAACCAGCTTGAAAGAGACCACCAAAATCATCATTGGTCAACGGATTTCCTCTATTCAAGATGCAGATCGCATCATCGTGATGAATGATGGTCAAATCGATGCGATCGGTCGTCACGAGGAATTGCTTGCGACCAATGCCATCTACCAAGAAGTATATGAAATGCAAACACAAGGGAAAGGAGAAGCAGATGAAAACTAAGAAAAAAGCAAATCTAGGCTCTATCCTTCGCCTGCTCGACTTCCTTTGGAAAAACTACAAGGTATCCTTGATTGTTTCCTTTATCTTAATCATTCTATCATCTCTTGCGACGGTCAATGTAACAGCTTCGATTCAGTCCCTGGTCGATGTCTATGTAGAGCCTATGCTAACGTCAAACAGCCATGATTTCGGACCGCTCTTGTCCTTCTTAACACGGGTCGGTTTGATTTGTTTGATCGGGGTCCTTGCTAACTATGGCTTTACCTTGATTATGGCGACCGTTTCACAAGACTCACTTAGAAGTCTTCGAAATCAGTTGTTTGCCCGCATGCAAAAACTGCCCGTTCGTTACTTTGATACCCACCAACACGGGGACATCATGTCTATCTATACCAATGATATTGATGCTCTTCGCCAAGCGATTGAACAATCCATTCCTCAACTCTTATCCTCAGCGATTACCATCCTTGGGGTAACGTTTACCATGCTGACGGTTAGTCCACTCTTGTTCTTAATTGTTCTTTTCATGGTCATCGTCATGGTCTTTATCATCAAGGATGTCTCTGGCAAGTCAGGTCGTTACTTCGGGGCCCAACAAAAGAACTTGGGGATTGAGAACGGCTTTATTGAAGAAATGATGTCTGGTCAAAAAGTGGTCAAGGCCTTTGTACATGAAAGAGAAAGCATTGAGGATTTTGATCGGATCAATGACCAACTCTTTGAGTCTTCGTACCAGGCCAACCGCTATGCCAATGTCCTCATGCCAATTCTTGGGAACTTGGGAAATGTTTCCTTTGTTCTAACAGCCTTGATCGGTGGACTCTTTGCGCTAAACGGCGTCGGTGGTTTAACCATTGGTGGTCTCATGGCTTTCTTACAATTGAACCGTTCCTTCACAGGTCCGATTGCCCAGGTCTCTCAACAATTGAACTTTGTCCTTATGGCCTTGGCTGGTGGAGATCGTGTCTTTGATCTCTTGGATGAAGAAGAAGAAGTCGACCAAGGAAAAGTGACGTTGGTCAATTATGAACTGGTCGATGGAGAAATGGTCGAAACCGATCAGAAAACCAACAAATGGGCTTGGAAACACCCACGTCCAAATGGGGATTACGAGCTTGTCAAGATGGTCGGAAATGTGGTCTTTGATGATGTTGATTTCTCTTATGATGGGAAGAAACAAATCCTTCATGGCATCAACTTGTACGCGGATAAGGGGCAAAAAGTGGCCTTTGTCGGAGCGACTGGTGCAGGAAAGACAACCATCACCAACTTGATCAACCGCTTCTATGATATCCAATCCGGAATGATCACTTATGATGGGATCGATATTAAATTGATTGAGAAAGATTCTCTGCGTCGTTCCCTCGGAATCGTTCTTCAAGATACCCACTTATTCACTGGTACGATTGCGGAAAACATTGCTTATGGCCGTGCTGATGCAACACGGGAAGAAATCCTTGAAGCAGCTCGGATTGCCAATGTGGATTCCTTTGTTAAGCACTTGGATCAGGGCTATGAGACAGTCTTGACGGATGATGGGGCTGGCCTATCAAATGGTCAACGACAATTGATCGCCATTGCCCGTGCAGCCCTTGCCAATGCGCCTGTCTTGATTCTGGACGAAGCGACGTCTTCCATCGACTCGAGGACAGAGAAGATGGTGCAAGAAGGGATGGATCGCCTGATGGAAGGTCGGACAGTCTTTGTCATCGCCCACCGTCTATCGACGATTGTCAATTCCGATGTCATCATGGTCATGGACCACGGACGCATTATCGAACGAGGCAACCATGCTTCCTTGATGGCAGAACGTGGCACCTATTACCGCTTGTACACCGGTGGACTTGAAATTGATTAATAATAAAAAAAGCTTGAGCGTTAGCTCAGGCTTTTTTGGCTTATGGATAATGACTTCTTAGAAACTTTCCTTAGGTGAGTACGGACGTCAGGTGAAAT
Organism: Streptococcus parasanguinis; assembly: GCF_000963275.1. Lineage (GTDB taxonomy): Bacteria > Bacillota > Bacilli > Lactobacillales > Streptococcaceae > Streptococcus > Streptococcus parasanguinis_B. Next base: position 1,069,174 of record NZ_JYOW01000001.1, on the reverse strand, counting down.
TATCCAGTGGATGATTTCAGCAATCCAGGAAGTTCCATGACTAATTATTGAGCCCCTTCGCTCTTTAATTTCTGGGCTCAGGCTAAAACAGTTTCCCAAACTGTTTTACTCTCAAAATTCCTGAGTGCCTGAAACGTTATTGTTTCAGGCACTTTTCTCACAGCGGAAAGTCTCGAAAATAAATAGCCATTCATCAAAAATCCTGACTACACTTTCAGGCTTTTTGCTTATTTCTCAAGTAAGTCTTGGATCAAGTCTTCCATGGCAGCTGGCTCTGTCTTGGAGGAGAAGCGTTGGGCAACTTGGCCTTGTCGGTCGATGACAAATTTTGAGAAGTTCCATTCGATGCGTTTGCCCAGTGGTCCAGCTGCTTGACTTTTGAGCCAGTCATAGAGAGGAAGGGCTTCTTTACCATTGACCTTGGCTTTAGCGAATCGTGGGAAGGTGGTCTGGTAGTTGAGGCTGCAGAAACTATTGATTTCTTCTGCAGTTCCTGGTGCCTGCCCCATGAATTGGTTACAGGGAATGTCTAGGATTTCCAGCCCCTTTTCCTGGTAGCGCAGGTAGAGATCTTGCAGTCCTTGGTATTGCGGGGTCAAGCCACAGCCTGTTGCTGTATTGACCACGATGAGGACCTTACCTTGGTAGTGAGAAAGGGGAATCTCCTCCCCATTCTGGTTTTCTAAAGAAAAATCATAAATGCTGGTCATCGGGATCATCCTTTCTGTTTCTTTAACTTCTATTGTAGCACAAATGTCCTAAAATTGGGGCAAGAGGAGCATGACTTCTTGCTTTAGTCCCTCCTGTGAAAATGATATAATAAGAAGATAACAAGCTCTCAAGAAAATGCCAAAAGGAGAACGGATCGGATGAAATTACTCTATACGGATGTTCGGACCCCCTTGACCCAGGTCCTGACACAAGAAGCCGTAGGGTTAGTAGAACAGGGCAAGCGTGTGTTTTACATTGCGCCCAACTCTCTTTCCTTTGAAAAAGAAGCCAAGGTCTTGTCCTATTTAGAAGGTCAGGCTTCTTTTGCCATTACCGTCACGCGCTTTGCCCAAATGGCCCGTTATTTCATCCTGAATCAGGTTTTTGAGGAGCAACCCTTGGATGACATCGGTCTAGGTATGCTATTTTTTAAAGCTCTGTCCCAGATGAAGGAGCAGGATCTCAAAGCTTACGGGGCCCTGCGCAAGGATCCTCAGTTTATCCAGCAACTGGTCCAGCTCTATCATGAATTGCAGACAGCCCAGATGGATTTTACCGATTTGGAGTTGCTCGAGGAAGCTGAAAAAAGAGAGGACCTCTTGGCGATTTTTGAAGCGGTCTCTGAGATGCTGGTCAAGCATCAGTATGAATCCCAGTCCAAGATGGCCTTTTTCCTCAATCAGGTCGAAGAAGGGCAGCTGGAAGAGCAATTACAGGATGTGGCGATCGTCGTCGATGGCTTCACGCGTTTTTCTGCAGAAGAAGAGGCTTTGATTGGTCTCCTTCACCGAAAAGGAGTGGAGATTGTCATCGGAGTCTATGCCAGTGAAAAAGCCTACCGGGCAAGCTTTAGAGAGGGAAATCTTTACCAAGCCAGTGTTGACTTTCTCCTCCAGCTGGCAAAGACATTTGAGGTACAGCCCCAGTATTGTGGGCAAGCGATCGAAGACTCCTTTAGTCGCATTACCCGCATGTTAGAAGCGCGCTACGATTTTTCACAAGTGGAAAATGAGCTGGAGGACCAAGATCGAACAGCAGTCCAACTCTGGCAAACCAATACGCAAAAAGAAGAGTTGGAATTTGTTGCCAAATCCATCCGTCAGCGTCTTCATGATGGGGCCCGCTATCGGGATATTCGGGTCTTGTTAGGCGATGTGGAAGCTTATCAACTGCAACTCAAGACCATTTTTGACCAGTATCAGATTCCCTTTTACTTGGGACGAAGTGAGGCCATGGTCCACCATCCCTTGATTCAGGTCATTGAATCGCTAGGGCGGATCAAGCAGTTCAATTATCAGACAGAAGACGTCATCAATCTGTTGAAAACGGGTCTGTATAGTGATCTGACGCAAGCAGAAGTTGATGCTTTTGAGCAATACCTTCGCTTTGCGGAAGTAAAGGGTGCTACAAAATTTCACAAGCCTTTTACTAGCAATCGTCAGGGCAAGTTTAATTTGGAAGAGCTCAATACTCTCCGGGAACGCGTCGTAGAATCTCTAGCTCCCTTCTTTTCACAGCGCAAACAAAAGGTGACCCAACTCTTAACCGCCTTTACAGAGTTTCTGCAAGAGGCCCAGCTTTCTCAGAATCTACAAGCTTTGATCAAGGATCTAGCCTTGGAGGAGCAGGAGCGCTATGAGCAGGTCTGGAAGGCCTTCCTCCACGTCTTAGAAGAGTTGAACGTGGTCTTTGAGAACCAAGAGTTGACAGTGGATGACTTTCTAGCTCTCCTTTTATCGGGGATGCAATTGTCTCAATACCGGACAGTTCCTGCTACGGTCGATGTGGTGACGGTTCAGTCCTATGACTTGATTGAACCCTTGACAGCGCCTTATGTCTACGCGATCGGGCTGACCCAGGAGCGTTTTCCAAAGATTGCTCAGAACACCTCTCTACTCAGTGAAGAAGAGCGCCAGCAGTTGAATGAGGCTACCCAAGAAGGAGCAGAGCTCCAGGTGGTGACTAGTGAAAATCTCAAGAAAAATCGCTTTGTGGCAGTTTCGCTCCTCAATGCGGCGACCAACCAACTGGTCCTATCGGCTCCTAGCTTGGTCAATGAAATGGAAGACAGTGTCTCTCCTTACCTTGTCGAATTGACCAAGGAACCTATTGCCATCGAGTGGACGACCAAACAAGCCCAAGCTTCGAGTGATGATATCGGGACCTACCGAGCCCTTTTAGCGCGGGTGATTGAACTCCATCAAGAAGAGATTACGAGTGAGTTGTCTCCTGAAGAAGCCAGCTTTTGGGGTGTGGCGGTACGGGTCTTGCGCAAGAAATTAGCCGCTGAAGGCATTCAGATTCCTCAGATTTCAACGGAATTAAAGAGCCGTCAGCTTCAGTCGGATACGCTTCAAGCGCTCTATCCAGAGGGCAAAGCCTTGACATTATCTGCTTCTGCCTTGAATGAATACTACAAGCACCAGTATGCTTTTTATCTGCGCTATGTCTTGGGCTTACAAGAGGATGAAACCATCCGGCCAGACGCTCGTAGTCATGGGAATTTCTTGCACCGGATCTTTGAACGAGTCTTAAAAGATAGTTCCGATCAAGCGTTTGATCGGCGTTTAAATGAGGCGATTCGAGAAACCAGCCAAGAAGCAGAGTTTCAGCAATTGTATACAGAAAGTGGAGAGACCGAGTTTATTCGCAACTTGCTTCTTGATACTGCGAAAACAACGGGGCGTGTCCTCGCCCAGCAAAATGGCATCGAGACCATCGGTGAGGAGACCCTCTTTGGTGGAAGTACCCACACCTCTTATCCATTGTCCGATGGCCGTCTCCTGCAGCTACGAGGCAAGGTGGATCGCATTGATCAATTGAGGGATCACGGAGCCCTCGGAGTCGTGGACTATAAGTCCAGTCTGACGCAATTTCACTATGACAAGTTCTTTAATGGACTGAATTCTCAATTGCCGACCTATCTCTCTGCGATTCAGGATTTGAAGGAATACCAAGAGGAGCAGGGGATTTTCGGGGCCATGTATTTGGAAATGGGAGATCCCCTAGTGGATCTGAAAAAGACCAAGACAATAGAGGATGCCATCAACCAAACCATGAAAAGTCAACAGTACAAGGGGCTCTTTATGGCAGATCAGGCGCCTTATCTGGGCGAGGCCTATGACAAAAACAAGGCCATGATGCTGAGTAAGGAAGAGCTGGACTTGCTCCTCTTGTACAACGCTTATCTCTATAAAACGGCAGCAGAAGGGATCCTCAAGGGGCAATTTGCCATCAATCCCTATAGTGAAAATGGGCGCAATATCGCACCATTCGTGGAGCAGTTTAAATCCATCACAGGATTTGAAGCGGATCGTCACCTAGGTCAGGCACGGTTCTTGACCAAACTAGACCAAAAAGGAATACGCGGTGAAAAGGTGAAAGCCGCTTGGATCGAGAAGATGAAGGAGGTCTTGAACAAATGATCAAACAAGCATTTTTGACAAGAGAAGAAATCAAGGCCCTCCAGGTCCAAGAGGCAGCTTCTACCAAAGAGCAAAAGCGGACGCCAGAACAGATCGATGCCATCTATAGTTCGGGGACCAATATCCTGGTGTCAGCCTCTGCTGGATCAGGAAAGACCTTTGTCATGGTGCAGCGGATACTGGATCAGATCCAGCGTGGCATTTCGATTAAGGAACTCTTTATCTCGACCTTTACGGTCAAGGCGGCAGGAGAGCTCAAGGATCGTTTGGAAAGTGAACTTGGAAAAGCCCTGCAAGCGAGCGATGATCCAGAGCTCAAGCAACACCTGGCCCGTCAAATCGCAGATGTCGCCACCAGCGATATCGGAACCATGGACTCTTTTACCCAAAAGGTCCTAACGCGCTATGGCTATTTGCTTGGGTTGGCACCCCAGTTTCGCATTTTACAAAACGCTAGTGAGCAACGCCTCTTACAAAATGAAGTCTTTCAGGCTGTTTTTGACCGCTATTACCAGGGGGAAAACCAAGAAGCCTTTGTGCAGATGGTCAAGAATTTTACGGGACAGCGCAAAAATTTATCCTTGTTTAAAGAGCAGGTCTACCAGATCTATGACTTTCTTCAGTCGACCAGTGATCCGGAGAAATGGTTGGAGGAGCATTTCCTAAAAGGCTATGAAGAGACCGATTTTGAACAGGTGGAAGCTACCCTGATGGAGAGCATCCAGCAGGCCCTCTATGAGGTAGAGAGCTTTTTTGACTTCCATTTGTCCAATGAAGGCCAAGCATTTGGCAAAGCCAAGTATTTGGAAGCGGTGCAAGAGGTGCTCGATCAGATTGGAAGCCTGACAGGTAGTGTCAATAAAGAGCAACTGACCTCTGTCCTAAAGGCGGTCGTGGCGATTAGTCGGGCTTCAAATGGGGGAGCCTTGACCAACAGAGCCCGAAAAGAAGAGCTAAAAGACCTAGTCACAGCCTATAACCAAGACAAAACCATACATATCAATCGCCTCAGAGACTTGGAAAATCAGCTCTATCAGCTGGAATTTCAACAAACCTTCCACCAAGAAGAAGGCCCCATGCTCTCCTTGTTGCGGGACTTTATCAGAGACTTCGCTCGCGCTTATCTAGAGCGAAAAATCCAAGAAAAAGCTTATGAATTTGGGGATATCAGTCATTTTGCGATTCAAATTTTAGAGCAATTCCCAGAGGTGAGACAAGCCTTTCAAGAGCGTTATCATGAGGTCATGGTCGATGAGTATCAGGATACCAATCACACCCAAGAGCGGATGTTGGACTTGCTGTCAAATGGCCACAATCGCTTCATGGTGGGGGATATCAAGCAATCGATTTATCGCTTCCGTCAGGCAGATCCACAGATTTTCAATGATAAATTTAAAGCCTACCAAGAAGAAGGGGCGAAAGGGAGGTTGATCCTCCTCAAGGAAAATTTCCGGAGTCATGTGGAAGTATTGGACGCGACCAATGATGTCTTTCGCCATTTGATGGACGAAGAGGTGGGCGAGATTGACTACAATCAAACCCACTATCTGGTCGCAGGAAGCGACAAGCAGCGGATGGCCTTGCCACAACATCGGGCAGAATTTTTGCTTTATGATGGCTCCCAAGACCAGGAAGAAAAGACCGAAGACGAGGAAGCTCCTCTTGGAGTAGAGACGATTTCCAAGGGAGAAATTCTCCTGGTCATCAAAGAAATTTTACGTCTCCATCGGGTAGAAAAAGTGCCCTTTAAAGAGATCACGCTCTTGACTGCGACTCGAACGCGAAATGATGCGATTCTGGAAGCTTTTGACCAGTACCATATTCCGATTGTGGCAGATAGCGGACAGGCGCATTATCTTGAGTCACTGGAAGTGATGGTCATGTTGGATACCTTGCGGACCATTAACAATCCCTTGCATGATTATCCCTTGGTTGCTCTCATGAAATCACCCATGTTTGACTTTGATGAAGATGAATTGGCACGGATTTCCTTGCAGACCCTTCCAGAGCAAAAGCAAGTGGTCTTCTACCACAAGGTCCAGTTAGCCCTTGAAAAGACTGCAGAGCATGCAAATCTGATTGATGCCAAGCTCTCAGCTAAAATCGAGAACTTCCTCAAGGTTTTATCTACTTGGAGAGCTGCTGCCAAGACCCATTCGCTCTATGATTTGCTGTGGAAAATCTATGAGGATCGCTATTACTATGACTATGTCGGCGCCCTTCCAAATGGGGCCCAGCGCCAGGCCAATCTCTATGCCTTGACGCTTCGGGCCAATGATTATGAGAAGGCCAGCTTTAAGGGCTTGTCGCGCTTCATTGCCATGATCGACAAGGTGATCGAAAATGAACACGATTTGGCTAGCGTACCTCTTGCGGCTCCAAAAGATGCCGTCCAGCTCATGACCGTCCATAAGAGTAAGGGGCTGGAATTCAAGTATGTCTTTATTCTCAATATGGACAAGGCTTTTAACCGTAAGGATCAATCGGGGCCAATTATTCTCAGTCGTCAAAAAGGGATTGGCTTTAAATATGTTGCGAACCTGCCGGTTGAGACAGAGAATCCAGCTGCTCCTGAAACCATTCGCCTGCAGGTCGAAACGCCTTGCTACCAACGCAATGTGGAAGAAACAAAATTGGCCACGATTTCGGAGCAGATGCGTCTTCTTTATGTCGCGATGACACGAGCTGAGCTAAAGCTCTATCTGGTCGGAAAAGGTCGCGAGGACAAACAGCGCGATACTGATTGGGGGACCAGTCGCAATGGCAAGCTGGATCCGGAAAAACGAAAAGAATGGACCTCTTATCAGGACTGGCTCTTTGCCATTCAAGATGTGTTTGCCAAGAATACCCTGGCCTATGACACACGTTTTGTGACAGATGAAGACTTGACACCAGACCAGCTGGAACCCATAGAGAAGGAGAAAGATTCTCGGCTTGATCAGCTAAAGGACGTCCGTCAGTCAGAGGATATTCGTCGGGCCTTGGATATCTTGGAAAATGTTGATCGGCTCAATCAGCTCTATGCTCCGGCCATTCATTTGCCAAGTGTCCGGACCCCTAGTCAGATCAAGAAATTCTACGAGCCAGTCATGGATGCCAATGGCGTCCAGATCATGGATGCGAAGACTGTAACGCCTGACTTTGAGCTTCCTACTTTTGGGCAAGAAGAAGCCGTGACGGGAGCCCAAGTTGGTAGTGCTGTCCATGAACTCATGCAGCGCGTGCCTCTTGGAGAAGCAATCACCCTTGAGACGCTGCGTCAAGCCTTGGAGCAAGTCCAAGCAGCCCCAGCGGTCAAAGCCCACATCAAACTAGAAGCCATTCTCGCTTTCTTTGAGACACCTTTGGGGACCTTACTTCAAAGAGAAGCCACTCGTGTTCATCGCGAAGCTCCCTTTGCCATGCTGAAGAAAGATCCAGCCAGTGGAGAGGACTTCGTCGTGCGGGGGATCCTGGATGGTTACGTGGTGCTAGAAGACCGGATCCTGCTCTTTGATTACAAGACGGATCACTACAAGATTCCTAGCCAATTGGTCGAACGCTACCGGGATCAGCTCGATCTCTATGCAGAAGCTCTTCGTCGTTCTTATGGCAAAGAGCAAGTAGAAAAATACCTCGTGCTTTTAGGTGGCCCCCATCTAGAAGTGGTGAAAGTGGAGTAAATCATGGCAATTGCAAAGGAAAAAATTGAACGCATCCAAAGGATGGAAGGTTATTTGAACGACTACGCCAAGACTTTGGAAGATACAAAAAAAGCAGTGGATCGACTAAAAGAGCATCAAGAGAGCTATATCCAACTGCGCGATTATTATAGTAGTCAGGCCTATTTTGATGACTTGGACCTGTCCAATCAAGCTGATTTTCCAGCCGATCTTCCTTGTGGTGTCTTATCTGAAGATGCCGTCTATGATTTATTAGACGAGCATTTTCAGATGGGAGTCGAACTCTTGGAGATCGCAACGAAGATGATCAAAGAACGGTGAATTCATTCTTTATATTTTATCTTTCCTTAGGTGACGGCGGACGCTAGCGAACTTCTACGAAGTTCCATAGCTAATTATTGAGCCTAGGGTCTCAATAATTCCGAGTACCTGAAACAGCTCCTGTTTCAGGTACTTTTGTCACTGCGGAAAGAAAAATATGTAAATGATGACATAGAGAATTGTGGGATTACTTGACTAATTCATTGGATATTTCGACTGACTTATTAAAATGTAAAAGCAACTAACAGATACAAAAAAGCTCCGGTTTCCCGGAGCTTTTTGAATGATTAGTGTGAGACACGGCGACGTGCTGCTTTTTTGCGGTTTTCTTCGATGAAAGCTGCTTTTTGTTCTTCTGGTTCGATTACTTTTTTCTTGAATGTGTAAACTGCACCTGCGACAGCAGCAACTGTACCAGCAACACCAGTAACAAAACCTTTACCAAATCCTTTAGCCATGAGAATTTCTCCTTTTCTGAACTTTAAATATTTATGTTATAATATATGGTAACGAAAAAACGTGAATTTTGCAAGGAAAAACGATGAAAACCAAGATAATTGTGATTGTGGGACCGACCGCTGTTGGAAAGACAGCTCTTGCGATCGATTTAGCACAAGCTCTCAATGGTGAAATTATCAGTGGCGATAGCCAGCAAGTCTATCGAAAGCTGGATATTGGAACAGCCAAGGCGACACCAGAAGAGCAAGTTGCCGCTCCCCATCATTTGATCGATGTGCGGGAGGTGACCGAGTCTTACTCGGCTTTTGATTTTGTAAGAGAAGCCAAGACTGCCATTGAAGAGATCACAGCCCGAGGTAAGCTTCCTATCATTGCAGGTGGGACAGGCCTTTACATCCAAAGTCTGCTCGAAGGTTATCATCTGGGTGGTGAAGTTCCTCATGAAGAGATTCTAGCCTATCGCGCTCAATTGGACTTGTTATCGGACGAAGACTTGTACCAAAGAGTGGCGGAGCAAGGACTTGTGATTCCTCAGCTTAATCGCCGACGGGCCATGCGGGCTCTTGAAATTGCGCATTTTGGGCAGGACCTCGCAAACGAAGAGACCGATTATGACCCCTATCTCATCTGTCTAGATGATGACCGGTCCTTGATCTATGAGCGCATCAATCGTCGAGTAGATCGCATGCTAGAGGAGGGCTTGCTGGATGAAGCTAGGTGGCTCTATGATGACCATCCGGAGGCTCAGGCAGCTAAAGGGATTGGGTACAAGGAACTCTTTCCTTACTTTAAGGGAGAGCAGAGCCTTGATGAAGCCAGTGAGATCCTCAAGCGCAATACGCGGCGGTTTGCCAAACGGCAGCTGACCTGGTTTCGAAATCGGATGGAAGTAAAATTTTACGCCATTTCTGCCCCCCACTTCAAGGAGCAGGTTCTTGCAGATGTAAAGGAGTTTTTACAGCATGATTGAAACAGAAAAAAAACAAGAACGCATCCTTTTGGTCGGTGTGGAACTTCAAGGCATGAACAATTTTGATATGTCAATGGAGGAGTTGGCGAGCCTGGCTAAAACAGCTGGTGGAGATGTTAGGGGCTCCTACACACAAAAGCGGGAGAAATACGATACCAAGACCTTTGTCGGCTCAGGAAAACTAGAAGAAATCGCTCAAATGGTCGAAGCAGATGAGATTACGACCGTGGTGGTCAATAACCGCTTGACCCCGCGTCAAAATGTCAACTTAGAAGAAATCCTTGGGGTTAAGGTCATTGACCGGATGCAGTTGATTTTAGATATCTTTGCCATGCGGGCTAGGAGTCATGAAGGGAAGTTGCAGGTACACTTGGCCCAGCTCAAATACCTCTTGCCACGTCTTGTCGGTCAAGGGATTATGCTCAGCCGTCAAGCTGGGGGAATTGGTTCTCGTGGACCAGGGGAAAGTCAGTTGGAGTTGAATCGCCGGAGCGTTCGCAATCAAATCACCGACATCGAGCGCCAGCTCAAGGCAGTTGAAAAGAACCGAGAAACCCTTCGTGAAAAACGCTTGGAATCACCTGTTTTCAAGATTGGTTTGATCGGCTATACCAATGCAGGAAAGTCGACCATTATGAATCAGCTGACCAGTAAGAGCCAGTATGAAGCCGATGAACTCTTTGCGACCTTGGACGCCACAACCAAGAGTATCCATCTAACAGGCAATCTGCAAGTGACGCTGACTGATACGGTTGGCTTTATCCAAGATCTACCAACAGAGTTGGTATCAAGCTTTAAGTCGACCCTGGAAGAAAGTAAGAATGTAGACCTCCTGGTCCATGTCATCGATGCGTCTGATCCCAATCATGAAGAGCATGAAAAGACGGTGCTTTCGATCATGAAGGACCTGGATATGCTGGAGATCCCTCGCTTGACGCTTTACAACAAAGCAGATAAAGTGGCAGACTTTACACCAACCCAGACACCTTTTAGCCTGATTTCAGCGCGCTCTGAGACAGCCTGTGAAGATCTCCAGGCTTTGCTTCTAGAAAAATTGAGAGAACTCTTTGTTCCCTTTACCATTCGCGTTCCTTTTTCAAAATCCTATCGGACCCATGACCTAGAGACGGTTGCGATCATTGACCAGCGCGAAATTGAAGAAGACGTCGAGGTCATTCAAGGTTATATCGCAGAGAAAAATAAGTGGAAGTTGGAAGAATTTTATGACGGATTACGTTGATTTAGCAATAAAATATGGAGGTTATACCAGCCTCGATCGGGTCTATCTGACCAATCTTTTAAGCACGATCCCTGAGGAATTGCGTCTCCGTGTGATTACGCCTCCCCCAAGTGTGATCAACGCCTATTTCGCAGAGCTCTATCAAAAAAAGAGCCCCAAGGAGGCCATGGATTATTTCTTGGACCTGAGCCGGGCATTTGACTTATTCACAGTTCAGCAAAGCTTTGATGAACGAAAGCCATTTATCCGCCTCAATTTATCAGGTAAATCTTATGGCTTGGCCTACGCAAATGAAGAGCTAGCCTGTGTCTTTGCTGAAGATCCAGCAGAGGATATCAACCCTGCCATTTTATTCGAAATTGCAGAGATCTTTCCACATTGTTTGGTCTTTGAAAAAGATGATAAGATCTGCTTGCAAGAGGCTGAACCAGAAGTGGTCACTAAAACAGAAGCCCTCTCAGCCCTGACTGATTTGATGACCTTGGAAGATGGACGCTTGAAACTGTCAGGATATAACCAAGAAGAGCTTCTCGAGCTAGCGCAAGCCTACCCAGGCGACCTTTCTTTCCGTTCAGAGAACCGGACGGCCATGATTTATATAGATAGAAAGTAGACAATGGACATTCAATTTTTAGGAACGGGAGCTGGGCAACCCTCAAAAGCCCGTAATGTATCGAGCCTAGCGCTCAAATTGCTGGACGAGATCAATGAAGTCTGGCTCTTTGATTGTGGCGAAGCGACACAGAATCAAATTTTAGAAACGACTATTCGTCCGCGAAAGGTTAGCAAGATCTTTATCACTCACCTACACGGAGACCATATTTTTGGTTTGCCAGGTTTCCTCTCTAGTCGGGCCTTTCAGGCCAATGAAGAGCAGACGGATCTGGATATCTATGGACCAGCAGGGATCAAATCCTTTGTGATGACCAGTCTTCGCGTATCAGGCTCTCGCCTGCCTTACCGCATCCATTTTCATGAATTCGATGAACATTCTCTGGGTAAGATTTTAGAAACCGATAAATTCACGGTTTATGCAGAAGCTTTGGACCACACCATTTTCTGTGTGGGTTACCGGATCATGCAAAAAGACCTCGAAGGGACGCTGGACGCAGATAAGCTCAAGGCAGCAGGGGTTCCTTTTGGTCCACTCTTTGGTCAGGTCAAAAATGGCCAAGATGTCACCCTGGAAGATGGTACTAAGATCATTGCTGCGGATTATATTTCAGCTCCTCGACCTGGTAAGATTATCACGATCCTCGGAGATACCAGAAAGACTGATGCCAGCGTCCGCCTCGGGGTCAATGCGGATGTCCTCGTCCATGAGTCTACCTATGGCAAGGGTGATGAGAAGATTGCTCGTAAACACGGCCACTCGACCAATATGCAGGCGGCAGAAGTGGCGCGTGAAGCTGGAGCAAAACGCCTTCTTTTGAACCACATCAGTGCTCGCTTCTTATCAAAAGACATCAGCCAATTGCGCAAGGATGCGTCCAGCATTTTTGAAAATGTCTATGTCGTCAAAGATTTGGAAGAAGTGGAGATCTAAGATGCGAACCATTCTCATAACAGGAGCAAGTGGAGGCTTGGCCCAAGAAATGGTCAAGCTCCTCCCTGAAGATCGGCTGATTCTCCTAGGCAGAAATCAAGAAAAACTGGAACAACTCTATGCCAGTCATCCTCAAGCTGAATGCATCGGGATCGATATCACTGATTCCTCAGCCGTCCAAGATTTGGTAGAAGAGCTCTATCAGCGCTACGGGCAAATTGATGTCTTGGTCAACAATGCTGGCTATGGAATCTTTGAAGAGTTTGACCAGATTACCAATGAGCAGATTCATGCCATGTTTGAAGTCAATACCTTTGCCCTCATGCAGTTTTCACGTTTGATTGGTGCGCACATGAAGGAAGCAGGAAAGGGTCACATTGTCAATATCGTCAGTATGGCGGGGCTCGTTGCATCAGCCAAATCCAGCCTTTATTCAGCTACTAAGTTTGCAGCCATCGGCTTCTCCAATTCCTTGCGGTTAGAACTGATGCCCTTTGGTATTCATGTGACGACGGTCAATCCAGGCCCCATCCGGACCACTTTCTTTGATCAGGCAGACCCTGACGGAAGCTATGTCAAAGCTGTGGATCGCTATATTTTGGAACCGGACTTTGTGGCCAAGAAAATCGTGAAGAACTTTGGAAAAGCAAAACGCGAGCTCAATCTTCCTTGGCTCTTGAACCTGACCCACAAGCTCTATACCCTTTTCCCTCGCATCTCAGACAAGCTAGCCTGCAAGATGTTCAATTTCAAATAGGAGGAGATAGATGGCGGCGAATATTCAAGCCTATTTAGAAAACCTCCAGCAACCCTGGGGACAGATCTATTATGATATTCTTTTTGAGCAATTACAGGACATCAAAGACAAGCACGTGCTTGATTTTGGCAGTGGCTTTGGCCTGGTGGCTAACCACCTAGCAAAAGACAATCAAGTCCTTGCTGTGGAGCCCAATGAGGAAATGGTGGCCTTGCGGTCCCAGGACCATCCCTACCAACAATTCGTCGGAAGTCTAGATCAGTTGGCAGCCCTTGAAGATGCCAGTTTTGATGTCATCCTCTGCCACAATGTCTTGGAGTATGTAGAGGATCGCAAGGTGGTTCTCAAGGCATTCACCCGTCTCTTGAAACCAGGAGGCCTGCTCTCTATCGTCAAGCACAATGAGGTTGGCCGCGTCCTGCAGACCGTCGTCTTTGAAAATGATCCTCAGAAGGCGCTTGATCTCTTAGCCGGTCAAGACCTGGAAACCCACTCCATGGGCTTGGCACAGGCCTATGATCTAGATAGAGCAGTAGACGATCTAGCCCTCGAAGTTCAGGACTACCAAGGGATCCGTGTCTTTTATGCCTTGCAGGACAATCGCTTTAAAGGACAAGAAGGCTGGCGAGAGTCTATGCTCAAGATGGAGCTGGCCGTTTGCCAAGAGTCCCCTTACAGAGATGTCGCCTTCTTCCAGCACTATAGCATAAAAAGGAGTTAAGATGTTACATTATAAAAAAAAAATTCCAGCGATGACAGACCTACTCGCACTCTACAGCTCAGTCGGCTGGACTAATTATACTAACAAGCCAGCTATGCTAGAAGAAGCTGTCAAAGCCAGTCTCTGGCAGTTAGCAGTCTATGATGAAGAAGCGTTAGTCGCCTACATTCGCTTGGTAGGAGATGGCCACTCTGTCCTGTTGGTGCAAGACCTCTTGGTACGACCAGATCACCAGCGCCAAGGCATCGGAAGGAAACTCTTAGAAGAGGCTTTAGCGACCTTCCCAAATGTCTATCAACGGCTCCTCGTCACAGAACGTAGCGAGAAAAATCTAGCCTTTTACCAGTCCCTGGGCTTTGTCGAATTGTCAGAGCAAGCCTGTACAGGGATGATTTATATGAAATAAAGAGAGTGGGACAGAAATCGGTAATTCGTTAGAATTCGATTTCGTCGTCCCACCTCCGCACAGTTGAGTAGGGCTGTAAAAACTGATGAAATCAGCGTAGTAGAGCCCACTCAACCACTGCGTCTTGCTCGACAATCCAAAGACAATTGAGAGGCTAGGACTTTTGTCCCAGCCTCTTTTTTTGTTTTTCCTGACATTCTTTGTAAACAATGGTAGAATAGAGTTAGATTATTGAGTACCTTGATCAGCATTCCAAATTATGATAACCCTTCATCCTATAGTTCTTGCTCGTTCCCTAGCTCACTTTTGGAAATTTTCTGTTTTTGGAGGTAGATCTATGAAAAACAAACCTTATTCTTTTTTACTCCTAGTTCCCATCCTATTCTTAACGATGTTCCTAACCAGTTGTAAATTCATGACATCGAGCGATTATAAAAAGGCTAAAGAAGTTGTTAGCAGTGAGCTTGCTCAAGTTGGTTTGCATGGGAAAGTAAGCATCACTCAGTTATCCTGGACTGCCCTAGAATACCCACAGTATCATGTAAGGTACACATACTCTGAAAAAACCTACGATGATCAAATGGTACGATTGGAAGATGAAACTACTTTTAAAGATGACTGGTCGCTTAATAGTCTTATATTTCTAGAATATAAGGAAGCTTTCTTGGAGCAGAAATCGATTAAAGAACTGGAAGATAAAATTGAGGAACAATTAAAGAAGCAATCTCTCGGCCTCCCTATTAATTTCTTTAGCTTTTTAGGTAACTTTCATCCTGATGAAAAAGAAGCAATTCTGGATAGCATCGCTAAGCAAAATCTCAAAGAAGGGAAAAAAGACTTTGCCGGATACTATCAAATCCCTCTTCAAACTTTGATAGATCAAGAGCTTGTACGTATGACTATTTTTGTCGATGATAGTGCATCTGTCACTACGGATCAAGACTTGAAGAAGGCTGCGAAAAAGCTAGATGCGAGCAAACTACCGAATGGTGCCTATAGATTCTACTATTCAAAAGGTGGTGGCGAAAAATCCATCGGTTACTCCTTCAAAGTTAAAGATGGAAAAGTTGTTTTTTATGAAGATCAAAAGGATGAACTAGAAGAACAAAACTAAAAGAGTATTCTTGAGTAACCTAGTAAGGCTTAACAAATCTATTTTTATAATGCTACTTAAATGAGAGTGGGACAGAAATCGGTCATTCGTTAGAATTCGATTTCGTCGTCCCACCTCCGCATAGTTGAGAGTAGGGCTGTAAAAGCTGATGAAATCAGCCTAGTAGAGCCCACTCAACCACTGTGTCTTGCTCGACAATCTAAAGACAATTGAGAGGCTAGGACTTTTGTCCCAGCCTCTTATCTATTTGACTGACAAAAGGGGAGTTTGATGGTAAAATGAGGAAGAGATTAGGAGGAGATGAAATGAAGAAGAAAATAAAATGGGGCCTTGTCTTATGTTCGGTACTTATACCAGTATGTTTGAGTGCCTGCAAACAAGGAACTGTAGAAAAACAAGGTTCTTCGAATAAAGAAGTACAGAAGAAAATCGATCGAAAAAACATTCATTTTGACAAGACAGGACCTGCAGCAACATTTGATTGGGATGCAAAGAACAGTATCAGATACATAACGTTTGAAAAACTTCCACAATATATGAGGTCAGATGATAGCGATGGTATTTCAATATATGGACAGCAACCGAATGAAGTCTCTCTATCTGAGGAAGGAAGAGTTCAAAAAGCTTTGCAGGTCGTTGAAGGAATCTATGTAGATCCAAGGGGAATAGACACAGTAATCAAGGCCAATGGGGCAAAAAATCAAGAGGATATGTATACTCGACTCTGGAACGATTATATTATCCCTAAAATTGAAAAAAACAGTAGTACTTTTGATCCAAATACTTATGTGGAATATCTTGGTGAGAAGTACCCCCTCAAAATATATGGTCCCATGTATTTGAAGCTCATGACGAATGCATTGAGCTTTGGAAAAAAATATGAATTAAAGGGCTATGCAGTTAAGGGAAACAAAGTATTTATTCGCATTCAGGTACCAACTTACTTCCCAGAGCTTTTACCGAGAGGGAATAAATATTATAAAAATCCTAATGAGTCAGATTTCAATCAAGCCTTCTATGATTGGCTCGATGAATTCCATCAAAGGTATGCTGAAAAAGAAATAAATCGAGATGATCATATTTCCTATATCATGCTTTCAACAGTTTTACAACAGTTAGTTAACAAAAATTTCGAGGCAACCTCATTATCCGGTTATGCTTATAGTAAAACTTCGCCTACGGAATTCACGGTTGAAATGGAAGTGACAAATCAAGGTGATGTTCGAATTGATTTAAAAAACTTGGCTATTCTCTTACAAATCCCTCAACAAATGAAGGGGGATAATCAGTATGGTAAGCAAGATGAGAATAATATCTTTTGGACCATCCCATCTGGAAATAATAATGACGGACAAAAGATAAAAGAAAAATTAAAGAATTTTAATCCCAAAAATCCTGTTAAAAGTTATGCAATTGGAGAGCCAGTTGTATTTGCTAATGGCTTAGAAGTTACACTGAATAGTGTAACAGACGATCCAAATTTGGATGTTCAGGATGATCAAGACCGTATCGATACAAGGAAAAAACAACATCGATTGATCGTCGAATTCACCCTATCGAATACAACACCTCTCAGTATTGAAAATACTCCAGATTATACAAATGTAGATCTCTATGATGGCCAGGGGAAATCTGCTTATATGTTGAATAACACTTTAAATTATAAACAGCCAACAGTCCTTGAAGCAGGAGAATCTGGTATATATAAAATTAACTATTTAACAGATGGGGATGGACCATTTACGGTTGTTTATGGTGATGCCAAATGGGTCCTTCAAAAATAAAGAAGAATCCTAACCTTTAGTCAGCTTATTGTAAAAGTTAGTTAGTTTAAGAAATTATCAGAAGCTTCAGTTATCAATGAATTATTAAAAAATTTATTCATATGTGGTTGGAAAAATCGGAAAACCTTTAAAGAAAACTGACAAACAAATAAGGTAATAAAATGCGGACAGAAAGTAGAAATGAGAGAATGAAGAAGGTTTTTAAATCAATCAAGTTTTGGATATTTGTATTACTCGTTACCTTGGCAGGAGGCTGGTTCATCCGGTATGAAATTCATAAGCGTGATATATCACAATTTGTAACTTGGAAACCTCGTCCAAACATAGTTGACTCCCAATTTATTGCAGGTGGGAAAGCAGTAGCCATTCAATGGGATAATAAAGAGGAAGTGGATGAGGCGCTGGAAGCATATTCGTATAATTCAAAAGTTAAAGTAGAATGGTTTATAAATGGTGGAAATAGTGAACGGTACATTGCACAAGAAAGTTACAAATTAAAATCTGACCCACGTCTCTATTTTCAATATTATATTCGTGGTAATCAAGTTCCTTACCTAACTACAAATAAAGCACAAAAGGGAGAGTACTGGCTCATTGATGTCTATGATACCAAGGACAAGCGCTTAGTGAAGAAAACATATGATGTTTTTAAGATAGTACGAGATATGGATAAGAATTATATCCCCTTATCTGTTAAAGTTTCTTCTATGTTGTTGGATACAGATGATGGAGAAACATACATTTCGATTGATATTCTTGTCGATAAGAAAGACAAATATATTGTAGAACCTGGAAATATCTATGTACAAACAGAGTATCAATCTCGTATAGGGTTAATGAATGTTAAGGATGGAAAGTTCGCTTGGAAAACCTCATCAGGCAAAGGTTATGAACAAGTTCAAAAAGAAAATCGAGAAAGCGACAAAGACTTACATCCATTTGAATACAATTTTGAAAGAGGACAATTGCAGCTCCAACATTCACGTTTGTTATTTACAGATCGTAGTAATGAGACTAAGGATATCCCATTGAAAACACTCTATCCGAAAGTATATTCGATTTTAAGCAAAGGGAATAATCCAACTACTTTAAAATGGGATGAAAAACCGACAAAAGGGGAGAATGCCTACCTATACTTTCTCGGACCAGAAGATCTCAACTTTGATATTTCATTTTTGGAACTGCTTTATAAAGTTCCAGAGCAGCGTTCAGGTGGATGGGATGATGTCCTACGGTATCATAAGATACCAGCAGAATTTTCAAAAGATGGTCAAGAACATCTTGCGAATAATAAAAAAGAATTTTTCCAATATTTTAAAAAGGATTTAAATCAAAGTAAGGATACTACAGAGTTCTCATTGCTGAGACGCTTATATGAAGTACAGAACTACGTGGTCTCTAGAGATTTTGGTCAGTCCTTCGCTAATCTGACCATACCAGCTGAGTATACTAAAGATGGGAAGGTTCATGTCGTTCAAAATGATGAAGAATTCTTCAAATATATGGATTTAGAGAAAATTCCTAATAAAAAGATGAAAGAAGATATTAAAAAAATGTTCCCATATGATGTAAATAATTAATCGATTAGGTCGGATTTAACAAGGAGGTCAGGCTATGAAGCTCAACTATTTCAAACTATTCGCAGGAATTCCACTTATTCTATGTTGCCTGTTTCTTTCCAGTTGTAAGATCATGAAACCGAGTGATTATAAAAAGGCGAAGGAAGTAGTCAGCGGTGAGCTTGCTAAGGTTGGTCTGCATGGGAATGTTAAAATTAACCGTCTTTCCTGGCAGGCTTTAGAAATTCCAGGTTATAATGTCGATTTTACTTATTCGGAGAAAACCTATGACGGTCAAACCGTACCTCTTGAGGTGCATGCTTTCTTACAAAATGACTGGTCTGATCCCTATGGACAAACCACTCCAAGTTATAAAGAAGTTTTTACAGAGCAGAAGGCAGTACAGAAAAAAGAGGCCGAACTACTGGATAAGCTTAAAAAGCAGGATCTAGGCCTGACGCTCTCTTATTTTCATTTTCTCCCCAATGTTGATTCTTCTTATCAAAAGGAGGCTGCAGAAGAATTGGAAGAACTGGCGGCTCAAAATAGGCAAGAAGGAAAGAACGATTTCGCGGGTTATTACCAGATTCCGTACGCCACCCTTATTCAAAAGGGGATGGTTCGTATGATGATCTCAGTAGAAGATGACCAAGCCATCCAGGAAAAGGATTTAAAAGCTGCTGCTAAAAAGTTGGATGCCAGTGATCTTCCAGATGGTGATTATGATTTCTATTATCTGGATTTCAAGAATAAAGATCATGAATCCATCACTTATAAATTCAACGTTAAGGATGGACAGGTTGTGAAATTGGATCAGTAAAAAAGGTAAAATAGAAAAAACGACAGCTCAGGATGAAGGTCCCTGAGCTGTTTTTGTTATCTATTAAAGAAAAACGGGATAAAAAAGAGAACCTTTCGGTTCTCTCTTATTTGTTTCAACTTCTACGAATGAGAGTAGAAGTTTCTTCGTTAGGGGGTTGATAGAAGTAAGGACTGTTCCTAATGATACTATTAGTTATCAGTCAATTTCCGTTTGATTCCAACAGCACCTGCTAAGACAAGAATTCCTGAGAAGACAAGTCCAGATGCAACAACTTCACCTGTATTTGGAAGAAGCGTTTTGCGACCTCCCCCATTGTTTCCACCATTTGAACCTGGCGCACTTGGTGTCGTTGTGGTACCAGAATGATCAGGTTTATTTGGTTTTTCGGGTGTAGTCTTAGGCTCTGCAGTAGTAGTTGTTGTTGTTGACGTTGTGCCTTCCTCACTACTATTGTGGTTTCCTGGTTCTTCTGGTGTTGTATCAGGAGTCTCAGGTGTAGTAGGTACAGTAGTCTTAGGCTCTTCAGAAGTAGTTGAAGTAGTCGAAGGTTCATCGGTAGTCGTTACTGTAGTCTTAGGCTCTTCAGTTGTAGTTGAAGTAGTCTTAGGCTCTTCAGTTGTAGTTGAAGTAGTCTTAGGCTCTTCAGTCGTAGTAGTTGTAGTTGTAGGCTCTTGAGTCGTAGTAGTTGTGGTTGTAGGCTCTTGAGTCGTAGTAGTTGTAGTTGTAGGCTCTTGAGTCGTAGTAGTTGTGGTTGTAGGCTCTTGAGTCGTAGTAGTTGTGGTTGTAGGCTCTTGAGTCGTAGTAGTTGTAGTTGTAGGCTCTTGAGTCGTAGTAGTTGTAGTTGTAGGCTCTTGAGTCGTAGTAGTTGTAGTTGTAGGCTCTTGAGTCGTAGTTGTAGTGGTTGTAGGCTCTTGAGTCGTAGTAGTTGTGGTTGTAGGCTCTTGAGTCGTAGTTGTAGTAGTCGTAGTGGTTGTGGTTGTAGTTGTAGTTGTAGTTGGTTTATTTGATGTGTTGACCACTTTAATCACGTTGTTATCATCAATTTTCTCAACTTTAGAAGTGTAACCTTCTGGAGTGTTTGTTTCCACTACTGAGTACTCAATCTTCTTACCGTCTTTGATACCTGGCAATTTCGTAAATTCTGCTTTCCAGCCAGAAGCTTTTGTAAGGGTTTGTGTTAACCCATCCAAGGCTTTGCCGTCCGCATACAATTGAACCGTGATATCTTTACGGTCAGCTTCATCATCACCAACCCATTCTTTTTGAACAGTAACTGTTTGATCTCCAGTAACCCAGTATTTCAATTCTGTATTGTTCCAGAATGCTGGGTCAGTTTGAGGTGTTGTGATTTCATCAGCTGTCAATGTAGCATTGTTATCTACTCTGATGGTTGTCTTAGGAATTAATGTTTGGTATTCAACGATCAATTCATCGCTTGATGCTGTTTTAAAGACATCACTGACGTCTGATAAATTCACAGTAAATCCATTGCCGTCCGCATCGAATTTCACATGTTGCCAGAAGTCCCAACCAGAAGCCACCACTTGTCCACCTTTTCTTAATGTAAAGGATGGTTTCAAGTAAGTTCCCACAAAGAATTCATTTGCAGCGTGGTTAGCAGCAGGAGCAAAAGTGATTTTTGAGTAATCGACTGCTGGAGCTTGGATTTTATCTGATACAACAGGGTTTGTCAAAGCTTGTTTCTTACCATCTCCATTGATACGGATGAACCATTTTGTCAGATAGTAGTCATCTCCAACATTCAACCATGCATAGTTTTCAGATGCGTCTAATTTGAATTGCTTAGTTACATAGTCACCAGTAAGGTTGTACTTGTTCAACACAGATTCAAATACTCCAGGTCCGTCAGGACGAGTGATAACAACGGATTCAGATCCAACCTTAGAAGTGGCAGTTTTATTTCCAGGATTTCCTGGTGTGCTATCCCATTCTGCTTTGTATGAGAAACCACCCTTAACGTTTTGGTTCATGGATTCGATTGCTTTTTTAAAGGTGAAAGTAATCTTTTTGTTTGTCATTGAAATGGTTGCGACTTCAGCTCCATTTGCTTGGAGTGATTGAGTTGCAATTTCAGTGATATTAACACCTTCTGGAGCGTCAATAGTAAATGTATCACCGTCTTTAACTGATTTACCAGTTAAATCCCAGTCAAATGAAAAGGTAACCTTTTGTCCATTTGTTTGGGCCTTTAAGTTGGTGACGGTTGGTGAAACAGTGGCCGCGCTTACGGGTTTGATCACAGACAAGCCCAAGGCTACCACACCGATGATAGCTACAAATGCAACTATCTTTTTATAAAGAGATTTCAATTGGCCTCATTTCCTTTCTTCTGCCTGCCCTTTCCGAGGCTTTTCTATATAGTGATATATCCTAAAATAGAAAGGCTTCTAATTTCTACTCCATGAAACCAGCTGCCTCAGTTTAGGATAGATCGATGAATTATATGCTCCTCTTTATGCATTAAAAGAAAACAAACCCACCGACAAAATCAGCTCAAACCCTCTAACTACGTTTGTTTAGATAGAAAAACAAGGGAAATGACAAGCGTCATAATGTTAAAGTGATAATAAACGTTGCAAATTTTAACAGAATAATCATCCCATTGCATATTTAAAAGATTATTATCATCATTATTATATTCTTTTAGTAGGATAAGTCAAGTTAAATGCAACAAAAATAATGAAAAATGTTGATTTTGGTTTTTGTATAAGTCGACCTTTTATTTCCCGCCATTTTAGCCTTTCATGTTATAATATTCAGATAAGAAAAAGAGGAGACCAAAAGCTAGATGATCACTTCAAAATACGATTGGCAGTTAGCTTCGCCAAGTGCAGATGAGGCCTTTTTAGCCCTTGCCAAAAAAGCATGCCTGGAAGCATCCGTAGCAACCTTGCTGTATGAGCGTGGCATTCAAACCAAAGAGGATTTAGAAGACTTTTTAGAACCCAAGTTGGAGAAGCTACATGACCCTTATTTGCTCCATGATATGGACAAGGCAGTGGAGCGCATCCGACGGGCTATTGAAGATTATGAGCAGATCCTCATCTACGGAGACTATGATGCGGATGGGATGACCTCGGCCTCTATTATGAAGGAAATCTTGGAGCAGATGGGAGCAGAGGTGCAAGTCTACCTACCCAACCGCTTCACAGACGGCTATGGTCCCAATGAGAGTGTCTACAAATACTTTATCGAGCAACAAGGCATTTCCCTGATTGTCACGGTGGACAATGGGGTAGCGGGCAATCAAGCCATTGCCATGGCCCAAGCGATGGGGGTTGATGTCATCGTGACGGATCACCACTCGATGCCAGAGGTTTTACCGGATGCATATGCGATCATTCATCCAGAGCATCCAGATGCGGATTATCCCTTCCATTATCTAGCGGGATGTGGGGTGGCCTTTAAGTTGGCCTGTGCCCTCTTAGAGGAAGTACCAGTCGATCTCTTAGATCTGGTAGCAATTGGGACCATTGCTGACATGGTCAGTCTGACAGATGAGAATCGGATCCTGGTCAAATACGGTCTGGGTGTTCTCCAACATACCCAGCGCATGGGCTTGCAGGAGCTCTTGGAGATCGCAGGGATTCGTCCGGAGGATGTCAATGAAGAAACGGTTGGTTTTCAGATTGCTCCTCGTCTCAATGCTCTTGGCCGCCTTGATGACCCTAATCCGGCCATTGAACTCCTGACAGGTTTTGACGATGAAGAGGCGCACGAGATTGCCCTCATGATTCATCAGAAGAATGAAGAACGAAAAGAGATTGTCCAAAGCATCTATGACGAAGCTAAAACCATGGTCGATCCGAGCTTGTCCGCCCAGGTCTTGGCCAAGGAAGGCTGGAATCCTGGGGTTCTTGGTATTGTAGCTGGTCGTTTATTAGAAGAGCTTCATCAGCCGGTCGTTGTTTTAAGTATCGAAGATGGGCGGGCTAAAGGGAGCGCTCGGAGTCCTGAGTCGGTCAATATCTTTGACGCCCTCGATCCCCACCGGTCGCTCTTTGTCGCCTTTGGAGGACATGCTGGTGCAGCAGGGATGACGCTGGAGGTGGACCAACTTCCTGCCTTGTCTCAGGCTCTTACGGATTACATTAGAGAGCAAAAGATTGATCTCAGCAGTAAGTCTAGCTTAGCCATCGACGAGGAACTGTATCTAACTGACCTCACGCTTGAAACCTTGAAAAGCTTTGATCGCTTGAGTCCTTTTGGCATGGACAATAAAAAGCCAGTCTTTCTGGTCCGTAATTTCAAGGTAGAAGGGGCGCGCTCGATGGGAACCGGCAATACCCACTTGAAACTCAAAATTTCTCAAGAAGATGCGACCTTTGAGGTGGTTGCCTTTGGCTTGGGAAGCTTAGAGGCAGAGTTTGCACAGGCGCAAGACCTAGAGCTAGCTGTGCAGTTGTCGGTCAACCAATGGAATGGCCAAACAACCTTGCAGCTCATGCTGGTTGATGCACGTGTGGATGGTGTGCAACTCTTTAATATCCGCTCTAAAAATGCCAGTCTCCCCGCAGGTGTTCCCGTTCTTGATTTTACTAAAGAACTACCAGATCTGATAGGCGCACCCGCTGTTGTAGTTGGAAATATCCCTGAGGATTTAGAGCAACTACGGCAAATCTTCCAAGAGCATGATTTCCAGGCTGTCTATTTCAAAAATGAAATCGCCAAAGCCTACTATTTAACAGGATACGGTAGCAGGGACCAGTATGCCAAGCTTTATAAGACCATTTACCAGTACCCAGAGTTTGATGTCCGCTACAAACTCAAAGACCTAGCAGCTTATCTCAAGATTCAGCAGATCCTCTTGGTCAAAATGATTCAGATCTTCCAAGAACTGGGCTTTGTGACCATTGAAAATGGCATCATGAAGGTCAATAAAGAAGCAGAAAAACGCGAAATCGCAGAAAGTAGCATCTACCAAAACCTCAAACAAACGGTGAAAGAGCAGGAGTTGATGGCTCTTGGAACGGTTCGCGAAATCTACGACTATCTGACAGGACAGGCCTCATGAAAAAACATCTAAAAAAATTCCTCTGGCTCAGTCCCTTCCTGCTTTTAGCTCTTTATTGGTTGGGAATCTACCTGAGTCTCAAGAATCCCATAGAAGAAATCAACTATGCCGAAAATGGTGGATGGATGCGCTATGTGATGTACAAGCCATTTACAGAAACGATAGGAAGTGATCGCATCTGGAAAGAAGATGAAGGATTTCAAATGTATCCCTATTCAGATAAAATCGTTGGGGGACAAGAAGACCTGTCCGTCATGATGTTTCGAAACAGTTCGGAATGGGTTTATAGGTATAAATATCAGTTAAAAGAAAATGTATCGGTTCGTATGATGTTCAAATACAATTCTAAAAAAGAGCATTGATTCAAGAAGAAGTCTATCTTTATGCGGATGATCAAGAAGTAGAGGGTAGTGATTTTCTAAAAAAACTTGCCGCCTATGGCAAAGACCGGACTTGGTTGAAGAAGCAAAGTAAGAAAGTCGCTGAACAATACATCCTTGGCACCTGGTTCAAAAATGGAAGCTCCCGATATTCCCTGAAAAACTTGGGAGATATGAAAATCGAGTACAATAAATTGATAGAAGAATAGTAAGTTTTTTTCGGATCTAATCCCACATCATTTTTCGGATGTGGGATTTTTGCTTTTGACGCGGGAGCTTGGGAAAATGATTTGGCAAAAAATGATGCAAGTTAGTAGAATTCATGATATAATGGAATGTAAAAAATTTTTTATGAAAGAAAGTTAACCATGAATTTAAAAGATTACATTGCAAGCATTGAAAACTATCCACAAGAAGGAATTACCTTCCGTGATATCAGCCCTTTGATGGCAGATGGCAATGCTTATAGTTATGCGATTCGTGAAATCGTTCAATACGCAACGGATAAGAAAATCGACATGATCGTTGGTCCTGAAGCGCGTGGGTTCATCGTTGGATGTCCGGTCGCTTTTGAGTTGGGAATTGGATTTGCGCCTGTTCGTAAGCCTGGTAAATTGCCACGTGAAGTCATCTCTGCTGACTACGAAAAAGAATACGGTGTTGATACCCTTTGCATGCACGCAGATGCCATCAAACCAGGTCAACGCGTCCTTATCGTTGATGACCTCTTGGCGACTGGTGGTACGGTGAAAGCAACCATCGAAATGATCGAAAAACTCGGTGGGATCGTTGCAGGGTGTGCCTTCTTGATCGAGTTGGATGAATTGAAAGGTCGCGAAGCGATCGGCGATTACGACTACAAAGTCTTGATGCATTACTAATATAGTCTAATACTATAACTGGATACAGAAAAACCATAATTGAAAACTATAAGCTCCTATCATATAATGTTAGTTAAGAACTTGCACGATGGGAGCTTTTTATGCCAATTACACTAGATAAAAAATTACCTGCAGTAGATATTCTTCGTTCAGAAAATATTTTTGTTATGGATGATGTTCGAGCAACTCACCAGGATATTCGTCCTATAAATGTTCTGATTTTGAATCTCATGCCGACTAAGGAAGCAACTGAGACTCAACTGCTACGCCTCCTGGCCAATACGCCCTTGCAGATCAATGTAGATTTCCTCTATATGGCGAGCCATAAGTCTAAAAATACAGCGGCCGAGCATATGGAGAGTTTTTACAAGACTTTTGAGGATATCAAGGATAATTACTATGACGGCTTGATTGTGACGGGGGCGCCTGTCGAAAAGATGGACTTTGAGGAAGTGGACTACTGGGAAGAATTAACCCAGGTCTTTGAATGGGCCAAGCGTCATGTTTTTTCTACCTTACACCTTTGTTGGGGAGCCCAGGCTGGATTGTATCACCGCTACGGGATTCAAAAAGTAGAGCTCTGTGACAAGCTATCCGGTATCTATGACCAAGCAGTGGTGCGTCCTGATAGTCTGCTCATGAGAGGATTTGACGATCGCTTCCTTGCCCCTCATTCTCGCTATACAGATATTCCTTTGAAGGAAGTCCTTGAAAAGAGCAATCTTCAAGTGATCGCTCAGGGAAATGAAGTTGGACTTTCCATCATTGCTAGTCCAGACATGCGTGAGGTCTATAGCTTTGGCCATCTGGAATATGATCGCGATACACTGGCAAAAGAATACCACCGAGATGTCAAGGCGGGCTTGGATCCGGACGTTCCCAAGAATTACTTTGATGGGGATGACGCTAATACAGAGCCTCGCATTCGTTGGAATCTAGCTGCAACGACCTTCTTTAGTAATTGGATCAACTATGCGGTTTATCAAGAAACACCTTACCGCTTGGAAGAATTGGAAAAAGATATTTCATTTTATGGTTACCTATAAAGGGGAATTATGACATATTCACAAGCATTTAAGTATGGCAACTTGGTTCTTCCGAGTGCCTTGCTTTTTCATTATCATGAATTGTTCGACCAAGCAGATGATTACTTGGTTTGGCAGTTTTTCTTCCTTCAAAATACGACCGGTCAAGAGACCTTGACTCCCAATCAGATTGCCAGTCATCTAGGAAAAACCGTGACAGAGGTCAATCGTATCATGTCCAATTTGACCACCAAGGGACTCCTCCAATACCGGACTATTGAGCTCAATGGCGAGATTGAAGCCATCTTTGATGCGACCATTGCCCTGGAACGCTTGGATGAAATTTTAGAGGCTCAGACACAAGGGAAGACACAGAGTGCTCCTGCCAAGGGAAATGTCATCAAGGACTTGGTGGAAACCTTCCAACAAGAACTGGGACGACTCTTGACACCTTTTGAGATTGAAGACTTGACCAAGACTGTGCGCGAGGATCAGACAGATCCAGACGTGATCAAGGCAGCCCTACGAGAAGCTGTCTTTAACGGCAAGCCTCACTGGAAATATATCCAAGCTATTTTGCGAAACTGGCGCAGTGAAGGCATCAACAGCCTGGCCCAAGTAGAGGCGAAACTACAAGAACGCGAGCAAGCCAACCCACGCAATGTGACCGTTTCAGACGATTTCTTGAAGGCCATGGATTTGTGGAAGGATTAAAAAAACTAGTACTTAATTGAGTGCTAGCTGCAGAAGGAAGGTAAAGTTTTCCTAGAAACTTTCCTTATGTGATTAAGGACGTCAGAGAACTTCGAAGAAGTTCCATGACTTAGTTTTGAGCCTAAGGTCTCAAAACTCCCGAGTGCCTGAAACAATTACGTTTCAGGCACTTTTCTCACGGCGGAAAATTTTTAGTTTATACTTGAATAATATAAAAATAAGACATTACTTTTACTGAAACAAATAGGTTCTTAATTGAAAAAATATTTTTTAACCATTCAAAAAGCTAGCAGTCATATATTGCTAGCATTTTTTGTTTATAGATAGTCCGCGTAGGCTTTTTTTAGTTTGGTAAGGAGTTCTTGTTTTTCCTCTTCACTAGCAAAGGAAGCCTGGATGGCATCGACATTGTGCTGGTAAAAGTCAGTTTCCTTGGTTTGGAAGCGCTGATGGTAGAGGGCATATTCCTTGGTAAGATCGGTATCAGATACAGTCCGGTTATCGGTATTGATACTGATCCGAGCTCCGGCCGCCTTCATCTTCAAATAAGGAAAATCTTCTATATTCGGTGCTGCTTTTGTCTGTAAGTTGCTGGTCAAGCAGAGTTCACCAGTGACCCCATTTTCAATAAAGGATTGGAGTAAGTCCGGTTCATGAGATAGAGCTGTCACGTGGCCATTGCGTTTGATACCAAATGCAATCGATTGGGCAACAAAGTGTGGGCAATGACACTCACCTGCGTGAAGCGTCATGGGCCGATGGTAACTCTTGACTTGCTCAATTAGAGGTCGAATATCTTCTGGAGAGTAGTTGTGCTCATCCCCGGCAAAGTCAAAACCAACAAAATCCTGATCACTAACTTGGTTGGCTTCTGCAAGAATGCGAGATGTGACTTCTTGATCGGACTGGCGCATGCCACAGACCAAGGCTTTTGCAACAATGCCAAATTCATCCTGGGCTTGGCGCAGTCCTTCACAGACAGCATCGATTGTTTCTGGAACAGTGAGCCCTTGGTCCATGGACAATTCTGGGGCAAAACGAACCTCAATGTAGACGACATTTTCCAAAGCAGCTTGCTTGGCCACATCGTAAGCAGCAAGGGTCAAGGCTTCCTTGGTTTGAAGGAGAGGGCGAATGTAGTCAAAGGCCTCCAAATAGTCCAAAAGATTCTCACAGTGGGCAGGTGCAGTGACATGGTGCTTGAGCTCCTCATCGCTAGCAGGGAGGTCAATATTGGCCATGGCTGCCAATTGGCGAATGGTCGGAAGAGACAAGGAACCGTCTAAGTGGCAGTGTAGTTCTGTCTTTGCCAAACTATGAAAGTCGATCGTGGACATGTTTTTTCTCCTTCAAAATGTATTTTTTCTATACTATCATTTTGCCAAGAAAAGTCAAGTAAAGCCAGCGTAGCAGATTTTTGAAACTAGCGATTGGATTTGATATGCTAGTAGTAACATAGACAAAGGAGAAAAGAGATGTCAGATTATCAATTACCAGAAGTATGGGAAGCACCGAGCCAAATGGGAGGAGCCTGGGGTGGCTTGAACCAACCAACAGCAGGTGCCCGCTTTGAACAAACCCTTCCAAAAGGCGACCAGCCTTTCCAACTCTATACCCTTCCAACACCCAATGGGATCAAGGCCACCATTATGTTGGAGGAACTCAAAGAGCTGGGAGTGGATGCAGGCTATGACGCTTATCGGATCAAGATTGGCGAGGGAGATCAGTTTGGAAGTGACTTTGTAGCCATCAATCCTAACTCGAAAATTCCGGCCATGTTAGATCAATCAGGCGATCAAGACATTCGTGTCTTTGAATCAGCCAATATCCTCCTGTATCTAGCAGAGAAATTTGGAAAATTAATCCCGACTGATCGGGCTAAACGGACAGAAGTGCTCAACTGGCTCTTCTGGCAGACGGGTGCAGCATCTTTTCTAGGGGGAGGCTTTGGTCATTTCTTCCACTATGCGCCGGAGAAAATCGAGTATGCCATCAACCGCTTTGCCATGGAAGCCAAACGTCAATTGGACCTACTGGACAAGGAACTGGCCACTAAACCTTATATCGCAGGAGATGACTATACCATTGCAGATATCGCCATCTGGTCTTGGTATGGCCGTCTAGCCCAAGACAAGGTCTGGGACCGTGCAGGAATTTTCTTAGATGTGAAGGAATATAAGCATCTGCAAGCTTGGACAGAGAAAATTGCCAATCGCCCAGCAGTGCAACGAGGCTTGGAAGTAGACTATAAGGAAATTGACTAAAGTCTAATATCGGCTTGTTGAGGATGATAGCGAGAGTTTCCGCCGTGAGTATAGCACATGAAACGTATAAGTTTCATGTGCCCGGAAGTTTTGAGACATTAGACTCAAAACTTAGTCATGGAACTTTGAAGAAGTTCGCTGACGTCCGGACTCACCTAAGGAAAGTCTAAAGTAATACCTTTCCATAATAGACAAGGCGCCGTTGCGCCTTTTTTTAATGGTGCAAACATGGTATACTAAAGGGTGGAATAAAAGTATAGAAAGTAGCACATGGAATTTACAAAATTATCAAATCGATTGGACTTGGTGGCTAGCTTCGTCCCAGCTGGAGCTCGTCTGTTGGACGTGGGGAGTGACCATGCTTATCTGCCAATCGCCCTCTTACAAGAAGGCAAGATTGAGGCTGCTATTGCTGGTGAAGTGGTAGAGGGGCCTTATCAATCTGCCCTCCAAAATGTCGCCGATAATGGTTTAGAGGACAAGATTGAGGTCCGCCTGGCCAATGGTTTGGCTGCCTTTGAACCAGCAGACGGCATTTCCTGTATCACCATTGCTGGTATGGGAGGACGCTTGATTGCAGACATCCTAGCCGCAGGTCTTGAGAAATTAGCCAATGTCTCTCGCTTGGTCCTACAGCCCAATAATCGTGAAGATGAACTGCGGGCTTGGTTAGTCGACCATGATTTCCACATTGTTGATGAAGCGATCTTGGAAGAAAATGAGAAGTTCTATGAGATCCTCGTGGTGGAACAGGGTTCTCAAGAGTTGACAGCCAAGGAACTGCGTTTTGGTCCCTATTTGATGCGGGAACAAGCTCCAGCCTTTGTCCAAAAGTGGTCCAAGGAAGTAGAGAAATTAGCCTTTGCCTTGGAGCAGGTCCCAGCTGAAAATCAATCGGCCAGAGCATCGTTAGAAGAGCGCATCTCACAAATCAAGGAGGTTCTACATGTTAGCAAGTGAAGTCATCAAACGCTATGAAGCCTACTGTCCTCAGGAACTATCCATGGACGGAGATGTCCGTGGGCTACAGGTCGGCACTTTGCAAAAAGACATCCATAAGGTCATGGTGGCCTTAGATATCCGCGAGCAGACGGTGGCGGAAGCTATCGCTCATGGGGTGGACTTGATCATCGTCAAGCACGCGCCGATTTTCCGTCCCATCAAGGATTTGGTAGCTGATCGGGCTCAAAATCAGATCTATATCAATTTGATCAAGCATGATATCGCAGTCTACGTCAGCCATACCAATATTGACATTGTTCCAGATGGTCTCAACGATTGGTTCTGCCAGCTCTTGGACATTGAAGATACAGAACCCCTCAGTATGACGGGAGAAGGGCTCGGAATTGGTCGCATCGGTCGGGTAGCTACTCAAACCTTTGGACAGTTGACTAGCAAGGTTAAAGAAACCTTTGGCTTAGATGCTTTGCGCATAGTCAGTTATGATCAGGCGGATTTGGATCGGGTTATCAAGCATGTCGCAATCTGTGGAGGAAGTGGCCAGTCCTTTTACAAGGATGCTCTCGCCAAGGGAGCAGATGTTTATATCACAGGAGATATCTACTACCACACGGCTCAGGACATGCTGAGCGATGGGCTCTTGGCCTTGGACCCAGGTCACCATATCGAAGTTCTCTTTGTGTCAAAACTAGTAGAAAAGCTCAATCAGTGGAAGGCTGAGGAAGCCTGGGAGATTGAAGTGATTGGCAGTCAAGCCAGCACCAATCCTTTTTATCATATCTAAGGGGTCATGATGAAAGTTGCCATTATCGGTGCAGGGATCGTGGGATCCACTGCAGCCTATTATTTATCTAAAGAAGCACAGGTGGATGTGACCGTCTATGACCATGGAGTCGGCCAAGCAACCAAGGCAGCAGCAGGTATTATCAGTCCCTGGTTTTCTAAACGGCGGAATAAGGCTTGGTATCGTCTTGCTCGTCTGGGGGCTGATTTCTACCAAGAATTGGTAGAGGACCTGGCCAAGGACGGAATTAAAACAGATTTTTACCAGCAGACCGGCGTCTATCTCCTCAAGAAAAAGGAGGACAAATTAGACGAACTTTATCTGTTGGCACTGAGTCGTCGGGAAGAATCTCCCTTGATCGGAGACTTAGCGATTTTAAACAAAGAAGAAGTGTGCCAACAATTCCCAGGTCTACAAGGCTTTGAACAGCTCCTTTATGCCTCAGGTGGAGCCCATGTAGAAGGAGCTCTTCTGACAGAAACTCTTCTGAAGGCAAGTGGCGCACGAGTGATCCAGGAAGAGGTTGCTTTGGCTATTACAGAGGATGGTTTTCAGATAGCAGGAGAAAGCTATGACAAAGTCATCCTGGCAACAGGAGCCTGGTTGGGTCAAATGCTCGAGCCACTTGGCTACCAAGTTGATGTCCGTCCTCAAAAAGGACAGTTGAGGGATTATCAGCTAGACCGAGATATTGCTGATTATCCAGTGGTCATGCCGGAAGGAGAGCTGGATATCATTCCCTTTCAGAAGGGTAAGATCAGTATGGGAGCCACCCATGAAAATGAGATGGGCTTTGACCTGACAGTGAATCAGGCTTTGTTAAATCAGATGGAAACAGAAGCCTTGGCCTACTATCCAGAACTCGCTCAAGCGGAAGTTATCGGGGAGCGCGTGGGTACGCGGGCCTACACCAGTGACTTTTCACCGTTCTGGGGAGCTGTTCCCGATCAAGCAGGTCTCTATGTCGCTAGTGGACTTGGTTCGTCTGGCCTCACAACAGGTCCCCTCATTGGTTGGCACCTAGCCCAACTCGTGGTAGGAGGAAATCTGCGCTTAGATCCAGCAGATTATCCAGTTGAACAGTATGTGAAGAAGTAGGTTGGGACAAAAGTCCTAGCCTCTCAACTGTCTTTGGATTGTCGAGCAAGACGCAGTGGTTGAGTGGGCTCTACTACGCTGATTTCATCAGCTTTTACAGCCCTACTCAACTGTGCGGAGGTGGGACGACGAAATCGAATTCTAACGAATTACCGATTTCTGTCCCACTCTCTTTTTTTCGAAAGACCTTCCGTAATTTGGCTAAAAATAGTAGAATAGAAGAAGTGAATCATCGAGAAAATGGGAGTTGTTATGAATTGGTTTCAATCGCAATCCGTGGTCTTACAGGCCTTTCTCGCAGGATTGTTTACATGGGGCTGTACCATTGTCGGGTCAGCCATCGTCTTTTTCTTCAAGCATATCAGTCGTAAGTTACTGGACATCATGATGGGCTTTGCGGCAGGGGTCATGATTGCGGCGTCATTTTGGTCCCTCTTGCAACCGTCGATTGAGTATGTGGAAAACTCTCCTATGGGAGCTTGGCTTGGTTGCCAGCGGCTATCGGTTTTTTAGCTGGAGGTTTTTTCCTCCGTTTGATCGACGCCATCGTCCCTCTCCTTCATATGACGAAGGAGATTGATGAGGCTGAGAGTATCCATACGCCGCGGGAGAAGAAGTTGTCTAAAACAATCCTCCTTTTTCTCGCCATTACCATTCATAATTTTCCAGAAGGCTTAGCAGTCGGAGTAGCCTTTGGAGCTCTGGCTAGCAATCCAAGTCCAGAAGCCTTTATCGGGGCGGTTGGCCTGGCCATTGGGATTGGCTTGCAAAATATCCCAGAAGGGGCTGCTCTTTCAATCCCAATCCGGACGGATGGAAAATCCCGTCTCAATGCCTTTTATTGGGGATCTATGTCAGCCATCGTCGAGCCCATCGGAGCCCTCCTAGGAGCTGTGGCAGTCCTATCCATGACAGCCATCTTGCCTTATGCCCTTTCTTTTGCGGCAGGGGCGATGATCTTCGTAGTGGTTGAAGAGTTGATCCCAGATTCCCAGACAAATGGCAACACAGACGTTGCGACCCTTGGTCTCATGGTTGGCTTTGTCATTATGATGATCCTAGACGTCGGTTTGGGATAACCTGTCATCACCTTGTAACACAAATGCAAGGTGACTTTTTTATATAAACATGATAAAATAAGGGTAATGACTACGTAGAAAGGCCTAACATTATGAAAGGTATTATTTTAGCAGGGGGCTCAGGAACTCGCTTGTATCCATTGACACGTGCGGCTTCTAAGCAGTTGATGCCCATTTATGACAAACCAATGATCTACTATCCGCTGTCAACCCTTATGTTGGCTGGGATCAAAGATATCCTGATCATCTCGACGCCTCAAGACCTACCTCGTTTTGAAGAGCTTCTTGGAGATGGTTCTGAACTAGGAATTTCTCTCTCTTATGCAGAGCAACCAAGTCCAGATGGCTTGGCGCAAGCCTTCATCATCGGAGAAGACTTTATCGGTGACGATCATGTTGCCCTCATCCTTGGGGACAATATCTTCCACGGAAACGGCTTAACCAAGATGTTGCAACGGGCAGAAGCGAAGGAAAAAGGAGCGACTGTCTTTGGTTACCAAGTC
The DNA here is from genome assembly GCF_000963275.1 of Streptococcus parasanguinis. GTDB lineage: Bacteria > Bacillota > Bacilli > Lactobacillales > Streptococcaceae > Streptococcus > Streptococcus parasanguinis_B. The sequence goes on along the minus strand of NZ_JYOW01000001.1, from coordinate 1,034,953 downwards.
AAAGATCCGGAACGCTTTGGTGTGGTAGAGTTTGACGCGGATATGAATGCCATCTCTATCGAAGAAAAACCAGAACATCCGAAATCAAACTTTGCGGTGACTGGTCTTTACTTCTATGACAATGATGTGGTAGAGATTGCCAAAAACATCAAACCAAGTCCTCGTGGAGAGCTTGAAATCACCGATGTCAACAAGGCATATTTGGAGCGTGGAGATCTCTCTGTTGAGCTCATGGGCCGTGGCTTTGCTTGGTTGGATACAGGAACTCATGAAAGTCTCTTGCAGGCTTCTCAATATATCGAGACTGTTCAACGTCTTCAGAATGTCCAAGTAGCTAACCTTGAGGAAATTGCCTATCGTATGGGCTATATTACTAAAGAGCAAGTCTATGAATTGGCTCAACCTCTGAAGAAAAACGAGTACGGACAATATTTGCTCCGTTTGATTGGAGAAGCTTAATGACAGAACAATTTTTCGAGAAAGAATTAGCAGCCCGCAAGATTGAAGCGATCCCAGGTTTGATGGAGTTTGATATTCCAGTTCGTGGGGACAACCGTGGTTGGTTCAAGGAAAACTTCCAAAAAGAGAAGATGCTTCCTCTTGGTTTTCCAGAAAGCTTCTTTGCGGAAGGCAAGTTGCAAAATAACATTTCATTCTCTCGTAAGAATGTCTTGCGTGGCTTGCATGCAGAACCTTGGGACAAGTACATCTCTGTAGCAGATGAAGGAAAGGTTCTCGGTACTTGGGTAGACCTTCGTGAAGGTGAGACCTTTGGGAACACCTACCAAACCGTGATCGATGCTTCAAAAGGCATCTTCGTCCCTCGCGGTGTAGCGAATGGGTTCCAAGTTTTGACAGACAAAGTTGCCTATACATACTTGGTTAATGACTACTGGGCACTGGAGCTCAAGCCAAAATATGCATTTGTTAATTACGCAGACCCAAGCCTAGACATCCAATGGGAAAACTTGGAAGAAGTAGAAGTTTCAGAAGCTGACAAGAATCACCCATTACTCAAAGACGTTAAACCCCTCAAACCAGAGGATTTGTAAAAATGAAGCTCTTAAAACAATCAAGAAAATTATTATATAGTTTTTAGCTTTGCTATAAACGAGCGAAGCGAGCTATATGCTTAGCTTTCCGCCGTGAGAAAAGCACCTGAACCATTGTGTTTCAGGTGCTCGGAAGTTTTGAGACACTAGGCTCAAAACTTAGTCATGGAACTTCTTCGAAGTTCGCTGACGTCCGTACTCACCTAAGGAAAGCTAAAAAAAAGATTGATTTAAGGAACTATTAAGAAAAAACAATTTTTTGGAGAAAAAATGACTGAATACAAAAACATCATCGTAACCGGTGGCGCTGGTTTCATCGGTTCAAACTTCGTACACTATGTCTACAACAATCATCCAGACGTGCATGTGACTGTCCTTGACAAGCTCACTTACGCTGGTAACCGTGCCAATATTGAAGAAATCCTTGGGGACCGTGTTGAATTGGTCGTGGGTGACATTGCTGACGCTGAATTGGTTGATAAATTGGCTGCTAAGGCTGATGCGATTGTTCACTACGCGGCTGAAAGTCACAATGATAATTCATTGAACGACCCATCACCATTTATCCACACAAACTTCATCGGTACATACACACTTTTGGAAGCGGCTCGCAAGTACGATATTCGTTTCCACCACGTGTCAACAGACGAAGTCTATGGGGACCTTCCATTGCGTGAAGATCTTCCTGGACATGGTGAAGGTCCTGGTGAAAAATTCACTGCTGAAACCAAATACAACCCATCATCCCCTTATTCATCAACCAAGGCTGCTTCAGACTTGATCGTGAAGGCTTGGGTCCGTTCCTTCGGTGTTAAGGCAACCATTTCTAACTGTTCAAACAACTACGGACCATACCAACACATCGAAAAATTCATCCCACGTCAAATTACCAATATCTTGTCTGGTATCAAACCAAAACTATATGGTGAAGGGAAGAACGTCCGTGACTGGATCCACACTAACGACCACTCAACGGGTGTATGGGCTATTCTCACTAAAGGCCGTATCGGTGAAACTTACTTGATCGGTGCTGATGGTGAAAAGAACAACAAGGAAGTGCTTGAACTCATCCTTGAAAAAATGGGTCAACCAAAAGATGCTTACGACCGTGTCACAGACCGTGCTGGTCATGATTTGCGTTACGCCATCGATTCAACCAAATTGCGTGAAGAATTAGGTTGGGAACCACAATTCACAAACTTCGAAGCAGGTTTGGAAGATACCATCAAGTGGTACACAGATCACCAAGACTGGTGGAAAGCTGAAAAAGAAGCTGTAGAAGCCAACTACGCGAAGACACAAGAAGTTTTGAAATAAGGAAGAAAGTCCAAGTAGAAAAACTACTTGGACTTTTCTTTTATTTTCTGAAAATCATAAAATTAACCATGGATTTGTGGTATAATATGGTTAGTTTTTATGATGAATCAATAAGGGGGATATGATGAATCAAAAAGATTGGGTTGAATACTTTGAAGCGATCAATGGTCGTAAGCCGAGTATGCAAGAATTTCAAGAAGCGCGTGAAAAAGGGGAGTTTGTCGTAGAGCGCAAAGAAGCGCCGACTCCAACAACTGAGGCACCAGCTCCAGCAACTGAAGCGCAGTCTCCTGCTCAAGAAGCACCTGTTGCACCTAGCGCACCTCTTTCACAAGAGCAGACAGCATTTGTCCAACCACAACCATCTGCGAAAACCTTGCAACCTGTTCCAAGACCGAAAAAATTCAATAAAAAAACACAGATTGGGGGCGCAGTTGGAGGACTTGTCGCAGTGATTGCTTTTGCTTGGTTCTTTTTCTTTTCAGGTGGACCAAGTCTAGATGGCGTTTGGTTGCGAGATACGGATTCAAGTCCGGTCACTTATGAACTAAGCGGAAAGAAACAAAGAGTCAATGGCGATGAGACCATCAAAAAGGTTCTCAAGGACAATGAAGCGAAAAAAGAATTTAATACAGCACTTTCTTTGTTGAATGCAACGGACTTGCATTCACTTGCGGATGTCGATAAGAAATTTAACCTGAAGACGACAGAAATAGTTGTTATTAAGTCTGGTGGAAACACACGCTATAACTTGCTCCAAAAAGACGGAAGCAATATTATTTTAAGAAATGATTTATTCGACTTGAAAACTTATAAGTCGTACAAAGGAAACTTTGAAGAAAATTTGGTCTATCACAAGGTTGAAACACCAAAGGCCATGGTTGGAAAATGGAAGAATGTGACAGAAGGGAATAATACAACTGTTCAGATTTCAGATCATGGAATTATTAGTGATAAGTATTACGATAGCAAGGCTTACGCATTCTATTCTCTAGCTGATTCAGAAAAGTATGATGGAGACACGACTTCTAAAGAAGAGATCGAACACACATTTGAAGTAATTCAAGAAGCGGTGAAATCAGAAGGCTATCAAGTGAAGAGCGCTAAGGAAGTCTATATACAAGCTAATTCAAATTATTGTTTCGTACCTGTCAACGGTGGAAAAAATATACTTGTCTTACGTGGTGGTAATGAATTTGCCGCAAAATTAGAAAAAGTGAAATAATGAAAGGACCGCAAGGTCCTTTTTGTTTCCAAATTTCTGACTGAAAAACTATTCATGTCTAGGCAAAAATATGGTAAAATGGATAAGATGTATCTGAGATGTCTATTTCTTCTCAGACGACTAGAGGTAATGGAGTAGAAAATGCAAAATAGACCTATTATTATTGGTGTTACTGGTGGTTCTGGTGGTGGAAAGACCAGTGTGTCTCGTGCCATTTTGGCCAATTTTCCGAATGAAAAGATTGCCATGATTGAGCATGATTCTTATTACAAGGACCAAAGTCATTTGACCTTTGAGGAGCGGATCAAGACTAACTATGACCATCCTTTTGCCTTTGATACGGACTTGATGATTGCGCAGATCAATGAACTCTTGGAGGGTCGTCCGGTAGATATTCCAACTTATGACTATGCTGAACATACGCGCAGCAGCAAGACCTATCGTCAGGAACCACAAGATGTTTTCATCGTGGAAGGAATCTTAGTTCTTGAAGACAAGCGTCTTCGGGACTTGATGGACATCAAGATTTTCGTTGATACGGATGATGATGTGCGGATCATTCGCCGGATCAAGCGCGATATGGAGGAGCGTGGACGGAGTCTCGATAGCGTTATTGAGCAGTACCTTGGAGTGGTGAAGCCCATGTACCATCAGTTCATTGAGCCAACTAAGCGCTATGCGGACGTGATCATTCCTGAAGGAGTGACCAACACGGTAGCGATTGATTTGATCACAACCAAGATTGAAAAAATCCTCAACGAAGCGCGTGAGGGAAAATAAAAAAAGAGAGAAGAAGGGCAACTGGTCACCAAGTGTCTACGGATAGGAGGAGTGACGGAATAACGCAGTGGCTGATTTTGCTATTTAAGCTTGGAAGACTTCTGGATCAGCCTTGCGGGGGTGGTACTCGTGACGTTTGGGAACGTTCTGTATCACTCCCTCTTTTTCTTAGGGAGAATGGAAATGAAAAGGGAGTTTCATTCGCGGACCAAGGCGTTCGCTTGTTTATTGACCATGTGTGCTGGTTTTTCAGATGCTTATACCTTTATTTGTCGGGGTGGGACCTTGGCGGCAGGCCAGACGGGAAATGTGGTCTTTCTATCGGTTGGTTTGATTGGCCAGCAGATCTCAGATGTAGAAGTGAAGTTAGCCACGATGCTGGCCTTTATGCTGGGAATCTTTTTGATGACGGTTTTACGTCGCTTGATTGACAATTCAGTCTGGCGCTTGAGTACCCTGGTGCCCTTTATCCTCACGACATTGGTGACGGGATTTTTACCAGCATCGGTAAAAAATGTCTTCATCGTGCCTTTTTTTAGCCTGAGTTTGGGAATCGTAGCGACCTCATTTGGAGAAGTAGATGGCTATGCCTACAACCACTCCTTTATGACCGGAAATCTCAAGAAAACCATGGTAGCTTATGGAGATTTTGTTAGAGACAGGGAGATGAAATTCCTCTGGGAAGCCATCTTTATGACCTGCCTGATCGGGAGTTTCGTCTGTGGGGCCATCTTTTCGACCTACTTGATCCAGTTTTATGGACTAAAGACGATTTGGCTGGTGGCCATCATCTTGACCATCTTTTTAATCTACCGGGCCATTCAATATTTTGAAGTCTTTCACTTCAATCGACGACATGAATAGATAAAATGATTTTAAAAAATAAGTTAAATGATTTTGCAAAGAAATAAAACTGAAATTTCATTTTTAAAATGAATCCAGAATATATTGAAACTTTCTGACGTCCGTCCTCACCTAAGGAAAGTTTTTAAGAGAACTTATCTATATTCCAGAGGCTGGGACAAAAGTCCTAGCCTCTCAATTATCTTTGGATTGTCGAGCAAGACGCAGTGGTTGAGTGGGCTCTACTACGCTGATTTCATCAGCTGTTACAGCCCTACTCAACTGTGCGGAGGCGGGACGACGAAATCGAATTCTAACGAATGACCGATTTCTGTCCCACTCTCTTTTCTTTCGCTGTTTGAAGCTTAATTTTTGGGCAAAGATTTGGTATAATGAAAGGTATGAAACATTCGGAAAAAGAATCACAATACCAACTTTTACTGGCACAGTTAGACGCTCTCTTAACAGGTGAAAGCAATGCCTTAGCCAATTTGTCTAACGCCAGTGCTCTCTTAAATCAAGCCCTACCTCGTTCTGTCTTTGCGGGTTTTTATTTGTATGACCAGTCAGAATTGATCTTGGGACCCTTTCAAGGTGGCGTCTCTTGTGTCCACATCGCACTTGGAAAGGGTGTTTGTGGAGAAGCGGCCCAGAAGCAAGAAACCATGATTGTCGATGATGTCCGCCAACATGCCAACTATATTTCCTGTGATAGTCGGGCTATGAGTGAAATTGTGGTGCCTATGGTCAAGGCCGGCCAGCTCCTTGGGGTTTTAGACCTGGACTCAGAATGCGTCTCTGACTACGATCAGCTGGATCAAGAGTATTTGGAAGAGTTTGTCGCTCTCTTGATCGAAAAGACAAACTGGGACTTTAAGATGTTTGGAGTTAAGAACTAATGTATCAAGCTTTATATCGGAAATACCGTAGCCAGACCTTTGGTCAATTGGTCGGCCAGCAAGTGGTGGCACGGACATTGAGGCAGGCCGTCGAGCAGGACAAAATCAGCCATGCCTATCTCTTTTCTGGACCTCGTGGAACTGGGAAAACGAGTGTGGCCAAGATCTTTGCTAAGGCTATGAACTGTCCTAATCAAGTCAATGGGGAGCCTTGTAACGACTGCTATATCTGTGAATCCATTACCAATGGGAGCCTAGAAGATGTCATTGAGATCGACGCGGCGTCCAACAATGGGGTCGATGAAATTCGCGATATTCGCGACAAATCGACCTATGCTCCGAGTCTAGCCAAGCACAAGGTCTACATTATCGATGAGGTCCATATGCTTTCAACAGGGGCCTTTAATGCCTTGTTGAAGACGCTGGAAGAGCCGACAGAGAATGTGGTCTTTATCCTTGCAACAACGGAGTTACACAAGATTCCAGCCACCATCCTGTCACGGGTGCAACGCTTTGAATTCAAATCCATCAAACTGCCGGATATCGTTCATCATTTGGAAAGCATCTTAGCTACAGAAGGCATTGCCTATGAAGTAGACGCTGTTCAGATCATCGCCCGGCGCGCTGAAGGTGGGATGCGGGATGCCTTGTCCATTTTGGACCAAGCTCTGAGTTTGACTGCGGGTAGTGAATTGACGACAGCAATCGCAGAAGAGATTACAGGCTCCATCAGTCTAGCTGCGCTCGATCAGTACGTGGCTGCCATCCTGGCTCATGATGCGACAGCGGCGCTGGATCAGATGGCGATTATCTTTGATAACGGAAAGAATATGGCGCGTTTCGTCACGGACTTACTTCAATATCTGAGAGATCTCTTGATTGTCCAGACAGGCGGAGAAAATACTCACGCTAGTGACTTGTTTGCGGCGAATCTTGAAGCCGATCAAGCCCGTCTTTTTGCTCTGATTGACCAGGCGACGACTAGTCTAGCGGATATCAAAAATAGTCTGCAACCGCGTATCTATACTGAAATGATGACCATTAAATTGGCTGAAAGCACAGGCCAAGTTTCTAACTCAGCTGCTCTGGAGGTTCCTTCCAATGTGCTAGCTCAGCTGCAAGACTTAAAAAAGGAAGTCGCACAGCTCAAGCAACAGTTAGCGCAATCAGGTAGCAGTCTTCCTGCTTCAAAACCAGCAGTAGCTCGCCCAACCAAGTCGAGCAAGGGCTACCGTGCAGATCGAAACAAGGTCAACGCGATCTTGCAAGAGGCGGTTGAAAACCCAGAGTTGGCACGGACCAACTTGATCCGTCTTCAGAACGCTTGGGGGGAAATTATCGAGAGCTTAGCAGGTGCGGATAAGGCCCTCTTAATCGGATCCCAGCCGGTCGCTGCCAATGAAAATCACGCTATTTTAGCCTTTGAGTCTGCCTTTAATGCTGAACAGACCATGAAGCGGGACAACCTCAATACCATGTTTGGAAATATCCTCAGCAATGCTGCTGGCTTCTCACCAGAGATTTTAGCGGTTTCGATGGAAGAATGGACCCAAATTCGGGCAGAGTTTTCGGCTAAGGCGCGTGGGCAAAAAGCCGAAGTGGTGGAAGAAGAGGAAAGTGTCATCCCTGAGGAATTTCACTTTTTATCCGATAAAATCACCCTGCAAGACGATTAATACATGAATTTTTTACTGAATCATGGTAAAATAATTTTATGAATAGAAAACAATTTGCAGTGATAGTAGTCTTTACTGCTATGGAGACTTATTTTTTCAATGAAGCGACCATGGCGGGTCAAATGCTCTTTGCATGTTTTTGGGCCCTCTTGATCTTACGCAATCTCCAGACGGCCTATATGGTGGAGAAGATTGCTAGTGCCATTGAAAAAGAAATCAGAAAGAAAAGAAAATAAAACCTTTGAAAAGGAATCCTTTTTCAAAGGTTTTTTTCTTATTTTAAAAGGCTTCTTGGCATTGCTTGCGGTAATCTCCTGGGGAGAGGCCGACCTTCTGTTTAAAAGCCCTTGTAAAGTAGGAGTAGTTGTCATAGCCTACTTGGAGGGCGACTTGGTAAATGGGGGTATCGCTTTGCGATAGCATCTCTTTTGCGGCAGCCATCCGTTTATCGGTGATGTATTTCACCAGGGTTTCGCCGGTGTCGCGCTTAAACATCCTTGCTAGATGATCTGGACTAAGAAATACCATCTCTGCCAGCTTGGTGCGACTGATATCTTCCTTGTAATGGTGGTCGATGTAGTCGGTGATCCGCTGGATGAGATTGGATTGGTGTTCTAGATCGATCACATAATGGCGAGCAGAGCTCCAGTAATCACCGATATAGGCTTCAAAAGCTTCGATGGCATGAAACCGCCGTTCGAAGAGAAATTGATGGTGTTTGTTTTGAAATAACTTGTGAGCGAGAATGCCGTTCTTGTCCAGATAAATCCCAATTTGCTGGGTCCAGTCTAGCTGGAGTTCACTCAGAGCTGAGAGCGGGATGCGATCTTGAGTCTCTAAGCTATGGATGATTTGGAGAAGCTGTTCCGTCTCTAGTTGATTTGTAAAAGTAAGCGATGTCCGATGAGCGGGCTTTTGAGGTTGTGGACCCAAAGAAGCATAGGAGTGGATACTGTTCCAATGGAAGACTTGTTCTTCACTGTATTGGCAGAGTTGCAGAGCCTTCATCAAGAGCGTCTCAAGGGAAATAGCATCTGAATAGAGAAGGATAGAGGATCGGTCTAAGTCTTGCTGGATCTTCTGCTGGATAGCCTCTAGGAAGTCTACACACTCTGTAGTCTGATTCTTTTTGAAGAGGCAGAGGTAGCGATCGGTCTGGCTTTCGATTTTACTGAGGGCGCAGTAGTGGACAGGGAAATCCAGGGAGAGATCCTTGATACAATGGCGGAGCTGCAAGCGCCAAGAAGGGACGCTGGGGTGAAAGTCTTCTTCAATTAAGTGGAGAGTGATGAGGACCAAGAAGTAGTCTTCATGTGGTTTGGGGCTATAGCCTCGTTTTGTCACTTCGTGAAGAAGCTGTTCTGCTTGAGATGGACGCGGTTTTCGCAAGTAGTCATGCCAAAATTCAGCTTCTTTTTGTCCTTGTTGTGCTAATTGGGCCGCACTCTTGTGGCGCTTGATCTTATTGAGGGCTTTTTGAATGATAAATTCTAAGCGGTCGGGGTCAATCGGTTTGAGGTAGTATTCAAAACTTTGGAGTTCAATGGCTTTTTGAGCATAATTGAAATCAGCATAATTGGTGAGGAAGATCGTTTGAATGTCATATTTTTCTGACCGGACCCAGGCTAGGAGATCTAGCCCACTGCCTTGTGGCATCTCGATATCACTGATCATGAGGGAAATCGGGTGGCTTTGAATGATGGCTTGGGCTTGGCTCAGACTGGAGGCGGTATATACCTGCTCAATGCCCAAGGCTTCCCAATGGATGGTTTCCTGTAGGGCTTTAATGATAAAACGATCATCGTCAACGAGTAGGATATTCATGTGTGTCTCCTTTGTAGGGTTCATAAGGAAGGCTCAGTTGGATGCGGGCACCTCCTTGGGATCCATTTGAAAATTGAAGCGTGTAGTGATCTGGATAGAGGAGATCTAGTCGCTCCCGTGCATTGGTCAAACCAATGTGGTGGCCATCTTCTGTGACTAAGGATTTTTTATCTGCTAGATCTTGTAAGATAGCGGAGCTAAAACCAGGGCCATTATCCTGAAGGGAAATAGCAAGGCGTTGCTTTGCTTCTTCATGAATGGATAGCTGAATGTGGAAGGAATCTTGGAAAGAAAAGCCGTGTTTGATGGCATTTTCAACAAAGGTTTGTAAAAGCAGAGGGGGAATAGCCGCATCTTTCAGACGTGGATCCCAGTCCAGGTCAAAGTGGATGCTGTCCCCATAGCGGATTTTCTGGATTTCTAGGTAATTTCGGATATGTTGGATTTCATCTGCTAAGCGATTGAAATCTTGATTGGCTTGAAAGAGGTGACGCAAGTAGTTGGAAGTCACCTTGGTCAATTCCTCGATTTCCTTATAGTCCTTGGTCTGGAGCATGCTGTGAATCATGGAGAGCATGTTGAGGTAAAAATGGGGTCGGACTTGATTTTTTAGGTAATTGAGTTCGACTTTTTTGAGATTGAGTTGCGCGTGGTAGGCTTGAATTTGAAGGTCCTTCATGTGGATCAGGACCTGATTAAGCTTGTGATTGGCCTGATCGATCTCTAAGATCCCTTGGTCTTCGATCACATCTAGCTTGGTAGAAGCAGCATCTAGCTGAGAAAGACGCTGGGTGAGTCGTTTCATCGGCTGGATCATCCGTTGACGAATATAAAGGATCAGAATGGTAGAGAGAACGGCGATGATCAAAGGGACCAAGGAGAGAAGGGTTTCAAGTACGATATTTGTACGGAAAACGTCCCCGTAATCAACTGTCACATACAGATCAAAAGGCAGGTGGGTTTGATTGCTATCGGCTTGAATGACGGAATCTGTAACATGGATCTGGTTGGGGCGATCGATGGATAAGCGCCCTTTTTTCCCAATATTGAGCTTTTGCAAGGGTTTTAAAATATCCTGGGTAGAAATGATGGCATAGATAGCCTTGCCCTTGTAATGGAGGGATTTCAAGAGATAATCATGCTGGTTCAGGCTGATTCGTTGCCATTTTTGATTGGTCTTGTCTGTTTCTTTGTCATAGGTCTTAAGATGATCTTTCAATTGTACATAGTCCAGGTAGGGCAGTTGAAGACTGGAAGCATTAAAAAAATGGGGGATATCTCTTGTCTCTATGAAAAAGGTAATGGGGCTATCCATCTGGTACTGAAACTCCGTAAAATCGATCTGCAATTTTTTTAGATTTTCATGAAAATCCGTGAAATCAAGCGGAGTATTGAGCTCTGTCAAATAGTCGTTGTGACTAATGGTACTGTACATAAAACGCTCAACGGAGTGAAGCTCTGTATTTAAGGAATCCGCATAGATATGAATCGAGTCCTCTAAATGGAGCATATTTTGGTGTTTAATAAAATTTCGGCTAATCCCACCAATCAAAAGGTTGATCAAGGTATTGACAACTAAGAGGAGAAAGAGTAGGCGCGAAAAAAATTGAATCGAGTGATCTCGTGTACTTCTGTGAATAGCTTTCATAATGAGCACCTCACATATATTATAGCACTATTTGAAAACGGATTCATGAACAAAACCGATAGTAAAGTAAAAAAAATCGGGAAAGTGCATGTTTTTGTGTGGAGAAAACGGAAAAGTGGATGAAGATTCACGAAAAAGTTCTATAAAGATGGAAAAGATTCCTATAAAATAGAGGAGAAAGAAAAGGAGGGCCTTATGAAAAGCGAAGTTAATGCGAAGCAGAGCAAATTTAAGAAAAATATTCCTTTATATGTGCTGCTCCTGCCATCGATTATTTTATTGATTTTATTTGCCTATATCCCTATGGCGGGTCTAGTCATCGCTTTTAAAGATTACTCTCCCGCTACTGGGATATTTGGAAGTCCTTGGGCTGGTCTCAAGTATTTTAACCAGTTCTTCTCATCCTTCCAATTTGCGACAACCATGAAGAATACCTTGAAAATTTCTATTTACAGTATTCTGGTTGGTTTTCCCTTGCCGATTGTTCTAGCCATTATTTGCAACCAGATTCGTGTGGGCAAGTTCAAAAAAATCTTTCAAGTAACGACTTATTTGCCTCATTTTATCTCGACCATGGTCATGTGTGGGATGATTATTCTCTTTCTCTCCCCAAGTAGTGGACTGTTAGCCAATGTCCTCAAATTGGTTGGCTTAAAGATGCCTGCCCTCTTATCTAAACCAGGTAGCTTTGCAGGTGTCTATGTCTGGAGTGATGTCTGGCAACATATCGGTTGGGATAGTATCATCTATCTAGCCGCTCTATCGGCCATTGATCCGACCTTTTATGAGGCAGCGACCATGGACGGGGCGAGTCGATTGCAAAAAATCCGTCATATTGACTTACCCTTACTGTTACCAACGGCGATGATTCTCTTGATTCTCAGAGCAGGAAGCCTACTCAGTGTTGGTTTTGAAAAGGTCTTGCTCTTGCAAAATCCACTCAATCTGGCAGGAAGTGAAATCATTTCGACCTATGTTTACAAAGTGGGGATGATTAATTTCCAATATAGTTATTCGACAGCGATCGGTCTCTTTAATACCTTGGTTAACTTGATCATCTTACTGTCGGTCAACTGGTTTGCGAAACGCTATACCAAGACAGGATTATTCTAGAAAGGAGGAGAAATTGTGAAATTGTTTCAACATGCAAGAAAGACCAAGTCAGAAATCCTCTTTGATATTTTTATCTATGGTCTAGCGATTTGCTTGATTCTCTTGATTGTCTACCCTTTGTGGTTTGTCATTATTGCCTCCTTCAGTAATCCGTCTGATGTGGCAACTGGTAAGGTTTGGTTTATCCCGAGGGAATGGCGACTAGATGGCTATCAACGCTTGATTGAGCAACCTTTGTTTCTAAAGAGCTATCTCAACACTATCCTCTACACAGTTGTAGGGACCATCGTTGCCCTGGTCATTAATATCCCGGCTGGTTACGCCTTGTCGCGAAAGGACCTCTTTGCTAAGAAATGGGTCAGTGTCTTCTTTATCGTTCCCATGTTTGTCTCTGGGGGCTTGATTCCCATTTATTTGACAGTTAAACAATTGGGCTTGGTCGACACCTTCTGGGTAATGGTCGTACCGTTTGCAGTATCTCCTTACAATATCGTTGTAGCTCGAACTTTCTTTAACAATAGTATTCCAGAAGGGATGTGGGAAGCCGCCCAGATCGATGGTTGCGGAACCATTTATTACTTCAGAAAGATCGTGCTCCCCTTGTCCAAGGCTATTATTGCCGTTATTGGACTTTGGACAGCAGTAGGGATCTGGAATTCTTGGTTCAATGCCCTGATTTATTTGACCAATGAAAATCTCCAACCCCTACAACTGATCCTGCGCCGTCTCTTAATTAGTAATCAAATGTTGCAATCGCAAGCAACAGGGGAGGTAGCTTCTGACCTCCGTATTAAGGCTGATATGATGAAATATGCAGCCATCGTTATCTCAACAGCACCGATTATGATGCTGTATCCATTCGTCCAAAAATACTTTAATCAAGGTGTCATGATAGGGGCCTTGAAAGAATAGGAGAAGATCATGAAAAACAGGAAATTTGCCTATCTGCTCCTGGGAGCAGCTGCATTAGCTGGCTTGACGGCTTGTGGAGCTTCCACAAATAAATCAAGCAATGACAAGAATGATGGAAATACCTTCAAGATCACGACCGTTCGTTGGTCGGATTGGGGGGAAGACTATCACAAAGGTTTTCTAGATGATTCAGCCAAGGAATCAGGTATCAAGATCAAATGGGATACCATGGTGGCTGCAGACTGGTCGGATAAGAAATCTGTCCTTGTTGCCAGTGGGGATTTACCAGACGCTTTCTTGGGATCCAATGCCTTCACGGATTCTGAAATCGCTCAGAACCAAAACATGTTCATTCCATTGGAAGACTTGATCAAGGATAATATGCCAAACTTGAACAAGGCCTTTGAAAAAGAACCAAAATTAAAAGCCATGGTGACCAACCCAGATGGTCATATTTACAGTCTGCCTAAGAAATTGCCAATGCGGCCAATCGTCGGCAACCAGCTCTTTATTAATAAGAAATGGTTGGATAACCTTGGCTTGAAGATGCCGGAAACCTATGATGAATTGGTGACTGTTTTACAAGCCTTCAAGGATAAGGATGCCAATGGCAATGGCGATGTCAATGATGAAATTCCATTTGGTTCTGGTAACTTTGATCCGACCTTCTCTTATATCTTGCCATTCAACAACCGTCTGGGTGGAGATAATACCTATGAAATGTCCGTCAAAGATGGCAAACCGGTCTACCTCCGGACGGAAGAAAGTTATAAACAAGGGATAGCGGCGATGCATGAAGCCTACAAGAAAGGCTTGATCGACCCTGAACTCTTTACAGAAGATACTTCTATGTCTGTTGCTAAACGGATGGACAAGGGCGTGGCGCGTGTCGGTGTGTCAAGTGGTTGGACAGCAGATGCAACCTTTGGCCAACATGCCAGCGAATATGCTCCTCTTCCAGCATTGAAAGGCCCTGATGGCAAACAATATGTCATTTCTGATCCAGATCATTTGAACTATGGACGCAATGAAATCTTGATCACGAATAAGTGCAAGGACCCTGCAAAATTGCTCAAATGGTTGGATAAATTCTACACGGATGATGCCAGCATCCAAAACTTCTATGGCTCCTTTGGCATTGCGACTGAAAAAGATGGTGACAAGTACAAGGTTTTGGCTCCAAAAGATGGTAAATCAGCCGATGAATGGGCTTGGATTAATTCCCTTCGTGACTTTGGACCAAAATATGTGTCAGATGATATCAATAGCCATGTCGACATCGACCAAACACAGGGTGATGGCCTCAAATTGAAGATGGACAAAGAATTAAAACAATACGCTTTGCCAGCATATCCAAATGTCATCTACTCTCAAGAAGAATTGAACAAATTGTCCTCTATTTATGTAGATATCAACTCTTATGTTACCCAACAAGCTTCTAAATGGGTAGTAGAAGGGGGCATTGAAAAAGAATGGGACGATTACAAAGCAACCTTGAAGAAGATGGGCATTGATGACTTTATGAAGATTCAACAGGATGCCTATGATCGTTACCAAAAAGAAGTGAAGTAACAGGGGGCTAAATGGATTCAAGTAAGTAACTCAGGGGCGTAGAGCCCCTGAGTGCTTCCTTAGAGGAAGTAGCAGAAATTGAGATGAAGAACAAGGAGAAGAAGATGCAAAAATTATTTTCATTGGATGGACGCTTGGTCAAGACCTTGACCCGGTTGACAGACATTATTATCTTGAATACCTTGTTTATCGTTTGCTGCCTTCCGATTCTCACGATCGGTGCATCACTTACGGCTTTAGCAACCATGTGGCACCGCTTGTTGAAAGGGGAAGATACGGATCTCGTCTTTCATTTTTTCCGTCTCTTTCGCGCTAATTTCAAGCAAGCGACGGTGATTTGGTTGACTTGCCTAGGACTATCAGTGCTACTTTATCTGGATTACTGTCTTTTTTCAAATACGGCCTTCTTAAGTGAGTATGGGATTTGGATCTTGCTTCCCTTTATCGTCCTTCTATGTGGAGGGATAACCTTAATCTTCCCTTATATCGGCCTCTTTGAAGATCCTACAAGAAAGGTCTGTCTAAATAGTTTCCTCATTGCTCTCTTAAATCCTATTCAAACTATCTTTCTTGTCTTCTTCAATTTGGCAGTAGTTTATATCAGTCTTAGTAGTCCTGAACGGTTGCTGACAGCTATTTATCTCTTTACCTTTGGTGGTTTTTCCTTGTGGAGCTTCTTGAATGTTCGACTGACTGATCAGATCTTTTCAAGGATCCAAGAAGGAGAAATCTTTGAAAAATAAAGTCAAGCAAGTGGGGCGTATGTTTTACTGATATTATTTAAATCGAATAAAGTTTCCTAGAAAATCTAGGAAACTTTTTTTATTTCATAAACATTTCATATTTCTTTTCTATAATAACTATAACAAATGATGAAAGCGTCCACATTGTATTGCCGTGGACCTTGAAATGGAGGGTAAGATCATGCTCTTACAACAGGCAATCGCCTATATTTCTCGAAAAAGAACGAGGAATCTGGTTCTCTTTCTGATTCTCCTTTTGATCCTCTCTTGCTTGTATTTTTGTTTTTCACTGATGCAAGTGGGAGAAAGGTTGGAGGACCACATCAAGCAGTCGGCTGGGACTAGCTTTGCCCTGACCAGTAAGCAAGGGGATACTCCCTTTCCTCTAAAGGAAGCTGAAAAGGTGCAGCAGCTAGCTGGGGTGGGAGCCATGGTTCCCCAATATGAAAGTCCCGTTCGCATTCTTGGTAAAGAAGCAGTGACGGGACAGCAGTCGGTAGAGCGGGATGATTTGGGGCAGGAAGCCAAGCAAGCGCTAGGCGCTGTCTTTACCCAGAAGACAGACCAACACCTGGATTTCCGCAGTGGCAGTTTCCAACTGGTGCAAGGCAAGCACTTATCCGACAAGGCTCGCGGGCAGATCTTGATCCACCAAGAGTTGGCTAAGAAGAACAATCTAAAGGTCGGAGATTCCTTGACCTTATCCCGCTTTCAGATGGGAGAGACTCCTGCCAAAGAGCAAACCTTTAAAATCGTAGGGATCTTTTCGGGTAAGAAACAGGAAAAATTCACAGGAATGACCTCTGATTTGAGTGAAAACCAAGTCTATCTCCCTTATGAGGATGCGACCAAGCTTCTTGGTCTCAGTCAGCAAGAAGTGACCCAGGTCACCTTTGGCGTCAAAGATCCTGAGAAAATCGATGCCCTCTTGAAGCAAGTCAAAAGCTTGGATCTGGATTGGCAATCGCTACGCGTGGTCGAAGATCGCAAGGCCTTTGACCAGATGAAAGAATCCTCTCAGACCCTAGAAGGCCTGGTACGGATCATGATGATCGTCCTCCTGGTGACGGGAGCCGGTGCTCTATCGCTCTTACTGAGTCTCTGGACACGGGAGCGGATTCATGAAATCGGCGTCCTCTTATCCATTGGGAAAAGCAAGGGACGGATCTTTAGACAGTTCCTCTTGGAAGTGGTGCTGGTATCCTTACTAGCGGTGATCCCAGCCTTTCTCATCGGGCGGATGGTCAGCCATCGTTTCTTAGAGCAGTTTGTCGGACAGACCGGTCAACAGCAGACCCTAGAATTGCTCAACCAAATCCCTCAAGGCCTTTCCTTAGGAATCGCCTATGCTAGCCTCTTGTGCTTGATCCTTCTGTCGCTCGGTGTAACGACCAGCATGATCTGGCGCAAGAGTCCAAAAGAAATATTAACAAAAATGAGTTAAGGAGAAATGACACCTATGTTAGAACTCAAACATGTATCCTATAGTTACCAAAGCTACCAAGAAGAGATCTTCTCAGATGTGAACTATCAGTTCAAAAATGGGACATTTTACAGTATTATTGGTCAGTCGGGCGCTGGAAAATCAACCCTCCTCTCCCTATTGGCTGGTCTAGATAATCCTAAGAAGGGGCAGGTTCTCTTTGATGGGGAGGACATCCAAACCAAAGGGGCTAGCTACCACCGCAAGCACCATGTTTCCCTGGTCTTTCAGAATTATAATTTGATTGATTATTTGACGCCACTTGAAAATGTCCGTCTGGTCAACAAACAAGCTGGAAAAGACATTCTCTTGGAATTGGGGCTGGACGAAACGCAAATCAAACGCAATGTCCTGCAACTATCCGGCGGGCAGCAACAACGGGTGGCTATTGCGCGTGCGCTCGTTTCAGAAGCACCTGTCATCTTGGCGGATGAGCCGACAGGAAACCTTGACGAACAGACAGCAGGTGATATCATTGCCATTTTGAAGAAGTTGGCCAAGGAACGCCAAAAATGTGTCATCGTCGTCACCCACAGTAAGGAAGTGGCAGAGGCCTCCGATGTGGTCTTAGAATTGAGTCGCCGCAGCCTCGTTGAGAAGAGCAAGTAAGGAGGGAATGCTATGTTGCGCAATGCTTTTGCTTATATTACACGTAAATGGCCCAAGTCTCTCTTACTCTTTGCCATTATTCTCCTCATGGGGACCTTGAGCTTGATCGGACTCTCTATGAAGGGAGCCACACAAAAAGCTTCATCGGAAAGCCTGGGATCCATCACCAATAGCTTCTCCATGCAGATCAACAGACGGACCAATCCGGGGACCCCTCGGGGAGCTGGGAATCTCAGAGGAGAAGATATCGAAAAAATCAGCCAGGTAGAGGGGATCACCTCCTCCATCAAGCGGATCAATGCCATCGCAGATATCCTAGACCACGAGATCATTGAGACTGAAGAAACCCTGCAAAACCAGTCTCCAGAGCGGGCAAAATACTTCAAGAATACCTTGATGGTGACGGGGGTCAATGACTCTTCAAAAGAAGATAAATTTGTCTCTGGAGCCTACAAGCTGGTCCAAGGGGAGCATCTGACAGACAAGGATAAAAACCAAATCCTCATGCATGAAGATTTGGCGAAAAAGAATGGTCTTAAGGTGGGCGATAAGGTGCGTCTCAAGTCCAATCTCTACGATGCTGACAATGAAAAAGGGGCCAATGAAACCGTCGAAGTGACCATTAAAGGTCTGTTCTCAGGGAAGAACCAAGCTCCTCTAACTTACGCCCAAGAGTTGTACGAAGATACCCTCATCTCTGACCTGGATACAGCTGCCAAACTCTATGGCAATACTGTCCAAACAGCTACCTATGAGGATGCGACCTTCTTTGCCAAGGGGGATCAGGACCTCGATGCCTTGATCGAAAAAATCAAAGCCTTGGATATCCCATGGAATTACTTTGACTTGGTTAAGAGTTCTTCCAACTACCCGGCCTTGCAAAAATCCATCAGCAGCATGTTCCAAGTGGCGGACTACTTGTTTATAGGTAGCCTCGTATTTGCTAGCTTGCTTCTCTCCCTTCTCCTCGTCTTGTGGCTCAATGCCCGTCGCAGAGAAGTTGGGATCTTGCTGGCTTTGGGACTCTCCAAGGTACAGATTGCGGGACAATTCGTGGCAGAATTGGTCATGATTTCCATCCCAGCCTTCCTCCTCTCCTATGGAGTTGCAGGACTTCTTGCCAAAACAGTCGGAGATACGGTACTCAAGAACGTAACCAGTGGCATTGCCAAACAAATGGCTCAAGAATCCTCTGCAGCCAACCTTGGTGGAGGAGCTGAGGCAGAAAGCTTCAGTAAGACCCTGACAGACCTCCATATGGACATCCAACCGAGTCAATTGTTGGTAATTGTTTTGGTTGGCGGCCTCCTCTTGATTCTGGTATCCATCCTTTCTTCTCAATGGCTCTTGCATAAGAAACCAAAAGATCTCTTGGTGGATGTCGAATAAGAGATTGTTTCCTAAAATAGAAATAGGGTATAATAGGAGGTAGAAGAAGTTTCTTAGATAAAAGGAAAGTGTATGAAGATACTAATCGTAGAAGATGAAGTCCTGATTCGCGAAGGGATGAGCGACTATCTCATGGAATGTGGTTATGAGGTCTTTGAAGCAGGTGATGGGCAGGAGGCCTTGGACCTCTTTCACAGAGAAGCGCCAGATCTGGTCTTGCTGGATATCCAGCTCCCTATCCTCAATGGCTTGGAAGTGCTCAAGAACATCCGGAAGACCAGCTCGGTGCCTGTCCTCATGCTGACGGCCTTCCATGACGAGGACTATAAGTTGACGGCCTTTGGAGAGTTGGCAGATGGCTACCTGGAAAAACCCTTCTCCTTGTCACTTTTAAAGGTCCGTATCGAAGCTATTTTTAAAAAGCTCCAGCCTTCCCGGGTCTTCACCTATGGAGAGGCACGGGTGGATTTTGAGAGCTACACAGCCAGCCTAGCTGGGCAAGCCATCTCCATGAATGCCAAGGAGTTGGAAATCTTGGAATACTTGCACCAGCATGAGGGCAAGGCCCGGACCCGCTCTCAGATCCTCGATGCCGTCTGGAAGGAGACAGAGGAGATTCCTTTTGACCGGGTGATTGATGTCTATATCAAGGAACTACGAAAAAAACTAGAGCTGGACTGTATCGTTACGGTACGCAATGTCGGCTATAAATTGGAGAGACCATGACCAAACGGAGTATCTTTGCAAAGATCTTTCTGATCACCTTTGCCCTTTTCAGTAGCTTAGTCATCCTTCTACACGCTTCGGTTTACTTTATTTTCCCGTCGACCTATATCGAGTCTCAGCGCCAGACGATTTTGAAGAAATCACAGGCCTTGGCCAAGAGTTTCCAAGGTCAGGAAGAAGGAACCATTGAGTCCGTCATCGATCTTTATTCCAAGACCAATGATATCAAGGTCTCGATTAAGGGCAAGGAAAAACAAAATGCCCTAGAGGTCAAGGATGACTTGCTCCTGAACCCTAACAGCCAGAACAATTCCTTGGTCATTGAAGAGCGAAAGATTGAGACCAAAGAGGGGAAGGACTTGACCTTGCAATTCTTAGCAACTGTCGATTCCCAAAAGGAAGCGCGGGACATCAGTCTGGGCTTTCTTCCCTATAGTCTTCTCGCTTCCTTTGTTCTGTCACTGATTGCCTCCTATCTCTATGCACGCATGATTTCTGCTCCGATCCTTGAAATCAAGCAGATGACCAAGCGGATGAAACGGCTGGATCGGACAGCCAGTCTCCCCATCCATTCGCAGGATGAGATCGGCGTTCTCAAGCAACAGATCAACGACCTCTATCACCATCTTTTAGAGGTGATCGACAATCTAGAGCAGCAGAAACAGGAAAATCTGAAGTTGGAGCAGATGAAGGTGGAATTCCTACGTGGGGCTTCGCATGAGCTCAAGACGCCTCTGGCCAGCTTGAAGATTATCCTAGAAAATATGCGGGATAAGATCGGCCGCTACAAGGACCGGGACCGCTACCTGGCGGTCTCCCTCGATATCGTCGATGAGATGAACCAGATCGTCCTGGAAATCCTTTCCCTGTCTTCTGTCCAAGAATTGGCCGGAGACAAGGAGTGGATCCAGCTGGATCAGGTCTTAGAGCAGATCCTCGACCAGTACAAGGTCTTGGCTCAATCCCGCGCGCTCACGATTGACAATCAAATCCCTGACAAAGCAGTTTATATGGACCCAGCCATTCTGAAATTGGTCCTCTCAAATGTCATCAGTAATGCCGTTAAGCATTCGGATGCCGGTGGAAAGATCCAGCTCCGTCTCGAAGAAGAAGTGACGCACTTGGCTGTTGAAAATACCAGTCAAGAAATGGTAGAGACCGCTGAGATGCCAATGACTGCTAGCCGCCAGAAGAAGGAAGGTGGCTTGGGGCTCTTTGTGGTCCAACACTTGCTGGACCATGAAGAACTGGCCTATCAATTTGATAAAACGGCTATGGGCTTACGCTTCCGTATGGAACTGCCTAAAGATCCGTAAGAATAAAAAACTAGCGAACAAGAAAAATGCTTGTTCGCTAGTTTGTATTTAATCAAGCTTTTCGACCTTTATCAATTGGCCATGTTTTAATTCATAAATAGTATCTACATAGGTCAGGATGGAGCGGTCATGGGTCACCATGATGGCGCTCTTGTTTTTGGATTTGACTTCTTTCCGGATCAATTGGGCGATTTCTTGCCCTCGATCTGGGTCTAGGCTAGCGGTTGGCTCATCAGCTAAAATGACCTGCGGATTTCCGATAAAGGCCCGAGCGATGGCTACCCGTTGTTTTTGCCCACCAGACATCTGATTCGGGTATTGGTGGTAACAAGCTTCGATGCCCAGATCTGCCAACAAGGCTTTGACTTCTTCTTGGCGTTTTTTCTTGTCCCTTTCCCCCTTCAATTTGGCCACCAGTTCTAACTGGTCACCGATTTTCATATAGGAGAGGAGCTGGTGATCTTGAAAGATAAAGCCGAGCAATTCCAGGCGTTTTTGCGTCCACTGGCCTTGGTTGAGGCCAGTCAAGTCTTGGCCAGCGATAGAAATCCGCCCCTCGTCCGCTGATAAGAGTAAGCCAGCGATAGCTAAGAGGGTGGATTTACCAGATCCTGAAGGGCCCAAGATCGCGACAAATTCGTTGGGTTCGACGCTTAATTCTAGCTGGTTGAGGACATGGTGCATCTGGCTGCCATCGGCGTAGGATTTTCTGATATTTTCTAATGCGATAATGGCCATCTTATTCTCCATTTCCACCAATGACTTCGATTGGATCTACTTTTTTGATTTTGACAAGGGACAAGGCACCACACAAAATAGAGGTCAGGATAAAGCTAACCGAGATGGTGAGGTTGTCTTTCAGGGTCATAAAGGAAGGGACGCTATTGGGTAAAAATGGCGCCATCATAGTTGCCAAACCAAGCCCCAGCAGTACTCCGATGAGGGAGATGATGGTGAGCTGGGATAGCTGGACATAGGTAATCTGGCTCATGGACATGCCAATGGCCTTCAAGACGCCGAACTGTTTCAACTTCTGCAGGGTCAGGATATAGAAGAAGACCCCAAGGATAGCAGAGGAAGCGAGTAGCAGCACCCACGTGATCATCCGTAGCGTCAGGTTTTGAGCCTTGTAGCCAGGGATTTTATCGATCACTTGCTTCTTATCCGCCACCATTAAGTTACTGGATAGATCGTTAGAAGTGATGCTCTTCTTGGTCACAAGGGTTTGGGCTTGCCATTGATAGCTTGGATCTGTTTTTTGTCGCATGCCTGTGTAGGTCTCCGAGCTGATAAAGCCAATCTCGCTATAGCCGTATTTGGCATTTTTTGCAAAGGCCACGACCTTGAGTTTTTGCTTAGAAGTTTTATCGATCACTTGATCGCCGACTTGGATCCCCTCATCCTCTTTGAAAGAATGGTCCAGAATGATCTCGTTTTTCTTTAAGTCGGAGATCTTGATGTCTATATCTTCCATGATTGGATTGAGGATTTCTTCTTCGTTGTGGTCGGTCGCGAAGTAGGTGATGTCCAAAGTGTTGGAATCCTCTGATTTTGAGACGGTTGCCCGCTGGATAGACAAGCCAGAATAGTCCATCCCTTCTATCTTTTGGACCTCATCTAAATCCTTAGCCGTAATGGTTGAAAAGGGGACAATCCCTTCTGAATCTGTCGAAAGGATGTAGTGCAAGGCCCCATAGTTATCGATTTGGGCGGATACCGAACGGGCCAGTCCATTTGTCAGACCGGACAAGAACACCACCATAAACATGAGGATGGTAATGAGGAGTTCAATCAGGATAAACTTCTTGGGCTGGTATTTAATTTCATTCCATGCAATTTTCATATTCGTTCTCCTTTTAGCACGGAGGTACTAAAGTAGCTTGGCACCTAAACATACTCTACCATCATACCACAAGTAGGGGGATAATAGGGGGATGATGTTTGGTAGAGTATGAAGGAATCAAAAATTATTGAATGATAAATAATGAAATTATATTTTTCTAAAAAAAGAAACGTTTTCCGGAAAGTTAAGAGTTTGCTCTGATGAATATTCAAGACTTAATTTAAGATTTTTAAAATTTTGTTATTTTTCAAATTACTGGTTTTAGGGGATTTCGCAATCGATAAATAAACAATTGATAGATGAGTCACATTGTATTTGACATTAAATGGACATTGGCAATGTTTTGGAAGAAAATAAGTAGAGGAGTAAGTGACTCTGTTGTTATAAGAAAAATGTGAGGATTCTTTTAGTTTGTCCTTAAATTTAGCTCTCCTTATAGCCACACATCATTTGATTTAGAGAAATAAACATGCTACAATGAAAGCGTATACAAAAATATAAGGAGGACATGAAAATGAAAAAAACAACTAAGTTTTTGCTAGGTGGAGTATTAGGAATATTGCTTTTAATTCCAGTATCTCAAGCTAAGGCTGATTGGCATCAAGATAATGTTGGTTGGTGGTATTCACTAAATAATGGTTCTTATTATAAAAACACAGAAGCTAAAATAAACGGGAAGTGGTATAAATTTGATGACAGAGGTTATATGATGACCGGCTGGCAGCTAATATGGGAGCGTAATGATAGTAGGTGGGGGATAATAAAAAACTGGTCTTATTTTGATCCAGTAAATGGTGATCAAAAGATTGGCTGGCAAAATATAGATGGAAAGTGGTATTACCTTACTAGAGATGGGGCACTTATGGGTAAACAATATATAGATGGAAAACATTATTATTTTGACCCAGTTAATGCTGATATGAAAACTGGTTGGATTTCCAAACAAGAGAATTCAGATACAAATTGGTATTATTATGACCCCGTAAGTGGAGCATTAGTAAAGGGTTGGCAAAATATAGACGGTAAATGGTATTACTTTCAACATAGTGCGTTAAAAGGTTCCCAGAATTTAGATGGAAAAAATTATTATTTCGACCCGGTTAACTGCGATATGCAAACGGGTTGGGTAACCAGAGAAAAGGCCTCTGCTACAAGAAAATATTATTACGACCTAGAAAGTGGGGAACAGCTATCAGGTTGGCAAGACATAGATGGGAAAAGGTATTACTTTGGTGAGTATGGGGCATCCAGTGGTCGTATATATATAGAAGGAAAACAATATTATTTTGATTCAGATACTTGTGAATTGAAAATAGGATGGTTAGAGTTAGGTAAATATAAATATTATGCAGATCCAAATGATGGTGGTGCATTTGCATCAAATAAAACTTTAATAATAGACGGTGTTTCATACACATTCGATTATGGAGGTACTCTTATTAACAATGTACCTTAATTGATCAGCACCTTGAAAGTTAGATTTTTTTCTAACTGTCAAGGTGTTTTTAACTATGATGATAAAGAATTTTATAATATAACCAGAGTGAGTTATTAGGTAGCTAATAAGCTTCATTTATAATCATTGATAAAGTCAGTTGCTAAAATTTTAATAATAGAGCAGGTTATTTCTTTAATTACTTTTTGGTCCACTTTTAGATAATATCTTATATGATTTTATCTAAAAGTAGATACTGATAGCCTTTTAAAGGACAAATAAAAAGAGAGTGACTTTATATTTGAATTCGTTGACAGTGACCTCTTTATATCCACACATTATTTGATTTAGAGAAATAAACATGCTACAATGAAAACGTATCCAAAAATATAAGGAGGAAATAAAAATGAAAAAAGCAACGAAGTTTTTGCTAAGTGCTGTATTAGGTATATTACTTTTAACCCCAATATCTCAAGTTAAGGCTGATTGGCATCGAGATAATGTTGGTTGGTGGTATCAAACATATTATGGTTCCTATTATAAAGATACCGAAGCTCAGATTAACGGGAAGTGGTATAAATTTGATGAAAGAGGTTATATGATGACCGGCTGGTATCTACGTGAGGGTAGGTATGTTAATGGGGATATATACAAAAACTGGTCTTATTTTGATCCAGTGAATGGGGATAAAAAACTTGGATGGCAAAACATAGATGGGAAATGGTATTACCTTACGACAGATGGGGCACGTATGGGTGAACAAAATTTAGATGGAAAACTTTATTATTTTGATCCAGTTAATTGTGATATGAAAACTGGTTGGATATCTAATCCAGGATATTCTGGTACGGAATGGAATTATTACGACCCTGTAAGCGGAGAAAAAGCTACCGGTTGGAGAAATATAGATGGGAAATGGTATTACTTTCTCCATCATGCGTTAAAAGGTTTCCAAAAGATAGGTGATAAAAGTTATTATTTCGATCCAGTTAATTCCGATATGAAAACGGGCTGGATATCTAAACAAGGACAGCGTGGTCTAGAGTGGTATTATTACGACCCAGAAAGTGGAGCACAAGTGTCAGGTTGGCAAACTATAGATGGGAAAACGTATTGCTTTGACGAATTTGGTAAGGCGCTTGCAGGTCATTGGATATTAGATGAGGGCAAACATTATTATTTTGACCCAGTTAATTGTGATTTAAAAACAGGCTGGCTTGAGTTAGACGGAACAAGATATTATGCAGATCCTAACGACGGTGGTGCATTTGCAATGAATAAAACTTTAATTATAGACGGTGTTTCTTATACATTCAGTAGTGGCGGCTCTGTTATCAATAATGAGCCTTAATTGATTAAAACCTCAAAAGTTGGATATTTCTAACTTTTGGGGTGTTTTTAATTATAATAGTAACGAACCACCCTCGAGGTGGTTTGTTCTATACTAGACATACATTGAAGCGGAGCTAGAAAAGAAGTGAGGAAAGGAGGATGTCTGTGCTAAAAAAGGATTGATCTTTCTATTATTAGGAATGACTGTGTTAGTAGCTTGGCTTCTCTTTGTTCCGGATGAACAACCAGCTCCAAATTTTTCATCTAAAAATAAAATTGAATTGCTGGCAAGAATACTTGATCATCGTAATGCCAATACCATTAGAGAAGCTGGCTATGGGATTTCTTCAGACGCAGAGATCAGACGTGTGGGTGGCATAGACCAACTGGAAATGGATGGGGATTTGAAATGGATGGTACGAGTTCCTAGTCCAGATGATAATAAAATCTTGATTACCTATTCAACGATCATTGAGGGTGAAAAAATAGATGCAGCCTTTTCATTAGATAAAGAGTGGGGATTACTACATGCTAGTTATTTTCATACGGAGAAAGATGGGACCACTAAACGAGTTGAGGTCAGTGATTCTCAGCAAACAGAGCTCCTAGAAAAAGTACAAACAGAATTAAATCGCTTTGAAGAAAAAATGGAGCAAGAGCTAAAGCCGTAACTAGTTTAGATATCTTAGAATAGATAAAGCTTCCCAAGTCTTTGAGCAGAAGGAGATTTCAAAATGGATCAAAAAAACCACCTTCGGGTGGCTTTTTCTATACTTCATTTCACCATTTCGTCAAGGAGATTTCGCCACTATTGAGCCAGATATCTTCTTGATTTTCTAATTGGACCAAGAGTTGGCCAGTATCAGAGATATCTTTGGCGATGCCCTGATAGGTCTGTTGGTTCTGCTCAAAAGTGACAGTTCGTCCTAGGACCAGAGAGCGCTCTTTG
This sequence comes from Streptococcus parasanguinis, assembly GCF_000963275.1. GTDB lineage: Bacteria > Bacillota > Bacilli > Lactobacillales > Streptococcaceae > Streptococcus > Streptococcus parasanguinis_B. The sequence goes on along the minus strand of NZ_JYOW01000001.1, from coordinate 1,008,267 downwards.
TAGAGGTAGACCAGTTCATCGACATCTGTTTGGAAGAATTCCTTCCAGATCTCACTGATGAGGTCATTGCGAGTGATGGGACAAGGCCCTTCAAATAAGGAACCAGCCTTGCTTTCTAGCTCTTCTGGAAAAGTAGGGATGGCTAAATTGAGACCGACTCCGATAATGACATCCGTGACGAGACCAGTCTCGATGGACGTGATAGCTTCGGTGAGGATTCCCCCAATTTTTTTATGGCGGTAGTAAATATCATTGACCCACTTGATATCAATATCGATCAGGGTCAGGTTTTTAGTAGCCTTGTAGATGGCTCCAGCGACCATGAGGGTATATGGGGGGAGCTCCTCAGGTGGCAGTTGAGGCTTGAGATGAAGGGACATGTAGATGCCCCCTTGATCGGGGCAGTAGTAGTCACGACCAAAGCGGCCCTTTCCAGCGGATTGCGAATTGGCTAGGTAGAGCGCCTTGCCTTCTTGATGGGTTTCTATGCCTAATTTTGCGTCCAATTGAGTAGAACTACATTGTTCGTTTAAGGACACGGTCAATTGGGTATTTTTTGCGATCACTTCAGGAAGTAGAATATCGCCTGAGACCAGTTTGTAGCCCTTCTTTTTGAGGGATTCGATGACGACCCCATCTTTTTCTAGACGTTGGATGGCCTTCCAGATGGAGGTGCGGGAAACACCTAGTTCTTTTGCCAGTTGCTCCCCGTTGACATAATCATCTGCCTGAGAAAGGGTTTGAAAGAGGATTTCGTGTGTTTTCATGGGACCTCCTAGCGACTGCTGTCTCGAATCGTCAGTTTGGTGGCTAATTTAACCATATAGGGAACACTTGGTTGAGCCCCTTGAAAGGTTTGCCGTAGCATTTGAATGGCTTGTTTACCCATTTCTTCTGTATAGACGGTTACTGTAGAGAGAGCAGGAAAGACGTACTTAGCAATCGATGTATCATTGAAGGAAATGATGCTGACACGATCGGGCACGGATATTTGGTGTTCCTGAAGGGCTCGAAGGGCCCCGACAGCCAAGGCATCACTGGCCATGAAAAAGGCAGTTGGCAAATCTTCCCCCAAGTCTTGAATCAGCTGCTCCATCATCTGATAGCCTGACTCAGTTGAGAAATGGCCAACAGAGACAAAGCGCTCCTCATAAAGTCCTTTCTCTGTGAGATACTGTTGAAAGGTTCGTTGACGGGGATCCATCTGAAGCGGTGTCGCATCTGCGGTTTCTTCCTGACCGACCAAGAGTCCGATCTCCTTATGGCCATGCTCAAGGAAATGCTCGAGAGCGGTGATGACAGAGTCTTCTAGATCGGTCGTCACACAAGAATGCCCCAGATAGAGGGTATTGCTATCGACAAAGATCAGGGGTTTGCTGTAGCTTTCTAGATCTAGAATGGTCTTAGGACTGAATTTCCCAAGAGCGATAATGCCGTCTGCCTCTTGAATCAAGGACCAATCGTCATTATTAAAGATACGAAAGATCTCATAGCCTAATTCCTGGGCTTGTTTTTCTAACCCCATCCGAATGGCATAGTAGTAGAGGTCATCTAATTCTTCTTCGCGCGTGTACCATTCAAAAATGACGATTTTATGAAAATCCTCAACTGGTTGAGGCGCTGTTTTGCGGCTCTTCTTTTGGTAATGCAGGTCCTCAGCGATGCGAAGAATCCGACTGCGCGTGTCTTCCCCAACTGATAAGGTTGCATCCTGGTTGAGGACGCGAGAGACCGTTGCCTGAGAAACGCCTGCTTTTTCCGCAATGTCTTTAATCGTTGCCATAGTTCATCCTTTATTGATTTCTACTTCCAGTATACTCTAAAAACTAGTAAAAAGAAATAAAATTTTACTAAATTTTATGTTTGCTGCGATATTGGCTAGGAGTCAGTTGGCTATAGGCCTTAAAAGCCTTTGAAAAATAAAGGGGGTCTGAAAAGCCAACCGAGTAAGCTACAATCTTAATGCTTTCGTCCGTATTGGTCAGTAACTGTTGGGCACGCTGCATGCGGACTGAGTGCAAGAATTCCTTGGGAGAGATCTGGTGAAACTCCTTAAAAACAGTTGTCAGATAGGAGCGATGGACATTGAGGTCATCAGCGATCTCTTGAATACTCAAGTGCTCTTTATTGTAATGCGTCTCAATCACATGCTTGCAGGTCAGATAGAGCTGATAGGTCGGAGATGGATCGCTCTGGTGGCTATCAGGAGCCACTTCACTGATAAGAAATAGCAGGTCATAGATCTGAGAGAGAAGGTGGAGTTGGTAGTGTGAAGTCATCTTTGAAGCCTCTGCCTTATGAACCAGTTGCTCCATAAACAGCCCGATCCGCTCTGTGTCCACCTCATTCTTCTTTAAAAAGCTTTTTTCATGTAAGGTTGAAAAGCGCATGAAATCACTTACCTTGGTGCCACTGATGCCAATCCAGTAATAGGACCAAGGTTCTTCTGCATCTGCCTGGTAGTAGGTCACCTTATTTTTTGAAAGAAGAAAGAGATCTCCAGCTTCTAAGTGGATTTCTTTTTTTTCAAAGTGAAAGACACCTTTTCCCTTTGTTATAAAATGCAGTACAAAATTGTCTCGAACGCTAGGACCAAATTCATAATTCTTTGGGCAATCTTCGTAACCATAAAAATCAAGGGCTAGATCAATGGTGTCGGTCTGGTATTCAGAAAAAACTAACATGGTTGAATCTCCTACCTAACATTTTACCATATATGTCCAACAAAATTCTATTTTCGGAAGCGTTTACATCACGTAAAATAAAGACATGTAAAAAAAGAAAGATATTGGAACTGAATTTAAAAATACATAGTGATATTTTATAGGATCCAATGGAGGAAGATATGGCAATTCGTATCGAACAAAATTTGTTCTATGTAGAAAGTAAGGGACTGAGCCTGATCCTTGAAAATCGAGATGGCTACCTGATGCTTAAGCATCTGGGGCGTCCGATCCCGTCTTATCATTTTTCCAATACCGTGCATGAGAAGGACCATGCTTTCTCAGGAAATCCAACACCTGACAATCGAACCTTCAGCTTGGATACCCAGCGTCAAATCCTAGGACAGCACGGGCTTGGAGATTTCCGAAAGCCGTCTATTCAAATCCAGCACAGTGCCACAGAGGTGACGGATTTCCTCTATGTCGGAGCCAATATCTACTCTGGTAGTGTCGAGGCGAATGGTCTTCCCAATCCCCATACAGTAGATAGCGCTGAAACCTTGGCCTTGGTCTTTGAAGATGATCAAGCGGCCCTGCGTTTGACCCTCTATTACACGGCTTACGAGGATCGAGCAACCATCACTAGCTTTTCAAAGATTGAAAACTGCAGTGATGAAACCGTCGTGATCCACAAGGCCTTCAGTGTGTTGGCCGATGTCCCAGCAGGTGACTACGATGTCATCACCCTTCAAGGGGCCTATGCGAGAGAAAAAACAGTCCGCCGCCATCAAGTAGAGCAAGGAATCTTCTCCATCAGCTCCAACCGTGGTGCTTCTGGACACGCCCAGACTCCAGCCCTCATTCTTGCTGAGCATGAAGTGACAGAAGATGCCGGTTTTGCCCTTGCCTTCCAACTGCTCTACAGTGGAAATTTTGAAGGATTTGTTCAAAAGAATCAACTCAATGAAGTTCGCGTTGGATTGGGAATCAATCCAGAAAACTTCTCCTGGGAGTTAGCGCCAAATCAGAGCTTTGATACGCCGGTGGCAATGATCAGCTACTCACATGAGGGATTGACCGGTCTTAGTCAAGAGAGCCAAGCATTTGTCCAAAACCATATCATTCCTAGCCAGTTTGCCCATAAAGAACGTCCAATTCTGATCAACAACTGGGAAGCAACCTACTTTGATTTCAAAAAAGACAAATTATTGGAGCTAGCAGACGAAGCTCAAAAAGTGGGAATCGAACTCTTTGTTCTTGATGATGGCTGGTTTGGCAATCGCTATGATGACAATCGGGCCCTTGGTGACTGGACTGTCAATGAAGAAAAATTAGGAGGAAGCCTTGCAGAACTGATCCAGGGCATCCACGGCAAGGGACTTCAATTTGGCCTTTGGGTGGAGCCAGAAATGATTTCTGTTGATAGCGACCTCTACCGGGCTCATCCGGACTGGGCTATTCAAGTCCCAGGCTATGAACACACCTATTCACGGAATCAACTGGTGCTCGATTTCTCCAATAAAGAAGTAGTGGCTTATATCAAGCAGGTCTTGGATGACTTACTTGGAAAGCATGAGATCGACTATATCAAATGGGATATGAACCGCAATATCACTAAACTTGGAAATGGTAAAACCTACCTTGAAACCAAGATGCAATCCCATGCTTATATCTTGGGCCTCTATGAAGTGGTTTCTTACTTAACAGAGAAGTACGAGAACATCCTCTTTGAGTCCTGCTCCGGAGGTGGTGGCCGCAATGACCTCGGTATGATGCGTTACTTCCCTCAGGTCTGGGCAAGTGACAATACGGATGCCATTGCCAGACTTCCGATCCAGTACGGTTCTAGCTACCTCTATCCTACCATTTCTATGGGGGCTCACGTTTCAGCGGTTCCAAATCACCAGATGGGACGGATGACACCACTTGAAACGCGTGGTCATGTAGCCATGATGGGAAATCTGGGCTATGAATTGGATCTAACCAGTCTTCCTCAAGAAGAGTTGGATCGGATCGCAGCTCAAGTCGCTCACTACAAAACGATTCGACCACTTGTTCAATTCGGAAAACACTACCGCTTGATCAATCCAAGCCAAGGTAGCAATCAAGCAGCCGTCCAGTTCACTTATCAAGACCGCACGGTTGTAACTTATGTACGGGTCTTATCAACGGTTGAGGAGATCGAGCCGACCCTGAAACTCAAAGGGTTGGAAGAAGATGCACTCTATCGCTTAGAAGGGACGGACCAAGACTATTCAGGAGCTGAGCTCATGTACGCCGGCTTAACCGTCGTTCTTCCTCAGGGAGATTTCCTCAGCAAACAATATGTTTTTGTCAAAAAATAAAAGGAGACAGCCAAATGAAATGGTATAAAAAAATCGGACTTCTTGCAACTACAGGCCTAGCCTTGTTTGGGCTCGGTGCTTGCTCCAACGATGGAAAATCTGCGGATGGCACAGTGACCATCGAGTATTTCAACCAGAAAAAAGAAATGACCAAAACCTTGGAAGAAATCGCGCGTGATTTTGAAAAGGAAAATCCAAAGGTCAAGGTCAAAGTTGTCAATGTACCAAACGCTGGTGAGGTGTTGAAGACACGTGTCCTCGCAGGAGATGTGCCAGATGTAGTCAATATTTACCCACAGTCCATCGAATTGCAAGAATGGGCGAAAGCGGGTGTCTTCGAAGATTTAAGCAATAAAGACTATCTCAAACGCGTGAAAAACGGCTACGCTGAAAAATATGCCGTAAATGGAAAAGTCTACAACGTTCCTTTCACAGCCAATGCTTACGGAATCTACTACAACAAAGATAAATTCGAAGAATTGGGCTTGAAGGTTCCTGAAACTTGGGACGAATTTGAACAGTTGGTAAAAGACATCGTTGCCAAAGGACAAACCCCATTTGGGATTGCAGGAGCAGAAGCTTGGACCCTCAATGGTTACAATCAATTGGCCTTTGCGACAGCAGCAGGTGGAGGAAAAGAAGCCAACCAATACCTTCGTTATTCACAGCCAAATTCCATTAAATTGTCTGATCCGATTATGAAAGATGACATCAAGGTCATGGATATCCTTCGCATTAAAGGTTCGAAGCAAAAGAACTGGGAAGGTGCAGGTTATACAGACGTTATCGGAGCCTTCGCGCGTGGGGATGTCCTCATGACACCAAATGGATCTTGGGCTATCACCGCGATCAATGAACAAAAACCGAAATTTAAGATTGGGACTTTCATGATTCCAGGGAAAGAAAAAGGACAAAGCTTAACCGTTGGTGCGGGAGACTTAGCATGGTCTATCTCAGCTACTACCAAACATCCAAAAGAAGCCAATGCCTTTGTGGAATACATGACCCGTCCAGAAGTCATGCAAAAGTACTATGATGTGGACGGATCTCCAACAGCGATCGAAGGGGTCAAACAAGCAGGAGAGGATTCACCGCTTGCTGGGATGACCAAATATGCCTTTACAGATCGTCACTTGGTGTGGTTGCAACAATACTGGACCAGTGAAGCAGACTTCCATACCTTGACGATGAACTATGTCTTGACAGGTGATAAACAAGGAATGGTCAATGATTTGAATGCCTTCTTTAACCCGATGAAAGCGGATGTGGATTAGGAGTAGAGAGACAATGAAAAAAGTATTACAAAAATATTGGGCATGGGCTTTTGTGGTCATTCCCCTCTTATTACAAGCAATTTTCTTCTATGTGCCAATGTTTCAAGGAGCCTTTTACAGTTTTACCAACTGGACAGGTTTGACCTATAACTACAAGTTTGTTGGCTTGAACAACTTTAAGCTCCTCTTTATGGATCCAAAATTCATGAATGCGATTGGCTTTACTGCGATCATCACGATTGCTATGGTAGTTGGTGAGATTGCCCTTGGGATCTTCATTGCGCGTGTCTTGAACTCTAAAATTAAAGGCCAAACCTTCTTCCGTGCTTGGTTCTTCTTCCCAGCTGTGTTGTCTGGTTTGACAGTGGCGTTGATCTTCAAACAAGTCTTCAACTACGGTCTACCAGCGATTGGGAATGCCCTTCATATTGAGTTTCTTCAAACTAGTCTTTTAGGGACTAAGTGGGGAGCTATCTTTGCGGCTGTCTTTGTCCTTCTTTGGCAAGGGGTGGCCATGCCCATCATCATCTTCCTAGCTGGTTTGCAATCCATTCCAACTGAGATTACAGAAGCAGCAAGGATCGATGGCGCGACTAGCAAGCAAGTCTTCTGGAACGTTGAATTGCCTTACTTGCTACCAAGTGTCTCTATGGTCTTTATCCTAGCCCTAAAAGGTGGGCTGACTGCCTTTGACCAAGTCTTTGCCATGACCGGTGGTGGTCCAAACAATGCCACAACCTCACTTGGGCTCTTGGTTTATAACTATGCCTTTAAAAACAACCAATTCGGTTATGCCAATGCCATTGCCGTAATCTTATTCTTCTTAATTGTAGTGATTTCGATCATCCAATTGAGAATATCTAAGAAATTTGAAATTTAAGAGGAGAAGCACGATGAAACAAGATGAAAGAAAAGCCCTTATTGGCAAATACATTCTATTGATTCTAGGATCGGTTCTGATTTTAGTGCCACTCCTTGCTACCCTCTTTAGTTCCTTCAAACCCACTAAGGATATTGTAGATAATTTCTTTGGCTTTCCAACCAACTTCACATGGGACAACTTTAGCCGTCTCTTAGCGGATGGGATCGGAGGCTATTATTGGAACTCTGTCGTCATTACTGTCTTGTCTTTACTTGCAGTAATGATCTTTATCCCCATGGCAGCCTACTCCATCGCACGTAATATGAGTAAGAGAAAAGCCTTTACCATCATGTACACCCTCTTGATCCTTGGAATTTTCGTACCTTTCCAAGTCATCATGATTCCGATTACAGTTATGATGAGTAAACTCGGTTTGGCTAACACCTTTGGTTTGATCTTGCTCTACTTGACTTATGCGATTCCACAGACCCTCTTCCTCTATGTGGGCTATATCAAAATCTCTATCCCAGAAAGTTTGGATGAAGCAGCAGAAATCGATGGGGCTAATAAGTTTACAACTTATTTCCGTATCATCTTCCCAATGATGAAACCGATGCATGCGACAACTATGATCATCAATGCTCTTTGGTTCTGGAATGACTTCATGTTGCCACTCCTTGTCTTGAACCGCGATTCAAAAATGTGGACCTTGCCTTTGTTCCAATACAACTACGCAGGACAATATTTCAACGACTACGGACCAAGCTTTGCCTCTTACGTGGTCGGCATTATCAGTATCACCATTGTTTATCTCTTCTTCCAACGCCATATCATCGCAGGAATGAGCAACGGCGCAGTGAAATAATAAGATACAAAGCCCGTCAAAAGCTCACAGTGCACCCTAGGGCATCCACATCCGTAAACGACTGAAGTAGTAACGGCTGTGGAAATATAGGGAATCTGAATAAGAAGCCTTGGCTTCTTGGAAGATTCATCTTTTTCACACAGAGCTTAGGGCGTGTTCAATTCCGTATACAAAGGGACGATTCAGCTTGCTGATTTAAATCGTATCCTATGAAGCAATTCTTAAATACATAAACTTATAAAAGCCAGGTCTCTTCAGACTTGGCTTTCAAAAAAGGAAAGGAAACCATTATGCCAATTCAAAATAAGACCATGTTAATTACTTACTCAGATAGCTTAGGAAATAACCTCAAGGATCTCTATGAAAATTTGGAGAAATACTTTGGGGATGCAGTAGGTGGAGTTCATCTCTTGCCATTTTTCCCATCTACAGGAGACCGAGGCTTTGCGCCTGTGGACTATGATCAAGTGGATCCAGCCTTTGGGGATTGGGAAGATGTAAACGCTTGGGCGACAAGTACTATCTCATGTTTGACTTTATGATCAATCACATTTCCCGTCAGTCTAAATACTACAAGGACTACCAAGAAAAACATGACCAAAGTGCTTACAAGGATCTCTTTCTCAACTGGGATAAGTTCTGGCCGGAGAATCGTCCAACTCAAGCAGATGTAGATTTGATATACAAGCGCAAAGACCGAGCTCCAAAGCAAGAAATTACCTTTGCGGATGGGACGACCGAGCATCTCTGGAATACCTTCGGGGAAGAGCAGATCGACCTGGACGTGACCAAGGAAGTGACCATGGACTTTATCCGCAAGACCATCGAACACCTGGCGAGCAATGGCTGTGACCTCATTCGTTTGGACGCCTTTGCCTATGCAGTCAAGAAATTGGACACCAATGATTTCTTCGTGGAGCCAGACATTTGGGATTTGTTGGATAAGGTGCGCGATATGGCGGCAGGCTACGGTGCTGAGCTTCTTCCAGAGATTCATGAGCACTATTCCATCCAATTTAAGATTGCCGATCACGACTATTATGTCTATGACTTCGCGCTACCCATGGTAACCCTCTATACCCTCTATAGTTCAAAAGTGGAGCGTCTTGCCAAGTGGTTGAAGATGAGTCCGATGAAGCAATTCACGACGCTCGATACCCATGATGGGATTGGGGTGGTCGATGTCAAGGATATCTTGACAGATGAAGAGATTGACTATGCTTCAAATGAGCTCTATAAGGTAGGGGCAAATGTTAAACGCAAATATTCCACAGCAGAATACAACAACTTGGACATCTACCAAATCAATTCGACCTACTATTCAGCACTTGGAGATGATGATCGTAAGTACTTCCTAGCCCGTTTAATTCAAGCCTTTGCACCAGGTATTCCACAGGTTTATTATGTTGGATTCCTAGCTGGGAAGAAAGATTTGGAACTCTTAGAAAACACCAAGGAAGGTCGCAATATCAACCGTCATTACTACAGCAATGAAGAAATTGCTCAAGAAGTGGAGCGGCCAGTCGTGCAATCCCTTCTCAAGCTCTTTAGTTTCCGGAACAACTCACAAGCTTTTGACCTAGAAGGAAGCATTGAGGTGGAAACACCAGATGAACATACCATTGTCATCACGCGCCAAAACAAAGACCAGACCGCCACAGCAGTAGCCCGAATCAATCTTGCTGAGGGCACTTACCAAGTGACAGAAAATGGTCAAGAAATGGTGTTTTAAAAAAATATGAACGAACTAAAGGATAAGTAAAAAATGCTTATCCTTTTTCTGTTTTAGATATTGCAACCGTTTACAAAACTATAAAACAATGGTACAATATCTATTGAAAGAAAGGAGGTCGCTTTATGAAAAAAATCATTTATCCATCTGCGGCCCTATTAACGGCTTTTGCTCTATTATCCGTTCAAACAGCAAAAGCAGACACAGCTCAAGTGTCGGATCAAGCCAATGAACCGGCAGCAACAGTAGAAGAGGTGGTGGCTTCTCCAACGCCAGAAAACACCACAGAAAATCAGGGGGAAGTGGCCGAAACACCGACTTCAACAGACCGTGCCGCTGTCCCTGCTGCTTCTCCAACGGTAACATCAACAGAGACGGCATCTCCTGAAGTGGAAAAACTGATTGAAAACATGCCACTCAAACAAAAAGTGACCCAAATGATCATGCCGGACTTCCGTAAGTGGCAGGAGGCTAATCAGGAGTCGCCACAGGATCTCACCAAGGTCAATGCTGAAGTAGCAGATGCGATTGATAAATATGATTTTGGAGGCGTCATTCTTTTTGCTGAAAACGTCAAAGAGACCAAGCAGACCCTGGCTCTGACGCAAGATATGCAAAAGGCAGCGATTGAAAACAAAGCCAATAACGGGAAGATTCCGCTATTATTAGCCATCGACCAAGAAGGGGGGATCGTCTACCGCTTGGGGACAGGTACAGCCCTTCCTGGCAATATGGCCATTGGGGCTACCAATGATCCCAAACTAGCGAAAGAAGCCGGTCAAATCATCGGACGTGAACTTTCTGCGCTAGGCTTGAATGTGGACTTCGCTCCGGTTCTAGATACCAATAACAATCCTCAAAATCCTGTGATTGGGCTTCGTTCCTTCTCATCTGACCCAAATCGGGTTGCCTATCTTGGTATTCCGATGATGAAAGGCATTCAGGACTACAATGTGGCTGTAGCAGCCAAGCATTTCCCAGGTCACGGAGATACAGCGGTCGATTCCCATACGGGTCTCCCATTGGTGGATAAATCTCTTGCTGAGCTTGAAAAATTAGAACTCCTTCCATTCAAAAAAGCTATGGATGAAGGGGTCGACCTCTTGATGACAGCTCATATCCAGTACCCGCAGATTGAAAAAGATCAGGTCGTGTCAAAAGAAACGGGTGAGAAAATCTATGTTCCAGCGACTCTCTCTGATGATATTTTAACGGGCTTGGTACGGAAGAAATACGGCTATAAGGGCGTGATTGCCTCTGATGCCATGGGAATGGATGCTATCGCTAAGAACTTCGGTGAGGTGGAAGCCGTGAAGATGGCTATCAAAGCCGGAGTTGACCTGGTTTTGATGCCAACGACCCTTCGCAGCAAAGCCGATTTGACCAAGATTGATACCATCGTCAATGCAGTGGTAGATGCGGTCCAAACCGGTGACATCTCAGAAGAACGCTTAAATGAGTCGGTTCGTCGGATCCTGACCCTCAAAGAAAAACGTGGGGTCCTGAATTTTGATCCAAGTGCTCGGACAGCTGAAAAAGCAGAGGAAGCAGTCGGATCTAGCCTCAACCGTGACTTGGAACGCAAGATTGCAGCAGCAGCGGTGACGGTTGTAAAAAATGAAGACAATACCTTGCCATTTAAGGTGCAAACAGGGGACCATGTCTTACTACTCGGAGCTTTTGAAAATGAAGTCCCAGGACTAAATTTGGGCATGCGTCGCTTAATCGCGGATGGAGTGCTTCCAAAAGATACCTCCTTTGTGGCCAAGAACTTCACTAAGGAATCCACCCTTGATAGTCTAAAAGAAGACCTTGAAAAAGCCACCCATATCGTAGTGATTTCAGAGATCGGTTATGAAGGGCAACTGGATAAAGATTTCTGGCGGACCAAGATTCCAACAGAAATCGTCAATTATGCCAATACCAACCATAAGAAGGCAGCTGTCCTTTCTATCTCTAAACCTTATGATGTAGCCAACTATCCCGCAGCCAAAGCCATTTTAGCAGTCTATGGAAATAAGGGAATGGATCCAACGGAATCCCTCAAACCAGACAATGCATTTGGTCCTAATATTCCTGCAGGAGTGGAAGTCATCTTCAATGGCAAGGAACATCTAGGTACCTTACCGGTTGATATTCCAAAAATTGTAGACGGAAAAATGTCGGAAACAGAGTATGCCTACCGCATTGGTCATGGTCTTTTCTATCCAGCACCTGCTCCATTGCCAACACCAGAAGTCCAAGATCCAACTTCACCAGGCCAAGATCCAACTTCACCAGTCCAAGAACCAACCCATCAGACACAACCAGTAGAGGTTGGTAACACAGGAACTCAGGTCCTTGTTAGCAAGCAAGAAAAAGCTAGCACTCTTGATGCTCCACAAGTTATTCCGATCGCTGTGAAACAAGCCACTGATCAGGCTCCTGCAAGTGTTTCAGCAAGTCCTGCATCATCGGTATTGCCAAAAACCGGTCAAACAGGGAACCTCCTCTCCCTCATGGGCATCAGCCTCTTAACTTTCCTTGGATCTTTTGTCTATCCAAGAAAGAAACACTAAAGGATTCAGAATCTCAATTGGGTGATTTCCCAATTGAGATTTTTTGGTAAAAGTTTACTAAAAATAACTCGAGATGGCAATGATGGAATAGAAGTTGTAATCGGAGGAAAACCCTTTGTTATCGCCTTTCTGGGCATAAAATAAAAAATTAATAAAATTTTACTAAAAACACTTGAAGTTTTACTTGTGATCAGATATAATACAAGTATAAAAACGTTTACAAAACTAAAGGAGTTTCTCATGACGACAACAATCACATCTCAAGATTTACAAGCAAAATTCCAGGCTGTCTTTGGGGAAAAGGCTGACCACACTTTCTTTTCACCAGGACGGATTAATCTGATCGGTGAACACACTGACTATAATGGAGGCCATGTTTTCCCAGCAGCCATCACACTTGGTACCTACGGGGCTGCAAGAAAGCGTGAGGATAAGGTCTTGCGTTTCTTCTCAGGAAACTTTGAAGACAAGGGGATCATTGAAGTTCCGCTTGAAAATCTCCACTTTGAAAAAGAGCACAACTGGACCAACTATCCAAAAGGCGTGCTCCACTTCTTGCAAGAAGCGGGTCATGTCATTGATAGCGGTATGGACGTCTATGTCTACGGCAATATTCCAAATGGATCTGGTCTTTCTTCTTCAGCTTCCCTTGAGCTCTTGATTGGCGTCATCGCTGAGAAACTATATGATCTTCAGTTAGACCGTCTAGATCTGGTCAAGATCGGGAAACAAACTGAAAATCACTTCATCGGAGTCAACTCTGGGATCATGGACCAATTTGCCATCGGTATGGGGGCTGACCAACGAGCTATTTATCTCGATACCAACACCCTAGAGTATGATTTGGTACCGCTGGACCTCAAAGACAATGTCGTAGTCATCATGAATACCAACAAACGCCGGGAATTAGCGGATTCAAAATACAATGAACGTCGTTCAGAATGCGAAACCGCCGTTTCTGAACTCCAAGAAAAATTGGATATCCAAACCTTAGGGGAATTGGATCTCTGGTCTTTTGATGCCTACAGCTACTTGATCAAGGATGAAAATCGCATCAAACGAGCTCGTCATGCTGTACTTGAAAACCAACGGACTCTCCAAGCTCGTAAGGCACTTGAAGCAGGTGATTTGGAAGGTTTTGGTCGTCTCATGAATGCTTCCCACGTATCCTTGGAGCATGACTACGAAGTGACAGGTCTAGAATTAGATACCTTGGTGCATACAGCCTGGGAACAAGAAGGCGTCTTGGGCGCTCGTATGACAGGAGCAGGCTTTGGTGGTTGCGCCATCGCTCTCGTAAACAAAGATAAGGTTGAAGCATTTAAAGAAGCTGTCGGCAACCGTTATGAAGAAGTCGTTGGCTATGCGCCAAGCTTCTATATTGCAGAAGTTGCGGCAGGAACACGGGTACTCGATTAAAAAGGAGATAGGATGACAGAACAGGTATTAGATGCATTTGTCACAGCCGTCATTGCGGCAAGTGACTACGAAGAGATGGATCGGATTTATCTAAAAAATCGCATCATGAGTCGCGTTGGAGAAGAAGGGCTAGATGGACCAGTCCAAAAAGAAGAGTTGATCGCACTTAAAGATCAGCTGCTAGAGATCGCTGTTGCAAATAGCAAGATCCAGGATAGTATGGCCGCAAAAGACAGTTTGGGTGCGGAGTTGATGGATTGGATCACCCCTAGCCCTAGTCAAGTCAACCATCGTTTCTGGGAGACTTACCGTCAGTCCAAGGAAGACGCGATTGCTGATTTCTATGCCCTCTCTAAGCGCAATGATTACATCAAGGTCAAAGCCATTGCACAAAACATTGCCTTTGAGGCAGAAACTCCCTACGGTTCTCTTGAAATCACCATCAATCTGTCAAAACCTGAAAAAGATCCTAAAGACATTGCAGCGGCCAAACTTGCCAAAGTCAGTCATTATCCAGCCTGCCAATTGTGCTTTGAAAATGAAGGCTATCAAGGTCGCCTAGACCATCCAGCCCGGGCCAATCATCGGATTATTCGCTTTGACATGGACGGTCATGATTGGGGTTTTCAGTATTCCCCTTATGCCTACTTCAATGAACACTGCATTTTCCTCGATAGCCAACATGTTCCCATGGCCATTAGCCGCAAGACCTTTGAGCGACTCTTGACCATTGTCGAGACTTTTCCAGGCTATTTTGCAGGGTCCAATGCAGACCTGCCCATTGTAGGGGGATCCATCCTGACTCATGACCATTACCAAGGCGGACGCCACACCTTCCCTATGGAGCTAGCTCCTGTGGAGGAAAGCTTTAGCGTTGAGGGCTTTGAGGCTGTATCGGTAGGTATTGTCAACTGGCCCATGTCGGTTCTCCGCTTGCAATCGGACGACAAGGTGCAATTGATTGCCCTGGCAGACCATATCCTAACAGCCTGGCGAGGCTACTCGGATCCAGCCGTTCAAGTTTTAGCGGTATCCGATGGTCAGCCCCACCATACCATTACCCCCATTGCACGGATTCGTGATGGGCATTATGAATTGGACTTAGTGCTCCGTGATAACCAAACCTCACCAGAGCATCCCGATGGCATTTATCACCCACATGCGGATGTGCAACACATCAAAAAAGAAAATATTGGCTTGATCGAAGTCATGGGCTTGGCCATATTGCCACCTCGACTCAAGGAAGAGCTCAAGCAGGTTCAAGACTATCTGCTTGGACGTGAAAGCACTGTGGCGACCTACCACCAGCCTTGGGCGGATGACTTGAAAGCCACTCACCCATCCATCACAGACGAAGCAGAGGCAGAAGCCCTTGTCTGTGAATCAGTCGGCCAGATCTTTGCGCGTGTGCTGGAAGATGCTGGAGTCTACAAGCGAACAGCAGAAGGACAAGCTGCCTTTAGATGCTTTGTTGCGACACTTTAAGTGTGGAGAAGAGGCAGAAATTTGGTACAATAAGAGAGAAGACAAGAAGCGAAAGGAAAACAAATGGCAATACTCGTACTCGGAGGAGCTGGCTATATCGGTTCCCACATGGTGGACCGCTTGGTCAATGAAGGACAGGAAAAAGTCGTCGTGGTCGATAGCCTGGTCACAGGCCACCGTGCAGCGGTGCATCCAGATGCCGTCTTTTACCAAGGAGACCTGGCGGACCAAGACTTTATGCGCACTGTGTTTAAAGAACACGCAGATATCGATGCGGTCATCCACTTTGCGGCCTACTCACTGGTCGCTGAATCTATGACAGATCCATTGAAATATTTTGATAACAATACAGCTGGCATGGTCAAACTCTTGGAAGTCATGCATGAATGTGGGGTGCACTACATCGTCTTTTCTTCAACTGCCGCTACCTACGGCATTCCAGAAGAAATTCCGATTCTTGAGACCACTCCACAAAAACCGATCAATCCTTATGGCGAAAGCAAGCTCATGATGGAAACCATCATGCGCTGGGCCGATCAAGCCTACGGGATCAAGTATGTTCCCCTTCGTTACTTTAATGTAGCGGGTGCCAAGCCAGATGGATCCATCGGAGAAGACCATGGACCAGAGACCCATCTCTTGCCGATCGTCTTGCAAGTGGCCCAAGGCAAACGCGAGAAGATCTCTATTTTTGGAGATGACTACAAGACACCAGATGGCACCAATGTTCGGGACTACGTCCATCCATTTGACTTGGCAGATGCCCATCTTTTAGCAGTGGAGTATCTCCGAAATGGCAACCCATCTACTGCCTTTAATCTGGGCTCATCGACTGGATTTTCCAATCTTCAAATCGTTGAAGCAGCCCGCAAGGTGACAGGACATCCGATCCCACTTGAGCTGGCCGATCGCAGACCAGGAGATCCAGATACCCTGATCGCATCCTCTGAGAAGGCGCGTGCCATCCTCGGTTGGCAACCAAAATTTGACAATATCGAAACCATTATCCAAACAGCCTGGGCTTGGCATTCCAGCCACCCAGATGGCTACAATGATCGATAAGGAGGGACTGCGAACATCATTTTTGAGACTTTTTTAATAACATCTAAAACGACAGTTGATCTTGACAAATGACTCGTTTCAGACGTCAGTCATTTCCTTAACCATCATAAAAAAGTGAGGTATTCAAAATGAATAAAACCACAAAAATGTTAGCCGTCTTCTTGACAGCGGGTCTTCTTTTAGCTGGTTGCGCACAAAAAGAGACTACAAAATCTACTAGTCCATCGTCTACTAAAGCAACTAGTAAAGCAACAAGCAAATCATCCGCTAAAGAGAAGACAAAAGAGTCATCAACTGATGAAAGCAAAAAAGAAGATGCACTAGCAGGTGCACAAAAAACCGTTCTCGAAACGAGTGATGAAGCAGGTAAGTCAACTATTACATTGTATTACAAGGGAGATACCTTGTTATTACAAGAAAAAGTTGATGATTACGACGTCTCAAAAGTGCCTGGTGAGAACCCTCTTGAAACCATGAAAGAAGCCGTTGCTAAGAGCCAAGAAAAATTCAAAGATCTGATGGGCCATGGATTTGAACTAACATCAGAATACAAAGACGGAATCTTTTATATCCGCAATACCATTGATTACACAAAAATCGATTTTAATAAATTAAAAGAAATCGTCCCAGGCTTTAATCCCCTAGATGACAAAACAGTCAGTTATTCAGTAACGAAAGACAGTCTTATCAAAGGCGGAATGGTCGAAAAATAAACAAAATGGAGAGCAGCTCAGTTTGCTGCTCTTTTTTGTTTTAGATGTTGCGGAGAAATTAATGATTAATGTGGAAAAAAGAATGGATAGATGAAGATGTCAAAGAAGTAGAGATTACTTTATCGTATAACCAATACGATCTTGTATGTTTTTCAGACGAGTACTATAGAAGATTTGTGGGGCAGATAACTTCTCTTCTCGAGCTATTTCACTTAACCCCCTAGGCTTGGTAGGGCCACCAACCAGATGATTACAATGATCCATAAGAAGAAACTCAAGTGAATCAGCTTGAGTTTTTTTGTGTGTGAATGAGCTGGGAATACCACTAACTAGGCTTTTTTATAGCTGTGAAAGATGTTATAATATGAAAAAATTTAAAGAAGAAATGAATGGGAGATAAATACACAGTAAAAAGTGATCTTTCGGTGGCTGCTAAGCATGCTACTGCAATAGGATCTGCCAATAATCATTCAGCTATTACAGTTCAAAGAGATGAACAAACGACAGTTGCTGGTAATAATAGTGCTAAAAATGGTATTAGTCAATTTGAGAATCTTCAGACTCAGCTATCGAATCATATTGTGACTATGATTCAAAATATCCATAGCTTAGCCGACCAATTTGAAGATAAGGATGCCATGATTCGTCAAAACTTAAATATTTTGAATACTATTCAGTCTAAGCCGTCATTCTCAAATGAAGCGAAATCAAAATACTTAGATGTATTAGAGGATTAGATATGAGTGCAGAAGCGACATGGAATAAGCTCCATGAGAAAGAACGACAACTTTCAGATAAGGAGTGGGACCTATATCAGCGGATAGAAAAATTAGATTCGAAAAAAATGGAAGTAATGGATCAGCTTTTGAATGATTCTCATTGGTTAAATGATCTAGATTTTCTTTTCGAAGGTAGCAGATATCAAAGTCAAATGATGGATGACCAGTTAGATTTCCAGCATCAAGTGAGAATAATGGAATACAGTCTGGATGAAGAATTAGAAAAACTTCGGAAAGAACATAAATCTATTGAAATGAAGTTAGATTCGATTCACCAAGAAAAAAGACGATTAGTGACGGAGGAAATCACATGAGTATAGATATGTATCTAGAATCTGCCAGAAGTCAGGCAACTAGTTTATCTAGTATATCCGCCCAGTGTGTGCAACAGAATATTGAATTGATTAAAGTTCTTGAAAATTTTGTAGCTGAAGAAGAGTTAAAAGGGCATGCTTACGACTCAGCAAAGGCGCATATTACAAGTACTGTAATTCCATTAATTCAAGGGATTGTCTTATACCAAGAATCACTGGCGGAGGACTGTCAAAAATTTGTCAGTCAATATACCTCTGATGTAGATAGTAAAAGTTGGCGTCAAGTGGATTTAGAGGAAAAAATTAGGGAAGCAGATCAAAAGATTTCCAGTCTACGACAGTTGATGGAAACAAAATCGGATAATAAGATTTCAGCTTTTCTAAATCTTTCGGTCTCCATAGCTGTATTTGAGGGAGTAAAACAAAAGTTACAGAAAATATTAATTAGCCTGCTTACTTATAATGCAGTATCTCTGTACTGACCCCAAAAAGTTAGACAATTAATTTAAGCAAAGGATTTAGTTCTGTATTGTACAGGACTAAGTCCTTTTAGTTTTACCTTAATTCGTTTGTTGTTGTAGTAATCAATATAGTCGACAATAGCTTGTTCCAAGTGCTCAAGTGACTGAAACGTATTCTCATAACCATAAAACATTTCAGACTTAAGAATGCCAAAGAAAGATTCCATCATACCGTTATCTGGGCTATTTCCCTTACGTGACATAGATGGTTGGATTCCCTTATTCTTTAAAAAATGATGATAGAAATCGTGTTGGTATTGCCATCCTTGGTCACTATGGAGAATTGTATTTTCGTAATGGTTCGCTGTAAAGGCTTGTTCTAGCATAGCTTTCATTTGTACTAAGTTCGGCGAAGTAGAAAGATTGTAGGAGATAACTTCGCTGTTAAAGCCATCTAAAACTGGTGATAAATAAAGCTTTTGGCTGCTTGCTGGAATGGCAAATTCTGTCACATCTGTGTAGCACTTTTGCATTGGTTTGGTTGCTTCAAATTGACGTTGAATAAGGTTATCTGCTTTCTTGCCAACCTCTCCTTGGTATGAAGAATACTTCCGTTTACGGCGAATTCGAGCCGTTAAACCAAGTACTTTCATAAGACGCTGCACCTTCTTATGGTTCACTACGAAGCCACGATTTCGTAATTCTAGAGTCATGCGACGATAGCCGTAATTTCCTTTATGCTCAGTATAAATTGACTGAATTTCAGCTTTAACTTGATCATCCTTATCGCTTTGATCCAGCTGTTTTAAGTGATAATAATAAGTTGAACGGGCAAGCTTAATAATCTTTAGAAGGATATCTAAAGAAAACTCTGCTACCAATCCTTGAACAATTTTCGTTTTTCTTCTTGCTCTTTTTCCTCCTTCAATCGGAGTTCTCTCAACTTTTTTAGAACAGCATTCTCCGCTCTCAGGTATTCATTTTCTGCTTGAAGACGTTCTAACTCTGTCATTTCTTCAGGTTTCTTCTTTGGCTTGCGTCCCATTTTAGGTGCTCTCCCTCTTGTTTTCTCAACAATAGTATACCCATTTTTCTTGTATTGTGCCAGCCAATTTGGAAGCATTCCTTGGTTTGGGAGAGCATAATCTAGAGACACCCTTATTTGTGAACGACCTTCAAGCAGAACTTTATCAATAATTTCTCGTTTTAATTTAGGAGAATAATAACGATTCTTCCCCTTTTTGACGAACTCTATACCGTAACGATCAATCAATTTAATCATGTACCTAAGATTAGGAATATTTATCCCGAATATATTTGAAAGCTCTTTGAAGCTTCGCCCTTGTTTTCTAAGTTCATATATTTGAACCTTATCCTTATATGTCAATTTCATAATAAAAACACCCCAAAAGTTAGATTTTTTCTGTCTAACTTTTGGGGTGCGGTTCATCTCCAACTATCTTTTTAAATTCAGAGCGGTATTTATTGGCCGTTCAAAATGGGTTTGCCCAAGCTGCACAATCATGGGATGCTGCTAGTGGAACCTACTTGCCACCAAGTAGTGGATCTGATCTATCGTGGAAGCAAACAATCTCTTTAGGATGGCAAAAACGACAAGCCATTCTGAACAAAGTGAAGAATCCGAAGGTTGAAACGTTAGAGGAAAAACTTTCAAAAATGTCACGTGCAGATCTGGAGGAAGAGTATGGAGATGTGATTCAAGCCTATAAAAGGTTTACGAATATGGGGCAAGGTGATACGATTCTCGCAAAATGGGATATGAATGATCTCAAATTGTTATGGAAGCGGTATAATGAAGTGAAGGATGATCACTTAGGGTTATTACCTTCAGAATTAGCCAAGGTGGACCCGAAATTTAAGAAACGTATCGATGCAATGGATCAAGAAGCGATAGAAGAGGCCTACCCAGAACTTAAAACATTGATCTCCATGGCTCATGTGAATCCCTATGCACAACTATTTAAATCTGAAACAGAACGGGCCAATTATGATTACCTACTAGATCGCTATTTCCTTTTAGATAGTCAAAAAATGCTTAGTTGGCGAGATCCTGCTTTTCAAACTAAATATGATTATTATATAATTGAAGAAGGTATTGATCCTTTTACAGGTAAACCTGCTACACAGGAAGAAATCAATCGTGCAAAAAATATCAAGAAGGTGAGAGCTTTTACTGATAGCCTCCAACTAGCAAGT
Organism: Streptococcus parasanguinis; assembly: GCF_000963275.1. GTDB lineage: Bacteria > Bacillota > Bacilli > Lactobacillales > Streptococcaceae > Streptococcus > Streptococcus parasanguinis_B. The sequence continues at coordinate 987,518 of NZ_JYOW01000001.1, read as the reverse complement.
ACCTTGTATACCTCTTATGTTGGATATAATCAGTACTACAATAAACCCTATACAACGTTCTTGGATGTATATAGTAAGGTAAAAGGGAAGATTCCTGTCTTCAATAGGAAACCAGTAATTCCTGTTTTTTCAAATAGATATTCAAAAATAGATTTTACTCAAACTGACTTTGATGTTGAGTTAATACGAGGTAGATTGAAAACTGATCCAGATACGGCTTTTTTCTGGTCAGGACGAACAGATGGCATTGGAGGAATGGATGTTGCGAAAAAAATAGCAAAAAATAAAGGAGGAGTTACATTAGAATCTACGATTGATGATACGAACATTGTAATGCCTGAATGGGATTTTAATACTCCTTCAAGTGTAACAGCTTGGGAGGAAGCTTCGAATGTTTACGCAGAGCAAGTATCTGGTGAAATAAGAGCTGTAGTTGGTAGCGAACTACGACCAGGAAATATTTGGGAAAACATCGAACTACCAAGATTGAAGGCCAATCCAAATGTTACTAAGGTTACAACAATAGATCCTAAAACAGGGGTAGAAAAAATTATATTCGAGAGGTAGAAATGAAAATTACAGGAACAAGATCAACAATTACTTTTGATTTAGAGAATGGTTTCCTCTTAAAAGCACAAGGAGAATTGCTGATCAATAAAAAATTTGTTGTTTATAAAGATAGTATGACACAATGGGAGCCTCCTCATGAGAATCTTCCGATAACTCAAAGAGAAATAGAAAATATTATTAATACAGCTAAAAAAATGGAGAGCAATCAAACTATTCAATTAGACTTTGTATAATTATATTGTATTCTAAGAGAAATAAATCTCTATACAGGTGGTCAGGTTGTCTATCATGGGACCAAACTCCTAGGTGGAAGCGAAGAAGATGTTCAAACCGCAAACTTTATCGGGAACATCGTAGGAGGTTATGTGGCCTCCTCAGCAACCAGCAAGTTTAGTTTGAATCAACCTATTTTTTCAAATCGATATTCAAAAATAGATTTTACTCAAAACAGAAGACCATTATAAAACATTTTAAAAAAATAGAATAGAGGTTTGAAATCCTGAAAAATAGAATTCATTACATTACGAAACTTGAAATGCAAGATCGATTGCCTTTCAGTGGCTTTGTAGCAAATTTTGATGGGAAGCAGATCCAAAACAAAGAAGAACTATTTCGTTTTCTTGAAAAAAATGTCGGACTTCCTGATGCCAATAATTGGTCATCTATTACAGATTGGCTGACAGACTTATCATGGATAAAAGCTGAAGAATACAACTTTATTCTTGAAAATTATGATAGCTTCTTAAAAGATGACTTATCATCTAAAGACTTATTTTTAGAAATTTTGGAAGAAGATATTCTTCCTTGGTGGGAATGCGATGTTGAAAAGCATGTTGTTGGCAGTAAGGTCAAGAGTTTTCAAGTTTACATAGTAGAAAATTAAAAATAGGACAAAGTTTTAAGGAGCTACCTTAAGGTAACCACTTATGTTGGATATAATCAGTACTACAATAAACCCTACACAACTTTCTCGGATGGATATAGTAAGGTAAAAGGGAAGATTCCTGTCTTCAATAGGAATCCAGTAATTCCTGAGGTTAACCTTAAGGTAGATATCAATGGTAAAACTATAACAGAAACCACAAAACCTTATGATCGCGAACATATTTTACGAAATATAGAAGAAAGCAGGCTTTCGAGGGAGAATTCAGGGTTTAAAGACTTTTCAACCACGAGGCTTCAGCCGGTAGTCAAGCCTCAGCCTGCACCTAAGAATTTAGATGTTGAGGGACCAGTAGTAAATAATATTCAATCTAAATATCCCGATTTGCAAACTTATGAATATAATTCATATACAAATCCTGGTCCACTAAATGATTTAAGAGGTCAGCCTAATGTTAATTTTTATGGGGGACGGTATGATGTTGAAGTTTTGAAGTCTCCTAAAATATTATATCGAGCTGGCGACCAAAGCAATCCGCTAGGGCAATGGTTTACAGAATCAGCCCCACATTCTGAGATAGAAGTTAGAATAAATACGGCAGTAAAACCAATTTGGACAGATCGTTCAGGAAACTACACTGGCAGCTCTCCTTTAAATACAGTTTACGAAATAAAAATACCAGCTGGCACAACAATATACAGAGGACCTGTTGCGAGTCAAGGAGGCATCTATCAAGGTGGTTTGGAATATGAACAAATTTTTATTGAAACTCCGTGGAAAATAGAAGGTGTAGAGGTTATTAGCTCAAAACCATTAAATTAGTGAGGAAAGAAATGAAACGAAAAGAATTATTAGATAATATCAAATTAATATTACCACTATTAAATCAATACAATGATGGGACAATTCATGTACAAATTTCATTTTTACAAGGATTAGAATGTGCATTGGAAAATGGTGACTCACTCCCTACAATAAGAGAAATTAAAGATATCCTTTATCCTCCAAGAGGAGGTCTATCAGACTTTTTTGTTTGGAAGAATGATTATTTGGAACGACTAAAAATTAATGAAGAAATTGAAGCCTACAATAATAGATTATGGGAGCTTTTAAATCAAATAGAAAACTTGGAATCATAGTAAATGCATCAAATTTTAAAATTAGAAGCATTTCATCAATCTCATACAAGAATTCCAAGCGAAAATGAAGCATCTGCTTTTGAAGATTTTTGGAAACCAGGAGGACAAACCTTCCCAGGAAATATGCCAGAAGGCATCATGAAAGATATTAGTACCCAAAGAGGAGAACATACATGAAATATAGTAAACTAGGCTGGGAAGAAGTTAGTAAGTTTGAGGAAATAAAAGGTTATGGACAACATATTTGGCGACATCATGAGAAATATTTTTTTGTTACTGATGAAGGAGGAATAGCTGAACAGAGGGTAGTCTATGAATTACCATTAGAACTATTTCAATCACCCTACCAAGTTTTTCTGAGTTACTTGAAAAGTCTAACTTAATTTGACAATTTAGGCAATAAAGAAATCCTAGACAAGCTTTTGAGCTATTCAGAAGACTTGAAATACCACTATAATCTCTATCAGCTCTTGCTTTTTCACCTTCAGAATAAGGAACCAGAGAAATTTTTTGGACTCATTGAAGACAATATAAAGAAGGTTCATTCTCTTTTTCAGACTGTCTTTAAAACATTTCTAAAGGACAAAGGGAAAATCATCAATGACCTTCAGTTATCCTATTCCAACGCAAAATTGGAAGCGACTAATAATCTCATCAAACTTATCAAACGCAATGCCTTTGGTTTTCGGAACTTTGAAAACTTCAAGAAGCGAATTTTCATCGCTCTGAATATCAAAAAAGAAAGGACGAAATTTGTCCTTTCTCGAGCTTAGCTTTTCTTCAACCCACTAAAGTTGACAAAAAGCCGTAGATTTTAGGTATTTACCTTGTCTACTTAAGAGGTATCATATCATCGAGATAAAGGTGATTTGTTTGTTCCTAAGAATTAGGTTTTAGGTTTGACTTGTGGCAACTTCTGGAAAAAGCTTGTCTAGAATTTTTGGAGTGATAGCTTGTCCAGGACCTTCAGCACAATAGGTGTGAATATACATAGCGGGATTGAAGTTGAGCTCGATACAAGTGAAATGAGGTTTTTCCTTGCTAGCAGGCTGAGTTTTATCTGGAATGATGAGGTCAACCCCGCAAGCCCAGGCCCCCATGCTAGTTGCCATAGCTGCTGCCAATTCTTGGTAAGAGGAATCTATTGTCTCAGTGACATCAATAGAGTCACCACCTGTAGAAATGTTGGAGTTACGGCGGAGATTGACCTTTTTCCCTTCTGGGAGAATATCATCAGGTGCATAACCTTGCTGAGTCAACATCAATTGTTCGATGTCTCCTAGCTTAATGATTTCCAGAGGTGAGCGGTGGTCACGGCCTCGCAATGGATTGGCATTTTTCTGAGCGACTAATTCACGAATGGTGTGTTTGCCATCACCGACAACATTAGCAGCGACACGAAGGAGGACAGACTCACAACGCCCGTCCAGAATGAAGAAACGGTATTCGGTTCCTGGGATAAATTCTTCAACAAGAACAGCTGTATCTTCTGCAAAGGCAATCTCGAGAGCTTTCTTATAGTTATCAAGGCTGGCAGGCTCTTGGAAAATGGAAATGCCCAGACCGAAGTTGGTTGATTTTGGTTTAACCACAATTTGCTTGCCCTTGATAAGAGGATAGTAGGCTAGACCTTGTTCTAGACTGGTAAATTCGTCGCCGGCAGGGACAGGGAAGCCAGCATCAGCCAGGATTTTTTTGGTCACGGTTTTATTAGCCATGGCAAGAGGAACTACATAGTTGTCTTTTGAGGTCATGTTACCATTTTTGACGTACTCAACATGATCTTTATGCCAGAGTTTAAGGAATTGATCCTGCTCATCTAGGATTTCAAAATGAAGCCCTTTTTGAATGGCATCAAAGAGCAGCATCTGGGTAGAAAGTTCCATCTCCTCATAACCCTTAAGGGCATAGTGGGCAGTCCAGTCGTAATCATGATAGGCAAGCGCCTTGTCAAGGGCAAAGTCAGAAAGGGATTTGTCTTTGATATGAGGAAGAAGTTGAGCAGCTAGTGTCTGACTGGAATCTGCAAAGGCATCTTTAACTTGTTTGACCAGCCCTTGATGATAGTCACCAAGCCCAAAATGTTGCACCAGTTGGTCTAGAGCTGTCGTAATGTTCTGAGTTTCAGCTTCAGAAGGTAGAGGTTCTAAAGGATGAGAGAGGGCAATTTTTTCATTCAGCGCGTGACCTTGAGCCAGAGCCTGATCAACATTTTCAGGGGCATCCAGCCAGAGGAAGGCTAGAAGGAGTAGGTGTACGGTATCCATGGTAGTTTGGCTAATACCGATACGCTCAAAGGGGTTGAGGTCGAAGTTACGGAATTCTAGGTAGGTGATTCCCTTGTCAAGGAAGGAGCGATTAACCTTTTGTCCACGGAAACGAACAGCCGAGTAAAATTCCTTTTCCGCAATCAAATCACCTTGTTCGATATAGTTTTCGATGGCAGAGACATAGTCTTCTAGGCTTGCAAAAGATACTTGTATTTCTTCCTTATTGACATAGCCGTGGTCACTGTTACGGAAGGAACGCACAGGTTCTGGAACTTCTTGGTCGAAGAATCCTTGCTCAGCAATAGGTGCAGCCCCAAAAAGATAGGTAATCACCCAACGGTAGCGCAAGTAGTTTTGAGCCAGCTTCAGATAGAGGGCGTTTTTGAAAGCAATTATATCAATCTGGTCACTTTCTTGGAATAGGGCTTCAACCAAATCTTTCCCTAGTTCCATATTATAGTGGATACCTGAGATAGCTTGTAGTTTAGTTCCGTATTTTTCGGCCAGGTAGTTACGATAATGGCGTTCAAATTCATTTTCCAGTTGGGCAACTTGGATTTCTTGGGCGTTGATACGAGGAGGCATGGACAAGGGCCAGAGAAGTTCATCTTTACTGATGGAACGTCCAGCTACATCGGTAATGGCTCCAAGAAATCGACAAGCCTCAGTGGTAGATTTAGCAACTGGTGTGATGAGTTCCATCTGAAACTCACAAAAATCTGTTTGAATATAAGGGTGGAAACTTCGAGCTCCTAGGCAGGAAGGGTGAGGCGTATGTGCTAATTTTCCCTGTCTATCGACACGAAGACTTTCGCGTTCAATTCCAAAGTTAGCTTGAAGGATAGGGCTAGTAGGCTCCAGCTTTTGAAGCAGTTGATTTATAGTCATAGAGTCACCTTTTCATCTAATGTTAGTGATAGTCTATTATAAATAGGAGAAGAAAACAACTTTCCGCTACGGTTAAGGGGAATTTCCGAATGTTTCAGATAAGAATTCTTAAAACCAGTTGTTTTTTAGCTATATTATATGGAAAAATTGTAAAATACCCACTGATTTTTATGTAAAATGTTATTTCTCTTGGAATTTAAATCAAATTAGCCTATACTAATGACGTATATATGAGAACGAAAGAATCCCTAGGGTCGGCACTGCACCCATAAAATGAGACACAAGAAAACACTCCTGTTGAAATCTGGTAAACTAGAAACAGGAGTGTTTTGTTATGGTCAAAAAAGCATATTCGGTAGAAACTAAGTTAGCCTGTATCGAAATGAAGAAGGCAGGCAAATCAAATAAAGTTATCATGGATACCCTCAGTATCAAAAATGCTAGTCAGGCCAAGAACTGGTTGCGATGGTATCAGAATGATGAATTGTACCGTTTCCACCAACCCGTGGGGAAACAATATACTTATGGTAATGGGATGAAACAGTTATCTGAAGTGGAACAGTTACGTTTGCAGGTAGAATTACTAAAAAAGTATCAGAGCTTGATAAGAGAATCGACAAAGTAAGTCTTATCAAGCTAGTAGAAGAGTATAAGAAAACGTGCGCTGTATCTATTATTTTAGAATGTTTCGGCGTCAAACGCTCCACCTTTATCGCTGGAAACAGGAGTGTAAGAATTCTCAGAAAAGAGGCGAAATAGCAGATAATGGCTGTATCGAATGGTTTCACTCTGTTCTCAAGTCTGAAACCTTCTATCTCCATAAGTGGAGAAACATAACTGAAGATAGTCTAACAGATATTGTCAAAAATTACATCATATTTTATCCTGATAATTATGTTTCACCATTGAAATAGCCTGCGTGGAACTTGTTTAGACACCGTTAGTTGTGGACAAGTTTCTTTAGGTGCACTAGATGAATCTCTCCCAAAATGTGTTGAAAATATAAATAGAACTCTGGCTTTCTCCTAATGCAAGTACGGGAAGAGTTGAAAAACGCTAACCTGTAATCTCTCCTCTAGCTATTCCACCTATTTCATGCTAGAATAAAGAAAAACACATTTGGAGGCATTATGAATCAGACAGTGACTTATTTGCAGGAATTGACAGCCATTCCTTCACCGACCGGTTTTACACGTGAGATCGCAGACTATTTGGTCAAAACCATTGAAGGCTTTGGGTATGAGGTAACTCGGACTGCTAAGGGAGGCGTGAATGTGACCGTTCCTGGTGTGATCACAGACAAGCAACGCTACGTCACAGCCCATGTGGACACCTTGGGGGCTATTGTCCGCGCTGTGAAAGCAGATGGTCGGCTCAAGCTAGACCGTATCGGTGGTTTCCCTTGGAATATGATTGAAGGGGAAAATTGTACAGTCCATGTAGCCAATACAGGAAAGACCCATTCGGGGACAATTTTGGTCCATCAGACTTCTTGCCACGTCTACAAGGATGCGGGAACTGTCGAGCGGACTCAGGACAATATGGAAGTCCGTCTGGATGAAAAAGTGACCAATGAGAAAGAAACCCGTGCCCTTGGCATTGAAGTGGGTGATTTTGTCAGCTTTGATCCCCGGACCATTGTGACAGATACCGGCTTTATCAAATCTCGTCACTTGGATGACAAGGTGAGTGCAGCGATTCTCTTGAATCTTCTGCGCGTGTACAAGGAAGAACAGATCCAATTGCCAGTAACGACCACCTTTGCCTTTTCAGTCTTTGAAGAAGTGGGGCATGGTGCTAATTCTAGTATTCCGGCTGAAGTAGTAGAGTACTTGGCAGTGGACATGGGAGCTATGGGAGATGACCAAGCGACGGATGAATACACGGTATCCATCTGTGTCAAAGACGCTTCAGGACCGTATCACTACGAATTCCGTCAGCATTTGGTAGCCTTGGCAAAAGCCCAAGAAATCCCTTATAAGTTGGATATCTATCCTTTCTATGGATCAGATGCCTCTGCAGCCATGAGCGCAGGAGCAGAAGTGAAACACGCTCTTCTCGGGGCAGGGATCGAATCTAGCCACTCATATGAGCGGACTCACTTGGATTCTGTAGTCGCAACAGAGCGCATGGTCGATGCCTACCTCAAGAGCGAATTAGTAGATTAAAGATTGGATCTACTTTTGTGAACTAGCTTTAGAAAGAAAACAATGTTTTTTCTTAGAAAATAACATAAGAAGTTTTTTTATAAAATATCTAGTCCTTATAGTTTTTCAAATCAAAACTGAGACTTTCCGCTGTGAGAAAAGTGCTTGAAATAGAATCATTTCAAGCACTCGGGAGTTTTGAAACTTTAGGTTCAAAACTAAGTCATGGAACTTCGTAGAAGTTCGCTGACGTCCGTACTCACCTAAGGAAAGTCTCAAATAAGTCTTAAAGTTAAATTGATAACTACTCTCCGGAGTAGTTTTTTTATAAACTAAAATTTTCTGAAAATTCCTTTTCTTCTGAAAATCTTTGTGGTATAATCTTAAAATAAACTTAAAATTTCTTAAGGAGTTTTACATGAAAAAAAGAAATGTCATTGCACTTGCGGGAGTTGCCCTCCTTTCAGCAGGTATCCTAGCAGCTTGTTCGGGTGGTTCTAAATCATCTAGCTCAAGCAACGGTCAAAAATTCTCATATGTCTATGAGACTGAGCCAGAAAACCTAAACTATATCACATCTGGTAAAGCAGCAACCCACGATATCACTGGAAACTTGATTGATGGTTTGTTTGAAAATGATAAATACGGGAACTTGATTCCATCTCTTGCAAAAGATTGGACAGTTTCGCAAGATGGCTTGACTTATACTTATAAACTTCGTGACGATGCTAAATGGTATGATTCAGAAGGCGAAGAGTATGCGGATGTAACAGCTAAAGATTTCGTCACAGGAATTAAATATGCGGCTGATAACAAATCAGAAATGCTCTACATCATCCAAGATTCTATCAAAGGCTTGAATGACTACGTCAGTGGTAAAAATAAAGATTTCTCAGCTGTAGGAGTAAAAGCAGTTGATGATCATACCCTTCAAATCACTTTGAACCAACCAGAATCTTACTGGAACTCTAAATTGACTCTTGGGATCACTTTCCCTGTCAACGAAAAATTCGTGAAATCAAAAGGGGATAAATTCGCTCAAGCAAGTGACACAAGCTCCCTTCTTTACAATGGTCCTTACATCTTGAAGAGCTTTACTTCAAAATCTTCTATCGAAATGACCAAGAATGAAAACTACTGGGATAAAGACAAGGTCTACATCTCAGATGTGAAATTGGAATTCTACGATGGACAAGACCAAAGTAAATTGGCCAAATCATTCGGAGAAAATGCTCTTAGCTTGGCAAAACTCTTCCCAACTGGATCTGGTTACTCAGAGCAAGCCAAAGAATTTAAAGACGAAATCACCTACACTCCTCAAGATGCTGCTTCTTATGTCATTGGTACCAACATCGACCGTCAATCTTACAAACACACAGCTAAGAAGACCGACGAAGAAAAACAATCTACTAAGAAAGCCCTCTTGAACAAGGACTTCCGTCAAGCGATCAGCTTTGCATTCAACCGTGAAGCTTATGCTGCTCAATTGAACGGAAAAGACGGAGCAAGCAAGATCATCCGTAACCTCTACATTCCACCAACATTTGTCCAAGCTGATGGCAAGACCTTCGGTGAAATGGTGAAAACACAATTGGATACCTACGGAGATGAGTGGAAATCTACTAAACTAGATGATGGTCAAAACGGTCTCTTCGATGCTAAGAAAGCGAAGGAAGAGTTTGCAAAAGCGAAAACTGCTTTGGAAGCAGAAGGTGTGAAATTCCCAATTCACATCGATATGCCTGTGGACCAAACCACTCCATCAAGAGTTCAACGGGTGCAATCTTTCAAACAATCAGTTGAAGAAGCGCTTGGTAAAGAAAATGTCGTTATCGATATCCAAATGCTTTCGAAAGAAGACCTTCAAAATGTGACCCTCTTTGCGCCAAATGCGGCTGGAGAAGACTGGGATCTCTCTGATAATGTTGGATGGAGCCCTGACTACCAAGACCCATCAACTTACATGGATATCTTGAAAGCTTCATCTGGTGAAAATACTAAAACTTTCCTTGGATTTGACCCAAGTGAAAACAATGAAGCAGCTAAAAAAGTTGGTCTGTACGACTTTGAAAAGATGATCAAAGATGCTGGTGCAGAAACACAAGACGTCAACAAACGATATGAAAAATATGCGGCTGCGCAAGCTTGGTTGACTGATAGCGCCCTTGTTATGCCAACTTCTTCATCAACTGGACGTCCATTCTTGACACGTATCGAACCATTCTCAGCTCCATTTGCATGGACTGGTGGTAAAGGAAAAGACCACGTGATCTACAAAGGAATGAAACTCCAAGACAAAGCTGTGACAAGTGCTGACTACAACAAAGCCCTTGAAAAATGGCAAAAAGAACAAGCAGAGTCAAACAAAAAAGCACAAGAAGATCTTAAGAAACACGTTAAATAAGAATCGATAACCGAGGCTGATGCCTCGGTTTTTTTTGGATCAGATGAACATCTGTTTGATATAAAAACGCTTACATAGTATAATAGTAGTGTTGATTACAAAAAGTGAGGAGATTGACATGAAAAAGAAAACAATGGTTTCCATTGTCGCATCGAGCTTACTGATCGCGCCGATGGTCTTGCATCAAGTAGTAGCAGCAGACGAGCAAACGGAAGAGTTAGCCCCATCGACAGAAGTGGTCCATGCTCCATCTACTGAAGCAAGACCGACAACAAGTGACGCAAGTACTGTCACTAGTGAAGAAGCAGCAAACTTGAATGAGGCATCGCTGGATCGGACAGCAGTTGCCAATCAAGCAAACCCTGCTACAGAAGAACACACAAGACAAAGTGAGCCTACAGTCCCAGTAGCAAGTCCAGCAGCAACAAACAGGGAAGTTGCGCCTCAAGCTGCTTCTACTTCAGAAGCTTCGGTAACAGCCCAGGATTTGGCAAAGGTCACAGGTAGCACCCTTGCAGAGGATCAGACCTCTAAAGAGTTGACGGTCCAAGATGCTGTTAATGGCTTGCTTCAATGGGCAGCAACAGATCCTAGCCAATTGGGCCAAAGCCAAGCAGATCGCGAACGCTTTGCCAAGAGTTTAGGCTTGATTGAAAAATCAGAAGATTTGACTCGTAAGGTTAGTCAGCCAGAATTGGCCAAGATGTATGAAACAGCTAAGAAACTCTACGATGCCTACCGGGCTGAAAAGAAAAGCCCGCTCTTTTTAAATGGTCGTGCCCAGCCGATTTTCCCTTATACGACGGGAGAAAAAGCAGACCAAGACTACAAATATGAAGACAGCCAAATTGTACGCTTCCCTGTCTATGTCGAAACGGACTACGACACCGACGCAGATGGCAAGCCTGACTTAGTCAAAGCCATTGTTCAACTACCAAAAGCAGTAGCGCAAGGTGATTTTAAGGCAGCCACTATTCTGGAAGCGCGCCCTTACGTAGCGGGGACGCTTGATGAAAACTACGTGACCCTCGAAAGTTTGGGGCTTCCAACGGACGGTAGCTATGACATGAAGAAACTGCACAGCCAACCTGCAAAGAGACAGCCAGTAAGCAGTGAAACAACAGTAGAAGCAGCCAAAAAAGCCAAGGCATCGGATTGGTATTACTACAGTCCCTACGAGTATATCTATGACTACGAAGATCTGAACTGGTACGACTATTTCTTGGTCAGAGGCTATGCCTTTATCTCGAGTGCGGGACTTGGTACCAAGGAATCAGAAGGATTTAACACCACAGGATCCGATCTCGAAATCAATGCCTTCAAGAATATCATCGAGTGGGTCAATGGCAAACGCAAGGCCTACACCGATAAGACTAGCAATGTTGAAATCAAGGCAGACTGGGCAACAGGCAATGTCGCTATGACCGGTCTCTCCTGGGCTGGAACCACGACCTTTGGTGTGGCAGCGACAGGCGTAGAAGGCCTAAAGACCATCGTTCCAGCAGCAGGGATTGCCTCTTGGTATGATTATTTCAATAGCCAAGGAACCCAGTTTGGTAACGCCCCTTATAGTGATCTTTCATGGCTATCCCTCTACGTTAGCACGCGGATGCTGGACCAAGACGACTGGGCAGGGATTTGGCAAAACTATTCCAACTACATCAACCAATTGAACAAGGACCAGTACGCCCATGATCGTAACTACAGCGATGTCTGGAAGGAGCGGGATTATACCCTTCATCCAGAAAATCTCAAGACCAGCGCCCTGATCGTCCATGGCTTGAATGATGACAATGTCAAGACCAAACACTTTGAACTCATGTACGATGCCCTCAAGAAAGCAGGACAAGATGTCAAGCTCTATCTCCACCAAGGAGATCACGTCTATCCAGCGGCTATGTCACGAGGATACGGCATCACCTCCAATGGTCAGGACTTTTATGACCTGCTCAATACCTGGCTGACCCATTACCTCTACGGTGTGGACAATCACGTCGAAAGTTTGCCAGCGGTTCTAGCTCAAAACAACTATGATCCAAGCAAGTGGACCAGCTATGATAACTGGAAGAGCAGTCAACGTCTCTTCTTGAATGCAAGCTCTAAACGGCTAGAAGAAACCATTTCTAGTGATTATGCGGCTGCAGGTGTTGAGATCGCTAACCGTAATGAAACAGTCAGCAAAGCCTCCTCTAAGGCCAATCTGACCTTTGTTTCTGATATTACTGAGGACACTACGATCAAGGGCCACATCCCCGTTCATTTCAAGGCAGCTCTTGCCAAGGGTCAAGGAAAGAATTTCCAAATCAACGCCCTCTTGGTAGATGTGGCAGATGAGGATTTTGACGTGGTAGGAAATGGTAGCGTCAAGCAAGATAAAACAGCAGACGGTTTCTGGATGGGAAGCAATTTAAGCAACCTATCTGTTGCCGAATACGAAACCATCAAGACCAAATACAAGGTGATCGCAAAAGGGTGGATCAATCTTGCGAACCCTGAGTCTGGCTACGATTCAGCAAGCTCACGCGCTAGCATCGAGCCTAAAGTGGGAGAATACCACGATTACACGGTTTATCTCCAACCAAATCTCTATACAGTTAAGAAAGGTCACAAGTTAGCCCTAGTCTTTAACACCTATGACCCATCTGATTTAACGGTGGAGCATCCATATGAAGTGACCTTCAAGACAGATTCTATCCAGGCGGCGATTCCAATTGTCGAGAAGACCCGCGCCCAAAAGGCAGCCTATGTGCCAAGTGCAACAGATACAGACTATGCAAACTTGCCAGAAGTTGAAGGAGCTGCTTTAGTCGCTCCAGAAGTGCACTACAAGGAAGAATATAGGCTTCCAAGCCCAGAATCCTTTGTCCAACCAAGCCAAACTCTTCCTGAAAAAGAAGAACAGATGCAAAGAGAATCAGCAAGACAAGAGAAACCTCATCATACACTAGCTGTATCCTATGGCCCTCAATTTGTTTCACTAGGATTGGCAGAAGATCCTCAAGTTGCGACTTCTGCAGTAGGAGGAGAACAGGCAGATCCTACGCTTCCTCAAACAGGGAGCAAAGATCATGCTCTGGGTCTCTTAGGGGTGATCAGCCTAACAGCTTCTAGTCTCATCTTTTGGCGCAAAAAGAGAGAAGATGCCTGAGGAGTCCCCGTAGCAAATATTTCTAAAATGGCATCTTTTAGTGTAAAATAAAAGTAGAAATGCAGAATCAGTAGTCACTACTGAAAAAGGAGGAAATATGGCACACGTAATCACAGATGCAACTTTTGAACAAGAAACCAGCCAAGGACTTGTCTTGATTGACTTTTGGGCAACTTGGTGTGGTCCATGCCGCATGCAGGCTCCAATCTTGGATCAGTTGGCAGAAGAAGTACATGAAGATGATTTGAAAATCTGTAAGATAGATGTCGATGAAAATCCAAATACAGCGCGTCAATTCGGTATCATGTCGATCCCAACTCTTCTCTTTAAAAAAGATGGACAAGTTGTCAAACAAGTGGCTGGAGTTCATACGAAAGCCCAATTGAAAGAAATCATTGCAGAATTGAGCTAAAAAGAAGGGAGTGGGAAAGAACTCCGACTAGTAAAAAAGAGTTCGACTTCCCACCCCCGCACAGTTGATTAGGTCATCTTTGGAGCTTAAAAAGCGAACAAAGATACCAATCAACCACTGCGTCATACAGTTATTTCTATCAAACATCGAAGGCTGGATAATTTTTTCCAGCTTTTTTTGATGCTCTTTATTTCTTTCAAATAGATGTGACACCCATTGACAGCGCTTTCTTATAGTGCTAAAATGAAGCTGTATTTCCTATAAAATTTTTACAGGAAAAAATTCTCCTAGGAACAGGTAGATCCTAGGAGAAAATCACATTTATTGGTTATTAGCCCTCTGTATCTTGGGCTACCCAGACGCTGACAGAGCGTTCTGCAACTGGGAATTCGGCAGTACCGTCTTCTTGAACTTGGACAGTTTCGCTACAATTTTCTAAGACATCATAGTAGGTGAGTCCTGCGTATGATGAGCCAATCTCCATGACTTTTGTAGCAGCTTGGTTATTCGAAATCAAGCAGGCGATTGGTTCTGATTCTTCTGTACCTGAGCATGTCCAACCGATGCAATTAGGATCATCGAAGTAGTCCGTCTGTTCCCCATAGGCCAGATCTTTACGAACCCATAAGAGACGATCGAGAACCTCTTGGAAACTTTCTTGCGCAAATTTGCCCTCGATACCGTAGTAGTCTCCAAAGAAAACACAAGGCAAACCAGCTTCACGAAGTAAGATCAAAGCATAGGCTGCAGGCTTAAACCATTCTTCAATGGTAGATTCCAAGGCTTGCCCTCGTTGGGTATCGTGGTTGTCCACAAAGGTCACGGCCTGTTCAGGATGATTGAGAGCTAGTGTTCCATCAAAAATGGTTCGAAGGTCGAAATTTTCACCTTCTTGACTAGCTCGGAAGAGATTTTGGTGGAGGGCCACATCGATCAAGTCATACAAGTAGTCAATGCTTTCCAAGTACTCATCGTTGGTTTCTGTGTCGCCATTCCAAAATTCACCAAAGACGTAGAAATCTTCTCCATATTTTTTGGTGATATTGTGGATGAAATTCTTCATAAAGAAGGAGTCAATGTGCTTGACTGCATCTAGACGGAAGCCCTCAACCCCTGTTGTTTCGATAAACCATTCAGCCCATTGGTCGAGATTTTCTACAACCTCTGGATGTTTGAAATCGATATCGGCATACATGAGGTAATCGTAGTTTCCGTTTTCCTTGTCAACCAGATCTCCATGAGCCCAACCTTTGTTGTCCCCTTGGATTTGGTAGATCCCATTCTTATTACGTGAAGCATCGTAGTCAGTGCCGGTGAAGTGGTACCAATGCCAGTGGAAGTCATTATAGGCGCCATTTCGGCCATCAAAGATGAATTTGGTCCATCCTTGAATGGTGAAGGGCTCAGTGAGAACCTTGTTTCGATCCATCGGATCGACCTCAACGACCTCGAATTCCTCTAAGCCATCAGCAGCAGCTTTATGGTTGAGAACGACATCGGCCATTGGTTGAATCCCAGCATCTTTGAGGGCTTGAATAGCTTGAAGATAATCGTCTTTGAAACCATATTTGGTACGAACTGTTCCTTTTTGGTCGAACTCGCCCAAATCAAAGAGGTCATAGACTCCGTACCCAACGTCATTGTTAGAAGTAGCTTTAAAAGCAGGCGGCATCCAGACTTTACGAATACCCAAGTCTGCTAAGTGTTGCGCATCTTCAGCAAGACGCATCCAGTGGTTCCCATCAGAGGGCAAATACCACTCAAAATATTGCATTAAGGTTTGATTTTCCATTTTTATTTCTTCTTTCATGTGAATGTCCCTATTTTACCAAAAATAGTTGGATGCCACAAACGTTTGCGCTGGAAGCAAGCCCTTTCTAGAAAAGAAATCGCATACATGAAAGAAATGAAGTGAGAATATAAAAAAATAGAGTCGGGTTCCGCTAGGACTGACTTTGAAAATGGTGAAAGGAGACCATTTTATGAAAAAAACAACTCTTGTTTCTCTACTCGTTGCAGGTTTACTGATTAGTCCTGCTGTACTCGCCCAGCATGTGCAAGCAGCCCAAGTAAGTAGCACAACTACTGAAGAGACGGTGACTCCTTCAGCGACAAGCTCTGAAGTTACTGAAACAGTGACCTCAACCCAAGGAGACACTAAAGAAACCGTACAGCCTGAAAAAGTAGAAGAGGTTTCAGAAACTAACCGACCAACCACTTCACCAACCGCTCCGACAACTACTCCGACAACTGAGCTACATGAAGAACCTGCTTCAAGTCCAACGGTAGTGAGCGCTCCAACTGTTGAGTCCAATCTAACCAATCAGCCAAGCCCTGCATCTGCGACTCCTACCGTTGGCAGTCAAGAGGTGAGCGCGACTCCAAAAGTAACCCAAGGAGATTTGGCTGAAATTACTGGTGCAACTGTAACCGACCAGGATCGTGAAAAAGAAGTCACTGTGACGGAGGCAGTCAATCAACTATTGAACTGGGCTTCAACCAAGGAAAATCAAGTCGGATCTACTGATAAAGACCGATTAGCTTTTGCCAAGAGCCTAGGGATGGTCAAGGAAGGAGTGGAGGGATCCGCTCCAGTTACTAATCTCACTTCAATGGTTGATGTAGCCAAACAGCTTCGAGCAGCTTACCGCGCGGATAAGAAGACCCCTCTCTTTTTGAATGGCAAAGCACAACCTATTTTCCCATTTACGCCAGGAGACGATCCGGAGCATTACTCCTATGACAAGAGTGACATCGTTCGCTATATTGTCTATGTGGAAACCGATTATGATACCGATGGAGACGGCAAGCCTGACTTGGTCAAGACCTTTGTGCAGGTGCCAAAAGCTGCTGTCAATGGGGACTATAAAGCTGCGACCATCTTTGAAGCCAGCCCTTATGTAACAGGAACGACAGAAGAGCGTACCTTAGAGGGAATTGGTCTCAAAGAAGGTGGAAACTTCGATATGGCCAAGCTCTATGAAAAACCTGCCAAACGCCAAGCAACCAAGACTGTTACGACAGAAGAAGTAGCCAAAGCGACTGATCCAAAGGATTGGTACTACGTCAATCCGCGTGAAAGCTCTGAAGATTATACGCATTATGATTACGAAAATCTCAACTGGTACAATTATTTCTTAGTTCGTGGTTATGCAGTGGTGACCAGCAGTGGTTTGGGCTCAAAAGGATCAGACGGGATCAATACGACCGGCTCTGACCTTGAAGTCGCAGCTTATAAAAATATTGTTGAGTGGCTCAATGGCAAACGCAAAGCTTACTCAGATAAGACTAGCAACCAGGAAGTCAAGGCGGACTGGTCCAACGGAAACGTCGCTATGACTGGTTTATCTTGGGCAGGTACGACAACATTTGGTGTAGCATCTACTGGAGTGGAAGGTCTCAAGACCATTGTGCCAGCTGCAGGGATTGCTAGTTGGTACGACCATTTCAACAGCCAAGGATCTCCTCTTGATACCGGAGCTTCCAATGACCTATCTTGGCTATCTGTCTATACTTCAGGCCGAATCCTTGATAAGGAAGATTGGGACAAGGTCAAGGATTACTATGCAGCCTATATCACCAAGCTCAATGAGCTCCAACACAAGGATGGTCATAATTATAACGAAGAATATGCCAAACGCGACTACACGCTTAACGCAGCTAACTTGAAAGCAGCCCCTCTCATTATTCAAGGGCTCAATGATGACAATGTAAAACCCAAACATTTTGAACTCATGTTAGAAGCCTATAAGAAGGCGGGAATCGATGCCAAGGTCTTGCTCCACCAGGGCAATCACATCTATCCATCTACGCGTTGGTCAGGGACAGAAGTCGCAGGCCAAGCCTTTAATGACCTGATGAATCTCTGGTATAGCCATTACCTCTACGGTATTGAAAATGGGATTGAAAACCTTCCACAGGTAACGGCTCAGGACAATCTAGATCCAAGTAAATGGCGTCGTTTTGATAAATGGGATACCAACAATGCCATCTCTGCTCGAATCTACTCCAAACGGGAGGATGTGACAGTAACCGGTGATTACTATGGTACGGGAAATAACTGGACTACACGTAACCAAGATGCGGCCTTCCATTCCTCAGAAGTAGCGGCTTCCTATGCAGCACCAGTCGACCAAGATGTCACCATCAAAGGCCATATTCCTGTGCATTTTAGCGCTGCTTTTGTCAAGGGAGACAAAAACCATGCCCATGTCAGTGCGACCTTGATGGATGTCTCAGACGAAGACTTTGATGTGGTCAAAGAAGAAATCACCTATGACAAAGACGGTTACAGCACACGCACATTGGACAAGGAAACGATCGATGAGACAGGCTACTGGAATGGTAGCAACCTTGAAACCTTGCCTCTCAAACGTTACAAGACCCACAAGGTTAAGAGTGTGGTGATTGCGCGTGGTTGGATGAATTTGGCTAATCCAGCATCTCGCTATGACTCAGCAAGTTCTAGTCATTCTATTGATCTGAAAGAAAACGAATATCATGATTACACCATGTATCTGCAACCAAATCTCTATACAGTGAAAAAAGGCCATCGACTGGTTTTGAGTTTGCACACCTATGATCCGGATTACATCTATTTTGCAGATCCTTATGAAGTGACCTTCAAGACAGATTCTATTTCTGCAACGATTCCAATCGTTGAAGACAGTCGGTCTCTCTTGTTCCGTTATCAACCAAGTGAAAAAGATACAGAGTATGCGTCATTGGCAGATCGGATCTTACCAATTGCAACCATTCAACCAAAAGTAGATCCTGAACAAGACCCAAGTCCAGTAGATCAAGCAGAAAAACCAATTGTTCCAAGTAATCCAATGACGCCAACTAATCCAGCTATTTCTGAAATTTCTCAAAAACCAAGCCATGGTCGGGATCTGATGGACTTCCGTAAGGAACAAAAAGAAGAAACTGCACAGGAATTGGCTCAAAGAGCTAATAAAGATAAGATAGAAGTGACAAGCCAACCAAGCCTTCCAAAAACAGGTCAAGCAACAAGCCCTTGGACCCTCTTTGGTTTCCTAGGACTCGTGCTCACCAGCCTTTTGTCACTTGGCAAAGCTCACAAAGATGAATAATAGAAAAGAAGGATGGAGAGAAAGTGAAAACCACCAATAGAGAGAGCATCGAAACAATTTTTACCGAAGCCTTGGCGATTCCAAGCTTCACCAACACGGAGACCGAGCAAGGAATCGAAGCTTACCTGGATCAACGGATTGGCCAGATCCCCTATTTCAAGGAACATCCGGACCACTTTGGGCGCTATCAGGTGCCTCAGGATCACTTGCATCGGTCGGTCAATTGGGCCTTGGTCGATAAGGGCAAGAAAAAAACAGTTATCCTTTTCCACCACCATGATACGGTCGATCTAGAAGACTATGGAAATTTGTCGGAGATCGCGCTCGATTCTGATCAAGTAGCAGAAGCCTTGAAAACATTGGATAGGCGACCCGATATGCAGGCAGATTTAGCTTCTGGGGAGTGGAAATTTGGCAGAGGTTCTTGCGATATGAAAGCAGCCCTAGCCCTTCAATTGGGGGTTCTGGAAGCCTATGCAGCAGCCCCCTCAGAAGGTCAGGTCAATCTGCTCTATCTCTCTGTTGGAGATGAGGAATCCTATTCACGTGGGATGCGAGGAGCTTTGGGTCTCCTCACAGATTTGCAGGAAAAGTTTGATCTGAATTATGTATTAGCAGTGGATTCAGAACCCTTTGAATCGGAAGTAGGAAAAGAAAAGGTCCTTCACATTGGCACAGTCGGCAAACTCATGCCAGTCGTTGTGGCGCAAGGCGTCTTGTCCCATATGAAGGAGCCCCTTAAAGGGATCAATGCCTTGTCCCTCTTAGTAGCCATCGCAAGCCAGCTAGATCTTCATCCCGATCTGGCAGATCAGGCCTTGGGAGAAACGTCTCCCCTTCCTTCTTGGTCCTATCTCAGAGATTTGAAGGAGCAGTATGATGTATCGACTGTGCTCTATGCGGCTGGTTATTTCAGTGTGTTGCATTTGAAGAAAACACCCCAAGAGCTCTTGCAACGTATCTATGAGCTTAGTCAGGAGGCCTTGGACGCCTTTTACAAGAAGTATGAGCACTTGCAGGATCAGGCTGGCCAAGAACATATTATTGCAAGGCCAAGAGTCATCACCTATCAAGAACTAGAGGAACGTTGCCAAGACTTAGAGGGTTACCAAGCCTTTAGGGAAGCTTCTAACCAAAAAGCGGAATACGATTTTCGTAATGGTACCAGCTACCAGAGCCTTGCAATCCAGCAAATCCAGCGACTCCTAGAGTTTCTCGGAGATAAGGATCCCATGGTGGTCATTGGTTTTGCGCCCCCATATTATCCTTCTATGAATTGTCGCTTTTTGGACAATACAGAACTCAAAATCGAATCCTTGATCGAGGATTACCGCCAGTATCTGGACAAAAGAGGCTATAGCTTGAAGGTCGAAGAATACTTTATGGGGATTAACGACACCAGCTATTGTGCCTTGGAAAAGGATGTGGCTTCTTATCAAGTCGTCCTTGATAGCCTAGCCACTCCGGCTCAAATTTATGATCTGGATCTGGATAAAATTGCTCGAATTCAGGTTCCAGCGATCAATCTCGGGCCCTGGGGTAAAGAATTGCATAAGCGAGGAGAGCGGGTTTACCAAGAAGATTTCTTGGAGACCATTCCAACCTATCTGCTAGATTTGCTCTACCATTTCGATGATCGCTTATCAACAGAATAAGAAAAACGATCCCTGTGAGGATCGTAAAGGGAGTTAGTATGATTACATTCCACGGAGTTACCAAAGATTACGATGGGCACATTGCCCTCAACCACTTGGATCTGACCATCGAAGATGGGCAAATTGTCGGACTGATTGGCCACAACGGAGCCGGTAAGTCCACAACCATCAAGAGCCTGGTCAGTGTCATCACCCCAAGCACTGGGACGATTGAAGTGGACGGTCAGGACCTCTATAGCCATCGGCTTGCGATCAAAAAGAAGATCGGTTATGTGGCGGATTCGCCGGATCTTTTCTTGCGTCTCACAGCCAATGAATTCTGGGAGTTGGTTGCGACCTCTTATGATATGAGTCAGAAGGACTGTGATCAACGCTTGGAGGAGCTTCTTCGGATCTTTGATTTTCAGAGCCACCGCTATGAAGTGATTGAATCCTTTTCACATGGGATGCGCCAGAAGGTCTTTGTTATTGCAGCGCTCTTATCCGATCCAGATATCTGGGTCTTGGATGAACCGATGACCGGGTTGGACCCGCAGGCTTCTTACGATTTAAAACAAATGATGCGCCAACATGCGGATCGCGGAAAGACCGTTATTTTCTCTACCCACGTCTTAGAAGTAGCCGAACAACTCTGTGATAAAATTGCTATTCTGAAAAAGGGAAATCTCATTTTCTATGGGACGATCGAGGAATTGAAGGGACAACATCCAGAACAAAGCCTGGAAAGTATCTATCTCAGTCTAGCGGGGCGGAAGGAAGAAGGTGGCGATCATGCGTCCTAAGATCATCCAACAGCTGGTCAATGTCAATATCATCTATGCCAGTCAGCCCGCTCAGATCGCAAAATTACGTGCCAAACAGGCCAAAAAACCGGACGTCAAACTCAATGTTGCCCGTAAATCGGTGCTCAACTACCTCTTTTTAGGATTGGTCTATTTCGTCATATTTGGCTTGCTCTTTAGTATCAATGATTTTGTAAACCAACCAGCCTTCTTTGTCAATATGGTCGCCCTCTTTTCCTTGATGACCATTTCCCAAGGCTTTATGAGTTTTTACAATGTCTTTTATGAAAGTAAGGACCTGCAGTTTTACCGCCCCTATGCCTTCTCAGATGCAGAAGTCATAGCAGGAAAGAGCATCTCGGTCATCCTGACTCTTCTCATGGCTATTCTCCCGTTGATTAGTTATTTTCTGATCCTCCCTGTGCAGGCAGGTGGTTTCAATCCGTTAGGGATCCTGCTAGGCCTCTTTTGTGCCTTAATTCTCTTAGGCGTTCTCTTTTTAGCGACGATCATCCTATCCCATCTGATCACTAAGACCCTCTTTTTCAAAAAACACACGACCCTGGTCTCCAACATCATGGTTGGAATTGGTTCTCTTCTGAGTCTAGGAGCTTATCTCTATCTGAATCTAGTCCAGACCCATCGGGTAGAAGTGACGGGGGGTGCAGATATTCCCATTCTTTTTCCGCCTTTTATTGCCTTTCATCAGTTCATTCTCCATCCTTTTGATGGAGGAGCGATCTTTGGCATTCTGGGCTGGATCGCGGTGCTTTTAGTTCTGATCGGCCTGGTTCGCAAAATCGTGATCCCGCAGTTTTATGATGCGGCCCTTGCAGTTGCAACCAACCAAACCGTCAAAGAGCGCGTGAAAGCGATCCATGTGGGTCAGAAAGACTCCTTTAGACGATTTGTCATTCAGTATCATCGCAGACTCTTAGCCGATGGAACCCTTATGGTGCAAGTTCTCTTGATGATGAGCATTCTGCCTTATATTTTCCTACTCAGTGGAGCAGCAGGAGCATCGAAAAATATAGGAGGCCTCAATCCTTACTTGACACCCCAGTATCTGGTGCCACTGGCCCTTGTTGCCTTCTTGATCGGTGTTTTTAATAGTTTTGGAGGCTTGACCAGTATCGGTATTTCGCTGGAGCGTGAAAACTTTGAATACTTGAGATCGCTCCCTATTGATTTTAAACGCTATCTCTTTATGAAATTTTGGTTGCTCTATCTGGTGCAATCCATTCTTCCTGTCATTCTTCTAGTTGGCGTTTGTCTCTATTTTGGCGTCCATCCCTTGGCTATCCTAGCCATGTTGCTGATCTGGGTTGTAACAACCATTCCGATCTGCATTCGAGACTATGTCAAGGATTTTCAGAACTTTAGCACCAATTGGACCAATATCACGGAGTTGATGACCCGCCATCGTGGGAATGCAGTTCTTCAGTCTATTCTCTTGATTGTCTTTCTCTTTGTGATGTTTCTCTTGATCATTGTCAGCTTTATTTGGACCTATCATTCCGTCAGCACCCTGCTGGCTGTGATCCTTTATAGTATCATCCTGTTAATTGGAGTAGGGATCAGCTATAGCATCTACCGCAAAAAAATCCGTACCCTCTACCAAGAGATCGGACAATAAAAAGAGAGAGTGGGACAGAAATCAGTCATTCGTTAGAATTCGATTTCGTCGTCCCACCCTCCGCACAGTTGAGTAGGGCTGTAAAGCTGATGAAATCAGCGTAGTAGAGCCCACTCAACCACTGCGTCTTGCTCGACAATTCAAAAACAATTGAGAGGCTAGGACTTTTGTCCTAGCCTCTTTTTAGTGGTGATTAAATTTCATAGCCCATGAGGAGGCCGCCTTCTTCGGCGTAGAAACTACAAAGTCCAGAAGTAGGAAGGACTTCAATCATTGCATGGGCAAATTTTTCTCGAATCAATGCAGAGAATTGCTCGATAAATTTTTCATTGTTGCGGTGGGCGATGGTGATATGACCGCCAGCATACCCCGCCTTGATCAGTTCATCAAAAGCCGCCTTGATCGCTTTCTTTTGGCCCCGTGCTTTTTGAAGCAACTCGAGGGTACCCGTCTTACTAGCTTCCCCGACCATACGGATATTGAGGAGTCCGACAACAGTCCCGATCAATTTGCTGAGACGCCCATTTTTGACTAGATTATCAACCTTGGCCAAAACAAAGAGCAACTTCGTCTTAGACTGGTAGGTCGTGATCACATCGACCACTTGATCAAAATCGAGACCTTCAGCGACCAACTGATTGAGCTTGCGAACGATTAGGTCCACCTCACCCCCAGCTGATAAGCTGTTAATGACGTGGATATTGGTATTTGGATACTCTTCCAGATAAATCTTCTTGGCAATCTCAGCACTATTGTAGCTACCTGAAAGGGTTCCAGTGATGGTCACAACGACAATATTATCTGCCCCTTCAAAAGACTTCATGTAGTCATCAGGACTCGGACAGGCAGACTTAGAAGCTGTCGTGGTCGCATACATCTTTTCCATCATCTGATCAATATTGAGTTGGGCATTATCTGTGTAGATAGTCTCTCCCACTTGGATGGTCAAGGGGACACTGACAAACTCCGTATCCGGTGCCAGATTGTCCAAAGAGCGGTAGTCACAGCCTGAATCCGCAATAATTTTCCATTTCATCAGTTCATACCTCATAATTGTATAAAAATGTACATTGACAAGTGGTTTGTCTTCTTTTACAATTATATCATGAAGTACAATGCTATCCAAGCAGATATCATCAGGTGAGACAGATAGAAAGTAAATGTTATGGCAGAAAGAAAAATATCCGAGAAATCCTTGGAAAATCTCAAACGATTTAACCAAGAAAATAATGCGATTACACGAGAATCCATCGAAATCTCTCTCCTGCAACTATTGGAGAAAAAAGATCTGAAAAAGATCACCATCTCTGAGCTGGTTCAGCGTGCTGGGGTCTCTCGCGCGGCCTTTTACCGCAATTATGGATCAAAAGAAGAGATTCTAGAGTCTATCTTTCAATCTAGTATCGCAAAGATTACCAAGTCTTTAGATGGCTACAACCTAAAGACAGACCTCTACCAAGTCTGGGTCTATCTTTTTAAGGAAGTTAAGAAAGAAGCCAAGATTATCAGTCTGGCCATTGATTACAATTTGGAACGGCTCTTGACCAAGGCAGTCTATGACTTTTTAGAAAAGCGAAATGGCAGCTCTTCGAATGGCGCTGGTAGCTACCTCAATTCTTTCTGGAGCTCAGCCATTGTCTCTGTCATCTCCAAGTGGATCAAGGATGGCATGAAGATCCCAGCTGAAAAAATCGCTACGTTAGGCCTCCCTCTCTTTCCACAAAAGAAGAAGTAAGAACCACCGAGAGGTGGTTTTTTCTTGCAACTATTTCCAACTAGTGAGGAAGTTGCCCCAGTCGCAAAATTTCGGTATCATGGTAGAAGTTAACTTTTAGAATTAAACCATTAAGTTGGGATTTTTAAGTGATTTTTTAAAAGACAGAGCAAACAAACGTCAATTCACAACAATCTAACAATTAAGGAGATTTATGGTTAAAGATTATAAAGAGCTAAGAAAACGCTACACTATTCCAGTGATAGCCCTATTGGTCATTCTAGCCTTACCATTTTTATATATCGTGCAAGTGACCCAAAGTAAAAGGATCGCGACTATTTGTTTTTTGATTTACTTACTGATTGAGCTGATTCTGGTTATCATTAAAGATACTCTTTTAATCAAAAAGTTGAATAGTCTTATCTATAAGGACATAAATCTTGACTTGATGGCAAGCTATATTCTGAACCAAAAAAGAAAGAGTATCAAAACTATTAAAGCGCGTGTACAGGTTGCCACTATTTTCTATTTCTATAGGATTGGTGACTTTGGATCCATTGAAGCAGTTGTAGACGAACTCAAAAAGAATCAAAAGTTTACAGATGCTGAACAAGTAAAATTAAACGAAATTCTATTGAATGCAAACTTATTTTCTAGACCAGATTTGAAGGAAGATGAGTTTGAGGAATTGCTCTCTGACTATTTAGCAGATGTTGAACCACTCAAGATGGCATACAGAGCTCGCTATGATATACTGGTCAAAAAAGAGCCCAATGATGCCGTTCTAAAGGAAGTGACAAACAACAAATTCTCACAATTGGAATCTATGTATCTGAAGGCAGTCAATGAGTCCCTCAAGGGGAATAGAAATAAGGCAATGGAGCTATTTCGTACCATTGCGAAAGAAGATGAGGGATTGTATCTGGTCCGAATGGCTCAGACCTATCTAGGTAGTGAAAACTCAGGAGAAAAGAGTGTTTCATTTGATGCAAGACAAGAAGAAGTCACCTTGAAACTATTGCGAATGAAGCTGATAGAAGTAAAACAAGCTAAATCTGGTAAATCCACAAAAGGGCTTGCTTTTTTCAAAGGCTGGAAATTCGCACTTCTTTTAATTCCGCCGTTTTTATTGTATGCGATGGTTTTAGTCGTAATAGCCGTCATCAAAAAAATAGGGTCATTCGTTCCCCCTAAGTATAGATTATGGCTGCTTTTACTAATTCCTGTAGCAATGATAATGGTCTATATCAAACAAGAACAAGAATTGAATGCTATTACAGATGGACGGTTTTATCTAGTGGTTAAGAATAAATCATCACATAAAGCTTCTCTAGATAAGTCGACTTGGGTAGAGTTTTCTGGGGATCATATTATTTTAAAAGAAGGAAATGTAACGTCTACTATTCTGTATAATAGTGAGGATCGAAGTTTTGAAAAAGAAGGAATAATTTATAGGTTTATTGATGACCATGGAGACTTATCAATCAGTGACATGGTTTCACACGAGTCCGTGTCATATGTCAGTCCAAAGAGTTCAATGTTTTCTGCATATGAAGAAGGTAGAGTCAGAGTGTATGATTGACTTGGCTCATCCATTTTTCAGAGTAGATGCATTTTTAGGTTGTTAGTAGAGGCAGAGGTGCAAAGTGAAGATCAGTAGAAAAACGTTCTTACGAAGTTTAGGATTAGTTATAATTGTCATTCTAGTTATATTTTTTGTTAAACATTCATTTTATAAAAATAAATTATTTCAATATAAGTATTGGATTGCTGATACAGAAATAACAGATTATGAATTTCTTGAAAATGGAGAAGCAATCAGTGTTTCATGGGCTGCGAAAAAGAAAGTAACAGATGAATTAAGAATTCTAGGAGATAAGGTTAAAACAGGCGGTCCGGGTTATGCTGTAGGACAAAAGTTTATTATTTCTCAAGGTGCGAAATTGAAATCCGAACCATCAAGAGATATAACGCATAATAACTTTCCTTATTTAAATCGAAATATACCTAAGGATGGTGAATATTGGCATATTAACGTTTATGATACCTCAAATTCCAAATTGAAAAAGAAAGAATTGGATGTGTTTAAAATAACTAGAGAATATAACAAAAATTATTTTCCAATGTTTATATCGAACTCTCAGAAAATAATCGTTGATGGAGAAAATGAATATATAACTTTAATAGTTGGTAAAATTGGAGATAAATCTTTTCAGGAACAAAAATTAATTAATTTGAAAACAGGTAAAATAGTAGATAATCTAAATAATATTAAAAACCAATCTCTAAGTGTTGGTATTGAATGGCTTGAATCTTTTTCTAAATTATTTAAAAGTAATGGGTTTGATTTTGAGGATAATAAATTCCATTTTTGGAATGTAGGAAATAACTGTCTCCTAGATACAAAGTATCCAAAAACAAGAAAGCTATTATTGAATAATATAGACAACAATTTTATCTATGTTCTCAATCCCAAAAATAGATTAGAAACCACTCTTAATGTTATTAAATTGGCATTTCCAGATGGCACAAATATATTTAAAGATATCACGATACCGGCAGAAAACTCTACAGATAACAAAGAACACCTTATTCAAAGTGAAGAAGAATTTTTACAGTATTATCAACCAAGGTTGGATAACGAATAATCGGACAAAAACGAGTATTACTAGAGCATATAAAAAGTATTCAAACTAGTTTTGATGATTTGAATGGTTATCTATCTTTAATAAGGAATGCAACAAATTAATGATTGTTGCAATAGTATTCCACTGGAATATGCATATCGTAAAGAATACATTGAATTTGATAGACTGGAAGCAGTGGATGTGGATAAATCTATTTACAAAGAAAATTAGAAGGAACTATGCATGCTAAAAAAAGCAAAAATAGAACAATTATCAAAAATTAATCTTCGTTACCGGATCTTACAAATGGATGGTGAGTCTTATTTAGTCGATGCCGATCGTCCGTTTCTCATAAGCTATTTCTTTCCATGGATTTTAAGCTTCATCCCTCATCTAGCCTATCCTTTAACTAAGGAAGAAGTACAGAATCTAGCTCCCTCGGATCTTTCTAAAGTTCTCAATAAAAAGGATACTCGGAAGAAAGGTTTTGCTTCAGCTTTCGGTATGGGTACAACTGCCGTGCTGTTATCGAAGGCCTTTCCTGTTGAAAAATATCTTTATTTTACTTCACATGTGCTAAATTTTGGAATGTTGGCTCTAGTTTTTAGCCTTGTAATAGGAATTCGGATATGGACAAGCATTCGGAAACCAATGCCCAACATTGTAAATAGCAACCACCCTATAAAGGTATACCTCGTCACAAATGATAGAAAGCATCGATTATTATCAATGATGGCTCCAACTATTTTTGCTGGATTGGTTGTATTTTCATCTTGTGCAATATTTAGTAATATTGCTCCAAATTTTATCCTTCATGTAGCTTTATTGATATTTTTATCGCTCTTCATGTTTTTTGGTAATATACTATTTTTTTCACCAGTGGTGGATTACAAAGTGAAAATAAAACCTTCAAGAAAGGATCTGTTTAAATCGTGAAAATTACAAAGAAAAAAGTCATATATTCTTTGCTGGTTCTCCTCACATCTATTGGAGTCATCTGGTTTTCTTATCATACATATGAGAAGCAGTATTATCGTCAATTTAGTCAATATAGTGGAAAAGCAAAAATTGATGACTATGAGATGATTGCAGATGGTGCAGGTGTCATCGCTCACTGGAAATCAGTAACGCCTGAGGAAGATCAAAAGAAGAAGGAGTATGGAGGTTCTTTAAATCTCAGACGCATTCAGGTTGGAGCCCACCATATTTTGCGTTCCAATATAAAATTGAAAGACAGTCCCTATTATTACGAGGAGCATCCATCAAAAGATGAATATTGGACACTGAGCCTTTATAAGATCGAAGGAAAGAAACTAAAAGAAGAGCAAGAAATTGATCTATATAAAATTGTAGAGGATTTTGATTCCAATTATATTCCAACAGAATTAGGGGCTATATATAGTTCGAACGGAAGAGAACTAGCTGCGCTACAGATCCGAAGTCTAAAGGATCCTACCATTCGGAAGATGATGTTTCTAGATTTGGAAACTCATAAACTGGAACAAAATGATCGTTTAACAGAACAGGTATATGGAAAGAAACCTATAGTTCAGTTATACGTCGCTTTAGATAAAGATCAGGGTAGTTTGGAATACTTACCTCTAGATGATGGTAGTTTTTCTATTGATCCGAAGGAGCTTTCAAAAACGCAATTCAAAAAATTTTCAAAAGCATATCAATTGCTTGAACAGAAGGATACCAAAGTGATGGTTTTAAATCCTAAGAACAGCGCCGATCAATATTCAAGAAGTATTTCTGTATTTGAACTCTTTATGAAGAAGGGTATGAATCTTTACCATGACGTCACCATTCCAGCTGAGCTATCAAGAGATGGGCAGACCCATACTACGCAGACAAAAGAAGAATTTGATAACTATTACGATCTAGAAAAGGCTCATAAGGTGTATAATGAGATTGATTGAAGTAAGAAAGACAAAGGACAAGAACGATGATCGAAGAACGAATCCAAGCTGCTAAGCAGTATGTTAAAACCTTATTTGCTGATCGAGCGGATGGCCATGATGTGGAGCATACTCTCCGCGTCTTTAGCAATGCTATGAGAATCGCACAAGCAGAAGGTCCATGTGATCTGGAGATAGTGGGCTTGTCAGCTCTTCTTCACGATGCTGATGATGATAAATTGTTTCATACAGAGAATAATGCGAATGCTCGCATGTTTCTAGAAGAGATCGGTATTCCTCAAGACCAAATCGACCAGATTTGTCGAGTTATCAATGCTGTTTCTTTCAGCAAAAATCGTGGGAAACATCCAGAAACCTTAGAAGGCAAGGTTGTCCAGGATGCAGATCGCCTGGATGCGATAGGAGCTGTAGGAATTGCGCGAACTTTTTCCTATGGTGGCCACAAAGGGAGGTCCCTCACTGATACCGTCCAATATTTCCATGACAAGTTGCTTCTCTTAAAAGATGAAATGAACACGGAGACTGCCAAACAAATGGCAGAAAATCGCCATCAGTTTTTAATCACCTTTCTAAAAGAACTAGAGAAGGAACTCTAACAAAAGAGGCTGGGACAAAAGTCCTAGCCTCTCAATTATTTTTGGATTGTCGAGCAAAACGCAGTGGTTGAGTGGGCTCTACTACACTGATTTCATCAGCTTTTACAGCCCTACTCAACTGTGCGGAAGTGGGACGACGAAATCGAATTCTAACGAATTACCGATTTCTGTCCCACTCTCTTTCTTTATTCTTGGATCATGGCTAGGAGGTCCTCTCCTGTAGTGGTTGGAAGGATCCGAACTCGTTTGAGGGAATAGAGGCCATCAGCGGAGCTGGCGAGTCCATTTTTAGTGGTGAGGCCTAGTTTGTAGTCGGCTTTCTTGGCCTGGTCGATTGTGACCTGGCTGTAGCGACCGGATGGGTAGACGATAACGCTAGTATTTTGATCCAGCACCTTATCTAGCAGGCGTTTAGAAGCAACCAGCTCATTCTTTTGGGTCTCAAGACTGGAATTGGCTAGGTCTGGATGATTGACCGTATGGCTTTCAAAGGTCAAGCCAGCTTTTTTCATCTCTTTGATTTGGTCAAAGGTCAGGACATTTTCTTTTTCCTTTTGGGTAAAGTCCGTGATGATATTGTTAGTGGCGGTCATCTTGTATTTCTTAAGAAGCGGATAGACGATAGTATAGAAATCCTCTACGCCATCATCAAAGGTCAGCCAGACAAATTTCTTTCCTTTTGGTACTTCGTTCTTGACGAGGATGCGATAGGCTTCCTCAGGTGTCAGGGTGTAGTAACCCGCATTTTTCAGGGCCTTTAGTTGGCTTTCAAAGGTTTCTGGATCGACAATCAGATTGGCATTGGCAGCTTCAGACTCGGCCATATTGTGCACGGAGTGGTACATGAGGATGGGCAGTTTGACCGGTTTTTTCACTCGGGTCCACTCGATAGAGGAACTGTGTTCATCTAGCGAGCGCGTCATGGCAGTGCCGCTGGTATTTCCATCACTCGGCTGAGTGATCCGCTTGATTAGAAGAAAGCTACAAATAAAGATACAGACCAAGAGGAGTGCATTGATTCCAAGTAGGACTTTGATTTTTTTAGGTACTCTTCGTTTACTCATAGTGTCACCGTTTTCATTATTTTCTTTATTGTACCACAAATTCTATGTTCTTTTCCAGAACTTGCTACAGGCAGATCCTGTCATGAAAATTCAGAATTTTTAAGGCAATTGGCTGTCAAATGCTCAAGTTTTTGTTATAATGGAGCTACTATAGAAAATTCAAGGAGTCAATAGGATGTCTGTTAAGATTGCCTTACTAGGATTTGGTACTGTTGCAAGTGGCGTACCATTTTTATTAAAAGAAAACCATGAAAAAATCACCCAGGCAGCTCAAGATGAAATCGAGATCGCCAAGGTCTTGGTTCGAGATGATGCGGAAAAGGAAAAATTACAAGCTGCTGGTCATGACTACAACTTTGTGACCAATGTCGATGAGATCATTGAAGATAAGGACATTGCCATCATTGTGGAATTGATGGGTCGTATTGAGCCAGCTAAGACCTTTATCACCCGTGCGCTGGAAGCAGGCAAGCACGTGGTTTCTGCTAACAAAGACCTTCTTGCCGTTCATGGAAGCGAGTTGCTAGAGATTGCTCAAAAACACCAAGTGGCCTTTTATTATGAAGCTGCCGTAGCTGGTGGGATCCCAATCCTTCGGACCTTGGTGAATTCCCTTGCTTCCGACAAGGTGACCAAAGTGCTCGGTGTGGTCAATGGAACCTCTAACTTCATGATGACCAAAATGGTCGAAGAAGGCTGGACTTATGAGGATGCTCTAGCAGAAGCGCAACGCCTTGGCTACGCTGAAAGTGATCCAACCAACGACGTTGAAGGAATTGATGCTGCTTACAAGATGGTGATCTTAAGCCAGTTTGCTTTTGGAATGAATATCCAATTTGACCAAGTAGGTCACAAAGGAATCAGCCAAATCACTCCTCAAGATGTCTCAGTTGCTCAAAGCCTTGGCTATGTCATCAAGCTTGTCGGCTCTATCGTTGAAACAGAGTCAGGGATCGCAGCAGAAGTGACACCAACCTTCCTTCCAAAACAGCATCCACTCGCAGGGGTGAACGACGTTATGAATGCGGTCTATGTGGAATCCATCGGTATTGGTGAGTCTATGTACTACGGCCCAGGTGCTGGTCAAAAACCAACTGCGACAAGTGTCGTAGCCGACCTCGTTCGCATTGTCCGTAGACTAAAAGAAGGAACGATTGGTAAAGCCTTCAATGAATACAGCCGCCCTCTTCAATTGGCTAAACCAGAAGATGTGAAGAACAATTATTACTTCTCAATCAAGGCACCAGATGCGACTGGTCAAATCTTGCGTCTTGCGGAGATCTTTAATGCAGAAGGAGCTTCCTTCAAGCAAATCCTCCAAGAAGACTCAGATGGTCAATTTGCAAGTGTCGTCATCATTACCCACCAAGTCAACCAAACACAATTCAAGAACTTGGTTGAAAAATTGGATTCAGAGGCGAATTTCGAACTCTTGAATACCTTTAAAGTCTTGGGAGAATAAGCATGAAAATTATTGTTCCAGCAACCAGTGCCAATGTAGGGCCAGGATTTTATTCTGTTGGGATTGCCGTGACTCGCTATTTGACCATTGAAGTCCTTGAACCAGCAGATGCTTGGTTCATTGAGCATGATCTTGGAGCAGGGATTCCGACAGATGAGAAAAACCTCTTGCTCTCAACAGCCCTTTCTATCTCAACCGATATGCAGCCCCATCGGATCAAGATGGCCAGTCAAGTGCCCTTGGCGCGTGGTCTTGGATCTTCTAGCTCGGTCATTGTCGCAGGGATTGAATTGGCCAACCAATTAGCCAAGCTCCAGCTATCAGACGCTGAGAAATTACGCATCGCGACCGAGATCGAAGGTCATCCGGATAATGTAGCTCCGGCTATCTTTGGGAATATGGTCATTGCGAGCTACATCGGTGAAGATGTCCAATATGTCACGGCTGACTTCCCAAGCTGTGACCTTGTGGCCTTTGTACCGAGCTACCAATTGAAGACCAGTGATAGTCGGAATGTCCTACCGAAAGAATGGTCTTATAAGGAAGCTGTCGCAGCTAGTAGCGTTGCCAATGTTGCCATCGCAGCTCTCCTCAAGGGAGATTTGCTGACGGCTGGTCGCTCCATCGAGTCAGATCATTTCCACGAACGCTACCGTCAATCTCTTGTCAAAGAGTTCCCTCAGGTCAAAGAAGTAGCACATGCTCATGGGGCCTACGCTACCTATCTGTCAGGAGCAGGCCCAACAATCATGAACCTCTTAGCGCCAGAGCATACAGCAGCCTTTGTCGCAGCTCTTGAAAAACTCGGACTAGAAGGTCAGATTTTCCAACTTAAAATCGACACATTTGGCGTTCGTGTTGAGAAATAAACCTCAATGTAACACAAATGAAAGAAGGATGTATACGAATGTATATGTCCTTTTTGCTTCTTCTATGGTAGAATGGGAATTGTATGGGGAAAAGCTCAAGCTTTCCCGAAAATCTAGGGGGAAACATGAAACCAGAATATTTATATAGTATTGCTACCGATCTTGGTCTGCAATTTGATGGCGAAGCTCGTGTGATGTACGGGGAGCGTGAAGGCTTCTTGTTAGTCATTGAAGGCGCTCAAACCAAGAATGTATTTACCATTTCACTCAGTGTGAAACAAGGTTCCGAAGGAGACTTGATCGAAGAAAGTGAAATTCTTTGGAATGAATTGAAAGAACAATCAAAAGCCATTAATGCCATCTCTTCTGATGGTTACTTGACCTCGATCGTAGTCAAAGGTGGAATGACCAAAGGGAAGGCTGTCGAAACCTTATGGACAGCTATCCAAGATATTGTTGATTTCTTGCTCAACCACCAATTTGTGCAAGTGAATGCGGAAACTGGTGAGGAAGGGCCAATCGGTCTGTATCAAATTGGAGATGCGATCTTTTTAATCGACGATGAAACCTTTAGAGCCTACCAAGCCGAAGTGCAAGATACAGTTGAGGCTTATGAAGCGCGGGAAGAAAACTTCCTTTTAGGGATTGTAGGGGCTGTGATCGGTGTAATCATCGGTGGAGCAGTTGCCCTCTTGGTAGCGCGTCTTGGCTATGTATCTGTTTTAGCAGGGGCTGCCCTCGGTTATTGTACTATCAAAGGTTATGAGATTCTTGGTAAGAAATTGACTAAAAAAGGTGTGGTAGTTTCAGCTATTTTGATGGTCTTGACCGTCTTTTTGGTCAACCAATTAGATTATACTTTGGCGCTTATGAGTGAACTGGATTTGCCATTTGATATGTCCTGGACGCTTCTCAATGAAGCGACATTTTCAGGGGACGTCCCAGATAAATTTTACTTGAATCTAGGCTTGCTAGCTGTCTTTACTCTTGGTGGTGCTTGGATTTCGGTCAAATCAGCTCTGGATGGACAAAAGAATCGTGCTATCGCACGTAAAATTGCATAATAAATGGTAAAAGGAAGGCCTGAATATTATAGGTCTTCTTTTGTTTTTTAGGGTCGAAAAATAGTCAAAAATTTGGTATAATAGTTTGTATTTTTATAGAGAGAGAACAGACAGAAAGATGAATGAAAAAATGAATCAAATTCTTGAAGGGATTGATATCCGTTTTCAAGAACCATTAAAACATTATACCTATACAAAGGTCGGTGGGAATGCTGAATTTTTAGCCTTCCCTCGC
Source organism: Streptococcus parasanguinis (assembly GCF_000963275.1). GTDB lineage: Bacteria > Bacillota > Bacilli > Lactobacillales > Streptococcaceae > Streptococcus > Streptococcus parasanguinis_B. The sequence goes on along the minus strand of NZ_JYOW01000001.1, from coordinate 952,938 downwards.
AACCAATACGAATTAAAACGCATCGTCCAATTTGCCAACCAAGAGCAAATTCCATGGATGGTCCTGGGCAATGCGTCCAATATCATTGTCCGCGATGGGGGCATTCCGGGATTTGTCATTATGTTTGATCGCTTGCGAGATATCAGTGTGGATGGTTATGTGATCGAAGCAGAGGCAGGAGCTAAACTCATCGACACCACCCATGTGGCCTTGCACCATAGTTTGAAAGGCTTCGAGTTTGCTAGTGGCATTCCAGGCAGTGTCGGTGGGGCTGTCTTTATGAATGCGGGAGCCTATGGGGGAGAAATCGCTCATGTCCTAGTATCCTGTAAGGTCTTGACCAAAGACGGGGAGATCGAAACTCTGTCAGCGAGTGAACTAGCTTTCGGTTACCGTCATTCTAAGATTCAAGAGACAGGTGCTGTCGTCATCTCTGCCAAATTTGCTTTGTCACCAGGCAATCACGAGCAAATCAAACAGGAGATGGATCGGTTGACCCATCTTCGTCAGTTGAAACAACCCCTTGAATACCCTTCTTGTGGATCTGTCTTTAAGCGTCCTGTCGGTCATTTTGCAGGTCAATTGATCAGCGAAGCAGGTCTGAAAGGCTATCGAATTGGTGGTGTGGAAGTTTCTGAAAAGCATGCTGGCTTTATGGTCAATGTCGACAATGGAACAGCTAAGGACTACGAAGACCTGATCGCCCATGTTATTGAGGCAGTAGAAGCTCACTCAGGCGTCCGTTTAGAACCAGAAGTTCGTATTATCGGTCAAGCCTAAGAACGTTAGTATTGAAGAACAATTGATAGTGTAAACATCGATAGCATCAGTCGGAAAGGGGGTGAGTGCCTATCGATACCGTAAATAGGTGGGGCAGTCTAATAAGTCCCCGAGAGGTATTGGTGGTCTGACAGGTCTTCCTGTCAGCCGCTGCGTTTTCGTTTGAAAAGCAGTTTGGTAATCGTAGTAAAGAAGGAATTTATGTGAATTGAAAAAACCAATTATTGAGTTTAAAAATGTAACAAAGGTCTTTGAAGATAGCGGAACCGTTGTCCTAAAGGATATCAATTTTGAATTGGAAGAAGGGAAGTTCTATACCCTGCTCGGTGCATCTGGATCAGGAAAATCAACTATCCTTAATATTATTGCTGGTCTTTTGGATGCTAGCTCTGGAGATGTCTACCTTGATGGGGAACGGATCAATGATGTCCCTACCAACAAGCGGGATGTCCACACCGTCTTTCAGTCCTATGCCCTGTTTCCGCATATGACGGTCTTTGAAAATGTGGCTTTCCCCCTTCGTTTGAAAAAGCTGGACAAGGCTGAGATTGAACGCCGTGTTTCAGAAGTCTTGAAAATGGTCCAGTTAGCAGGATTTGAAAAACGTTCAATCCAAAAATTATCGGGTGGTCAACGTCAGCGGGTAGCTATTGCACGGGCTATTATCAATGAACCACGAGTGGTCCTTTTAGATGAGCCTTTGTCTGCACTTGACTTGAAACTTCGGACAGACATGCAGTATGAGTTGCGGGAATTGCAACAACGTTTGGGGATTACCTTTGTCTTTGTTACCCATGATCAAGAAGAAGCCCTTGCCATGAGTGACTGGATCTTTGTCATGAATGAAGGAGAGATCGTCCAATCTGGTACTCCCGTGGATATCTATGATGAACCGATCAACCACTTTGTAGCGACTTTTATTGGTGAATCTAACATTTTAGATGGTCGCATGATAGAGGACTACTTGGTTGAGTTCAATGGCAAACGCTTTGAAGCCGTCGATGGGGGAATGCGTCCAAACGAACCAGTTGAAGTCGTCATTCGTCCTGAAGACTTGCAAATCACCCTTCCTGAAGAAGGCAAGCTCCAAGTAAAGGTGGACACCCAGCTCTTCCGTGGTGTGCATTACGAGATCATCGCCTATGATGATTTGGGAAATGAGTGGATGATTCACTCCACTCGTAAGGCCATCGTGGGAGAAGTCATCGGGCTAGACTTTGAACCAGAAGATATCCACGTTATGCGTCTCAATGAAACCGAAGAAGAATTCGATGCGCGGATCGAAGAGTACGTTGAAGTAGAAGAGCAAGAAGCTGGTTTGATTAATGCCATTGAGGAGGAAAGAGATGAAGAAAACAACCTCTAATCTATTTATCCTCCCCTATTTCTTGTGGATTTTTCTCTTTGTCTTGGCTCCTGTAGTCATGATCATCTTTCAATCGTTTTTTAACGTTGAAGGGCAGTTTTCACTTGAAAACTACAATGAGTTCTTCACTTCGCAAAATCTGACCTATTTAAAGATGAGCTTTAATTCGGTCCTTTATGCCGGAATCGTCACCCTGGTGACGCTCTTGATCTCCTACCCGACTGCTTACTTTTTGACGCTGCTCAAACACCGGCAGTTGTGGTTAATGTTGATCGTCTTGCCAACCTGGGTCAATCTCTTGCTCAAGGCCTATGCCTTTATCGGAATCTTTGGGCAAAACGGCTCCATCAATAGCTTTTTAAGCTTTCTCGGAGTCGCTCCCCAGCAGATCCTCTTTACCGATTTCTCCTTTATCTTTGTAGCTAGCTACATCGAGTTGCCTTTTATGATTTTGCCGATCTTTAATGTCTTAGATGACTTAGATCCAAATTTGATCAATGCCAGCTATGATTTGGGAGCCAATCGTTGGGATACCTTCCGTCATGTGGTCTTCCCCTTGTCCATGAATGGAGTCCGCTCAGGTGTACAATCTGTCTTTATTCCTAGTCTGAGTCTCTTCATGTTGACACGGATGATCGGTGGAAACCGGGTCATTACTTTGGGGACTGCGATTGAACAGCACTTCCTAACAACACAAAACTGGGGAATGGGTTCTACCATCGGAGTTGTTCTGATCCTTGCCATGCTCTTTACCATGTGGGCAACTAGAGAAAGGAGAGAACGATGAAAAAAGTATCTCATTTCTATCTAGGCTTCGTCTTTCTGATCCTCTATCTTCCCATCTTCTATTTGATCTTTTATGCCTTCAATAAAGGGGGAGATATGAATGCCTTCACAGGCTTCACACTTGAGCATTTCAATGAATTGTTCGCAGATAGTCGCCTGATGCTGATCTTATCAGAGACTTTTCTGTTGGCCTTCTTGTCAGCCTTGATTGCGACGGTGATCGGAACCTTTGGAGCCATTTATATCTACCAATCGAAGAAGAAGTTAGAAGGTCCTTTGCTTTCCATCAACAACATTCTCATGGTAGCGCCAGACGTTATGATCGGGGCCAGCTTCTTGATTCTCTTTACGACGGTGAAGTACCAGCTAGGTTTCCTATCTGTTCTGGCTAGCCACGTGGCCTTCTCGATTCCCATTGTGGTCTTGATGGTCTTGCCACGACTCAAGGAAATGAACCGGGATATGGTCAATGCTGCCTATGACCTGGGAGCTACTCAAGTGCAAATGCTCAAAGAGATCATGTTGCCGTATCTGACACCAGCCATTATCGCCGGTTACTTTATGGCCTTTACCTATTCTCTTGATGACTTTGCCGTGACCTTCTTTGTAACCGGAAATGGCTTTACAACCTTGTCTGTAGAGATCTACTCACGTGCGCGTCAAGGAATTTCCCTCAGTATCAATGCCTTGTCCGCCCTTGTCTTTCTCTTTAGTGTGCTTTTGGTCATCGGTTATTACTTTATTACCCGTGAAAAGGAGGAAGCAGCATGAAAAAACTTTATTCATTCCTAACTGGGATTGTCCTTGTCATTCTGGTCCTCTGGGGAATTAGCCACCAGATCGAAGCCAGCATGAATACCAAGAATAGTGACAAGCTGGTCATCTACAACTGGGGAGATTATATCGATCCGGAATTGCTCAAGGAATTTACAAAAGAGACAGGGATTCAGGTGCAATATGATACCTTTGATTCCAACGAGGCCATGTACACTAAGATCAAGCAAGGTGGAACCACTTACGATATTGCGATTCCTAGTGAATACATGATTGCTAAGATGATGGATGAACATCTGGTTGAAAAGTTGGACCAATCCAAGATCAAAGGGATGGAAAATATTGATCCAAAACTCTTGAACCAATCGTTTGATCCGGGTAACCAATATTCAGTACCTTATTTCTGGGGGACCTTGGGGATCGTCTACAATACCAAGATGGTCAAAAATGCTCCGGAACATTGGTCAGATCTCTGGCGTGAAGAGTACAGAAATGACATCATGATGTACGATGGTGCGCGTGAGGTCATGGGAATTGGTCTCAATACCTTGGGCTATAGCCTCAATGAAAAGGATCCAAAGAAATTGCAAGAGGCAGTAGATAAACTCTACACCTTGACACCAAACATCAAAGCTTTGGTGGCCGATGAGATGAAAGGCTATATGATCCAAAACAATGCGGCTATTGGGGTTACTTTCTCAGGAGAGGCTAGCCAAATGCTCGAAGCCAATAAGGATCTTCGCTATGTCGTTCCAACTGAAGCCAGCAACCTTTGGTTTGATAACATTGTCATTCCAAAAACCGTGAAAAATAAAGAAGCAGCATATGCCTTTATTAACTTCATGCTTCGTCCTAAAAATGCTTTAAAAAATGCTCTTTATGTCGGCTACTCAACGCCAAATAAAAAAGCCAAAGCCATGTTGCCAAAAGAAATCCAAGATGACCAATCCTTCTATCCAAGCGATGAAACACTGGACCATTTGGAAGTCTATCAACAATTAGGCAAGAAATTGCTTGGAGTCTATAACGATCTTTACCTTCAGGTCAAGATGTATCGGAAATAACACAAAAGGAACCTTCGGGTTCCTTTTTGATTGAAGATAAACTTCTCTTAGAAACTTTCCTTAGGTGAGTACGGACGTTAGGTGAAATTATCCAGTGGATGATTTCAGCAATCCAGGAAGTTCCATGACTTAGTTTTGAACCTAAGGTTTCAAAACTACCGAGTGCTAGAAACCATAGTGTTTCTAGCACTTTTCTCACGGCGGAAAGTTTCATTATATATTTAGATACTCTACAAAAATGCAACATTTGAATTTTTAGCATCACTTAGGTTGTTATTTGTACAAAAGGATTACCTATATTCTAGCAGAACCCCGCAAGTTCTTTTATGATTGTTGCATAAAGTCTCTAACTAGTGAGTTAGATTGAGATTCAAATGAAAGATGCTATAATAGTAAGGAAAGTGACTGGCCCATTCAGTCATGAAAGGAAGGATTGGAGTAGAAGAGATGAAGAGACAACTGGAATTATTTTTGATTATTCTGTTACCGATCCTAGGACTTGTTTTTCTTGGCGGAAAAATCATGAATCTGACTAAAAGACCCGAACAGAAGATAACGGCTTCATCTTCAAAGAAAGTCGTACAGAAATCAGAAGAAGAATTAAAAAAAGAACAAGTAGCATATCTCAAAGAACACGAGCAGGAAATCGTTGATTATGTGAAGGCTCAAAATCCGAAAGTCGAATCTGTTCAGATTGATTGGGATGAAACTCAGATGAGTGATGGTGGGCTTACAACTCCTGAATATTATATGAATGTTTATGGAGGTATAAATCATATTGAAGAATCGAGTTGGGGAGTAGATATTCCCATGAATGAAGATGGGACTGTAAATCTTAAAAATATGACAATGGGTGATTACATCAGTATTGATGGTGAGCCTATTGACTAATGGAAATATAAAGCGTATTGAAAAAGAACTGTTTTAGAGAAAGTTACCACATGGAAAAACGAACGATATTTAAATTAATCACTACGATAGCTGTTTTTGTAAGTATGGGTGGTTGCGTAAAACCAAAAGGGCAAACGAAACAAGCGCAAACTGTCGTTTCTTCATCAACAAAAGAAGACAAAGAAGCCATAAAACAAAAACAAATCGCTTATCTCAAAGAGCATGAGCAAGAAATGACGGCCTATGTGAAAGCACATAATGACAATATTCATCAGGTGTCTTATGACTGGGACAGTATTAAAACAGTTGTAGGAGGTAATGGAACACCTCAGGGAGGTGACGAAATACTATTAGTTTATGGTTATGCCAATGGAAGTGATCTAACAAATTTTAGCCTGAATTTTACGTTAGACGAAAATAAAATGCCTAAAATAGATTCAATTGGTTCTGATAGTTTATATCGGGTAGAAAAGAAATGATCCGTCCGTTAGACAATGAGAGATGCAATAGAGGAATCATTATTAAACGAAATAAAATTATGAGAAAACAAATAAACAATCTGATGATCGCACTTGCTTTCATTTCAACACTTGGATGTCTAGTAGGATGTGTGAAGCAAGAACGTGAAAAGAGCAGACAAGCGCAGACTGTCACCTCTTCAACCACAAAGAAAGACAAAGGAGTCATTAAACAAAAACAGCTCTCTTTTCTCAAGGAACATGAGCAAGAAATCGTCGATTTTGTGAAATCAAAGAGTTCAAAGGTTGAATCTGTTCAGATTTATTGGGATGAAACGCAATGGATTGATGGTGGAAATGGGACCCCACAAGGTGGAGATGAGGTCATAGAAATTTTTGGAACCGTCAATCAATTTGAAGATTCAGGATGGAGGGTGGATGTCGTATTTGATTCTGATCAAAAGATGACATTCAGTATGGGCCATCATATTAGTATTAAGGGTGATTATATTGAGTAAGAACCGGAAGATTCAAAGCCTGTAAGGAGGATTTATGAAGAGACAAGAAAAAATGATTTTCAATTTACTTGCTTTATGTGTCACATTGCTCATCATCACAGGTTGCACTGTAAAATCTAAAGAAGAGATGAAGCAAGAAAAAACGAATGTTTCTTCCTCCACCAAAGAAGATACAGAAGTGCTCAAACAAAGGCAAGTCGACTTTTTAAAAAAATACGAGTCCGAAATTACGAACTACATAAAGTCGAATGATCCGGAAGTTGTTCGAGTCAAGTATGACTGGGATAGTGTGAAAGTAGGAGATAGCGGTTCTTTTACAGAATCAGGGTTTGACATTCGTTTAAAGGTCTATGGGGCTAATGATAAGGAACTCAATGGCTATTCATTTTTTATTGTACCAAAACCAAATGTTGAGAATCCAACTTCAATTGATTCAATTTCTGGTTCGAATTTTCCTTGATAAAATCAACAGATCATTCTACCTATTAAGAGGAAAGGATTCCAAAAATATTTGAGCTATGAGTCCATAATAGCTCAGGAAATGATAGGTGAAATTTTAAAGAAAAATCTGTACAGAATGATATGAGGACTTATGAAAAGTCGAAAAATCACGACGATAGGTGTAACAATTGCAGTGTTGCTATGTATAGGTGGATGTATCGTGAAACATAAAGATGATACAAAACAAGGAAAAACGATTGCTGCTTCATCAACGAAAGGCCTAAAGGAAGATGAAGAAACTATAATGAAAAAACAACTTGCTTATCTCAAAGAGCACGAGCAAGAAATCGTCGCTTTTTTGAAAGCCCAAAGTTCGAAAGTTGAATCCGTTCAAATATATTGGGATGAAACTGAGTGGGGAGTAGCCGGAAATGGGACGCCACAAGGTGGTGACGAGATGATTCTCATTTTTGGGGGATTTAATCAAAATCCTGAATCCAGTTGGCGAGTTGATGTGGTCGTGAAAGATGGACAAATTAATTTAAAGACGATATCTTTGGGCCAATACTTAAGGATAGGTGGAAGAATTTTTGAATAAATAAGTTGATAGATGTGTAGATTGGAGAGAATTGAATGAAGAGACAAATGGAACTATTTTTGATCATTTTGTTACCGATACTAGGACTGGTTTTTCTTGGAGGAAAAATCATGACCCTGACCAAAAGACCCGAACAGAAGATAACGGCCTCATCTTCAAAGAAAGTTGTACAAAAAACAGAAGGAGACATAAAAAAAGAACAACTGGACTACCTAAAAGAACACGAACAGAAGGTTATTGATTTAGTCAAAGCACAAAATTCAAAAGTTGAATCCGTTCAGATTGATTGGGATCAGACACAATGGGGTGATGGTGGACTGACAACTCCTGAATATTATATGAGTGTTTATGGACGTATAAATAATATTGAAGAATCGGGTTGGGGAGTAGATATCCCAATTAATGATGACAATACATTGAATCTAGATGAGATGTATATAGGATCCGACATTAGAATAGGGGGGAGATTATTTGAGTAATTGAACTTAAAATGATAGGAGAAAAACGTGCTATGAGTTCGCAATAGACCAATAGTCTAGATCGTAACCAACGTCATAACTCTTTAATTTAAAACTTTGATAATCAAAAGTAAAGAATTCATTTAATCATGTTTTAAAAAGCTCCATGTAGTGAGATGACTTGATTTTCAAACTATAAATGCTATAATAATTGAGATAACATTTATCCAGTTTCCAGTCTTAGGATAGAAATTAGCAGATGAATAGTATGAGTTGGACAAATGACTATTACAATGAGTTTGTTAAGAGAAATGACAGGTGGAAATTTTAGAGAATAATCTGTGCATAATGATAGGAGGACTCATGAAAAGTCGAAAAATCATGATAACAGTTGCATCAATTGTAGTACTACTAAGTATAGGAGGGTGTACCGTGAAACATAAAGATGATACAAAACAAGGAAAAACGATTGCTACTTCATCTACGAAAGAACTAAAGGAAGATGAAGAAACTATAAAGAAAAAACAACTGGACTACCTAAAAAAACACGAACAGAAGATCATTGATTTAGTCAAAGCACAAAATTCAAAAGTTGAATCCGTTCAGATTGATTGGGATCAGACACAATGGGGTGATGGTGGACTGACAACTCCTGAATATTATATGAGTGTTTATGGACGTATAAATAATATTGAAGAATCGGGTTGGGGAGTAGATATCCCAATTAATGATGACAATACATTGAATCTAGATGAGATGTATATAGGATCCGACATTGATATAGGGGGAAGATTATTTGAGTAATTGGAATTTAAAAAGTTTTGATAATCTACATGCTTCATTAGCAGAATCAGCTTACAGATATAGACCCAAAAAATTTCCATATGAACAATTAAATGAGTCCAAGAAAAATAGACTAAATTCTGGTAAATCAGTAGAATTTAATTTTTCTACAGATGGTAAAGATTCGGAAGGTCAAGTAACTCATGGCGGGGGTACGGATCTACCGAATGGTGGCAAGGTTTATCTTCAACCGGATAATAAAAAGTTGTTAGAGGATGAAGAAACTGGATACCACGCTTATTATGTCACAGATACTGATACGATCAACGCGAATACGCACCAGACTTATTTTGCTATTCGTGGAAGTGATGGTTTTGGCTTTAATTTATCACAAATTAAGAAAGGTAATTTTAAGGAATTTAACTATCAAGATTGGATCAATAATGATGCAGCTTTTGCACTTACGGATGCGATTGTTCCCCAAGCACAATATGCTACAAAAGGGATGAAAGAAAAGATCACTGAATTAGAAGAAAAAGCTGCCCCGGATGCTAAAATAGATGTAACGGCTCATTCGCTTGGAACAATGGTCTCCGTACAAGGTTTGGCAGGATTATCTGAATCAGAATTGAATCACGTTGGAAAAGCTGTTCTTTTTGATGGTCCAGATACAACGTTGAGCTTGATAAAGGCAGGATATAGCCCGGAAAAACTGAAATTATTAGATGAAAAAATTGTTTATTATGTCAACCCTTTTGATCCAGTTAGCATGCTCAATCGGGATAGACCTTGGGATTAACAACTTGGTAAAGTTAATGTAGTTGTCCCAATTAAGTATACTAGTATGATGAACAAGTATTCCTCTCATGATTTCGGTGCCTATCAAATAGACAGTTATGGCAATATCCTAACGGCATCGGAATCCTATCATCCAGAGTTGTTAGTTGCAGGTCAGAGACTTGCTAAGCTGAACAGAAGAACTATAGATAACCTGAAGAATTATATTCCTGAGGAAGCAATTGAACGCATTGTGACAATGAAACCAGAAGTATTTCAAAAACTTACTTCATTGTTACATGAAGCATTAAAAGATCCTTTGAATCATAAGACAGAAATTTATCTAATATTCCGTGACGGATTTGGTATTGGTATCACTGATGCCACGAAAATAATTTCTAATATACCTTCAATTGCTTCAGGACTTTCAGAATATTTACAAGAATATGATAAAATTATAAAAGATGCTCAGAAAGCTTCTTTGGAATGGGATAGAAAAAATTTAGACCTCAAGAATCCTAATAATTTGCACAACAAAATCAAAAGTGTTGGGAGCTATGCGGAGCGAATCTTACTTCGAACAGAATTGTTATATGCAGCAGTTCAATTGGCAGATGCAGATATTGAGCAGAAGGTGTCAGAAACAGAGAAAATGATCACGACTGCGGAAAAAAATGTAAAAGCTTCGGTTGAATCATCTAGAAATACTGTTTATGCATTAGGATGGGCATTATCGGCAAGTGAAAGAGAAAGTTTAATGACTGACTTGACTTTTGAACATTTGTGGGATAGCGGAATTGCGGAGACCGATAAAAGTAATTTAAAGAACTACAAAGAAAAAATAAGTGGCTTCTCAAAGAGTATGATTCAATGTGCGCAGAAACTTGTAGAGGTTGATGAACAAGGCGCTGCTGATATTTTTGGATCCTTATCATAAAAGAAGGAGGAAACGATGCCAATAAGTTTACCGTTTATGAATGAAAAACTGATGGAAGTACTGAAAGCACAGCAGAGATTAGCAGTAAAAGCGGCTGTTGCAGTGGCAGTTAATACTATAAAATTTACAAATGCTCCTCTTCAACGAAACTTGAAAACAAAAGCAGAGGAATTAGAAAACTATGCTAAAAAGACTTACAGTGAAAATATCACGGATGGTCTTGAAGGACAAGCCGCAACTGCGGCAAAAAACTATTTGTCTAAAGTGAGCAAACCAGAACTTACTAGTCCGCTAAGAAATTGAGAATTGACAGAAGATGAAGGAAGATCTTTATAAATTAGAACTTGAATTTGATAGCAAAATGAAACAGTTAAAGAAAAAAGAGGAATCTCTTGAAGAAGATCTCTCTTATTTTCTACAGCAAACGGACCAGTTGAAAGAAGAAGTCTATCGCATGGCAGAAGGTGAGTTACCTGCAGAAGTTCATACTTATTTTTTCCAAATGGATGAAAATAGTGAACGATTTCGACGTGACGTCTTTGAACAATTGGATCAAATCCAGGAAGAGCGCTCAAAGCTCAAATGGGAGTATGACAATGAAATAGATGCATTCTATAAAAATCAGAAAAAACTGGAATCGAAATCCAAAAAAAATCAGTAAGGTTGCCCTTACTGATTTTTTAGTTGGATCCAGATGATGCTGTATCTGCGCCACTGTCTGTTGCTGTGGAGCCTTGGTCTTGTGCAGCAGATGAACTGGTGTCTGTAGCAGATGAGCTATCGGTTTCTTTTTGTGAACTAGCATCTGTATTGCTTGAATCGGTTTGCGTATTGGTATTAGCATCTGTATTGGTAGCGCTTGAGTCAGATCCCTTATCGTGGACCACGACTACGCTGGTGCTACTAGATGGTTTATCTTCTGTCTTTTGATTGTCTTTATTGAGCAGGCTCATAATGGTAAAGGAAGTGACGATAATCCCTAAGAGACTGGCAATCGTAGCTACAACCGTTTGAAATACGGATAGGCCTTGTTTGACTTTTTCACCACGTGAAGGTCTTGAATCTGTAGTATCTTCTGGTTTTTGGTTTTTATTGCTTCTTGAATATTGTGACATGTTCTTTCTCTTTCTATCAAAAATTGTTTTTTAACACTTTCCTATTATAAGTCATTTTCTGAAAAATGTCTAAAAAGAACTGAATTTTAGGGAGTGATTTTGCACCAGGTCTAGTGATCAAATCCTTGTCCCAAGCGGTTAGAAATGATAAAATAGAAGTTACGTAAAAAGAAAGTGATGGATGTGTAGGACATGATTTATTTTGACAATTCAGCAACGACCAAACCTTATCCAGAAGCCCTTGCGACCTATACAGAAGTGGCCACTCGGATTTGGGGGAACCCTTCTAGTTTGCACAATCTAGGTAGTCAAGCGACTCGTATTTTAGAAGCTTCTCGGAAACAGATTGCAGAGTTAATTGGCAAGAAAGCTGAGGAAATTTACTTCACGTCTGGTGGGACCGAAGGGGACAACTGGATCCTCAAGGGTGTCGCTTTTGAGAAAGCTCCTTATGGCAAGCATATCATTGTCTCTGACATCGAGCATCCCGCTATCAAGGAGTCCGCTGCTTGGTTAAAGACGCAAGGATTCGAAGTGGATTATGCTCCAGTGGATGCGCGTGGCTTTGTCAAAGTAGATGCCTTGGCTAGCCTTCTCCGTCCAGATACGACCTTGGTCTCTGTCATGGCTGTCAACAATGAGATTGGCTCCATCCAGCCCATCCATGAAATTGCGGCTCTTTTGGAAGATCGCCCAACGGTTAGTTTCCATGTCGATGCTGTTCAAGCTTTGGCAAAGGTAGCAACAGAAGTTTATCTACCAGAGCGCGTGGACTTTGCGACCTTCTCTAGTCACAAATTCCATGGACTTCGCGGAGTCGGCTTTGTCTACATCAAAGAAGGCAAAAAGATCACCCCTCTCTTAACCGGAGGTGGTCAAGAAAAAGAAATGCGCTCGACAACTGAGAATGTGGCAGGCATTGCAGCAACAGCAAAAGCCCTACGCTTAGCCATGGAAAACCAAGAAGCTTTTGCCAGCAAGACCCAGCAGATGAAAGAAGTCATCCGCAAAGAATTGTCCAACTATCCAGATGTCACTATCTTTTCTGGTGAGGATCACTTTGCGCCTCACATCTTGACTTTCGGGATCAAGGGAGTTCGTGGAGAAGTAGTGGTCCATGCCTTTGAAGAGTTTGATATTTACATCTCGACCACTAGTGCCTGTTCGTCCAAAGCAGGTAAGCCAGCTGGAACCTTGATTGCCATGGGAGTGGACAAGAGTATCGCACAGACAGCTGTTCGCTTAAGCCTCGATCTTGAAAATGACATGAGCCAAGTCGAGCAATTCTTGACCAAGTTCAAACTGATTTACGAGCAAACACGAAAAGTACGTTAATTTTAGAAGGAAATCAACATGACCTTAACCTATTCAGAAATTATGATTCGCTATGGAGAGCTTTCTACTAAAGGAAAGAACCGTATGCGTTTTATCAATAAACTTCGCAATAATATCCAAGATGTTTTATCTATCTATCCAGCTGTCAAAGTGACAGCCGACCGTGATCGAGCGCATGCTTATCTGCACGGGACGGATTATGAGCCAGTAGCAGAATCCCTCAAGCAGGTTTTTGGAATCCAAAATTTTTCACCCGTATACAAGATTGAAAAATCTGTTCCGGCCTTAAAAGCGGCTGTGCAAGAGATTATGAAGGAGATTTACAAGGACGGCTTGACCTTTAAAATCTCAAGTAAACGCAGTGACCATACCTTTGAACTCGATAGTCGCGAGCTCAACCAAACCTTGGGAGGTGCGGTCTTTGAAGCGATCCCAACCATCCAAGCTCAGATGAAAAAACCAGATATCAACTTGCAAGTTGAAATTCGAGAAGAAGCAGCCTATATTTCTTATGAAACCATTAAGGGAGCTGGTGGCCTTCCTGTTGGTACATCTGGCAAGGGCATGCTCATGCTTTCTGGTGGGATCGACTCTCCAGTAGCTGGTTACCTAGCCTTGAAGCGTGGAGTGGATATCGAGGCGGTCCACTTTGCTAGCCCACCTTATACCAGCCCAGGAGCTCTTAAAAAAGCCCATGATTTAACACGGAAGTTGACTAAGTTTGGCGGCAATATCCAATTTATCGAGGTGCCCTTCACAGAGATCCAAGAGGAAATCAAGGCTAAAGCGCCAGAAGCTTACCTAATGACCCTGACTCGTCGCTTTATGATGCGCATTACAGACCGCATTCGCGAGGTTCGCGGTGGTTTGGTGATTATCAATGGTGAAAGCTTGGGACAAGTGGCTAGCCAAACCTTAGAGAGTATGCAGGCCATCAATGCAGTGACTAATACGCCGGTTATTCGTCCGGTAGTGACCATGGACAAATTGGAAATCATCGATATTGCCCAAGCCATTGATACCTTTGAAATTTCTATCCAGCCATTCGAAGACTGTTGTACCATCTTTGCGCCAGACCGTCCAAAGACGAATCCAAAACTCAAAAATGCGGAGCAGTATGAGCAACGGATGGATGTGGAAGATTTGGTTGAGCGTGCGGTAGCAGGCATCATCGTAACAGAGATCACACCAAAAGCAGAAAAAGATGAGGTCGATGACCTGATCGAGGATTTGCTATAGGAGAGACTGGGAGTATCCAGCCTCTTTTTCTAACCAACTTAAAGGAGACAAGATGAAAAAAATTATCGTTTTAATGACAAGTTTGCTTCTGTTGACAGGCTGCGTCAAAGTATCATTTACTGGTCCGAAAAAAGAAGAGAAGACCAGCCAGTCAACCAGCAGTAAAAAAGAACCGCTCACATTTGTCAGAGCCGACCAGTATAAAGACCAGGACAACGAAGTCCTGGAAGCGTCTGAGAAATTTATCAAGGAACATCCAACGCTTGGAGAACCTGGAAAATTATTTGTCTTTTTCCCAGGCTATACCTTTGGAAATGAGGAAAATCGCTTCGCCTTGTTCTTTATCGTGAATCGTACCACCACAACCATCGATCGTGATGGATCCTTTGTTCTGAATTTAGAATATGATGGGGAGCCACTATTCAAAGATGTCGCAGTTGACTATGAAGTGAGCGAATCTGGTGTATTGAAACCCAATACGGCTGCAGCCATTCCTATCAAAATCACCAAGGAACAAGAAGAAAAAATGAAGAGCATGAACGATTCTTCAAAAGCAAAAATGAGCTTCAATGACTTTAAATTTAAAGATAAGTAGAAGAAGTCGGTCTTACAAGCAATCTTAAAATAAAAGATATAAAATCATCCATTTTATAAAAGAAATTCGTTTTCAAAGCGCAAAAATACTTGTCATTGTCTGATAGAAGTGATATACTAAGAGAGTTGACTATGCACATGCCTGTGCAACCGCTCGAACATCGTTGCTCATTTTCATGAGAGTAAGTGGTTCGTCCCACGATGCTAGGCGAGTCTTCACAAAAATACGGGGAAACCCAAAAATACATAGGAGGTGCATAATGAGCACATACGCAATCATTAAAACTGGCGGAAAACAAGTTAAAGTTGAAGTTGGTCAAGCAGTCTACGTTGAAAAATTGAACGTTGAAGCTGGTCAAGAAGTTACATTTAACGAAGTTGTTCTTGTTGGTGGTGAAAACACTGTTGTCGGAACTCCACTTGTTTCAGGAGCTACTGTTGTTGGAACTGTTGAAAAACAAGGAAAACAAAAGAAAGTTGTTACTTACAAGTACAAACCTAAAAAAGGTAGCCACCGTAAACAAGGTCACCGTCAACCTTACACTAAAGTTGTCATCAACGCTATCAACGCTTAATTTTTAGGAGAACACATGATACAAGCAGTCTTTGAACGAGCCGAAGATGGCGAGCTGAGGAGTGCAGAAATCACTGGGCACGCTGGAAGCGGTGAATACGGCTTTGATGTCGTGTGTGCATCGGTTTCGACTCTAGCCATTAACTTTGTCAACTCTGTTGAGAAGTTTGCAGGCTACGAACCGGATCTAGAATTAAACGAAGAAGAAGGTGGCTTCCTTCGGGTCACAATCCCGACAGATATTCCACCACATCAAAGAGAAATGACCCAACTATTCTTTGAATCATTTTTCTTAGGGATGGCAAACTTATCGGAGAACTCTTCAGAGTTCGTCCAAACAAGAGTTATCACAGAAAACTAACATGGAGGAAAACAATTATGTTGAAATTGAATCTTGCTAACTTGCAACTTTTCGCCCACAAAAAAGGTGGAGGTTCTACATCAAACGGACGTGATTCACAAGCAAAACGTCTTGGAGCTAAAGCAGCTGATGGACAAACTGTAACAGGTGGATCTATCCTTTACCGTCAACGCGGTACACACATCTACCCAGGTGTGAACGTTGGACGTGGTGGAGACGATACTTTGTTCGCAAAAGTTGAAGGCGTAGTACGCTTCGAACGTAAAGGTCGCGATAAAAAACAAGTTTCTGTTTACCCAATCGCAAAATAAAAAGGTTTTCTAAACCTTTTTGTCCCGAGCCTGATCTAAAGGTGAGGAAGCTAGAAATAGCAAAATGAAAGCTTTCTGATTTATCAGAAGGCTTTTTTCTTTTATTTATTTAAAAATATCATGTTTACTCCTGTTAATATAATGTTTGAATTTGTGTTTTTTGAAAAATGTAGTATAATAGAGACAAATATAGTAGGAATGGAAGTAGTACCATGAAAGATAGCAGACATGTTGAAATTCTTCAGGAGCTGGATCGAAAAAGTGTGGTATCGGTCAAAGAGCTCAAGGAACTTTTTGGGGTGACAGACATGACCATTCGTCGCGATCTGATCGATCTTGAAAAACAAGGTCTTTTAGTTCGCGTACATGGTGGGGCCCACAAAAAAGTCAAAGATAGTTTATTAGAAGCTTCTCACAGTGAAAAAAATCTGATCAATATTGATGAGAAACGAACCATTGCCAAAAAATGTGCAGACTTGATCGAAAATGGGGATACCGTCTTTATTGGCTCTGGTACAACAACAGACTTTATCGGAGATTATTTGGAAGGAAAAGAAATTAGCATCGTCACCAACTCCCTCCCTATTTTTGAAAAGCTCAAGGATTTTCCTAATTATGACTTGATCTTAGTTGGTGGTCGCTACCGGGTAAAGACACAAACCTTTGTCGGTCAATTTGCCAATAAACTCTTGAAAGAAATCAAGGTTTCTAAGGCCTTCATCGGGGTGAATGGAATCGATGGCCATAGTGTCTCCACAGCTAATGAAGAAGAAGGAAATGGCAATGCCATTATTCTGAACAATGCGATAGAGAAATATGTGGTAGCTGATAACAGCAAGTTTGATAGTTATTCCTTCTACAGTTTCTATCGCGTGGAAGATCTAAATGCCATTATTACCGATAATAGCATTCCAAAGAAAATCAAAGACAAATACGCCTTGTATACGAAAATCATTTAAGATCAAGAGGCTGGGACAAAAGTCCTAGCCTCTCGATTATTTTTGGATTGTCAAGCAAGACGCAGTGGTTGAGTGGGCTCTACTACGCTGATTTCATCAGCTTTTACAGCCCTACTCAACTGTGCGGAGGTGGGACGACGAAATCGAATTCTAACGAATTACCGATTTCTGTCCCACTCTCTTTTTACTTTTTTAATAATGTTAGAAAATGACGGTTAGGAAGCGCTTTAGAATGTTATATAAACAAAAATGAACAAATTTAGACAAAAAAAGATTGACAATCAATCAATATAGTGATATACTGAGGCTATAAATAAATAGTTAGATAAGGAGGTGGCAACAATGGGATTAAATCAACTCTTTAACAAAGATCTTGTGTTTTGCCTACATGCCAAGGATCAAACAGATCTCTTTGAGCAGGTAGCAAGCTTATTGGAAGAGCGACAGATTGTGACACCAACCTATCGTTCCGCTTTGATTGAGCGTGAAAAGTCTTTCCCGACTGGATTAGACATGGAATTTCTTGGTAAAGACTTACCAAATGTGGCGATCCCGCATACAGATATTGTCCATAATCTCACTGAGAATGTGGTCGTTGTTCGTTTGGATCAACCCGTAACCTTCCATAATATGATTGCTCCAGATAAGGAAGTTCAAGTTTCACTCTTATTCTTTATTATCAATAATACGAGCTCAAGCCAAACCAATATTTTGGCCCAGCTGATGGATTTCTTTACATCCAATGGAAATCTCGAAGCTCTATCAAAATTAGATAGTGAAGATAAGCTTTATCAATACATTACGGAAACTATTTCCTAAAACATTCGTAAATATTTATAATGGAGGACATCCAAATGATTAAAATTTTAGCTGCCTGTGGTGCAGGTGTTAACTCTAGCCACCAAATTAAGAATGCGTTGGAAGAAGAGTTGTCAAACCGTGGTTATGATGTGCGTTGTGACGCAGTCATGGTCAAAGACGTGAACGAAGACTTGATTTCAGGTTATGACATCTTTACTCCAATTGCTGCGACAGATTTGGGATTCGATCCTGGTATTCCAGTGGTAGAAGCAGGACCAATCTTGTTCCGTATTCCAGCGATGAGTGCACCAGTCTTTGATAACATCGAAGCTGCCATTAAAGAACATGGATTAAGTTAATATTTTTTTAAACATGATTGTAAGCGTTATCCAATTATAAAATTGGAAACACTTTCTGCTGTAAATTACAAAAAATTCATAAATCGGGAGGATTTATTATGAATGGCATTATTGATTTTGCCAATAAATTTTTCAAACCCATCCTAGACATGGGTGCTCCGATCATCATGTTGATCGTCTTAACTTTATTGGCTCTCTTATTTGGAGTGAAATTCTCTAAAGCCCTTGAAGGTGGTATTAAACTTGCCATAGCCCTTACTGGTATCGGTGCTATCATCGGTATGTTGAATGGAGCTTTCTCAGCGTCTCTTGCAAAATTCGTTGAGAATACTGGTATTCAATTGAATATCACAGACGTTGGTTGGGCGCCTCTTGCGACCATCACTTGGGGGTCTGCCTGGACACTTTACTTCTTGTTGATTATGTTGATCGTCAACGTTATCATGCTTGCTATCAAGAAAACAGATACACTTGACGTCGATATCTTCGATATCTGGCACTTGTCTATCACTGGTCTTTTGATCAAATGGTATGCTGACAACAACGGTGTGAGCCAAGGTTTATCACTCTTCTTGGCAACTCTTGCAGTTGTCCTTGTAGGGATTATGAAAATCATCAACTCAGACTTGATGAAACCAACATTTGATGATCTTTTGAATGCTCCAAGTTCATCACCTATGACTTCAACTCACATGAACTACATGATGAACCCAATCATCATGGTCTTGGATAAAATCTTTGACAAATTCTTCCCTGGTCTTGATAAATACGACTTCGACGCTGCTAAATTGAACAAGAAGATCGGTTTCTGGGGATCTAAATTCTTTATCGGTTTCCTTCTTGGTATCGTCATCGGTATCATGGGTACTCCACATCCAGTTGCTGGTGTGCAAGATGCTGACAAATGGGAATTGGTTATTAAAGGTTGGTTGAGCCTTGGTTTGACTGCCGGTGTCTGCTTGGAATTGTTCTCATTGATCGGTTCTTGGTTCATCGCAGCAGTAGAACCATTGTCACAAGGTATTACAAACGTTGCTACTAAACGTCTTCAAGGACGTAAATTCAACATCGGTTTGGACTGGCCATTTATCGCTGGTCGTGCTGAAATCTGGGCTTGTGCCAACGTACTTGCACCAATCATGTTGATCGAAGCAGTGCTTCTTTCTAAAGTCGGAAATGGTATCTTGCCACTTGCAGGGATCATCGCTATGGGTGTAACTCCAGCCTTGTTGGTTGTAACACGCGGTAAATTGATCCGTATGATCATCTTCGGAAGCCTTCTCTTGCCACTCTTCCTTCTTTCAGGTACATTGATTGCACCATTTGCAACTCAATTGGCTAAGAGTGTTGATGCCTTCCCTAAAGGGGTAGCTTCTACTCAATTGATCACTCACTCAACTCTTGAAGGACCAGTTGAAAAATTGCTCGGTTGGACAATCGGTAACGCTACAACTGGTGATATCAAAGCTATCCTTGGTGTAGTTGTCTTCTTGGCATTCTATATCGGAATCTTCGCTTGGTACAGAAAACAAATGATCAAACGTAACGAAGAATATGCTGCAAATGCAAAATAATCGTTCCATGTAGTTTGAAAACTGACACCATATCTTTTCTAGATATGGTGTTTTTATTTTTAAAAAATGTTCGAAAATAAACAATTTAATGTTGACTTTCGTTCGAAATAGGTGTAATATAATATCAAAAGTAAGAAAATGTTTCTTTGTGAAAAATTAACAACAGGAATATTTGCTGAAACAAACAAAAGGAGGACAGGACATGTCTATTGTAATTGGTGCAGATGCTGCAGGATTAAGATTAAAAGATCTCGTGAAAGAGTTTCTTGTAAAAGAAAACTTCGATGTTGTAGATGTAACCGCTGAAGGTCAAGATTTTGTAGATGTGACACTTGCAGTTGCGAGCGAAGTGAACAAAAACGATCAAAATCTTGGAATCGTGATTGATGCTTATGGAGCTGGTCCATTTATGGTTGCGACTAAAATCAAAGGAATGGTGGCAGCAGAAGTTTCAGATGAACGTTCTGCTTATATGACACGTGGAC
Source organism: Streptococcus parasanguinis (assembly GCF_000963275.1). Lineage (GTDB taxonomy): Bacteria > Bacillota > Bacilli > Lactobacillales > Streptococcaceae > Streptococcus > Streptococcus parasanguinis_B. The sequence goes on along the minus strand of NZ_JYOW01000001.1, from coordinate 932,600 downwards.
ACAACAATTCTCGAATGATTACCATGGGAGCTGAAATTGTTGGAGATGAATTGGCGAAAAACATTGCCAAAGGCTTCGTCAATGGTAAATACGACGGCGGCCGTCACCAAATCCGTGTCGATATGTTGAATAAGATGTGCTAATGAGAGGAGAATTCAAATGAGAATTGCAATTGGTTGTGATCACATTGTGACAAATGAGAAAATGGCTGTTTCTGATTTTTTGAAATCAAAAGGATATGAAGTGCTCGACTTTGGGACTTATGACCATACACGTACCCACTATCCAATCTTTGGTAAAAAAGTCGGTGAAGCTGTAGCAAGTGGCCAAGCTGATCTTGGTGTTTGTATCTGTGGTACTGGTGTTGGGATCAACAATGCTGTTAACAAAGTACCTGGTATCCGTTCTGCTTTGGTACGCGATATGACAACTGCTCTTTATGCTAAAGAAGAACTGAACGCGAATGTGATCGGTTTTGGTGGTAAGATCACTGGTGAATTGCTCATGTGCGATATTATTGAAGCATTTATCAACGCAGAATACAAACCAACTGAAGAAAATAAAAAATTGATCGCTAAGATCCAACATGTGGAAACCCATAATGCCCATCAAGCGGATGCTGATTTCTTCACAGAATTCCTTGAAAAATGGGACCGTGGTGAATACCACGACTAAGAGGTGACGTATGATATTAACGATCACGATGAACCCTTCGATTGATATCTCTTATCCTTTGGATGTACTCCAGTTGGATACAGTCAATCGTGTGGCTGAGGTGAGTAAGACAGCCGGTGGGAAAGGTCTCAATGTCACCCGTGTACTTTCTGAGATCAAGGATCCAGTGGCAGCGACCGGTCTACTTGGTGGTCGAACAGGTCAATTCATTCTCGATCATTTAGGAGAAGGAATAGAGGAACATTTCTTTGAGATTGAAGGAGATACACGAAATTGTATCGCCATCCTTCACGAAGGCAAGCAAACAGAAATCTTAGAAAAAGGTCCAACCATTTCTGATAAAGAGGGGCAAGGTTTCCTCGACCATTACCGTCACTTGATCGATCAAGTGGAAGTGGTTGCCATCTCGGGTAGTCTCCCAGCTGGTTTACCAGTGGACTATTATGCTAGCCTTGTCAAGATTGCAAGGGAAGCTGGAAAACCAGTCGTGCTCGATTGCTCGGGGGCTTCTTTAGAAGCTGCCATTCAAGCAGATGTCAAGCCAACGGTCATTAAGCCTAACAATGAAGAGTTATCTCAATTGTTAGGAAAAGAAGTGAGTAAGGATGTGGCAGACTTAAAAGAAGTTCTTCAGGATGCTCTCTTTGATGGCATCGAATGGGTGATTGTCTCCCTTGGAGCAAATGGCGCTTTTGCGAAGCACGGAGATGTCTTCTATAAGGTAGATATTCCTAAGATTGATGTCGTCAATCCAGTCGGATCAGGTGATTCGACTGTTGCAGGGATTGCATCTGGTCTCTATCATCATGAGAGTGACGCAGACTTGCTCAAGAAAGCAAATGTTCTTGGAATGTTAAATGCGCAAGAAGCACAAACAGGACATGTCAACATGGGGCACTATGATGCCTTGTATCAACAATTAATCGTAAAAGAGGTATAAAATGGTATTAACAGAACAAAAACGCAACTATTTGGAACGTCTTAGTACAAAAGACGGTGTTATTTCAGCTTTGGCCTTCGACCAACGTGGGGCTTTGAAACGCTTGATGGCCAAATACCAAGACACTGAGCCAACTGTAGCACAAATGGAAGAATTGAAAGTTCTCGTAGCAGATGAATTGACAAAATATGCTTCATCAATGTTGTTGGACCCAGAATATGGTTTGCCTGCTACGAAAGCCTTGGACAAAGATGCTGGTCTCTTGCTTGCATACGAAAAGACAGGCTACGATACATCCAGCACCAAACGCTTGCCTGACTGCTTGAACCTTTGGTCAGCAAAACGCATCAAAGAACAAGGTGCAGATGCTGTGAAATTCTTGCTCTACTATGATGTAGATAGTGCAGAAGAACTTAACCAAGAAAAACAAGCTTACATCGAACGTATTGGTTCAGAATGTGTGGCAGAAGACATTCCATTCTTCCTTGAAATCTTGGCTTATGACGAAGGAATTGCAGATGCTGCGTCAGCTGAATACGCGAAAGTGAAACCTCGTAAGGTGATTGAGGCGATGAAAGTCTTCTCAGATCCTCGTTTCAATATCGATGTATTGAAAGTAGAAGTTCCTGTCAATGTCAACTTCGTGGAAGGATTTGGAGAAGGTGAAGTTGTCTATAGTCGTGAAGAAGCAGCTGCCTTCTTTAAAGAACAAGAAGAAGCAACCAACCTTCCATACATCTACCTCAGTGCTGGTGTATCAGCAAAACTTTTCCAAGAAACTTTGGAGTTTGCTCATGCATCAGGTGCTAACTTCAATGGTGTTCTTTGTGGACGTGCGACATGGGCAGGTTCAGTAGAAGCTTACATCAAAGATGGAGAAGCAGCTGCTCGTGAATGGCTTCGTACAGAAGGTCGTCAAAATATTGAAGAATTGAATGCGGTCTTGGCTAAAGTGGCAACACCTTGGACAGAACGCGTGTAAGAAACAAATCGTTATTGCCTCCTAAAGCAACATTTAGAACATTGGAAGGAAGAAATTCCTTCCAATGTTCTTCATTATTTTTAGGCTTTGTTTATTTTTTATAAAAAATGTTTAAAAATATTCGCTGTAAGGGTTTACAAAATAAAAAACATATGATAGAATAAGTTCATAAGTTAAATAGCAGTGAGCGTTACTAAGTTAGATTAGGCGTGACCACAAGTAGATTGAATGATTAGCATAGGCTAGTTTTTTCAGTTGCTTCGTGGTCATTTTTATTTGCTTTTAACAAATTTTACAAAGGAGAGCCTCATGTATCGTATTATCCATCCAATGAACAATAATGTTGCTTTGGTTCAAAATGAGCTTCAACAAGAGTTAATTGTTGTTGGGAGTGGGATTGCTTTTGGGAAAAAGAAAAATGATCTGGTAGCTGATGATAAGGTCGAAAAAGTATTTCGTTTAAACACGGATGAATCAAGAGAAAACTTTATGGCCCTTCTAAAGGATGTTCCTCTTGATTTCATCACAACCACTTATGAAGTGATTGATACCTTGTCTAAGAAATATGCCTATCCTGTTCAAGAATATATCTATGTGACACTAACAGATCACATCTTTTGTTCTTACCAGGCGGTTCAACAGGGAAGATACAAACACAGTGATCTACCTGATGCGTCTGCTATGCATCCGATCCCCTATAAAATCGCAAAGGAAGCGATTGAAATCTTTCGAGAGCGGCTCTTGGATCAATTTCCTGATGACGAAGTGAATCGTATCGCCTATCACTTCATCAATGCACAAGGGGAAGTCATTCATGAGCAGGATCCTGATGTCCAAGATCGCCAAGCGATTTTGAAAGCTGTAGAAGAAAAACTAGCTCAAAATGGATTGAAACGAAAAGAAGAGAACAGTCATTTCTATGATCGCTTTATGATCCATCTTAATTATTTCCTTGACTCCCTAGATAAGGGAAGAGAGGATCCTGAAGGATTGAGCGAGATGGAACAACTGATCCAGCTAAGTTATCCAAAGGCTTATGAGATTAGTCATCAGATCTACCAAACCATCGCTGAACAGACTGGAGCTAAGATATCTCCTAATGAAAAAGTCTATTTGGCCTTGCATATTCAACGTCTATTATAAAATTTTTAAAAAGGTTATCATAAGGAGGAACCAACATGAATAAAGAAGAAGTCCAATTACTTGGGTTTGAAATTGTCGCTTATGCCGGTGACGCTCGATCAAAATTGATAGAAGCATTAAAAGCTGCTGAAAACGGTGATTTTACGAAAGCAGAATCCTTGGTAGAAGAAGCAGGGGCCTGTATCGCTGAGGCTCACAAATCTCAAACGACCATGCTAGCTCAAGAAGCTGCAGGAGAAGAAATCCCTTATAGCATCACTATGATGCATGGTCAAGACCATCTCATGACAACGATCTTATTAAAAGACGTGATTCACCATCTGATAGAACTATATAAAAGAGGAGCAAAATAATGAATAAACTGATTGAACTGATTGAAAAAGGGAAACCTTTCTTTGAAAAGATTTCTCGTAATAAATATTTGCGAGCGATTCGGGATGGTTTCATTGCAGGGATGCCTGTAATCTTATTCTCATCTATCTTCATCCTAATTGCGTATGTACCAAACGCTTGGGGATTCCACTGGTCTAAAGATATTGAAACATTCTTGATGACTCCATATAACTACTCAATGGGGATCTTAGCCTTCTTTGTTGGTGGTACAACGGCTAAAGCATTGACCGATTCTATGAACCGGGATCTGCCAGCAACCAATCAAATTAACTACCTTTCTACCATGCTCGCTTCTATGGTTGGTTTCCTACTCATGGCAGCAGAACCTGGTAAAGATGGTGGCATTCTTACAGCCTTCATGGGTACAAAAGGTCTGTTGACAGCCTTCATTGCAGCCTTTGTTACAGTTAATGTTTATAAGGTCTGTGTGAAAAATAATGTGACGATTCGCATGCCAGACGAGGTTCCACCGAATATTTCACAAGTTTTCAAAGACTTGATTCCATTCACAGTTTCAATTGTTCTCTTGTATGCATTTGAATTGATTGTTAAAGGTGCTATCGGTGTAACCGTTGCGGAATCAATCGGAACACTTCTAGCTCCATTGTTTTCTGCGGCAGATGGTTATCTTGGAATTACCCTTATCTTTGGTGCTTATGCCTTCTTCTGGTTTGTTGGTATCCACGGTCCTTCTATCGTAGAACCAGCGATTGCGGCGATCACTTATGCAAATATTGATAACAACTTACACTTGCTTCAAGCAGGCCAACACGCAGATAAAGTCATCACTTCTGGGACTCAAATGTTTATCGTTACCATGGGTGGTACTGGTGCAACCTTGATTGTTCCATTCCTCTTCATGTGGTTGTGTAAGTCTGAACGAAACCGTGCGATTGGACGTGCTTCCGTCGTTCCTACCTTCTTTGGGGTCAATGAACCAATTCTCTTCGGGGCTCCAATCGTATTGAATCCAACCTTCTTCATTCCATTTATCTTTGCGCCAATCGCAAACGTCTGGATCTTCAAATTCTTTGTTGATACCTTAGGAATGAACTCCTTCTCAGCCAACCTTCCATGGGTAACACCTGGTCCTCTCGGAATTGTCCTTGGTACAAACTTCCAAGTTCTTTCCTTCATCCTTGCTGCACTTCTTGTTGTAGTAGACGTGATCATTTACTACCCATTCGTAAAAGTTTACGATGAACAAATTCTTGAAGAAGAACGTTCTGGTAAAGCTAACGACAGCTTGAAAGAAAAAGTAGCTGCAAACTTCAATACAGCTAAAGCTGATGCGATTCTTGAAAAAGCTGGTGTTGAAGACGAACCAGTTCAAAATAATATCACAAAAGAAACAAACGTCTTGGTTCTCTGTGCCGGTGGTGGTACCAGTGGACTCCTTGCCAATGCCTTAAATAAGGCAGCAGCAGAATACAATGTTCCTGTCAAAGCGGCAGCAGGTGGCTATGGTGCTCACCGTGAAATGTTGCCAGAATTTGACCTGGTTATACTAGCCCCTCAAGTAGCTTCTAACTATGAAGACATGAAGGCAGAAACAGATAAACTAGGTATCAAACTGGCTAAGACAGAAGGTGCTCAATACATTAAATTGACCCGCGATGGACAAGGTGCCCTTGCATTTGTTCAAGCGCAGTTTGAAGAATAAGAACGAATAAGTGAGATGGAGATGGATGGCTCACTAACTCCTCTCCACTCACTTTTCCTTTGATCCAATCAAGAAAAAGGTGAAAAAATGACAAAAACACTTCCTAAAGATTTTATTTTTGGTGGCGCTACAGCCGCCTATCAAGCAGAGGGGGCTACTCATACAGATGGGAAAGGCCCTGTTGCATGGGACAAATACCTGGCTGACAACTATTGGTATACAGCAGAACCTGCTAGTGATTTCTACCACAAATATCCAGTAGACCTTCAATTAGCTGAAGAATACGGTGTCAATGGTATTCGGATTTCCATTGCCTGGTCGCGTATTTTCCCAACTGGTTATGGTGAAGTCAATCCAAAAGGGGTAGAATTCTATCATAAGTTATTTGCAGAATGTCATAAACGTCATGTAGAACCATTTGTAACTCTTCACCACTTTGATACACCTGAAGCTCTTCACTCAAACGGAGACTTCTTGAATCGTGAAAATATCGAACACTTTGTAGATTATGCGGCCTTCTGTTTTGAAGAATTCCCAGAAGTCAACTACTGGACAACCTTCAATGAAATCGGCCCAATCGGAGATGGTCAGTATTTAGTCGGTAAATTCCCACCAGGTATTCAATATGACCTTGCTAAAGTCTTCCAATCTCACCACAATATGATGGTTTCTCATGCACGTGCTGTGAAATTGTACAAAGACAAAGGTTATGCAGGTGAAATTGGAGTGGTCCATGCCCTTCCTACGAAGTATCCTTTGGATCCAGAAAATCCAGCAGACGTTCGGGCGGCTGAATTGGAAGATATCATCCACAACAAATTTATCTTGGATGCTACTTACCTTGGACACTATTCAGATGCAACCATGGAAGGGGTCAATCACATCTTATCTGTCAATGGTGGTAGCTTGGATCTTCGTGACGAAGACTTTGCAGCGCTTGAAGCAGCAAAAGATTTGAACGACTTCCTTGGAATTAACTACTACATGAGTGATTGGATGGAAGCATTTGATGGTGAAACTGAAATCATCCACAACGGTAAAGGGGAAAAAGGAAGCTCTAAGTACCAAATCAAAGGTGTTGGACGTCGTGTAGCTCCTGACTATGTCCCTCGTACAGACTGGGACTGGATCATCTACCCTCAAGGTTTGTATGATCAAATCATGCGTGTCAAGAAAGATTATCCAAACTACAAGAAGATCTACATCACTGAAAACGGACTGGGCTACAAAGATGAGTTTGTGGACAATACGGTTTATGACGATGGACGGATTGATTATGTGAAACAACACTTGGAAGTCTTGTCTGATGCGATTGCCGATGGTGCAAACGTCAAAGGTTACTTCATCTGGTCTCTCATGGACGTCTTCTCTTGGTCTAATGGTTACGAAAAACGCTATGGTCTCTTCTATGTAGACTTTGAAACCCAAGAGCGCTATCCGAAGAAATCGGCTCATTGGTACAAGAAAGTAGCAGAAAGTCAAGTGATTGAATAAGTAAAAGAGGCTGGGACAAAAGTTCTAGCCTCTCAATTATTTTTGGATTGTCGAGCAAGACGCAGTTGTTGAGTGGGCTCTATTGCGCTGATTTCATCAGCTTTTACAACACTACTCAACTGTGCGGAGGTGGGACGACGAAATCGAATTCTAATGAATTACCGATTTCTGTCCCACTCTCTTTTTTATTTTCACTTGATGAAGGTCTCTTAAACGGATCTCTTCTTTCAGCCCCTAATTTATGGTATAATAGATCGATACTGTAATAAGGAAAATAGAATGAATATACAACAATTACGATATGTAGTGGCGATTGCCAATAGTGGTACTTTTCGTGAGGCTGCTGAAAAAATGTATGTGAGTCAGCCTAGCTTGTCCATTTCCGTCAGAGATCTGGAAAAAGAACTAGGGTTTAAGATTTTTCGTCGGACCAGTTCTGGGACTTTTTTGACCCGTCGGGGAATGGAATTTTATGAAAAAGCGCAGGACGTTGTCAAAGAGTTTGATATTTTTCAAAATCAATACGCCAGTCCTGAAGAAGAGAAGAAAGAATTCTCTATTTCTAGTCAACACTATGACTTCTTGCCACCTTTGATGACGGAATTCTCGATCCGCTATCCGGAAAATAAAAACTTCCGCATCTTTGAATCAACAACGGTCCAAATTTTGGACGAAGTGGCTCAAGGGCATAGTGAGTTGGGAATTATTTATCTCAACCGTCAAAATACCAAGGGAATTATGCAACGGGTCGATAAATTGGGGCTTGAAGTGGTGGATTTGATTCCATTTCAGACTCATATTTACCTTCGCAAAGGACATCCTTTGGCTAAGAAGAAAAAACTGGTCATGGAAGATCTAGCTCAGTTGCCAACTGTTCGCTTTACCCAAGAAAAAGATGAGTACCTCTATTATTCAGAGAACTTTGTCGATACCAGTTCGAGCTCCCAAATGTTCAATGTAACCGACCGGGCTACCTTGAATGGGATCTTGGAGCGGACAGATGCTTATGCGACAGGGTCTGGCTTTTTGGACAGCCAGTCGGTTAATGGGATCACTGTCATTCCACTTGAGGACAACTTGGACAATAAGATGGTCTATGTCAAACGTGAAGAGGTGGACCTCTCGCCTGTAGCAGAGAAGTTTGTCGAAGTCATGGTAGAGTATTTTGATCAAAAGAGGTAAGTCATGAAGAGAAAAACAATGGTTCCAGTAGCAATCGTGCTATTGGTCCTACTGGATCAGTTGGTCAAATGGTATGTCGTCAAGAACATTCCACTGGGTGTGGTCAAGTCCTTTGTCCCCCATGTGGTTAGTCTGACCTATCTTCAAAATACAGGTGCAGCTTTTTCGCTTCTTGAAAATCAGCAATGGTTCTTTACCCTCATCACCCTCGTAGTGATGGCGGGTGCCTTTTACTATCTCTATAAGCACCTCAAAGGATCGCTATGGATGGTAATTGGCTTGACCTTGATCATTGCAGGTGGGTTGGGGAATTTTATTGACCGCCTGCGTCAAGGATTTGTAGTCGATATGTTCCACTTGGATTTTATGAATTTTGCCATTTTTAATGTAGCAGATAGTTATTTGACAGTTGGAGTTTTCTTGCTCCTGATCCTGATGTTGAAAGAGGAAACGCATGGAAATTAAAATCGAAGTAGCCGGTGCGCGACTGGATAAGGCTTTGGCGGATTTGACTCCCTTGTCACGAGCTGTGGCCAATGAGCAGATCAAAGAAGGGAAAGTTCTGGTCAATGGGACTGTGAAAAAAGCCAAGTACACGGTCAAAGAAGGGGATATCATCCAGTATGAAGTCCCAGAAGTGGAAGAGGTCAGCTATGAAGCAGAAGATTTGCCCTTAGACATCGTCTATGAGGACCAAGATGTTGTGGTGGTCAATAAACCTCAAGGCATGGTTGTTCACCCAAGTGCGGGTCATACCAGTGGGACATTGGTCAATGCGCTCTTATACCATGTCAAAGACCTTTCAGGGATCAATGGGGAATTGCGTCCAGGGATCGTTCATCGGATTGATAAAGACACGTCAGGCCTCTTGATGGTCGCAAAAAATGACCAAGCTCACGTCGCCTTAGCAGAGGAACTAAAAGACAAAAAATCTCTCCGGAAGTATTGGGCCATTGTCCATGGCAATCTTCCGAACGATCGAGGGATGATTGAAGCACCAATTGGTCGCAGTGAAAAGGACCGGAAAAAACAAGCGGTGACGGCTAAAGGAAAACCTGCAGTGACCCGTTTTCAGGTCTTGGAACGCTTTGGAAATTACACCTTGGTAGAGTTGCAACTGGAGACTGGTCGGACCCACCAAATTCGGGTGCACATGGCCTATATTGGCCATCCAGTAGCTGGAGATCCTGCTTATGGTCCTAAGAAGACACTTAAAGGACAAGGACAGTTTCTTCATGCGCGAACACTCGGTTTTACCCACCCTAGCACAGGCGAGACCTTGGAATTTACAGCAGAAGTGCCAGCGATCTTTGAGAAAACGCTGGAAGACCTTCGAAAAGGATAGTGAAGATGGCTGAATGGAGATTCAGTCACTTTCATTACATACGAAATAAATAGTATTAGAAAGAATCATAGCGATGAAAGCAAAACGAATCGTCTTTAAAGTAGGGACCTCGTCTTTGACCAATCCCGATGGGACACTCTCCAGACAGAAGGTCAAGGTCATTACGCAGCAGTTGGCTCTCTTACATGAATCAGGTCATGAGTTGATCTTGGTCTCATCAGGGGCAGTTGCTGCTGGGTTTGGTGCCCTTGGTTTTAAAAAACGGCCGACCAAGGTGGCAGACAAGCAAGCTTCTGCGGCAGTTGGGCAAGGCTTACTGATGGAAGAATATACAGCTAACCTGCTCTTACGCAACATTGTTTCTGCGCAGATTTTGTTGACCCAGGATGACTTTGCGGATCAGCGTCGCTATAAGAATGCCCACCAGGCCCTTTCTGTCTTGCTTAATCGTGGGGCCATCCCGATTATCAATGAAAACGATACGGTCTCGATTGCTGAGTTAAAAGTAGGAGACAATGATACCTTGAGTGCGCAGGTTGCAGCCATGGTTCAAGCTGATCTTTTGGTGCTGTTGACAGATGTCGATGGTCTCTATACAGCCAATCCTTCTCAGGATCCAACAGCTAAGCGCTTGGATCGAATCGAACACATTTCTCGCGAGATGATCGAGATGGCGGGTGGTGCTGGCAGTAGCAATGGGACTGGCGGTATGCTGACCAAACTCAAGGCAGCGACCCTTGCGACCGAGTCAGGGGTTCCTGTCTATATTTGCTCGTCTCTCAAGTCTGATGCCTTGATCGAAGCAGCGGAAGAGCAAGCAGATGGCAGTTACTTCCTTGCAGAGGACAAGGGCTTAAAAACCCAGAAGCAATGGCTAGCCTTTTATGCAGAAAGCAAAGGTGCTGTTTGGGTGGATGCTGGAGCAGCGCAAGCCCTGTTGGATCATGGAAAGAGTCTATTGATTTCTGGTGTGACCAAGGCAGAAGGAGATTTTTCTTATCACGATATCGTCAGCGTCTATCATCAAGAGACTGGTCAATTACTAGGAAAAGGCAAGGTCCGTCTCGGCCAATCAGCTGTGCGTGATATGCTCCAGTCTAAAAAAGCTAAGGGAATCCTCATCCACCGGGATGATTGGATCTCGGTAACTCCCGAGATTGACCTACTCTTTACAGAATTCTAGAGGAAAACGTATGGGAACAACACAAGAACAATTAGCCTTAGCGAGATCAGCTAAGAAAAGCATCAATACAGCCAGTACCGCTCTTAAAAATCAAGCCTTGGAGGCTATGGCTAGCCAGCTTTTGAAAGCGACGGAAGCCATTTTAGTAGCCAATCAAATCGATATGGAAGCGGCACGCGGGAAGATTTCTGAAGTCATGCTGGATCGCCTCTTTCTTGATCAAGAGCGGATTGTAGGGATGGCACAAGGAATTCGTGCTTTAATAGACCTGCCAGATCCGATTGGGGAAGTGCTGGATACTGAAGTCTTGGAAAATGGTCTTGAAATCCAGAAAGTTCGAGTCGCCATGGGTGTTATTGGCATCATTTATGAAAGTCGACCAAATGTGACGTCGGACGCTGCAGCACTTGCCATCAAGAGTGGAAATGCAGTGGTCCTTCGTACTGGAAAGGATGCCTTTCATTCTGCTCAAGCGATCGTGACAGCCCTCAAGGCTGGATTGGAAGAAGCCGGACTGAATCCAGATCTTCTCCAACTGATCCAAGATACGAGTCGAGCTTCTAGCCTTGCGTTGATGAAGGCTAAGGGCTATCTGGATTTGCTCATTCCGCGTGGTGGTGCTGGCTTGATCCAAGCGGTGGTTGAAAATGCCATTGTCCCCGTGATCGAGACAGGAACTGGGATCGTCCATGTCTATGTGGACAAGGAGGCTGATTTCCAGAAAGCCCTCGCCATTATTGAAAATGCTAAGACCAGTCGCCCATCCGTCTGCAATGCCATGGAGGTCTTGTTGGTGGATCAAGCGATCGCGTCTGATTTCTTGCCTTTGGTCAAAGAGCGTTTAGTGGAAGCACGAGAAAGATCCGTTGAGTTGCGCCTAGATGAGCAAGCACAGGCTATCATTTCTGGAACAGCAGCACAGGAACTGGATTTTGATACCGAATTTTTAGATTATATTTTAGCAGTCAAGGTCGTTGATGGAGTTGAGGAAGCGACGAACCACATTGAAGCGCATAGCACCCATCATTCGGATGCCATTGTGACAGAAAATTCTGAGACAGCGGCTTATTTCACCAAGCAAGTAGATTCAGCAACCGTTTATGTCAATGCTTCTACACGCTTTACAGATGGGGGTCAGTTTGGCCTAGGTTGTGAAATGGGGATCTCGACCCAAAAACTCCATGCGCGTGGACCGATGGGACTACGGGAAATGACCAGTTACAAGTATATTGTCATTGGAAATGGTCAAGTGAGGTAAGAAATGAAAGTTGCATTTATCGGTCTTGGAAACATGGGGGCTAGTTTAGCCAAAGCAGTCGCAAAGGAAGTGGACGCGCAAGACCTGCTCTTGGTCAATCGTTCTCCTCAAAAGGTACAAGAGTTTATCAGCCAGTATGGGGGAACGGCGTCTAATCTTGAACAAGTCTTTCAAGAGGCTGAAGTGATTTTTTTAGGGGTCAAACCCTATCAGATTTGCCCTCTTTTAGAAGAGTATCAAGGCATCTTGGCCCAACGCTCTAATCTCTTGCTGGTTTCCATGGCTGCAGGCCTGGAATTAGAAAAGATGGCTGACGTGATCCAGAACGGCCAGCTAGGGCTAATTCGCATCATGCCCAATACGCCTGTGGCCATTGGTCAAGGTGTTATCAGTCTGGCCCGCTCTCAAATAGTGACAGACCAGCAGATAGCCCAGGTCAAGCAGCTCTTAGCAGGAGCAGGGGCTCTCTACGAGATCGAGGAAAAATTAATGGATCCTGCAACGGCTGTCGCAGGCTGTGGACCAGCCTTTGTCTATCAGATGATTGAAGCCATGGCAGATGCAGGAGTAGGCTTAGGACTTACACGAGAGCAAGCCTTACAGATGGCTGCCCAGACCTTCCAAGGAGCCAGTCAAATGGTCTTAGAGACAGGCGAGCACCCAGCCAACTTGCGAGATGCAGTTTGTAGCCCAGGTGGCTCTACCATCGCAGGAGTCAACCGCTTAGAACAAGTCGGCTTGCGGGGCGACATCATTGCAGGAGTGGAAGCAGCCTACAAACGCACCCAAGAATTGGGAAAATAGACGAAAGAATGAGAACCGAAATGGGTCAACCTGTTTCGGTTTTTTTCTTATTTTGAGCCATCTTTACCCCTATTTTTACCATCAGTTTTAGGCCATTTTATGGTATAATTAAAAGTATGCATACAAAACCAACGTCCGCTTATGTCCACATCCCATTTTGTACCCAGATTTGTTTTTATTGTGATTTTTCGAAGGTCTTTATTAAGAACCAACCAGTCGATGCCTATTTGGATCATTTGATCCAAGAATTTCGTCGGGAAGAAATCTCACACTTACGGACTCTCTATATTGGGGGTGGGACACCGACAGCCTTATCTGCAGATCAGCTAGCCTATCTGCTCAAGGAGCTGACCAAGTCGCTTGATCTGTCTCAAATGGAAGAGCTGACGATCGAGGCCAATCCTGGTGATTTGGATCCGGATAAGATTGCAGTCTTGAAGGATTCGCCGGTTAATCGGGTTTCATTGGGCGTGCAGACCTTTGATAATCGCTTGCTCAAGAAGATTGGTCGGAGCCACCAAGAGCAGGACATTTATGACAATATCGACCGTCTGAAGCTGGCTGGTTTTGACAATATTTCGATCGACCTCATTTATGCCCTTCCGACGCAAACCATGGAGCAGGTCAAAGAGAATGTCGCGAAGGCTCTTGCCCTCGACATTCCCCACATGAGCCTCTATAGCTTGATTCTGGAGAATCACACGGTCTTTATGAATCGCATGAGACGGGGCAAGCTTCCTCTACCTAAAGAGGAGATGGAAGCGGAGATGTTTGAATACATTATTCAGGAGATGGAGCGTGCGGGCTTTGAGCATTACGAAATTTCTAATTTCTCCAAGCCTGGTTTTGAAAGTCGGCACAATCTCATGTATTGGGACAATGCCGAGTATTATGGTTTGGGAGCTGGAGCATCCGGCTATGTCGATGGGATTCGCTACAAGAATCATGGCCCCATTCGTCACTATATGCAGGCTGTCGAAGAGGGAAATGCGCGTGTCCAAGAAGAGCATCTGACTCAGACAGAAATGATGGAGGAAGAGATGTTTCTAGGACTACGTAAGAAAACAGGCGTTTCCAAGAAGCGTTTTGAAGAAAAGTTTGGTGTGAATTTTGACCAACAATATGGATCAGTGGTTGAGAAATTGATCCAGCAGGGCCTTTTGGTACCTGACAAGGACATTGTACGAATGACCAAGAAAGGTCTCTTTTTAGGAGACACTGTAGCAGAGAAGTTTATTTTGGAGTAGAAAATGGCAAAAACATTTGAATACAGCATGAAAATTCCGTTTGATATGAGCGATGTCAATGGATTTATAAAAATTCCGCAATTGATCTTGCTGTCTTTGCAGGTATCAGGCATGCAATCGATTGAGCTGGGCATGAGTGATATGTACATTCTAGAGAATTACAATCTAGTCTGGATTATCACGGATTACAATATGAAGATCGAGCGTCTCCCTGTTTTTGATGAGAAAATCACTATTGAAACCTATGCCAAGAGTCACAATCGACTTTTCTGCTACCGGGCCTTTAATATCAAGGATGAAGCAGGAAATACTATCATTGAGATGGTCGCGACCTTTGTCTTGATGGATCGTGATACACGCAAGGTTCATCCTGTTATGAGTGAAATCACGGATGCCTTTGACTCTGAATTTTCAAAAACCATGCTCCGCGGTCCCCGTTTCAAAGAATTAGAAGGTGGCGTGGAACAAGAATACCGAGTTCGGTTTTACGACTTGGATATGAACGGACATGTCAACAATAGCAAGTACTTGGACTGGGTTTTTGAGGTGATGGGAGCAGACTTCTTGACCCATCATGTCCCTAAAAAAGTTCATCTAAAATATGTCAAAGAAGTGCTAGCAGGAGGTCTCATCACCTCTCAATATGAACAAGAGGGCTTGAAGACCCAGCACCAAATTACTTCAGATGGTCAGATCAATGCCCAAGCTGAAATTGAGTGGGAAGAAGTAGAAGAAAAGGGTTGGACTTATGGAAAGTAGAAGATTAAAAAATAAAAAACAGGAACTTGAAAGCTATCAAAAACGGGTTGTGGCCTATGCCAAGCGTCAAAAGAACCCTTTGTACATGTTGGGAGATTGGCTCTTGACTCTTTGTGCTTTGGGCATCATCCTGGTAGAGGAAATTTATAAATTTTTCCGCTATCGCTTGAATTTAGATAGTTTTAGTCGCTTTTTAAGAGAAGATATACGCTGGTACCGGGTCTGGATCCATTTCACCTTGGCCTTTCTTTTACCGGTCATGATCTTCTCGATTGGGATTACTAGCCAATCAGGATCCTTCTGGTCCAATTTCTATCACCGCTTGTCCCAAGGCGTGCTCTTTAGCACGACAGTCAGCCTCGCTGCGACCTTGGTGACGGATTTTGTGGAGAATTTGCAACCAGAAACTAAGTCTGACGGGAAAAATCGGAGCACTAAACGCACGGTTTATCAAATCAGTGTGGATCAGGCAACCGTGATAGGCTTGTTATTGACCATTGTGATCCTCATGGTAGCATCCTTCTTGTTCACCCAATCAGGAAGTCAAGGGATTAATTTTACAGGTTTGATTTTACAATTTATCCTCTATGCTGGAGCCTTGCTCTTATATGGTTCTGGTGGACGAGTCGATGCAGAGAAGTTTCATGAAGAAGCTGACACAGAAAGGGAAGAATAAATGCACTATAAGGGCTATTTGATTGATTTGGATGGCACTATTTACAAAGGAAAATCACGAATTCCTGCAGGAGAAGCTTTTGTTCATGAACTGCAGGCGCGTGAGATTCCATATCTCTTTGTGACCAATAACACAACCCGCACACCAGAGACTGTTCGGGATATGCTGGCCACTCATTTCAATATTGAAACCCCAGTTTCGACTATCTATACAGCTACCCTTGCGACCATTGACTACATGAATGACCAAAATTTGGGCAAAAAGGTCTATGTGATCGGAGAAGCGGGGCTCAAAGATGCTATTGAAGAAGCTGGCTATATCATCGATGAAGAAGCACCTGATTATGTGGTGATTGGCCTCGATTGGCAAGTGGATTATGAGAAGTTTGCTATTGCGACCTTGGCGATTCAAAAAGGAGCTCACTTTATTGGGACCAATCCGGACCTGAACATTCCAACAGAGCGTGGCTTGATGCCAGGAGCAGGATCCTTGATTGCGCTTGTAGAGGCTGCGACACGGGTCGAGCCTGTCATCATTGGAAAACCAAAGGCCATCATCATGGATAAGGCTATTGAACATTTGGGTCTTGAAAGAGAAGAAGTCGTTATGGTCGGGGACAATTATCTAACAGATATACGTGCAGGTATTGACAATGGGATTCCAACCCTTTTGGTGACGACAGGTTTTACCAAACCAGAAGAAGTGCCGACCTTACCAATTGCACCGACACATGTTGTTTCCAGTTTAGCGGAGTGGGATTTTGATGCTTAAAAGTCTGAAATCAATCAACCAATTTTTCTTTATCTTGTCAGCTGCAATCCTTCTCACCATTGCTCTCGCTTGGGCCCTCTATCCCATGGAGATTCATTGGTTGGGGATTCAAAGTCGGACTGGTTTTTCGGCATCTGTCATCATGAAGAATTTTAATGTTTTGATGAACTATTTGACCAATCCGTTTCAATGGGTGTTGAAGATGCCTCAATTCCCCTCTTCAAAAAATGGACTGCACCATTTTGAGGCCGTCAAGTACCTATTTCACTTAGTGACAGTCGTTTTCGTGGTGACACTCCCTGGTTTTATCCAGTTTATGCGGACAGTTGTCAAAAAAGGCTACTTGGCCTTGTACCGTAGTCTCTTCTTTTGGATGATGGTTTTACCAGTAGTGCTTGCAGTGGTGGCTGTTATGATTGGCTTTGATCAATTCTTTACGCTCTTTCATCAGGTCTTATTTGCTGGGGACAATACTTGGCTCTTTGATCCGCGCGTGGATTCGATTATTCTTGCATTACCAGAAGACTACTTTATGCATGCCTTTTTGATTTTCTTTGTCTTATACGAAGGAATGTGTGCGAGTTTTTATCTATTTTCTAGGAGGAAGAAATGAACCAATACAACCGATTATTAGACCCTAAAAAAGATATAGGAAGGTATTCCGGGACACTTGCTATTTATCTCTTGGTAATGACCTTAGTAACAGTCCTGTGGGAAGTCCTCCTTGGATTGACCATAGCAGGCTCTCTCAGAAAAGATCCGAGTCAAGTAACGGAGAAACTCAATGCCCTGAATGTTTGGGCTGGTATTCCCTACCTTATCTCTATTTCCATTGGACTCTTTCTCTTTAATGCCTATCGTAAGAAGGCCCTCTATAAATATGATCTTAAGCACAAGGGACGTAAGATGACTCTTTCAGTCTTCTTTATCCTTCTCGCCTTTCTTGGCTTTTCTCAAGTCTTTTCATCTGTGATGACACAAGTGATTGAGCGCATGTTTGAGACCATTGGCCTTCATTCTCCAACACCCGATCTAGGTGATACGATTGAGCGATCATGGACCATGCTCTTGTATGCTGGCTTTTTTGGTCCTATCACAGAGGAATTCTTCTTCCGTGGGGCAGGCTTGCGTGGCCTGGAACGGTATGGCAAGATCTTCGCCATTGTCATGACGGCTATCTTGTTTGGTCTCTTCCATGCCAACTTTGACCAGCTCTTTTTCGCAAGTATTATTGGCCTAGGATTCGGCTACATTGCCTTTGAATACAATATCTGGTGGGCTATTTTCTATCACATTTTCAATAATTTTGTGATTTCCCAAGGCTTGCATTATGTGGCCTATCATGTGGACGAGGGACTAGCGAATTGGCTCCAAATCGGTGTTTTAGCCATTGGTTCCATTGTCATGATAGTGGTTCTTGCGACTAAATGGCCAGCTATCAAGGCTTATATTCAAGTCAATAAACCTCAACCGGGAGTTTTCCAGCGTGCCCTCGCGTCCTTCTGGTTCTGGTTCTTCGTGTTATTTACTATCCTGATGTCTATTGTTCCTTATGTGATTCCGATCTTCCAGATGGCTAATCTCAAAGGATAAAGTTTATCGATTGCTAGTAAAGGGGGATCCTTTAAGATCCCTCTTTTTGCTATGAAAAAGGGCAAGTGAAGATGAAGGAGTGAGGATGAGGGTCTGATATACTATTTAATAATTATTTTTTACTTGGTGAAGGTGGATAACAATAATACAAACATACTAGAGAGAGGCTAACCCCTCTCTTTTTTGCTATAATAGAGAGTATGAATAACTTGATTAAATCCAAGCTCGAGCTCTTGCCGACGAGCCCGGGCTGTTACATTCACAAAGACAAGAACGGAACCATCATCTATGTGGGTAAGGCCAAAAATCTTCGCAATCGGGTGAGGTCCTATTTCAGAGGGAGCCATGATACTAAGACGGAAGCGCTGGTATCTGAGATTGTGGATTTTGAATTTATCGTCACCGAGTCCAATATTGAGGCCTTGCTTCTTGAGATCAACCTGATCAAGGAGAACAAGCCCAAGTACAATATCATGCTCAAGGACGACAAGTCCTATCCCTTCATCAAGATTACCAATGAGCGTTATCCGCGCCTCATCATCACGCGCCAGGTCAAAAAGGATGGTGGTCTCTATTTTGGTCCCTATCCAGATGTGGGAGCGGCCAATGAGATCAAGAGGCTTTTGGATCGGATTTTCCCATTCCGCAAGTGTACCAATCCGCCTTCCAAGGTCTGCTTTTACTACCATTTAGGGCAATGTATGGCCCACACAGTATGCCACAAGGACGAGTCCTATTTCAAGGGCATGGCCCAGGAGGTTTCTGATTTCCTCAAGGGGCAGGATGATAAGATTATCGATGAGCTCAAGCTCAAGATGAATACTGCTGCGCAAAACATGGAATTTGAGCGGGCAGCCGAGTACCGCGATCTGATCCAGGCCATCGGGACCCTGCGGACCAAACAGCGGGTCATGGCTAAGGATTTGCAGAACCGGGATGTCTTTGGCTACTACGTGGACAAGGGCTGGATGTGTGTGCAGGTCTTCTTTGTCCGTCAGGGCAAGCTGATCGAGCGTGACGTCAACCTCTTTCCCTACTACAATGATCCGGACGAGGATTTCTTGACCTATGTGGGGCAGTTTTACCAGGAGAAATCTCACCTGATCCCCAATGAAATCCTGATCCCTCAAGATATCGATGAGGAAGCGGTCAAGGCCCTAGTGGATACCAAGGTCCTCAAGCCCCAGCGTGGGGAGAAGAAGCAGTTGGTCAATCTGGCCATCAAGAATGCGCGTGTCAGTCTGGAGCAGAAGTTCAATCTTCTTGAAAAATCCATGGAAAAGACCCAAGGTGCCATTGAAAATCTTGGAAAACTCCTGCAAATTCCAACTCCTGTGCGCATTGAGTCCTTTGACAACTCCAACATCATGGGGACCAGTCCAGTTTCAGCCATGGTGGTCTTTGTCAATGGGAAGCCAAGCAAAAAGGACTACCGCAAGTACAAGATCAAGACCGTCGTCGGACCAGATGACTATGCCAGCATGCGGGAGGTCATTCGCAGACGCTACAGCCGGGTTATGCGGGATGGCCTGACGCCACCTGATCTGATCGTTATCGATGGTGGTCAGGGCCAGGTTAATATCGCTAAACAGGTGATCCAAGAAGAGTTAGGGCTGGATATTCCCATTGCAGGCCTACAAAAGAATGACAAGCACCAGACCCATGAATTGCTCTTTGGCGATCCTCTCCAAATTATTGAACTTTCGCGCACCTCACAGGAATTTTTCCTCCTCCAACGGATCCAGGATGAGGTCCACCGTTTCGCCATCACCTTCCACCGCCAGCTTCGGTCTAAGAATTCCTTCTCCTCCCAGCTGGATGGGATCGAAGGCTTGGGACCAAAACGCAAGCAATTGCTGATGAAGCACTTCAAGTCGCTGACCAAGATCAAAGAAGCTACTGTAGATGAGATTGTCACGGTTGGCATCCCACGAGCAGTCGCGGAGGCAGTGCAAGCCAAGCTCCATCAAGGAAAGCAAGAAGAAGCAAGTCCCTTGATGGAAGTTGCGGAGGATTCTGAATCATACCAATCATAAGGAGTTTAAAATGAACCATCGAATCGCTATTTTATCTGATATCCACGGAGATACGACAGCCCTGGAGGCAGTGATTGGGGATGCGCGTGCTCAAGGCGCGACAGAATACTGGCTTTTAGGGGACATTTTGCTTCCTGGGCCTGGAAGAGATGACCTTTTTGAGTTGCTGGATGCGATTCCGATCACAGCGGCTGTTCGGGGAAATTGGGACGATTGTCTCTTAGAAGCCTTGGATGGCGAGTACGGACTTGAGGATCCGCAGGAGATCCAACTCCTTCGCCTCACTCAGTACCTTATGGAAGGACTGGATCCTAAGCGAATTGATTGGCTTCGATCCCTTCCATTGGTAGAGAAGAAGGAGGTCAATGGCATTCGCTTTTCACTGACCCACAATTTGCCAGAAAAGAATTATGGTGGGGATTTGCGTCCAGCTAATGCGACGGAGAACTTTGACCAATTGCTGGATGACCAGACGGATCTGGCGATCTACGGTCATGTCCACAAGCAGTTGCTTCGCTATGGCAGCCAGGGTCAGCAGATCCTCAATCCGGGGACTATTGGCATGCCTTATTTTGACTGGGAACCAATTCAAAACCACAGAGCTCAGTATGCGCTAATCGATGTCGAAGCAGATGGGGTGACCAACCTGCAATTTCGTAAGGTGGCCTATGACTATGAAGCAGAGCTCCAAGATGCCAAGGACAAGGGCCTCCCCTTTATTGAGATGTACGAAGAATTGAGACGCGAGGATAACTATCGGGGCCATAACATCGAGCTTCTAACTAGCTTAATTGAGAAATACGGTTATGCCAAAGAAGTAGCTGCCTATTTCAATCTTTCTAATGAATCATAGATGGGTCTCTTATGTATTCAACCTATAACAAAGAAGCGGATCTTCAAAATGTCTGCTTCTTTTTTCACAATCTTAGGCTGTAAAACCCTGCAAGCTCTTTCATTTTGTGTTAAAATAGAGGTAACAGAAATAGAAAAGGAAGAAGCTTATGAAATTTCTAGAGCTCAATAAAAAACGCCATGCGATCAAGCATTTCACTGACCAACCGGTCGATCCAAAGGATGTACGGACTGCTATTGAGATCGCAACCTTGGCCCCTAGTGCCCACAATAGCCAGCCTTGGAAATTTGTGGTCGTTCGTCAAAAAAATGCTGAATTGGCAAAATTAGCCTATGGTGCAAACTACGATCAAGTCATGGAAGCACCTGTGACCATCGCCCTCTTTACAGATACTGATTTGCAAAAACGGGCTCGCAAGATTGCGCGTGTCGGTGGGGTGAAAAACTTCACAGACGAACAGTTGCAATACTTTATGCAAAATCTTCCTGCTGAATTTGCGCGCTATGATGCCCAACAAACAAGTGATTACTTGGCTTTGAATGCTGGTCTTGTGGCCATGAACTTGGTACTTGCTTTGACAGACCAAGGCATTGGAACCAATATTATCTTGGGATTTGATAAATCGAAAATCAATGAAGTCTTGGATATCGAAGAGCGTTTCCGTCCGGAAGTCTTGATTACGGTTGGCTATGCGGCTGAAAAAGTAGAGCCAAGCTATCGCTTACCAGTAGACGAAATCATTGATAAACGCTAAGCCAATTAGCAAATAGAAGATCGAGGAGGAATTCATGACAACAGTTGACTTTAAAGCAGAAGTAGAAAAACGTCGCGATGAGATGATGGCTGACTTATACAGCCTCTTGGAAATCAATTCTGAACGCGATGACAGCAAGGCAGATGCAGAGCATCCTTTTGGACCTGGTCCTGTAAAAGCTCTTGAAAAATTCTTGGAAATTGCCAAACGTGATGGCTATGAAACCAAGAATGTCGATAATTATGCCGGTCACTTTACCTTTGGTGAAGGAGAAGAAGAGCTTGGGATCTTTGCTCATATGGACGTCGTGCCTGCAGGTAGTGGTTGGAAGACGGATCCCTACAAACCAGAAATTATCGATGGCAAGCTCTATGCGCGTGGTTCGTCTGATGATAAAGGGCCTACAATGGCCTGCTACTATGGTTTGAAGATCATTAAAGACCTAGGACTCCCTGTTTCTAAGCGCGTGCGCTTTGTTGTCGGTACGGATGAAGAATCAGGCTGGGGCGACATGGATTACTATTTCAAACACGTCGGACTTCCTGAGCCAGATTTTGGCTTCTCACCAGATGCGGAATTCCCAATCATCAATGGGGAAAAAGGAAACATCACTGAGTACCTTCATTTTGGAAATGACAACACAGGAAGTGCCCATCTTCATAGCTTTACAGGCGGCCTTCGTGAAAACATGGTACCAGAGTCAGCGACTGCAGTCGTTTCTGGACAACTACCAGATCTTGCTGGCCTCTTAGATGCCTTTGCCAAGGAACACCAGCTCAAGTATGAAATCTCAACTGTTGACGAAAAAACCTATACCGTTACGATTGTCGGGAAATCTGCTCATGGATCAACTCCTGAAGATGGGATCAATGGTGCAACCTACTTGGCTCTCTTGTTGAACCAATTTGATTTTGGTGGTGCTGCTAAGGCTTACCTTCATGTGACAGCTTCACTTCTTCACGAAGATTTTGCAGGTGAAAAATTAGGAATTGCCCATACAGATGCCAAAATGGGACCATTGAGTATGAATGCAGGTGTCTTCCATTTTGATGACAGCCAAGCAGACAACACTATTGCCCTCAATATCCGTTACCCTCAAGGTACAGATCCTGAAACTATCAAAGCTATCCTTGAAAAGATCGAAGGAGTGGCTACAGTAAGCTTGTCAGCCCATGGTCACACACCTCACTATGTTCCGATGGATGATGAATTGGTATCCACCCTCTTGCGTGTTTACGAAAAACAAACTGGCCTCAAAGGACATGAACAAGTGATCGGTGGTGGTACCTTTGGTCGTCTCTTGAAACGTGGCGTTGCCTTTGGTGCTATGTTCCCAGACTATGTCAATACTATGCACCAAGCTAATGAGTTCGCAGATGTTGAAGATCTCTATCGTGCAGTAGCTATTTACGCAGAAGCCATCTATGAACTAATCAAATAATCCACTACTCGGCCAGTTTTTCTGGCTGAGTTTTTCCATAGAAGGAGGACTTATGTCAACGATTGAAAGCATTAAACAAGCCATTATGGCAGATCCTCAAAATAAAGAATATACAGAGAAAGGGATAGAGCCACTCTTTGCAGCCCCAAAGACAGCTCGTATCAATATTATCGGACAAGCTCCAGGGATGAAGACGGAAGAAGCTGGTATTTACTGGAAGGATAAGAGTGGTGACCGCCTGCGCGAATGGTTAGGAGTTGACGAAGACACCTTTTATAATTCTGGTTTGTTTGCGGTCATCCCCATGGACTTTTATTTCCCAGGGCATGGGAAATCTGGTGACCTTCCACCTCGCAAAGGATTTGCGGAAAAGTGGCACCCTCAACTTCTCAAGGAGTGTCCGGATATTGAGTTAACCCTCTTAATTGGACAATATGCCCAAGCATACTACCTTCATGAAAAGGTTAGTGGCAAGGTAACCGAACGGGTTCACCATTTTAAAGATTATTTGCCAACCTATTTTCCACTCGTTCACCCTTCCCCTCGCAATCAAATCTGGATGGCTAAAAATCCTTGGTTTGAGGCAGAGGTGGTTCCAGAATTGCAAACCTTAGTACAAGAGATCATTCAAAAATAAAGGAGAGCGACGATGGATCCTTATCAACAAGTTAAAGAGAAATTAGACGAGTTAGGCATTTCATTTGACGTGGTGGAACACCCACCTGCATTCACAACTGAGCAGGCCGATTCTTACATTGAAGGCTTAGAAGCTGTTCGGACCAAGTCCATGTTTTTGACCAATAAGAAGAAAACCCAATTCTATCTGCTCATCATGGACGACCAGAAACCATTGGATATGGAGGATTTCAAAGAGCAAGTGGAAGCCAACCGGATCCGCATGGCTTCAGCAGATTCTTTAGCTGAAAAAATGCAATTACCGGCAGGTACGGTTTCTCCATTTGGTTTATTGAACAATGGAGAAAAAGATATTCGAGTCTATTTCGATAAAGACATTGTGTCAGAGGAGATCATGACTTTCCATCCCAATACCAATGAAAAGACGATCTTTATTAAAACCCAAGACTTGTTACGATTTTTAGAGGCTGTTGGCTTTCATTATGAAATTCTAACCCTCCCATAACATACCTGATAGGAGAAATCATGAAAGAAATTCCATTTTCAAGCTTTTACCAAGCTTATCAAAAAGGAGACTTACACGTTCTTGATGTACGCGAGCAGGAGGAATATGATGCCCTTCACTTAGACGGAGTTCGTCTTCTTCCCTTATCTGAGTTAGCAGATCGCTACCAGGAATTAGAGAAGGATTATCCCTATTATGTCATCTGCAAGTCTGGTCGACGCTCAGCACGTGCTTGCCAATTTTTGGAAGAGCAAGGCTATGATGTGACCAACGTCCAAGGTGGCATGGATGCATTTGAATCCTAAGAAACGGGAGTGGGAAAGAACTCCTTAAAATAAAAAAAGTTGAAAAGGTTCCCCAAACCTTTTCAATCTTCCCACCTCCGCATAGCTTCAACAGTCTGGGAGACTGTTGAAGGTTGTGGATAAAGGAAACTTTGTTTCCCTCATTAGGTCATCTTTGGAGCTTAAAAGGCGAACAAAGATGCCAATCAACCACTGCGTCTTGCACTTATTCCTATCAAACATCAAAGGCTGGACAGTTTTTGCCCAGCCTCTTTTTCTTTACTAATTTCTAAAAATGAGTAGAATTTGTATGTTTTTCAAAAGATCTTGCAGGGATTTTCCAGTCTTTCATTGAAAATGGTTCAGAAATTTTGTATAATACCCTAGTATAAACAATAGTTAAGGAGATTCATTATGTCAAAACAAGATTGGCTGGATTATTTCGAAGCCGTAAATGGTCGTTCTGCTAGTGCAGAAGAAATTGCTCAAGCACTGGCTGCAGGAGAATTTCAAGAAGAAGTAGTGGTTCCAGAAACCCCACAAGCTCCAGAATTTGTCGCAGCACCAACTGCCCCTGTTGAAGAACCAGTAGCAGCTCCACAAGCCCCAGAGTTTGTTGCAGCGCCAACTGCCCCTGTTGAAGAACCAGTCGCAGCGCCACAAGCCCCAGAGTTTGTCGCAGCACCAACTGCCCCTGTTGAAGAACCAGTAGCAGCTCCTCAAGCTCCAGACTTTGTCGCAGCGCCAACTGCCCCTGTTGAAGAACCAGTCGCAGCTCCAGTTCAAGAGCCTGCCCCTCAAGCTGCTCCAGCGAATGGACCTGCTTTCCAACAAGCTCCACAACAAACCTACCAACAACCTACTCAAGCAGCTTATCAACAAGCTCCTTACCAAGGTCAACCAGGACAACCTTATCCTGCCCAACCAAGTCAATTTGGTGTAGCCGTTGGGGGTTACTGGAATTGGTTCCTTTCAGCTTTGAAACGTCCAACAGCTGTAGAAAATCCAAAAGCTCTTAACGGAATTTTACAGTATGTCTTAACTGCCTTTGTCTTGACCCTATCAACTTTCTTCACAGCTAGTGGATTTACAGGCGGTTATGGAATGGATTTCCGTGCCTTTATGTTGACATTGATTTCCCTATTCTTTAGCGTTTACGCCTTCCAAGTAGCTGGATTCTTTGTTCGTCGTGTGGTTCTTCAAGATAAGGAATACAGTTACGGTCGTTCATTTGAAGAGTTTGGACGTTTGTCTGTTTACACTTTGCCACTTGCCCTTCTTGCTTTCTTAGTAGGTCTTGTAAAAGTTTATGAATTTTATGGCTTTGTAAACTTCCTTATTTTCTTCTTGTTCTTTGTTGGAACATGCTACGTCGTTCATCAAGGATTGAACAAGACAAGCTTTAAAGCAGATAAATTCTTGCTTCTAGTAGCATCATCTGTTGTCTTGCTTCTCATTGCCATCTTTGTCATTTATGTGAATGCTCGTATTTTAGAACAAGTAGCCGTAGGATTTATTCCAAGTGCTCCAAATTTCTCTAACTTTGGATTCTAACAATATCACAAAACGGAAGGTGGGGGAACCCACTTTCCCTATTTTATAATGAGGGAGAAGAGATCCATGCAAAAGAAATGGGTTGAATTATTTGAAAAAGTGATTGGTCGCAAACCGTCACCAGAAGAGTTTATGGCTGGGAAAGCTTGTGGATTTGATTTGAAACAAATTCAGTCTATCGCAGGGAATGCCCCGGCAGAGGAAGTCGCTACTGTTGAGGAACCAGTGTTTGAACCAGTTGAAGAAGTGAAGAATGTTGATCCACTTCTAGCAGCTCGTCAGGCTTGGTTGCAACATTTTGAAGAAACCTATGGGCGCAAGCCAAGTGCAGAAGAATTTACCGCGGCTAAAAGTCAAAACTTTGAGTTTTTTGTAGGACCTGTACCTGAAGCAGAATTTGCGACCCTAGATGCAACAGAAGTAACACAGGAATATGTACCTCAACAGCCAACTCAAGAGTATACGGCTCCACTTGCTGCTGAGCAAACGCAGATCTTTGCTGGTCCAAATGTCACAGAAGCAGGTCCAGCTCAGAAAAAACAAAAGGCCCCTAAAACGAAGGGTGGAAAGAAAATTTCCAAGAAGAAAATTGGAATTATTTCTGCTATTGCAGTCCTTGTGATCGCTTTGGTGGCAGCCTTCTTTTACTTCCAGTCTACAACACGTGTCGAAGTGACTGCAGATAAATTCATTAAGGCAGTGGACACCAAGGATTATCGCGAGGCAGCAGACCTGCTTTCAACCGATAACGATAAATGGACGAAGGATGAAGCCGAAAGCTTTATTACCAGCATGGAAGATCAAGGGGTCGATATCGGCACAGAGTTGAACAAGATCATTGATAATGGTGGAGAGGGCAGCTATACGGATAAATCTGGAAACAAAATTTTTGGTTTGGAAAAAGCGGACAAGAAATTTGGGATCTTCCAAGAATACCGTGTAGCCAGCTATCCAGTACAAGTCAAGGTCAAGACCAATTTGGACCAAGCCAAACTCAAAGTGGCTGCCAATAAAACGGTGACCTTGAAGAAAGATGCAGTGACAGACCTTGGTTCTTTCCATTACAATACAAAAGAAATGGAATTGACTGCTAAAACAGAGGTCGGAAATGTTACTTCTAAGATCCATCTCAATCCTAAAAAAGCAACCAAGAATAACTTAGAATTGCAGTTGAATTCTGAAAAACGCAATTTAGAAGTTGAGTTCCCAGATGAAGTTGAAAACCCAACGGATGTGAAGGTTGTGGTTAACGGCAAAGAAGTCGGAACCAGCACGACCTTTGAAGTAGATAGCATCCCTTATCAAGAAATTGAAGTACATGCTGTCTTCAACATGAATGGGGAAACCTATACAACTGAGAAGGCTAAGGTGACGATTGAAGAGGGTGAGAACGATCCGATCGAACTTAAACTAGCCAAAGATACCCTAAAACGCATCAAGAGTGCACAAGATGCTAAGAAAGCGCAAGCTGCCAAAGAAGAACAAAATCGGACCTTGGCGGAAGAATTCTTGAAAGAGTACCGCGACGCTGTCTTTAGCTCCGTTTCAAACCGAAATAACACCTACTCTAAATACTATGACACACAAAGTCAAGCTTACAAGGACATGGTTGAGTTCACAACTGGTGATGGTGTTCGAAAGGCTAAAATTGACTACTATACTCCAGGAGCTTTGGACATTCAAAGTGTCACGGAAGAAAATGGTGTGGTGACGATCAAGACTTATGAAGACTTTACCGTGCATTATACAGATAGCCATCCAGATTCACAAAACCGCAAGTACAAGACCTACACCTTGAAAAAAGTAGGTGCAAGTTATGTGATTACGGATATTGTCGTAACAAAAGAATCATAGGAGATTCCCCATGAAAGCAAGATTTTCCAAATTAACTTTAGTGACAGTTGCCTTGTTAACCCTGACAGCTTGCTCCCAATCTCAATCCACTAGTTCTAAATCTTCTGCAAAAGAAGAAAGCAAACAAACGCAAACCAAGTCTTCCAAAGAAACGTCTTCTGCAAAGGATACGTCAAAAGAAACTGGCAAAGAAGAGTCGTCAAAAGCTGGTAAGTCAGATGTGAAAGTGGATTCTGGTGTGAGCTATAATGGTTCCTACTATAGTGTCAAAGGGAAATATGGTGAGGTCATGATCGCCAACAAACATTATCCCTTGTCGCCTGACTTTAACCCAGGGGAAGATCCTGAAGCTGTTTCAGCCCTTCATGAATTGATCGCAGCCATGCAGGCAGAAGGTTATCCGATCAGTGACCAATATAGTGGTTTTCGTAGCTACGACACCCAAGTTGGCCTCTACCAAAACTATGTCAATCAAGATGGTCAGGAGGCCGCAGATCGTTATTCTGCTAGACCAGGTTATAGTGAACACCAGACAGGTTTGACCTTTGATTTGATCGATACCAGTGGGAATCTGGTGACAGAACCTGGACCAAGTAAGTGGTTGCTCAAGAACGCAGCTAAATATGGATTTGTGGTTCGTTACCAAGAAGGTAAAGAAAAAGTGACAGGCTACATGCCTGAAAGCTGGCATCTCCGCTATATCGGAAAAGAAGCACAAGATATCGCTGACTCAGGTTTGAGTCTGGAAGAATACTATGGCTTCACCGGTGGCGATTACGTTGATAAATAAGAAAAGGTTGGGGTTGATATCCCAACCTTTTTATTATATGTTTTTTAGAAACGTATCCAGTTCTTTTTGGTTTTTAAGAGAGATAAATTTGTCTGGATAGGTTTGGCCGATAGTCCGATAGCGTGTGACCTGTCTGGCTTGGCGTCCATCCCAAAGAATCCAACGGATGAATTCCCAGTCAAATCGTTCAGGGCAGCCAGCTGCCATACTCTCACGGACCCGACCTTTATAACGGCGGTATCGTTTCCACCCTCTATAGAGGCAGTTCCAACAAGAGAAGTTGAGAAAGATAATCTGGTCGGCTTGCTCCATTCTCTCCTCATAGCAGCACCAAGAGTAATTGCCATCAATGACCCAGTCTTTATGATCGCTGAGAAACTGTCTCATCTCACCTTCCATCGTATCCCGGTCACTGTCTATCCAGCCCGGTTGAAATTGAAGGGTATCCATGTGGAGCTTGGGAATGGAGTAGTAGCGAGCTAAGTTTTCAGCCAAGGTGGATTTACCTGAGCCAGAATAGCCGATAATAACGATTTTCATAAGCACCTCTCAAAAAATTAGGCACAAAAAAAGCTCCGGAGAGCTTGATTTTTATGCTGTTCTTGATTAACCAAGTTTCGCTGCAAGACGTGCTTTATCACGGCTAGCTTTGTTCTTGTGGATCAAACCTTTAGTTTCTGCTTTATCGATAGCTGAGCTAGCAGCGCGGTAAAGTTCTTCAGATGGGTTTGCTTCAAAAGCTTTGATTGCAGTACGCATAGCTGATTTTTGAGCTGAGTTTTTTTCGTTTTGTTTAACGTTCAATTCAGCGCGTTTGATAGCTGATTTAATGTTTGCCAAGTTATTCACCTCCATTGATAATCTAACTATCTCATTATATATGAAAAGTTAAGATTTGACAAGCCTAAAATAGCTTTTCCTTAAAAAAGTACCGTTAACAGGCCATTTTCTCTAGCGTTTGAGATAAATTTCGTCGATTTCATGGTTGGTTGCCTTATGGAGAATCAGATCAGCTCGGTTTCTGGTTGGTTGGATGTAATGTTGCAAGTTGACTAAATTAATGGATTCCCAGACCTGATGGGCCATGCTTAAAACTTCTTCTAGGGGTTGCTCTGTAAATCGATAGTAGTAGTTATTGGGATCATTCTGAGCTAATGCAAGGAGTTTTTGGAAGCGATCGATATACCAAGATTCGATATCATCAACTGCAGCATCCACATAGATTGAAAAATCAAAGAAATCGGTCATATAGAGACTGTCATTTTGCGGATTTTGAAAGACATTGATCCCTTCTACAATGACAAAATCAGCTGGTAAAATGGTTTGCTTCTCATCTGGGACAATATCATATATTTCGTGGGAATAGACGGGGATTTCTACGCTCTTGTTGTTTTTGATTTGATTAAGAAAATCAAGGAGCAATTCCATATCATAGCTTTCTGGAAATCCTTTCCGATTGAGGATCTCTTGTTCTTTTAAGATAGCATTTGGATAGAGAAAGCCATCCGTTGTCACCAACTCTACCGTCGAGCCTTCAAAGGTTCGAGACAGCAGGATTTGAAGTAAACGGCTAGTGGTAGATTTTCCAACCGCAACGCTCCCTGAAACCCCAATGATAAAGGGTTGGCGTTCACTCGTTTTTTGAAGAAAAATACCTTTTGAGAAGGCCAAATCTTCTTTGGAACGCTTGTAGATTCCAATCAGGTTTGTCAAAGGCAGGTAGACGTCACGTACATCCTGGAGGTTAATGCGGTCGTTAAAACTTTTAATAGAATTGAGCTCTGTTTGGGAGAGAGGTGGGGTGGTTTTGCGGTGCAAATTTTGCCAGGTTTCCCGATTAATTTTTTCAAAATGTAGAAATTCTTTGTCCATATGTCACTCCTATTGTAGTCTTTAGTATACCAATTTTTAGAGGTCATGTAAACGATTTAAAAAAGGAATGAATTATGATAAAATAACCTTATGAGTAAAATGTATTTCGATGTAAACCCCGATGCAGCCCATGATATTCATGATCTGGCTGTTGTTTTATTGGGGCAAAAGATGAATTTCTATACGGACGCGGGCGTCTTTAGTAAAAAAATGATTGACTATGGAAGCCAGGTGCTTTTATCAACCCTGGATTTTCAAGAAGGAGAAAGTGTCCTCGATGTTGGCTGTGGCTATGGTCCAATCGGCCTCTCTCTGGCTAAAGCCCAGGGAGTTGCAGTGACCATGGTCGATGTCAATGAGCGGGCACTGGACTTGGCTAAGAAAAATGCCAGTCGAAACGGCGTGGAAGCTCAGATCTTTTCTTCGGATGTCTATGAAGCAGTAGAAGGGGTCTTTGACCATGTAATCAGTAATCCGCCGATCCGAGCTGGTAAGAAAGTGGTTCACCAAGTGATCACTGGTAGTTTTGAGCATTTGAAACCAGGTGGAGACTTGACCATTGTCATTCAGAAAAAACAAGGGGCTCCGAGCGCTAAGGCCAAGATGGAAGAGACCTTTGGCAATTGTGAGACCGTAAAAAAAGACAAAGGCTATTATATTTTAAGAAGTGAGAAAGAATCATGAGAGCAGTAGATATCATTCAGAAAAAAAGAGATGGTCTTGCCTTAAACAAGGAAGAAATTGAATGGCTGATTGAGGGCTATGTGGCTGGAACGGTTCCAGATTACCAAATGTCCGCTTTTGCTATGGCTGTTTATTTTAAGGGGATGACGACAGAAGAAATCTCTCATATGACCATGAAGATGGTCCAAACGGGGCAACAGTTTGATCTGTCAGCTATTCCAGGGATCAAGGTGGACAAACATTCGACTGGTGGTGTGGGAGACAAGGTAACCTTGGTCTTGGTGCCTTTGGTTGCAAGTTTCGGAGTGCCGGTTGCCAAAATGAGCGGTCGTGGCTTAGGACACACAGGTGGGACCATCGATAAGTTGGAATCCATTAAAGGTTTCCAGATTGAACGGACCCAAGAGGAATTTATCCAGCAGGTGCAGGAGATCGGCTTATCGGTTATTGGGCAATCCGACCAACTCGTAAAAGCAGACAAACTCTTGTATGCTCTGCGTGATGTGACGGCGACAGTGGATACCATTCCTTTGATTGCTAGCTCCGTTATGAGTAAGAAAATCGCTGCTGGAGCGGATGCTATTCTTTTGGACGTGACGGTAGGCGAGGGTGCCTTCATGAAGAATATTGAGGATGCTCGTCGCTTAGCACGTACCATGGTGGATCTTGGAAATGCAGTGGGTCGGAAAACCATCGCTGTCATTACAGATATGAGCCAACCATTGGGAACCAGTATTGGCAATCGTTTAGAGATTTTGGAAGCCCTGGATATTCTGAAAGGACAGGGGCGCGCTGAAGTCACTGAGTTTATTTGTGAATTAGCGCAAATCATGTTGAAATTGGCCAATGTAGATCAATCGATTGAAGCCATCCTTGAACACTTGACCAATGGTCAAGCTTTAGCGAAGTTTGAAGAAATGGTGGTGGCTCAAGGTGGAGACTTAGAAGATTTGCATCGTCCCGTTAAAGTGGATCAGGTCCTTGAAGTAACAGCGGACCAAGATGGCGTCATTGCTGCTTTACCTGCCATGGAGTTTGGTTTGTTTGCTATGCGCCTGGGTGCTGGTCGTGCTGTCAAATCGGATCCCCTCGATTATGAAACAGGGATTGTGTTTGACAAAAAAGTGGGAGAGCACGTCAAAAAAGGGGAACGCATTGCTCGCATTTTCATGAATGAAAAAAATTCACAAGAAAGCGTTACAGAATTCAAAAAAAATGTTAAAATACTAGAAAGGGCTGAAAGCGTTAAAGAAATTATTGAAATAATATCTTAAGCAGCTCAGGAGATTGTATGAAGTTAAATAAATATATCGATCACACTCTTTTAAAACCAGATGCGCAACAAGAACAGATCGAAAAGCTGATCGAAGAAGCCAAGGCTTATGATTTTGCGAGTGTCTGTGTGAACCCGACATGGGTGAATTTTGCGGCTGAGGGCTTGCGCGATTCAGACGTTAAAGTTTGTACCGTCATTGGTTTTCCTTTAGGAGCAAATACACCATTTGTCAAAGCGTGTGAAACAAAAAATGCGATTCAAAATGGTGCCGATGAGATTGACATGGTCATTAATATCGGGGCTCTTAAGTCTAAGAATTTAGCACTAGTTGAGGAAGATATCCAAGCGGTAGTCGAAGCGAGCGGTGATAAGCTGGTCAAAGTCATCATTGAGACTTGTCTCTTAACCGATGATGAAAAGATCGTTGCTTGTCAAATTGCTAAGTTAGCTGGCGCAGACTTTGTGAAGACTTCAACTGGCTTCTCAACTGGAGGAGCAACGGTAGAAGATGTGGCCTTAATGCGTCAAACTGTTGGACCCGACATGGGTGTTAAGGCTTCTGGTGGTGCTCGCTCTTATGAAGATGCTCTTTCTTTTATCGAAGCTGGTGCGACCCGTATTGGGACTTCTTCTGGTGTAGCCATCATGGAAGGAAAGGTGGCTCATGGCGACTACTGAGTTGATTGACTTAGCAGTTGAAGTGAGTAAACAAGCCTATGTGCCTTACTCTCATTTCCCAATTGGAGCTGTACTGCTAACGAAGGATGGAGAAATCTATACAGGGGTCAATATAGAAAATGCCAGTTTTGGTTTAACCAACTGTGGAGAACGGACAGCCATTTTTAAAGCTGTTTCTGAAGGAGCTCGTGAGTTTCAAGAGCTCATTATCTACGGGCAAACAGAAAAGCCCATCTCTCCATGTGGTGCTTGTCGCCAGGTCATGGCTGAATTTTTTGAGCCAGACCTTCCTGTAACCTTAGTATCTAAAGATAAATCGACGGTCGTGATGACGGTCAAGGAATTACTTCCATATTCCTTTACAGACTTGACTTAATGGGTCTGTGAGGCGGTCTTTTGACCCTTTCAATACTTCGCAACAATGTTGCACAATAATTTAGGAGGTTCAGTAATGAACAAGAAACAATGGCTAGGCCTTGGTCTAGTAACTGTCGCTGCTATCGGACTTGCAGCATGTGGAAATCGTGCGTCTAAAAAAGATAGCGCTAACTCAGAATCTAAAACAGATTTGAAAGCTGCTATCATTACCGATACTGGTGGTGTGGATGACAAATCATTCAACCAATCTGCTTGGGAAGGTTTGCAAGCTTGGGGTAAAGAAAACGGTCTTTCTAAAGGGAACGGATTTGACTACTTCCAATCAACAGATGAATCTCAATATGCGACAAACCTTGATGAAGCTGTTTCTAACGACTACAAATTGATCTTTGGTGTTGGTTTTGCCTTGAGCGACTCTGTTAAAAAAGCTGCAAAAGACAACCAAGATGTGAACTATGTCATCATCGATGACCGTATTGAAGGACAAAAGAACGTAGCATCTGCTGTTTATGCCGATAACGAAGCTGGTTACCTTGCTGGTATCGCTGCTGCAAAAACTACAAAAACTAAACAAGTTGGTTTTGTAGGTGGTATGGAAAGTGAAGTTATCACTCGTTTCCGCGCTGGATTTGAAGCTGGTGTTAAATCTGTTGACCCATCTATCAAAGTTCAAGTAGACTACGCTGGTTCGTTCGGTGACTCTGCTAAAGGTAAAACAATTGCTGCTGCACAATACGCTGCAGGTGCAGACGTTATCTACCAAGTAGCTGGTGGTACTGGTGCAGGTGTCTTCTCTGAAGCTAAAGACTTGAACGAGAAGAAAAATGAAGACGAAAAAGTTTGGGTTCTTGGTGTTGACCGTGACCAAAAAGCTGAAGGTGAATACACTTCTAAAGATGGTAAAAAATCTAACTTTGTATTGGCTTCAAGCTTGAAGAAAGTCGGAGAATCTGTAAAAGACTTGGCTAAGAAAACTGCTGACGGTAAATTCCCTGGCGGTAAAGTGATTACTTATAGCTTGAAAGATGGTGGAGTTGATTTGACAACTGACAACCTTTCTGCAGATGCTAAAAAAGCAGTCGAAGATGCTAAAGCTAAAATCCTTGACGGGTCTCTTAAAGTTCCTGAAAAATAATATTTGATTGGATCGGCCCGACCTTCAAGGGCCGTTCCTTTTAATAAATTGAGACATTTTTGTCTCAGTAAAATCTATTAGCAACCCTAGTAGATTTTATTGAAATAAAAATAGATTTGAAAGGAAACACCCCCATGACACATGAATATGTCATCGAAATGCGTGAGATTACCAAAAAATTTGGTGACTTTGTAGCAAATGACAAGATTAATCTTCAGTTGCGCAAAGGTGAAATCCATGCACTTCTTGGAGAAAATGGTGCAGGGAAATCTACCCTGATGAATATGCTGGCTGGTTTGTTGGAACCAACTAGCGGAGACATCGTGGTAAATGGAAAAACTGTTAACCTAGACTCACCTTCAAAAGCAGCTTCTTTAGGAATTGGAATGGTGCACCAACACTTTATGTTGGTTGAAGCTTTCACTGTTGCTGAAAATATCATCCTTGGTTCTGAAACCACTAAACACGGTGTTTTGGACCTTAAGAAAGCCAGTCAAGATATCCTTGACTTGTCTAAAAAATATGGCTTGGCAGTAGATCCAAATGCTAAAGTTGAGGATATTTCCGTTGGTGCGCAGCAACGTGTGGAAATCTTAAAGACGCTTTATCGTGGAGCCGACATCCTAATCTTCGATGAACCAACTGCGGTGTTGACACCAGCTGAAATCGAAGAATTGATGACAATCATGAAGAACTTGGCGAATGAAGGAAAATCGATCATCTTGATTACGCACAAGTTGGATGAAATCCGTGCTGTTTCTGACCGCGTCACAGTTATCCGTCGTGGTAAATCGATTGAGACAGTCGAGATTGGTGGAGCTACTAACCAAGACTTGGCCGAAATGATGGTCGGCCGTTCTGTTTCCTTTAAGACTGAAAAAGGTCCTTCTCAACCGAAAGAAGTGGTCTTGTCGATCGAAAACTTGGTTGTAAACGAAAACCGTGGTGTCCCAGCTGTTAAGAATTTGTCACTGGAACTTCGTGCTGGTGAAGTCGTTGGGATCGCAGGGATTGATGGAAATGGTCAGTCTGAGTTGATCCAAGCCATTACAGGTCTACGGAAGGTAAAATCGGGTTCAATTAAGATTAAAGGCAAGGATGTTGTAGGACTACGTCCACGTCAAATCACAGAAATGAAGGTAGGGCACGTCCCTGAAGACCGTCACCGGGATGGTTTGGTCCTTGATATGATGATCTCTGAAAACATGGCTCTTCAAACCTACTATAAAGAACCTCTTAGCAAGAATGGTATTTTGAATTATCCAAATATTACCTCTTATGCCAAGAAGTTGATGGAAGAGTTTGACGTTCGTGCAGCTAGTGAAGTGGTACCAGCTAAGGCTCTTTCTGGAGGAAACCAGCAAAAAGCCATTATCGCTCGGGAAATCGATCGCGATCCAGATCTCTTGATCGTCAGCCAGCCGACTCGTGGATTGGACGTTGGAGCGATCGAATATATCCACAAACGTTTGATACAAGAACGGGATAATGGAAAAGCCGTTCTGGTTGTCAGCTTTGAATTAGATGAAATTTTGAATGTTTCTGATCGTATTGCGGTTATTCATGATGGGAAGATCCAAGGGATCGTAACCCCTGAAACAACGAATAAGCAAGAACTTGGAATCCTCATGGCAGGAGGACAAGTAAAGGAGGGAGCATCAAATGAATAAGAATTTAAAACAAATTGCCGTTCCATTGGTGTCTGTCCTTTTAGGATTGGTCTTGGGTGCCATTATTATGTGGGCCTTCAGCTATGATGCCCTTTGGGGATATGAATTGCTGTTTAAAAAAGCCTTTGGTTCGATTAAGAGTTGGGGAAATATTTCCCGTGCCATGGGGCCACTGATTTTGGTTGCTCTTGGATTTTCAGTAGCTAGCCGGGCCGGCTTCTTTAACGTTGGACTTCCTGGTCAGGCTTTTGCAGGATGGATCATGGCGACTTGGTTTGCCCTCTCCTTCCCAAATATGCCTCGCTTACTGATGATTCCGATGACCGTTTTGATTGCGGCTATTGCAGGTGGATTTATTGGAGCGATTCCTGGTTTCCTTCGTGCCTATCTCGGAACCAGTGAGGTCATCATCACCATTATGATGAACTACATTGTTCTCTATGGTGGGAATGCCTTGATACATAGCTTCCCAGCTTCCTTGATGAAAAACAAGGACTCAACCATTGATGTGGGAGCCAACGCTGTCTACCAGACGGAGTGGTTGCGTAATTTGACGGACAAATCACAAATGAACATCGGGATCTTCTTTGCCATCATCGCAGTGGTGGTCATCTGGTTCTTGATGAAGAAAACAACACTTGGTTTTGAAATCCGTGCCGTTGGTCTCAATGCGAATGCGGCAGAATACGCAGGGATGTCTGCAAAACGGACCATTATCCTTTCTATGATAATTTCTGGTGCTCTTGCTGGTATTGGTGGGGTAGCAGAAGGTCTAGGTATTTACTCAAATGTCTATGTTCAAACAAGCTCAATGAGTGTTGGATTTAACGGAATGGCCGTTGCCCTTCTTGCGATGAATTCACCAATTGGTATTCCATTTGCTGCCTTCTTGTTTGGTGCACTTCAAATTGGGGGAGTTGGTATGAAGCCAGCTGCAATCCCTGAAGAAGTCGTTCAAATTGTGACAGCATCCATTATCTTCTTCGTATGTGCCCACTACATTATCGAAAAGATGATCTCGATGCGTTCAGCTAAAAAAGGAGGAGCAAACTAATGAGTATTGTAACGATTTTAAGTATTCTTGTTTCCTCTATGATTGTGTATGCGGCGCCGCTGATCTTCACAAGTATCGGAGGAGCATACTCAGAACACGCTGGGGTTGTTAACGTTGGTCTGGAAGGAATCATGGTTATGGGAGCCTTCTCAGGTATTATCTTTAACTTGACTTTTGAGCCTGAGTTAGGAAGTTTGACACCATGGTTGTCCTTGATCGTTGCTGCAGGAATTGGAGTACTCTTCTCCTTGATCCACGCGGTGGCAACCATTCATTTCCGTGCTGACCATATCGTCTCAGGTACAGTATTGAACTTGATGGCACCTCCATTGGCAGTCTTTCTTGTCAAAGCGATGTATAACAAGGGACAAACTGATAATATCAAAGTTGCCTTTGGGAAAACATCTATTCCAGTCTTATCTAAAATTCCGGTCATTGGGGATATTTTCTTCAACAATGCCAGCATCATCGGCTGGGTTGCGATTCTATTTTCATTCTTTGCTTGGTTTATCATGTTCAAGACGAAATTTGGATTGCGTCTTCGTTCAGTTGGTGAACACCCACAAGCAGCAGATACATTGGGAATCAATGTATATAGAATGCGCTACTTAGGAGTGATGATCTCAGGTGCTCTTGCAGGAATCGGAGGAGCCATTTACGCTCAGTCAGTTTCTGTTAACTTCGCGGTGACGACTATTGTAGGTCCTGGATTTATCGCCCTTGCGGCTATGATTTTCGGGAAATGGAACCCAATCGGGGCCATGCTTGCTAGTCTCTTCTTTGGAGCTTCTCAAAGTTTGGCTGTTATCGGGAATCAATTGCCTTTGCTTAAAGGGATCCCATCCATCTACTTGCAAATTGCGCCTTACGTTTTGACCATGGTTGTCTTGGCAGCCTTCTTTGGACAAGCAGTTGCGCCAAAAGCAGATGGTGTTAACTATATTAAATCGAAATAATGCACAGAGAGAGGTTGGGACAAAAGTCCTAGCCTCTCAATTGTTTTTGGATTGTCGAGTAAGACGCAGTGGTTGAGTGGGCTCTACTACGCTGATTTTATCAACTTTTACAGCCCTACTCAACTGTGCAGAGGTGGGACGACGAAATCGAATTCTAACGAATTACCGATTTCTGTCCCACGCTCTCTTTTGCTTTGTAAAGGCCCCTCTTAGTCGCAATTTCTTTAGAATTAAGGTACAATAAGAATACAACTTTTCACGTATTGGAGGAGCAGATGTTTAAGTGGATAAGACGCCTGATTGGCATGGTGATCGTTTTATTGATTTTATTAGTGATCTTGTTGGTTCCTGGAACTATTCCTGAAGGGGAGCAGCTGAGAAATGTGCAGGCAGGGAGTTCTTTGATTGAGCTGGCTCAAAATGCTGTTTCAAACGCCTCTGTGAGCACGGAAGGACTCTCAACTGAGCTAAGTCTCAATTCTGTACAATTAAGTCAGGTCGTAAAATCAAGTGCTGGTTCTGCCCTTGACAATTCTGACTATCAAAAGATGGCACTAGGAATGGATGGCAATGACCTTCACGTCAAAGTTCCTGTTTCCTTAGGGCCAGTTGATAGCTATCTAGATTTAACCATGACCGGTCAAGTTGAAAACAATGTCATGAATTTGACTGTGACCAGTGCTAAATTAGGGAAAATGCCCATTCCAAAATTCTTGGTTCTCAACTATTTGAAGGATCAATCCAATCAAAATGGAGGCGGCTTTACAGTGAATGGTGATCAAATCACCCTTGAGATCCCTCAAGCAGGCTATAGTATCTCAAAAGCGAGAGTGGAAAATGGCAATGCTAAGGTAACTGTTAGTATATCCTTGTTTTAAGTCTTTGAAAATGGAGTTGTCATGCTTGTCTTTGAATTTTGTGCAGAGAATTTAACTTTTATTGATAAGGCGATTGCTGCTGGGGCAGGTCGCATTGAACTGTGCGACAACCTGGCAGTAGGCGGGACCACACCGAGTATAGGTGTGATCAATGAAGCAATCAAACTGACAAGAGAGAAGTCCGTGGATCTATGTGTCATTATCCGGCCCCGTGGTGGCGATTTTGTCTACACTGAGCTGGAAGTCGAAGCTATGCTAGCGGATATTCGGGCTGCGAAAGAAATAGGGGTTACTTGTTTTGTGCTGGGTGCGCTGACGAGCGATCGAAAGTTGGACCAGAGGATCATGCAGCTTTTACTAGCAGCCTGTGGAGAGGCAGAGGTGGTCTTTCATATGGCCTTTGATGAGTTAGCTCATACAGATCAGCTAGAAGCGATTGAGTGGCTTTCTGATCAGGGTGTGGCCCGTATTTTAACACGAGCTGGAAGTCCAGGTGACCCACTAGAGCAACGTTTTGCACACTATCATCGTTTATTAGATGCGGCTAATGGAAAGATTCAGATCCTGCCAGGTGGAGGTGTGACCCTTGACAATCGTCAGCTCTTTTTGGAGCAATTGGGCGTTTGTCAACTGCATGGCACGCGCATCGTGTTTTAAAAAAGAAACGATCACTGCTTGAAGTAGTTTTGAAGATCCGTTATCAAGGTTGGGGACGTTGTTTCCAGCCTCTTCTAGTGCAAAAATGAATAAGGGAGAGAAAATGTTTTTAGAGCATTATTTTGAACGGTACACCTTTCAGCCAGAAAAGGGATTGGCTTACGGATTTAAGAAGAGAGGGGCAGGCTATGAGTACCAGTGTCCCGTCTTATCGGACTCTTTTCTCTTAAAGGTCCGTGTCTGCGACCAGAAGATTTCTTTTCAGGTCTATGATCAGGATACAGGAGACGAGTATATCCAAATCCATCAGGAACAGCTACAAGGAAATTTCGTCGGCCAAGTCAGGGAATCCTGTCAGGAAAGTCTTGCAAGGATTCGCCAAGCTTGTTTTGAGGTCCAAGAATTTCTCTATCCTCAAGCCAAGCGTCTCATGTCCTATATCTCCCTGCACTATCAGGGAACGATTGAGTATTTGTGGGAGAGATCTCCGGAATCCGGTGCCATTCGCCACCGAGACACCCTCAAGTGGTATGGTGTCTTTATGACCATTGATTGGAAAAAACTGGATGCTGGCAAGTCTGGGAAAATAGAAGTTTTGAATGTCAAGTCTGACCAAGTAGCCCATTTCATCCAGCAGAAAGGGATTTATCCAGCTTTTCATATGAATAAAAAATATTGGGTGAGTATCCCCTTAGATGGAACAATTGCTGATGAGGAGTTGTTTGCTCTAGTGGATAGTAGTTGGCAACTCACAAAAAAGGGGAAATAAGATGAATCTGTTGAGGAAATTATCTTGGTTTTTTAATTTAGAGAAGAAGCGATACTTGATCGGGATAGGGTCCTTGATCTTGGTTAGCTTTTTAAATCTCATTCCTCCAAGAATCATGGGACTTGTGATCGATTTGATCGATAAAAGAAGGCTGACGCTGGGGCAGTTAGTTGTAGATATCGCTCTTTTGGTCCTCGCAGCTCTTGCTATGTATGGCCTTCGTTTTGTCTGGAGACGCTATATTTTTGGAACGGCCAATAAGTTGGCTCGGATCTTGCGTTACCGTTTGTTTAAGCAATTTACGCTCATGTCTCCGTCTTTTTATCAGCGTTATCGGACAGGGGATCTCATGGCCCATGCCACTAATGATATCAATGCGGTAACCATGTTTGCTGGTGGTGGAGTCATGTCTGCTGTAGATGCTTCTGTGACAGCCTTGGTGACCCTAGTCAGCATGTTTTTCATGATTGATTGGCGCTTAACCCTCTTAGCTATTTTGCCCCTACCGGTCATGGTAGTAGTAACTTCGGCTATCGGACGCAAAAATCACAAAGCCTTCAAAGAGGCCCAAGAAGGCTTCTCAGAGCTGAACAACTTTGTTCAGGAATCAGTATCAGGAGTCAAGGTGACCAAATCCTTTGGCTTTCAGGCAGATGAGATTCAGGCTTTTGAAAAAACCAATCAAATGGTCTTTTCAAAGAATATGACTTCAGCCGGTTACAATGCTTTGTTTGATCCGACCACTCTTCTTTTTGTCGGTCTCTCCTATGTCTTGACGCTCTACTTCGGGGGGCTATTTGTTCAGGAAGGGAGCCTGACGGTTGGACAAATCGTAACCTTTATAACCTATCTCAATATGCTCGTCTGGCCTCTTCAAGCTATGGGCTTCTTGTTTAATATTAGTCAGCGTGCTAGCGTTTCCTATGATCGGATTGAGACACTTTTAGCAGAAACACCTGATATCCAAGATCCAAGTCAACCAGTCAAAAACATTCAAAATGGCGATCTGGAATATGACATTGAAGAATTCGCCTATGAGAAAGAGCCTGTCCTTGAAAAGGTTGTCTTTCATTTAGAAAAAGGGCAAACCCTTGGAATTGTGGGTCCAACTGGATCTGGAAAGACCACCTTGTTGCGTCTCTTGCTTAGAGAGCACGACTTGGAGCAGGGAGATATCTTGCTCAATGGAATCTCCATCAAACATTATCGCTTAGAAGATCTTCGAAGCTTGATCGGCTACGTCCCTCAAGATCAGATTCTCTTTGCCATGACCATTCGCGAGAATGTCGCTTTTTCAGATCCACAGATCAAGGAGGAAGAGGTGATGAAGGCTCTGAGAACTTGTGGAGTCTATGAAGATATTCTGGCCATGCCAGACCAGATGGAGACAGTGCTAGGAGAGAGAGGGGTCTCTCTTTCTGGCGGACAAAAGCAACGGATTGCCATGAGTCGTGCTTTGGTCATGAATCCTGAGATCCTGATTTTGGATGATTCCCTGTCTGCAGTAGACGCTAAGACGGAGCATCAGATTATCGAAAATATGAAACAGGAACGCAAGGGGAAAACAACCATCATCACAGCTCACCGCTTATCAGCGATCGTTCACGCGGATTTGATTCTGGTAATGGAAAACGGACAGATCAAGGAGAGAGGAAATCATGAGGAATTAATGGCTCAAAAAGGTTGGTACTATGAAACCTACCAAGCCCAACAATTATCAGAAGAAATGGAGGGAAAGCTGAATGAAAATATCTGAAGCTCGTGTGATGAAGCGGCTCTTGACTTACATGTGGCGTTATAAATGGTTAACAGCATTAGCCTTAGCGTTTACCTTCCTAACTAGCCTTTTATTGACGGCGATCCCTCTTGCAGCTCGCTGGTATATTGACCACCTAGTGGATCCAACAGAAGCCGGCTCTCCAGTACTGACAGCTTTTCAGTTTTTGATTCTCTACTATGGGTTATTCATTGGCCGCGTGCTGGCAACTTACCTGAGCCAGTTAACCTTTGCACGTGTATCCAATTCCATCGTAAGAGATATCCGTCTAGATATTTTCAAAAATCTTCAAAGACTGGGCATGTTCTTTTATGACCAGACAGCAGCAGGTTCGATTGTTTCGCGTGTGACCAATGATACCCAGGCAGTCGCAGATATGTTTTCTACGGTCTTTTCAAGCCTGGTTTCATCCTTTTTACTCTTTCTAGTCACCTTGGTAACCATGTTTAGTTTGGACTGGCATTTGACCATTTGGATCCTGCCTTTTCTTCCCATTATTTGGTTTTCCATCCGTCTCTATCGCAAGTTATCCAATCGCTTGGTCAAGATGACCCGACAAAAATTATCAGATATCAATGTGAAATTATCGGAATCTATTGAAGGAATGCGGATTGTACAGGCCTTTCGTCAAGAAAAGCGCTTGACGGATGAATTCGAACAGATAAATGGGGAACATTTAGACTATGCCAACCGATCTGTGGATGTCAATTCCCTCTTTTTGAGGCCAGCTATGACCCTGTTACAGGTTCTGGCTTATGCGGTTATTCTAACCTTTTTCGGCCTAAATTGGCAGTCCTCTGGCTTTACAGCCGGTCTTATCTATGCCTTTATCCAGTATGTTAGCCAGCTTTTCCAGCCCTTGATTGATGTCACTCAAAATTTTGCAACCTTGCAGACCTCAACCATTTCTGCAGGTCGTGTCTTTGAGATGATGGATCGAGACGACTATGAGCCCAAGCAAGCTGGTAGCCTGAAAGAAATCGAGCGGGGAGATATTCGTTTTGAGCATGTATCTTTTTCTTATGATGGCAAACGGGATGTCCTAAAAGATATCTCCTTTGAGGTTAAAAATGGACAAACCATTGCCTTTGTCGGTCATACTGGTTCTGGTAAATCCTCTATTATCAATCTCTTCATGCGCTTTTATGAATTTGATCGTGGCCAGATCTTGATTGATGGACAGGATATCAAGGACTACAGCCAGGAAGCCTTGCGCAAGTCTATTGGTCTAGTGTTGCAGGAACCCTTCCTCTATCATGGAACCATTGCTTCTAATATCCGTATGTACCATAAAGAATTGACAGATGAGGACGTCCGACAAGCAGCTGCATTTGTGGATGTAGCAGACTTTATTGAGAGTCTACCTGGTGGCTATGACCATCCGGTAACAGAGCGGGGTTCTACCTTATCGACTGGTCAGCGTCAGCTTCTGGCTTTTGCTC
Organism: Streptococcus parasanguinis; assembly: GCF_000963275.1. Lineage (GTDB taxonomy): Bacteria > Bacillota > Bacilli > Lactobacillales > Streptococcaceae > Streptococcus > Streptococcus parasanguinis_B. The sequence goes on along the minus strand of NZ_JYOW01000001.1, from coordinate 888,559 downwards.
GAACCATTGCTGCCCAGCCTAAGATCCTCATTTTGGATGAGGCTACTGCCAATATTGACCAAGAGACGGAAGAGATGATCCAAAATTCTCTGAAGAAGATGCGCCAAGGGCGGACAACCATTGCCATTGCCCATCGCCTTTCTACCATCCAAGATGCCGATTGTATCTATGTTCTCGATAAAGGAAAAATCATCGAATCAGGCAACCACGACCAACTCATTGCTCTAGGAGGAACGTATAAGAAAATGTATGACCTTCAGGCAGGTATGATGAAATAAGGACAAACAAGGAGAGTGGGACAGAAATCGGTAATTCGTTAGAATTCGATTTCGTCGTCCCACCTCCGCACAGTTGAGTAGGGCTGTAAAAGCTGATGAAAACAGCGTAGTAGAGCCCACTCAACCACTGCGTCTTGCTCGACAATCCAAAAACAATTGAAAGGCTAGGACTTTTGTCCCAGCCTCTTGTTTTTCTATCTTGAAAGCTGTAAAATAAAGAAAAGAACAGAAAAAGGGAGCATACACCATGTCAAACGATCTGATCCTGATGGGAGTTGTGATTGTCTTATTTGGACTCTATTTCACCCTTCAAGTTGAGCTCAATAAAGTCAGAAATCAATTCACCCACTATCTTCTAAAACCAGGTAGTATTTCCAAGGAACAAAGAGAGAAGTACCTCAAAGAACCAGAGATGGAAGCGATTCGCCTAATTCGTCTCGATTATCGGATCGGTCTTCAAAATGCCAAACTTATCTATGAGCACTTAAAGAAATAAGAAAACCCTCGTATAGTCTATACGAGGGTTTCTCTTTCAAAAAAAGGCGTCAGCTTTGGTAAAACGTTGGCAACATCTGCTGATTGGATTTTTGCTAGTTGATAGGGACAAGGAGTGATGTAGGCTGCTTCAAAGAAATCAAGCGGGAGTCCACTGTGTTTTAAGGCAGCAAGAGATTTGACCTGATGAAGATCTAGTAGGATCCCATCGTGGGTCAGGGCCAGATGAGGGAGAAGAGAAGACTGATCCATCAAGGTCTTCAATCTTTCTTCTTCCTCTTTTTTTCTGGCTAGGAGTCGTTTTTTATTGGTCAAATACATACCATTATCAATGTAGAGACTTAAGGCCTTTTGCATGATGAGATTGCTATCATAGTCCAGAATCGTCTTATAGGTCAAGACCGGCTTTAAAAGGGCTTGGGGAAGGATCATGGAAGTGATGCGAAGAGCAGAAAAAAGATTGGTCGAAAAAGATTTGATATGGATGACTCGGTCCTTTTGATCCAAATAATGAAAAGATGGAGCATTGCTGCCATCAAGATCTCCCAAATAGTCGTCCTCAACAAGGTAAACATCATATTGGTCAGCTAGTTGCAAGATCGCTTCTTTCTGCTTGGTCGAATAGCTATGACCAAGCGGATAGTGAAAACGAGGGATCGTGTAGAAGAATTTGATATGGCCACTTTTAAAAATCTCTTCAAGCTCCTCAAGATCAATCCCCGTTAAATTACGTTGAATGGTACGGTAGGCAAGTTGCTGTGAATCTAAGAGTTGGTTCATCCGGTGATAAGTCGGTTGCTCGATCAAGATCTGCGATTTTTTATTGGGAAAGTCAATCTGGCTGAGGATATTAAGCGCCTGCTGGGTACCAGCAGTCAAAACAATCTGATCTGCAGTCGTATAAATACTTTCTTCCTTCAATAAGCCTTGAATCGATTGGCGTACTTCGAGTAAGCCTGCTTGGTCCGAAAAGTTATTAAAGAGATAATTCTCCCGTCCAATCAAGGTTTCATTAATACAAGTCCGGAAATCCTCGAAAGCCTGGTTGCGGTCTTTCTCTAATTTTAGCGGAAGATCCTCATGTCGATTAGGTTCTTGCTCCAAAACATAGTAGCCACTTTGAGGCTTAGCATAGAGGAAGTGCTGGTAAGTCAAGTCCAGCAGGGCTCGTTGCACTGTGTCCTTATTACAAGAAAATTGACTAGCTAACTGGCGAACGGAGGGAATTTTCTCTCCAGTTTCCAGTTCTCCATCTTGAATGGCTTTTTTTAGTACATGAATAATTTGTTGGTATTTGCTCGTCTTCATCCTGACTGTCCCCATACAGTTTTTTTCTATTGTACAGAAAAAATCACAAAAAAACCACTCCGAAGAGTGGTGAGCGTATTACATAAAGTAAACGATGGCTAAATACTGAAGAGCAGAAGCTGCCAGGATGAAGAGGTGCCAAATCATGTGGAAGTATGGTTTTTTCTTAGCATAAAAGCCAGCTCCAACCGTGTAGCACAGACCGCCCATGAGCATGAGACCCCAGAAGATCGGATTGGTTTGGCTAACGATTTGGGGAATAATAAAGATGACCAACCAGCCCATGATCAAGTAAAGAGCGAGACTGAACTTTTCATTGACTTTTTTAGCAAAGATTTTGTAGAGAATACCAAAGATGGTGGTGCCCCATTGGATCAAGATAATGCTGTAACCCATCCAGTTGTTCATCAAGGTAAGGACTACTGGTGTGTAACTACCTGCGATCGCAATGTAGATCATGGAATGGTCGATAATGCGAAGTACATACTTTTGAGGTGAATCGTAAGACATGGCATGGTAGACGGTCGAAGACAGAAACATCAAAAAGAGACTGATCACAAAGATAGAAGTCCCAAAAGCACTAAGCAGACCGTGTTGCTCAAAGCTATAGACTGCTGAGATCGGAAGCAAGATCAACATGAGGAGGGCCCCAACAGCGTGGGTTACGCTATTTGCGATCTCTTCTCCAAAGGATAATTTTTTACTTAGTTTCATGGTGTAATTCATCAGTTTCTTCCTCCGTTTTTACTGGTTGAATATAAGATAGGGTTTCAAGATAAAGTTGAACTGTCTGACAGGCAGAGCGAATGATAGGAGCGATCGGCTCTTTTTGCTCATTGAGATAAGCGACAAAGCTATTATAGAGAAGATCTGAGCTTGCCTGGTCCTGCAAGAAATTTAAGGTAGAAGCGATCTCCTGAATAGAAAAGACCGTTTTTAAGGTTGTAATAGCAATCAAGCGAGCTACCTGTCTACGCTGGTATTTCTTCTTATCTGGTTTTTCGACATAGCCATGTTTTACGTAATTGTTGATCATGGCAGCCGTCAAGCCCTTGTCTGAAGAAGAGTGAACAGGTGCACAGGTTTTATTGACATAAAGTAGGACCTGATCAAGATAGAGGTCTAGCTCAGGTAGTTGCTCCCACGTTGGATAGGAAAAAGTGGACACTAAATCTTCACCTTTCTTTAATCTAGTTTTCATAACTAGATAATAACATTTATAAAAACTCCTGTCAAGAAAATTTGAAAAATATGGTACAATAGACCTATGAAACTATTAATTCCATCCGCCAAAGAACTGAACGAACAGGCTCGTATCGTCGAGCCCCAACCCTTGTCAGAGAACACAAAAACCATCCTCCAAGCTTTGAAGGCATTCTCGCTAGAAGAATTAGCGACCTTTTACGGGATCTCAGAGGAAAGAGCCCTAGTAGAAAAGGAAAGAATTGAAGCTTTGTTAGCTGGGAGTGCTAAAACCTATCCTGCTTTGGAACTGTTTGATGGCCTTATGTATCGTAGTATCGAGCGTCAAGACTTATCCGAAAAAGAGCAGGCTTATCTGCAGGAGCATTTGTTAATCACGACCGCTTTATATGGTGTACTACCTGCCTATGAAGGGATTGCTCCCCATCGCTTGGATTTTATGATGAAGCTAAAACCAGCTGGAAAATCTCTAAAGGCATTCTGGAAAGAGGACTATGATCAGGCAGTAGAAGGTGAGGAGCAGATCTTATCCCTTTTGTCCTCTGAGTTTGAACAGGTCTTTTCAAAAGCCATTCGTGAGCGAATGATTCGGATCAAATTCATGGAGAATCGTGGTGGGACACTGAAGATTCACTCGACGATTTCAAAAAAAGCACGTGGGGCTATGGTGACAGCCATGATGAAGGAAGAAATCACCCATCTAGAAGATCTGAAATCACTAGAAGTAGCAGGTTTCTCTTATCGTGAGGATTTATCGCAAGAGAAGGAATGGATCTTTGTGAAAGAATAAATAAAAATATTCCTGAGAAGCGTCAGGAATATTTTTTTGATCTGTTAGATAAAGAGAATGCACGATGAAAACTCCAAAATGGAGGATTTTGGAGTCAGAATCGTCTTGAGCAGTAGGCTTAGGCGATATGTTTGAATTTCTTCAAGAGTTCTGTCAACTCAGCTTGCTCGCCACTATTAAAGACTTGCATCAAGCGTTGAATATTCTTGATATGATCTGGAAGAGCTTCTTCGATCTTTTTACGACCGGCATCTGTAATAGATACAAGATAAGCACGGCGGTCTTCTGGATCGGTTTCGCGTGTAATCCAACCATCTCGGACCATATTGCGAATAACCACAGTCATATTTCCAGAGGTCGCAAGAATGCTGTCAATCAGATCTTGAATGCGGAGATCGCCTTTACTGTACAAGGTTTCAAGTACAGAGAATTGAGTTGGTGTCAACTGGTGCTTTTTAAAGATATGAGCCTCAGACGCACGGATCAATCGTTCTGCCTTGTGGAAGACGATCATGGTTTTTAAATCTACGTTTGCTTCTTTGAATAATCTCTTTAAATTTTCCATATCTATATTTTATCAATAAATAGTATTTCTGTCGTTTAATTTTATTTTCAAATTAGTTACAAAATTGTGACAAATGTATTAAACTATGAACAAATGATAGCATAGATGTTAATTTTACTTTGTTTATCAAACAATTTTATACTAAAACATTGTAACAGGTATGAAATATTAGTAACAATTCTTTCTTGAAAATCTATAGAATTCTAGGTGGCTTTGGTGTATAATGAGGGAGTGAAACAGAAAAATTATCTTTTTATAATATGGCAACATATAATAGGAATCTGTATCTTAGTGTTGACGATCCTTTTTTCTTGGCTATTTCTTGCTGAAAAAACTTCTGATCGCTTGCAGGATCAAATGGCGCAAGCAAGAAAAATAGCTCTGTCTCACTCTTCTATTGCTACTATTGAGTCGGAGAGTTTCTATCATGGCAAAGAAGCCTATCTTTCCTTTATTGGCAAGGACCAAGAGGGGCAAGATCTAGCGGTTTTGGTGGGGCAGGCAGATGATGCAGTCTATACCTACCCTTTGAAAGAAGGAGTTAGTTCCAAAGAGGCAGCTTCCGTCGTCAAAGAGAAGAGTCAGGACGCGATTGATCGGGTAACGTTTGGACGCTTTAAAGGAAAACCGATCTGGGAAGTCAAGGCCGGGAGTTCCTATTATGTGGTGGATTTCAAGACTGGGAAAGTCACCGGTGTTTTTTAAGATTTGAGGAGGAAATATGAAATTATCAAATCGTGTATTGGAAATGGAAGAAAGTGTGACCTTGGCTGCAAATGCGCGTGCCAAAGCTTTGGCAGCAGAAGGTCGTGATATCTTAAGTTTGACCCTGGGTCAACCTGACTTTGCGACTCCCAAAAATATTCAAGAAGCAGCAGTCGCATCCATTGAGGATGGTCGTGCCAGCTTTTATACGGTCGCATCTGGACTTCCAGAATTGAAGGATGCCATTAGCGACTATATGAAAGAGTTTTATGGCTATGCAGTGAACCGAAATGAGGTTGTGGTCGGTACTGGTGCCAAGTTTATCCTCTATGCCTTCTTTACTTCTGTCATTAATCCAGGTGATGAAGTCATCATTCCAACCCCTTGCTGGGTTTCTTATGTAGACCAGGTTAAGATGGTAGAAGGCACACCTGTTACTTTCCAAACAACAGAAGAAAATCACTTCAAGGCAACGGTAGAGCAACTGGAAGCAGCACGGACAGACAAGACCAAGGTTGTCTTGCTGAATTCGCCATCCAATCCAACAGGAATGATCTACAGTAAAGAAGAACTCGAGGCAATCGGAAATTGGGCTGTTGAACATGACATCTTGATTTTGGCAGACGATATCTATGGTCGATTGGTTTATAATGGCAATACCTTTACGCCCATTTCTAGCTTATCAGAAGCGATTCGCAAGCAAACTATCGTGATTAACGGAGTTTCCAAAACTTACGCTATGACCGGTTGGCGGGTTGGCTTTGCAGTGGGTGATCCAGAGATTATTGGAGCCATGGCCAAGGTGATCAGCCAAACAACTTCCAACTTAACAACCGTTTCCCAATATGCCGCAATCGAAGCCCTCACAGGAGATCAATCTTCTATTGAGATCATGCGTCAGGCTTTTGAAGAGCGTTTGAATACTATTTATCCTTTGTTGAATGAAGTGCCTGGTTTTGAAGCCATCAAACCTCAAGGAGCCTTCTATCTCTTCCCAAATGTCAAGAAGGCCATGGAGATGAAGGGCTATACGGATGTGACGGAATTTACCACTGCAATTTTAGAAGAAGCAGAGGTTGCTTTAGTAACGGGAGCTGGCTTTGGTGCCCCTGAAAATATTCGCTTGTCTTATGCGACAGATTTGGACACCCTGAAAGAAGCTGTTCGCCGACTCAAGGCCTTTATGGAAAAATAAAATCGCAAGATCCTTAGTAATGAGCTGAGGATCTTTTTCTTTAAAAAAAATCTGGTTTTCACAGGTAGAGCCTAGCACTGAAAGCCTTTTTATGATACAATTAAGAAGATAATGTCTTCGGACAAGTTTAACGAGAAAAGGAAGATGAATGATGACAAAACGTATTACTATCATCGAAGTAAAAGACTATGTTGGTCAAGAAGTGACCATCGGTGCTTGGGTGGCCAACAAATCAGGTAAAGGAAAAATTGCTTTCTTGCAATTGCGTGACGGGACTGCCTTTTTCCAAGGTGTGGCTTTTAAACCAAACTTTATCGAAAAATTCGGCGAAGAAGTGGGGCTTGAAAAATTTGATACCATCAAACGCTTGAGCCAAGAAACATCAGTGTTTGTGACTGGTATTGTCAAAGAAGACGAGCGTTCTAAATTTGGTTACGAATTGGATATTACAGACATCGAAGTGATCGGTGAATCTCAAGATTACCCAATCACTCCTAAAGAACACGGGACAGACTTCTTGATGGACAACCGCCACTTGTGGTTGCGTTCACGCAAGCAAGTTGCTGTGATGCAAATCCGTAATGCCATTATCTATGCAACTTATGAGTTCTTTGATAAGAATGGCTTCATGAAGTTTGATAGCCCAATTCTTTCAGGAAATGCTGCAGAAGATTCTACAGAACTTTTCGAAACAGACTACTTTGGAACACCAGCCTATTTGAGTCAATCAGGTCAGCTTTATCTGGAAGCAGGTGCTATGGCACTTGGTCGCGTCTTTGACTTTGGTCCAGTATTCCGTGCTGAAAAATCAAAAACTCGTCGTCACTTGACTGAGTTCTGGATGATGGATGCTGAGTACTCATACTTGACACACGATGAGTCACTTGACTTGCAAGAAGCTTATGTGAAAGCTCTTCTACAAGGTGTTTTGGACCGTGCACCTCAAGCCTTGGAAACCTTGGAACGTGATACGGAGCTCTTGAAACGCTATATTGCAGAGCCATTCAAACGCATTACTTACGATGAAGCCATTGATCTCTTGCAAGAGCATGAAAACGATGAAGATGCGGACTATGAGCACCTTGAGCATGGAGATGACTTTGGTTCACCACATGAAACTTGGATTTCAAACCACTTTGGTGTGCCAACCTTCGTGATCAACTATCCAGCTGACATCAAGGCCTTCTATATGAAACCAGTTCCTGGTAACCCAGACCGCGTGCTTTGTGCAGACTTACTCGCACCAGAAGGTTACGGAGAAATCATCGGTGGTTCAATGCGTGAGGAAGACTACGATGCCCTTGTTGCTAAAATGGATGAACTTGGCATGGATCGTACAGAGTATGAATTCTACCTTGACCTTCGTAAATACGGTACAGTTCCACACGGTGGATTTGGTATTGGGATTGAACGGATGGTAACCTTCGCAGCTGGTACAAAACATATCCGTGAAGCCATTCCATTCCCACGTATGTTGCATCGTATCAAACCTTAATAGACGTAAAAACGCCATTTGGCGTTTTTCACTTTTATCTGCTTCAAAAAACTATGAAAGGAATTTCAATGCTGAAAATAGACATCATCGATGGGAAAGAATACGAGGATGGTCAGGGGTCTTTGATCGCAGATCTAGACCATAGCATTCAACAGATGCTCAAGACCTCCTACCCGGAAAGTCAAATGGATGATTTTATCACGTATAAAAATTTGAGCCAATATTGTATGGATTATCTAGGTCAGATTATTGAGCGTGCCAATGATAAAAATGATGCGATTAAACAGCAGGTAACAGCTGTCATGCCCGAAAGCGAGCGTCCCTTTAACGTTGAAGACCGCTTGACAGCCAGCTATACCTTCGGTCAGCGTGTGGCGGATTCGGTTGCGCGCTTCGGTGGTTCTTGGACCTTTATTATTAGCTTCATCCTGATGATGGCTATCTGGATGTTGATTAATGTCTTGCATCCCTTTGGCTGGAATTTTGACCCTTATCCTTTCATCTTGCTGAATCTAGCACTTTCTACGATTGCGGCGATTCAAGCTCCTTTGATCATGATGAGCCAAAACAGGGCAGCAGATTATGATCGCCTGCAAGCGCGAAATGACTTTAACGTCAATATGGAGTCTGAACGGGAAATTCGTTTGTTGCATACGAAAATTGACCATATGGTGCAGCAAGACCAGACGGATTTGCTGGAAATTCAAAAGTTGCAAACCGAATTGTTGGTATCCTTGTCTAATCAAGTGAGCCAATTGCGTCAAGAACTGAATCAAGAAAGAATGAAAGAGGTGGAGAAAATGTAGGCAACTCTAAGTAAGTCTTTTAGAAACACTCAAATAATCTATTGAAAGAGGAAAAACAATGTTTAAAAGAACTTACAAACGCAATATTTCACTCCTAGCAGGACTGGAATTTACATCTTATTTTGGAATCACCAGTTTTTGGATTTTATTTTTTATTCAGAATGGTCTTTCTTTACTTCAAATCGGTCTATTAGAGAGTATCTTTCATGGGACGAGCCTTTTATGCGAGATCCCATCTGGTATGTTGGCCGATCGCTTTAGCTACAAGACCAATCTTTATTTGGCTCGCTTGTCCAGTATTGGATCCTCGATCTTGATTTTATTTGGTCAGGGGAATTTTTGGATCTATGCCATTGCTATGATGGTCAATGCTTGGTCTTATAATTTTGACTCGGGGACCAGTACAGCTTTCTTATTTGATTCAGCAGTGGAAGCGGGTCAAAAGGACCGTTATCTTCAGATATCCAGCTTTTTGTCTGGTGTGGCCGAAGTCACCCGAACGTTAGGTACAGTTGTGGCAGGCTTCTTTATTCACGGAGCATTGGCTTGGACCTATTATATTGCTATTGGTCTTTCCTTGCTTTCCATTCTTTTGATCTTTCTAATGAAAGAGCCAGAGAGCAAGAGTGATGAAAGAAATCATTTGACCTTAAAGCGGATATTGGAGGTAGTGAAACAAGAATGGCAGGACAAACCAGTCTTGTTTTACTGGATGCTCACCTATCAGTTGGTAGGGACCATCATGTGTATGTTTTATTTTTACTACCAACAGAAAATTAGTGACTTAGCCAGTTGGCAAGTTTCGCTCATCATGTTAATTGGTAGTGGATTCAATCTCCTGGCGGTTTATTTGGCCAGTCAAATCGGGAAAAAATGGAATAGTAATCAAGTCTTTCCGATTCTAGTTGCACTGACAGGGTTGGCCTTGTTTTTGGTAGGTGTAAAGACTCCATTCGCTTATCTGTGTGTCTATCTCTTGACCAATGCTCTTTATGCCGTTTATCAACCCATCTACTACAATGATTTACAAGCCTATCTACCTTCCAGTGTACGAGCAACCATGCTGAGTATCAATTCCATGATGTTTAGTCTATCTATGATTGTCATTTTCCCACTGACTGGTTGGTTCATTGATAGCTGTGGCTTTGTAGCAGTCTTTCTTGTATTAGGCCTTATAACACTATTTTCTTTCCCACTACTAATGATTGGATTGGGGAAAATGGGTAAGACCTTAAGCAAGGTAACAAAGAAGGAATAAGATTTCTGACCTTCATCTGGTCAGTATTCAACTCTCTCTGCTCTGTAGGGGGAGTTTTTTCATCTTAAGAATTTGTGGTAAAATAGGTATATCCTATTTAAAAAGAATCGAGTTGTATGAAATCATTATTGAAGTATTTTAAGGGCTATCTATGGGAAACTTTTCTAGGGCCCGCGTTTAAACTTTTAGAAGCTATTTTTGAATTGTGTGTCCCCTTAATCATCGCCCACTTAGTCGATCAGGTCATTCCGAAAAAGGAAACGAGCGCAGTGGTGATGACGGTCGGTGTTTTGTTTTTATTTGCGAGCTTTGGGGTCGTCGTAGCCATTACGGCCCAGTATTTTTCTTCTAAAGCAGCTGTCGGCTTTACCCGCGAGATGACCAAAGATTTGTATGAGAAGATCTTATCGCTTCCAAAGGACAAGCGCGATAGGATCGGTACTTCTAGTTTGGTAACCCGTCTTACTTCTGATACCTATCAAATCCAGGTTGGGATCAACCAATTCTTGCGCCTCTTTTTGAGAGCACCGATTATTGTCTTTGGTTCTATCATCATGGCCTTCACCATCAGTCCTAAACTCACTCTTTGGTTCTTGGGGATGGTGGCGATTTTAACCCTGATTATTGTCATCATGTCTCGGATTGTCAATCCTCTTTTTGCCAAGATTCGTAAAATTACAGACCGAATGGTCACGGTGACGCGTCAGCAATTTCAAGGGATACGGGTGATTCGGGCCTTTGGACAAGATGCTAGTGAATTAGAAGATTTTAGAGAGGTCAATCAGGACTACAAGATCTGGCAAATTCGCGCTGGTATCTGGTCTAGTTTGGTGAGTCCCTTGACATTCCTTGTGGTCAATACGACCTTGGTTTGTGTTATTTGGCAAGGACAATTGAATATCTCTGCTGGCCTTCTAACCCAAGGGATGTTGGTCGCTTTGGTCAATTATTTATTACAAATTTTAACAGAATTGATCAAACTGGCTATGCTGGTCACGTCTTTAAATGTCAGCTATATTTCAGCCAAGCGGGTACAAGAGATCTTTGATTTGAAAGAAGAAGACCTCCTAGAAGCTTTGACAGAGGAAACCGCAAGAGAACAAGAAGCGATCAGTGCAGAGGAAGTTTCTTTCACCTATCCAACGGCTTCAAGCCCAGCCCTAGAGGGAATTTCCTTTGATCTTGACCAAGGACAGATGCTGGGAATTATCGGTGGTACAGGATCTGGGAAGTCCACCCTTGTTCAGTTATTGAGTCATTTGTATGCTGTTAGTCAGGGGAAATTAGCCCTCTATCATCAAGGTAACTCTCCTAGAACTCTCAAGGAATGGCGGGAGTGGGTAGCTCTTGTCCCACAGAAGGCAGAGCTCTTTAGAGGGACTATCCGCTCGAATCTCTTACTAGGGATGGAAGAAAATCTATCGGATGATGATTTGTGGTGGGCCCTAGAAACAGCTCAGGCGGCTGATTTTGTCCGTGAAAAAGAAGGACAACTCGATGAGCCAGTGGAAGCCTTTGGTCGAAATTTCTCAGGTGGGCAACGTCAGCGTTTGACCATTGCGCGTGCCCTTTTGAAGAAGGCTCCTTTCTTGATTTTGGATGATTCAACTTCTGCCTTGGATTATTTGACGGAAGCACGTCTCTTAAAATCGATAAAAGAAGAATTGAGTGATACGAGTTTGATCCTAGTATCTCAACGAACCAATAGTCTCAAGTCTGCTGATCAGATTTTGGTCTTGAACAAGGGACATCAAGTAGGACTAGGAAATCATGATTTCCTTTTGTCTACCAATGAGATTTATCAAGAAATTCATTATTCACAACACGGGAGGGAGGAAGCATGAGTCAAAAACGTTCTAGTTATGTAAAACGTCTGTTTAGAGATTTTGCTCACCATCCCGGGCTCCTGATTCTAGCTAGTCTTGGAACCATCGCTCAAGTAGCCTTAACGGTCTGGTTACCGATCCTGATCGGACATGCAGTTGATTTAGTCATCAATCCTCAAGGGATGAAAGTCTTATGGCCTGTTTTGATCCAAATGGTTCTGGTCATTGTGGCTAATACCCTGATCCAATGGATCAATCCTCTTGTCTATAATCAATTGGTCTATCGGTTTAGCCAAAGCCTAAGAGCAGAAGTGATGGAAAAAGTACACCGATTGCCCTTGTCTTATCTAGATAAACAAGGGAGCGGGGACTTCGTCAGTCGCCTCACGACCGATGTAGAGCAACTTAATAGTGGTCTTCTGATGGTCTTTAACCAGTTTTTTGTTGGCCTCCTAACCATTCTTGTCACTATCGTGACCATGGCAGAATTGGATTTCTTTATGATGGTGGCTGTTCTGGTCTTAACTCCTTTATCCCTTGTGATTGCTCGTTTTATTGCCAAGCGTTCTTATACGCTTTTCCAAAAGCAGACCAAGGCGCGTGGTCTTCAAACCCAGTTGATCGAAGAGTCTTTGACCCAGGAAAGTTTAATCCAGTCCTTTAACGCTCAGGATCAATTTCGTACGGCTTTTAAAGGGACTAATGAAAGCTATGCCAATTATTCCCAATCCGCTGTCTTTTATTCCTCAACTGTCAACCCTGCCACTCGCTTTGTGAATGCCTTGATTTATGCGGTAGTGGCTGGATTTGGTGCTGTACGCATTATTTCGGGATCTCACTTTACTGTTGGTCAATTGGTGACCTTCCTCAATTATGTCAACCAATACACCAAGCCCTTTAATGACATCTCCTCCGTCTTGTCAGAACTCCAAAGTGCCCTTGCTTGCGCAGAGCGCTTGTATAGCGTCTTGGATCAAGCTGAGGTCGAAGAGACGGGGCAACGGGTCCTGGAAAGTCAGGATGTCAAAGGTGCGATTGGTTTTGAACACGTCACATTTGGCTATGATTTGGGGCGGACTTTGATCAAAGATTTAACCATTCAGGTTCCAGCTGCCAGTAAAGTGGCCATTGTAGGGCCTACAGGAGCAGGAAAATCGACCTTGATTAATCTGCTTATGCGGTTCTACCCTGTTAATTCTGGAGAGATCACGATTGATGGGGTGCCAATTACGGACTACACCCGTGCTTCTTACCGCCAACAGTTTGGTATGGTCCTGCAAGAAACTTGGCTCAAGGTCGGGACCATTCATGAAAATATTGCCTTTTCTCGTCCCGATGCAACTAGAGAAGAAGTCATAGAAGCAGCCAAAGCAGCCAATGCAGATTTCTTTATCCGGCAGTTGCCACAAGGGTACGATACCTATCTTTCAGATGCTGGAGAGTCTTTGTCTCAAGGACAACGCCAACTCTTAACGATTGCGCGGGTTTTCCTTTCAGTTCCTAAGATTTTGATCTTGGATGAGGCGACATCCTCCATCGATACTCGGACTGAGGTCTTGATTCAAGATGCCTTTAATCAGCTCATGAAAGGACGGACCAGCTTCATCATTGCTCACCGCTTGTCGACCATTCAAAATGCCGATATGATCCTTGTCATGGTGGATGGCGATATTGTTGAGCATGGCACTCATGAAGAGCTCATGCAAGCGCAAGGTGTTTACTACAAGATGCAGACAGCTCAGCAACAGATTAGTTAGAACGTAAACAAACCATTTTTAATGTAAAATAAGTATAGTGATTCTGCAAAGAAATAAATATCTACCCAATTTGTATAACGAATTAAGAGAACATTAAAACTTTCCGCTGTGAGAAAAGTGCCTGAAACAATTTAGTTTCAGGCACTTGGAATTATTGAGACTTTAGGCTCAATAATTAGTTTTGGAACTTCGCAGAATTTCGCTGACGTCCGTACTCACTTTAGGAAAGTTTTTAATATGTCTATATCTTCAATCTAAGCATTTTCAGGTTTGAAAATGCTTTTTTTGTCTAAAAAACATCTAGCAAAATTGCTAGATGCTTCAAAAACCACTATTTTTTAAACGTTTAGAACCTTATCCAAGAATTCTTTCAAACGTGGGTGTTGTGGGTTGTCGAAGATTTGGTCTGGTTTGCCATCTTCGAGGAATTCACCGTCTGCGGTGAAGATGACGCGGTTGGCTACTTGGCGGGCAAATCCCATCTCGTGGGTAACGATGATCATGGTCATGCCTTGCTCTGCTAACTCTTTCATAACGTTCAATACATCTCCAACCATCTCAGGGTCAAGGGCAGAAGTCGGTTCGTCAAAGAGCATAATATCTGGATTCATGGCAAGTCCACGTGCGATAGCCACACGTTGTTTTTGACCACCGGAAAGGCTGTTTGGATTGGCATCGGCTTTATCTGCGAGTCCAACTTTTTCCAACAATTCCATACCGACTTTTTGAGCTTCTTCGCGAGTCATTAGTTTGTGCTCTACTGGTGCAAACATAATGTTTTCAAGAACGCTCATGTGAGGGAAGAGGTTGAAGTGTTGGAAGACCATCCCGACATTTTCACGGACCAAATCGACATTGGTTTTTGGATCGGTTAGATCATATCCATTAACTGTAATTTGACCTTTTGTCACTTCTTCGAGGAGATTGAGACTACGAAGGAAGGTCGATTTACCTGAACCCGATGGTCCGATAATGCAGACCACATCCCCTTCGTAGAATTTTGCTGAGATTCCTTTTAAGACCTCATTTTCACCGTAGTATTTATGGAGGTCATGGACATCAATTTTTAATTTAGCCATTAGTTAGCCCTCTTTTCTAATTTTTTTGCAAATCGTGTTAGCAAGGTGATAATCACGAGGTAGAAGACGGCAAGGATCGCATACATCTTGAAACTTTGGTAGTTTCGAGCGATGATGATCTTACCAGTTTGGAAGAGTTCTACCAATCCGATCGCAGATACGATAGTCGTATCTTTCAGGGCAATGACGAATTGGTTAACAAAGTTTGGAAGCATGAGTTTGGTTGCTTGTGGCAAGATGATCTTGCGCATGGTCTTACCATAAGAGATTCCAAGGCTTCGGCTGGCTTCCATCTGTCCAATCGGTACAGCTTGGATCCCCCCACGGACAATTTCTGCGATATAGGCAGCAGCATTGAGAGAGAGGGCAATAGTACCTGCGACAAAGTCGTTGATTGGGGATTGATGACCTGTGACCGATTCAATCAAGTTTGGAATTCCCCAGAAGATGAAGGCGGCGAGGATCATGAGTGGGATCCCACGAATAACATCGACAAAGATTTCAGCAGTCCAGCGGAGCCACTTATAAGGGCTAACACTAAACATCCCAAAGATAACACCGATCACCATAGCAATGGCGAAAGAGAGAAGGGCAAGGGCAAGAGTGACACCCAAACCACTTAACAATTGTTTGTAGTTGTTTTGGAGCAAGCCCCAGATCGTTGTTTCATCTGCTGTTGTACTTGAAGTACTTGATTTGCTATCTGCTTTAAGGTATTTATCGAGAATCTTTTGGTATTGACCGCTTTTCTTCAAGTTCGCAAGACCGTTATTGAACATTTCGATCAATTCAGGATTTTCACCCTTCTTAACGGCAAATGCTAGTTGACCACTTGGAGTCCCTTCGATAGGTGTTTTGAATTTACGTCCTTGTTTAATAGCGTATTTGATAACAGGTTCGTCATCCATGATCGCTGCAACAGAACCAGAATTCAAACTATCATACATAGAAGCTCCGTCAGAGAACGTTTTGATCTTGTAACCATATTTCTTTTGGTTTTCTTCAAGGAAGTTTTGTGAGGAAGTACCGTTTTTAACACCGACTGTCTTTCCTTTTAGGTCATCATATGAATCAATCTTGCTGCTTTCTTGAACGGCTAGAATAGAATTGGCCGTGTAGTATGGTTCAGAAAAATCAAATGTTTCTTTCCGAGCATCTGTTACGGTCATCCCTGCGATCATTCCTTGCGCATGGCCGGATTGGACATCACTTACCGCTGCGTCAAATCCAGGATTATTAATCTCGATGGTAAATCCTTGGTCTTTGGCAATAGCCTTGATCAAGTCCATATCGATCCCTGTGTATTTGTTTTTTCCATTTTGGAAGACAAATGGTGCAAAAGATGAGTCACTTGAAATTACATATTTTGATTTTTTAGGAGTTGCTTTTTGACCAGCAGGAGTAGTTGTTTCTGGAACGGCACTGTTACTTGATGATTGGCTTTCACCTGTCCATTTCTTGATGATCTCATCAAGTGTTCCATCAGCTTTCATTTGAGCGAGAGCCTTGTTAAATTCAGTGATCAACTTTTCATGATTTCCACCTTTTTTAACACCAAAGGCAAAGCCACCGACTGCTTCCCCGTTCATATTGATAGCTAGGTCCTGACCCTTTTGAATGGCATATTGAATGACGGGTTGATCATCCATGACTGCATCCACTGCACCAGCTGATAAACTGTTGTACATGAGATCGCCAGTATCAAAGGTCTTGATCTTGTAGCCGTACTTGTCCTTGTTTTTATCGAGGAAGCGTTGGGCTGCAGTTCCGTTTTTGACACCGACTGTCTTCCCTTTTAATTGGCTGTACTTCGTGATTTTGTCAGCTTTCGTAGTCGCAATGACAACTTTTGTATCATAGTAAGTATCAGACATGGTGAAGACTTTTTCACGCTCGGTTGTTTTGGTCATTCCGGCCATGATGGCATCTGCTTGACCAGCTTGAACTGCATTGACCGCTGCATCAAATCCCGGGAAGGATTTGTCCAAATCCCAGCCATTGATTTCAGCGACCTTGTCCAAGATCTCTACGTCAATTCCTTTATAGGTTTGATCTGAATCCTTAAATTCAAACGGTGCATACGCTGTGTCGAAAACGACCTTGATCGTTTCAGCATGAGCATGACCAGCGAATGCAACGAATGGAAATAAGAAAAGCAAACATGCTAGTAATTTTTTCTTCATTTCTGTCTCCTTTTAATTCTTTTCTCTTTGGGGTTTTGACCCATGAGCACATTGACCAAAGGATGGCCTTAAAAAAACAAATCATTCATACCAAAACGAGTATGAATGGTCTTATGTTTTTCTACAAAAGCTATTATATCAGAAAAGACGTTGCTTTGCAAGAAAAATCCAGTTTTCATGTTAGGTTATCTAACATGAGTTGATCTTGCAGCTCCAGATTTTCTTTGTTACAATGGACCTATTAGATAAAGGAGGTTACGATGAAGAAAGGGTTGATCATTCAAGAAATCAAAACGAAGACGTCTGTGCCAGTTTTCGTTTCTACACTATTTTATGTATTATTAGCATCTCTCTTTATAGAAGGAGGCCTTTGGATTGGTAGTGAACTTGTGGGGCCATTTTCCTTAGTGATCGGTTTTCTAGTGGAGTTCTTCTCACCAGGAAATGGGGTTGCAAGTATTCAAGAGTTTTTCTTCCATTATATTCTCTATTATGAGCTTTTCAGTTTTGTATTTATTCTCTTACTCTTTATTTTTTGGGTGAAAGTAATAGAGAAGAATTCCTTATCAAGCTTAGGTTTTGTAAAAAGAAATTGGCTCAAGTATCTAGGCTGGGGGATCTTGCTTTCCCTTCTTCAAATGGGAATGATTGCCCTTGTCTACCAAGTGGGTGGAATCGGGACTTTTGAGCTAAATGAATTAAGTTTAGAACCCATCCTCTTTATTCTAGGTTTATTCCCATTTTGGCTCCTTCAAGGAGGAACGGAAGAAGTAGCGACGCGGGGTTGGCTCCTGACTCGGATTGCTGCAAGAGCCAATCTACCCTTAGCGATCTTGATTTCTAGTAGTCTCTTTGGCATTCTGCATATGGGTAATGCAGGAGTGACCTTCTTATCCGTTCTGAATATCATCCTTGATGGGGTGCTAGCTGGTCTGCTTTTTATCTATACCGATAGTATCTGGCTAGTGGTCGCTCAGCACGGGACCTGGAACTATGTACAAGGAAATCTCCTTGGTTTTCAAGTCAGTGGGACGGGGGCAGATGCCTCTATCTTCAGCTTTACCATGGGATCAGGACCTGACTGGTTGACCGGAGGGGAATTTGGAGCGGAAGGTTCGATTATCACAACTCTGGTTCTTCTAATATCCGTAGTGATTGTCTACCGCTTAGGGGAAAGAAGAGAAAGAGTTGATAATGAACAAGTGTGAAATGGTTGATAGGAAATGATGATAAATACGAGAGAGTGGGACAGAAATCGGTCATTCGTTAGAATTCGATTTCGTCGTCCCACCTCCGCACAGTTGAGTAGGGCTGTAAAAGCTGATGAAATCAGCGTAGTAGAACCCACTCAACCACTGCGTCTTGCTCGACAATCCAAAAACAATTGAGAGGCTAGGACTTTTGTCCCAGCCTCTTTTCTGTAATAGGACTCTCTTCTTAAAAGTCAGAGAAATATCCTTTTTTATGGTAAAATAAAAAAATAGAATATGTATAAGAGGCTTTTATGATAAATCGAATAACTGACAACAAATTTAAACTGGTATCCAAATACCAACCATCTGGTGATCAACCGCAGGCCATTGAGCAGTTGGTGGATAATATCGAGGGAGGCGAGAAGGCCCAAATCCTGATGGGGGCGACTGGTACAGGGAAGACCTATACCATGAGTCAAGTGATTGCTCAAGTCAATAAACCAACCTTGGTTATCGCCCATAATAAAACGCTGGCGGGTCAGCTCTATGGGGAGTTCAAGGAATTTTTCCCTGAAAATGCGGTTGAGTATTTCGTTTCATATTACGATTACTACCAGCCGGAAGCCTATGTGCCATCGAGCGATACCTACATTGAGAAGGATAGTTCTGTCAATGATGAGATTGACAAGCTTCGTCACTCTGCAACATCAGCCCTCTTAGAACGAAATGACGTCATTGTGGTCGCGTCTGTTTCGTGTATCTATGGTTTGGGTTCGCCTAAGGAATATGCTGATAGCGTAGTGAGCTTGCGTCCAGGTCTCGAAATTTCTCGTGATAAACTGCTGAACGACTTGGTGGACATCCAGTTTGAGCGCAATGACATCGACTTTCAACGGGGGAAATTCCGTGTCCGTGGGGATGTGGTAGAGATTTTCCCAGCTTCTCGTGATGAGCATGCCTTTCGAGTAGAGTTTTTCGGAGACGAGATTGACCGTATCCGTGAAGTTGAAGCTCTGACTGGTCAAGTTCTCGGTGAAGTGGACCATTTGGCGATTTTCCCAGCCACTCACTTTGTGACCAATGATGACCATATGGAAGTTGCCATTGCCAAGATTCAGGCTGAACTGGAAGAGCAGTTAAAGATCTTTGAACAAGAAGGTAAGTTGCTAGAAGCCCAACGCCTGAAGCAACGGACCGAGTACGATATTGAAATGTTGCGGGAGATGGGCTACACCAATGGGGTGGAGAACTATTCCCGTCATATGGAAGGCCGGAGTGAAGGAGAGCCACCGTTTACTCTTTTTGACTTTTTCCCAGAAGATTTTCTCATCATGGTCGATGAAAGTCACATGACCATGGGCCAAATCAAGGGCATGTACAACGGAGACCGCTCGCGTAAGGAGATGTTGGTCAACTATGGCTTCCGTTTGCCGTCTGCTTTGGACAACCGGCCACTGCGTCGTGAAGAGTTTGAAAGTCACGTCCACCAGATTGTCTATGTGTCTGCGACACCGGGTGACTATGAGATGGAACAAACCGATACTGTCATCGAGCAGATCATTCGTCCGACAGGTCTACTCGATCCTGAGGTGGAAGTGCGTCCGACCATGGGACAAATGGACGATCTCTTGGGTGAAATCAATGCGCGTGTAGAACGTGGAGAGCGGACCTTTGTCACCACCTTGACCAAGAAGATGGCAGAAGACTTGACCGACTACTTCAAAGAAATGGGTGTTAAGGTCAAATACATGCACTCAGACATTAAGACTTTGGAGCGGACGGAGATTATCCGTGATTTGCGTTTGGGCGTTTTTGATGTCTTGGTCGGAATCAACCTTCTTCGGGAAGGGATTGACGTACCTGAAGTTAGTTTGGTTGCTATTCTCGATGCTGATAAGGAAGGCTTTCTTCGTAATGAGCGTGGATTGATTCAGACCATCGGTCGTGCTGCCCGTAATAGTGAAGGTCACGTGATCATGTATGCGGACACCATGACCCAGTCTATGCAAAAAGCCATCGATGAAACAGCCCGTCGTCGGAAAATCCAGATGGCTTATAATGAAGAGCACGGCATTGTGCCACAAACCATCAAGAAGGAAATCCGTGACCTCATTTCTGTTACCAAGGCTGTGGCCAAGGAAGAGGATAAGGAAGTGGATATCACCAGTCTCAACCGCCAAGAGCGCAAGGAACTGGTCAAGAAACTGCAAGGTCAAATGCAAGAAGCCGTCGAAGTGCTTGATTTTGAACTGGCAGCGCAAATCCGCGATATGATGTTGGAAGTCAAGGCTTTGGATTAAGATAGGATAAAGCGAATGAAGATTATTATTAAAACAATGGAAACTCCTGAAGAGATAGAAGGAAAATCTCTCGTTCATTGGCAAACGTGGAGAGAGGCTTATGACAATCTTTTACCCGCGGAATATCAGGAGACGATGACATTAGATAGATGTCGTTTCTTTAGTCAAAAGTATCCAGAAAATACCTTGATTGCGATGGATGGAAAAAAGGCCGTTGGATTTATCAGCTATGGAAATTTTCGTGATGAGGCCATTCAAGCTGGTGAAATCATCGCCTTATATGTTTTAAAAGATTACTATGGAAAAGGTGTGAGTAAACAGTTAATGCAAGCTGCATTTGCTGCTCTCGATCATTTCTCTGAGATTTATTTATGGGTGTTAAAAGATAATAAGCGAGCCATTGCTTTCTATCAAAAAATGGGTTTTACTTTTGATGGTCAAGAAAAAATACTTGAACTTGGAAAACCTGTTAAGGAATTGCGGATGATGTGTTCTTCAAATAAAAATTCCTAAAGGACCTATCTATCAATCTTTGAACCATTATCAATTAATCAAGTAAAAAAATAAAAGAGATAGAATGAACTAAAGAAATGAAGGAGAAGACGAATGAAAATTCTAGTCATCAATGGGCATCCAGATAAGGAAAGTTACTGTCAGGCTATTTTTCAAACCATTGTCGAAACTATTGACTCAAATCACCACGAGCTTAAAGTGATTAGTCTCAATGAAGAGGACTTTGATCCTGTTCTTCGCTATGGTTATCGAAAGCGGATGGAGGAAGATTCCTTTATCCTTCGTTCTCAGGAATGGATACAATGGGCGGATCACCTGATCTTTGTCTATCCCATTTGGTGGAGTAGTATGCCGAGCCTCATGAAGGGCTGGATCGATCGGGTCTTTACACCAGGTATCGCCTACTCGGCCAATGATCAGGGAAGCTTTATCTGGAATTACTTGAGAGGCAAGCAATTCAAGAAGCTGCTCAAAGGGAAAACAGCCAGTATTTATGCGACCTCCATGGCGCCTACTTGGTGGTACAAGATCTTTTCAGGCCCTCTCAACATTCCGGATAGTTATGGCATCTCTGTTTTGAAGAATGCCGTCTTGAACCATTGTGGGATTAAAACCAAGCGTGTTTGCATCTTGGGTGAAGTCGGCCGGGATGTGAACACCGCTAGCATGCGAGAGAAGCATCTTCAAAAGGTAGCGGCAGAAGTGAAGAAACTCTGAGTAAATCCTTAACGTTAGGAAATAAGGTTAATGAAGCAGAAGAAAAATACTGTAAAGAAGGTCAACCATCAAAATAAAATAAAGAGTAAAAGAAGCTGGTTAGATCGCTTAAACCTGTGGCTTGAAAAGCATTCAGGTATTGGTATGCTTTTGGATTTTATCATGTTTTTGGCAATGGGAGCGACCCTAGGTGTCTTTCTTTTTGACAATGATCTAATCCCAAGGACTTACCGTGATTTTAATTATCTATTTCCCTTATTTATGAATCTATATTTATTGCTGAATGGATTGTATTTTAATGTCTTTCGAGTGCAGAAAGAAGACCGAGCTTCCATTGAATTTTTCGCAACCGTCTTTTTGTACGTGAATGCAATTACGTCTGTTTTGCATATTGGATTTGGGATCGAAGGACGACGTATAGGAGATTATATTCCAGCCCTCTACACATTGAATCCAAAATACATTTGGTTTCCTATTCTAACCTATGCTATCTTCTTCATTTTAGCGGCCTTGATCTTGTTCATAATAAAATTGAGGAATAGGAAGAAAAATAAGAGAGTGGGACAGAAATCGGTAACTCGTTAGAATTCGATTTCGTCGTCCCACCTCCGCACAGTTGAGTAGGGCTGTAAAAGCTGATGAAATCAGCGTGGTAGAGCCCACTCAACCACTGCGTCTTGCTCGACAATCCAAAGACAATTGAGAGGCTAGGCCTTTTGTCCCAGCCTCCACAATAGACTTCCAAATGGTATCCAATCAGATTGTGATTGTCAGAGGCTCTTTGATCCATGGTTACCATGAGTATCATGAGCTAGTTATGAAAAAAGAAATTCATAAAAAGGTGTATATTGATTCATTGTCAACATATTAGAAAGGAAATTTATGTCACGCGAAACATCTACCATTCTAACAAATCTATGTCTGATCGAAGACTGTTCAACGAATAAAGTAGTCCTCCAATACCGCTCACCTGAAAAGACTCACTGGGCTGGCCATGCTTTTCCAGGTGGCCATATCGAAGAAGGAGAAAGCCTTGTAGAATCCGTCATTCGTGAAGTCTACGAAGAGACAGGACTGACAATTGCAGATCCAAAACTGGTCGCAGTCAAAGACTGGGAGCCAGATGAGGGAGGCCGCTATATTGTCTTTTGCTACAAAGCGACAGAATTTACAGGCCAGCTCAGATCATCTGAAGAAGGAGAAGTTTCTTGGGTTGAGAAGGACCAATTAGAAAAGTTGGACTTGTCCTACGACATGCTTCCTCTCCTAGAAGTGATGGAAGACCCAGATTTATCCGAGTACTATTATCGCAAACGGACAGACGATGATTGGGAAAAATTAAGATTTTAAACAAAGGGCTAGAGGTATCTAGTTCTTTTTAGCTCTAAGGAATTGCCCCTTTGCTTGTATCTGCTTCTTAATTGTAGTATGATAGAGGAGTTGAAAAGATGCTAGAAAAGGTGGCAAGTAATATGAAAGATTTTCACTTTGATGCAATTGCTGCATTTGAAAATTACGAAATCGAAAAGATGAGAGATGGCCATGTGGTGGTGACAACCAAGGTCGTGGAATCATCGCTCAATTATTATGGAAATGCGCATGGAGGCTATCTCTTTACCCTGTGTGACCAAGTCAGTGGTTTGGTCGTGGTTTCTCAAGGTGTCGATGGGGTGACCTTGCAATCCTCGATCAATTACTTGAAAGCAGGACGTCTGGGTGATGTCCTTACGATACATGGCGAATGTGTCCACAGTGGACGGACGACTCGAGTTGTGGATGTCGATATTACCAATCAAGACGGGGCCAATGTCTGCAAGGCAACCTTTACGATGTTTGTTACGGGAGTGAGAGATGAATCCGCACAAGTACGCATTTAAAAACTATATTTTTGATTTTTATGGAACCTTGGTCGACATCGAAACGGATGAGTCGAGCCCCATTTTATGGGATACCATGGCTCAGATCTACCAATCCTACGGGGCAAGCTACACAGGAGAAGGTCTGCGCCTGCGTTATAGAGAGTTGGTGCAACAAGCCGAAGAAGACTTGTCTAAGGAAAAACACGTTGCCTATCCAGAGATTGATCTGACGGTCATCTTTGTGCAATTGTATTTAGAAGGTCATCCAAGTGGGGATAGTGTTGCCCACCTCAAAGAGTGGGGACGTTTGATTGCGAGGACTTTCCGTGTCCTTTCTCGCAAGCGGTTGGAGCTCTATCCTCACACGAAAGAAGTGTTAGAGGATATGAAAGCTGCAGGTTGCCGAATCTTTCTTTTATCCAATGCCCAAGCAGATTTTACCAATCCGGAGATTGATTTGGTTGGTTTGAGAGAGCTTTTCCATGCCATTTACTTGTCGTCTGACGCAGGTATTCGCAAACCTCAGCCAGAGTTCCTCTTGGAAGTGATGAAAGAACACCAGTTGAACCCTGAGAAAACGGTCATGGTGGGGAATGACTTTACGACAGATGTCGCTGTTGCCCAAAGTATCGGGATGGAGAGCATCTTGATCAATACCTTCCCATACTCTGATGCTGAACTGCGCGAGAAGAATCAAGCAGGTGTGCGCGTGATTCGAGATATTCAAGAATTGCAGGAAGATTGAGAAATATGATCTATGTAGGGAGGCCAAGTCGCCTCCTTTTTTCTTGAAAATGCTACAGTCGAGCAGGATTTGTCAAATTTTCGCTTTCATGGTATACTATGAAAGTTAATTTGAATAAGGAGATAAAAATGAATAACTTACCAAACTGTCCAAAATGTAACTCTGAATACGTCTATGAAGATGGAGCGCTCTTGGTGTGCCCAGAGTGTGCGTATGAATGGAACCCAGCTGAGGTCGAAGAAGAAGAGGGTGTCGTAGCGATTGACGCCAACGGAAACAAATTGGCTGATGGCGATACAGTGACTTTGATCAAAGATTTGAAAGTTAAGGGTGCACCGAAAGATTTGAAACAAGGGACGCGCGTGAAAAACATCCGTATCGTTGAAGGAGACCACAACATCGATTGTAAGATTGATGGCTTTGGTGCAATGAAACTAAAATCAGAATTTGTGAAGAAAATCTAAAGAAAAGAAGGAGGGCCTTGCCTCTTTTCTTTCAGGAGAATACTATGAAATTCAAATTATTATTTAGCTATCGTTTTCTATTGTTTATCTTAAGTGTTATTGGCGTTTATCTGCAACTCACCAAGCATGGTGGCTTTGGCATGATGCTCTATTACACCATTTTATCCAACATGTTAGTCATGTTCTTTATGGGAGACATGGTTTGGCGCATGGTTCGAGGTCGTTCGACCCAGACTCAGGGTTACCTTCGTATGAAAGGCGCAGTTACCATGTCCATTATGATTACCTGTGTCATCTACCACTTTATGTTGGCGCCTCTTGCGACACCAGAGAAGTTTTATCGTTTGGAAAACTTCCTCTGTCATTACATCGTTCCTTTGATGTTCTTCTTTGATACCCTAGTGATTGATAAAGCCAAGCAATACCGTAAGCTCGATCCTTTCTTTTGGACCTTGATTCCACTGGCTTACATGCTCTTTGCTCTTCTCAATGGGTTGGTCTTGAAGTGGCCAATTCCAGGTGCAAAAGATAGTCCCTTTGCCTATTTCTTTATCAATGTGAATAAATACGGCTGGGCCTTTGTTGGAAAATGGGTGGTGATCATCTTTATCGCTTACCTCTTGGCTGGCTATGTGCTCTATGGGATTAAAAATATCAAGCGGAAATCGGCTGTTTCTTAGTAAAAACCGAACATTATTCGGATGAAAAGTCATGTTTTTAAATTTTTTTGAAAAATGTTGAGTTTTTTCTTGCATGTCGTTTGAAACTGTGATATAGTTATTTCAATTAAATAAATCCTTTAATCCTGTCCCGTGAGGCAGGCAAGGAGACTGTGAAAAACAATGGCTAGGACCATAGAGCGAGACTCTATCCTCTTAGACCATTCATTTGCTGAACCTCCTTGAAAAAGGAGGTTTTTCTTTTACAACTAAGGAGGACTGAATGAAAACCAAAGAAGTCGTTGATGATTTGACGATGAAACGGGCCATTACCCGCATCACCTACGAAATCATTGAACGAAACAAAGATTTGAGCCAGATTGTGCTGGTGGGGATCAAGACGCGTGGCGTTTACATCGCTCGCCGGATCCAAGAACGCCTCTCTCAGCTGGAACAAATCGATGTCCCTGTAGCAGAACTAGATACCAAGCCTTTCCGAGATGACATGAAGGCGACAGAAGATACAACGGTCTTACCAGTTGATATCGCTCATAGAGAAGTCATTTTGATCGATGATGTCCTCTATACAGGTCGCACAATACGCGCTGCCATTGACAATCTGGTCAGTCACGGTCGTCCTGCTCGAGTGAGTCTGGCGGTTCTAGTCGACCGTGGGCATCGGGAGTTGCCGATTCGTCCGGACTTTGTTGGGAAAAATATCCCGACAAGTAAGTCAGAGGAAATCATTGTCGAGATGGTGGAGCTAGACGGTCAAGACCGCGTCCTCATCAAAGAAGCTTAAACAAATTGTAAACTATTTGCATTCACATTATAAAAGGAGAATCAACATGTCTGAAAATCAAATCGCTCTTAAAAACCTTGTCTCAATGGAAACTCTTACCAATGAAGAAGTAATGGCATTGATCAAACGTGGGATTGAGTTCAAAAACGGAGCTAAAGCATCCTACGAAGACCAACACATCATCTCAAACCTTTTCTTTGAACCTTCAACTCGTACCCACAAAGCCTTTGAAGTGGCAGAGTTGAAATTGGGATGTGATCTCCTTGACTTTGATGTGAAGACAAGCTCTGTGAACAAAGGGGAAACACTTTACGACACAATCTTAACCATGTCAGCTCTTGGAGTAGATGTCTGCGTCATCCGTCACCCTGAAGTGGACTACTACAAAGAATTGGTTGAAAGCCCAACGATCACAGCCTCTATCGTCAATGGTGGGGATGGTTCAGGTCAACACCCAAGCCAAAGTTTGCTTGATTTGATGACTATCTACCAAGAATTCGGTCACTTTGATGGCTTGAAAGTTTGTATTGCTGGGGACTTGGATCACTCACGTGTGGCAAAATCAAATATGCAAATCTTGAAACGTTTGGGAGCAACCCTCTACTTTGCAGGTCCAGACGAATGGAGAAGTGCGGAATTTGAAGACTATGGAACCTTCGTCACTATCGATGAAGTCATTGAAGAAGTAGATGTGATGATGTTCTTGCGTGTGCAACACGAACGTCATGATTACGAATCACTCTTCTCTAAAGAAAACTACCACCGTCTTCATGGTTTGACACAAGAACGTTATGACCGTATGAAAGATACAGCAATCTTGATGCACCCAGCACCAGTCAACCGTGACGTTGAAATTGCGGACCACTTGGTAGAAGCTCCTAAATCACGCATCGTAGAACAAATGACCAACGGTGTCTTTGTCCGTATGGCCATCATTGAAGCCGTCCTTAAAGGTCGCGGTGCAAAATAAGATAACTGACAATTCATTGAAAGGAAAGAAAGAGGACAGAGTAGACAGCTACATGGAATCTGACTTTCCTTTTTTTGAGGAACTATGATAAAATTGGATTAGTGTAAAAAGAAGGGAGGGGTTCGATGAAACGATTATTGGTCCTAGAGGATGGGACTGTATTTGAAGGAGAAGCCTTTGGTGCAGACTTATATGTGACTGGTGAATTGGTCTTTACGACAGCCATGACAGGCTATCAAGAATTGATCACGGATCAGGCTTTTAGTGGCCAGATCCTCTCCTTTACCTTTCCAGTTATTGGCGCAACAGGGATCAATCGAGATGATTCTGAATCGATTACGCCCACTTGTTTAGCAGTAGTCGTTCAGCATCTAGTGGAGATGCCGAGCAATTGGCGGCAGCAGATGACCTTGGATGAATTCTTGAAGCGAAAAAAAATCCCTGGTATTGTAGGGATTGATACGAGACAGGTGGCAAAAATTGTCCGCAAGTATGGACGGATGAAGGCGACTGTCATTAACAAGGGGGATTCGATCGAGCATATCTTGGATCAGTTGCGAGCAACGGTCCTTCCCAAAGACCAAGTGCGTCAAGTTTCTACAAAAACGGCCTATGCTGTACCAGGTTTTGGAAAGAGTATTGCCTTGATTGATCTAGGGGTCAAGCACTCTGTCTTACGCCAGCTGAGTCAAAGGGACTGTAATGTGACAGTTTATCCCTATGATATCTCTTATGATGAACTGATGGAACAGCAGCCCGATGGCGTTATTTTATCCAGTGGGCCTGGCGATCCCCATCAGGTGAAAAAACTCTGCCGCTTGATCAAAAAGCTCAATGGTCAGATTCCAATCTGGGGTATGGGCTTGGGAGCACAGGTATTGGCTCAAGCTTACGGGGCTGAGCTAGCTCCCATGGAAGTTGGGCATTTCGGTTTAAATATTCCCGTCCGTGAAATTGCGACAGGGAAAATCGAGATAACGAGTCAAAATCACTTGTATAGTATCGCACGCGATAGCCTACCCCATGATTTATTGGTCACGCATGAAAACGTCAATGACCATAGTATCGAAGCTTTTCGCCATCGTTACCAACCGATTTTAGGGGTTCAATTCCAAGTGGATGCGAGTCCAGGGCCAAGGGAAAATCTCTATTTTTACGATGAATTTTTAGAATTGATTGATGCCAAAATTCACGAAAGTAGAAGGGAGAAGGAATGATGAAAGAAAACCAGAAATTGCTTCTCCTATGTGGAGATTCTTATCAGGATATTAGCCTCTTGGCTGCGGTAAAGGAAGCACAAAAACTTAATGCCAAGGATGGGAATGCTCTGGTCCTTTATCTGGGCGAAGAAAATACTATCACCCAAGAAGCTGGAAAACAGGTTGTAGTCAGTAAGCTTAAGCTGGATGCTCTTAGGACGATTCTTCTTTCTTATACTCGATCTCGCTTGCTCCTAACCTTTGCGGATAAACAGATTTTGAACCTCTTGTTTCGATTGGAAGAAACTGGATTTTTCAAAGACGCATCGATTAGAATTATCGGACCGAGCCTTCAACGCTACCGCACCTTTTATCAGCAGGCGGATCAACGACGCCTCTTTCAAGAGTTGGGCTACCAGGTACCCGCTTCCGCACTGGTTGGTTCTGTTCGAGAAGCCATTGAGTTTTCTGAAGGCATTCAATTTCCCATTATGATCTGGCCGGTAGCGAGTAAGCAAGGGCAGGGGCGAAAGATTGCTCATAATCTAGATGACTTGTGCGAAGCAGTAGAAACGGGACTTTCGGTCTCTCCAAGTCAGCAGTGTTTGCTAGAGTTTTCGACCTATGGCTTTAAGGAATTGGATTTTGTAGTCATGCGCGATCGTGAAGACAATCACTATCTG
Organism: Streptococcus parasanguinis; assembly: GCF_000963275.1. Taxonomy (GTDB): domain Bacteria; phylum Bacillota; class Bacilli; order Lactobacillales; family Streptococcaceae; genus Streptococcus; species Streptococcus parasanguinis_B. The sequence goes on along the minus strand of NZ_JYOW01000001.1, from coordinate 859,512 downwards.
GCGGCCTCTATTGAAAGCATTGATCCTGTCGGGATCCACTCTAGTGACTCTTATCAATTTATGCCAGCGGTCACCCTGACAGACCGGGAGTTTCAAAATCTTCGTGAAGCAGCGATCCACATCAGTCGCTATTTGAAGCTGACAGGAGCCATTTCGATCAAGTTTGCTTTGGATCCGACGAGCTATGCTTTTTATATCCTAGAAGTTAATCCATTTGCTTCAGATAGTATCTCGATGGCCTCTATGGGCTTGGGCTATTCCTTGTTTGAGCAAGGCGTGCAGCTGCAATTGGGGCGCTCTCTCGAGCATTTGCCTCATCCCTTATTAAAGGATTTAAGGGCCGTTTACGAACCGAGTTTGGACTATATCTTCTTTAAGATCCCGATTTTTTCTGATGTTGCTAAAAATGCCCGCCTCAATACCCAAATTCACTCTTATGGGGCAGTTTATGGATTTGGAAAGAGAATCGATGAAGCTTATCAACAAGCCCTAGAAACCATTAAAGACAAGAACTTGCTGACCATCCTTCCTGAGGAAATGAGCGATGATGAATTAATCCAGAAAATTGCTCGTCATATGCCCCACCGGCTCTTCTATATCTTAGAAGCTTTGAAACGTGGTTTTGAGTTTGAGGAACTCTTGGATTTGAGTAAATTAGCACCTGTCTATTTGCAGGTCCTAGCCAATCTTGTAGCAATGGAAAAAGAAGCAGAAGTTGCAACCGGTCCAGCCTTCCTTCCGGTTGAGCCATCAGCTGGCTTATATGAGGTCAAAGCGGGCGCATCCTATTATCTGACCCAAAACGAAACCAATGAATCATTGGGTTTGGACGCTGCTTGTGTCTTGGTGGATGATCTAGAAATCTGCGATGAGCGTTTTTACCAAAAGGTGAGAAAGCAGGTGAAAGAGCTGAAAGAAAAAGGACAACAGGTGATCTTACTCACGAATCGTCCTTTTACAGAATCTTTGGCAGATAAAGTCTATTATCTTTCTATCAATGAGACAAGCCTTCGCCTGATTCAGACCATTGATCAGGTCAAAGAAATTGTCAAGCTTTCTAATCTACAATAAAGGATCCGGACAATCTATCCGAATCCTTTTTTGTTTCTTATTTTTTGGTCACAATACCGATAATGGTATCAACTGCGCGTTCCATGGTTTGGAGGCTTACGTATTCAAAGCGACCATGCATATTTTCACCACCGGCAAAGATATTTGGTGTTGGAATCCCCATAAAGGAAATTTTAGATCCATCTGTACCACCGCGAATAGGTTCAATGATTGGAGTGATTCCAAGATCTTCCATGACTTCCTTAGCAAGGGTGATTGGTGTCATATCTTTTTCAATCACTTGCTTCATGTTGTAATACTGATCTTTGAGGGTGAGGAGAACGCGTTCGCTACCGAGCTCCGCATTCATCTGATCGGCAATAGATTTCATAAGGTCTTTGCGTTTCTCAAAGCTTTCAGTTTCAAAGTCCCGAATGATGTAGCTGGCACTTGCTTCCTCGACAGTTCCATCAATATTCATCAAGTGGTAGAAGCCTTCATAGCCTTCGGTTAATTCTGGACGTGCTCCTTCAGGGAGTTTGTTATGGAAATCAATGGCCAATTGAAGAGCGTTGATCATTTGACCTTTGGCTGTACCTGGGTGGACATTGCGTCCTTTGAAGGTAATTTCAGCCCCAGCTGCTGAGAAGGTTTCGTATTGAAGCTCTCCGAGAGGACCACCATCAACAGTATAGGCAAAGTCTACATCAAAATCCTCTGCATCAAATTGATCTGCACCGACTCCAATTTCTTCATCGGGACCAAAGCCGACACGGATTTCTCCATGTTTGATTTCAGGATGAGCTGTCAGGTATTCAATAGCTGTCATGATTTCAGCGATACCTGACTTATCATCTGCACCCAGAAGGGTAGTACCGTCAGTCGTGATCAAGGTTTGTCCCTTGTAGTTGTTCAAATGGGCAAAATCGGCTGGATCCAGTGTGAAACCAGAGTCCCCAAGGGCAATAACACCCCCATCATAATTCTCAACGATTTGAGGATTGACATTTTCGGCATTGAAGTCAGCGGTATCCATGTGAGAAATAAATCCAATCTTGCGTGTAAAGCTTGGATCATTGGCTGGAAGTGTTCCAATAGCATAGCCGTTTGGTAAATAGTAGACGTTTTGAAGGCCCACGCGTTTCATTTCAGGGATCAAGACGTTTGTTGCAAAATCAACTTGTGATTGGGTACTTGGAGTGGTTGTAGAGTTTTCGTCTGAACGTGTGTTGACCTTTACATAGGTAATAAAACGGTCCAACAGATTTGCGTATTTCATAATCATTCTCCTTTTTCAGTTTCAATTAATTTGTGAATAGCATGGGCCACACCATCCTCATCATTGGTCAAGGTGATGAAGTCAGCTATCTCCTTGACAGCAGCATTTCCATTTCCCATAGCGACGCTATAGCCAGCAAAACGAAGCATCTCAAGGTCATTATTGGCATCTCCAAGAGCCATAACCTGGTCTCTGCTGTAGCCTAATGTTTGGCTCAATGCTTGAAGAGCAGATGCCTTGCTCGCACCTTTTGGAAGGATTTCAAATAAGATATCCTGTGAACGAACAGTGTTAAAATCGGTTTCTAATGCTGTCTCGTGCTGAGCTTGAAAGGCATCAATAGCAGAAGGATCTCCTACGTACATAGCTTGAAAAATAGGGACAAGGTTGGGCAGATCCTTTTCTGAGACAGGTGTCGGTTTACTATTCACGATGCCGGCATCCATCGTAACCAGTTCACTGGCTTCCGGTGCGACTACTAGGTAATGATCCATGTCGAATAAGGTCAGCTGGACGTCTGAATCTTTCGTCAAAACATGCAACCGGTGCATGTCCTCGAGACTTAATTCTTCCTTGCCAATGATTTCCCAATTCTTAGTAGACAAAGTTGTACAGCCGTTATTGATAATCATATAGTAGTTGCCATCCGGAAGACCAATCTCTTCAAAGATGGGACGGACACCCGCTAAGGGACGTCCCGTACAGATCACAATATCATAGCCAGCTTGATGGGCCTTATGAAGAGCTTCGATATTGCCTTTAGACAGCGACTTATCTTCATGCAAGAGAGTTCCGTCCAAGTCAATCGCGATTAATTGAATCATTTGATCTCCTCCAAATCAAGAGGAACAAAGCCATCTATAACCTTACCAATCACTCCAGGTTCCTCATCCAGTGGAATGATCTGATCACTATATTTCTTATTGAGGGAAACCAGTCGAATACCGTTGGCCTCACGAAAGACGCGTTTGATCAAAGTTTGCCCGTCAAAATCAATGGCATAAATAGCCCCTGCCTGATCGTAGTAGGTTTGCTTGACTAACACAACAGCTCCTTTTTCATATTTGGGCTCTAGGGAATCCGTATGAATCCAAAAAGCCAAATCGTAAGGGATCTTTTGATCAAACCAGACGATATCAGCTTGTTTCTGATTTTGATAAGATGCAAAAGAATCATAGACAGAATAAGAGTGGTATTGCTTTTCAATCTTCTGTTTCTCTTTCTGATGGGTCAAGAGACTTTTTCCATAAGAAAGAAGATTTTCTTGATTTCCCTCATCGAGCTGTTTATACAATCTCTCAATCTCTGAATCAATGACCACAAAATCATTTCGTAATCGAGGGTCAATTTCAGCAATTGCTACCTGAAAAAAGGCAGCAATCTTCTCCAAATTTTCAGGAACGGGGAGAGAAGTTCCTTTTACATATCCAGTCAAGGTGCTAGCAGGAATTCCAGTAATACGAGATAATTCGATCTGCTTTTTTCCTTGTTCTTTCAGTAATTCTCTGATCTTTTCCGATATAATCCGTAATGCCTCTTTGTCTTGAGGACTTGCTTTTCCACGACCTCTGGCCAACGTACTCACCTCCTTGTATTTACCTTTTCTATTATAATGAATTAAATCGAAAAAGTAAATAGAAATCCGTGATAAATGTGAAAAAAGATTAATTTGATATAAATCGGATTTCTAATGGAAATTTTATTTAATTTTCCTTTACTTTCTGAGGAAAAAGGTCTAAGATAAAATCAAAGAATTCATGGAGGTTGGGGTATGATTCGTAGCGTTCAAGTCAAAGATGCAGGTCAAATTCGAGATTTGTGTCACCAAGCATTGGGGTATGATTCGACCCTTGAGAAAGTGGCGGGTCAGATTGAAAAATTCAATCTGCCAGACTCGGGTCACTTTTGTTTTGTTTACGAAGAGGACCAAACAGGCCATATTCTTGGTTATGTTGAAGCAGAGGTTTATGAAAGTCTTTATAGTGACGCCGGTCTAAATATTTTAGGTCTAGCGGTTTTCCCTTCTGCTCAAGGACATGGGATTGGTCGCCAATTGATGGAGCGAGTTGAAGAACTTGCCCAAAGCAAGCATTCTGCTTTTATCCGTTTAAATTCTGCATCTCATCGAAAAGAAGCCCATATCTTTTACGAACGCATAGGTTATGAGGGAAATAAAACGCAGAAGCGATTTTTGAAAATAATGGATTAAGATAGGCAAAGGCCTATCTTTTTTGTTATAATGAAGAGTACGATTAAATTTACTAGGAAGATGATTATGCCAAATTTTGAAGAATTAAAAAAACGACAAGAGAAGATTCGGAACTTCTCGATCATCGCCCATATTGACCACGGAAAGTCAACCTTGGCCGATCGAATTTTAGAAAAAACCGAAACCGTGTCTAGTCGGGAGATGCAAGCCCAACTCCTAGATAGCATGGACCTGGAACGGGAACGTGGGATTACCATCAAGCTCAATGCCATCGAGTTGAACTACACGGCTAAAGATGGGGAAACCTATATCTTCCACTTGATTGACACACCGGGGCACGTTGACTTTACTTATGAGGTTTCACGTTCGCTGGCTGCCTGTGAGGGTGCCATTCTCGTAGTAGATGCGGCTCAAGGGATTGAAGCCCAGACTCTAGCCAATGTTTACCTTGCTTTGGACAACGATTTGGAGATTCTGCCAGTTATTAATAAAATTGACCTACCAGCTGCGGATCCAGAACGTGTGCGTACAGAAGTAGAAGATGTCATTGGCCTGGATGCCAGTGAGGCAGTCCTAGCCTCTGCCAAGGCTGGTATTGGGATTGAAGAGATTTTGGAGCAGATCGTTGAGAAAGTTCCTGCTCCGACAGGTGATGTTGAAGCTCCACTTCAAGCTTTGATCTTTGATTCCGTCTATGACGCCTATCGTGGGGTGATCCTTCAGGTACGGGTTGTTAACGGGATGGTGAAACCAGGTGATAAGATCCAGCTCATGAGCAATGGAAAAACCTTTGATGTCACTGAGGTTGGGATCTTTACTCCTAAAGCGGTTGGACGTGATTTCCTTGCAACTGGAGACGTTGGTTATATTGCAGCCTCTATCAAGACCGTTGCAGATACTCGTGTCGGGGATACGGTGACCTTGGCTACCAATCCAGCAAGTGAGCCTCTTCATGGTTACAAGCAGATGAACCCAATGGTCTTTGCTGGTCTTTATCCGATCGAATCCAACAAATACAACGATCTTCGTGAAGCTTTAGAGAAGTTGCAATTGAATGACGCCAGTCTTCAATTTGAGCCGGAAACTTCTCAAGCCCTTGGTTTTGGTTTCCGTTGTGGTTTCTTGGGACTACTTCACATGGATGTTATCCAGGAACGCTTAGAGCGTGAGTTCAATATTGACTTGATCATGACAGCACCGTCTGTTATCTACAAGGTTAATTTGACAGATGGCGAAGCACTAGATGTGTCTAACCCATCTGAGTTCCCAGATCCAACCAAGATCGCTTCAATCGAAGAACCTTATGTCAAAGCACAAATCATGGTGCCACAAGAGTTTGTCGGAGCTGTCATGGAATTGGCACAACGCAAACGGGGGGACTTTGTGACTATGGACTACATCGATGAAAATCGAGTTAATGTCATCTATCAAATCCCACTGGCGGAAATTGTCTTTGATTTCTTTGATAAATTGAAATCCTCTACTCGTGGCTATGCGAGCTTTGACTATGAGTTGTCTGAATACCGTCCTTCTAAATTGGTCAAAATGGATATCCTTCTCAATGGCGATACTGTGGACGCCCTCAGCTTTATCGTTCACAAGGACTTTGCTTATGAACGTGGTAAGTTGATCGTTGAGAAGCTTAAGAAGATTATCCCTCGTCAACAGTTTGAAGTGCCTATCCAAGCAGCTATCGCTCATAAGATTGTGGCCCGTACAGATATCAAGGCTCTTCGTAAGAACGTCTTGGCCAAGTGTTATGGTGGAGACGTCTCACGGAAACGCAAGCTTCTTGAAAAACAAAAAGCCGGGAAGAAACGGATGAAAGCCATCGGTTCGGTAGAAGTGCCACAGGAAGCCTTCTTATCCGTATTGTCAATGGATGAAGAATAACAATTAGAGAGTGGGACAGAAATCGGTAATTCGTTAGAATTCGATTTCGTCGTCCCACCTCCGCACAGTTGAGTAGGGCTGTAAAAGCTGATGAAATCAGCGTAGTAGAGCCCACTCAACCACTGCGTCTTGCTCGACAATCCAAAAACAATTAAAAGGCTAGGACTTTTGTCCCAGCCTTTTGTTTTAGGTTTAAAAGAAATGAACTGAATTTGAAAGGTTTGATCAGATGTGACACGTATCCTATTTTAAAATACCTGCATTTATGGTAGACTAGAGGACAGAAAACGTTCTCAAGGAGGTTGAGCATGAAACACAAATTACTAGTCGCATCCCTTACGATTTTTTCTGCCTGCACACTAATGGCCTGTAGTCACACCACTAAAAAGGATACAGCAGCTTCTTCTACAAAAGAAAGTAGCAGCAAAGTCGAAAAGAAAACAAGTAGTTCTTCGTCAAAGGATACTACCTCTACAAAGAAAAGTACTACCAATCAAGAAACCAAGCGGATTGGAAATGCAGATTATGGGTTCATCGATATTCCAAGTAAATGGATCAAGTTCACGGATATCGATGGGACAGAAGCTATCCAGTATACGGATGGGAGTGGCTATAACATTGTCACCTTGAACAGCTTTACGCGGGAAAAAGCAAAAGTTCCTGCTGATATTGAATTTAATGCTGAATTTCTAGCCAAGAAACTGGCCGTTATGTGGCAAGATAACCAGGATGTTGATAAGATGACGGGAGCGCGGACTAAAGTCGCAGGTCTGGACGCTTACCAGCTTCAAATTGTCATGAAATCTGGTCAATACCTGATTACTTGGATCTTCCAGAAGGGTGAAAAAGTTTATACCATTTCTTTTGAAGGAGATGCAGAAACCTTGAAAACCTTTATCCCATACATCGAAGACACTTGGAGTCTGGATGGAACAGGTGCCGTAACGGATTGATGAAGTGAGATAGATCTCAGGATCTATCTTTTTTTAGAGTCTTTGTGGTATAATCTTTCTATTGTTTAGAAGAGGAAATAGAGGATGACACAGGAAATTGATATTGAAAAATACCATCAGTTAGCTCTCCAAAAGCAAAAGGAGCACCGCAAGGTATTGGCAAATCTCAAGAAGAAGCCACCTAAGAATTTAGATAAACTAGCGCAAGAAATTCACGATGAAGTTTTCCAAGAAATCGATTGTACGGCTTGTGCCAATTGCTGCAAAACCTTAGGGCCTGATTTTAAGGAAGCGGATATCACACGCATCGCCAAATATTTCAAGATGAAGCTTCCTGCCTTTGAGGCGGAATTTCTTCAAGTCGATGAAGATGGGGACAAGGTTTTTAAATCCATGCCTTGCCCCTTCCTTGGTGGCGACAATCTCTGTTCCATCTACGATGTTCGGCCGAAAGCTTGTCGGGAATTCCCTCACACCGATCGCAAGAAGATCTATCAGATCAACCATCTGACCATCAAAAATACGCTCACCTGCCCAGCAGCTTATTTATTTGTAGAAAAATTGAAAGATCGTTTGTAATGGCATATAAATTTTTACTTTTTGATTTGGACCATACCTTGTTGGATTTTGAATCTGCTGAAGAAACAGCCTTGACGCAGATGTTAGAAGACATGAATTTTCCAGATGTAAAGGCCTTTAAAGATTACTACAAACCTATGAACCAAGGGCTCTGGAAGGATTTGGAACAAAAGAAGCTCACTAAACAAGAGCTCGTAGACAGTCGGTTTGCGATTGGGTTTGCCCACTTTGGGATCACGGTTGACGGGGCTGAGATGGCTCTTCGCTACCAAGATTACATCAGTCTTCAAGGGCAGTCTTTCCCGGGGGCAGAGGACTTACTGGCCCGACTTGAAAAAGCTGGTTACCAGCTCTATGGCGCAACGAATGGAGTGACCGCCATTCAAGAAGGACGCTTAGCTCATTCTACCATCGCACCTTATTTTAAAGAGGTCTTTATCTCTGAACAGCTTCACACTCAGAAACCAGAACCTGCATTTTTTGACAAAGTTGGTCAACTGATTCCAGGTTTTAGCAAGGAAGAGACCCTTATGATCGGTGATTCCTTGACAGCGGATATCGCAGGAGGCCATGCTGCGGGGATTGATACCGTCTGGTATAATCCAGATCACAAGGAAAATACCAGCCAAGTAGTGCCGACTTATACCGTTAGCAACTATCAAGAAATCGCCGATTTACTGATAAAATAAAAAAATTAAATACTGTCAAGTTTTTTTCTTGACAGGTTGATGAAATGTGTTATAATAGATCATGTGCTAAATAGCTTGTCTATTTCACCGAAAAATTAAAATATAGAAAAGAGACTTATAAAAATGGCAGTTAAAATTCGTTTGACTCGTATGGGTTCTAAGAAAAAACCTTACTACCGTATCAACGTAGCAGATTCACGTTCACCACGTGATGGACGTTTCATCGAAACAGTTGGAACTTACAATCCACTTGTTGAAGAAAACCAAGTAACTTTGAAAGAAGACCGCGTTCTTGCATGGTTGGCTGATGGAGCTCAACCTTCAGATACAGTTCGCAACATCCTTTCAAAAGCTGGTGTTATGAAGAAATTCCACGATTCTAAATTCTCAAAATAATTTTTTAAGTAGGTTGATGTATGGATACGATTGAAAATCTCATTATTGCAATTGTGAAACCCTTGATTTCACAACCGGATGCTTTAACCATCAAGATCGAAGATACTCCTGAATTTTTGGAGTACCATCTTGACCTTGATCCTAGCGATGTTGGTCGTGTAATCGGTCGAAAAGGTCGCACCATTTCTGCGATAAGAACGATTGTCTACTCTGTCCCAACTGAAGATAAAAAAGTAAGAATCGTTATTGACGAAAAATAAAAAGGCGGGACTTGGTCCCGTTTTTTTGTTGAAAGGAGAAGGAATGAAAGAAGTGACCATTCAGCAATTACAAGCCTATTTAAAAGAACATTACCAGGACACCAGAACTGAAGAAGGGCTGTTTATCAAACTGGTTGAAGAGGTTGGGGAAGTAGCTGAAGTCTTAAATGGACGTTCTGGACGTAAAGCAGGTGTTCAGGATTCGAATGAGGAATTGGCTAAAGAGCTCGCTGATATCATTCACTATACGGTTGCCATCGCTGCTATCAATGAGATCGACCTTACTAAAACCATCTTTGAAAAAGATAAAACAGCAGCAGTTAAATACCAGCACGAGCGGGATTTGGAGCAGTTTCTAGCAGATAAGTCCATTTGAGAAAATACCTTGAACGTGATAAAATAAACATAAGAATATTTAGTGAATTATTGTATAGAATGAGTGGTTTTGATATGAACCGATTTGAAGTAACTACAAAGATTGGTTGTCTCTCTGTTACTTATAAAAAGAGAAATAGAGTACTAGTTTGTTTAAATGGTGCTGGTTTGATTCCAACTTATGAAAATTTTCTACCAATACTTGAAAAACTTCCTTCTTCAATGGGCTACCTTACAATTGATTTTCCAAATACAGGAAGGAGTTCTATTCATAATCAGACAGGACTTAATTTGGACAATCTGGTTGATACGGTATACAAAATTCTGAAAGGATTGGGAATTTCTGATTATATACTATGTGTTCATAGTTTAGGTGGTGTTTTGGCTTTAAAGTTGATGAGTAAACCAATTAAGTGTCAAGCATTGATAGCACTTGAACCGACAACGAAAAATATAATGTTTGCTGATTTTTCCAAAAATCCTTATCCAGAAATGGAAGATCAAATGAGGATGATTGAAGAATGTGGGCCTGAAAATTATTTCAAGGGATTAACTCAAGCAGCATTTGACCTTGAAACTGATAGACTGATTTGGGAATTGATGGAAGCAAAGGGATTAGAGTTGGAAACGCAAGTTCATGGTTTTCAGATATCTGTAAATATTACTGCTGAAGATTTTGATAGTTTGTCCTTAGCAGATAATATTCCTATTTTCATATTTTGTCAGGCGTATAGAGAAAAAGAGTACAGAGATTCAGAATATTGGAGTACTAAAACAAGACTCATTCTAGGTGGAAATCACCACTATCTACAGTGGTCAGAGTCGGAAAAAATTGCAACTATTATTAAGGACTTGTAGAGATAAACTAATTAAAAGAGGAATGTAAAGAATAAAATGAATTATTTTAATGTTGGGAAAATTGTCAATACCCAAGGCTTACAAGGAGAAATGCGGGTCTTGTCTGTGACAGACTTTGCGGAAGAACGCTTTAAAAAAGGAGCAGAGTTGGCTCTCTTTGATGAGAAGGATCGTTTTGTCCAAACGGTGACCATTGCTAGTCATCGCAAGCACAAGAACTTCGATATCATCAAGTTCAAGGATATGTACCATATTAATGCCATTGAAAAGTTCAAGGGCTTTAGCCTCAAGGTTGCAGAAGAAGACTTGACGGATTTAGATGAGGGTGAGTTTTATTACCATGAGATCATCGGCCTTGATGTTTACGAAAATGACCAATTGATCGGTCAGATCAAGGAAATCCTGCAACCAGGTGCCAATGATGTCTGGGTCGTGAAACGCAAAGGCAAACGTGATCTTCTCTTGCCTTATATCCCACCAGTAGTCCTCAATATTGATATCCCAGGAAACCGGGTGGATGTAGACATCTTAGAAGGGTTAGACGATGAAGATTGATATTTTAACCCTCTTTCCAGAGATGTTTTCTCCCCTTGAGCATTCCATCGTCGGCAAAGCGCGTGAAAAGGGACTTCTCGAGATCAACTACCATAATTTCCGTGAAAATGCGGAGAGGGCGCGCCATGTGGACGATGAACCCTATGGTGGCGGGCAGGGCATGCTTCTACGAGCGCAACCAATTTTCGATGCCTTTGATGCCATTGAGAAGAAGAATCCACGCGTGATCTTGCTGGATCCTGCTGGTCGGACCTTTGATCAATCTTATGCAGAAGAATTGGCTCAGGAAGAAGAATTGATCTTTATCTGTGGTCACTATGAGGGCTATGACGAGCGGATCAAGACTTTGGTGACGGATGAGATTTCTCTTGGCGATTATGTCCTGACGGGCGGTGAGCTAGCGGCCATGACTATGATTGATGCGACGGTGCGCTTGATTCCAGAGGTAATTGGGAAAGAGTCCAGCCACCAGGATGATAGTTTTTCGTCTGGGCTTCTAGAATATCCTCAATACACCCGGCCTTATGAATTCAGAGGGATGACGGTTCCAGATGTCCTCATGAGTGGTCACCATGAAAATATCCGTCAATGGCGCCTCTATCAGAGTTTGAAAAAGACCGTGGAGCGTCGTCCAGACCTGCTAGAAAACTATGAATTGACAGCAGAAGAAGAGAAAATGTTAAAGCAAATTCAGGAAGAAGATTAACAGCCTTAGCTGTTTTTCTTTTGCCTCAAAATTTTATGAAAAAAACTTTTTAAACCTACTAGTTATTGGTAACAAAATGTGGTATGCTATGGGGTAGAGAAACTTCAAGAAAAGGATTCAGTTTTGGGGGTGAGTTTAATGGGAAAGAAATTAGGAAAATCGGTTTTCACGACGGGGATTGCTGCAACAACAGTCCTATCTGGTATGTTTCATCACAAGGCAAATGCCGAAGAGGTAAAGCAAAATGAAAATCCAGAAACCAACAGCACGGAAGTAGTCGAAAAACCAATTACAGTTGATGAGTTGAAGCAAATCACAGCTCAAAAAGGGCAAGTGGTGAAAGATGTCCACTACCAAGAGCAAAAAGTGATCGATGCTCAAACGGAAGTCAAGGTGGCTGGGCAAGAGCTGGAAGAAAAGAAAGCTGAAGTGACGGAGGCGGAAAACCTTATCGCAACGACTTCGAATGCACAAGTTCAGAACGCAGAAAATGACGTTAAGGTGGCGCAAGCCTATGTGACCATCGAAGAAAATAAGGTTCGAGAAGCAGAAGCTGCACATGACCAAGTCGTAGAGGCTGTTCGTCAACAAGAAAATCAGGTTACTGCTCAGGAATCTTTGGTCGATGTAGCACAAAATGAATTGAACCAAGCAAAAGCGCCGATTTCTAATGATGAGAATGTGCTAAACCAGGCCTTGTTAGAGCAAAGTCAAGTCGAGCAAAGTATCCGAGAATCTCAGAATTACCTTGCGACCTTGCAAGCGAGTCAGCAAACTGGCTCAGATACAGTGGCTCAAATTGAGAGCGATATTCAACTGGCTCAAACACGTCTGACAGATTTGAAAGCGGTCATCGCAACCAAGGAAGCAGAATTGGCTGCCATAGAACAAGCGGCAGCGAACAGCCCTGTTCAGTTGAGTCAAGCGACTTATGAAGGTTATTTGCAACACTTAGCTGACAATGGCAATGAAGCTGCAGCAAGTGCTTTAGCCCTTTACAAGCGTGGTCGTGAAGAAGATGGCTTGACGGTTGGAGAGTCTGGATCCTTGCAAGCCAATCTTCGAGCTCTTGAAATTGCGGATGCCATTAATAGCTATCGTCGCAATGCAGGTTTGCCTGAATTGGAGCTGGATCCTTATTCCCTTCCTGCCAGTCAAGTTCAGTTAGAATACTTCAAAAAGGCTAACTGGCATATGTTTAAGTATTTGCCAAACGAAAACATTGCTTATGGTTTCTCACCTGCTGGTGCAGTAGACTTTTGGTACAATGAAAAAGCGGCTTACCAAGAAGTAGCAACTCAATATGGTCTACCGACAGACGAAACACAAATCGATGCCAATGACATCTATATGAAGATTGGGGCTGAGGCCTTTGCTAAGGTTGGTCACTACCTCCAAATGGTAGACAACAAAGCAACGGCATTATCAGTGGCTTATGACCCAAGTAATGCCATGTCAGAAGCGGCTTTCTTACACAGTCCAGTTACCTCAGCAGTGTCAACCAATGCACTTGCTTACCAATTGCGTCAGGGAGCTGGTGCTACAACGACAAGATCAGATGTCAAAGCAAAATCTGATGAAGTCGCTAACCTCAAGCTGGACAAGGCCAATCAAGAGTCCCAAATCATTATCTTGCAAGGCAAATTAGAAGATGCCCGCCATACTAATTCAAATGTAGAAGTAGAGATGGCCAATGTGCAAAAGACCATCCAAAACTACAAAATTCTTCTTGTCAGCAAGGATCATGCAGTTGAAAAAGCAAAAGCGACTCTTGATGTATCTCGAGGTCGGATTGAAGCAGCTATCCAACCAAAAGAAGCAGCGCTTCAAAAAGCGAAAGATTTGTTAGCAGCTGCGCGTGAGAAATTAGATCTTTTAAAAGCAGAAGAAGCAGAAAAAGCCCAAGTCGTTCAAGAAGCGCATGAGGGCTTGAAGGCAGCGCAAGAACGCTTGGTTGCTGCTGAAAAACGTCTTTCTGACTTTAAAAATGCTCCAGAATTATTGGTCAAAGCCCAATCAGTTTTATCAGCTGCGGTGGCTAATTTAGAAAATAAAAAAGAAAAATTAGAAGCCGAATTCACTACTCTTCAATCTTATCACAGTGTCGTGGAACTGTTGAATTCTCAATATGAAGATCTAGCGTCACGAATGGATCCAGCTATTTTAGAAGCAGCAGATATGCCAATGGATATCCGCTCAAGCAATCCAACTACTTTTTCGGATAGACCAACAGTTCTTCCAACAGGTACCAATAGTCCGCAAGTGCAAGCACCAAAAGCTACTCCAGCTCCAAAACAAGAAGCTAAAGTAGAAGAAATCAAACCCAAAAAAGAAAACAGCCAAGCTGTGGCAAGTAAAGATTCTTCCAAATATGCAGTAGCAACAACAGGTGTTGCCGTCGGGCTACTTGCTGGATTGTTTGGTTTCAAGAAAAAGAAACAATCTTCAAAAAATGATTAAGACATACCGAAGATAGAGTGGATGCTTAGACACTTTATTGCTTAAAATCCTCAAAGAAGATATATGAGGGTGGGAAAAGAACTCGCTTAACAAAATGAGTTCTGTCCTGCTCTTTTTTTCGTACACTTTTAGAATTCTTGAAAGAAAATGACAGAAAATGATAAAAAGTGTTGACATTTTTTGGAGATGGAGTATAATAGTCCTTGTAATCGATTGCAAAAGGAGGAGAAATGCTTAAGTCTGAACGAAAACAATTCATCCTCGAGAAGGTACTGAAGGAAAAGTTTGTTTCCTTAGAAACCCTTGTACAAGAGCTAGGGACGTCTGAATCAACGGTTCGTCGTGACTTGGATGAATTAGAAGCTGAAAGTAAACTTCGCCGGGTTCACGGCGGTGCGGAAAGCCTGCATTTTCTTCAAGAGGAAGAAAGCAATAAAGAAAAATCTATCAAAAACATTCAAGTTAAGTCAAAGATCGCGGTAAAAGCGGCGGAATTGATCAAAGATCATGACGTGATCTTTATCGATGCTGGGACGACCAATGAATTGTTGGTACAAGAAATTGTCAATCCAACGGTAACCGTGGTGACCAACTCGATTCACCATGCGACCAAGTTGGTCGAGCGAAATGTTCCAACAGTCATCATCGGTGGGAAGGTAAAATCTTCTACAGATGCTAGTATCGGAGGGATCGCGCTCAATCAGATCGGTCAGTTGAACTTTGACAAAGCCTTTCTTGGAATGAATGGAATCGATGATGAATTTTACAGCACTCCAGACCTGGAAGAAGGATCTGTCAAGCGTGCGATTATCGAAAATGCGAAAAAAACCTATATCTTAGCGGATGATTCGAAAATTGGTGTGACATCCTTTGTCAAAGTGGCTCCTATCAAGCGAGCCATGATTATCACCAATCAATGTGATCCGCAACGATTAAAGGTTTTAAAAGAAAAAACGGAGGTTATAGAGGTTTGATTTATACAGTAACACTGAATCCAGCCATTGACTATATTGTTCGACTCGATCATGTAGAGACAGGGGCGGTCAATCGGATGGCTTCGGAAGATAAATTCGCCGGTGGTAAAGGGATCAATGTCAGTCGTGTCTTGAAACGTCTCGATATCGAGAACACAGCGACTGGATTTATCGGTGGTTTCACAGGACGCTTCATCGAAGACGTACTGACTAGCGAAGCCATTTCCACCAACTTTGTGACAGTGGACCAAGATACCCGGATCAATGTCAAGATCAAGGCTGATGAGGAAACAGAGATCAATGGGAATGGCCCAGAAGTGACGGAAGCGCAGTTGCAAGAATTGCTCAACATCTTATCGAGCTTAACAACAGATGATGTGGTAGTCTTTGCAGGATCTGCCCCATCTTCACTTGGGAATGGCGTTTACAAACAATTGATCGCAGCAACTCGTGCGACAGGTGCGCAAGTGGTTTGCGACTTTGAAGGGCAAACCTTGATTGATTCCTTGGAGTTCAATCCCCAATTGGTCAAACCAAACAACCATGAATTGGGAGATATCTTTGGCGTTACCTTGACGGAATTGCCAGAAATTGAACGTTATGCTAAAGAGATTTTGGCCAAGGGTGCACAAAACGTCATTATTTCCATGGCGGGTGATGGTGCTCTCCTTGTCAGTCCAAACGGTACTTACTTCGCAAAACCAATCAAAGGTCAAGTGAAGAACTCTGTTGGGGCTGGAGATTCCATGGTAGCTGGCTTCACTGGGAAGCTCGCAACAACAGGAGATGTCATCGAAGCCTTCAAATGGGGCGTGGCTTGTGGCACAGCAACCACCTTCTCAGATGACTTGGCGACAGCTGACTATATAAAAGAAACTTATGAAAAAGTAGAGGTAGAAAAACTATGAAAATTCAAGACGTTTTAAATAAAAACGTGATGTTGTTTGACCTTCAAGCAACAGATAAAGAGGGCGTGATCAATGAGATGGTCCAATCGCTCGTTGACAATGGTGTGGTGACAGATTTTGACACCTTCAAGGCTGGAATCATGAACCGTGAAGCACAAACTTCAACTGGTTTGGGTGACGGAATTGCCATGCCCCACAGCAAAAATGAAGCAGTTAAAGAAGCTACAGTCTTGTTTGCAAAATCAAACAAGGGTGTGGACTACGCTTCACTGGATGGCCAACCAACAGACTTGTTCTTCATGATCGCAGCTCCAGAAGGAGCAAACGACACTCACTTGGCAGCCCTAGCTGAATTGTCTAAGTACTTGATGAAACCAGGTTTTGCAGACAAACTTCGCCAAGCAAGCACTCCTGATCAAGTGATTGCAGCCTTTGATGCAGAAGAGCAAGAAGCTGCAGCTGAAGAAGCGAAAAAAGCAGAAGCGGTCAAAGAAGCAGCTTCATCTGACAAACCTCTCATCGTTGCTGTTACAGCATGTACAACAGGTATCGCCCACACTTACATGGCAGAAGAAGCCCTCATCAAAAAAGGGGAAGAAATGGGTGTTACGGTCCGCGTTGAAACCAACGGGGCATCTGGTGTCGGCAACCGCTTGACAGCTGAAGAAATCGCAAAAGCTGAAGGGGTCATTATTGCAGCTGATAAAGCAGTTGAAACCGCTCGTTTCGATGGCAAAAAATTGATCTCTAAACCAGTCGCAGCTGGTATCCGTCAGACAGAAGAATTGATCCAAACCATCTTGGACGGCAAAGCAGATGTCTTCCACGCTGAAAATGCTGCCCAAGCTAGCGCTAGCCAAGAAAAATCGAGCTTGGGTGGAGCCTTCTACAAACACTTGATGAGTGGGGTTTCTCAAATGCTTCCATTCGTTATCGGTGGTGGTATCTTGATCGCCCTAGCCTTCTTGATTGACCAAGTTCTTGGTGTTCCTCAAGATCAATTGTCTAGTCTTGGTTCTTATCATGTATTAGCAGCACAATTTAAAACAATTGGTGGTGTAGCCTTTGGCTTCATGCTTCCTGTACTTGCAGGTTACATTGGATTCTCAATCGCTGAAAAACCTGGTTTTGTAGCAGGGTTTATCGCTGGATCTATTGCTAGCTCAGGGTCAGCATTTGGAAATATCGCCTACGGTGCTGCTAAAGGTGAATTACCAGCAGCCGTATCATCAGGTTTCCTTGGAGCTTTGGTAGGTGGTTTCCTTGCAGGTGGAGTTGTTCTCTTACTTCGCAAAGCCCTTGCAGGTCTTCCACGTTCACTCGATGGTATCCGTTCAATCCTTCTCTTGCCATTGCTTGGTGTTGGTTTGACAGGATTCTTGATGTTCCTCATCAATATTCCAATGGCTGCTATTAATACTGGTCTTAACAACTTCCTTTCAAGCTTGTCAGGTAGCTCAGCTGTCCTTCTTGGACTTCTCGTCGGCGGTATGATGGCTGTAGATATGGGTGGACCAGTTAACAAAGCCGCTTATGTCTTCGCTACAGGTACACTTGCTGAATCTGTTGCTTCAGGTGGTTCTATTGTTATGGCAGCTGTTATGGCAGCTGGTATGGTTCCTCCATTGGCAGTATTCGTAGCAACTGTATTGTTTAAAGATAAATTCACACAAGAAGAACGCGATTCTGGTTTGACAAACATTGTCATGGGTCTTTCCTTCATCACAGAAGGTGCCATTCCTTTCGGTGCAGCTGACCCAGCTCGTGCCATCCCTAGCTTCATCGCAGGCTCAGCATTGACAGGTGCTCTTGTTGGTCTTGCAGGCTTGAAACTCATGGCTCCTCACGGAGGAATCTTCGTTATCGCTCTTACATCAAACCCACTTCTTTACATCTTGTTCGTATTGATCGGTGCAGTCGTAAGTGGTATCTTGTTCGGATTGCTTCGCAAACCTAAAAACTAAACATGATTAAAAGGTTGGGAAATTTCCAACCTTTTCTTTTTGTACTAGCGAAAAAATCACCTCATTCTACGTTGGTATCTTGAGCTGAATTATGATATAATAAGCCTAACGCATATTTTTAGGAGAATAAAAATGGATATTCAACGTGAAAAAGAATTTGTCAGCCAATACCACTATGACGCTCGTAATTTTGAGTGGGAAAAAGAAAATGGCATCCCCGAAACAAAAGTAGATGTAAACTTTCAATTAATCAATCGTGATCAACAACAAAATACAACGTCTTTGATTGTCATCTTGAGCTACATGATCGTTTTTGACGGCTTTGTGATCAGTGGAACCATCACTCAAATTAACCACTTGTTTGGTCGTTATGTCAATGAACCAAGCGAATTCAGCAAAGACGAAGTGGAAGAATTGGCACGTCCTTGCTTGGATATGCTCAACCGTTTGACTTATGAAGTTACAGAAATTGCCCTTGATTTACCGGGTATTAATTTGGAGTTTTAATCAATGAAATTAGCAGTGATCACGGATTCGTCTGCCTATTTACCGCAAGAGGTGCTCCATCACGACGACTTATTTATTTTAGAGATCCCGATCTATATCGATGGGGAGTCTTATGTTGAAGGGAAGAACCTGACACACGATGAGTTCTATCAAAAGATGGCTGCGTCTAAGGAATTGCCAAAGACTAGCCAGCCGAGTGTGGCAGAGTTAGAAGAAGTCTTATCTGGTTTGACAGCTAAGGGCTATACGCATGCTATCGGTCTTTTCTTATCATCTGGTATTTCTGGTTTCTACCAAAATATCCAATATTTGAAGGACGAATTTGAAGGCTTGACCGTCGAATTTCCGGACTCAAAAATTACCAGTGCTCCTCTAGGAATGATGACAGAAGACTGCTTGAAATGGGCTGGTGAAGGCCGTTCCTTTGATGAGATTGTGGCCAATGTCCAACACCAGATCGATGGTACCTCTGCCTATATCATGGTGGATGATTTGAACCACTTGGTTAAAGGTGGCCGTCTGTCAAATGGGGCTGCTATTCTTGGGAATCTCTTGAGCATCAAGCCTATTCTTCATTTTAATGATGAAGGCGTAATTGAGGTCTTTGAGAAAGTCCGGACGGAAAAGAAAGCCATGAAACGCTTGGTAGAGATTGTTGTATCAGATATCGCAGATGGTCATTACCAAGTCTTTGTCATCCATGCCAATGTCCCTGAAAAAGCAGAAGCACTTCGCCAACTACTCATGGAAGAAGGAGTGGAAGGAGACATTCCTTTTGCTACTTTTGGAGGGGTTATTGGGACGCACTTAGGTGACCATAGCTTAGCAGTTGGGTATATCCCTATCGTTTAAGGAGAATTCTATGTCAATTAAAGTCATTATCGCAGGTTTCAAGGGTAGAATGGGACAAGCAGCCTACAAGATGGTTTCTGAAGATCCTGAGTTAGAATTAGCTGGCTTGATCGATCCATTTACTGATGAGACAGAAGTTGCAGGAGTTCCTGTCTTTAACCGCAAAGAAGATGTTGTGGGTCTAGAGGCAGATGTTTGGGTCGACTTTACCATGCCCAAGGTCGCTTACGAGAATACTCGCTTTGCAATTGAGAATGGCTTTGCGCCTGTTGTGGGAACGACTGGATTCACTCCTGAGCAGATCCAAGAATTGACAGACCTTTCACGTGAAAAGGGCTTGGGTGGCTTGATCGCGCCGAACTTTGCCATTGGAGCTGTGCTCTTGATGCAATTTGCAGCGCAAGCAGCCAAGTATTTCCCGAATGTAGAAATTATCGAATTGCACCACGATAAGAAAAAAGATGCACCGAGTGGAACAGCGATTAAGACCGCTGAGTTGATCTCTGAGAAGCGTGAGAAGATCCAGCAAGGTGCAGCAGATGAAGAAGAGTTGATGCCTGGAGCAAGAGGGGCAGAGTTTGAAGGGATGCGCATCCATTCGGTTCGATTGCCTGGCCTAGTCGCTCACCAAGAGGTGATTTTTGGTAGCCAAGGCGAAGGCTTGACTCTCCGTCATGATTCCTATGATCGTGTTTCCTTCATGACAGGAGTAAATCTAGGGATTAAAGAAGTTGTCAAGCGTCATGAGCTTGTCTATGGTTTGGAACACTTACTATGAGATTAGAAAAGATGCCTTCTGAGTTTCAGGAGGCTTTACCAATATTAGAGAAGATTAAAGCAGCTGGTTTTGAGGCCTATTTTGTAGGGGGATCTGTCCGTGATGCCCTCTTGGATCGTCCAATTCACGATGTCGATATCGCTTCCTCCTCATACCCAGAAGAGACCAAGGCGATTTTTGATCGAACAGTAGATGTCGGTATCGAACATGGGACCGTCTTGGTTCTTGAAAATGGTCAAGAATATGAAATTACGACCTTCCGGACGGAGGATGTCTATGTCGATTATCGTCGCCCGAGCTCGGTGTCTTTTGTACGCTCACTTGAAGAAGACCTCAAGCGCCGTGATTTCACCGTCAATGCCTTTGCTTTAAATGAAAAAGGAGAAATTGTTGACCTCTTTCATGGACTAGAAGATTTAGAAAACAAGGTCCTTCGGGCGGTTGGCCTTCCTCACGAACGGTTTAATGAAGATGCGCTCCGGATCATGCGAGGATTTCGTTTTCAGGCCAGTCTCGGCTTTGAATTAGAAGAGGCAACCTTTGATGCCATGAAGGAGTGTGCTCCCTTACTAGAGAAGATTTCAGTAGAGCGCACTTTTATCGAGTTTGATAAACTCTTGCTTTCTCCATACTGGAGACAGGGCTTGGAGGCTATGCTAGCAAGTGGAGCCTATCACTATCTGCCAGAGATGAAGGATCGTAAAGAAGCGATCGAGCGTTTGTTTGACACAGAGTTGGAATATACTTTTTCAACTTCTGAGCAAGCCTGGGCTGCTTTGGTCTTAGCACTAGAGATTCAAGATATTCCAAAATTCTTTAAGAAATGGAAGACCTCTAGAGACTTTGCTAAGACGGTGGAGCAGATCGTGGAGATTCTAAAGCTCCGAGAAAATGGAAGCCTAGACAAGCGTGCCTGCTACAAGTATGAGAAACGTTTGTTACTGGTTGCTGAAGAGCTCCGTGAAGCTTATGCCTTGAGTGTGGATTATTTGGCCATTGAGCGTGTCTATGATAGCTTGACCATTCATGATAAGCATGAAGTGGTGGTCAATGGTGGCATGCTGATCAAAGAATATGGTTTTCAACCAGGTCCAGCCTTGGGAGAGATTTTGACAAAAATTGAATATGCCATTGTCGATGGGGAGCTGGCCAATGAAAAAGAGGCCATCATTGCCTATATCCAGCAAGCAAAAGAGGAGGAAAAATGAGCGATTTTATTGTCGATAAATTAACCAAATCTGTCGGAGATAAGACCGTCTTTCGTGAGATTTCCTTTATCATTCACGACTTGGATCGGATTGGATTGATCGGGGTCAATGGGACTGGAAAAACCACGCTGTTAGATGTATTGTCAGGTCGCTCTGGCTTTGATGGCGATGTGAGTCCTTTTTCTGCCAAGAGTGATTATACGATTGGCTACTTGACGCAGGAACCTGACTTTGATGATCAAAAGACGGTTCTGGATACGGTGTTGTCTAGTGATTTGCGTGAAATGCAGCTCATTCGCGATTATGAATTCTTGATGGCGGATTACCGAGAAGAGAACCAAGCCCGTCTTGAAAAGGTCATGGCGGAGATGGATTCGCTCAATGCTTGGGAAATCGAGAGTCAGGTTAAGACAGTCCTTTCTAAGCTTGGAATTGAAGACTTGAACGCCAAAGTTGGGGATCTATCTGGGGGCTTGCGTCGTCGGGTGCAACTGGCACAAGTTTTGCTGTCTCACCACGACCTGCTCTTACTAGATGAGCCAACCAACCACCTGGACATTGATACCATCGAATGGTTGACCAATTTCTTGAAGAACTCTAAGAAAACTGTGCTTTTCATTACCCACGATCGCTATTTCTTGGATAATATCTCGACACGGATCTTTGAGTTGGATCGAGCTAGCTTGATCGAGTATCAGGGCAACTACCAGGATTATGTTCGCTTAAAGGCTGAGCAAGACGAGCGTGATGCAGCCCTTCTTCATAAGAAGCAGCAACTCTATAAGCAGGAGTTGACCTGGATGCGGCGTCAACCCCAGGCGCGTGCGACCAAGCAACAGGCACGGATCAATCGATTCCATGATCTCAAACAAGACTTGTCTGGTCAAAGCAGCCAGACGGATTTGGAGATGAACTTTGAGACCAGCCGGATCGGAAAGAAAGTCATCGAGTTTAAAGATGTGAGTTTTGCTTTTGAAAACAAGCCGATTTTACAGGGCTTTAACCTCTTGGTGCAAAATAAGGACCGCATCGGGATTGTCGGGGATAATGGTGTCGGCAAGTCCACCCTACTTAATTTGATCGCTGAGCGACTGCAGCCTCAGTCTGGGCAAGTCATTATCGGAGAAACCGTTCGGGTGGCTTATTTCTCTCAACAGATCGATGGTTTGGATGAGAGCAAGCGCGTGATTAATTTCCTCCAGGAAGTTGCTGAGGAAGTGAAGACGACCGTTGGAACGACATCAATTGCAGATCTCTTGGAGCAATTTCTCTTCCCACGCTCTATGCACGGAACCTTGATCGAAAAACTCTCCGGTGGGGAGAAGAAGCGCCTCTTTCTCTTAAAACTCTTGATTGAAAAACCCAATGTACTTCTCCTCGATGAGCCAACCAATGACTTGGATATCGCAACCTTGACGGTTTTGGAAAACTTCCTTCAAAACTTTGGAGGTCCCGTCATTACCGTTAGCCACGACCGCTATTTCCTAGACAAAGTCGCAAGCAAGATCCTTGCTTTTGAAAATGGGGGAATTCGTGAGTTCTTTGGCAATTATACGGATTACCTGGATGAAAAAGCCTTTGAAGCAGCTCAAGTAACGGCCAGTCACAAGGTTGAAAAAGAGAAACCTGTCAAGCCAAAAGAAGAGAAGAAACGCATGAGCTACATGGAAAAGCAAGAGTGGGCAAGCATTGAAGCAGATATCGAAGCCATTGAAAATCGGATCGCAGAGATTGAAGTGGAAATGAATGAAAACGGCTCTGACTTTGGCAAATTGTCAGCCCTTCAAAAGGAATTGGATCAGGAAAATGAGCGATTGCTTGAGAAGTACGATCGCTATGAATACCTGAGCGAATTAGATGAATAAGGAGGCCCTATGAATCAATTGAACCGGATATCCCTTGGGATTTCAGCCACTATTTTTACCATTATCGGTATCGTCTTGTTTATCAATCCGATTGAGCACATTGGCTCGTTTAGCTGGTTGATTTCCTGTGGTTTCTTTTTAATCTCCCTTTCGCGTTTTTCACGCTATTACCGATTGCGGCAAGCTGGTATCATTCAGCAGCAACAGCTCTTCCACAGTATGGTCGCCTTGGTTTTTGCAGTCTACTTACTGCTCTATGGCTACAAAACCTTGCCGATTGTCTTTCCAGTCACTTTAGGAATTTGGCTGATCTATCGTTCGATTTTAAACTTCCGAAAAGCCAATTTCTACTCGAGGAAGGTTGAAGAACTGTCCAAGCGTTATATTTTCTTTGCCTTGCTACAACTCTTTATTGGATTGTTCTTAATCGTTAGTCCGCTTTCGATTAGCGTCTTTCTATTAAATATTATTGGCTTGATTTTCCTGCTTCTAGGATTTCAATCTTTTAGTCTTTTGTTAAAAAGTTAAGAAAAGTTACGTGCAAACCTTTGCGTTTGATAAAAAGTCTGATATAATAGATCTGTAAGTGTTTACAAGTATGAAAGGAGTTACAGATGTCTAAAAAAATTATTGGGATTGACCTTGGAGGAACTTCAATTAAGTTTGCCATCCTTACTTTGGATGGGGAAGTTCAAGAAAAATGGTCTATTAAAACAAATATCTTGGATGAAGGTAGCCATATCGTAGATGATATGATCGAATCCATCGCGCATCGTTTGAAAATGCTTGGGCTTGATGCTTCTGAGTTCCAAGGAATTGGAATGGGTTCACCTGGTGTCGTTGACCGTGAAAAAGGTACAGTTATCGGTGCCTACAACTTGAACTGGAAGACCCTTCAACCAGTCAAAGAAAAGATCGAAAGTGCCCTTCATATTCCATTCTTTATCGATAATGATGCCAACGTTGCTGCTTTGGGTGAACGTTGGAAAGGGGCTGGTGAAAACCAACCAGATGTCGTCTTCATGACACTTGGTACAGGTGTCGGCGGTGGTATCGTTGCTGAAGGTCGTCTCTTGCATGGTGTACGTGGAGCTGCTGGTGAGCTTGGTCACATCACTGTTGACTTTGATGATCCAATCCAATGTACCTGTGGTAAAAAAGGCTGTCTTGAAACGGTTGCCTCAGCAACTGGTATCGTCAACTTGACTCGTCGTTACGCCGATGAGTACGAAGGGGACTCTCAATTGAAAGTCTTGATCGACAACGGAGAAGAAGTAACGGCTAAAACGGTCTTTGACCTGGCAAAAGAAGGCGATGCTCTTGCTTTGATCGTCTACAAGAACTTCTCACGTTATCTTGGACTTGCTGCTGCTAACATCGGTTCAACCTTGAACCCATCTAAGATTGTTATCGGTGGTGGGGTTTCCGCTGCTGGAGACTTCCTCTTGGACGGTGTGCGCAAGGTCTTTGAAGAAAACTCATTCCCACAAGTGCGTGAATCTACTCAATTGGCACTTGCTACTTTGGGAAATGACGCCGGTGTGATCGGTGCTGCATCCCTTGTATTACAATAAGATTAAAAGGAGATTTGCCTCTCCTTTTTTCTTTATCCTGTGATATAATGAAAGCAATAGTAGATTAAAGGAGGAGATATGACAAAAGCAGATACCATTTTTAAAGAGTATATTCGGAAAATCATGGAAGAAGGTGTTTGGTCTGAACAGGCCCGACCTAAATACAAGGATGGTAGAACGGCCAACTCCAAGTACATCACGGGAGCCTTTATGGAGTTTGATCTCTCAAAAGGCGAGTTTCCTATCACGACCCTTCGTCCCATCGCGATTAAATCAGCCATCAAAGAGATGCTCTGGATCTACCAGGATCAGTCGAATAGCTTAGACCTGTTAGAAGATAAATACAATGTCCATTATTGGAACGACTGGGAAGTAGGGGATAGTCGTACTATTGGTCAACGCTATGGTGCTGTGGTCAAAAAGCATGACATTACCAATAAAATCCTCAAACAATTAGAAGCCAATCCCTGGAATCGCCGCAATATTATCTCGCTCTGGGATTATGATGCCTTTGAGGAGACCGACGGACTCTTACCATGTGCATTTCAAACCATGTTTGACGTGAGGCGGGTTGATGGAGAGATTTATCTAGATGCTACCCTGACCCAGCGTTCAAATGATATGTTGGTAGCCCACCATATCAATGCCATGCAATATGTAGCTCTTCAGATGATGATTGCCAAGCACTTTGGCTGGAAGGTTGGAAAGTTCTTTTACTTCATTAATAACCTTCATATTTATGATAATCAATTTGAACAGGCTGAAGAGTTACTCCGTCGCGAGCCTTCAGATTGTCAGCCACACCTGGTCTTGAATGTGCCAGATGGAACCAATTTCTTTGACATCAAACCAGAAGATTTTGAACTGGTCGATTACGATCCAGTGAAGCCACAATTGAAGTTCGATCTTGCCATTTAGTAATAAATCAAGGTTTTTTGATACCTTGATCAATTGGTAAAATCCTTTTAGAATTAAAACAATTTTAGCTAAAAATTTTTACTCATTTTTGAGTCAATATGTTTTGAAAATCGTTCGGTTTTTGTTAAAATAGATAAGGTTTGTAAAAACTAAACAATTTTAAAAAGAATGTTAATTTATAGATAAATATGGAGGTCCATTAGATGGGGAAAGACTTATTTAATGATCGTATTAGCAGATTCTCAATTCGTAAATTGAATGTGGGTGTTTGCTCTGTACTATTGGGAACACTTGTCATGGTTGGGACAGCCGCAAGTGCAGCCGCAGAAGAAAAGACAGATACGACAAGTGAAAGTGTAGCAGCAGTTGCAACAGCGTCAGAAGCGCCCGCAACTTCAACAGCCACAGCAACTTCAGCAGCATCAACAGCTGCAACAACGAGTACAGCAGCGACAACGTATGAAGCAAACCCAGCTGTTACTGCACCAGCAACATCAACAGCACCTGCTTCAACTAGTGAAGCAAGTAGCACAAGCACAGCAGCATCTGCAGCCTCGACTGCACCGGAAACATCAACCGCTGCAACACCAAAATTAGAAGCAGCTACACCAGAAATCAAGGCAGCAGAAGCAGCTACAACAGATAAGAAAGAAGTAGTGGCTGCAGGTGTCGAAGCACCAGCTACTGAAACTCCTGCTGTGACAGCCGAAACTTCTGGTCCTAAACGTCGTAATCGTCGTGCATTGGGTGATACCAATGATCCAAGCTTGATTGGGGCAGATGTTGTAGACGCAACTTCAACTCCGAAAGTTGAAAAACCAGGCTTTACAACAAATATCAATGCTAAAGATATAGCCAGCCAAATCTCATGGTTGGACTTTGGGGATACGGCTAACTGGACAGGGACTACTACAACATCAAAAGGGGACCTTGCCCTTCAAGTAGGTTCTACTTATACCAAGGAAATCATGCCGGGCTATGTGGTAACCATCAAGGTAAAATCTTTGAAGCCTTTCCAAGCGACAGAGATCTACAAAAAGCGCCTTGAAGACCGAGGAGCGACAGCTGCTGAAAAAGCAACTTATGATCCAAATGCCAGAAATGGTTATGGGAATGCTTCTAATACACCTGCTACGAGAGCAGCTTTTGCTGCTGGTGAAGAAGCTAAAGTTATTGCCGAAGCTCAAAACCGTTGGACTGAAATTAAAAAAGAAGGTATTGATACTGGTGACAAAAAGAAAACTACTATCAGTTCAGAACTTGAAGGTGGGAATATCGGTGTTCAGTTTGAAGTTTCTGCGACCTTCCGTGGAAAAGTGGTCAAACCTGCCATTGTCATGGCGGATGGTGAGTCCGCTAACCCTGGTGAAATGGTACTATTCACCACAAACGGAGAAGGATGGCAACATATTGGTGAATGGCCTAAGGGCAATAATAAAACTTATATTCCACAAGATACAGACAATTTATTCGGTCCAAACCCTGCCACTAATATAGATGGCATGAGTTACTATAGGACGAACCTTGACCTACTTCGACGCTCAGATCAAGTGGGGCCAGGTAAAAAAGCGGTTGCTTGGAAGTACTTTGGAAGTGCTGATTTAACAACTGCAGGTCTCGGAACTGGGGTCTTTGGACCAAATATTTCAAGTATTGCTGCTGTTCCCCTTGTTATGACACGTGGAGCGTCCGAAGTTGGCTTGTATATTGCATCTTCAGGTAAACAATCAGCCATGCTTGGCTTCTTCCCGCTTGATGAAGGAGATGCGCCAGCATCTTACGGTAAGGCGATCCACTCTATTGCAACTGTTGATGGTGTAACAGGTAAGAAAGTAAACCAACCTTATCTAGGTCACTTAAGCCCTGATATGGATGAAAACAATACGCTTGATTGGACGGGTGATGACAAGGCGACCACTGCGGATGAAGGCATCGACCAATTACTTCCAAATGATCTCAAAGGGAAAACCAATGAGCTGATCAAGATGGACCGGACACGTCCAGGTAATTACACCATTTCAGTGGAAGCTCATACGGATGGAGCAGCCAAAGCTAACATCTATGGTTGGATAGATTTCAACCAAAACGGAACCTTCGATGAAGATGAACGTTCTGATTTAACAACTATTACTCAAGATGGGACGGCTACGTTAAAATTTACAAAGAGTAAAACCTATATTGATCCTAGTGTCAATGAATTGGGTGTTCGGATCCGTATCGCAAAGAATGATAAGGAGATTGAAAGCCCAACGGGTATGGCTTTCTCTGGTGAGGTTGAAGACTTTAAGACTCAAATCACTCACCCACCAAAAGGGGAATTTAAAGAAACAACTGGCCCTCAAGGTGCAAAACAAACCGCTACTGTAGCCTTTACCGCTCGAGGTTTGCAAGGCTATAGCTTAACTGAGCCAGCTAAAATTGACGAAACAATTGAACCTTACATTGTTGATTCTAATGGTAACAAAGCTACTTTGGATGCTGAAGGTTACTATGTCGTGCCAGGTCAAGGTAAATACAAAGTTACTGGTAATGGTAAAGATGTAGATGTGGAATTCATCCCAGAAGATCACTTCCTTGGAACAGCTGATGGAATCTCTATCCGTCGTACAGACAGCAATGGCTACGATACGGGTTGGTCAACAAAATTCCCAGCTGACGAAGCCAATGTAGATACTGTTTTGAATACTATGGATGGTCTTTATATCCCAACTGTTACACCAACGGAAATTGAAGGGGTAGATAAGACTTCAACAGATGTCCAAGGTGCGACTCAAACTGGTACACCAACCTTTAACACAACTACAACGAATGCTAATGGCGAAAAGATCTCTGTCACTCCAAGCTTGGAATACCCTGCTAAATTGGTGGACCCAGCGACTGGTCAAGTAACCAATGCAACCTCTGTAACAGTAGCAGGTGAAGGAACTTACAGCATTGATGATGCTACTGGTAAAGTAACCTTTGTTCCAGAACCAGGATTCACAGGTACAGCTTAAGGTGTTACCGTATCTGTAACAGCTCCTGTCGGAAAAGATAAAGACGGAACCGTCCGTGATGAATACCTTAAGACAGCAACAGCTAAGTACACACCAACGGTTACTCCAATCACAGTGACTCCTACAGACAAGGTTTCTGCGGACATTCAAAACGTTCCTCAAACCCAAACACCAACCTTTGATTTGAGTAACGACAAGACTGCTGAAATCACCAGCAAGAAATTGGTGGATCCAGCAACTGGTCAACCAACTGATGAAACAACTGTAACAGTAGCAGGTGAAGGTAGCTATACAATCGATCCTACTACAGGAGCGGTGACCTTCACACCTGAAAAAGACTTTGTTGGTACTGCAAAAGGAGTAACTGTTCAGGCAACTGCTACTATTACAAATGGTAATGGTAAGACTGCAACCATTACTTCAGATGCGACCTACACACCAACTGTTGTGCCAGCAGTTCCAACAGCAAGCCCTGCAACTTCTAAAGATGTTCAAGGTGCAACTCAAACCGGTACACCAACCTTTGCAGGAACTACTGTCCAAGTAAACGGTGAAGATAAAGCTATTACCATTAAAGACAATAGCTACACGCTTTTGGATAATGATGGCAATGAAGTGACAAGTACACCAGCTTATGCCGCTGATGGTACGACTGAAATCGGTACTTACTCAATCGATCCTACAACTGGTCAAGTAACCTTCACACCGACTGACAAGTCATACACTGGCGCAGTCACACCAGCCAAGGTTCAAGCTGAAAGCTCAAACGGTATCAAGGTGGATACAACTTACACGCCTGAAATCGTTCCAGTAACACCAACTGCAACTCCAGCAGAAACAACTGACATTCAAGGTGCAACTCAAAAAGGTAAACCTGAATTCAAGGGTGGAACTGTGACTGTTGATGGCGTTGAGAAAACTGTTGAAATCAACGAAGATGTTCCAGCAACATTTGACGATGGCTCAACAACTAAGACAGTAGAAGGCGTTGGTACCTACACAGTAGCAGCAGACGGAACTGTAACCTTTGTCCCTGAGAAATCATTCACAGGTAAAGCACCAGCCGTAACGGTTGTTCGTGAAGATAAGAATGGAACTAAAGCTTCTGCGACCTACACACCAACTGTAACTCCAGTAACACCTACTGCGACACCTGCTGAAACAACAGATATCCAAGGTGCCACACAAACTGGTAAACCTGTATTCACTGAAGGCGACAGCCGTGTACCAATGAATGATGATGTTGCTGCAACATTTGACGATGGATCAACAACTAAGACAGTTGATGGCGTTGGTACCTACACAGTAGCAGCAGACGGTACTGTTACATTTGTACCAGAAAAATCATTCGTCGGAACAGCGCCAGCAGTGACGGTTGTTCGTGAAGATAAGAACGGAACAAAAGCTTCTGCGACTTATACACCAACTGTGACTCCAGTCACACCGACAGCTACACCAGTTGAAACAACAGGTAAACAAGGTCAAACTCAAACAGGTAAGCCTGAATTTACTGAAGGTGATAGCCGTGTGCCAATGAACGATGACGTTCCAGCTACTTTCGACGATGGCTCAACGACTAAGACAGTAGATGGCGTTGGTACTTACACAGTAGCAGCAGACGGAACTGTAACCTTTGTCCCTGAAAAATCATTCACAGGTAAAGCACCAGCCGTAACGGTTGTTCGTGAAGATAAGAACGGAACCAAAGCTTCTGCAACTTACACACCAACTGTCACTCCAGTAACTCCAACTGCAACACCAGCTGAATCTGAAGCACCTCAAGGTTTGGTTCAAACTGGAACTGTAACCTTTACTGAAGGTGATGAAGTAGCGCCAATCGACAAGAATACCATTACTCTTCTTGATGAAAATGGTCAACCAGCAGCATCAGTAGAAGCGAAATCACCAGCAGGTGATGTGATCGGTACATACACAGTTGATAAAGACACAGGTGTAGTTACTTTCACACCAACAGATAAATCTTATTCAGGGGATGTTGTCCCAGTTAAGGTTCAAGCAGCTGATGCAAATGGAACTACAGTTGAAACAACTTATACACCGAAGATTACTCCGGTTGTTCCAACTTCTGAAGATGCTACATCGACAGATATTCAAGGTCAAACACAATCTGGTAAACCAACCTTCACGGAAGGCAATCCAAATGTTCCAATCGATGAAGATACTCCAGCTACCTTCGAAGATGGCTCAACTACGAAGACTGTCGATGGTGAAGGAACATATACTGTTGCTCCAGATGGAACCGTAACCTTCGTACCAGAAAAATCATTCACTGGAACTGCTACAGGCGTAACAGTGAAACGCGTGGATAAGAACGGTACTGAAATCACAGCGAAGTACACACCAACTGTGACACCAGTAACTCCAACTGCAACACCAGCAGAAACAACAGATATCCAAGGTGCGACTCAAACTGGTAAACCTAAATTCACCGAAGGTGACAGCCGTGTGCCTATGAACGATGATGTTCCAGCAACCTTCGATGATGGATCAACTACGAAGACTATAGATGGCGTTGGTACTTACACAGTAGCAGCAGACGGTACAGTGACCTTCGTACCAGAAAAATCATTCGTTGGAACTGCTCCAGCTGTAACAGTGGTTCGTGAAGATAAGAACGGAACAAAAGCTTCTGCGACTTATACACCAACCGTAACACCAGTTACACCAACTGCAGAAGATACAACATCTACTGACAAACAAGGTCAAACGCAAACAGGTACACCAACCTTCACACCAGGTAATCCAAATGTTCCAATGGATGATGATACACCTGCAACATTTGAAGATGGCTCAACAACCAAGACTATTCCTGGTGAAGGAACTTACACTGTTGCTCCAGACGGAACCGTAACATTTGTTCCAGAAAAATCATTCACTGGAGAAGGTACAGGCGTAACGGTTAAACGTGTCGATAAGAACGGTACTCCAGTTACTGCTAAGTACACACCAACTGTAACACCAGTAACTCCAACAGCAAGTTCAGCTGAATCAGAAGCACCTCAAGGTGTGGTTCAAACTGGAACTGTAAACTTCACTGAAGGTGACCCAGTTGCACCAATCGACAAGGATACCATTACTCTTCTTGATGAAAATGGTCAACCAGCAGAATCTGTAGTTGCTAAATCACCAGAAGGTAAAGAAATTGGTACCTTCACCGTTGATAAAGAAACAGGTGTTGTGACCTTCACACCAACGGATAAATCTTACTCAGGTGATGTTGTTCCAGTTAAGGTTCAAGGTAAAGATACAAATGGAACTGTTGCTGAGACAACTTACACACCGAAGATCACTCCAGTTGTACCAACTGCTGATCCTGCAACATCTACAGATATCCAAGGTAAAACTCAAACAGGTACACCAAGCTTCACACCTGGTAACCCTGCAATCCCAATGGATGATGATGTACCAGCTACCTTTGAAGATGGTTCAACTACGAAGACCATTCCAGGTGAAGGAACTTACACAGTAGCTCCAGACGGAACAGTGACATTTGTACCAGAGAAATCATTCACAGGAACAGGTACAGGCGTAACAGTGAAACGTGTTGATAAGAACGGTACTCCAGTTACTGCAACATACACACCAACTGTAACTCCGGTAACACCAACAGCAGAACCAGCAATATCAACAGATATTCAAGGTAAGACACAAACAGGCAAACCAACATTCACACCAGGTAACCCAGATGTACCGATGGATGATGATGTGCCAGCAACATTTGAAGATGGTTCAACAACTAAGACTATTCCAGGTGAAGGAACATACACAGTAGCTCCAGATGGAACAGTTACCTTCGTACCAGAAAAATCATTTACAGGAACAGGTACAGGCGTAACCGTGAAACGTGTTGATAAGAACGGTACTCCAGTTACTGCAACTTACACACCAACCGTAACGCCTGTTACACCAACAGCTGATCCTGCAACATCTACAGATATCCAAGGTCAAACCCAAACAGGTAAACCAAGCTTCACGCCTGGTAACCCAAGTGTGCCAATGGATGATGAAGTTCCAGCAACCTTTGAAGATGGCTCAACAACTAAGGTTATTCCAGGTGAAGGAACTTACACAGTTGCTCCAGACGGAACCGTAACCTTCGTACCAGAAAAATCATTCACAGGAACTGCTACAGGCGTAACAGTGAAACGTGTTGATAAGAACGGTACACCAATTACCGCTACTTACACACCAACTGTAACACCAGTTACACCAACTGCAGAGCCAGTTACTTCAATTGGTAAGAAGGGTCAAACCCAAACAGGCAAACCAACCTTCACAGAAGGTGATAGCCGTGTACCAATGAATGACAAAGTTCCAGCAACATTTGAAGATGGTTCAACTACGAAGAAAATTCCAGGTGTTGGTACTTACACAGTGGCAGCAGACGGAACTGTAACCTTCACACCAGAACCTGAATTCACAGGAACTGCACCAGCAGTGACAGTGGTTCGTGAAGATGTGAACGGAACAAAAGCTTCTGCAACTTACACACCAACTGTCCTTCCAATCACTAAGTTTGTTGATAAAGAAGGTAAGGAAATCCCAGGATATCCTACAGTTGATGGAGAAGAACCAAAAGCTGAAATTCCAGGTTACCGCTTTGTGGAAACGAAGAAATTGCCTAATGGTGATACAGAACACGTCTATGAAAAAGTTACGACTTCATATGTAGACGAAAATGGGGACCCAATCCCAGGTAACCCAACAGAAGATGGGGAACAACCGAAGAAGGATATCCCAGGTTATGACTTCGTGAAGACTGTTGTAGATAAAGATGGAAACACTCAACATATCTACAAGAAGACTGTGACACCAACTCCAATGCCGGATCCAACTCCGACACCAGAGCCACAGCCACAGCCTACTCCACAGCCTACTCCACAACCACAACCGCAACCAACACCAGAACCACAACCTACTCCACAACCAAAACCAGAAGAACCAACGATTCCTGTCGTTCCAGAAACGAAAGAAGAAGTGAAGTATATCGATCCACAAAATCCTACTGCACAACTTCCAAACACAGGAACAAAAGAATCTTCTACTGCTGGTCTTGCAATCTTTAGTGCTTTAGCAGGTCTGTCATTATTCGGATTTGCAAAACGCAAAAAAGAAGACTAAGCTAACTTGTGGCTAAGAAAAACCGCGAAAATCTCGCGGTTTTTTTCTGTTTGTATTTAAAAAATATCCTCCAAACTAGATAGTTGAAATCAGTCTTTTATAAGAAAATTTGATAAAATAGAAGTATCAGTGTAAAGGATGAGAGAATGAAAAAGATAATTGGTATCTGGGCTCAAACTGAAAATGGCATTATTGGAAAGGACCAAGTGATGCCTTGGCACCTGCCAGCTGAGCTTCAGCATTTCAAAGAAACAACCATGGGGCAAGCGATTCTCATGGGAAGAGTGACCTTTGATGGTATGAAAAAACGGGTTCTACCAGGTCGGA
This sequence comes from Streptococcus parasanguinis, assembly GCF_000963275.1. Lineage (GTDB taxonomy): Bacteria > Bacillota > Bacilli > Lactobacillales > Streptococcaceae > Streptococcus > Streptococcus parasanguinis_B. Next base: position 825,237 of record NZ_JYOW01000001.1, on the reverse strand, counting down.
CCAGCATTATCTTAACGCAAGATCAAGCCTATGATCCTGAAAACGATGCTGTACTCGTCATGCACAGCAAAGAAGAAGTCTTGGACTGGTACCAGAACCAAGAGAAGAATCTTTATATTATCGGTGGCAGTCAGATTTTAAAGCTCTTTTCTGACCAGTTAGAAGAATTGATCCAGACCATGATTCATGCAACGATTGATGGAGATACACTTGCACCAAAATTTGAAAAGAGTCACTATGAAAAAGTCAGTCAAGTTCCCCATTCAAAAGATGAGAAAAATCCATACGATTTCACGGTCAACTATTATAAGAGAAAGGATTTAGACTAATGGAGCGAAGTGTCTTTGGTTTTTTTACAGCTGTCTTATGCGTCATCTGTTTGATTTGCGCCTTACAAACCTTTCGTAAAAAACGGTTTGGCCTCGCTATTTTATTCTTACTAAATGCTTTTACCAATCTTGTGAATTCCATTCACGCCTTTTACATGACCTTATTTTAAACTAAATAGAAACAGAAAATGACAGAAAGAGGAAATACATGCCAACGAATCAAAATAATGATATGATGGTTTATTGTTCATTTTGCGGAAAGAGTCAAGATGAAGTCCAAAAAATCATTGCAGGAAACAATGCGTTTATCTGTAATGAATGTGTTGAGTTAGCACAAGAAATTATCCGTGAGGAGCTAGCAGAAGAAGTTCTTGCAGACCTTAGCGAAGTTCCAAAACCGATCGAATTGCTCAATATCTTGAACCACTATGTGATCGGTCAAGATCGTGCAAAACGTGCCCTTGCTGTAGCGGTATACAACCACTACAAACGCATCAACTTCCACGATACGCGCGAAGACGAGACAGATGTTGAATTGCAAAAATCAAACATCCTCATGATTGGCCCTACTGGTTCAGGTAAGACTTTCTTGGCCCAAACCTTAGCACGTAGCTTGAATGTCCCATTTGCCATTGCAGATGCAACAGCCTTGACAGAAGCTGGTTATGTGGGTGAAGACGTTGAAAACATTCTCTTGAAACTTCTTCAGGCGGCTGATTTTAACATCGAGCGTGCAGAACGAGGCATTATCTATGTCGATGAAATCGATAAGATTGCTAAGAAAAGTGAAAATGTCTCGATCACACGTGACGTTTCTGGTGAAGGGGTGCAACAAGCTCTCTTGAAGATCATCGAAGGGACCGTCGCTAGTGTTCCACCACAAGGGGGACGCAAACACCCTCAACAAGAGATGATCCAAGTGGATACCAAGAATATTCTCTTCATCGTAGGAGGAGCCTTTGACGGAATCGAAGAAATTGTTAAGCAACGTCTCGGTGAAAAAGTCATCGGTTTCGGTAAGAACAATAAAGCCATCGATGAATCCAGCTCTTACATGCAAGAAATTGTAGCAGAAGATATTCAAAAATTTGGAATTATCCCAGAATTGATTGGACGTCTTCCAGTCTTTGCGGCTCTTGAGCAATTGACGGTTGACGACCTTGTCCGTATTCTAAAAGAGCCACGCAATGCCTTGGTAAAACAATACCAAACCTTGCTCTCTTATGATAATGTTGAATTGGAATTTGACGATGAAGCCCTTCAAGAGATTGCGAATAAAGCTATTGAAAGAAAGACTGGAGCTCGTGGTCTTCGTTCGATTATTGAAGAAACCATGATGGATGTCATGTTTGAAATTCCAAGTCAAGAAGATGTAAAACTTGTCCGAATCACAAAAGAAGCTGTTGACGGAACAGAAAAACCAGTTCTTGAAACAGCCTAGAAAGATAAAATATGGAAATTAACACACATAATGCGGATATCCTCTTAAGCGCTGCAAATAAGAGTCATTATCCTCAAGATGAGATTCCAGAAGTTGCACTTGCCGGTCGATCAAATGTCGGCAAGTCTTCTTTTATTAATACTCTCTTAAATCGAAAGAACCTAGCCAGAACATCTGGTAAACCAGGAAAAACCCAATTGCTCAATTTCTTCAATATTGATGATAAACTCCGTTTGGTAGACGTACCTGGTTATGGCTATGCACGTGTCTCTAAAAAAGAGCGCGAGAAGTGGGGGAGGATGATCGAAGAATATCTCACTAGCCGGGAGAACTTAAAAGCAGTCGTTAGCCTAGTTGATTTTCGACACGAACCTTCAGCAGATGATGTTCAGATGTATGAATTCTTAAAGTACTACGAAATTCCCGTAATCTTGGTAGCGACTAAGGCAGATAAGATTCAGCGTGGAAAATGGAACAAACACGAATCGATCATCAAGAAAAAACTAGATTTTGATCCAGCTGACACCTTTATCGTCTTTTCTTCTGTAACCAGGGAAGGACTAGAGGAGTCATGGGATGCTATTTTAGAAAATGCGTTTTACGAAATAAATTGAAATGACATGAAAATGTCATTTTTGTTTTGGATTTATCTCGCAATTGTAATACAAGTGTAATATAAGTGCCTTTGTTTTCTTCTATTTATATGGTATAATCTCTATAAAGATAAAAGATGATAAAAAATTAATTGGAGATAAATTGTATTATGAAAAAGAAAATACGGAATAAAACGAAATTATTTGGTTTGTTCGTTTCTGTATTAGCAGTGGGGACATTTGCTGCTGCCATGAGCGAGCACGTCACATCAGTTGGCGCTAATGATGGAACTTACCAAGCTTATTCAGACCCTACTGAAGCTTTCATCTCACAAATTGGTGAGTCAGCTCGTCAGCTCGGTCAAGAGAATGACCTTTATGCTTCCGTTATGATCGCACAAGCTATCCTTGAAAGTGGATCAGGTCAGTCTGGCTTGTCTTCTTATCCACATTACAACCTTTTCGGGATTAAAGGAAGTTATGCTGGTCAATCCGCAGTGATGCAAACTTGGGAAGATGACGGTGCTGGAAATGCCTATACGATTAATGACGCTTTTCGTTCTTACCCATCTTACTATGAATCATTGCAAGACTATGTAGCTGTTTTGAAACAAGGACATTTTGCAGGTGCTTGGAAGAGCAACACCTCTAGTTATCAAGATGCAACAGCAGCGTTGACAGGGGTTTATGCGACAGACACAAGCTACTATGCAAAACTTAATAACATCATTGAAACTTATAATTTAACTCAATACGATTCACCAAATGTTCAAGGTGGTATTACAGGTTCGGTATACAATCCATATCGTCAACAGTTCACTTCACAAGAAATCTTGAATTTGGATATCGCTTGGGCGAACCGTTTGAATTATTAAAACTAAAACAGGCAGATGCCTGTTTTTTTATTTGTTTTTAGCACACAGTGATATTCGATATAAAACGTATGTGATGAAAAAATAATAATTCTCCCTGAAAACCTTTTCATTCTTTTCTCTCTATGTTATAATGATTTTATTCACAAACATTATATAAGGAGAATAGTATGTCTGAATCTAATTTCATTCAAAAAGTAGGAGCGGCGTGTAATAAGAAGGAAGATCTCTATCAGAAATCTAAAACGCGCTATGCAGTCCGTTCTATTTTTGCTGGAGGATTTCTTACTTTAAGTACGGCGGTCGGAGCAGTTGCAGCTGACTTATTAAATACTTTTGTACCTGGATTGGGTCGTTTTCTATTTCCATTCATCTTTGCCTGGGGCTTGGTTTACCTCTTATTCTTAAATGCGGAATTAACCACCTCAAATATGATGTATTTGACGGCGGGTACCTATCTAAAGAAGATTCATTGGAAGAAAGCTCTGGAAATTCTTCTTTATTGTACCTTCTTTAATTTAATTGGTGCTTTAATCGTCGCTTTTCTTTTCAATCAAACAACTGCCTTTGCACATATTGATCCAAAAGGTTTCCTAGCTACGGTGGCAGAAAATAAACTCCAACGAAGCAATCAAGTGGTTTTCTTTGAAGGGATTATTGCCAATATCTTTGTAAATATTGCTATTCTTTCTTATCTATATTTTAAAGATGAAACAGCCAAGGTGCTCTTAGCCCTCTCTGCTATTTATATGTTTGTCTTTATGACCAATGAACACTTGGCTGCAAACTTTGCTTCCTTCTCATTATTGAGCTTTAATTCTGTTTCTAGCCAATTGCCACATTTTGAGTTTTTAAATATTTTACGTCATTATAGCGTAACCTTCTTTGCCAACTGGGTAGGAGGAGGGGTCCTCATGGGACTAGCCTATGCTTGGTTGAATAATATTAAGAGTCTTTATAACGATTAAAAAATATAAAAAAAGTTTGCAAAAGTACTTGCATTCTTTTTTTATATATGATAAACTAATCTACGGTTTGAAAAAACTGCCTAAGACAGTAGGGGAGCTCGACTCATAAAGATCCTACCGAGGACAAAACGTATCAATTAAAAGAAGCGTATTGTACTTTCGTGTCTAGGTTTGGGCGCGTTTTTCTTTTGGAAAAATTCCCCAAGCAAAATAATTACGGAGGTGAACACACTAATGAGTGAAGCAATTATTGCTAAAAAAGCGGAACTTGTTGACGTGGTAGCTGAAAAAATGAAAGCTGCTGCATCAATCGTCGTTGTAGATTCTCGCGGTTTGACAGTTGAGCAAGATACAGTTCTCCGTCGCAACCTTCGCGGAAGCGAAGTTGAGTTTAAAGTTATCAAAAACTCAATCTTGCGTCGTGCAGCTGAAAAAGCTGGTCTTGAAGATCTTGCATCTGTATTCGTTGGACCTTCTGCAGTAGCATTTTCTAACGAAGATGTTATCGCACCTGCGAAAATCTTGAACGATTTTGCAAAAGACGCTGAAGCACTTGAAATTAAAGGTGGTGCAATCGAAGGCGCTGTCGCATCTAAAGAAGAGATTCTTGCACTTGCAACTCTTCCAAACCGCGAAGGACTTCTTTCTATGCTCCTTTCTGTACTTCAAGCGCCAGTGCGCAACGTTGCTCTTGCAGTCAAAGCGGTTGCAGACAACAAAGAAGACGCAGCTTAATCTTAAGCTACGCAGCGTAGCCTAGCTACAAAAAAATAAAAACATAAAATTAAAACTTATTTGGAGGAAATAACAATGGCATTGAACATTGAAAACATTATTGCTGAAATTAAAGAAGCTTCAATCCTTGAATTGAACGACCTTGTAAAAGCTATCGAAGAAGAATTTGGTGTAACTGCAGCTGCTCCTGTAGCTGTTGCTGCAGCTGGTGCTGCTGACGCAGGTGCTGCTAAAGATTCATTCGATATCGAATTGACATCTGCAGGCGACAAGAAAGTCGGCGTTATCAAAGTTGTACGTGAAATCACTGGTCTTGGTCTTAAAGAAGCTAAAGAACTTGTTGATGGTGCACCTGGCGTTATCAAAGAAGGTGTTGCTGCAGCTGAAGCTGAAGAACTTAAAGCTAAATTGGAAGAAGCTGGAGCTTCAGTTACTCTTAAGTAATAGAGTTTCCAATCAAAATGAAAACCGAGGTTTAGGCCTCGGTTTTTTTATGCATTCTTTCTTTTATGATTTTTACAAGCCCTGTATCATCAAATATTTCATTGAGATACAACAAGATTGTTGCTATAATAGGGATATTCTATGAACTAAGGAGAAGGTATGAAAATTTTCAAACAGATTCTTTTGGCTTTAGGTGCTGTTTTTGCAGCAGTCCTCTTGGTAGCCTGTGGTCTAAACAGTGATAATGGGACTTATGTATTCGAACCCTCAACAGAAGAAGTGAGGGAGATGCTACCAAGTCAACTTGCTTATATCATTTCAGATGATTATAAATTTAAGGTTTCGATAATCATTAAGGACAAAACAGGCCTCATAAAGGTTCAGATAAAATCAAATGTTCAAAATACCAATCTACCCTATGATTTTAAGGTTGATCAAAAAACTAAAACAATTATATTGGAAAGTGAATATAGTAAGACTAAAATTACTTATCAAATTTCTGGTGGGGTATTAACAATTAAAGATGTAAGTGATTCTGGCATGAGTAATTCCGACACCTATATAAATTTCATAAAATACGCGAAATTTAAAAAGATCAAATAAAAGAAATGGTAGGTACGGATCCTGCATTTTTAATCGTTTAATATTAGTTGATAAATATATTACAAGAGTATTACATTTGTAATATTTCATTGCCGTGTGTCTGAATTGTTGATATAATAGGGTGAATCTAACTAAAAAGGAGAAGTTATGAAAAACTTTAAACGTATTCTTTTGGCTGTAGTAGCTGTTTTTGCAGCTGTCCTCTTGGTGGCATGTGGTGCCAAAAGTGATAACGGGACTTATGTCTACAAACCATCAAAAACTGAAGTGAAGGAAATCCTTGAAGAACAAGGTGCTCCAAGTTCAAGTGTAGATGCATTGATCGACAATGTTAAATTGGAAGTTTCAGTGACCATTAAAGATAAAACAGGTAGCCTTAAAATTAAAGGTGAAATGATGGGACAAAAGACTGACCAATCATTTGATATGAAAGTTGACCAACAAAAGAAAACTCTTCAATCTAAAACAGGTGAAGGTGAGAAGGTTAAATACAAAGTTTCAGGCGATGTGTTCACTTTTGATTTATCTGGTGAAAAGAGTTCAGGTCATGAGGCCGCTTTGGAAATGTTCAAAAACGCTAAATTCAAACGTACAAAATAATACAAGAGAAGGGCAGAGGGGATCTGCTCTTTTTCTTCTTTAAAACATCTTGAATCGGTATGAAAATAGTGGTAAAATCTCATTATAAAATACATTAGGAGATTGATTATGAAAAATATTAAACGTATTCTTTTAGCTTTCGTTGCAGTTTTTGCAGCCGTCCTCTTGGTGGCATGTGGTGCCAAAAGTGATAATGGGACTTATGTCTACAAACCATCAAAAACTGAACTCAAGAAAATTCTTGAGGAGCAGGGCTTATCAGGTAGTCAATTAGAGTCTATTGGAGACGTTATTAATTTTGAAGTTTCTATTAAGATCAAAGATTCTAAAGGAACCCTCAGCATCGCGGGTGAAGTCGCTGGTCAAAAGAATGAGCGATCTTATGATGTCAAAATCAATCAAAAAGAGAAAACAATCTCGTCAAATGATGGTAGTGGAGAAAAGATTACATATAAGGTCGATGGTGACTATTTGACATTTGATCTTTCTAAGTTAAGTAATAGCAACCAAGGGGATCTTATGATTCTTAAAAATGCAAAACTCAAACGCACGAAATAATTCAAGTGAAGAGCGGGGAAACCTGCTCTTTTGCTTTACTTTTATGACTGGTTTGATATAATAAATAAGAATACAGATGGGACTGGGGCAGGAATGATTTTCTTTGAAAATGATTTCGTCTCGCTCCCTCTTTTCTGTGTGATCAAGGTTATTATTTATGAAAAAGGAGAATCATCTATGCTATATATTTGGTCTTACTTGAAAAAGTATCCCAAGTGGCTAGCCCTGAATCTATTTTCAGCGGTCCTGTTTGTTATTGTCAATTTGGGCTTGCCAACGATTCTAGCTCGCATGATTGATGAGGGGATTAACCCGCGTGATGTGGATCGGCTTTATTTCTGGGGCTGGGTCATGTTTGCGATTATTTTGCTTGGGATTTTGGGGCGGATTATCTTGTCTTACGCGGTTGGTCAACTAACGACCACTATGGTCCGTGATATGCGCAATGACCTCTATGCTAAGTTACAGGAGTACTCGCATCACGAGTATGAGCAAATTGGGGTATCGTCATTGGTCACTCGCTTGACTTCTGATGCCTTTGTTTTGATGCAGTTTGCGGATTCTATGTTGAAGATGGGGGTCATCACACCCTTGATGATGGTTTCCAGTGTTCTCTTGATTCTGACGACCAGTCCTTCTTTAGCGTGGATTGTAGCGGTTTCTGTACCATTTCTTGCTGTCGTCGTCTGGTATGTAGCAGTTAAGACACGTCCTCTTTCTGAGAAGCAACAAAAGACACTCGACCATCTCAACCAGTTTGCACGTGAAAATTTGACTGGACTTCGTGTGATTCGTGCCTTTGCCCGCGAAGAATTCCAAGAGGATAAATTTGCGGCTGAAAATGAAGTCTATGCGGAAAACTCGAATAAATTGTTCAAACTAACTGGTTTGACAGAACCCCTGTTTGTGCAGATCATCATTGCTATGATTGTGGCGATTGTCTGGTTTGCTTTGGATCCTCTTCATGACGGTAGTTTGAAAATTGGGGATCTGGTTGCCTTTATTGAGTATAGCTTCCACGCGCTCTTATCCTTCCTCTTTTTAGCCAATCTCTTTACTATGTATCCTCGGACTGCGGTTTCTAGTCGTCGGCTCAAGGAAATCATGGACATGCCCATTTCGATCGATCCAAATGAGAATGGTGTAACAGAAACAGCATCTCGTGGCTATTTGGAATTTGACAATGTCACCTTTGCTTATCCAGGTGAGACGGAGAGTCCGGTTCTCCACAACATTTCCTTTCAAGCCCAACCTGGCGAAACCATTGCCTTTATTGGCTCAACCGGTTCTGGAAAATCTTCACTTGTGCAGTTGATTCCTCGATTCTATGATGTCACCCTAGGGAAAATTTTGGTGGATGGTGTAGATGTCCGTGACTACAATCTGAAAGCCCTTCGCCAAAAGATTGGTTTTATTCCGCAAAAGGCCTTGCTCTTTACAGGAACCATTGCTGAGAACCTTCGTTATGGGAAAGAAGATGCCTCTGTACAAGAGCTAGAACAAGCGGCTGAAATTTCCCAAGCCAAGGAATTTATCGACAGTCGTGAGGAACGCTTTGATACCCATTTGGCAGAAGGTGGTAGCAACCTTTCAGGTGGTCAAAAACAACGCTTATCCATCGCTCGTGCCGTTGTCAAAGATCCAGATGTCTTTATTTTTGATGATTCCTTCTCTGCCTTAGACTACAAGACGGATGCCACTTTGCGGAAGCGTCTCAAAGAAGTCACAGGAGATGCGACCGTCTTGATCGTAGCGCAACGCGTGGGAACCATTATGGATGCGGATCAAATTATTGTCTTGGACCAAGGGGAGATCGTTGGTCGAGGAACCCACGATGAATTGATGGAAAGCAATGAGATCTATCGTGAAATTGCCAATTCGCAGCTCGATAGTCCATCATTAACAGAGGAATAGAAAGGAGAAGCAGATGAAACAAGAACAAAACAGTTTTTCTAGACTATGGACTTACTTGAGAGCCTATCGCTTGGAAGTTTGCTTGTCCATTTTCTTAAAAATCCTGAGTGTCGTCATGAGTGTTGTCGAACCCTTTGTTTTGGGACTTGCCATTACTGAGTTGACAAAAAATCTCATGGATATGGCAAAAGGCCTTGCGGGAGCTGGTCTTAACACCTCCTATATCGCGATCATTATGACGCTCTATCTATTCCGTGGGGTTCTCTATGAGTTGGGATCTTATTATTCCAACTATTTCATGACCAATGCTGTTCAAAAAACCGTTCAGGACATGCGAAATGATTTGTCTCATAAAATCAATCACATTCCGGTTTCTTATTTTGACCAGCATCAGTTTGGAGATTTGCTCGGACGTTTTACTAGCGATGTCGAAACCGTCTCTAATGCCTTGCAACAGTCCTTTTTACAAATCGTCAATGCTATCTTTACCTTGCTCTTTGTCATCAGCATGGTCTTGTACTTAAATATCCAATTAGGGATGGTGGTGATCTTGTCCATTCCGATCACTTATTTCAGTGCTCGATTTATCATGAAAAAATCTCAGCCTTACTTTAAAGAGCAGGCAGATGTTTTGGGAGCAATGAACGGCTTCGTTCAAGAAAATTTAACAGGTTTTAATGTCCTTAAGCTCTATGTCCGAGAAAAATCTTCCCAGGAAGAGTTTCATGATATTACCCATCATCTACAAAAGGTAGGATTCAAGGCCAACTTCATTTCCGGCTTAATGATGCCGATTTTAAATGGGATTTCAGATTTGACCTATCTGATGATCGCTTTGATGGGGGGCTTGCAAGTGGTAGCGGGTCGTTTGACAGTCGGGAATATGCAAGCCTTCGTTCAGTATGTCTGGCAGATCAATCAACCCATTCAAAACTTGACCCAATTAGCCGGCCAACTCCAAAGTGCCAAATCGTCACTAGATCGGATTTTCCAAGTCATGGATGAACCAGATGAAGTGGCAGATGTGACAGAAACACTCTCTGGAGATTTGACAGGGCAAGTTAGCTTTAAACATGTTGATTTTCAATATGTAGCGGATAAACCCTTGATTCGTGATTTTAACCTAGAAGTGAAACCAGGTGAAATGGTGGCTATTGTCGGACCTACCGGAGCAGGGAAAACAACCCTGATTAATCTGCTCATGCGCTTTTACGATGTGACTGCGGGATCGATTACGGTGGATGGTCATGATATTCGCCATCTGTCTCGCCAAGATTACCGTAAGCAATTTGGGATGGTACTTCAGGATGCCTGGTTGTACGAGGGAACCATCAAAGAAAATCTTCGCTTTGGTAACCTAGACGCAACGGATGAAGAAATTGTTGAAGCTGCAAAGGCAGCTAATGTTGATCACTTTATCAGAACGCTTCCTGGTGGTTATAATATGGAAATGAACCAGGAGTCTAGCAATATTTCTCTAGGGCAAAAGCAACTCCTAACGATTGCTCGTGCGCTCCTGGCTGATCCTAAAATCTTGATTTTGGATGAAGCGACGTCTTCTGTCGATACGCGTTTAGAGCTCTTGATTCAAAAAGCGATGAAGAATTTGATGAAAGGCCGGACTAGCTTTGTCATTGCTCACCGCCTGTCTACCATTCAAGAAGCAGATAAAATCCTTGTCCTCAAAGATGGCCAAATCATCGAGCAAGGAAATCACCAATCCTTGTTGGCAGACAAAGGATTCTACTATGAGCTCTACAATAGCCAATTTTCAAATAAAAAAGCCGAATAAGCTTGTGTCATCGAAAGAGGTTTGAGAAAGCATTCTCAGCCTCTTTTTCTTACTCACTTTTATTACTACATAAAAAGGTTAACATATCTGCAACAAATTGATACAGAATATTCACACAATTCACCTTGTTTGTCATGATAATTTTTATTAGGATAGAATTGTTGTAAAAAATAAAAGGAGAAATGTGTGATGAATCATTTAAACAAAGATATCGTTTTTGGTATTCGCAAGTCTAAGCTTGGAGTCTTTTCTGTCGTGATTGCGATCATGGGGGCTTGTTTTTTGACTGGACAATCTGTGGCAGCTGATCAAGCTGGAGAGCAGGCACAAGTCCAAACACAAGGGCAAGAAGCGACAACCTCTGATCCCGCAAGTTCTCAAGTAGATACCAGCAAATATGGAGCATCTATGCCTTACACCCGTTATGAGGCTGACAAAGGAGATCTCCTTGGAAATGCAGAGGTGGAGCAGTCTCAAGACAGTCACTCAACAGCTATTGAAGCTTCTGATCAGACTTATGTCGCTTTAAAAGAAAAGGGAGATGGTGTTTCCTTTAAGGTCAATGAACCAGCCAATGCTTTAACCGTACGCTACACGGTACCAGATGGCGCAAGTGGACAACTCGATGTACAGGTGAATGGTCATAGTGTTCAACAATTGAATCTTTCGTCCTCATCTAACTGGCAGTATTTGAATGACAAAGGTGTACACGATAGTGCACAGGCTGATACACGTGCCCGCTTCCAATTTGACGAAGTGCATAGCCTGCTTCCAGGCATTCAACTTCAAAAAGGAGATGTGGTTTCACTCGTAAAAAACAAAGCAGACGACGTCCATTACGGCCTTGACTTTGTGGAATTTGAGCAAGCTCCGGACCCGATTGCTCAGGGAGACAATGCCATCAATATCATTTCTAAAGGAGCTACGCCAAATGATGATACCGATGACAGCCAGGCCCTCTATGATGCGATTTATGAGGCAAAACAAACCGGTAAAAATGTCTATATCCCAGCTGGGCGATTTAATCTCAATCGAAAAGTCGGTATCGATGCTTCTGATATGAAGATTTCAGGGGCTGGTATCTGGCATACCCAACTGCATTTTACTAGTGACCAAGCTGGTGGCGGTGGATTTGACTTCCTTCACCAAGACAACCATGTTGAATTTAGCGATGTCTATCTATCCTCCAACCTCCGTTCACGCTATGGTGAAAATGCTCAGTACAAGGCCATTTCTGGAACGCCAGGGAAGAATTCTCATATTCACGATATTTGGGCCGAACATTTTGAAGTCGGCATGTGGATTGGCGATTATGCTGGAAAAAATGATATGAAGTACACAGATGGTCTAGTAGTAGAAAATGTCCGTTTGCGCAATAACCTGGCTGACGGCGTCAACTTTGCCCAAGGGACTAAGAATTCGATTGTCCGCAATTCTAGTATCCGTGGAAATGGAGATGACGGACTAGCCAGCTGGTCAAGTATTGCGGATGGAACAGAATCAGCAGTAGCAGAAAATAATAAATTCTTGCACAATACGATTGAACTCGGTTGGCGCGCTGGAGGTGTGGGAATCTTTGGTGGAAAAGGCCATGAAATTGCCTACAATCGGATTAAAGACAATATCGGGGATGCCGGAATTCGCTTGACAACTGTCTTTAAGGGCCATAACTTTGATTTGAATGAAGAAGGAATTCGGGTTCACCACAATCTCTTGGAGCGTACAGGGACGAAGAGCGATATCTACAACAAGCATCGTGGATCGATTGATGTTGAAACGCGCTATGGAGATATTAAAAATGTCACCATTGAGGACAATGTATTTGTAGCGCCATTTGATACAGGTGTGACCGATCACCTCAATCCAAATGGAGGTATCCTAAACCATGTCGAAGTCAGAAACAATCAAACCATGAGTCAACTCTCTCATTCAGCTCAAGCAGGACTATCTGCTCCTGCTTCAAAACCAGTTGTACAAGCCTTGAAGGTGAAAGAAAAACCCCTTCAAGCAGGCGCAGTTAAAGCTTCCCTTCAACCGTCTAAAAAACAAACCGGCCTGAATCTTAAACAGGCTAAGACAGTCACCAAAACAGTCAAACCTAACTATGTGCTAAAAGCAACAAATTCCAAGCAAAAGAGCTTTTTGAAGGCTCCGAGTGCTTTATTCCTTTACCGGATGTTGTGATTAAGTCAAACGGTTTAAGAAGGATGGAAATCCTGGATACAATTCCAGGATTTTTTGCTTGCTGCTAGTCCTTCATTGACAGTGAGAAGGCATATCGGTATACTAGGTATAATCTAATGAGGAGGCCACCATAATGATTCGACCCGTTCAGCTCAGCGATGCAGCAGCTATCCGAGCGATTTACCAACCTTATGTGACAGAGACAGCCATTACCTTTGAGGTTGATGTGCCGACTGTCCAGGAATTTGAAAGTCGCATCGTAAAAACGCTGACCCAATTTCCTTATTTGGTCGCAGAAGTGGATGGGAAAGTTGTGGGGTATGCCTATGCTTCGACCTATTATGCACGCGCTGCCTATGATTGGACCACTGAATTGTCTATTTATGTAGCAAAAGAAGCGCGTGGACAAGGGATTGGATCGGCCCTTTATACGGCCTTAGAAGAGGAGTTGCAATCACGAGGCTATTTACGCTTTCTGGCTTGTATCGCAGTTCCGAACGAAGCGAGCATTTCCATGCATGAAAAGCGAGGGTATGTCCAAGTGGCTCATTTCCCAAAGATTGGCTATAAGTTTAACAAATGGCATGATATCGTCTGGATGCAAAAGACGATCGAAGGGCCGGTGAGAAAAATCAAGTAAGAGCTGATAAGGAGTAGTAGCTAAATGAAATGAAAGCTCCATATCACTTGAAACAATCCATAAATTATTCAGCATAGAAGATGTTTTTATACGAAAGAGGTTTTTATGACTCAAGAACAAAGTGCTAGACTGTTACCTCAAAAGGCCTCAAGATGGGCTAAAATTCTACTTAACCGAAAGGTTCCCATTCTTCTGTTCTTCTTACTGGAATTGGCCTTTCTTGTCTTTTCATATCTCAGTCTACAAGAGCATTTCCCATCCATTATCTTATGGGAACACTTGTTGAGTGTCTTTACCTTCTTTTACTTGCTCAATCGTTCCATGGATTCTCGTTCCAAACTGTCCTGGGTGATTATCATTGCCCTCTTTCCAATTTTTGGGACGGCTCTGCTCTATTTTTCGTTAGCTGATTTGGGTGTAAGACGCTTGAAAAAACGACTTGAGGATGCTACAGTGCAGGCATCCGACTATCTAAGCACCGATCCAGGAGTTGCTGATTATTTATCCCAAAGTGATCGCCAATTACAGAAATTAGCTTATTTTTTGGAGCATAGTCCAGCACAGTTTCCTATCTACAGAGACACAGAGGTTACCTATTTTCCACTTGGAGATGACATGCTTCCAGCCTTGTTGGAGGATTTGAAAAGGGCGGAGCGTTATATCTTCATGGAATATTTCATTATTGACGAAGGGATCATGTGGGGTGAGATTTTAGCCATTTTAGAGGAGAAGGCCAAGGCAGGTCTGGATGTTCGTGTCATGTTTGATGGGATGAATGAGATGACTACCTTGTCCTACGATTATATCGAGCGATTGCACAAGGTTGGGATTAAAGCCCAGGCCTTCTCACCAGTCAAGCCTATTCTATCAACCTATTACAATTACCGAGACCATCGAAAGATTACAGTGATTGATGGTCAAGTTGCTTATACTGGTGGCGTTAATATCGCTGATGAGTATGTCAATAAACGAGAACACTTTGGTCATTGGAAGGACACGGCCCTTCGATTAGATGGTTCAGCAGTTCAAACGCTAAAAGCTCTCTTTTTGACCATGTGGACAGTGACTGGAATAGAAGATAAAGCGGATATGGAGCACTATCTACAAGAAAAACCTCAACAAAGAAAGAGCCAGGGCTTTGTACTCCCTTATGGCAATTCACCATTGACCTATCACAAAGTGGCTGAGGATGTTTATCTTCATTTACTGAATACATCGACCGATTATGTTCACATCATGACCCCTTATTTGATCTTGGATGACGAATTGGTTAGAGCCATGACTTTTGCGGCCAAACGAGGAGTAGATGTTCGGATCATTATGCCAGGGATTCCAGATAAACAGTATGCCTTTGATATTGCGACGACCTATTTTAAAGTGCTCTTGGATGCTGGCGTCCGTATTTTCCGTTATACCCCAGGCTTTGTCCATGCTAAGGTTTATGTTTCTGATAGCCAACAAGCGGTGGTAGGAACCATTAATACAGACTACCGAAGTCTCTATCAAAATTTTGAAGATGGGGTTTATCTCTACAAAAATCTGGAAGTGCTTAAGATTGAAGAAGATTTTGAGAAAACCCAGGCTCTCTCAGAGGAAGTTACTCTGGATAGCTTGTCTAAAATGCCTATAGCTCATCGTCTGGGTGGCTATCTCTTTTCTTTGATTGGACCTTTGATGTAAAAAAGGAGGAATCATATGGATACAAAAATTCTTTTGAAATTGTTAGAAGACCAAGCTGATCCAGCGAAAGTCCCAGCAATGGAAGCTTATATGAAAAATAAATTCAGCTTTCTTGGCGTTCAAAAACCAATTCTCAAAAAGATTGAAAGAGAGTTTTTTAAACCTTTCATAAAGGATCCAATTGATTGGACTTTTGTGGAAGAGTGTTGGCAGCAACCTTATCGTGAGTTTCAATATATTGCTATGGATTATCTGGATAAAAAGAAGAAGGAGCTTAGACCTGAAGATTTTCCAAAGCTAAAGGAATTGGCTCAAACCAAGTCCTGGTGGGATAGTATTGATCAGTTGGACCGCATCATCGGAGAGATTACTTTCACATATCCAGAAACCAAACAGGTTATGCTGGATTGGAGTAGGGATCAGGACTTTTGGTTGAGGCGGATTGCCATTGATCACCAGCTTATGAGGAAAGAAAAAACAGATACGGATTTGTTAGAAAAAGTGATCCTCAATAATCTAGGTCAAAGCGAGTTCTTTATAAATAAGGCAATTGGCTGGAGCTTACGCAACTATTCCAAGGTCAATCCGGATTGGGTAGGGGTCTTTATCGACCGCTATCGAGATCAGTTGTCACCATTAAGCATTCGGGAAGGAAGCAAGTACTTACCTTCTTGACAGTTTGTGGATGTTCATGGTAAACTAGATTCATGCGATGAGTCGATTGGCTCTTAGGAGCCTTTTGCGCTGAGGAGGTCTACATTCAATTGTAACGCAGGAGCGGACCTTGAACAGTTGTGTGAACCGGCTGTTCTCACCGAAAGGTGCCTCAAATCCTGGTCTTCGGATCAGGATTTTTTTGTACCTTCAAAATACCAAAACTATTATAATACAGTTGCTACAAAGTTATGTTGGTGTTATAATATAGTAAAGTGCCTAGGTCAGAAAGGAGTGGAGTTGATTGGGAGATTTCTATCATTCTAATGATTCAGCATCTACAGACTATTCGCAAAAAATTGAAGAGCTTGAAAACTCCAAACAATTTCAGGATGCCATCGGATTGATCCGAGAACAGATGAAGAACAATCTTCAGTGGAATGTTTTGCGATCTTTTGGTATTATTTGCGCCATACTGTCTCTCATTTTATTGCGTTTTGCAGCTATTCCTTTGATCCTTTTAGTTGTTGGTTTGTATTATTGGCCGCAATATAAAAAACGAAAAGCCTTGTTTGGGGATCGAATTCGTTCGAACGATGAGATCTATCTTGATGATATCCTGTCGCCTGTATTAAAGGAAGTTTTTCCTAAGGCTTCGATCAAAGAGGACGGTTCCATCCCTTCTGAAGCTCTCTCGCATTTATGTCCTCGATCGACTGATTTTCTATGTTTCAAAGAACTATCGTTTCATGATGACAAAGAGCTAACGGTGTCAAATCTCTATGCCCATCATACGGAGACTCGTTACCGGACGTCTAATGGACATACGAGGACGGAACATGTGGAAGTTACAGATTTTCTTGGACAAGTGTTCTCTTTATGTCTACCGATCAATTTCTCTGGTCATCTTCGGGTGGTTCCGACCAAGAAATCCTTTCTTTTTAAGAGGGAGGTGAATGGGGTTTATCCTGGAGCCAGAGGGGATGAAGTGCAGATTGAAACCGAGGATATTCGCAATAACGAAAATTACAATATCTACTGCACGGACGAACTGTCTGCCCGTAAATTTCTCACCCCTAAGATGTTGGAATGGTTTGATCGACAAATTTCTCAAAATGCCATGTGTGTATTTTTGAAAGACAAGAAACTATTTATTTCTTTGTATACCGATCGCTATATCTTTCCGACTCCCCAAAAACCGGAAGATATTGATCAACTATCTTTGGTATCTGAATATCATAAATTATGCAGAGAACTAGCTTTAATTAAAGAAATAACAGCAATTTTTGAAGGAGAAGCATCATGAATCTCATTATCGGCTTAATCATATTTGTTGCCCTATTGGCTATTTGGTTTATTAGTGTAGGAAATCGTCTCAATCGCTATCTAGTGACCATTGAAGAATCAAAGAGAACGGTTGATATCGTCCTCGTAAAACGCTATGATACCATTTCGGAAATGCTAAAAGTAGCCAAAGCCTATGCAAAGCACGAGCAACAGATTTTCACTGATTTAGTTTCTTTACGCCAAGGAGCGACTATTCAAGAATCCAATCAAGTCATTACCAATCAAAATGATGTCTTGGCACAAATTCGTGCAGTCGGTGAAAACTATCCAGAGCTCTTGTCTTCTAACCAATTCTTGGCCCTACAAAAGGAAATTGCTGACGAAAATGAAGATCTTGCTGCAGCGAAGCGAATTGTTAACAGTAATGTCAGCCACATCAATCAAGAAATTGTTTCCTTTCCAGCGTCTATCGTAGCAGGTGTAAAGGGGATCCATCAAGTTCCATTTCTTGCTGAAGAAACACAAGGTAAGAAAGATTTAAGTGACTTGAACTATGACCTGAATTAAAGAGCTTTTATGATAAATAACCATTAAAAATCCTGGTCTTAGAATCAGGATTTTTTCCTACTGTTGGTACTTTTCATTTATGCCAAAAAATTGTATAATAGTACAAATACTCAATTTTTAGAAAATTTTGAAAGAGGATTTACTATGGGATACACAGTTGCTGTTGTCGGTGCTACAGGTGCCGTTGGTGCTCAAATGATCAAAATGTTGGAAGAATCAACACTTCCAATCGACAAAATTCGCTACCTTGCGTCAGCACGTTCTGCAGGAAAAGTCTTGCAATTTAAAGGGCAAGACGTGACCATCGAAGAAACGACTGAAGATGCTTTCGAAGGGGTTGATATTGCCCTTTTCTCAGCTGGCGGTTCAACATCTGCTAAATATGCACCATACGCTGTGAAAGCAGGCGCAGTGGTGGTGGATAACACTTCTTATTTCCGTCAAAATCCGGATGTCCCATTGGTTGTTCCTGAAGTGAATGCACATGCGCTTGATGCTCATAACGGAATTATCTCTTGTCCAAACTGTTCAACGATCCAAATGATGGTCGCTCTTGAGCCAGTCCGTCAAAAATGGGGATTGGACCGTATCATCGTATCCACTTACCAAGCTGTATCAGGTGCTGGTATGGGAGCAATTCTTGAAACCCAACGTGAGTTGAAGGAAGTCTTAAACGACGGCGTTAATCCACGTGATGTCAAAGCTGAAATTTTGCCTTCAGGTGGAGATAAGAAACACTATCCAATCGCCTTCAACGCTCTTCCTCAAATTGATGTCTTCACAGATAATGACTACACATATGAAGAAATGAAGATGACGAATGAAACCAAGAAAATCATGGAAGATGATAGCATTGCTGTTTCAGCAACATGTGTGCGGATTCCAGTCTTGTCAGCTCACTCTGAGTCAGTCTACATTGAAACTAAAGAAGTGGCACCAATTGACGAAGTGAAAGCTGCGATTGCTGCCTTCCCAGGTGCTGTCCTTGAAGACGACGTTGCTCACCAAATCTATCCTCAAGCAGTTAATGCTGTCGGTTCACGTGATACTTTCGTTGGACGTATCCGTAAAGACTTGGATGCTGAAAAAGGGATCCACATGTGGGTGGTTTCAGACAACCTCCTCAAAGGTGCCGCTTGGAACTCCGTTCAAATCGCAGAAACCCTTCATGAACGTGGACTCGTACGTCCAACAGCTGAATTGAAGTTTGAATTGAAATAGGGAGAAAAACAGAAATCAGTAACTCGAAGAGTTTGATTTCGTAGTTTTTCCCCCGCACAGTTGATTAGGAAGTACGAATGTTGCAAACATGAGTAGTTCCAATCAACCACTGCGTCACGATTCAGAAATCAGTAACTCGAAGAGTTTGATTTCTTCCTCAGCTACCTAGCAAATCAACTTGTTTTATGAACAGATCATGAGGCAAAGGCAAGCATGCCCCAGCCTCTTTCTTATATAGAGAAAGGTTTTTCTATGTCTTATAGTGATTTAAAAGATTGTAAAATCATCACTGCATTTATCACCCCCTTCCATGAAGATGGGACCATTAATTTTGACGCTCTTCCTGCCTTGATCGAGCACCTCTTGGCTCATCATACAGACGGGATTCTCTTAGCTGGAACGACTGCAGAAAGTCCAACCCTGACCCACGATGAGGAATTGGAGCTCTTTGCAGCTGTACAAAAGATTGTCAATGGTCGAGTTCCTTTGATCGCTGGTGTCGGAACCAATGAAACTCGCGATTCGATCGAGTTCGTTAAAGAAGTAGATGCTTTTGGTGGCTTTGCAGCAGGATTGGCTATCGTTCCTTACTACAACAAACCATCCCAAGAAGGTATGTATCAACACTTTAAAGCCATTGCGGATGCATCCAATCTTCCGATTATTATCTACAATATTCCAGGGCGCGTGGTAGTGGAAATGACCCCTGAAACCATGCTTCGTTTGGCAGAACATCCAAACATTATCGGGGTTAAAGAGTGTACAACTCTTGCTAATATGGCTTACTTGATTGAACACAAGCCAGAAGAATTTCTCGTCTATACAGGGGAAGATGGAGATGCTTTCCACGCTATGAACCTTGGTGCAGATGGGGTGATCTCAGTAGCCTCTCATACAAATGGGGATGAGATGTATGAGATGTTCCAAGCCATTGAGCACAATGATATTAAAAAGGCTGCGGCCATCCAACGTCAATTTATCCCTAAAGTCAATGCTCTCTTCTCTTATCCGAGTCCAGCTCCTGTCAAAGCTGTCTTGAACTATATGGGATTTGAAGCAGGGCCAACCCGTTTGCCATTGGTGCCAGCACCGGCAGAAGAAGCGAAACGTATCATCAAGGTTGTAGTAGACGGGGATTACCATGCAACCAAAGAAATCATTACGGGAGTTCTTCGTCCGGATTATTGATGTCTTAGATTCTTGACAAATCCCCTATTTATTAAGATAATAGAAGTATATTGATGATCAAGGAGAATAAGATGGAAGTCATTAAACGTAGTGGTGAAGTTGTAGAATTTGACCCAGATAAAATCTATCAAGCTGTTTTGAAGGCAGCACAAACAGTTTATGTCTTGACGGATGATCTTCGCCAAAACTTGGCGCAAGTGACCAAGAAAGTTGTGATGGATTTGGAAGAAGCTAAAGTGGAACGTGCGACGATCAGCATGATCCAGTCAATGGTTGAGCACCGTTTACTTGGTGCTGGTTATATTACCATTGCTGAACACTATATTTCTTATCGCTTGCAACGTGATTTGGAACGGAGCGGCTATGGTGATCATATCGCCGTGCATTTGCATTTTGAGCAAATTCGCTAGAATATAAAATAGAAGTTACTTAGGTAGCTTCTTTTTTAGTATTTTTCTTAATCACAGTGATTTCAGAAAACATGGTATAATAGAAGAGATTGAACTGGAAAGGAATGGAGAACATGGCAACTATACAATGGTTTCCTGGACACATGTCCAAAGCTAGAAGACAAGTACAAGAAAATTTAAAATTTGTGGATTTTGTGACGGTTCTGGTAGATGCTCGTTTACCCCTATCAAGCCAAAATCCTATGTTAACGAAAATTGTTGGTGATAAGCCTAAATTAATGATTTTGAACAAGGTAGACTTGGCAGATCCTGTGGCAACAAAAGAATGGCAGGACTATTTTGAGTCTCAAGGCATCAAAACCTTGGCTATCAACTCCAAAGAGCAATCTACGGTTAAGAAGGTCACAGATGCTGCTAAGAGCTTGATGGCCGATAAAATTGCCCGTCAAAAGGAACGGGGAATTCAGATTGAAACCCTTCGGACCATGATCATCGGAATTCCTAATGCCGGGAAATCAACTTTGATGAACCGCTTAGCAGGGAAAAAGATTGCTGTTGTTGGGAATAAACCAGGGGTGACCAAGGGGCAACAGTGGTTGAAAACCAACAAAGACCTTGAAATCTTGGATACTCCTGGGATTCTCTGGCCCAAGTTTGAAGATGAAGAAGTGGCCTTAAAGCTCGCTTTAACAGGTGCCATCAAAGACCAGTTGCTTCCAATGGATGAAGTGACCATCTTTGGTCTTAACTATTTCAAAAAGCACTATCCAGCTGTTTTGCAGGAACGTTTTAAACAAATGGATCTGGAACAAGAAGCTCCTGAAATCATTATGGAAATGACCCAGAAATTAGGATTTCGAGAGGATTACGACCGTTTTTACAGTTTGTTTGTCAAGGATGTACGTGATGGTCGTTTGGGACGCTATTCACTTGATCGTGTAGGTGAAATAGATGCCAACGATTAAAGAAATCAAAGAGCGTTTGGCAACGATTGACGATCTAGATCATCCCTTATTTGAAGAATTGATCCTTGATGGTCGAGCGGGGGTTCAAGCGGCTATCAGCAAACGAAAACGCGAACTCCAAAAACAAGTGGATGAAGACTTGCGTTTGGAAAAAATGCTAGCCTATGAGAAAGAACTTTATGCTCAAGGGATTGATCTTATTGCAGGTGTGGATGAAGTGGGACGCGGCCCATTAGCGGGTCCAGTTGTTGCAGCTGCCGTGATCTTGCCGAAAGCTTGTAAAATTCCGGGACTCAACGATAGTAAAAAGATTCCAAAATCCAAACACAAAGAAATCTATGAGGCTGTGCTCCAAAACGCCATTGCGATCGGAATCGGCATCAAGGACAATCAAGTGATTGATCAGGTTAATATCTATGAAGCTACGAAGCTAGCCATGATGGAGGCCATTGGTCAGCTAGAGCCTCAACCCCAGCATCTTTTGATTGATGCCATGAGGTTGGATCTTCCTATTCCCCAAACTAGTATCATCAAAGGGGATGCTAACTCCTTATCCATTGCTGCAGCATCCATCGTAGCCAAGGTGACTCGGGATCAGATGATGGAAGAGTTTGATAAAGAATATCCAGGTTATGATTTTGCTCAGAACGCTGGCTATGGGACGGCTAAGCATCTGGCTGGCCTCGACAAGCTGGGAGTGACACCTATCCATCGGCGTTCATTTGAACCTATCAAATCAATGTGTGAGGATTAGGCTATGCTATTTACCATCGATATCGGAGGAACCTTTATAAAGTATGGTCTGATGGATGCGGACTATCAATTGGTTCATACAGACAAGATCCCAACACCACCCACGATTGAGGACTTTTGGCAAGGATTAGAAGAAATCGTTGCACCCGTAAGGGAAGAAATCGAGGGGATCGCCATTTCATGCCCTGGTGAGATCCAAAAGAGCCTTGGCTTTGTCTTTCGAGGTGGTCTCATTCCATATTTACGAGGCATTCCTCTAGCAAGTAGACTCGAACAAACATTTCAAGTACCTGTCACCGTTCTCAATGATGGAGAAGCCGCTGGTCTAGCGGAAGCAAGGCTTGGTAATCTAAAAGATTGTCCTTGCGGTGCGACCTTGGTCTTGGGGACAGGAGTTGGCCTTGCTCTTCTTTCTAATCGTGACCTATTGAGAGGATGGCAACTGACAGAATACATTCGGTCTATTGATAAGTCAGAAAGAACACCAGAAAATCGCCGCTTTCATCGCGGACTCTTTTTGCAAGGCATTTCCAATCTTTTGGAAAACACCGGTTCAGCTGTTCAATTTGTTGAGAAGGCTAGTCACATCTTAAACCTAGAAAAGGCAGATGGTATAGCCGTTTTCAAGGCTCTTGATCAAGGAGGCCATGAGGAGCTGAAATCCTTGTTTCGGGAGTATTGTCATGATATTGCTATTCTGATTTTTAATCTTCAATCATTGCTCCTGCTTGAGAAGGTGACAATTGGAGGGGGCATTAGTAGCCAACCGCTACTGATCGATGAGATCAGTCGACAATACCATAACCTACTCTCTCAAAAAGGGCATAAACAATTTGAGGCCTTGCCGATCCAAGCGGCTCGCTTCCATAATGAAAGCAACTTGATTGGTGCCGCATCTTACTTTTATTCTTCTACATATCAAAAAAAGTTCTAGAAATAGAGCTTTTTTTCCATTCTTTTTCGAATAAATAAGTGAGAGGAAGTAGAAGGTGACCATGGAGAAATTTGAAATCTTTAAATTAAAAGAAGCTGGTTTATCAAATGAGCAAGTCTTGAGAGTTTTGGACTACTGTAGGAAAGACCAAGCCTTACCAAGCTTAGAAGAGATAGCAAGGATCGCTCGCTGTCGCAGTATTATTCATTTTGTAGACAAATACCGGCAGCTGGATGAAGAGCATTTACACAAGGAGTTTGAACGGTTCCCATCTCTATCCATTTTTGATCCTGAATACCCGGAGGAATTGCTACAGATCTACAATCCTCCTGTACTCCTTTTTTACCAAGGGGATTTGCAACTGTTAAGCAAACCGAAGATTGCAGTTGTTGGAGCTCGAGAGACCACGCGAGAAGGGGTTCGTTCTGTAGAGAAGATAATTAAGGAACTTGGAAATGAACTGGTCATTGTTAGTGGACTTGCTAAGGGAATTGATGCGACAGCGCATTATGCCAGCATTCGTAATGGTGGAAAGACCATCGGAGTGATAGGAACGGGGCTGGATGTTTTTTATCCGAAAAGTAATCAGAGATTACAGACCTACATGGGAGAGCACCATCTGATCTTGAGCGAGTATGGTCCAGGACAGGCCCCTTTGAAGTTTCATTTTCCTGAGAGAAACCGCATCATTGCAGGACTCTGTCAGGCTGTGATTGTGGCAGAGGCACGACTTCGTTCAGGGAGTTTAATTACTTGTGAGCGTGCCATGGAGGAAGGACGAGATGTTTTTGCTATTCCAGGAAACATTTTAGATGGAAAATCTGCAGGATGCCATCACTTGATTCAAGAAGGTGCAAAGCTTGTCACATCAGGCCAGGACATTCTTGATGAATTGAAATACGAATTGTGATTTTCCTATAGGAGAAGTTCCTAGTTGACATCTTTCTTAAAATGTATTAAACTCAATGAGATTTATACAATACAGAGGGATAAAACGTGGTAACAAAAAAGAAAAGCAGTACAACCAAGAAAAATTTGGTGATTGTGGAGTCTCCTGCTAAGGCGAAAACAATCGAGAAATACCTTGGTCGTAACTATAAAGTCATGGCCAGTGTTGGTCATATTCGGGACCTGAAAAAATCAACCATGTCAATTGACTTCGACAATAACTATGAACCGGAATATATCAATATTCGCGGAAAAGGTCCCTTGATTAATGATTTGAAAAAAGAAGCTAAAAAAGCCAAACAAGTCTTTCTCGCAAGTGACCCGGACCGAGAAGGAGAAGCTATTTCTTGGCATTTGGCTCATATTTTGAACTTGGATGCTAAGGAAAAGAACCGTGTGGTCTTTAATGAAATCACTAAGGATGCAGTTAAAAATGCCTTTAAAGAACCGCGTCAAATCGATATGGATTTGGTTGATGCCCAACAAGCACGTCGGGTCTTGGACCGGATTGTAGGGTATTCGATTTCACCTATTCTTTGGAAAAAGGTTAAAAAAGGACTTTCTGCAGGGCGCGTGCAATCAGTTGCCCTCAAATTAATCATTGATCGTGAAAATGAGATTAATGATTTCAAGCCGGAAGAATACTGGACCATTGATGGTGTCTTTAAAAAAGGGACCAAGCAATTCCAAGCCAGCTTCTATGGGATTGATGGCAAGAAGATGAAGCTCAACACCAATGAAGAGGTGAAAGCTGTTCTTGAACGCTTAGATGGCAAAGATTTTACCGTTGAAAAGGTGGAAAAGAAAGAACGTCGTCGGAATGCGCCACTTCCATACACCACCTCTTCTATGCAGATGGATGCTGCCAATAAGATCAACTTCCGTACACGTAAGACCATGATGGTCGCCCAGCAGTTGTATGAAGGAATCAATATTGGCTCTGGTGTTCAAGGTTTGATTACTTATATGCGTACCGATTCCACACGGATCAGTCCAGTTGCGCAAAATGAGGCAGCGAACTTTATCGTGGATCGCTTCGGTGAGAAATATTCCAAGCATGGAAGCCGAGTGAAGAATGCTTCTGGTGCCCAAGATGCCCACGAAGCGATTCGTCCATCCAGCGTCTTCAATACTCCTGAGAGCATTGCTAAATACTTAGACAAAGACCAATTAAAACTCTACACCTTAATTTGGAACCGCTTTGTAGCTAGTCAAATGACAGCAGCTGTCTTTGATACCATGAATGTCCGTTTAGGTCAAAATGGGGTTCAGTATACGGCAAATGGGAGCCAGGTGAAGTTTGATGGTTATTTGGCTATTTATAACGACTCAGATAAGAACAAGATGTTGCCGGATATGGTAGAAGGCGATAGCGTTAAGCAAGTCAATAGCAAGCCTGAGCAACACTTTACCCAACCACCTGCTCGATATTCTGAAGCAACTTTGATTAAGACCTTGGAAGAAAATGGGGTTGGTCGTCCTTCAACCTATGCTCCGACGATTGAGACCATTCAAAAACGCTATTATGTGAAGCTGGTAGCTAAACGCTTTGAACCAACAGAGTTAGGAGAAATCGTTAATAAACTGATCGTTGAATTCTTCCCAGATATTGTCAACGTGACCTTCACAGCAGAGATGGAAGGTAAACTCGATGATGTCGAACTTGGAAAAGAAGAGTGGCAAAAAGTCATTGATGCCTTCTACAAACCATTCTCTAAAGAAGTCGCAAAGGCTGAGGAAGAGATGGAAAAAATCCAAATTAAAGATGAACCAGCTGGTTTTGATTGTGAAGTCTGTGGTAGCCCGATGGTGATTAAATTAGGACGTTTTGGTAAGTTCTATGCTTGTAGTAATTTCCCAGATTGTCGTCATACCCAAGCCATTGTCAAAGAAATCGGCGTGGAGTGTCCTGACTGTCATCAAGGTCAAATCATCGAACGTAAAACCAAGCGCAACCGCATCTTCTATGGATGCAATCGCTATCCAGAGTGTGAATTTACCTCTTGGGATAAACCAATCGGTCGGGATTGTCCAAAATGTGGCCACTACTTAGTTGAGAAAAAAGTTCGTGGTGGCGGCAAACAAGTCGTATGTAGCAATGGCGACTACGAAGAAGAAAAAGTGAAATAAGCTTTTAAATGATTCAATGTCTATTATAACGGCAATTTTTATAAATGTCTGTTATAATAGACATTTTGTTTTTTTTTCGTTATAATAGACATAAGGAGGTGGGCTTATGTATCTTGCTTTGATTGCAGATGTGATTGATTCCAAAATCGTACAAGAACGTTTTGACCTGCAAAAACAGTTAGAAAAAACCCTTCAAAAGATCAATGAGCTTTTTAAAGACTATCTAGCATCGGCTTTTACCTTAACTTTGGGCGATGAGTTTCAAGCGCTTTTGACAGTAGAGGCTCCCATTTTTCAAATCATCGATACCTTGCGTTCAGAACTAAAACCGACTCAACTTCGTTTCGGTATTGGCCTTGGGGAGATTGTAACGGATATCGATCCCCTGCAAAGTATCGGTGCAGATGGACCAGCCTATTGGAATGCTCGTGCAGCTATAAATCTGGTCCATCAGAAAAATGATTATGGCAACACCCAGATTTATTTTTTGAGCGGTAATGACAGCCAGGACTTAGTGGTGAATGCGCTTATCGCTTCCGGAGAGGCCATACGTTCGGGCTGGAGAGAGAGTCAGGAAGAGATCCTGCTCAATCTGCTAAAGAGATCTGTCTATAGTGAAAGCTTTAGCCAGCAGGATTTGGCCCAATCGCTAGGGCTTAACCCAAGTGCCCTGTCCAAGCGCTTAAAGAGTAGCAGTATTCGTGTTTATTTACGGGGACGAGCAGCAGCACTAGCTAGTATTCAAAGCTTAGAGAAAGGAGAGTCCCATGAGCGGATTGTCTAGTATCGTAATGAATCCATACTTGATCCTTTTGTTAATTTGTCATTTGTTATCGGATTATTATTTTCAAAGTCAGAAGATGGCGGATCGCAAGGATCAGGATAAGAAGGTGCTCGGGCTTCACATTCTATATGTAGCTCTGCCTCTGATCGTAGTTTCTTTCTGTCATCTAGACTTGTGGTGGATTTGCTTAGTAGTTTTACTGAGCCATGCCACAATAGATTTCTTAAAACCGATCGTGCAGAAGCAATTGAAATTACCAACCGCATGGACCTTTGCCCTGGATCAAGTCTTGCATATCGCCATCATTAGCTGTCTAGTCCTTTTAGGAGCGAAGAATGGCACGACCTATCTACCCTTGGACATTTTAAATCTAATCTTTTATGTCCTCCTAGTTGGGAAACCAAGCAATATTGCCTTTAAAATTCTGTTTGCTAAGTATCAACCTACCAGCAAGAAGAAAATGGATACGATCACTGGGGCTGGTTCCATGATTGGCTTTTTAGAGCGTTTGGTGATTGGTGCCTGTCTCATCTATGGGCAATTTGCTTCTATCGGCCTAGTCTTTACTGCCAAGTCCATCGCTCGCTACAATAAAATTTCGGAGGATCCAGCCTTTGCGGAGTATTACTTGATCGGGTCCTTGTTCAGTATCCTATCTGCCCTCTTAGCAGCTTGGTTGTGTCTATAAGAAAATAAATAGTAAAGTCTAAGACAGGAAGGAAAAGCCTCCCTGTCTTTTTACTTGGCTTTTTGGTATAATGGACCAAGTAGAAAATTAGAAAGATTTGTGGGTGTCTAACAGTTCAGTGAGGTGTTTTGATACCCAAAGAGGTATTAGTGTCATGTCTCAATCTTATATCAATGTGATCGGTGCGGGCCTTGCAGGCTCGGAAGCAGCTTACCAGATTGCCCAACAGGGAATTCCGGTCAAGCTTTATGAAATGCGTGGAGTCAAATCCACTCCGCAACACAAAACAGACAACTTTGCTGAGTTAGTGTGTTCCAACTCTCTTCGTGGGGATTCTCTCACCAATGCTGTCGGGCTCCTCAAAGAAGAAATGCGTCGTCTGGGTTCTGTCATCCTTGAAGCAGCGGAAGCGACTCGTGTACCAGCCGGTGGAGCACTTGCTGTGGACCGAGAAGGTTTTGCTAGCCGGGTGACGGAGAAGGTGTCCCAACATCCGCTCATCGAAGTCATTCGTGATGAAATTACGGAATTGCCGACAGATGCCATCACAGTGGTCGCAACGGGGCCTCTAACCAGTGATGCCTTGGCAGAAAAGATTCACGCCCTTAATGGTGGCGACGGTTTCTATTTCTATGATGCAGCAGCTCCAATCATCGATGTCAATACTGTCGATATGAACAAGGTCTATCTCAAGTCACGCTATGACAAGGGAGAAGCAGCGTATCTCAACTGCCCAATGACCAAACAAGAATTTATGGATTTCCACGAGGCCTTGGTCAATGCTGAAGAAGCCCCGCTCAACTCTTTTGAAAAAGAAAAGTATTTCGAAGGCTGTATGCCCATTGAAGTCATGGCCAAACGAGGCATCAAAACCATGCTCTATGGTCCTATGAAGCCAGTTGGACTCGAGTATCCAGATGACTACAAAGGGCCACGTGATGGGGAGTTTAAGACACCCTATGCAGTTGTTCAGTTACGTCAAGACAATGCGGCTGCCAGCCTTTACAATATCGTTGGCTTCCAAACGCACCTTAAATGGGGCGAACAAAAACGGGTCTTCCAAATGATTCCAGGTTTGGAACATGCGGAGTTTGTGAGATACGGAGTCATGCACCGCAATTCCTACATGGATTCTCCAAATCTGCTTGAACAAACCTACCGTTCGAAGAAACAACCAAACCTCTTCTTTGCGGGTCAAATGACAGGGGTAGAAGGCTATGTGGAGTCAGCTGCCTCAGGTTTGGTAGCTGGAATCAATGCAGCTCGCCTTTTCAAAGGAGAAGAAGCGGCGATTTTCCCTGAAACGACAGCTATCGGAAGTCTGGCTCACTATATTACCCATGCCGACAGCAAACATTTCCAACCCATGAATGTCAACTTCGGGATTATCAAGGAGCTAGAAGGCCCACGCATTCGGGATAAAAAGGAACGGTATGAGAAAATTGCCGAACGTTCTTTACAAGATTTGGCTCAGTTTATGGAAAAATAACCCAAGAAAGGAAAAAGTTTGGAGAAAATCCAGACTTTTTCTTCTAAAAATGGTATAATGAATAAAATTTAGAATATAGAGAGTTTTCTGACAATGAACAAATCCTATTTTTATTTAGATATGAAGACACACGAGTTGAAAGTGCCTTATACCGGAAAACTCCGTCGTGTGCGAGTCTTATTACCTAAGAATTATGAAACGGATACAGATAGACGTTACCCTGTTGTTTATTTCCACGATGGACAAAACGTTTTGTATAGCAAGGAGGCCTATGCGGGTCATTCCTGGAAGGTGATTCCAGCCATTAAGCGGAATCCCGATATTAGTCGCATGATTGTCGTTGCGATTGATAACGATGGTTTGCAACGGATGAATGAATACTCTGCCTGGAAGTACAAGGAATCTAATATTCCTGGCATGCAATTTGGTGGCAAGGGCGTTGAGTACGGCGAATTTGTCATGGAGGTGGTGAAACCTTTTATCGACCAAGAATACCGAACTCTTGCTGATCGAGAACATACGGCCATGATTGGTTCTTCCTTGGGGGGAAATATTACCCAATTTTTGGGCTTAGAGTACCAAGATCAAATCGGTTGTTTAGGGGTCTTTTCATCCGCTAACTGGCTACACCAAGATGCCTTCAATCACTATATTGAACGCAAAAAATTATATGCAGACCAACGGATCTACATTTATGTGGGAACTGAAGAAGCTGATGAAACGGATAAAACCCTAATGGCAGGGAACATCAAGCAAGCCTATATTGATTCATCTCTTCGTTATTATCATGACGTCATCCAACAAGGGGTGGATCTCAATCATATTGCCATTCGGATTCAATCTGGAGCTATTCACCACGAAGAAGCTTGGGCTGAACATTTACCAGAATGCCTTCGTTTTTTGGCAGAAAATTGGGATTAATGGACTCAGAACAAATCAATAGAGAGAAAGAGGGAACCTATGAATATTGAACATCTAAGCCACTGGAGTGGCCAACTCAACCGTGAAATGTATTTGAACCGCTATGGACACGCAGGTATTCCTGTTGTGGTCTTCGCTTCATCAGGTGGAAGCCATAACGAGTACTATGACTTTGGTATGATTGATGCTTGTGCTCAGTTTATCGAAGAAGGTCTGGTTCAATTCTTCACCCTTTCCAGTGTCGATAGTGAGAGCTGGCTTTGTGATTGGAAAAACCCTCATGATCGAGCTGAAATGCACCGTGCTTACGAGCGCTATGTGATTGAAGAAGCGATTCCTTTTATCAAACACAAAACAGGCTGGTTTGACCCGATGATGACAACTGGTTGCTCTATGGGTGCCTACCATGCCCTCAATTTCTTCTTGCAACATCCAGACGTCTTCAACAAAGTGATTTCCTTGAGTGGTGTCTATGACGCTCGTTTCTTTGTTGGTGATTTTGGAGGCGATGAAGCCATTTACCAAAACTCTCCATCTGATTATATCTGGAACCAAAATGATGGCTGGTTTATCGATCGTTACCGTCAGGCCGAAATCGTTGTTTGTACTGGTTTAGGAGCTTGGGAACAAGACGGGCTTCCATCTTTCTACAAACTAAAAGAAGCCTTTGATCACAAAAACATTCCCGCTTGGTTCGCTGAATGGGGACATGATGTAGCCCACGATTGGGAATGGTGGCGCAAACAAATGCCCTATTTCCTAGGACAAATGTATCTATAAGTCAAAAGGGAGGAGACCTCTATGAATTATCTTGTTATTTCACCTTATTATCCACAAAATTTCCAACAATTTACCATTGAACTAGCTAACAAGGGAATCACAGTCTTGGGAATTGGTCAAGAGCCGTACGAACAGTTAGATGAGCCTTTGCGCAATAGTTTGACAGAGTATTTCCGAGTTGAAAATTTGGAAAATCTGGACGAAGTGAAGCGTGCGGTAGCCTTTCTCTTTTACAAACATGGTCCAATCGATCGTATCGAATCCCACAATGAGTACTGGTTGGAATTGGATGCGGCGCTTCGGGAGCAATTCAATGTCTTCGGGGCTAAGCCAAAAGATTTGAAGAAAACCAAGTTCAAATCCGAAATGAAGAAACTCTTCAAGAAAGCTGGAGTCCCAGTCGTACCTGGTGCTGTGGTTAAAACAGAAAAAGACATTGATAAAGCTGTGAAGAAGATTGGGTTACCTTTGATTGCTAAGCCTGACAATGGGGTAGGAGCAGCAGCGACCTTCAAGATCGAAACGCCAGAAGATGTGGACCATTTCAAGGCAGAATGGGATGGCCATACAGAGTACTTCTTTGAGAAATTTGTCACTTCTAGTGAGATTTGTACCTTTGATGGTCTGGTTGATCGTGATGGCAACATTGTCTTCTCCACTACATTTGACTATGCTTATACGCCACTCGATTTGATGCTCTACAAGATGGACAACTCTTATTATGTTCTCAAAAAGATGGATCCAAAATTGCGTCAATACGGGAAAGCGATTGTCAAAGCCTTTGGCATGAAAGAACGTTTCTTCCACATCGAATTCTTCCGCGATGGGGATGACTATATTGCGATCGAGTACAATAATCGCCCTGCAGGTGGCTTTACCATTGACGTCTACAACTATGCCCACTCGATTGATTTGTACCGTGGCTATGCTGCTATCGTAGCTGGAGAACCTTTCCCAGCTTCTGAATTTGAGCCCCTATATTGCTTGGCGACTTCACGCCGTGCCAATGCAGCCTATGTTCTGTCAGAAGAAGAAGTTTTGGCTAAATACCATGATCAATTCCGTGTCAAGAAAGACATGCCAGCGGCCTTTGCGGAACTTCAGGGAGATTACCTCTATATGCTTACAACACCTAGTCGTGAAGAATTGGAACAAATGATTCATGACTTTGGCCAACGCCAATCATAAGATAACGACCGCTAGGATAGGATCCTACCGGTTTTTTATTTTTTAATGCAATCCCATGAAAGAAAAGTTTGTGAAATATTCTATTTGAAGTTGAAAATACTTATAAAACCATCTTCCAAGGAATAAAGTTTGTGAAATCATTTGAGCATTATTTTTGACGGTGCTTTCATTTTTGGCTAGAATGAAAGAGAATGAATAAATGCTAAGAAAGGCGAAATGATGGCAACATTAGATAAAAGTCTCTTATTGGAAATGTTCCGTAAAATGGAAGAAATCCGTCGCATGGACTTAAAAATTGCACAGTTAGTAAAAAAAGGGAAAGTGCCAGGTATGACGCACTTTTCTGTTGGGGAAGAAGCGGCTAACGTTGGGGCTATGTTAGCTCTAAACGAAGACGACCTCATAACATCGAACCACCGTGGACACGGACAAGCCATTGCTAAAGGAATCGATTTGAATGGCATGATGGCAGAAATCCTTGGTAAGTATACCGGTACTTGTAAGGGGAAAGGCGGCTCCATGCATATCGCTGATCTGGATGCTGGTAACCTTGGTGCCAACGGGATCGTTGGTGGTGGTATGGGAATTGCAGTAGGTGCAGCTCTTACTCAACAAATGAAAAAGACTGGTAAGATTGTTGTCTGCTTCTTTGGGGACGGCGCAACCAACGAAGGTGTCTTCCACGAAGCAGTCAATATGGCTTCCATCTGGAATCTGCCAGTAATTTTCTACTGTATCAATAACGGTTACGGAATCTCTGCCGATATCAAGAAAATGACCAATATCCAGCACATTCATGAGCGTAGTGCTGCTTACGGCATTCCTGGAATGTTTATTCCTGATGGGAACAACGTCATTGATGTCTATGAAGGATTCCAAAAGGCTGTTGAACACGTCCGCTCTGGAAAAGGTCCTGTCTTGATCGAAAGTGTCACCTATCGTTGGCTTGGTCACTCTTCATCTGACCCTGGTAAATACCGGACTCGTGAAGAAGTCGAAGAGTGGAAGAAGAAAGATCCGATTGAAAATCTTCGCAAGTATCTCCTTGAAAATGAAATTGCGAGCGCAGAAGAATTGGATCAGATTCAAGAAGAAGTGAAAGAAGCCGTTGAAGCTTCAGTGAAATTTGCGGAAGAAAGCCCATTCCCTCCACTCGAATCAGCTTTCGAAGATATTTACGCAGACTAAGGGGGAGTAGAGAATTATGGAAATAAAATTAATGTCTTTCCGCGATACCATTATCCTTGCTATGTCTGAGGAAATGCGTCGCGACGAAAATGTATTGTTGATGGGGGAAGATGTCGGAGTTTTTGGTGGAGACTTCGGAACTTCCGTAGGGATGCTAGAGGAATTCGGTCCAGAACGTGTCCGTGACTGTCCGATTTCTGAGGCTGCAATTTCAGGTGCAGCAGCTGGTGCAGCCATGACTGGACTTCGCCCAATCGTTGATATGACCTTCATGGATTTCTCAGTAATTGCCATGGATGCTATTGTCAACCAAGCTGCTAAGACTCGCTACATGTTTGGCGGGAAAGGTCAAGTACCGATGACCATTCGCTGTGCTGCTGGGAATGGAGTTGGATCTGCAGCTCAACACTCCCAATCTTTGGAATCATGGTTTACTCATATTCCTGGTTTGAAAGTTGTTGCTCCTGGTACGCCAGCGGATATGAAGGGACTTCTCAAGTCATCTATCCGTGATAACAACCCCGTTATCATTCTGGAATACAAATCAGAATTCAACCAAAAAGGGGAAGTGCCTGTTGATCCGGACTACACGATTCCGCTTGGTGTCGGAGAAATCAAACGCGAAGGTACAGATGTCACTGTTGTAACCTACGGGAAAATGCTTCGTCGCGTGATGCAAGCTGCTGAAGAATTGGCAGAAGAAGGCATCTCAGTAGAAGTAGTAGACCCACGGACCTTGGTCCCACTCGATAAAGAGATCATCATTAATTCTGTCAAGAAAACAGGAAAAGTAGTCCTTGTCAATGATGCCCACAAAACAAGTGGCTATATTGGTGAAATTTCAGCTATTATTTCTGAATCAGAAGCATTTGATTACTTGGATGCACCAATCCGCCGTTGTGCGGGGGAAGATGTGCCAATGCCTTACGCACAAAACCTTGAAAATGCAATGATTCCAACAGTTGAAAGCATCAAAGATGCTATTCGTAAAACATATAACAAAGAATAATACATAACATAAATTATGTAATGTCATTTAAATTAGAGCACGGGCTAAAGTCTGGGTGAAAAAGAGAAACTTTCCTAGAAACTAAAGTTTCTTCGTCAAGTTTCCTATTTTCACTTTGACTTTTGACGCCCTTAGTATCTTATAACTGAATCCGGACGGAGGACTGTAAAAAAAAGATAGATTTCCTTGTGTTCATGGAACACAGCGTCAATCTCCTATTTTTTCTTTGTCCACTACGTCCTTGATATCTTAGTATAGAATAGGAGAGGTCATGGCTGATGATAAGCTAAGAGCGACTCCTGCGGCTAGAAAATTAGCGGATGATCTTGGGATCAACCTCTATGATGTTTCTGGTTCAGGCGCAAACGGTCGTGTCCACAAAGAAGACGTGGAAACCTATAAAGACACAAATGTGGTTCGCATTTCACCACTTGCAAAACGAATTGCTTTAGAACACAATATTGCTTGGCAAGAGATTCAAGGAACTGGTCATCGTGG
The DNA here is from genome assembly GCF_000963275.1 of Streptococcus parasanguinis. Lineage (GTDB taxonomy): Bacteria > Bacillota > Bacilli > Lactobacillales > Streptococcaceae > Streptococcus > Streptococcus parasanguinis_B. Next base: position 790,282 of record NZ_JYOW01000001.1, on the reverse strand, counting down.
TAAGATCATGAAGAAGGACGTCCTTGCTTTCCTTCCTGAAAATATTGAGAATGAGACCATTAAGTCACCTGCTGAAATCGAGAAGGTGGAGGAAGCTCCAGATAATATGACACCTTATGGTGAGATCGAGCGGATTCCGATGACACCAATGCGGAAGGTGATCGCTCAACGGATGGTGGAATCTTACTTGACAGCACCAACCTTTACTTTGAACTATGACATTGATATGTCTCAAATGTTGGCCCTTCGTAAGAAGGTTTTGGATCCAATCATGGAAGCAACTGGCAAGAAAGTCACTGTAACAGATTTGCTTTCTCTAGCAGTTGTTAAGACCTTGATGAAGCACCCATACATCAATGCGTCATTGACAGAAGATGGCAAAACCATCATCACTCATAACTATGTCAACTTAGCGATGGCGGTTGGGATGGACAATGGCTTGATGACTCCAGTTGTCTACAATGCTGAAAAGATGACCTTGTCAGAGTTGGTGGTAGCCTTCAAGGACGTTATCGGACGTACCTTGGATGGTAAGCTTGCTCCAAGTGAATTGCAAAACTCAACCTTTACCATCAGTAACTTAGGGATGTTTGGTGTTCAATCATTTGGACCGATTATCAACCAACCAAACTCTGCCATCCTTGGAGTTAGTGCAACGGTTGAAAAACCAGTTGTTGTGAATGGTGAAATTGTCATTCGTCCAATCATGAGCTTGGGCTTGACCATTGACCACCGCGTTGTCGATGGAATGGCTGGTGCCAAATTCATGAAAGACTTGAAAGCCTTGATTGAAGACCCGATTTCAATGTTGGTCTAATCAACGAGAGAGAATAGAAGCAAGAAAAAGAGGGAAATAAAATGGCCTTAGAAGTAATTATGCCAAAAGCCGGCGTAGATATGACCGAAGGACAAATCGTTCAGTGGAATAAAAAAGTCGGCGAATTTGTAAAAGAAGGAGAAGTTCTCCTTGAAATCATGACAGACAAAGTCAGCATGGAGTTGGAAGCGGAAGAAGATGGGTACTTGATCGCTATCCTGAAAGGGGATGGAGAAACTGTTCCTGTAACAGAAGTAATCGGTTATCTTGGTGAAGAAGGGGAAAACATCCCAACAGCTGGAGGAGCAGCACCAGAAGCGAGTCCAGCACCAGCTGCAGCAAGTGCTTCAAACGATGACAATAAGAGTGATGATGCCTATGATATCGTAGTGATCGGTGGGGGCCCTGCTGGTTATGTATCTGCCATTAAGGCAGCTCAATTAGGTGGTAAGGTCGCTCTCGTTGAGAAATCTGAACTTGGTGGAACGTGCTTGAACCGCGGATGTATCCCAACTAAGACTTACCTCCACAACGCTGAAATTATTGAAAATATTGGGCATGCGGCAAACCGTGGTATTATCATTGAAAATCCAAGTTTCTCAGTAGATATGGATAAGGTACTTGAAACCAAGAACAAGGTCGTAAATACCTTGGTTGGTGGTGTTGCAGGGCTTCTTCGCAGCTACGGAGTGGATGTTCACAAGGGTATCGGTACCATTACGAAAGATAAGAATGTCTTGGTAAATGGTTCTGAATTGCTTGAAACGAAGAAGATCATCCTTGCTGGTGGTTCAAAAGTAAGTAAAATCAACGTTCCTGGTATGGAATCATCTCTTGTCATGACCAGTGACGATATTCTTGAAATGAATGAAGTTCCAGAAAGCCTTGTCATCATCGGTGGTGGTGTTGTCGGGATCGAACTTGGTCAAGCCTTCATGACCTTTGGTTCAAAAGTAACAGTCATCGAAATGATGGACCGCATCGTTCCAGCTATGGATGCGGAAGTATCTAAGAACCTTCGTTTGATTCTTGAACGCAAGGGGATGACCATCTTGACCGATACAAAACTGCAAGAAATCATTGAAGAAGACGGAAAACTCCGTATCAAGGTTGAAGGCAAAGATGATATCATTGCTAACAAAGCTCTTCTATCAATCGGACGTGTTCCAGACCTTGAAGGTATCGGTGAAGTCGAGTTTGAATTGGATCGTGGACGGATCAAGGTCAATGAATACATGGAAACATCTGTTCCAGGCATCTATGCGCCAGGCGATATCAACGGTACCAAGATGTTGGCTCACGCTGCCTTCCGTATGGGTGAAGTAGCGGCTGAAAATGCTCTTAAGGGAAATCATGCTGTTGCAAAATTGAACTTGACTCCTGCAGCGATCTACACCCTTCCAGAAGTTGCAGCTGTTGGTTTGACAGAAGAACAAGCTCGTGAGAAATATGATGTCCAAATCGGTAAATTCAACTTTGCGGCTAACGGACGTGCCATTGCATCAGATGCGGCTCAAGGATTTGTAAAAGTAATTGCAGACAAGAAATATGGTGAAGTTCTTGGGGTTCATATCATTGGTCCAGCAGCAGCTGAATTGATCAACGAAGCTTCTACCATCATTGAGATGGAAATCACTGTAGAAGAAATGCTCAAGACCATCCATGGTCACCCAACCTTCTCAGAAGTGATGTACGAAGCCTTTGCGGATGTACTTGGCTTGGCGGTTCACTCACCTAAGAAGAAATAGTATTTGAAATGATAGAATGGCTGGACAGCAAATGCTGGACCAGTCTCTATCGTATATAAAGGAATCTTATGAAATACATTATTAATTATTCAAATGATACTGCTTTTAATATTGCTTTGGAAGAATATGCCTTCAAACACCTTTTAGATGAGGATCAAATCTTCCTTCTTTGGATTAACAAACCATCGATTATCGTTGGTCGCCACCAAAATACCATTGAAGAAATTAACCGTGACTACGTTCGGGAGCATGGGATTGAAGTGGTTCGCCGGATCAGTGGTGGTGGGGCTGTTTATCACGATTTGAACAACCTCAACTACACCATCATTTCAAAAGAAGATGAACACAAGGCCTTTGACTTCAAGAGCTTTTCAACTCCCGTGATCAACACCTTGGCTCAACTTGGGGTTAAGGCTGAATTCACGGGTCGTAACGACTTAGAGATTGATGGCAAGAAATTCTGTGGAAATGCCCAAGCTTACATCAATGGTCGGATCATGCACCATGGTTGCCTTCTCTTTGACGTTGATTTGTCAGTCCTTGCTAATGCACTCAAGGTGTCTAAAGACAAGTTTGAGTCTAAAGGGGTTAAATCGGTTCGTGCTCGTGTGACCAATATCATCGATGAATTGCCAGAAAAAATCACGGTTGAAGAGTTCCGTGACCTCCTTTTGGACTACATGAAGAAAGAATACCCTGAGATGACAGAATATGTCTTCTCGGATGAAGAATTGGCTGAAATCAACCGGATTAAAGAAACCAAGTTTGGTACTTGGGATTGGAACTATGGAAAGTCTCCTGAATACAATGTCCGTCGTGGCACAAAATTCCCTAGCGGTAAGGTTGAAATCTTTGCCAATGTCATTGAATCAAAGATCCAAGACATCAAGATTTATGGAGACTTCTTTGGTATCGAAGATGTTGCAGCTGTAGAAGATGTCCTTCGTGGTGTCAAATACGAACGCGAAGACGTTCTTAAAGCCCTACAAACCATTAACCTAGGTCGTTACTTCGCAGGAATCACTGCAGAAGAAATTGCTGAGGCAGTGGTGGAATAAAATCATAAGAGAGTGGGACAGAAATCGGTAATTCGTTAGAATTCGATTTCGTAGTCCCACCTCCGCACAGTTGAGTAGGGCTGTAAAAGCTGATGAATTCAGCGTAGTAGAGCCCAGTCAACCACTGCGTCTTGCTCGACAATCCAAAGACAATTGAGAGGCTAGGACTTTTGTCCCAGCCTCTTTTTTGAAACTAGTTTCACATAAAAATTATTGTTTTACTAAGTATTTTGTAGTATAGTAGAGGTGGAAAACTGTATTCGCTTACAAAGAATGTAACTGTAATTTGTAAAATTCAGTAATTACTAAACAACGAAATTAATTGACTAGCTAGGTATTACTTTCCTTTTCTGCTTTAGAAAGTGTGATGATATGAAACGTGTCTTTATTATTTTATCAAACCTTTTCATCTCTAGCTTTTTGATTTGGATTGCCTTTATTTCTCCAAATACGGTTATCCACAGCAGTCTTCCGGTAGTAGCTGTGCTGAGACGAGAAAAGAGCGTCACATATGAAGAATTATCTTCCAGTTTAGACCGTTTGGCAAGGGAAAATCATAGTATAATTGCCCGTCAGATACAAAGAACAGATTCTAAAGGGCAGGTTGTTTTCACCTATGATATCTACGGAGAGGGAAAGCTTCCTCTTGGAATTAAAAGAGAGAAGAAAGAACTGGCTGCCAATGAAAGCCTGGTAGTGAATTATTATGTATTAACAGGTGATTTAGAAACTGAAAAGCTGGATCAAACGCTTCATACTCTTGGTTTCTCACAAACTTTTATAGAGAAACCAAATCCTCTGCAGACCTTTATTGCCTTTTTTGGCTCCGGTTCACAATCACTTGCCTTGGTTATTTTTATTATTAGTTTTAGCGCTTTGACGATTATACAAAAAACACTTGAAATGAGAAGCGCTGGGATTCGATATATCTCAGGAATGAGACGCTTGCAGCTTTTTGGACATTCCTTAAAAGATGATAGTATAGAGTTGCTTTTGGGATGTATTGTCGCAAGTATAATGGGTGCGGTTTTGATTTATTCTTTCCAATTAACACCTTTTACCTATTCCGTCATCATTTCAAGTAGTATCATTTACAATGGGATGTTACTTATTTTATCTGCTATCTTATCCTTCATTTTTGCATATAGTATTCAAACAATGCATTTAGTCACCCTTCTAAAAGGGAAAGTTCCATTAAAGCGCATTTTGGTTTTCCTCTTTATTTGTCAATTTCTCGCTGTGGCATTAATTGGCCTTGCGATTCATCGAATCAGTATTTATGGATCAGTCTGGCAAACTCACCAAGAGGGAAGTGAGGCTTGGTCAAAACAGTCGAATTGGGTTCAAATTGGTGAAAATCGGGAGGATTTTTCACAGAAAACAAACAAAGAGACGCAAATTGAGAACAGAGCAAAATGGTCTAAGCTCATCGAGTCTGGTATTGAAAATGGTGGTCTTTTAGCTTATCATAATCTCGTATCTTTTAGTTCAAAAGGAGTTATGACGGATCCTAGTACAGGTAAAGAGTTTTCAATCACAGATTACGATCCTCTTGCCAATAGCCTGTATGTCACTCCAAATTATCTTGATATCCAAAGGATCTCAGTTTCCTCTGAGGAAAAAGAGCGCTTGAATCACTTGCAAGCTGGAGAATTTGGACTCTTACTTCCGGAAAAATTAAAAGGTCGAGAAGAGGAGATGATCAAACGATATGAAGATTATCTATCTCCTCGAGATGATCAAGGAAATATCACCTTATCAATGAAGGCGCAGGTAACGTATATTCCGAATCATCAAAAACGCTTTATCTACAACAACACACCAATTAGCTATAAGCAATTCTTTACCGATCCGGTTTTAGTGGTTATTCAACCTGAAAGTTTTGGAGGCTATGTGAATCCATATTTCACCGATCTAAATCCCTACCTTTATTTTAATGGACTTCAGAATAGTAAGAAGCTAATCGCTGAGTATAATCTTGAAAAAAGTGTTAGTCAGTACGACTATGCAGTGGACGTTTACCAGCAAATGGCCCAAAAAATACAAATAGAAAATCTCATGATAATTGCAGGAGGAGTCTTTGGTATAGCAACCTCTGTTCTTCTTTTTAACACTATGAATTTCCTATATTTTGAAGAGTTTAGAAAACAAATCTTCTTGAAGAAGATTGCAGGTCTGGGATTTGTAAACATTCACCAAACGATTTTGCTCTCAGAAAGTGTCCTCTTACTATTAGGAAGCTTCCTTGTATTCATTCTCACTTCGGAATGGTGGATTGCTCTTGTCACTCTCTTGCTATTTATTACTAATGCTTGGTTCATTCTTCTGTATCGGTCTCATAAAGAAGACCACTTGTTAGCCACTGTACTGAAAGGAGCCTAATATGATTAGCGTAGAACATTTAACCAAATCATTTGGCCAACGAACGGTCTTTCAAGATTTGAGTTTGCAATTTACAGAAGGTAAGGTCTATGCTCTGATCGGAAATAGTGGGTGTGGTAAAACAACCTTGCTCAATATCTTGGCGAAGATAGAGCCTTATGAAGAAGGGAGTATAAGCTATCAAGGGCAAGAACTGAAACAAATCAAACAGCATCACTTCTTTAAGCGTGAATTAGGTTATCTCTTCCAAAACTTTGGCCTACTTGAAAACGAGACTATCGCTAAAAATTTAGATTTGGGATTGATTGGGCAAAAATTAACGAAAAAAGAGAAGAAGCAGCAAGAAGAAGAAGTGCTCAAAAAAGTAGGATTGGCTTACCTTGCTCTGGATCAAAAGATTTATGAATTATCTGGGGGAGAGGCGCAACGTGTCGCATTAGCTAAAGTTATTTTAAAAGATCCACCTTTAATTTTGGCAGATGAACTAACTGCAGCACTGGATCCAGAAACCTCACAAGAGGTGATGGACTTGCTCTTAATGTTAAAGAATCAAGAGCGTATAATCATTATCGCAACCCATAATCCAGTGATTTGGGAAAAAGCTGATGAAGTTGTAAAGCTCAACTAGTCCATGGCTGAAGAATGGTTTGATTTTCTACATTATCTTTTATAGCTAGCTATTCAGGAGGTAAGAGCTGATGAAAATAAATGTCAAAAAAATCTCCTTTTCATTATTTATATGATCATGGCCCCATTTTGCGATCGGATAAAGGAATTCTATGGATTCAGTTCAAAAAGAAGGATCGTGAGATTCCAAAAGGTGAAATCTATCGAAATGAAAACTCTGTAATACGCTATCAAGAATGGTATAAAGGAGAAAAAAACATGAAATAGTTTATCTATTCATTGTATTTCTGACTTTTCTTTGTTTATCTGGCTATACAGAGACACAAAAAGAAAGCCAAATAATTTCTTCCATCTCTCGTAAAGTAACTTTCTCTTCATCAACATCAGTCATTGTAAAAACAAAGGTGTGTAAGGTATACCGTACCAATGACAGCAGAAGTGATGAGTGATCAAAAATAAAGAAGGGGAGACGAAATGGCACTATTACAAATTTTTGGTCTAAATAAATCGTATAACAAAAAGAAAGTAATTGAAGATTTGTCATTTGAGTTGCAGAGTGGCGAAATAATGGGACTCATTGGACAAAATGGTTCTGGGAAAACTACAATATTCAAGACGATTTTAGGTTTAGTAAAAAAAGAATCTGGTGAAATTAAAATCAATGGGAAACTAATTGAAGGGAAGTCAAAGGGCTATTTAAATACTATCGGTACGATTATTGAATATCCTACATTTTATGAATCTTTAACAGCTAGACAGAATTTAATGCTTATTTCGAGTCTTTATGATGATGTAAACTTATCAAAAGAAGATCTGTTAAACTATCTGCATTTAGTAGGTTTAGACAATAGTGTGGATTGTAAAGTATCTAGTTTTTCATTAGGTATGAAACAACGTTTGGGACTTGCTCAAGCCTTAATTCATCAGCCAACTATCTTATTATTAGATGAACCATTCAATGGATTAGATCCAATAGGAATGAAAGAGTTTAGAGACTTGCTCATTGAATTGTCTAAAAAAGGAGTTGGGATTGTAATTTCTAGTCATTCATTGGAAGAATTAAGTAAGTTAGTGGATACAGTTACAATTATCAATCAAGGGAAAGTAATTTTCCAAGGGAAAAAGACAGAATTTTTATCACTTGGATCTATAAAGAATGTTTGGTTGTTGAAAACTGATAACATAGAACTTACAAAGTCTATCTTAAATAACTTAAACATTGTTTTTACTGAAAGAATAGAGCAACTTGAGTTATCTTTAGATATAGAATCAATGAAAGAGGTAAAGGAGAAACTACTCACAGAGTTATTACGTCAGGATATCTCCATCATAAATTTTTCTGAGAAACAAAATAATTTTGAAGATATTTTTATCAAAATGCAGAAAGATATGGAGGTTTGATATGCTTAAATTAATAAAGATTGAGTTGTTCAAATTATTTGCTGGGAAAAAGATTTTCTATGTTTTTGGAGGGTTTGTTTGTGTCATTTCTCTATTGATACTGTATCTAAGAATGGTTGCACCAGAATCTTCATTTGGAAATGTTTTTAAAACCTCAAGCGATACATTTTCGATATTTGCTTTGATAGTAGGAGTTATAGTAGCATTAGTACCGTTTTATCAAGAAATTCAGCAAAAAACAATTAAATCATTGTTAGTCACACCGGTTAAACGAGTAGAAATTTTGTTTTCAAAATTGTTAGCATCTATTTTTACCTCATTCTTAATTTTAGTTGTTTTAAGTTTAACATCTTTTATAGTGACAACATTACTATTTGGATTTTTTAAAGTTGGAGCTTACTCTTCATCTGCAGATAATATGCTTACTTTTACGGCCGGATTCATTCAAATTATTACAACGTTTTTTACAACTATTTTTTATAGTACTACAATTATTTGTTTATTTTTGATAACAAATTCTTTATCGAGTACCCTAGTTGGAGTTGTTTTGTTAAGAGGTTTAGGAGAACTGATTTCAAGAAGTTTATTAGACAAAAATAACTTATTATTATCTTTTAGCCCATTAGGAGTATTGAATATTTTAAACCCTGTTTCAAGGAATATATCGATAATCAGCTACACCATTCAACTACTTTTAACTGTTATTTATTCAATTGTAATTTTTTACATTGCTATTAAACTGTTTGAAAACAAAGAATTCTAAAAATTGCTTCAAAATCAAATTCATGAATCGGGAGAATGGTTTTCCAATTGGAGTAAGAAATCATACAAATTAATGAAGTTAAAGAAAATAAAGAATAAAAGAGCGTAAGATTCGATAAAAAATCCTACGCTCTTTTTCTAATACTAAAATATTACATAATTTATATTATGTATCTTATAAACTATCCAAGGCATTTTTCTGTTCGTCATTAACGATATGCGTATACAAGTCCGTTACTTGTGTGCTAGCATGTCCCAGCTGGTGGCTGACCAAAACTTGGGATTTGGTTGCATCATAGAGGCGCGTTGCTAATGTATGGCGAAGTTTGTGGGGGGTCACGCGGACTTTGAAGTCTTCTGAATACTTGGCCACCATCTTTTCAACACTAGAAGCATCAATCCGGTTTGGAACACCTCGATACAAGGTTAAGAAGAGGGCTGTATCAGTCTTTTCTGTCTTATAACGTTTGTCTCGAATAGCGAGATATTGCTCTAAATAGGGTTTAGCAAAGGCAGCAACATTGACTGAGTCTCGTTTTCCACCTTTTCGAGTGACGTCAATCACCATCATCTTAAGATTGAGGTCTCGAAGATCCAGGTTAACTGCCTCAGAGAGACGGACACCAGAGGCGAGAAGTAGTGCGATAATGGCTAAATCTCGTTCTTTATTCTTATTAAAGGAGGATAAGGCACGATTTGAGAGTGTTTGAGGGTACTCCTGATCGATATAGTTGAGGAAACCTTCTGTCTCATCCCCTAAAAAGAGCTTTTGCTTGATATTTTCAGCCCGAGCAGCCAAGGTTTCTTTCTTTTTCTTGGTCGCAACCTTCTTCATGACATTACGGTAGAAATAAGGTTCCCCATGCTCGTTTTCAACTTCCTCAGTCAAATACTTATAAAGGCTAGAAAGTGCCGAAAGGGTACGGTTAATTGTTGTTTGAGAAACCCCATTTTTCGTAGTATTGGCATTAAGCAGAGGACGTTCACGTAAGTAAAGAATGAAGGATTCCATGTCTTTCTTGGTCATGTGCTCCAGAACCTCTAAAGGGATATTAGCCATGGTGTCAGCATCTGATATACCAGATTCCAAGACCCAGGTGAAAAATCGATCGTATTCCTTTAAGTATTCGTATAAGGTCGTAAAACTATATGGAACGGCCAGTTTTGATTGGTAATATTCTAAGACGTACCAAGGCATGACTTGTTTGAGTTTATCGATACGTTCTAATAAGATCTCGCGTTTCATGTTTTTCTCCAAATCTTTCTATACTAGTAGTATAGCATAGCCAGATATATTTTTCAAGAAAATTATAGTTTTTCGGAAAGATGTTATAGGGTTTATATAGGACTGTTTTGTATCCCTTTCTATACTAGATCCCTTTTAAACACAAAACAATCAGCAAATCTCATGGATTTACTGATTGTTTTTCTTTTCTAACTTATTTTTCTACATATCGAAATGGAATCTTGCTACCACAGAGCCAATTATAGACTCGATCATTGACTTGAATATTCATAGCTTCGTGGGCATATTCTGGCATGATTAAATGCTCTTTTGGACCTTCTAATCGATTATAAATGGCAAACTGCGTTTCAGGATAACAGACATCATCATCTAGACCTGTAATCATGTGAACCTGTCCTTTGATACGATGGGCAAAATTTTTCACATCAATATAGGCCAAAGTCTGCATCAAACGATCTTCCGTTTCATGGAATGGATCATGGAACTTGAAATAACGGAAAAGCTCGTCATAGGCCTCACTGGTATTTCCGATCTCTAATACCCGTCTGAAATCCGATAAGAATGGATAAATGGCGACTGTTCGTTGGATTCGGGGATTTAATCCAGCAGCAATCAGGGCCAGGGCACCACCTTGAGAGGCTCCGTAGCTGGCAAGTTTGCTGTCATCTACTTGAGGAAGGTTGGCTACAATTTCAATTAACTGGTAAAGGTCTAAGTAGATATCTTTATAAAAGAGCTCATCCGGACCTTCCACGGCTCCACGGATAATCTGTCCTTTTACCGTATTCCCAAGTGGTGAACGATCTCCGTCTGTTGAAAAACCTGACTGACCTCTTACGTCCATAGACACAACACCATAGCCAGCTACTGTATAAGCCAGCATGTCGGACCAATCCCAACAACGTCCCATATAGCCATGAAAATGGAAAATAACGGGAACCTTATGATCCGTTTTTGGAAGAATCATTCTTGAATAGACCAGGCCATTCCTGGTTCCTTTAAAGGTTAATTCATAACATTGAACATTTGGAATGCTGAAATCTCGTTCTTCGAGCTTGTATTCAGGCAGTTCAGTCATCTTTGCTAGGGCTTGATTCCAAAAGCTATCAAAATCTTCAGGAACGTCATCCCGTCCCTTGTAATCTTTCATTGTTTCTAATAATTTGGGATCTTTCATAAAATCCTCCTTAAGCATGTGTAATCGCTACCAAAAATGTACCATATTTACCTAAGGATTGCAAGAGACAAATAAAAATTACATAACCGAAATTATGTAATTTAATTATAGATTCAAAAACAGACTTAATTGTTTTACTAGATCTGGATTAGTGGGTAAAGCTGAATGATGAGCCTTACGACCATTTAAATTCACTTCTGTATAGGTTTGATTGTCAAAAATAGATTTTGCTGCTTGGGCACTAGAGAGAGGAACGATGCCATCTGATTTCCCAGCAAAGCTACCGACAAAGTTAAGGACCTCTACTTCTTTATCTAATCGATGCTTCCATTTTTGAAAATCGTCATACATTTCTTGATTGAATTGGTAAGGACTACCAATAATAACCAGCTTGCTCACGGTCACCTTCTTTTTCTCTAAAAAGCCACTTTCCAATAAACCAGTCAAAACCAGTCCACCATTAGAGTGACCCACTGCCTTAAACTCAGTAAAATGATAGTGATCAAGAAGATAGGTTAAAGCAATTTTAAGGGATTCGATTTGCTGCTTGATATTGCTGTAGCCATCTCGATTATTCTCAAAGCCAATCACAATCATAGGGTTTGGCTCTTTTGTATTTAGTCTTCCTTCCATCTCTATAGAATCATCTTTATTGACCTTTATTTTTAAGAGACTTTGCTTTTTTCTAGAAAAGCGATGGAGCATGCGGATGGTTCCGTTGAATCGCTGGATACTGGCTGAACTCCCAGGTACAAAGATAATTGGTCTGATGGGTGGTTTCTTCGATCCTTTAGGAAATTCAAAGGGCTTTCTGTGCGAAGAAAACAATCTTGTAAAGAAACGAATGACTTGTTGAAATAGTTTTTTTAACATCTTTCCTCTAGTAGTAGTTTCTAAAAGAACCCAGAACAGTGTGTTCCAGGCCCTCTTAGAAACGATTATTTCCGTTTTTTCTTATTTTTGCGCATTTGTTTGGCCATCTTGTTCATCGCCCGTTTCATCATGAATTCACCGGCTTTTCCTTTGAGACCGCCACCGAACATTTGGCTCATGTCTGGCATCCCAGCGCCTCCGCCAAGAGCTGATAAGTCAGGCATCCCGCCTTGTCCCATCATCCCTTCGAGGGCAGACATATCAGGCATGCCACCTGGCATATTCTTCGGCATATTATTTGGATTAAGCCCCATTTGTTTCATCATCTTGTTCATATCGCCAGAGAGGACACCTTGCATCATCTGCTTGGCTTGGTTAAAGTCCTTGATGAATTTATTCACTTCGACAAAGCTGTTTCCTGAACCAGCAGCAATCCGACGACGACGGCTTGGATTTAACAAATCTGGATTTTCTCGTTCAGCTGGGGTCATGGATGATACAATTGCACGTTTGCGAGCAATCTCTCGTTCATCGACCTTGAGGTTCTTCATAGCTGGATTGTTGGCCATACCTGGAAGCATCTTAAGCAGGTCTTCCATTGGTCCCATGTTTTGAACTTGGTCTAACTGATCGATGAAATCGTTGAAGTCAAAGGTGTTTTCCCGCATCTTCTCAGCGAGTTCAAGAGAGCGTTTCTCATCGTATTCTTGAGAAGCCTTCTCGATCAGCGTCAGCATATCCCCCATACCGAGGATCCGACCAGACATACGGTCCGGATGGAAGGTTTCGATATCCGTGATTTTTTCACCAGTACCAGTGAACTTGATTGGTTTTCCAGTAATCTGACGGACAGAAAGGGCCGCACCACCACGGGTATCCCCATCGATCTTGGTCAAGATGACCCCAGTTACTTCGAGTTGTTCGTTAAACTCACGCGCCACATTGGCTGCCTCTTGACCAATCATGGCATCGACAACCAAGAGGATTTCATTTGGTTCAGCAAGGGCTTTGACGTCGCGCAATTCACCCATGAGTTTTTCATCGATTTGCAGACGACCAGCCGTATCGATCAAGACATAGTCATTGTGGTTGGCTCTCGCTTGCTCCAAACCTTGACGAACGATCTCTACTGCAGGGACTTCTGTACCAAGTGAGAAGACAGGGACATTGATCTGTTGACCAAGGGTCTTCAACTGGTCGATGGCTGCTGGACGATAGATATCGGCCGCAATCATCAAAGGACGTGCATTCTCTTCCTTGACCAATTTGTTGGCTAATTTACCCGCAAAAGTTGTTTTACCAGCCCCTTGAAGACCGACCATCATGATAATGGTTGGAATCTTTGGAGATTTGATAATTTCTGCTGTTTCTGAACCCAGAATCGCTGTCAATTCTTCATCAACAATCTTCACGATTTGTTGGGCAGGGTTCAAGGTTTCGATGACTTCATGACCTACAGCCCGTTCGCGGACCCGTTTGATGAAGTCTTTTACAACAGGAAGGGCAACGTCGGCCTCTAAGAGGGCTAGACGAATCTCTTTGGTTGCCTCTTGGACATCCGCTTCAGAGATTTTCCCTTTCTTACGAAGATTTTTAAAGACGTTTTGTAAACGTTCGGTTAAACTTTCAAATGCCATACTCTTTCTCCTAGTTTTTCAATTCAGTGGAAATCGTCCGAAATGTTGCAAACATTCTAGTTCTTCGGGTGTGACTTCTTTCATGATTTCATTTGGATATCCCCAACAGCTAAAACCTATTTGCATAGCTTTGGAGATATCATTGGGCGAGATAATCTGTAGTCGAGTAGGAAATACTTCCTGTGCGACTAATAGTTTGCAAGGTATTCCTTGATAAATGACGAGACTGCCCATAATCACTCCCGATTGTCAATGCTTGATAAAATTTCAACCTGCTCTTGTAGAAAAGTATCTTCCGGATAGCGTTCTAAAATCTGATCAAAAATCTGGCTGCGTACAATGTAATCGGAATACATATGGAGTTTCATTTCGTAATCTTCCAAAATCTTTTCTGTACGTTTAATATTGTCATAGACCGCTTGACGGCTCACTCCAAACTCTTCTGCAATCTCAGCCAAGCTGTAGTCATCTGCGTAGTAGAGCTCGATGTAGTTCATCTGCTTGTCCGTCAAGAGCGCTGCATAAAACTCAAAGAGCGCATTCATTCGGTTGGTTTTCTCAATTTCCATACCTTTCATTATATCAAAAAAGCCCGCTAAAGACTAGCGGGACTTGATGCTTTTTGAGCTTGAAATAAGAGGATTCATCATTAAAGTTTCAGTGCCAACATATTGACCGTCATCCCTGCTGCAGTTCCCATCAAGAAGATGGTATCTCCTTCCTTCACATAGCCATGATCCAGTGCATAGGCTAGGCCGAAAGGTACGGCTACCGAAACCATATTTCCATAATCACTGACAATATTGAGGTACTTGTCTTTGCCGACGCCCAATTTGTCCATGACAAGTGGTAAGGCGCGACTTGCTTGGTGAGGAATAATATAGTCTACAGCATCTTTAGAAATGCCTGATTTTTCTTGGAATTCTTGGAACATTTCTGGAATAACACGGGCAGAAAGTAAGAGGATTTTCTTCCCTTTCATATCAAACATGAAATCAGTCTTGGTTGCTTCAGAGTACAATTTCGGATGATAAGCTGTCAAACCACCACGAATTTCAGTATCATGGGCTCCCTCAGACCAGGTACGTTGCATACTGGCAATGATTCCTTTATCTTCCTTTGTTGCTTCAAAAATAAAGGCTGCAGCTCCATCACTAAACAATTCAAAGCTTTCTTTTTGTTTAGGATTCAGCCCTAGGCTCCCTACTTCACTAGATACAATCAGAACCCGTTGGTATTCACCACCTTCAATCAGATAAGAAACAGTGCTTAAAGCAGATACAAAACTGGTACAAGTGGTATTGATATCCATAGCAGGAATCGTCAGTCCCTTGGCCACGCGCTCATGGATCAGAGCTGCTGTACAAGGAATGGGCTGAACGCCAACCGCACTAGCCGAAACCAGGCAGTCGATGTCTGCCATCTTAAGTCCTGCATGGTTTAAAGCCGCTTCAATCGCACGCGCTGCAAGATCAATCTGTGTTTCTTCTCCTTCTTTCACGCGGTAACGAGTTTGGTCTTTGAAAGTCACGGTATGAGCTGGAAGCGCTGTTCCATAGCCTTTAATTTGCAAATGTCTTTTTACAGTAGTCATAGGATTCTCCTTTTATTGAAGTCGTTGAACACGTTTTAATTTACGTGTTGGGTCCCATTGGTAATCGATAAAATGAATACTTGGGAGAATGAATTGTTTCTGCTGAGCTAAGAGTTCAAATTGAGCAAAAATCGCTTGCTCCATAGACTCTGTCCGGTGACTCAAGGCAATGGTAATGGATCCATCTGTCAACTGAGTTACTTGATAGTCCTGAATATTTTCGACAAAGAGAATACACCGTCGAATAAAATCCGGATAGATCATTTGGCTACTGCCATCGTCTTTTTTGAAATAGAAGATATCATCTGATCGTCCTTCGATCTTTGCGATTCGAGTAAAGACGGAACCGCAAGGGCAAGGAGACTTTTCTTCCACCAAAATATCATTGAGGCGGTAGCGATAGATGGGTTGACTGGTTCGTTTGAAATCCGTAATAATCGGATAAAAGCGGCTATCATCTAGATACTCTTTTTCGACATACAAAATATCTTCGTTGAGATGTAGATTGCCTTCTGAACAGGTACAAGCTAAAAATCCTTCTGTCGCTTGGTAGACCTGATCAAGCTTGTCTAGTTGAAAAGCTTTGGCTATGATCTGAGCATCTCGATCTTCTAGGATCTCTGCGACAGAAACGACCTTGACGGGTTGAATCGCAAGTTGCTGATTGCTGACATAGTTGGCTAACTCAATCAAGGTTGAAGCTGGTGCAACCACAATGGTTGGTTGATAGTCTTTGAGACGCTCTAAATGCTCCTTGCTATCCTTGAAAATATCAAAATATTCCAAGCGAATCAGGCCTGAATTAATGGTTTGATAGAGTTCATTGTCCGCTCGTAAGAAAAAGGCAATGCGATGACCAAAGAGTTTTCCTTTCGGTAGCATCTTGGCTAGAATCGCTGCAGCCCACATACTTCTTTCTTTTTCTGTGGTGACAAAAACTCCTCGGTGGCCGGAGGTTCCAGAAGACAAGCCTACTGCTACTTCTCCATTCATCTCGGTAAAATCTCGCGTTTGTTCTCCGCGAATCGCCATCTCTAAAGCCTGATCTCGATCCACTCCCAGAGTATTGAGTTCATTGAAATGCGTCATCATGAAATGCTTATCCATGGTCCCAACGGATTCAGGAGAATGTGTCTGGAAATAGGGAGACTGAGAAGTGATAAAAGTATGGTAGCGTGCCAATTGCTTATCTTGGTATCGCTTCAAGGCCTCTTTTGAACGGAATCGATGGCACCATCTGGTTTCAATAAAGGTTTTCAGAAAGACTGTATTTTTCATTTAAAATCCTTTCAATCCGTTCTTGCGGGTCGTGGCTGACCAAAACTTGAATGCCCTCTTGCAAGAGTGTTTCCAGCAAATCAGCTCCTTTTAAATAAGCCTTCTTATCATCCTGAACCAAGGATGGAATGAGACGAATTTGCCGTGTGTAAGGCAAGAGCTCTACTCCCCAAGAAAGATCTGCTCCGATGAAGAGTTTGAACTCATCCAGATAAAGACAACCTTGCCCTCTCGCATGTCCATCAATAGACGAAACAAGGATGCTCCCATCTCCAAAAAGATCCGCGGTCGGACGATAGGGGAAAGCAGGATGCCTTTGATCTGCTTTGAGACAAGTCACCCGATCTTTGAAATCAGCTGGAAGAAACTCTTTAAAAATCAGATCTTTAAACTTCGGTTTTTGGTACACCTCATAGACTTCCTGGGTGACAAAGAAATGAGCATTTGGGAAAAGGGCTGCTCCGCCGAGATGATCAGGGTGCAAATGCGAAAGAATCACATAGGAAATGGATGCCGGATCAATCCCACGCTCTTGCAATAAATAATTGATTTGGTCTTCTTTTTTCATCTGCATTGGGGTGGCTAGACGGTACCAGAAATACCGAGCTTTTTTCTTAATCTCGTAGTGATAGCCGGTATCGTACAAAATATAGCCTTTTTCACGATGATGAATCAAAAAGACACCTGCTGGAAATTGCATTTTTTCATTCGGAATCCCTTTAAATAAGAGACCAGAATGACTGCTGCAATAGCCTGCTGGAAAATAATCAATGTGCTTGATCATGTTGGACATAGTTGTCAATCCCTTCTTCAATGGTCATTTTTGGATAGTAGCCAAGTTCGGTTTGAGCCTTTTGAATATCGAGGGTTTGGCTATATCGAAGGAGATAATAGGTATAGCGAGTCAATGGGGGTTCGGCTTTCAGATGAAAGAATCGATACACCCCTTCAAGGCTATAAGCCACACCTGCTACTAGACCTGCTGGAAGTTTCCGATAGCGAATCGGCTCTCCCAATCCCTTTAGTGTGGTTTCGATCAAATACTTAAAGGTCTTTGGTTCCCCATTTGTAATATTATAAACTTGTCCGTGAGCTTCTTTGGCTTCCAGAGCCAAGCGAATGGCTAGGGCGACATTTTCCACACAGGTCATATCCATGAGCTGCTCTCCTCCTCGAATCAAGGGAATTCCAATTTTTCGACTGAGGCGTAAGACACGAGGCAAAATACTGGTATCCCCCACACCAAATAATCCTCTAGGTCGCAAGATGATACTTGGCACATCTGAATAGTCAGAAAAAAGTTTTTCAGACGCCAATTTGCTTCGGATGTAATTGTTGAGGTGATTTTCTTTTGGAGCATCACTTTCCATGATGTTTAATTGATCTTTTCCAGCTGCGTAAATACTAGGAGAAGATACGTAAACCAAGCGTTTTACCGCATATTCACGGGACAAGTCAAGGACATTTTGAGTACCAACTACATTAGCCTGATAGAAGGCCTTCCAAGGTCCCCAGGCAGTGGATAAAGCTCCTGCATGAACCACAGCATCAACAGACTGAAAGGCTTGTCTTAATTCCTCAATAGCGCTCAAATCCCCTTTGATAAATTGGACGCGATCATTTTCCAGAGTCTTCCCAATTTTTTCATTTCGGCCAAAGGCTACAATGGTATAATCGTGAGCCAACAACTCATCGATCACATATTTTCCAAGGAAGCCAGTCGCACCTGTTACAAGAATTTTCATAGTTTCCCATCCGTTCCACGTCTTAATAATCGTTGAATCTCAAACTCTAAGGTATCCAAAGGCTTGTAGGTTTTTGAAAGTTTGTTTAGTCTCTCTAACTTTTCCCAAGATTCTTTTTCTAATAGGGCATTGAAACCTGCTTGAATCTCTTCGGTGCGATTGCGATGAGCTTGAAAGGCAATTCCTGCTTCTACTCCTCGAATCGCATAGTCAAATTGGTCATAATCATGTGGCAAGATCAAGGCTGGTTTTTTAAATTCGATACACTGATAAAAGATTCCAGCTCCTCCATGGTGAATGACATAGTCCATCTGCGGAATATATTCTTTGTAGGGTAGATATGAGACAACCGTCACATTTGGCGCTACTTCTTCTTCAGAGAATTCCTTTGCCCCATCTCCTAAGGTGACGAAAAAGTGACATTCTGGATGCTCTTTGGCCAACTGCTTGGTTTGTTCTAGCAAATTCTCCTTTGCCCAAGGCAACTGGGTTCCACATGTCACGAGTACCTTCGTCTTGTCCTCGTAAGGACTGAGATCTAAAGGATAATCTTCAGCTTTTTCAAGAGAAGTCCCCAAAGGGCCAAGCCACGCATATTGATGAGGGAAGTGTGTTTTCAACTCTAGCTCCATCATCCCAATTCCAAAGATCGCATAAGGAGAGTAGATGGTCTCCACTCCATTTTGATTGTACAACTTGAAATTGTAACGTTTTAAGCGTTTGCGTAAGAGGAAAGCCCCACAGTATTTTCCAATGCGCGTGAGTTTACGGCATAGTGCTTGGATCTTCTCTTCCTTCTTCGTGCGCGCGATTCCCATCCCTCCGAAGAAGCAAGGAGGACCATAAGGAGTTTCGATTGCAAATTGGGTTGCCATGGTGGTAATCCAAGGAATTTCCAACTCTTCTGCCACAAATCCTGCTGATAGAGTGATAAAGTCAGCAATGACAATATCTGGACGGTTGACACGCCACTCCTCTAGCAATTGATCCGATACATGATTAATCAAATCAAGACTCCTAGACAATTGCCGATAAGCTGAAAAGAGATTGTATTTTTTATCGTTATTAGCCACACGTTCAAATTCTTCTACTTTGTCCTCTAGAATCGGAACGACCGTGAAGCCGAGACTTTCTGCGACGGCTTTTTTCTGAGGACCCGTGAAAATTCGGATTTCCATAGTTGGATCATCTAATAAGGGTTTAACGAGATTTAAAGTTGGGTACAGATGCCCACTCAAGGGAACAGCTACCACATCGATTTTAATTTTTTTCATTTTTTCCTGCCTTATATCTTTTTTTAGATCTAAAACTAGCTTCTATCTATTAATTCGTAAAAAAAATCAAAAATTGAAGAAAAAATAAAATTTTTTTAAATCTTTTATTTTTGACCGTACTATCACTATTTAGAAAGAATGATTTCAACCTAAAAAAAGCTCCCAAATGCCAAAGAGAGTGAGCTCTCACACATTTGAAGAGTTTTCTATTTTTACGATTTGCGAGCTTAGTTATTTTCTAAATAAAATTCGAACCGCTCGCCGACATACTGACTTTTTACATACTCAAAAGCCGTCCCATCTTCAAAATAGGAAACCTGTGTCAGACCTAAAATAGCCTGCCCTTTTGAAATCTGTAAGTACTCCGCAATCTTATCCTTGGCCAATCGCGCATAGATGGTCTGGTGCGACTTTCCAATCTTATAACCATGACGCTCCAAGGTTTGGAAGAAATGGCTGGTAACCTCTTCGCGATTGAAATTCTTAATAAATTTCTCTGGAATAGAGGCCACTTCATAAACAACAGGGATCCCATCAGCATACCGGACCCGCTCCATCCGAATGATGGTTTCTGTCTTATTGATGCCCAATTTGTCCACTTCTTGGAGACTAGGAATGGTTTTACGATAAGATATCACTTGGCTAGAAGGTTCCTTGCCTTGCGATTTCATAATTTCTGTAAAACTGGTTGTGCCTCGCATTTTTTCTTGGACGCGCGTGCTAGTGATAAATGTGCCACTTCCTACTCGTCTTTCAAGCACTCCTTCTTCGACCAGAAGGGTAATAGCTTGCCTAAGCGTCATCCGACTCACTTGAAATTTCTCAGCTAGATCGCGTTCGCTGGGAAGACGCTCCCCGATTTTCCATATTTTTTGATCAATCTCAGACTTAATCTGATCATGAATTTGAATGTAAGCTGGAATCATAACCTTGCTCTTTCTCTGTGTTATCTCTATTGTAGCGTAAAATTCCTAATTCTTCAATCAGAGATTGGTAAAGACAAGGCTTTTGTGTTAGAATAGAGGAAAGTAAATTTCTTTAAGAAGGGGATAAGATGACAAACCTATCAACTGATTTGCATGATGTTGAAAAAATCATCGTGCTTGACTACGGTAGCCAATACAATCAGCTTATTTCACGTCGGATTCGTGAAATTGGAGTCTTCTCAGAGTTGAAGAGCCACAAGATTTCTGCTGATGAAGTTCGTGCAATCAATCCAGTTGGGATCGTTCTTTCAGGTGGACCAAACTCTGTATACGAGGAAGGTTCTTTTGATATCGATCCTGAAATTTTTGAACTCGGTATTCCAATCCTTGGAATCTGTTACGGGATGCAATTGTTAACCCATAAATTGGGTGGGAAGGTCGTTCCTGCAGGTGATGCTGGTAACCGCGAATATGGTCAATCTGAACTGAATTTGACAGAATCTTCTGCTCTTTTTGCCGGCACACCAGACAAACAATTGGTCTTGATGAGCCACGGGGATGCTGTTACAGAAATTCCGGCTGACTTTATCCGCACTGGTACTTCTGCTGACTGTCCATTTGCATCGATTGAAAATCCAGACAAGAAAATCTACGGAATCCAATTCCACCCTGAGGTTCGTCACTCTGTTCACGGTTATGACATCTTGCGTAACTTTGCCTTGAACATCTGTGGGGCTAAAGGTGACTGGACCATGGACAACTTCATTGACATGCAGATCAAAAAAATCCGTGAAACCGTCGGAGACAAACGTGTCCTTCTTGGTCTTTCAGGTGGTGTTGACTCTTCCGTTGTTGGGGTTCTCCTTCAAAAAGCCATCGGCGATCAATTGATCTGTATCTTTGTAGACCACGGTCTTCTTCGTAAAGGAGAAGCTGACCAAGTGATGGATATGCTTGGTGGTAAGTTTGGTTTGAACATTGTCAAAGCAGACGCTGCAAAACGTTTCCTTGATAAGTTAGCAGGTGTATCTGATCCTGAGAAAAAACGGAAGATCATCGGTAACGAGTTTGTTTATGTCTTTGATGACGAAGCAAGTAAACTCAAAGATGTGAAATTCTTGGCACAAGGAACTCTCTACACTGACGTGATCGAGTCTGGTACGGATACTGCTCAAACTATCAAGTCTCACCACAATGTGGGTGGACTTCCAGAAGACATGCAGTTTGAACTGATCGAGCCACTGAACACTCTTTACAAGGATGAAGTTCGTGCGCTTGGTACAGAGCTTGGCATGCCAGACCACATCGTATGGCGCCAACCATTCCCAGGACCAGGTCTTGCCATCCGTGTTATGGGAGAAATCACTGAAGAAAAACTCGAAACCGTTCGTGAATCTGACGCTATCCTCCGTGAAGAAATCGCCAAAGCTGGTCTTGACCGCGATATCTGGCAATACTTCACTGTCAACACAGGCGTTCGTTCAGTAGGTGTTATGGGTGACGGCCGTACGTATGACTACACTATTGCCATTCGTGCTATCACTTCTATCGATGGAATGACAGCAGACTTTGCGAAGATTCCATGGGAAGTCCTCCAAAAAATCTCAGTCCGTATCGTAAATGAAGTTGACCACGTCAACCGCATCGTCTACGATATCACAAGTAAACCACCTGCAACTGTAGAGTGGGAATGATTTATAAACATGATTTGAAGTGAAATGGTTGTTTTAACAGCATTTTCAGTTATTATAAAAGGTTAAAAATCAGTCAAAATTGATTGGTTCCCCACCAAAAACCCCACCAGAATTTTTCTGATGGGGTTTTTATATTAAATTTTCGTTTTCTTAAAACTACTTCTATAGTGAACCTGAAAAAAACTCTTTTCTGTTAATAATCTTATCCTTATTATTTTTGACACTAAAACTAAACTTCAAGTAAATACTCTGAGTATTCAAAGATTTAATTTATCCAAAAATTGTTTTTCGCTCTTTTTTATACTATCCACAAATTCTTCGTATCTAGTAGCTTCTGGTATTTTGAGTCCAATCTTTTCTACTCGTACATCTATCTTTTTTGTAGGAGATGCTTCAGCAGCTACTCCTTCCATCAGATAGAGTATTTTATGATATTCCTCTTTTGAAGGATGGAAAAAATACGCTTGTTTACAATCAAATCGAAACATGTAGGATAAAATCTGAGAATAGTCGCTGTTTTTAATATTATTTTGAGGTTTATATTTTGCATCAGCAACTACTCGATTATCTGGTAATTTCCCTATAAAGTCTGGATAAATTCTTCCGTTACTGTTATTAAAATAATAATGAGGCATAGTACCTACTTTATTTTGAGGATGATAAAAGTGATCTTTTATTAATAAGTTTAGATACTCTTCCCATAACCAAGCAATATCTATAATGATTCCATGTACTTTCTGGTCGTTAGCTCCGAAGCTAATCCTCTCATCAGTCAATATTTGAAGGCATAGAGTCTGCAACTGAGTGTATTCTTCATAGAATCCATGCTTTATAGTATTAAATCTATTCTCAAATAACACATCTTCTAAATCATAATGAGAATAACTTGGAGTCAACTCTTTTATCCTCTTTACATTATTTCGAATAGTTAAACTTTCATTTAGTAAAAAAGGTCTTGTAACTTCAATTTTTTCAATGGTATGTCGAATCAATTGATTTAATTTATTGTCGAACGAATACTCCCGAGTATTGTATGCAACATTTCCAACAAAAGGTACATTCTGTCTAATGTGTCTGTTGATATCCATCTGACCTCGAACATTACTATTATTATAGGAATGATAAACATATTCCTTATAGAACCCTTTTCTCATAGCTTCCTCTAAATAATAAGGAAATAAATACACTAAAAGATCATAATAAGAATGATTATCAGATGATGAAATTTCATTGATTGTTACATTATAGTGAAGCACTTTTTGTAACATATAATTTAAAAAATAATCCTCATCTTTCGACTCAAAAAACCGAGTATGAATATGGATTTCATTCTCACCATCGCTCAAAAATCCCACTATATTACAAGTCTTAGTTTCACCATTAAACGTCCTAAATATGCAATTATCCTCATCTAAATCAGCAGAGTTCTTTAGTAAAGGCGGAAAAATGATAAACCTTTCCTGATCTAAGGTAGATAAAGATTTATTTGCTAGTTCATTAATAATTGAATGACCTACATTACTTTGTTCAATTTCTGTGTTATCACTTATTTTAAGCATAAACTAGTCCTCACTAGTTCCAAAATAAGCGTTTTCCAAGGCTCTCATCTTGTCATTGGCTAATCTTTCACCTCGGAAATAATCATTTAGTAGAGGTTTTAACTTATAATCCCAAAGATTTTTAATTGATAATGTTCCTTCATCGAGATTCTTAAAATAACTAGCACCAATCTGATAATCTTGAGTTAAATGTCCTTCTTCAACAATTGCATTATTTAATCGATACATTATTTCTTTTGTTTCTTCATTAAGCTGCATATTTTGAGCAGACTGATCCGCTGTGATTTCTACAAAAGTAAATCTGCGTCTCATTGCGAAATCAAAGGTCTCAACTGAACGGTCTATATCATTCATTGTTCCTATAATATAAACATTTTCTGGTATATATAACTTTTCCTCAGAATTATAAGGTGTACTTACTGCTCCTTTAAATCCACGATAGTCTGGATCTATAGAAAAGAAGAGTTCTCCAAAAATCTTTGAAATTTCACCACGGTTAATTTCGTCAATGATAAAGACAAACTTATCTTGATCGTTCTTAACTTTGCCAACTATATAGTCTTCAAGTCCAAACTTTTCTCTCAAGTGTTTAACAACTGCTTTTCTATAATTGTCAAGTCCCCCTTCTGGAACACCTGGCAAACCTCTATAAACATTATATATTTGGTTATAATTAAGATATTGGGTGGTACCTTTTTTGAAGACTCCTTGTATACCATTCTTATCATAAGAAACTATATTCCCCATTGGCTTACCAGTCAATGTTTTTAATTCATTATACCCTTGTGAAGTTTCCATCGCTTCAGTAACTGCTTCAAAAAATTTTCCCCATGCCTGAGCAAAGTTATCTTGACGGTCTGCAGTCTCAAATTTTTGGGCTTTTCCAATAAATTCTTTGAACTTCCCAGGTTTTAGACTAAAACCAATTTGATTATTCTCTGCCTCTGAAGGACGAAATCCTTCAACAAAATCAGTATAATCATATGAAGGATGAAACTGGACAAAATCAATTTGATTGATTTCATTCTGTGAAAGACTATTAATATCACTAGTTCTACCGTTAGAAACAATATATGATGCAATCTGTTTAGAAAGGTAGGTTTTACCAGTTCCCGGTGCTCCTCGAAATACTATGTTTTTTGAAGATAATAAAAGATCGGAATAACTCCTTATATGTTCTTCTATAGCCATTGTTTGTGAACCAGACTCCATAACTTCATTCTCCCCACCTTTGTCTTTATAAATTAAAATAAATTTATCACCTTCAGTACCAAATCTTTTTAAACATTCCTTTACAAATATGAGAGTTGAAAATATGTTCCAACAGTAAAAAACCAAAGATTCGCCGTTCTCACATTCATAGGTTAAGTATTCAAGAGTATTTCTATTTTCTTTGAAATCATCAATACTAGAAAATATTCCCTGTATCATGTCATCTGTTGGCCTATATTTACAAATTGGAAACTTCTTCCGTTCTTCATTTGAAAGTGCAAGTAATTGTTGTTCAAATATTTGACAAGTTAAACGAGGTAAAGTTTGATTAGATATTTTTCTTTCAAATTTTTTTTGTCTTCTTCTAATGATTTGCCCATCTGCTGTTTCAAACTTAACATCTATAATTTTATAATCATCACCTAAACTTAAATTATCCATTGTAAAGCGACTATCCGTCGAATTAATCTCATTACTAGATATTGTTAATTCATACTTTTCTAACATTCCCATATTCACACATTACATCCTTAGTTTACTACTAATTTTGATTCTATATAATGATTATATCATATAAAATAAATTTAATTTTGAATGACAAACATTCAAACCTTCAGATAAGTACCTCAAATTGAACTTCCAACAAATTAAGGGGTTTTATTATCAAAATTATCTTCGTAGAACCTTAAATAATTAATAACAATATAAACCTAATTAAAAATAAACTAAAAGGACCTAGGCTGCAACGTACAGAACTAAATCCTTTAGTTAAATTATTTTCTATTCACTTCATGTTTTAGATACGAAAGTTCTTTGTACAATTTCGTAAGTTTTAATTTCAATCAACTAGAATCTTACCCAAAATATTTATCTACTAATTCTTGGATTTTCCCTTCTTTAGCAGCTGGAATGGTATCTTCTAAAACAAAATTATTTCTACTGATGTCTTGGGAGAGATTTCCAAAGATAAAATTAGTGGAAATATTATAGATAATCTCTGAGGGCGCAAATCCATAAACTTGATTTTCTAGGATATGTTTTAAGCGTTCTTCAGGATTTGGAAATGCATCTTTCAAGCCATTGCTGTTATATAGCCGCTTAACGAGTTCTGCAATATAGAGACCTGACTTCATGTACAAATCAATGAATGTCTTAGATGGGTCATCAAAGATTCCTGGGTTTTCTTTCTCAAGATCATCTACCATTCTCCTCACCACACGTTTAGGAGTGAAAATCTGGTTGGTCTTCTGCGGTGGAATATAGTCAAAGATGTCTTCTTTTTGATCTTTAAAATAATCTGCCAACTCCTCTTTCTTACGAAGAAATTCTTGAATGGCCTCATCGAATGTTGCTCGATCAAAAAGATGTCCTGCAAAATCTTGCCCACCATCTCTTAAATAACGAAATTGATCAATCGTAATCCCCGTTACTTCAAAGAAGACATGCTCAGGAACAAAGGTGTCAAAATTATCAAGAGTTAGAGATTTATCACCATAGGCCATGATAAAGCTAGGGATTGTTCGTGCAAAGCCTCTAAGGTGATCACGAATCTCATCCTGAGCTGATTGTTTCAACTGCTCCACACGTTTGACCTCAACCTGTTCGATAAACTTCTCAGGCATCTTTTCCACTTCTTTTTTGAGTGTTTGTTCTAGTTTTTCTTTGTGAATGAGATTATTTTCTTCTATACGTTTTTCAAGATCTTCTTGAATCTTATCTTGTTGCTCTTTACCATTTGCTTCCTTGAGTTGTTGCTGCAACTCTTCCTTGATATGAGCTTCAGAAATTTTACGTTCAATATCATTTTTTCGAACTTCGTTCTCAAATGTTGCTGCAATTTGTTTCTTGATGTGGTCTGTTTCCCGAGTTTTCAGATCATATCCAGCTTTCAATTCCTCTACAATCACTGAAGAAACTGTCTGGCTCAAGTCATTAACTAGTTGTTTTTGAGTTCGTTCCTCATCTTTTGTGACTAATTCAACAACAGACTGTCCAAGTCCATAAATTTTTTCACCAAAAAGTCGCGTTTGTTGATTGATCACGATTTCATGGTCAACAACTGCATTGCCCTCATCATCCACTGTAACATCTGAAAAATCTAGTAACTCAGAAGACGTTGGTAACTTGCCTTCCTTTTCTACTGGTAGTTCATTTAAAATGTCTAGAACGGTTTGACTGGCTTGGAAAATACCACTGATATTATCAAAAAGGAGATTGGACATAAATCCTCGTTTGAGGACTTCTCTAGCTTTTATCTGACGCGGTATAGTCAGAACTGCCTTAGCATCAATTTCAACCATCTTACCTGCACGGTCTTCTGCTATGACAGGGAAGAAATTTAGTAATTCTCTAATGTTTTCTTCGCGAGTTGCTGAAGTTCCTCCACCTCCTGCAGTTGCAAGTGATAAGTTATTCGCAAACTCATCAAAGAGAATCAAGGTTCTTTCTGGCGCAAAGTCAAAGACATAGGCTCTTTCTTTGCGGAAGTGATTTCCTTTGCTATCACTCCATGAGTATGGGTTTTGAGCACGGAAGGCAGCCTGCATATAAAGGGCAGGTGATTTCAAGTTTGATAACATCAATACGCCTGTCCATTCAGGGATAGTTACACCTGTCGTTAACTGACCGACGGATAGGGTAATGGTTTTATCATTCTCTGCTATCGCTTTTCTAACCAAGTCTAAGGATTTGAGTGTAACCTTATCATCTTCCTCAGACATACGCCCGTCACCAGCAGCTAGAACAATCTCATAGTTTTCATAAATGGGATGCTCTTCTAGTAGTGCTTTTAAGGCTTTAGCTGAGGCTACACGCTCTAACAACCAAAAAGTATGTTTTAGTTCATTTCGAAGTTCTTTGGTTGAAAATGGATATTTTTCATTACTTGATAGAGCTGACGGTCAATATCAGCCACTGATTGTGTCCAATCAATGTCCGAATTGACCGTAAAGTCTTGGAGTGGGATATAATGCCATACTGCTTTCGTGTTATCTTGAGTAATTTTCAAAATTCCAAGCATTGTGCGTAAAAACTTAGATTTAATATATTTTAAACAAGCCTCCGCCTCTTCTAAAGAATCAAATTCACCAACAGAAATAAATGTCTCTGTGTACCCGATGACGGGGTACCCGATGACGGGGTACCCGATGACGGGGGTCGATAGGACTTCGCCAATCGCCCCACTTCCATTTGCTTTTGGAAGAATTATTTTATACTTTTCAAAATTTGATGGGCATGTTACATAATCTTTTCTAAACCATTTATATACACGTTCATTATTAAAACGTCCATATATTTTTATATACTCATTCCCATCTTCAGGTTTTATATCGAAAAATAATTCAGGCAATTTTTCAAAAGCATTAGAAGCAACTCTCCTATCAGAAACTCTGCTCATTAGTTTAGGAAAATCTGTATAAATCAAATCAGAATAGCGATATGAGCCTCTATTAGTAACAAACTGATCAATAGATTCAAAATTTTTCTTTATAACCTTTTTTCTAATTGAATTCATTTCTATAAAGGGAACAAAAACTTCAATTGGTTCAAATTCCCGTTCAGCGTCATAATAAGTAACTGCTACCCCTCCTTTTATATCAGTTCCAGGAAATACATTACCACTCTTTTGTTCAAAAAAAGATACTTTTACATGTTGATTATTCAACATTTGTTGATTCCAAGTTTTAGGAGTCCCTCCAGCATTTGATAAAAATCTTGCAGGAGTTATTAAAGATGCTTTTTTAGAAATTTTATATGATTCTGAAATAAATTTATGATATATAGGCATATCCTTTGTACTTGTTCCCTGTGCTTCCTCTTGGTAAGGCGGATTTCCTATCACGACGTCAAATTTCATTTCACTTTCCTCACTAGATAGGCGCTCAAAACCTATCATCTTATTCTTTTTCCAGTCTTTGATTTGGGTTTTAGATTCTTCTACTTCTTGGACTTCTAGCTCATCTGAAAACAAGCTTAGCTGTTGAGATGGATTTTGTTTGGCCGAGTAAGGACTGATTTTTTTCAATCCATCCATCTGAAATACATTGTATGAGATGATGGTCGCAATTTCTTTTTTCTGCTCTATGGTCGGTTGAGTTCCAGTCTTTGCTAGATAGTAGTCCTCAAAGGTCGCTAAAAGGTTTTCACGCGCCAAAAGCAGGGAATCTCCTTGATACTCATAACCATACGAAGCTCGATAAGCTTTTTTTACGAGTTCGTAGAATGTGGCTTCATCTGAGACCTCACGACTAATGCGCTGCAATTTTCTATCAACAAAACCAACTCGCTCAGATAAAGGGATTTCCTCACCAGTCACTGTATCATAGCGCGTTACCATATAAGGTGCTTCACCACAGGTAATTTCTAGCCAGCGCACTTGGATATAATCTTCGAGAGCTAGATCTTCAAGTTCAGCTTCCACGTAGGCATTTTGCTTTTCAACCAACCAAGTTGGCGTAAAAACTTCGGCTCTAATCTTGGTTCGGTCTTTTTGCTCATACTTAGATTTTTCTGATCGGGGTTGAATCAAGCTTGCATAGGTTCCTGTCACCCTACTTGGAGTGATGCGGTCACTTGGAGCAAATCCCTTGCCTAACAATTCATAAGAATGCGTCGCCCAAACAATGTTTTTCTTGGTCGTTCGATCTTTTAAAAGAATTTTTAATAAGTCAGCCGACTCCAGAGCCAACTGTTCTTCACTAATATCTATTGGCATAAAGCAACCTTTCCTGTTAATTATTGGAATTTCTACAAAATGCGTATTATCATTTATTAATCTACTATATTCTACCACAAAAACACACTGAGATACTCGTCCCAGTATGTTTATTTCATTCTATTGTTTTCGTCTCAGTGAGCGTTTTTTTCTGTAATAAGTTTTAATCTAATATGTTATAGTTGATGAGATTGTAGATGAGGTAGGAAAATCAAGAACAATTGTATACCTAATTATGCAAAAGGCTATAGAACACTTAGCAGATGTATTTACTACAGATTGATTTATACCTATGTAAAACTATAAGGTTACATATTTAAAAATAGTAAGGTTTTGGTAAAGTACAGGAGTTTTTATAGAATAAAAAATGAGAAAAAATCTCAAAAAATGGAGAATTAAGAAGTTATTATGGTATAATTTAGGCAGTAATAAATAAGGAAAAAAAGATGAAAAAAATTTCAATCTTTATTGATGACTCAGGGGTTTTCCACTCCAATCATAACTACTTTGTGTATGCAGGTTTTTGCTTTATTTCTGATGAGGACAAAATATCTGCTAAAAAACGCTATCGCTCTCTTAATACAAAAATAAAAAAAGAAAAAGGCGTAGAGGGAGAACTTAAGGCGTCAAACATTGAGAAAAAACATAAAAACACCCTATATAAAGTTCTTAGAAATGAGATTAGTTTTTCTGTATCAGTAAATTTAAAACGTGTCCATTCAGGTGTTATGAAAGATAAAAAGTCACGTCAACGATTTAAAGACTATGCTCTAAGGAGAGTAGTGAAAGAATTGTTTAAAAAGTTACTTGAGCAAGGCGCAATAAGTAAAGGCGACGACATTGAACTTTATTTAAATATTGACCAGCAAGGTATAGCTACTAATGGTTTGTATGGTTTAGGCGAGGGTATCCATGAGGAGTTTAAGTATGGTATCAATAACTTTAACTACGGGAATTTTTACCCTCCGATTTTAGAGGGGGAATTCATAGTTTATACAAAATCATGTATCTCAGCAAATGACTACCTTATACAAGCTGCTGACATCTTAGCTAATAGAGTTTGGAATTCTTATGAGAAACAAATAAAAGAGCTGCTAAATATCCCTAATCATATAAATTTAAATTTACCGTAGTTTTTACTTGCCAAAAATCTTCACGTGGTATAAAATGGAATTACAGGTATAAGTACACTGTTTAAACATCTGAAATGTGATTAAAGCAATTAAGTGTATGTTAAGTACTCCACACTCAGATGGAAAAGCACCGTATGGTGCTTTTTTTTGTAATCTTTTGATATAATATTACTGAGGAAATGAAGTAGAAAAATATCGAACGCACACGCACCCGAAAGGGTATCTGAGAGGTGGGGAATGTCCGTCCCACCATTTCCTATTGAGGCTATAAGCCTCTTTTTTAGAATTTTAGCAACTGAGAGAGGGCTAAAAATGAGTGAACAACTTTGGAACTACCTACGCTCAAGAGTTCAGGTAGTAACTAGTGACGGTGAAGTCATAAATGGTTTTGTCACAGATTTTATTGACGAAATGGACAATGATGAACAGGATGAAATCACTATCCTCATTGACAATCCTAGACCTGATGAACCAACTGAGATTTCTCTCTTTGAGAGCGAAATTATCTCAATTAAAGCAATCTCATAGCGCTTAGAACAATCTAGGCACTTTTGCCCGCCTTACTTGAAAGAAAACACTACGGAAAAGGATTTATATGGCAATTTTAGATGATTTACAAGCGTTATACGATAATGGTTGGGATGCCTCTTTTGATTATAATGGTCAAGCTTGTGGGATTTTCATTCATTCTATTCATGATATTGTAGTGGTTATTGGAGATAAAGAATACCAGGTATCATCATTAAATGATCTGATTTCTTTAAAAATTGGTGGTAATACTTTAATAAATATTATGGATGGTATTGAAGTACAGTATTATTAAAATAAAAAGCACCTATAACAGGTGCAATTTACTTGCTTATTAAACACATCACTTTAATTAACCTTTTAGTTACCCTTTATGTTTTCTCTACTTTTTTATAAAATGAACTTTGGTAGAAAACAGGTCAAAAAACAGAGCAGGCTTAGGCCTGTTTTTATATACCTTTTAATTCGTCACTTATCAATTTTCCCCAACTCTCTCAACCGTTCCTGTCCCAACTTCAACATCTCTTCCTCTACCTTACTCCATTTTCCGAAGAGGCATTCTTGTAGAACTTCTGCTGCTGAGATTTGATCTATTTCCGAATCATAAACACACGATTGATCTCTTTGATAAATTTGAATTTGATTAAAAATTTTGTCATTTTCTAACTCTCGTAAGTTATCAACTAAATGTTCTACAATTCCATCATGGTGTGCTTTGGGAGTCGCTCTAGCTTGACTAGGATCTATAGCATAGAGCTCTTCATAACGTATCAAGGTACTGAGATAGGACAATTCTGGCTTGGTCGCAATTAGTGCAAGTGAGACTTGATATCCTTTTGTTATCAATAATTGTGCCGTTTTTCTAGGAACTTCTGTTGTTCTCAAGGTACCCTCGATTAATAAATGATAACCTTTTTTACTCAACTCATCTACAAGATATTCAACCATTTGTCCCGCGAATACTTTGGTATAATCCACACTATCTTTGCCATACTTTTCCTGTAGTCCAAGGTAGTTCGGATGAAAAGAGCGATAACTATCTCCATCAATGATAATGATATTGCCTTGAAATTCCCTTTGTTTCACACGATGAATCGTTGTCTTACCAGCACCACTCTGTCCACCGAGTAAAATAGCTTTAGGCTGAGATGAGCTTGTTTTTCCACGAGTTAAAGAACGAACGAGTCGTTTGGATGCTCGTTCAAAATCATCTTGACTAAATTCTTCTAGTTTCATTAAGCCACCACCAGATGACGAGCTTGTTCTAGCATACGTTCAATGCCATCCAAATAGCCATTATATCGCTCTACATCCTCAAAAGTTGCAACAAGATAAATCTTCGTGTTAATCAAATCAGAAAGATCGTCGCTCATTAGAACCCAAGGATTCAAAGTATCATCAAATGCAATTCCTTGTTCATCTTGAAAACGATAAAGTTGCGCTAAGATATTCGCACCTCGTTCTTTAATCACTTCAATTTTCAGAGTTAACTGATAATCTTCTACTGGTGTGAGCATTTTTTCCTCCCCTACAATATCGATATAGGAAACATTAAATTTTTTGCAGATACGATCGATTAATTCTGTCGAAACTCGACTCGTCCCATTTTCATAACGACTCAAACTATTTCTAGAGATACCAACAATCTTTGCAAACTCAGGCTGCGTTAATTTATGTGTTTTACGTAACGTTTTTATATTTTCTCCAATCATGTAATTCCTCCTTTTATTTATTTCTATTATAGCACAAATAATAAAAACGCACCAAAAATGGTGCGTTTGTTCTTTCGTTCTAGGCGAATGAAATATTCCATCTGTTACATTGATGGCAAACCAATCATCTAAAAAAAGTTAAAGGATAAAGATATGAAAATCACTTTTAGCAATCCTAAAAATGTCTTATAAAATATAAGAATCATTAAACACAGGAAAGCACTCTGACTTCTTGTCAAGAGTGCTTTCCTGCTATTTTTAGCCAACTAAACCACTAAAGAATTTGACAATGGCATTCCAGATGGCTCCGAAGAAGCCGGCAATGGCATTCCACGCATTTGTGAAGAAGTTTCCACTGTCTTTTAGAATAGCATTGGTATCAAAATTGAGATTGATATTATTAAAGGTATCGCCTGCCTTATCAACGATACTATCTTTCAGATCCGACAAGGTCTTCGTAAAGCTTTTGCTACTGATAACACTACTCTTTGAAAGATTCACAGCGAAATTCACGATCAAATTGATCTGGTTACCCGTCACGGTTGTATCCAGCTTATAATTTTTCAGGGTTTCTTCGACGATCTTTCGAATATCATCCTTGCTTAAATCCTGATTGTTCTGTTTAGCATTGGCTACTGCTGTTTTAATGTCGGTCAATGCCACGTTTAACTTATCCGCATCGAAGTTTTTCTTACCAGCGTTTTCTTCATTGATCCCGGATAGAGTCTTTAACTCTTCTTGGGCCAGATCTTTGCTTTCTTGAGAAACTTTGGCACCATTTTTCTCAAGCGAGTAATAGATCCCAGCCAAGGCACTTTCTCCAGTCACTTGTATAGGTGAAGCTACTGTAATTTGAGCATGCTCCAATCCAAGTGTAACGGCTGCATTACGATACATATCTGCAGTGACCTTGGTGATGTTTTGAGGTGTCACGATATTGACTTCTAGTGGCTTATTTTTGCCTAGCTTTTGAATTTTAACAGAGGAATATAGTTCCAAACTATCATCGTTGGCAACGTTCATAATCGAAGAATAAACCTCTGGTGTCATGGTCTTCCACTCCTCTTTATCTTTTGAACTATCGTAGTTCAAGAGACTCAAGGTTTGTTCGATTTGACTTTGGTCCAACGAATAGCCCAAAACATAGTCTGGCTTGACATAGGTTTCATCAATGACTTTCTGCACATTGCTATCTGCAGAAACACGTGGGACAGCTGTAAACAAGGCTAAAGTCGTCGTTACAAACAATGCAATCTTCTTTAAATTCATCTTTTTCTTCTTTCTAATTCAAATCAACTCTGGGCATCTCATATTACCTTTCTCACCTCACTAGAGATGAAAAAAGAAGTAAATAAAGAGTTTACCCACTTCGATTTTCATTATACAGTTGATTTCTTAAAACTAGCTTACAGTTTTTTTAAGAATGCATGACATTTTTATTTTCCCCAAAGAAACTGGATCAACAGCTTATCTACTATTGGATTTTCATGAAGTTGGCTGTGCTGGGCACCTTTGCCATCAATCTTTTCTTCACGGTAGCTTTTTGCGCGCTCTGCTACTAGGTAACGAAGGGCTTTCGAAGAAACATTGAGAACCGATCCATCCGTCTCTCCACCGATATCACCATAGATATTCAGCACATCGATTTGATTTTCAGGATAGACTTCCCGAAGAGCTAAAAGATGCTGGTACTGCTCATTCATTGCGGAGGGTTTACCAGTTTGCGTATCTAGAGTCAACCCCTGGGGTAGGTTCATCCCTTCGATTCCAGCAACATGGTTTGCAATGGCGACCTGCTTGATAATTTTTGGTAAATTCTCATCACTTCCATGTTCCAGAAGATAATATAAGACAGACATATTTCCCATAGAATGAGCGACAAGGTTCATCTCTTTAAAATGATAGGTCTCTTGAAGCTTTTTGACCACCTGATAGGCATAATTGCTGATGACTTTTGGATCTGGCGTGCGATTGTTTTGGTATTCCACTTTGATTATTGGATTGACTGCGCCTTTTGGAATGGTCCCTGTCAGCCTTACCTGCCCATCATCAGCCACGTTTGCAGTGATGACGGTTTGTGTCACCCCTGCTTTTTTTGCCGCATCTGTCATGTGTTTTTCTGCATTGGCACTCGATCCATAACCATGAAAAAATAAGGTAGGACGACTACTTTGTAGGTAATTCGTGTGGTCCAGCTGCGTTTTTTGTTGATACTTCCCCAAAAATGCGATACATAGGAGAATCAACCCCAAAAGCAGTCCGTAGAATGATTTTTTGTTCAATAGGAACTCCTCAAGATAATTTAAAACTAACTAGTATTTTATCATAGCTATTCAATGATTTCAAAATATTGAGAATGAAAGAGCCAAAATATACAAAAGATCGAACAATTAAGGAGATAGATAAGAGGCCAGACTACTTGTCCGACCTCTGAATTGATTGATTAAAACCATGAAAATAGCTTCATAATCGTCATATTGGTTTCTACTAAACGGGAATAATAAATATTGCCACCGTTTATGTATAGTTCCATCCCGTTTAAAAGAGAGATAGGGTGGAGGTAAAGATAAGTTTCACCGGTAACATTGCCAAGACTTGGCGCTACTACATCCCGTGAATAAGCGCGGGCCAACTCTAGGGAATTTGTCCCACCGTGTTTAGCCACATAATCAATGTAGTCTTTCCCGAAATTATAGGCTTGAACGGCTGTCCAGCTATCAACGCCTTTTTTCTTGGCTTCTTTTAACTCATCTGAAAGAGTCTGAATACCTTGGCGAATACTGGCCTTATTATCACTAATGGTATTGGTTTCACCACTTGCACTCTCACTTGCCTGCATGACATCGTCCTCTCGACCTTTGGTCTCAGTATAGATCATAGCAAGAATGAGGTTTTCATTGGCCGTGGTGTCCTCTTCAGCAAGGACTTCTCTAACCAGGGAGCGGTACTGCATGACTTGTTTGACATCATGGTGGATCTGAATTCCCTTGTAGATTCCAAATATTAGTAAGATGAATAAGAAGATCTTCACTATACGTTTAATCATTATTTACTCTGTATATCCTCAATATTTTTGATCAAAATAGAATAGGTTCCGTTCTCGTTTAGAATAAATTCAACAGATTCTGCATCTTCATAGACATTATTCGGAACGATTAGTTCAATTCCATTTGACAATGACAATTTCTGATTTTCGAACTTCTTCAACTGGCGACTGGCATCAATCTCTTCAAAAGTGACAGGCTCAGGCACAGCTTCTTTAACTTGGTCAATAAAACTGAGACGAGCTGTCAGATTGTCGTTGAAGAGATCATCCGCTAATTTCTCTGGAGAGAGTTTATTTTCTTCCTCAATATGGTTAAAAATAGCTGATTTAACCTTTGATTGAAATTGAAAATCGTCTGTGTTAAAGCTTTCCGCAATCTTCTGAGCTGTTTTTTCTAGTGCCTTGATCGATTTTTTAGGGGAGATCTTGGGTTGCGCCTGCAACAGATTCTCAGAAAAATAGTTCAAGAACGTCCCATTGTACTTGATCCGTTTTTCAATCAAGTGGTATTTGCGACTTTGAAGATTGATGACCAAGGCCTCATCAGCACCAGTGCCAAAACCAGGTAGATTATTTTGCGTCAGCTTAATCGGATTATCCACTTCACCACCAAGATGGGTCAGGGTTTCCCGTAAGGCAATCCGAAGAAAGGCAAAATGGTCCACCCCTTCTTTTGAGAATTGAATGAACACCAAATCGTTGGTTTTTTGATTCTCAGAGACGACAAATTCTTCCTTCCAACGATTCGCTACTGCGACCGAAGTTTCTAGTAGGTCATCTGAAATCATCTCAAGAAAAGGATTGTCCTCTTCGAAAATACCGGTCCTGGCTTCATCAGAATAAACCCGTTCAATCTTTTTGCGCAAGTATTCCTCAATTTTAGGCGTGATATTGAGCAATTTATCTGCCAGATAAAGATCGGTATCGTCGGAGCTAAATTGATGAATGATGGCTTTTTTTACGTAAATATCCATAAGATGGTTTAGTCCTCGTAAAGTGGAAAGGCGTCTGTCAAGGCTTTAACTTGGCTACGCACTTTGTCTAATACTTCTTGATTGTCCGCATTCTTCAGCGCTTTGATCATCAGTTCAGCAACGGTGCGACTTTCTTTTTCACCAAAACCACGAGCGGTGATGGCAGCTGCACCAATCCGAATCCCACTGGTCTTAAATGGAGACAAGGTTTCATAAGGAATAGAGTTCTTGTTGAGGGTGATATTGACTTCATCCAACAAGTTTTGCGCCACTTTCCCATTTTCAACGACTTTAGTGACGTCGACAAGGAAAAGGTGGTTCTCTGTTCCGCCTGAAATGACACGGAAATCAGGATCTTGCAAGAAGACATCAGCCATGGCCTGACTGTTCTTAATCACGTTAGCTGCATACTCTTTAAAGGCAGGATCCAACGCTTCTTTGAAAGCGACAGCTTTGGCTGCAACGACATGCTCCAACGGTCCTCCTTGAATACCAGGGAAAATAGCAGAGTTAATTTTCTTAGCTAACTCCTCATCATTAGTCAAGATCAGGCCTCCACGAGGGCCACGAAGGGTCTTGTGAGTAGTCGTAGTCGTGATATGGGCATAAGGAACTGGACTTGGATGGAGACCCGCTGCCACGAGACCAGCAATATGGGCCATGTCAACCATGAGCTTTGCTCCTACTGCATCCGCAATCTCACGGAATTTAGAGAAATCAATGATATGAGAGTAGGCTGAGGCACCAGCGACGATGAGTTTTGGCTTCACTTCTTGGGCTTGTTTTAGGATGGCATCAAAATCCAAGAGCTCTGTTTCAGGATCTACACTATAGGACACAAAGTTATAGGTTTGACCAGAGAAGCTCACAGAAGCTCCGTGCGTCAAATGCCCACCGGCAGCTAAATCCATCCCCATGACAGTATCACCAGGCTCAATCAAGGCCATATAGGCAGCACAGTTTGCCTGACTTCCTGAATGTGGTTGAACGTTGGCAAATTTAGCACCAAAGATTTCTTTGGCCCGTTCAATCGCGAGACTTTCGACCACATCGACCACATCTGTCCCGCCATAGTAACGACGGCCAGGATAGCCTTCGGCATACTTATTTGTCAGAATAGACCCTTGAGCAGCCATCACTGCCTTAGAGACAACATTTTCAGAAGCAATCAACTCAATATTGTTTTGTTGACGCTCTTCCTCTTTAGCGATCGCATTCCATAGGTCTGCATCATAAGCTTTGTAATCTTCTTTATCAAAAATCATCGGTCTACTCCTTTATAAAAAATTATTTATGTACATTATCACTGAGGAAGTTCATCTTCCTCAAAAGAAAGCTCTGGCACTTGTGCAAGCAAGTCAGCTTTCGTTATAGAACCTTGCCGCAAAATCCTGGCCTTGGAACCAGAGATATCCAAAATAGTTGAATCTTGTCCAGTCAAGAAGTCATCATCCTCTATACCAGGAACCACTTGATCAAACTCGCTTACAATAGCCTGATACTTTGTTCCACTTGCATGACCTGAAAGATTGGCTGAGGGACCAACCAAAGGACCGTATTTACGAATTAATTCCAATGTTTTTGGGTGAGCCGGAATACGGAAGCCAACCGTATCCAAGCCTGAATGAATCCAGCCAGGTACATTTTCATTTGCCTGAAGAATAATAGTGAGAGGCCCTGGTAAAAATGAATCAATCAGTTTTGTTAAATAGCTAGGTTGATCTTTCGAATAAATTCGAATTGTATCTTCATCGGCTACATTTAAATTCAGAGCCTTTTCTCTAGGCCTACGTTTTAATTCGTAAATATAATCAACTGCCTCTTGGTCCAAAGCTTTAGCGAAAATACCATAGACTGTTTCAGTTGGCAGAATAACCGCACGGCCTGCTTCTAATTCTTTCTCAATGTGATCCATTGTCTACTACTACCATTCTATCTTGTCCAAATTGGTCTTTCAGAACTCGAACGCGTTTGTCAGGAAACGCTTCTTGAAAGAGCTCTTTTACTTTGGCTCCTTGCTTATAGCCAATTTCTAGATAGATCTTTCCGTCTGGTGTTAAAACACTTGGTGCTTGCTGGGCAATCTTTTCGTAGATAGCATATCCATCACGATCCGCAAAAAGAGCTAAGTGGGGTTCAGAGGCTAAAACATTGGCTCCGACTTCTTCTACATCATCATGGGAGATATAAGGAGGGTTGGACACAATCAGGTCATAGGGACCTGGTAGCTGCTCCAAAACATCTGACGACTTAAATTCAAGGAAAGCTTCTAACTGCTTGGCATTTTCTTGAGCCAGGGCTAAAGCCTCTTCTGAGACATCACTAGCTTGAACCTGCCAGGTAGGTCTAGCAAGGGCTAGGCTAATAGCAATAGCCCCACTACCTGTTCCGATATCTAGAACTCGTAAGGCTTTCTCATCGTTTTCTTCAAGAATAAGAGCGACCAATTCTTCCGTTTCAGGTCGTGGAATCAGCACACGCTCATCAACTGTAAAAACATGACCAAAAAATTCTGCGCTGCCAATAATATATTGGGCAGGGACGTGATGTTTCAGCTGCTCAAAGATGGATAGAAGCAAGGCCTGATCCTCTACTTTTACTTCTGTTTGCAAGGCAAGGACAAAGTCTGTAAAGGTCCAGTTTTTTAAAGCACGATACGCGAAGGAGAGGCTTTCTGGTTCCTCTCCAATGGCTATTAATTCTTCTTCATACTGGGCTAATAATGGTCCCAACAACATTATTTGTTCAACTCTTCTAGTTTTTGTGTTTGATCATACAAGACCAAAGCATCGACCACTTCATCTAATTTACCAGATAAGATGGTATCCAGTTTTTGAAGGGTCAAGCCAATCCGGTGATCGGTCACACGGTTTTGAGGGAAGTTGTAAGTCCGGATCCGCTCTGAACGGTCACCAGTCCCGATAGTAGACTTCCGCTCAGCGTCTTGCTCGTCTTGGGCAATCTGAGCAAAGTGGTCAGCCACACGCGCACGGATGATCTTCATGGCTTTTTCGCGGTTCTTTTGTTGCGTCCGTTCTTCCTGCATCTCGACCTTGATATTGGTTGGCAAGTGAACGATACGAACGGCTGTAGCGACCTTGTTGACGTTCTGTCCACCCGCACCAGATGCGTGGTAGATGTCAATCCGAAGGTCTCTTGGATCAATGTCATACTCGACTTCTTCGATTTCTGGCATGACCAGAACTGTGGCAGTTGAAGTATGGACACGACCTTGGCTTTCTGTCACTGGAACCCGTTGCACCCGGTGGGCACCAGATTCATACTTGAGTTTCGAGTAGACTGATTGACCAGAAACCATGGCTACGACTTCTTTGATCCCACCAACGCCATTGTAGGAAGCTTCCATGACTTCAAAGCGCCAGCCTTGGCTTTCTGCATATTTTTGGTACATCTGCAAGAGGTCACCAGCAAACAATTGGGCTTCGTCTCCTCCAGCTGCCCCACGGATTTCCAAGATAATGTTCTTGTCATCGTTTGGATCTTTAGGAAGAAGTAAGATCTTCAATTTTTCTTCGTACTCTTCTTTTTCAGCCTTAGCATCTTTTAGCTCTTGCTTGGCCATTTCTTCCAAATCCGCATCGCCGCCTGCTTCCTTAATCATTTCTTCAGCGTCGACAATGTTTTGAAGGACTTGTTTGTACTCTCGGTAAGCTGTCACCGTATCACGGCTGGAAGCTTCTTCTTTTGAAAGCTCCATAAAGCGTTTGGTATCAGAGACCACATCTGGGTCACTCAGTAATTCTCCTAACTCTTCGTATCGGTCTTCTACAGCTTGTAGTTGATCATAGATATTCATGTTTGCTCCTTAATTCTTGGTTGTTAGATCATAGATTGCTACAATTTCGTCTTCTATGACTTCGCCAGTTTCTTTAAATCCATAATGGAGATAGCAAGATCTCGCTTGATGATTTTCCGGTTCATAAGATAACCAAAGACTTGTTGCTTTTCCAGCTGGCTCTGTTCGAACAAAGTCAATGACTGCATCCATAGTCGGTTTAAAATAGCCTAAACCTTGAAATTCTTTATCGATCATAAAACGAAATAACAAGTAGTTCCCCTTGCTGATCCCAATTTTCTGGTCATAGGCAATCATAACAAAACCAACTAATACTTCCTTATCATAAACTGCTAAGGGAGCTATAAAATCACCATTTTTATCATATACATAGGCTTCAGCTAAACTAATGGAATTGGATGCAATAAAATTCCTTTGGTTTGGATGAACTTCTAGATTTAAAACGTCAAAATAATTCTCTATTGTAATATCTTTTAAACAAATAGACATTATTATCCTCTCTAAAACGTTCTAGACGCTTTCAGTTGGTATGTCTGGATTAAAATAATGTTTGCGGCAAACGGAGATATAGGTCTCGTGTCCACCGATCTGGATCTGCTCTCCATCATAGACAGGTTTACCCGCTTGGGTACGCAAGACCATGGTCGCCTTGCGGGAACAGTATTGGCAGATGGTTTTGATCTCCTCGATCTTGTCGGCTAACAAGAGGAGGTGTTTGGAACCTTCAAAGAGTTCATTTCGGAAATCATTTTTGAGGCCAAAAGCCATGACCGGCACATCCAGTTCATCAACGACTCTTGCCAAGTCATAGACATGGTGGCGTTTCAAAAATTGAGCTTCATCGATTAACACACAGTAAGGTTTGATTGTTTGGTTTTTAATAAAGCCAAAGATATCCGTATCGTCTTCAATTGCAACGGCTTCTCGTTTCATACCGATCCGACTAGAAACCACTCCTACTCCATCTCGTGTATCGATTGCCGAGGTCATGATAACGACGCTCTTGCCTTGCTCTTCATAATTATGGGCCACCTTCAAGATCTCAATGGTTTTCCCCGAGTTCATGGTCCCATATTTATAATATAATTGTGCCATTTTCCTTCTGTTCTCTCTAAAATGTGTTTCATTATCATTTTACCATAATTTTGCTAAGCTTTGTATCTCAAAATGTGATAAAATAGTCCTATAAAAAATTTAGGAGGTGGCCATATGCCATTTGTACGAATTGACCTATTTGAAGGACGCACCTTGGAACAAAAGAAAGCCTTGGCCAAGGAAGTAACCGAAGCTGTTGTCCGCAATACTGGTGCTCCTCAGTCAGCTGTTCACGTCATCATTAACGATATGCCTGAAGGAACCTACTTCCCTCAAGGTGAAATGCGCACCAAATAATGGTTCCACTAAAAAAGCCTTTCTTGCTTGTGATATCACATAGCAGGAAAGGTTTTTTCTTATTTTTCTTGGGCTTGACGTTCTGCTTTCCGTTCTTCGAATTCTTCGTCACTCATCAAGGTTCCGCCGACATTGGCTGATTTGGCAAAGGCTGTATAGCGACGTAACCAACCGCTGGAAATTTTTGATTTGAAAGGTTTCAAATGTTTGCGACGTTCAGCAAGAGTTGCATCATCGACAAGTAGATCAAGGGTACGATTTGGTAGGTCAATCACGATTTCATCCCCATCTTCAATTAAGGCGATATTCCCACCTTCTGCTGCTTCTGGAGAAACGTGACCAATAGCAATCCCACGAGTAGCTCCTGAGAAACGACCATCCGTAATCAGAGCCACATCTTTACCAAGACCGCGTCCGACAATCTTAGAAGTTGGTGCTAGCATCTCTGGCATACCAGGACCACCCTGAGGACCTTCATAACGAATAACGACGACATGTCCCTTCTTGACAGTTCCATTGTCAATCAACTCAAGGGCTTGATCTTGTGAATCGCAACAAATAGCTTTACCACGGAAAGTAGTCACAGATGGATCGACCCCACCGACCTTGATAACAGCCCCATCTTGAGCGATATTTCCGTAAAGGATCGACAAACCACCTACAGGTGAAATCGGATGTTCGATTGGATGGATAATTTCTTCATTTTTGATTTCAGCACCAGCTACGTTTTCTTTCAAGGTTTTACCAGTAACTGTGATACGATCACCCTTGATGGCTCCTTTTTTGATCAACTGATTGATAATGGCTGGAACACCACCAGCTTCATGCACATCATGCATAGTGTAAACACTTGAAGGGGCAATTTTAGAGAGATAAGGTGTCTTCTTGGCAATCTCGTTGATATCTTTGAGATCATAGTCAATCCCTGCTTCACGCGCAATAGCCAGTGTATGAAGCACCGTATTGGTTGAACCACCCATGGCCATATCGAGCGCAAATGCATCGTCGATGGCTTCTTTGGTCACGATATCCCGTGGACGGATACCCTTTTTAATATTCTCTACCAATTGTTTGGCCGCTTGGCGAACCAATTCCCGGCGTTCATCTGAAACCGCTAGGATGGTACCATTTCCAGGAAGAGCAAGTCCTAATACTTCCATCAAACAGTTCATGGAATTGGCAGTAAACATACCAGAGCAAGA
The DNA here is from genome assembly GCF_000963275.1 of Streptococcus parasanguinis. Classification (GTDB taxonomy): domain Bacteria; phylum Bacillota; class Bacilli; order Lactobacillales; family Streptococcaceae; genus Streptococcus; species Streptococcus parasanguinis_B. The sequence continues at coordinate 746,754 of NZ_JYOW01000001.1, read as the reverse complement.
GCCACAAGTTGGACAGGCATTTTTTTCCAAGAAATCGAGCTCATCCATGCTCATATCACCAGCTTGATAAGTACCTACAGCTTCAAACAAACTTGAGAGCGTCGCCTGATGCCCTGTCATGTCAACGCCACCCTTCATGGGTCCACCAGAACAAAATACGGCAGGCACATTGGTCCGCATGGCTGCCAAAATCATACCTGGTGTAATCTTATCACAGTTGGGAATATAGAAAACACCATCAAACCAGTGGGCATTGATGACTGTTTCAGCAGCATCTGCGATCAACTCACGAGATGGCAAACTATAACGCATCCCGATATGACCCATCGCAATCCCATCATCGACCCCGATGGTATTAAATTCAAAAGGAATCCCACCAGCCTCGCGGATAGCTTCCTTCGCAACATCTGCTAACTCACGCAGGTGAACATGGCCTGGAACGATATCAATATAGGAGTTACAAATGGCAATAAAGGGCTTTTGCATATCCTTTGCTGATTTTACTTGCCCTGTTGCATAGAGGAGACCACGTGCTGGTGCTCGGTCGATCCCCATTTTGATCATATCACTTCTCATCTTGTTCTCCTTCTAGTTCTTCATTTCTACCTCCTAATCTTACCACTTTGACATCAATTGTCAAGAACTTTCAGAAAATTTATAATATTCACGGTACACAAAAAGCCTGGTTTCCCAGACTTCATTTTAGTTTGTTTGCTTTTTTTCAATCTGCCAGAGCCGAAGTTGGTAACAAATTCCACTCACGACAAGGCTAGAAATAAGGCCGATCCAATAAGCATAGGGACCGAGGTTGGTCACATGGTCAAGGAAAATCCCTAGTGGGATAGAGATACACCAATAACTAAAGACTCCTAATAAGAATGGAACGGTTGTATCCTTATAGCCCCGCAAAATCCCTTGTAGGGGTGCCGCAAAGGTATCGGCTACTTGGAAAAAGAGGCTATAGGTCATGAAAATAGCTGTTTGTTGCACAAAGACTGGATCCTTGCCGTATAGCCCTGCTAGTTGGAAGCGGAATGTATAGAGAAAGACCAGGGTGACAATGGCAAAGCCAAAGGCTGTCAGTCGTCCCAAACGGCAATATTGTTTGACCACTTCTGGTCTTCCTGCTCCCAGTTCGAAAGAAACGATAATCGCCATAGTACTGGAGATACTAACTGGGAAAGCATACATCAGGGTAGAAAAATTCATGGCCGATTGGTGGCTCGCAATGGTCAGTGATGGGAATTTTGCCATTAACAAACCAACCAGCGAGAAGATGATGACTTCTGCAAAAACAATTCCACCAATTGGAAGCCCAAGGCGCAGTACTTCTTTCATCCCTTTAAAATCATAAGGTTGAGGCTTCCACAATTGGAAAGGTGCTACCTTGGGGTGTTTGCACAAGATCAAAACCGCAATGGCCAACAAGACCCAGTAGGCCAGAGAGGTTCCAAGACCTGCTCCTGCTCCTCCCATCTCAGGAAAACCAAATGCTCCATAGATCAGGATATAGTTAAAACAAGCATTGAGAGGCAAAAGCAAGAGCATCAAGTACATGGATAGACGCGTCATGCCCAAGGTATCGAGGAAGGTCCGCACGATACTAAAGAGCAACAAAGGTAAGATTCCTAGAGAAAGGAAATATAAGTAGCGAATGGCTATTTGCGCAACAACGTTTTCTAAGCCGATCTGCTTGAGAATCATGGGTGCAATCCCCCAAACAAAGCCTATTAAGAGAATGGCCATACCAAATGACAGATAGAGGAATTGGTAAAAATCGCCAGCAATACGTTCTTTATTTCCCTTTCCTAAATGATGCCCAACAATCGGTGTCAGCGCAGAGACAATCCCTGTCAGAAAAGTAAAAAATGGATTCCACAGACTGGTAGCTGTAGAAACACCAGCCAAATCAAGGGTCCGGTACTGACCGGTCATGGCTGTATCGACAAAGCTGGCCGAATAATTGGCCAATTGATAGATTAAAATCGGCAAAAATAGACTCAAAAACAAGCGCAAGCGCTCTTTAAAGTGATAGGTTACATACATGATTCTAACTCTCTTCTCATCAAATAAGATTTTCTCCTCTTCCACTCTACTATATGTTTCTTTAAAAGTCAAAAAAACCGAAGATCCAAGGACCTCCGGTTCATGTGAGATTAGTTTTTGTTGCGGTTTAAAATAGCATTGAGAACGATCGCCAAGACACTGGCAACGACAATTCCGTTCGCAAAGAACATTTGGAATCCTGTTGGAAGGCCATTGAAGAGGGTGCTGTTGTTCAAACCAACCCCTGCAGCAATCGATACAGCAGCGATCAAGAAATTGTGCTCATTGTGTTCAAAATCAACACGCGCAAGAATCTGCATCCCTTGAATCGATACAAAACCAAACATGACTAGCATTGCTCCCCCAAGGACTGGGCTTGGAATGATTTGTGCCAAAGCACCAAACTTAGGAAGGAGACCAAGAAGAACAAGGAAACCAGCCGCATAGTAGATTGGAAGACGAGTCTTGATACCAGACAATTTCACCAAGCCAACGTTTTGTGAGAATCCAGTGTAAGGGAAGGTGTTGAAGATACCACCGAGGAGAACGGCCAACCCTTCAGCGCGGTACCCATTGCGAAGGCGCGTGCTATTAATTGGATCTTTGGTAATATCAGAAAGAGCGAGATAGACACCTGTTGATTCCACCATAGAAACTGTTGCGATGATACACATCATTAAGATTGAGGTGATTTCAAACTTAGGAGCTCCAAAGAAGAAAGGTGTTGGAACGTGAACGACTGGTGCTTGCGTCACAGGTGTGAAGTCTACCAAGCCCATAGAAGCCGCAATGGCAGTACCTACGATCAAACCAATCAAAATTGAAATGGATTTAATAAAGCCAGTCGTATAGATATTAACGACTAAAATGATGAGAATAGTCACCACAGCCAAAATCAAGCTTTGAACGGTTGGTTTTGGCGCATTATTTCCCATATTTCCAATCGCTACTGGAATCAAGGTCAAACCAATGGTTGTAATAACGGATCCCGTTACAATTGATGGGAAGAGGTTGGCAATCTTAGAGAAGAAACCAGAGACAAGGATGACATAAATCCCTGAGACAATCAAGGCACCAAACATGGCACCACTACCATGGCTAGCCCCGATCATGCTGAGAGGAGCCACAGACTGGAAGGCAACCCCAAGGACTACCGGAAGACCGATCCCAAAGTATTTATTGAGCTGCACTTGAAGGAAAGTTGCGACCCCACACATGAAGATATCTGTAGAGATGAGGTAGGTTAGTTGATGAGCGTTATAGCCCAAAGCTCCTGCGATCATGATCGGCACCAAAATAGATCCCGAATACATGGCCAAAAGATGTTGCAAGCCTAGAATGGCCGCCTGTGAATGGCTTTCTTGTTTTTGCATTAGATGTCTGCCTCCTTGAATACAACCTGACCATTTTCAAAACGGTCCAAACGTGCGAGGGATACAACTGGATATCCCAACTCTTCTAACAATCCCCGTCCATCTTGGAAGGATTTTTCAATCACGATCCCAATCGCTTCGACTTGAGCCCCGGCTTGTTCGATGATTTGAATCAAGCCTTTGGCTGCTTGCCCATTTGCAAGGAAATCGTCAATGATCAAAACCTTATCTGATGGATCCAAGAATTTACCCGCAATTGAAACGGTGCTGGTGACTTGCTTGGTAAAGGAATAAACCTCAGCCGTCAAGATGCCCTCATTCATCGTGATGTTTTTCGCCTTTTTAGCAAAGATCATGGGAACATCCAGTGCTTCAGCTACATAAAGGGCAGGTGCAATCCCAGATGCTTCAATGGTCACGACTTTGGTCACACCAGCATCTTTGAACCGGTCCGCAAAAGTCTGACCAATTTCTTTCATCAATTTGAAATCCACTTGGTGGGTCAAAAAGGAGTCCACCTTGAGGATACTCTCACCTAAAACATTGCCATCTTTTAAGATGCGCTCTTCAAGTAATTTCATACTTCCTCCTACTTTTTTAAAAAATCCTCTACTCATTCACAAAACACAAAAAGGCCTGCTAAGCAAGCCTTGAAATCTCTCTAGAAAGAGAGATAATCCCGACTTACTTATTGTTAGGTGTTCCGGCACCTTGTAGAAACATCACGCCCATTCGTGAAATAAATAAGTAATTCAATTAGTGTGCATCGCCATTCCAGATAGAATTCTTAACGATCACATAGTCAACGTGTTTCAAATCTGCTAATTTTCGGCCTCCTGCATAAGAGATCGAACTTTGCAAATCTTGTTCCATTTCCGTTAAGGTGTCTTGCAAATGACCCTTGGCAGGCAATAAAATCTTCTTACCTTCGACGTTCTTATAAGCGCCTTTTTGGTACTCGGAAGCAGATCCATAGTACTCTTTGAAAGACTCTCCATCAATCTCTACTGTTTTACCAGGACTTTCGATATGTCCTGCAAAGAGAGAACCGATCATGACCATAGACGCCCCGAAACGAATCGATTTGGCAATATCACCATGAGTCCGAATACCACCGTCCGCAATGATTGGCTTACGAGCTGCTTTTGAGCACCAGCGAAGAGCAGCCAATTGCCAACCACCTGTACCAAATCCAGTCTTAACTTTGGTGATACAAACCTTACCAGGGCCGATTCCGACCTTAGTCGCATCAGCTCCCGCATTTTCCAATTCACGAACAGCTTCAGGAGTTCCAACATTTCCAGCAATGACAAAGGTATCTGGCAATTCTTTCTTGATGTGTTGAATCATCCGAATGACACTATCCGCATGACCGTGTGCGATATCAATAGTGATGTACTCAGGCGCATCTGCCTTTAATTGACTCACAAAGTCGTATTCGTATTCCTTAACACCAACCGAAATGGAAGCGATCAAACCTTGATCATGCATGCGTTTGACAAAAGGAATCCGACCCTCTTCATCAAAACGGTGCATGATGTAGAAGTATCCACCACGCGCCAACTGCTCTGCTACATTCTCATCCAAAATCGTCTGCATATTGGCTGGAACAACTGGAAGCTTGAAGGTATGGTTTCCAAATTGAACGGTTGTATCTGCTTCTGACCGGCTATTGATGATACATTTGTTGGGAATCAACTGAATATCTTCATAGTCGAAAATAGGAAATTCATTTAACATAGATTGAAAAATCTCTTTTCTAAAAACTGACCTACCTATGCGCAAGCGCATCGCTACGTCTCTTGACGTTTCCTTGATAGATTATACCAAAGATACGGACCTAATGCAATGGGAATGATTTTATAGGAAACAACGTTCGGAAATTACAAGACAAAAACCCGTTTCAAAAAGAGAAACAGGTTTTATTTATGAACATTTTGGAGCCAATTGTTGACTTCTCTAGCTACAATTTCTGGCGCCTCTGTATACAGTTCGTGCCCCAAACCTTCTAGCAAGACTTGCTTGATCTGGGGATCTAGTTGCTTCAGAGCATCTTTTCTCCATTCAGGTTCTTCTTGGTATCGAGGCCCGATAAAGAGGACAGGCAGGTCTGCCAGTGGAATCTGGTAAGTCTTGATCTGACGCCGTAGACGCAATAAAGCCATGACCTTTTCGAGATCCAGATTTAATTCATATTGTTCACTCACTGGATTCCAGCGATAGCTGGCCTCTACTGCTTTTCGCGCTATAGGCATCGGATCTGCTCCATCACCAAGTTCTGATAACACAGCTTCTTCTAAAGTTGCAAAGACTTGCTGCTGCATGAAGGACGCCGTTCCTTCTAGTTCTTCTTCAAGAGGCAGGATCTTTTCCATATCCAGATAACCCCCATCCAGGAGAATCAAAGCCTGGATCTGAGGAAACTCACTAGCCAGATATCGAGCCAAATCTCCACCCAAGGAATGACCCAATAAACAGATTTCTTCCGCCTGGCCAATCCGACCTTGAAACCAAGCACGAAGATCGTTTTCTGTCTGAATCATTTCCCTATAGGGATCTAGAAAAGTCACAGGAAAGCCAAGCTCTTCAATAAGTGGAGCCAGATGGTAGCCATTGCTACCTAAGCCACCGATAAAATAAAACTGCATGTGTTTTGTCCTAACTGTTAAAATTTTGAAAACTATAAGTGATCTCGATGTGTTTCGTACCACTCCTTGTATTCCTGATACGTATTAATCGGAGTTTGCTCATTTGTCTTTGGATCGGTTGCAATAACATCTAATTTATCCTGACCAACTGGCGCAAACCAATGGCGCATATCTTGGAAAATAGCTTCCGGATTATTGTATTCTCCTTTGCGAACTAAAATCCGTCCTCCTTTTTCTAATTTATCAAAGATTTCTGGAAACTCTTTGATAAAATTGAAAGAGTCATTCTTCAATCCGTTTTTATTTTTATTATAGCTTAGATAAAACGACCCCGTAATTCCGTTTTTTTCTAAAATATCATCTAAATTAGTGTATAAGAAAGCAAAAACTTTATTACTACTTTTTGCTTGTTCTTTTAACTTGTCTTCAGGAAGTGCCACTCCTATCTGCTCTGTATCAACATCTAAAGCAATCTCTTTCTTATCATCCTTGTTTTCCTTATTCGTTATGGAAAAAACTAAATAATCTATCCCGTTAACTGTATAATCTCTTGTCGAGTAAAAATCCAATTTATAATCCTGATTATATTTTTGTATAAGTTTAACAACATCAATTCTCTTCGGAGGATTATTTATATGATTCAGATCATAGACGTTTACGGATAATTCAACTAACCGACTGTTCCCTATGCCAACAAATTTTGCATCACTTGTGACAAAGTGATTGGATAAAACATCTGCCGGAATTGAGTTCTTTGTTTTATAGTATACATAGCGATTCTGAGATCCAAAAGTTTCTATTCTTTCCACCTTTGTTTTAACAATCTGTACTTCATGGTCTTCCTTCCACTGAACATATTTAGGCCAGACGTAGGAATAAGCTGAGTAGGTAACGAGAGCTAACAAAATCAAACTCACAATCGCCTTAGTTCGAAAGCTGAGGGACTTCAGATATTTCATCCGATTAACATTCTCCTATCTATTTCAAGTTATTAATCAATTCTCTAGTTTTTCCACAAACTATTTCGATTAAACGAGGGGTGGGTATTACTCCGGTAATTCCACCTTCAAGCTCATATCAGTCGGTTGTAACACTTTCTGAACCGCTGCGAGAAAGGCCAATCCATTATCAGATGGGGAATATTGGAAAGTAATATGGATGATTTTTTTATTAAACTTTTCACCATGTCGCTCCACATACTGCTTGCTTTCGAGGAAGTAGATGTAGTTGTTGAGTTTTTCTTGAAGTTTCAAGAGATGTTCCTCTTCTAATGACTCAATCCATTTGTTTTCATCAATCAACAACAACTCTAGATGGTCATCAGAGACCCCCATAGCATCGATGCTTGTAACATCTAGTTCAATTTTCTCAACTGTTTTAATGGTTTTTACTACCTTTGGTGGATTATAGTATTTTTCCTTGAATTCCTTAAGGATCTTCTCTACTTTTTCTTCGTCACACTGTCTGTATTCTGGATTACATTCTAATACATTACACAACCCTTCATAGATATACGAACGTTTCTGCTCATGTGATAGGTGGGAAGTGCTTTCTATAATGTTTCTTACTAACTCATCTGTTTCAATAACAAATGGAATATCATAATAATTCGTTACAAACCTTTTTTGATTAGAAATATATTGAGTGACCTTCTTTAATTTCATTAAATCATTAGATAAGCTAAAATCTTTCAAGATATCAAAGGTTCTGCTCGCTATATCCCTATCACCTTCCACATACAAAGGATATAAGCAATATTCTATCAATACCCCAATATCTGTACTATCAAGTTCATAAGAATCCCTTTGCCATATACGATATTTTGGATTTGTACCTAAAAAAGCTTCCTCCTCTTTCCCTTCTCTCATCGTATCACTATAAAAATTAACAAAAGATTCATATTCTTTAGGCTCTGGTATTTCAAATTTCTTCATTTATTACTCCATTGAATCTAAAATGAACTTTCATGACGTTTCTCTACCTTTCGTTTCGATTAAATAATAGTGCAATATCATTCACTATCTTAAATTGATATTATCACCCTCTTCAATCCAATATTGTTCTTCTTTGGGGATCAAATGATCAAAACGTCCTGAAAAAACCTTCCATCCATTTGGCACATATCTTTCGTAGTTTTTCATCCCCAGATGGTTTGAATAAAATTCTTCTTTATCAAAATCGATGAAAAGATCCGGAAGCAAGGCTTTTCCTTCCAGAATAATCTCTGAATTCAAGTTATCCTCTTCCATTGAGCGTTTGATCATTGAGATCAATTCTTCAACGGTCACCTTCAGCCAATCATCTTTATACATTTCTAAGTAGGATTCAAGATTGCTTTTTGTAACCACATGAAGATTCTGTTGAATCTCAGGTAAATAGGAAAAATCAAGATCCCAACCCGCTTCCTTGTAAGATTGAATATATTTATCAATATCCATTGTCCACATATCATTGGAACAAATATACCAGTTAAACTGATGGTTCACAATAACCCCGACAATGTTTATTTCTGGCTTGTTTATTAATTGGTCTTTATCCACTAGTATTTATCCTATCTCTGTTATTCAACTGTAATTAATCTTCACCATATACATCGCTGCCACAAGCTAACCAGAATTTTTCTTCTTCTGGAATCTCATCCCCAAACAATTTATATTGGCCTTTCCATGGTTCTGAAACATATTCTTCGAATGATACGTATTCTGCGTACTGCGAGTACAATTCCATCTCATCCATATCAATAAACAAGGAAGGTTTAAAATCATAAACTGCGTTCAATCTATCTTCCTGATACGATTTAGCAAAAGCTTCTCCTAGCTCGTTTCGATCACATTTATATACTTCCATATCTTCTAAGAAATATGGCAATGTTTCATGGGTCAGTTTCGAAGAACGTTTTCGCTCATCATACAGAGTATCAAGCGAATAGCATGCTACCTCATAATCAATATACCAGAATTCTAGATCCGAAACATACCAAGTATATTTATTTTCATGTTTAAAAAGAACAACAATATTTTCACCGTACTTAGGTTCGATCATAATTTATTTTCTCTCTTTTTTAAATTTAATGACGCATGCATCACGAGACTTATTTTTTTGTTCCACCTTCTGCAACCAAGTCATATGGGAAATATGGAAGTCCTTTTAACTCCTTGTAGTCCAATCCCTTCAATTTGCAGAGAGCACCTGATTCAAAGGACCAATAACCATAATAATTATCAATATTCTCTTTATGCAGATCATACCAACCTTCCTCTCTACATCCTTGATACCACTTTTTAGTCAAGTATTCTTTAAGGAGAGCTATGGCTTTTACAGAATTTTCTTCCACAATAATCTTTCGGGTAAAGCCATAAGGTCTTGGAAAATTATAGTTTGTTCGAATCTTCCACTTTGGATGACGAGATTTTATGAGGTAATCAATCAAATAATCCTCTGGATCATCTTTTTTGACTAAATCTACCAACTGATCAAAAGTTACTTCATCAATCTCTAACAAAATGCCGATGGAAAGGGACCAGAGCATTGCATCATATCCTGAATTGCTCTGCCAAACAGGGATAAGGCTATCGACATATTTAAGGTATTCTTCTTTGAATTTCTCAATAGAATATCCTGCAGTATAGGTGGCAACTAGTACTTCTTCGCTCAATACATTGATTGTCCCCTTGATATTTGCAATAACTTCGTCATTTGTTAGCTTGTATCTTTGGACCCCTTCCTCTGTATCCTTCATAAAACTCTTAATTTTATTTCGTTTTTCATTTATGAGGTTTTTTTCAATATCAATTAACTTTAACAGTCTATCGCTCGTTGTTATTTTATCCCTTAAAATCATACTTTTCTCCTATGGATTTATACAATCTCATCCTATACTTTCGCGTCTCCCGCAATCAAATCATATGGGAAGTACGTAAGTCCTTCTAATTCCTTGTAATCCAATCCCTTTAGTTTGCATATAGCAGCTGATTCAAAGGACCAATAGCCATAATAACTTCTGTTATTGGTTTTATGTAAATTGTACCATCCTGTATCTCTGCTGCCTTGGTACCATTTCTTAGTCACATATTCTTTAAGCAATTTTAGAGCTTGTTCAGAATCCTCTTCTTCAATAATTTTTCTGGTAAAACCATAAGGCTTTGGAAAATTATAATTCAGTCGAATCTTCCACTCTGGACGTCGATATTGAATCAGATAGTCAATCAAATAGTCCTCTGGGTCATCCTTCTTGACCAAATCTACTAGATGATTAAATATATCCTCCTCAACATCTAACAAAATTCCAATAGAGAGGGCCCAGACCATTTGTTCATAGCCAGATTTGCCTTGCCAAGATAGTTGCAAACTCTCTACATACTTAATATACTCACCCTTGAAATCTTCAATAGAATAACCCGCAGTATAAGTCGCTATCATAACTTCTTTTTGGTACCGACATATTGATGATCTTATATTAGAAATGACAACTTTATTGTCCAAAGAAAATTTTTGGATTCCTTCTTTCTCATCCTGTTCAATTGCTTGAATTCGTTCTTCAGAATCTTGAATGGCTTTTTGAAAAACTTGGATTAGTCCATTGATATTATTTTTATCTGAAAATGTGTCTCTTAGTTCCAATTCTATCTTCTTTCTAAATCCTTATATCGGTTATCTATGGTTTCGCACTTTCCGCAACCAAATCATAAGGAAAATACGAAAATCCTTCTAACTGTTTATAATCTAAGCCCTTAATCTTGCAGAGAGCCCCCGACTCAAAAGACCAGTAGCCATAATAATTATCAATGTTGCGCTTATGCAAATCATACCAGCCTTCATCTCTACATCCCTGATACCATTTTTTAGTCAAGTATTCTTTCAAGAGAGATACAGCCTTTTCAGAATTTTCTTCCTCTATAATCTTTCGAGTAAAGCCATAGGGTCTTGGGAAATTATAGTTGATACGAATCTTCCACTCTGGATGACGAGACTGAATGAGGTAATCGATCAAATAGTCCTCTGGATCATCTTTCCTTACCAAATCTACCAATTTATCAAAAGTCGTTTCATCAACCTCTAACAAAATACCAATGGAAAGAGCCCAGAGCATTGCATCATATCCTGAATTGCTATGCCAAACAGGTATTAGGCTATCGACATATTTAAGGTACTCTTCTTTGAATCTCTCAATAGAATATCCTGCAGTGTAGGTAGCTATCATTTTCTTTTCTTGATAAATAGAAATATCTTCTTTAGTTAGCCTAATAACTTCTTCAATTGGACGTTTATAAGGATTAATTCCTTGGTTAAGTTGGTCTAACTCTTGTAACCATTCCTTAATCACCATTTCATTAAATTTAATGAGTTCATTAATTTTTTCTTCTATAAATATATTATCTCTTTTCACTGCTTATCCTCAAATAGTTATATAGAGCTTTTCATAGGCATTACATAATCAGATAGAATACAAAATAGTTCTTTCCCTCTAATAAATACTACTGATGGAAAATATTTCAGCACCTTCTGGTATAAGTGGGGATAAATGATCAAGAATTTCTTTTGGACTTCTATCACCATTAAAAGTTGGATAATAAGCGCTATCCTTTTCTTTTAAAATTTTGTAAGCCTTTGGATATTCCTTCCGAATAGGTAGATCTTTATTTTTGTCAAATAATTCTTTTTTGATGTTTACAGTATTATAGTTCAAATCAAGACCATATTGTAACAATTTATCTCCTGGTGAAGAATCACCTTGATTATTTTCGTTAATTGAATAATATAATCCTTCTATCTTTTTGCTGTCCTTCTGATAGTCAATGAATTTTCCCGTTTCCAAATCTAAATAAAATGGTTTAATCTCTGTCTTAGAAACCAGAGTACCATTCACCTTTTTTTCTGTACTCTTTTTAATATTGACCGACAACACTTCTTTTCCGTTAGGTAGTGTATTTAAAGATGGACCAACTGTACTTAATCCCCAACCTTCACCTTTTTCTCGGAGCCATTTTAAAACATCAACCTCTTTCTTTTTTAAAGTTTGATCATTTGTATCATAGATTAATAAACGATAGGTACTTCCACCTTTTTTGCGCGACATCGTTTTAAAATTCTCTCTAATGATAAAACGTTTACCTGCCATGATAACATCATTGTTATGATATTCGACTTTACTTTGTGGATCGTTCTTAAGGTGCTTACGAATTTGTTTATCTTCTTCCGGATCTTTACTAACCCACTTTGCTACGACGCCCTTTTCTCCTAGAAATTCATAATCACCAATTTCGTAGTCACCACTGTAAGTGTACACATTATTGTAATAATCTTCTTTTTCTTGTTTATCTTGGTAGTATTTCCAGACAAAAAATCCCAAAATTGCAACAAAAATCGTAGACAATATTGCAATCTTTTTAAAACTCTTCATTCCTTCTCCTTCTTATCTGCAGCCCCTTGTATATTACTCAGTCAGGTCCTCACAAATGAACTGTCATTCTATTACCTACTATCATACCGAAATACAGTTTGAAGTTCAAGTTAGTCACTAGCTAGGGAAATTAAATAAGTAAAAAGACACCACAGGGTCTCTTAGAATGTAAAAAAACTATCTTAAAGTATAATAAGTTGATAAAATATCGAAACTTTCCGCTGTGGGTAAAGTGTTAGAAACAATTGTGTTTCTAACACTCGGGAGTTTTGGAACTTTAGTTCCAAAACTAAGTCATGGAACTTCGAAGAAGTTCGCTGACGTCCGTACTCACCTAAGGAAAGTTTTTGATACGACTTGTCTTCAATCTCAGACCGTTGAGCTCTCTCTTTTTATTTGCTTTCTTCCAAATAAACAGGATACAAAAAAATCCACTCACTCGGGGTGAAATGGATTGTTTCTTTATTAACGGTTCAACAAGAAATTGAACAATTTTTCGACAATTTTTACGACCAACCAGCATAAGAATCCGATATAGCTGAAATAGAAAATGAGTGACAAAATCGTAATAATCATGGTTTCCTCCTTCGTCGATTGCAAGTACTTGTCTTATTATACCTTTTTATGCAATCGAACTCAATAGAATTTTGAAAATTGTCTGATTATTCTTTTTCTTCTTTAGCTTCTTTGGTGTCTTGATCGGCTTCTTCACTGCCTTTGTTGACAGCTGTCTTAAATTCAGCAAACATTTTGCCGATGGACTGGCCCAACTCTGGCAGGCGTTTTGGTCCAAAAATCAAGAGGGCGCCCAGGATGATGATGATCAAACCTGGTGCTCCAATATCACGTAAAATTCCCATTAGTTTCTCCTTTTTCTTGAATAGATGACTTTACTGATGGCGACACTGACTTCAAATAAGAGGATCAAAGGGAGTGTCATGGCCAAGTCACTAATAAAGTCCGCTGGCGTCAACACGACGGCTAAGACCAGCAGGACAAAGTATGCGTAACGTCGGTAAGTTATTAAAAACTGTGGTGTCAAGAGCCCAATCGAGGTCAGAAAAGCAACCAAAACTGGTAACTCGAACAAGACCCCTAAAGGCAAGGTGGTGTGCCATAAGAAGGTTAAATAATTTTGTGCCGTCAATTGGGTATCAAACAGTCCTTCTCCCAAGCGCATCAAGACCTCTAAAATAGCTGGACTGACAAAGAAATAACCAAATGCAAGCCCCAGCACAAAGCAAATAAAGCTAGCTGGGATGTAGGCAAAGACTGCACGCGCCTCCTTCTCCTTCAAAGCCGGCCTTACAAATTGCCAAATCTGGTAGACAATAAAGGGCAAGGTCAGGCTAAAGGCTGTGAGATTGGCCAGCGATACATAGATCCAGAGGATATCATTCGGTCCCAGTACCAGCAGTTTTTGATGGAAGCTAGCAGTCAAGGCTTGGTAGAGTTCTCCACCAAATACAAAAGCCACCAGAAAGACGATAATATAACATAAGACCACTGCGATCAATCGTTTTCGAAATTCGACCAAATGTTCAACAATGGTCATTTTATCTGCTCTATTCTTTGCCATGTTGTTTCACCGTGATAAGGGCGATCAGGGCCACAAAGAGTAGTTGGGGAAGAAGAACTTCCCAGCTTGGATAGATCCCTGCCCAATCGATGGTTGGAAGTCCATTGACCAAATGACTCGATAGGATATTAGTCAACTGCAGGGCGTGGATGCTGACACCGAGCATCTTGAAGGCCAAGGCGTAAATCAACCAAGTCAGAATGAAAAAGATTCTGTGAGGTTGGATAGCTTGACTAGCCTTGGTCATAGCCACTGCAATGATGATGAGAACGGCTATAGCAAGCCCGATTCCCAGTAAGAAATTCGCAGTTGTAATCCGAGGAATGATCCCAACATAAAAGAGAATGGTCTCAGCTCCTTCACGAAAGACTGCTAAGAAACTGAGAGCAAACATAGAGACAAAGCTTCCTGTAGCCGTTACGGTCTTCATTTGACGGTCCATAAAGGCATTCCACTGTTTGACAGAGGAATTGCTGTGGAGCCAAATTCCGATGAGAATCATCATGACTACAGCGAAAATCCCAACGCCACCTTCAATGATTTCCCGGTTAGACCCCGAAGTAACGGCTGGAAAAGCTACTTGCAAAACAAGAGCGATCGCTGCACTGGCAAGAACACCAGCAATAGCTCCACCGTAAACCCATTTGAGGCCTTTCCTCATCTTAGCGGCCTTAAGGGTCGTCACAAGTGCCATGACGATCAGAAGGGCTTCTACTCCTTCACGCAATAGAATCAACATGGCATCAAAAGCGTTGTAAGAAGCTGTCGTATCGATCGTAGAAAGGTCCTTGATCAAGGCTTGTAATTTCTCTTGATAGGCCTTTTCTTTCCCCTTGACCATAATAACCGGGGATTCGCTCTCTACGCGCGTGTAGAGACTGGGATTGGTCGTGCTAACATCCCCTTCGATAGTTGGCCAGATCGTGATGAAATGCTTCATAGTCGCTGCAGCAGATTTATCGTCGCCGGATTGAAATTGGCTTTGCGCCTTCTCCAAAAGCTTGATCCCATCTTTCAACGTCAAATCCGTACTGGCACTGCTAATGGCTTCTCCTTTTACAAAGGCATCAATCCCATTTTTGAGGTCATTATAAGAGGACTGGATGTTAGTGAAATCAGTAGGCTCTGTTTCAATACTACTGCGCAAGAGCGAAATGGCCGTCTCGATTTTGCCATAGTAGGCTGTGCTGTGATCTCTTACCACCGCTTCGTTTCGCGTCCAGGTGTTATTGAGATCAGCATAGGTTTGACGGGTTTTATCCAGATCCTTAGCTGTAATGGCCTCTTGTAGGTTCTTAAAATAAGGTGCGAGCCGACTCACGAGTTTGTCTTTTTCCGCCTCTAAATCGACCGGATTTTGCTCTTTTTCAAAAGCCAGCAAGGCTGATGAGATCTTGGTAAGATCGTCTTTGGTTACCTCCCCTTTTATAGCCAGGGCTTGGTTAACTTTTTTCCCTGCCTTGGAATCATGGTGATCTTTGGATTCAAAATCAGCCTGAATCTCAGCGATTAATGCCTTGGCCTTTTTCTGGTCCTTATTTTGTACAGCGGTTGTTGCATCCGTGATCTTGATAAAGAGATCGCTATAAGACTCCGCAGCCACTGGATGAGTCCAGAACAAGGCAAGAAGGCCTAAAAGGATCAAGAGTTTATTCAAAGAGTGCTTGACCAAGATACCCTCCTTTCTCAACGCCTGCAAAGCAAGCAAAGAGTCCACTTCCGATATGGGTGATGTACTCGTTCATTTTATCCACCGCGCCCAAGTTGGTTTGGATTTTGACAAAGCTGTTCGGATCCTTTTGAAAGGCGATAAAGATCAAGCCAGCATCAAATTGCCCAGTCTGTTCATTGATGCCATCCGAATAGGAATATGACCGCCGTAAAATCGGCCGATCCACTTCTTTGGCCAAACGGACATGTGAATCCACTGGTAGTTTAGATAAATCTACTTCATCAAATTCGTTGGTTTTACCAAAGGGAGCACCTGACTCCTTGTAGCGACCAAAGGTATTTTCCTGTTCCTGCAAATTGGTTCGGTCCCAAGTTTCCAGGTGCATTTGCACTAGGCGAAGAGCCATATAGGAACCACCCTTCATCCAGTCCTTACTATCAGTCCAGACGACCTTGTCAAAATCCTTCTCCGTCGTGACATTTGCCGTTCCATCCTTGAAACCAAAGAGGTTGCGCGGTGTTTCTTTTCGGTCACCAATAGCTGCAAATCCTGATTTGCTCCACTTCATGGTAATGGTATTGCGACCCTTACGAATCAGATTTCGCACTGCATGAAAGGCTACTTGTTCATCATCTGCACAGGCCTGAATGACGATATCGCCACCTGTGTATTTGTCCTGCAACTGCTCCTTTGGAAATGGAGGCAAATCACGAAAGAGTTTGGGACGTTTGGACTCCAAGCCCAGTTTCTTAAGAAAGGAAGCCGATACCCCAAATGTCAGGCTCAAGCGATAGGGGTTGAGTCCGACTGTTTCACCTGTATCTGTTGGTGGCAATAGGGCATTGGAACCATCTTTTTTGACCAATTCTCCTTCGACTAATTTACTACTATAATCGGTCCAGTCTTTAAAGAGCTGTATGACTTCTTTTTTGTCCGTCGTGTGAAGGTCTAATACCACCAAGTAGCAAGCCTTCTGCATAGGAGTCGTAATCCCTGCTTGGTGCTTGCCATAAAAGGAGATGTCTTCATCCCCATCATAAGCTTTTTTGCTGGAACTGTCTTGATTAGCGAAAAAAGCAGATGCACCAGAGAGGCCCAGCGCTAGACCAGCCCCTCCAATACCTGCTTTTTTAAGAAATTCACGACGGTCCATTTTTTTATCTAAAAATTTTTCGTCAGCCATTTTTCTTATTTCCCATCTAAAATCACACCCATTTGAGACAAAGGTTCACCAAGTTTGGTCACAGCTTCTGCCAATTCCTTGGTATCTTCCTTAGACAAATCTGTATAAGACTTATAGTTTGAATCATCTGTCATGTGTTTGTCCAATAAAGCATTCACATTCTTGAATTCTGCTTCCAAGGTTTTAACCAATTTAGCATCTTTTTTCTCAATCAAAGGTTTAAAGAGAGAGAAGATCTTTTCAGCCCCTTCAATGTTGGCACGGAAGTCGTAAAGATCTGTATGAGAGAAGACTTCTTCCTCACCAGTGATCTTTTGCGTTGCCACTTCGTTGAGCAAATCGACAGCTCCAGTCAACATGATATCCGGTGTGACTTCCACTGTAGCAATTTTAGCTTTTAGCTCCTTGATATCGTTCACCAGTTGGTCAGCGTATTTGTCTGTTCCATCTGTGGTATTGTTTTCCCAAAGGATACGCTCAATCCGGTGGAAACCTGACCAGCCATCTTCTGATTTATTTTCATCCACATAATCTACCAAGCGGTAGTCGATCTTGACATCCGATTCCCCGAAGGTTTCAGCAATCGGTTCGGAACGTTCATAGGCCATACGGATCAAGGGATATTGCTTTTTAGCTTCTTCCAAATTCCCCTCTTTTAGCGTAGCTCGGAATCCTTCTGTATCCTTGAGCAATTGGTCAATTTGCATTTCGACAAAGTCTTTGTATTCAGCTGTCGCATTGTCCAAGGTCTTCTGGTCAGCCTTTGACAATTGTACTGTTGAGCTGGTTTGCGTCTTTTGACTGGACTGTTTGCCAGTAGAGTTCGCACATCCGGCTAAAAGAGCAACACTCAATAAGAGTAGACTATATTTTTTCATGAAAGACTTCTCCTCATTTGTTCTTGCCCTTATTCTACCAGAAGTTTTCTCATTTTTCAATAATTGTCTGAAAATTTAATGATAGAAACCGTTTCTGAGAATCTGTATATTATAAAAGAATATCCTTGACCCGTCCGATTTCGGATTCTTTAACCACCACAAAGATGCTATCCCCTAGATACAAGCGGGTCGCGCCATTTACCGTGTAGCTCTTGCCGCTTCGCATTTGCGTGGTGATCAAGATATCTCGAGGGAGCTCTAGTTCATGAACTTGCTTACCTGCGATCTTTTCTGATACAGGGATCTCGATCAGGGTCAACTCTCCTTCTTCTTGCGCTTTATCCGGTAACAATTGCTCCAGCATGGCTTCATAGACTGGCGCTCCATGGAAGAGATCCATAATCATATAAGCCAGCAAGGTCACCATGCCTAGGGGCATTAAACTGCGAATATCACCGACCATCTCTGTTACCAAGATCATCGCTGTTAAAGGTGCTTTTGAAATAGCCCCAAAATACCCACTCATTCCTAAAATAATGAAGAGAGGCAGCTGATTTTGAGAGATAAAGCCAATGTTTTGAAGGATAGTTCCAACGATGGCCCCTAAAAGTGATCCTAATGCTAGTATGGGCAGGAAGATTCCTCCCGGCAAACCACTACCATAGCTTAACATACTCCAGATGAAACGGATCACAAAATAGAGAAGGATGGTCAGCACTGGATACGGTACTCGAGCTAAATCCAAGACTAATTGGTTCCCACCACCAAGAATTTGGGGAAGAAAATAGCCGATTGGAAAAATCAAGACAAAGGCGAATAAAGAAGAATAATGAGAAGGAACATGGAAAATCTTCTCTAGCAAACGATACAGGCGACCGATATTGAGCACCACTATTTCGTAGACATAACCCGCTGCCCCTAAAAAGACTCCAAGAAATAGATAAATCCAGTACTGAGACAGATGAAGCGGTGGAATATTTTGTGGCATATGAAGTACGGGTGTTTGACCAAAGACATTGAGTGAAATAAAATTAGCCGTCAAACTAGCAGCCAAGGTTGAAATCCAAAAGAAGCGTGAAAAATGATGGTAGACCTCTTCAACCACAAATAAGAGCCCCGCTATAGGTGCATTAAAGGCAGCGGCAAGTCCAGCAGCAGCCCCACTTGCAATCAAAGATCGCTCCTCAACCGGACTGACCTTCAAATGATGGGCCACTCCTTTTCCACCCATTGCCCCTAATTGAATACTAGGACCTTCACGACCAAGCATCAAGCCACTTCCGATGGCCAAGACACCTAAAATATACTTCTTCCACAAGGTATCCCACCAGCTTACCGCCAATAGGCCCTTAAGCTCTGCTTCGACTTGCGGAATTCCTGATCCTTTGATATCCCGATTGGTGCGAATAAGTCGGCCAGCAATCAGTACGATCACCCCATACCCCAACAGCATCGCCAGCAAATAAAGTGGTTGACCAGACATCTCCTTGTAAACGCCTTGAACAAAATGAAAAATATGTTCAATCAAAAAACGAAAACTCGAGACGATGCAGCCCACAACGATCCCAACCAGAACACCTCTGACAATATGGGCCACAATTGAACTAGAGGCAAATTGAAATTCATTTTTAAAGGCTTCTTCTTTAGCAGACATTCCCTAACTCCTTCAAACTCTTATCCTATTCATTATACCTTATTTCACTGCCTCTGAATACATGTAAAGACAGAAAAAAACAAAACCACCCTTGTTAGTTTTGTTTAGAATGTAGACAAACCATTTTATCAAGTAAAATAAGTTAAGAAATTCTACAAAGAAATATAAATATGTTCTATTTATTATGGAATGAATAAAGAAAAGTCAAAACATTCCGCTGTGAGAAAAGTGCCTGAAACAATACAGTTTCAGGCACTCGGAATTATTGAGACCTTAGGCTCAATAATTAGTCATGGAACTTCTACGAAGTTCGCTGACGTCCGTACTCACCTAAGGAAAGTTTTTAATAGAACTTTAGCTATTATTCAGCAGTTAAAGCTGCCATTGTGATGTAGTTATATGGTTTGTTGAAGTGTGGCAAGAAGAACAAGTCAGTCAAGGCTAACTTATCAATCGTCACATGTTCTTGAATTGCAAGCGAGAACATGTGGATGGCCATTGAGATGGCGTTATCACGTGATACCATTTGAGCTCCAAGGATTTGACGAGTGTCTTTGTCATAAACAATCTTAATACCAACCTCATAGTTATCGTGTTTGATAAATTCAGGTTTTTGAAGGTCGTTGAAGCCTGTTTCAGTGGCATTGAAGCCGGCAGCTTTTGCTTTTTCAAGAGTCAAACCAGTTGAAACCATGTGAAGACCGTAAATCGAAATACCGTTAGAACCCTGAACACCGATTCCTTCCAATTCATGACCAGTCGCATTGTAGGCACCTACAATACCAGAACGAACTGCATTAGATGCAAGAGCGATATAGCTCATTTCACCACGTGCATTGTCATAAATTGTTGCACAGTCACCAACGGCAAATACGCCTGGAATTGATGTTTCTTGTTTCTTGTCAACAAGGAAGGCACCGTTGCGGAAGAGTTCGATCTTACCATCAGCAAGAGCTGTATTTGGACGGAAACCAACAGCCAAGATGACCATATCTACATCGAAGGTTTCTTTATCGGTTACAAGACGTTCTACCTTACCATCTCCTTCAACTGCTTGAACAGTTTGTCCAAGTGCCAAACGGATGTTGTGGTCTTCTAAGTTTTTCGCCATGATGTCTGTGAAGTCTTTGTCGTAGTAACCGTTTAAGACAGTGTCCACGATATCCACCAAGACAACGTCTTTACCAAGACGTTCGAAAGCTTCAGCAAGTTCAACACCGATGTACCCACCACCAACTACGGCGATACGGTTCAAGTGTTTGCTGTTGTCTTTCAATTTTTCAATCACTTCTTCAGCGTTTTGGTACAATTTAACGAATTGAAGATTTTCAAGAGTTGCTTTGAATTCACGGTTACCAGGAACAATTTCAACTCCTTTAATTGGAGGAATGATTGGTGTTGATCCAGTCGCAAAAATTAATTTTTCATAAGATTCTTTGTGTTCTTTTCCATCAACTTCTGCAGTTACCACTTTGTTGTCATAGTCAATTGAAAGAACAGGAGAGTTCATGTAGACTTTTGCACCTTTTGCTTCCAATTTTTCTTTGTCAGAATAGAAGAGACCTTCTGGACCATCGATTTGCTCACCGATCCAAAGCGCCATCCCGCATCCAAGGAATGAAATGTTTGAGTTTTGGTCAAAAACCACAATTTCATTTTCATTTCCAAAATTATCTAACATAGTGTTGATACAAGCTGTTCCGGCATGGTTTGCCCCTACAACAACGATTTTACTCATAGAATAAATCCTACCTTTAATTAAAATTTACTTCTTGAGTATATCATAAAAATGATATCGGTTACAAGATATTTGCTCAATATTTGTGATCTTTTCTTCAAACCTTCTGAAAGCTTCCTCTCACAGCTTTCATAAAATGTCAAATAATTTGTCTGAAAGGATTGTGAAAACGGTCTCTATTTGTTATACTGTAAGTAAGTGAAAATTGGAAAGGATAGATTTTTAGTGGACCTAAGTAGTCGATCCGAACGTCTGATGGGAACCTCCATCACCGTTTCGATCTGTGACCCACAAGCGGATGAACTCCTTGCGCATTGCTTTGAACTTCTTCGCTCCTACGAACATCGCTTCAGTGCTAATGGTGCAAGTTCTGAACTCATGGAAATCAATCACCAAGCTGGTATTGCTCCTGTTCAAGTTCATCCAGATCTTTTTGAACTGATTGCATTAGGTACCTTGCATAGTCAAGCTAAAAATAGCCATTTAAACATTGCTATCGGCCCTCTGGTGCAAACCTGGCGGATCGGATTTTCAGATGCCAGACGGCCTGCACCAGAAGAAATCGAACAAGCGCTTTTAAAGATCGATCCCCAGCAGATTCAATTAGACCAAGAAAACTATACAGTCTTTTTGAAACGTCCTGGAATGAAGATCGACTTGGGAGCTTTAGCAAAAGGCTATAGCGCAGATCTAATTGCTACCTATCTGAGAGGTAAGGGAATCAAGGATGCCTTGATCGATCTTGGAGGAAATATCCTAACCGTCGGTCAACACCCCGTTAAACAACAGCCTTGGCGGATTGGTATTCAAAATCCAGTTGAAAAAAGAGGCCAGCACCTACTGGTCCTCTCAGTCAAGGACAAATCTGTTGTCACCTCTGGCATCTACGAGCGTCATTTAGAAGTCGACGGCCAGTCGTTTCACCATATCTTTGATAGCGCGACAGGCTATCCGGTTGAGACAGACTTAGCCAGTATCACCATTATATCTGATCGATCCGTAGACGGGGAGATATGGACTACCCGCCTGTTCGGGGACTCTCCTACTTCTATCCTCAACACTGTTGAATCACTTCCTGGTATAGAGACCTTATTGGTTTCACAATCAGGCAAGATCGCCTATACAAGTGGGCTTCAATCTTATTTATAATTCTGTTATCAGAAAGGAAATTTCCATGGTAAAACTTATTGCGATTGTGGGGACTAACTCCAAACGTTCTACAAACCGTCAACTGCTTCAATACATGCAAAAACATTTTGCTGATAAGGCTGAGATCGAATTGGTCGAAATTAAAGATATCCCTGTCTTTAACAAACCAGCCGACAAACAAGTACCTGACGCTGTCTTGGATATTGTTGCAAAAATTGAGGAGGCTGATGGAGTCATTATTGGGACTCCAGAATACGACCACTCTATTCCAGCGGTCTTGATGAGTGCTCTAGCTTGGCTCTCATACGGAGTCTTCCCATTGTTGAACAAACCAGTCATGATTACTGGGGCATCATACGGTACCTTGGGATCTTCACGCGCCCAACTCCAACTCCGTCAAATCTTAAACGCTCCAGAAATTAAGGCGAATGTCTTGCCAGATGAATTCTTGCTATCTCATTCATTACAAGCCTTTGATCAAAATGGAGACTTAGTAGATTTGGATGTTATTCAAAAATTAGATGCCATCTTCAATGATTTCCGTGTGTTTGTAAAAATCACAGACAAATTACGCAACGCCCAAGAATTGCTTCGCAAAGATGCTGAAGAATTTGACTGGGAAAACTTGTAAGATAGGAGACAGAAAAGAATGAAATTTGTAGGACTTGTAGGATCAAACTACGATCAATCATATAACCGTAAACTCTTGGAATTCATTCGCCGCCAATTTAAGATCAAATTTGAATTGGAAGTTCTTGAAATCGATGAAGTTCCAATGTTTAACCAAGATGAAAAATGGGACGAAAGTTTCCAATTACGTCTTTTGTACAATAAAATTACTCGAGCAGATGGTGTCATCATTGCTACTCCAGAGCACAACCATACGATCTCTGCTGCTCTTAAATCTGTTCTTGAATGGCTCTCTTTCGAGGTGCATCCATTTGAAAACAAACCAGTCATGATCGTTGGTGCTTCCTACTATGATCAAGGGACATCACGTGCTCAGGTTCACCTCCGTAAGATCCTCGATGCCCCAGGTGTCAATGCTTATACCCTTCCAGGAAATGAATTCCTTCTTGGAAAAGCAAAAGAAGCTTTTGACGAAGACGGCAATATCATTAACGAGGGAACCGTCAAATTCCTTGAAACCTGCTTGGATAATTTTATGAAATACGTTGAGGTTGTATCGAAATTGAAAAAACCAAAACCAATTGAACCAGAAGACTTGGATTGTAAACATCCAATCGCTACAACTGTTACTGAGGTCGATCCTGACGATCCAGATTGGGTAGAAAAAGTAGCTGAAATCACTGGTGCCGTTTCCGGCGATACCTATGTCAAACTCGACCACGGTATCCTAACCGTTAACCAAATTGATATGTTCTTAAAGGCTATGCCATTTGAATTGACCTATGCCGATGATAACAACCAATTCCTCTACTACAACAATGCCCATCAAGATCCTGATACCATGTTTGCCAAACGCGTGCCACCTCAATCAGGAAGCCGGATGTCAACCGTTCATGGTTCCCTACCACCAGCACGTATGAAAAACGTGGAATGGGTGATTGGTACCCTTCGTAACGGTAACCAAGACTATGTTCGGACCATTGTTCCAGGATCTCCTGAGGGTGTGATCAACACTCACAACTACCAAGCTATGTACTATGAAGATGGTTCATACGCTGGTATCAATGAGATTGTCTTCAACTTCAAACCATGGTTGGACTGGTACCTGCAAACAACCGGTCAACGTCTAGTTGGCGGAAGCGGTCCATTTGCTCCTGCTGGTGGACATGGTAGTGCAGATGCAACTTCTGGTGCTTCTGATGCTGGAGGACATGGTGACGGAGGGCACGGAGATGCCGATGCCACTTCTGGTGCAAGCAACTAAGAAACTAGAAAAAATGAAGCTTCATGCTTCATTTTTTTATTGTAACTCTTTGATAATCTTCTTAGCCTCTTCGTTTGAAATAGCTCCTAATTGGACATGTCCAATTTTCCCATGACTGTCTATAAAGACTTCTGTAGGAATAGAGCGAACCTGATAATCTGCAAATACTGAACCGTCTGGATTGTACAAGACCGGTACGGACTTGTAATCTTGTTGATCAAACCATTTGACGAATTCTTCTTCTGTTTTTTCACCTTGCATCCCCGGTGCCATAATGGTCAGAATTTCAAAGTCTCTATCCGTATCCTTGACCAATTTCTCTAATTCAGGCATACTTTGCCGGCAAGGACCACACCAGGTTGCCCAAAATTTCAAATAGACCTTCTTCCCTTTGTAGTCTGAAAGTTTAACCGTATTCCCCTTCATATCCTTTAGTTCAAAGTCACTAGCGTCTTTTCCTACCAAAGGATTCTTATTCGTTGTTGTATTCATTGTTGGCTGATTGCCCATACTACTCTCACTGGTTTGATCCATAGAACAAGCTGACAGCAAAGCCAGAGAAAGTACTGAGAAACAAGCATATTTAAAACCTTTCATCATGCATTAAACCTCCGATTATTTTATGAAAAGATAGATGACAAACTGTTCAATTGTCCCAAAAGTAAGAGAATTCCCATCAGAATAATGATAGCTCCGCCGATTTTCTTCAACAATAACAAATGGGGTTTGAGACGATTAAAGTAAGGTAGGACCAGACTAGATGCTAAGGCTAACAGTAAAAACGGAAGAGCCATTCCCAATGTATAAACAAGGAGATAAATAGCTCCCATAAGAGCATCTTGTCCATCTGATGCTGCTAAAGCAAGAACTGATCCTAATACCGGACCAATACAAGGCGTCCAACCAAAACTAAAACCAAGACCGAGGAGAAAAGCTGAAAACAACTCATTCTTCTGTTTGTTGGCTCCAAAATCCATTGTTTTTTGCTTTTCAAGGAAATGAAAATGAAAGACTTCCATCTGATGAAGACCAAGGATAATGATGAGGGCTCCCATCAGATAACGGAACCAATTGGTGTACATGATCTTTCCAAGCAAGCCCGCTCCAAAACCAATGAGGAGGAAAATAACAGAAATACCAGCAATAAAACATAGGGTTTTCAGCAAGCCATGCCAGCGAATTTTTTTCCCGAACAATAGGATAGCCTTTTCCTGATCACTTCCTAGCAAGATTCCAATATATACCGGTAGCAAAGGAAAGACACAGGGAGAAAAGAAAGACAGAATACCCGCAAGAAAAACTGTCAATGAAAAAATGATTGGATTCATAGTTCACTCCGTATATTGATATGCTACATTCAGTATAACATTGACTGACCTAAAATAAAAATTTCTGCTACGTTTTTTTACTAAAGTTTGGATTTAGATACTAGTTTCAAAAGAAAGACCCTAAAGCCAATAACTTTAGAGTCTAAGTTGTGGTGAAAAACTAAAAGAATATATAAGGCACATTCAAGTATACATTGAAACTTTCCGCCGTGAGAAAAGTGCTAGAAACAGTGATGTTTCTAGCACTCGGGAGTTTTGAAACCTTAGATTCAAAACTAAGTCATGGAACTTCTATGAAGTTCGCTGACGTCCGTACTCACCTAAGGAAAGTTTCTAAGAAGATATTATCTTCAATCTATTTCTAAAGCATAAAACTTTAGAGTTTCTAATATAACTTATTCTTCTGCCGTTTGTTTATTTGGTAATACGAGCGATAAAAGAATTCCGATAACTACTGGCACTAACCATGGAAGAGATTGAGCCGCAAATGGAAGCAAAGCAATCCACTTTTCTACAAGTGAAATTTTAAAGGTACTTGCCAGAACACTCGCAACAGAGACCAAGCTGGCCAAGAAAATAGTCAGTTGCATTCCTGGTTTTGAAAGAGCCACAAATTTATTCACTATCACAATCAATACAATGGTAATGGTGATTGGGTAAAGAATCATCAAGACTGGCAATGAGAAAGCAATAATGGCATTCAAGCCTAGGTTGGCAATCGCAAAACCAATCAAAGTGAAGACACTTGCATAGACCTTGTAAGAGACCTTAGGGAAGGTGCTATGGAAGAATTCACTGGTAGAGACGATCAAACCAGCGGTTGTGGTAAAGCAAGTTACCGTCACCATTCCTGCTAGAAAAATCTGAGCAGTCGGACCAAAGATCGCTTTGGTCGCTTCTGATAATACATACACCCCTTTATTGGTATCAGATGCCATAACAGAAGCCGGAATTGGAAAATGATTCCCCAGATATCCTAAACCGATATACAGCACACTAAAACCAAGCGCTACGACAATCCCAACCAACCAAATGGTCTTGATGTATTCTTTCTTACTTGAAAATCCAAGTTGATTCAAGGTAGTCACTGCGATCACACTAAAGGCAACAGATGCCAAGGCATCCAAGGTATTGTAGCCCTCTAAAAATCCTTGCCCAAAGGCAGAAGCCTGATAGGCTTTTGTAGCCACCATTGGAGCATGTCCACTGTATTTTAGAGCTCCAAGAACGACCAAGATCAAAATGAGAATCGCAAAGATTGGAGTCAATATACGACCGATCCGATCTAGAATCTTAGATGGATTCAAAGCAATCAGAAAGGCTAACAAAAAGTAGACCAGGGTAAAGATGAAAAGTGCTAAACTGGCATTCATTCCACCTAATAAGGGGGCTGTCCCCACTTCGAAAGATACCGTCGCCGTTCTTGGAATGGCAAAGAAAGGACCAATTGAAAGATAAAGCGCAACTAAGTATACTATCGCAAAAATAGGTGAAATCTTACGAGAAATCTCATGAATATAGCCTTTGGGATTAAGCGTCCCGATAATCAAGGTCACAATGGCAATTCCCACACCTGAAAGGACAAACCCAGCAATAGCTGGCCAAAATTGATTACCCGATAAAGCACCAAGAGCCGGTGGGAAAATCAGGTTTCCAGCACCAAAAAAAATACCAAACAGTAATAAACCTGTCAGGGAACCTTTTCGTAACATACGATCTCCTTAAAAAAACGATAATCTTAACTTTATCAAATTCATTTGAAGAATGCAACTTATTTGCATGAACAATCCGCTATTTCTATCAGTCATTATGGTACAATGGATGTAAGATTTTACGAGGGGCAAAACATGTATCTATATCTATTCTGGTTATTTCCAGCTCTTATCTTTTTATTGTTCTTTATGAGTGATCGCAGAAGACTGTTCAATGCTTATCTATTTTCGATAAACCTAGGACTTCTTCTACTGATTTCTGCATTTTTACTAGTCGTTCGAACTGAGCTATGGTTTAATCAACAAATTGCAATGATTGTCTTTGTAGTGATTTCCATCCTCGTTTTTCTCAGCGTTATTTTCTCCTCTCTTTTTCTTCTCTTTAACGGCCGTCAAATGATGACTTTTGAAGGAAAAAGACTGTCCAACCTCCTCTCTCTGCTCTATGGACTGTTTATTATCGGAGCTTTGGCACTTCATTTTCTACCTTATTTCCCAGGGAATGACATCCTCATTTATCTGACTGACTTTGCCCTGTTTTACATGACCTTTCTCTACCTCTCTTATGTATCCTATGGGACCTTTTGCAATCTCTTTCCGGTTCGCAAAGAGCCAGACGCCATCATCATCCTTGGCTCAGGTTTAATCGGAGACAAGGTTCCCCCACTCTTGGCCCAGCGTCTTGATAAGGGAAAGGCCATCTATGAGCAGTTTGAGAGACGACCAAAGCTGATTGTTTCTGGTGGTCAAGGGTCAGATGAGCTGATCGCTGAGGCAGAAGCTATGGCTGGATACTTGATGGAACACGGGGTTCCAGAAGATGCCATTCTCATCGAGAATCGCTCTCGTACTACTTTTGAAAACCTGACCTTTAGCAAGCGTATCCTTGAAGAAGAGGGGCTTGGCAAGAGAGTCCTTGTGGTGACCAATTCTTTTCACGCGCTCCGTGCAGGTGTCTTTATGAGACGATTGAAAATACCTGGTCGAAGTATCGGTTCAAGAACAGCCTTTTACTATCTCCCATCCGCTTGGATTCGAGAAACTGTTGGCTTGGTTTCACTCTATTGGAAATGGCATGTTGCCTTCCTAGCTCTTCTGTTTCTGCCTTGGTTCTTTACACAAATCATGAAACTAATTGAGTTCTTCATTAAATATCTAAACTAAAAGAGAGAGGGACAGAAATCGGTCATTCGTTAGAATTCGATTTCGTCGTCCCACCTCCGCACAGTTGAGTAGGGCTGTAAAAGCTGATGAAATCAGCGTAGTAGAGCCCACTCAACCACTGCGTCTTGCTCGACAATCCAAAAATAAATGAGAGGCTAGGACTTTTGTCCCAGCCTCCTTCTTGTCTAGTGGTCACTAAAGCGTCTATATTTAATGCGGAAATCGAAATAATTTTCTTCCTGCAGTTTACGGAAAATATCGCGATAAGCCTCTTCGTCAAAGTGGTCACCCCGATAGAGAATTTCAAAGCTCAGTCCTTCGTATTCTAAAAAGGCATTGGCAGTTTTAAATCCATTTCGCTTATAGAAATCCATCCGAGACTGACGTTGCTCTAGATTGTCACATTCTTCATCTAAACGTTCCACTTCAAGAATCATGGTTCTTTGGTAAAATTCTACCAATTTTTCAATGATTTCTTGACCATAACCGTGGCTACGTAGGTGGGGCATAATGGCAAAGAAGCTAACATAAAAAGCTTTCTGATTATAGATAGAAAAAGCAAATCCGACAAATTCTTCGTCGTTATAAAAAGCAAAGAAATTAGCATCGTCATTGTCCGTATAACGCAGGTATTCCGACAAAGGAACTCGCTCTTCTTCTGGAAATGCCTCGATATTCAGCCTCTCGACCTTGTCCAGATCTGGGAACGTTTCCGTGATTAATTGACTGGTTAAGCTCATAAAAGCCTCCTTTTCTGCCCTGATTATACCAAAAAATGTAAGGGCCTTCAACTATCGACGCTTGTCGCTGGTTCCTGAAGTTGGTATAATGACACTATGAAAAGAATTCAGCGTGTGGACCTCATAGATGGTCCTATTTTACCCGCTCTTTTGAGTTTTGCCTTTCCTATTCTTTTGTCCAATATCTTTCAACAACTCTACAATACCTCGGATGTCATGATTGTAGGGCGTTTTTTAGGTCAAAAATCTTTGGCCGCCGTTGGAGCAACCTCTGCCATATTTGATTTGATCGTTGGATTTGCTGTCGGTGTTGGAAATGGGATGGGGATTATTATCGCGAGAAATTATGGAGCCAAAAACGAAGACCAATTACGAAAATCAGTCGCCGCAACTGCTATTATTGGTTGCATTCTCAGTCTCTTCGTGATCTTCATTGGAGCTGTCGGACTTTTTCCCCTGCTCCAATTTTTAGGGACCCCATCAGCAATTGTGTCTCAGTCTTATCTCTATATCGCTACCATTGTTAATGGTGTGGCTGTGACCTTTGCCTATAATCTTTGTGCCGGACTTCTTCGAGCGGTTGGCGATAGCCTAGCGGCACTCTATTTCTTGATTATCGCCGCTATTCTCAATATTCTTCTCGATCTTTATTTTATTACCCAACTCCATCTCGGAGTCCAATCCGCTGGAATTGCGACCATTATTGCCCAGGGTATTTCGGCCCTTCTTTGTCTTCTCTATATTCGTAAGAAGGTCCCTTTTCTGCTCCCGCATCGCAAGGATTTTGTTTGGGACAAGGAGCTTTATCAGGATCTGCTAAGTCAGGGCCTTGCCATGGGCCTCATGACTTCCATCGTTTCGATTGGAACGGTTATCCTCCAATCCGCTATTAATCAGCTTGGAACAACCATTATCAGTGCACAGGTCGCAGCCCGTCGTATCATGTCCTTTGCCGTTTTACCGATTACAGCTATCGCCTCAAGTATCACAACCTTTATCTCGCAGAATTTTGGCGCAGAGCAATTCCAGCGGATCAAAAAAGGCGTTACCATTGCCAACCTTCTTTCTTGGGTTTGGTCTGTCTTGGTTGCTGCTCTTCTATTCTTCACAAGTCCGTCTTTAACCAGCTTTATTTCCGGCTCGACAAATCCTGATCTCATTGCAAATGCCAGTCTTTATCTCCAGATCAGCTCTTGCTTTTATCCTATTTTGGCGAGTCTCATCATCCTGAGAAATGCCCTACAGGGAATGGGTAAAAAATTAACCCCACTCACATCCAGTTTTATTGAATTGTTTGGAAAAATTTTCTTCGTTCTGTGGATTATTCCTCACACCGGCTACATGGGGGTCATTCTCTGCGAACCCCTTATCTGGATTCCCATGACCCTACAGCTCATCATAATCTATCGAAAAATCAGGTACCAACTCCTTACTGAATAATGATTGATTAACAAGACCAAAACAACTTCTGCTCATTTGAACAGAAGTTGTTTTTAGATATCTAGCTATTAGAACAAACCGATGGCTGTTCCGTCAGCAGCTACATCCATATTTAAAGCAGCTGGACGTTTTGGTAAACCAGGCATGGTCATCACATCCCCCGTCAAAGCGACAATAAAGCCTGCTCCCAATTTTGGAACCACTTCACGAATAGTGATTTCAAAGTTTTCAGGAGCTCCCAAGGCATTTGGATTATCAGAGAAGCTATATTGGGTTTTGGCCATACAGATTGGCAACTTATCCCATCCATTTTTCACGATTTGGGCAATTTGTGTCTTGGCTTTCTTCTCAAAATTCACCTTCGTACCGCGATAGATCTCTGTAACAATCTTTTCAATTTTTTCTTCAACAGAAAGGTTGTTATCATACAAGCGTGTGTAGTTAGCTGGACTTGTTTCGATGGTATTAACCAAGGTTTCAGCAAGGTCAACTCCACCGTCCGCACCATTCGCCCATACACTTGCAAGTTCAACTGGCACATCAATTTCAGCACACAATTCTTTCAAAGCAGCAATTTCTGCTTCTGTATCAGTGATAAATTCATTGATGGCAACCACTGCAGGAATGCCAAACTTACGGATATTTTCAACGTGACGTTTCAAGTTGGCAAAACCAGCACGAACAGCTTCTACATTCTCTTCAGTCAAAGCATCCTTGATCACTCCACCGTTCATCTTAAGAGCACGGAGAGTCGCTACAATCACAACCGCATCTGGTGATGTAGGCAAGTTTGGAGTTTTAATATCAAGGAATTTTTCAGCGCCAAGGTCAGCCCCAAAACCTGCTTCTGTAATCGTATAATCAGCTAAATGCAGAGCTGTCGTCGTTGCTAATACAGAGTTACATCCATGGGCAATATTGGCAAATGGACCACCGTGAACAAAGGCAGGCGTTCCATAGATGGTTTGAACCAGGTTTGGCTTAATCGCATCTTTGAGGATCAAGGCAAGAGCCCCTTCCACTTCCAAATCACGGACATAAACTGGACTACGATCATAACGGTAACCAATTACAATGTTGGCCAAACGACGTTTCAAATCTTCAATATCTGTCGCCAAGCAAAGGATGGCCATGATCTCAGAAGCAACGGTAATATCAAAACCGTCTTCACGCGGAATCCCATTTAAAGGACCGCCAAGACCGACAGAAACATGACGAAGAGCGCGGTCATTCAAGTCCACTACCCGTTTCCAGATAATCCGACGTTGGTCAATTCCTAGCTCATTTCCTTGGTGCAAATGATTATCAATCAATGCTGAGAGAGCGTTATTAGCCGTTGTGATCGCATGCATATCCCCTGTGAAATGAAGGTTGATGTCTTCCATCGGTAGAACTTGGGCATAGCCACCACCAGCAGCACCACCTTTAATCCCCATAACTGGACCTAAAGAAGGTTCGCGAATGGCAATCATGGTTTTTTTACCGATTTTATTCAAAGCATCTGCTAGACCAATGGTGATGGTTGATTTCCCTTCTCCAGCTGGAGTTGGGTTGATCGCAGTGACTAAGATAAGTTTTCCTACTGTATTTTTCTCAACTTCACGAATCTTATCAAAGCTCAATTTCGCCTTGTATTTTCCATACAATTCAAGATCATCGTCAACCAAACCAATTTTCTTCACAACGTCCACAATCGGTTGGAGTTCAATGCTTTGAGCAATTTCGATATCTGTTTTCATAAGGGACTCCTTTATATTTGATAGGTCTATTATACCTAAAATTCGCTAAAATGACATGGTTTTTCCACCTTTTGAATCGAACGTTCGTTTTTTATGTAAATTTTATGGCTACACATAGCTAATCCTAATAGCTTCAGAACTTTACTTATGTATCTTTTTTGTGTAAAATAAGCATATGCATATTTTAATTACATCAGGCGGGACGAGCGAAGCCATTGATAGTGTTCGTTCGATCACCAATCATTCCACCGGGAGCCTAGGGAAAATCCTTGCAGAAACGGCTCTTGCTAAGGGACATCAGGTGACCTTGATCACAACGCCTACCGCTCTTAAACCCGACCCTCACCCACAGCTTCGACTTCTATTGATCCAGAATGTCGAAGAACTTCTCACACAAATGAAAACGGAAGTCCCTCATCATCAGGTTTTGATTCACGCTATGGCAGTCTCAGACTACACACCTGTTTACATGACAGGCCTTGAGGAAGTTGAGAAAGCTCAAGATCTCCATACCTTTATCCATCGCGAAAATCAGGAAGCGAAAATCTCTTCGAGAGAAGAATACCAAGTGCTCTTTCTAAAGAAAAATCCGAAGATTATCTCCCTCGTCAAAGAATGGAATCCTGCCATTCAACTGATCGGCTTTAAACTATTAGTCGGCGTTTCTTCTGAAGAGTTGATCCAGGTAGCGCGTGAAAGCCTCGTTAAAAATCATGCCAGCATGATCGTTGCCAATGATCTGACCAAGATTCAGAACGGTCAGCATCAAGCCTATCTAGTGACAGATGATCAGGTCCTAGAAGCTTCTACGAAAACAGAAATCGCAGAGGCCATCCTACGTTATATCAAATAAAAAGGAACATATGAAACACATTACTTTAGCGGTTACCGGTAGTATTTCCGCCTATAAGGCTGCTGATATTACCAGCCAACTAACCAAATTGGGATTTGAAGTGAAGGTCCTCATGACTCCTTCAGCCCAAAAATTTATCACCCCTTTAACCTTGCAAGTTCTTTCAAAAAATCAAGTGGGGCTTGATGTTATGATTGAAGACGATCCACAGCGGATCGAGCACATCGACATTGGGAAAGAAACTGACCTCTTTCTTGTAGCGCCGGCCAGTGCCAATACCATTGCTAAATTGGCTATGGGACTGGCAGATAATATGGTCACAAGCACAGCTCTAGCCTTGCCTCAAAGGACTAAAAAATTACTGGCCCCTGCTATGAATACAAAAATGTTAGAACATCCCGCTACCCAACGAAATCTAAAGCTCTTACAAGACTATGGTTACCAGATTATCCAACCTCGTGATGCTGTTCTTGCTTGTGGGGACAAAGGTGCTGGAGCTCTAGCGCCTGTAGAAACTATTGTAGAAACTGTTAAGGAGAATTGTTTATGAGAAAATCATCTTCTATTTCACGAATTGCCATCTTTTTTGCGGTGATGATCACCATTCACTTTGTGACATCTTTCATTCTGCAATTTGTTCCATCAGGAATTCAACCAACCTTGGTTCATATTCCTGTCGTGATCGCCTCTATCATATACGGTCCACGAATTGGAGCTATCTTAGGACTCCTCATGGGACTCTTTAGCCTCACTATGAATACCTTGGTTTTAACACCAGCCAGCTATCTCTTTAGTCCCTTTGTCCCTCACGGGAATCTCTACTCCCTTATCATTGCCATAGTCCCTCGGATTCTCATCGGGGTAACCCCTTACTTCGTCTATCGCTGGATTCGTAATCGTACAGGACTTGTGATCGCTGGAATTGTCGGCTCTATGACCAATACTGTTTTCGTTCTAAGTGGGATTTATTTCTTCTTTGGCAACAGTTTTGGAGGGGGGATTCAACATTTCCTTGGCTTGATTGTCTCTACTAACTCACTCATCGAAGTCATTGCGACAGTACTCATTACCAGTGCAGTCGTTCCATCTCTTGAAAAATTAAAATAACCTTTCAAGCCAAGACCAATTTATCTTGGCTTTTTTTGATGGTGAATTAGCTCTATTTTTTTGAAAAGATTTACAATTATCGCTAGAATTTTCTGAAAAAATTTGCTATAATGTAAGCGATTAAATTATAAGCAAAAAGGAGACGCTTGCATGACCTATCAAGAAAACTACCAAAAATGGCTCAACTTTGCTGAATTACCAGCTTACCTTCGTGATGAGTTGGTCGCAATGGATGAAAAAACAAAAGAAGATGCCTTCTATACCAACCTAGAATTCGGTACAGCTGGTATGCGTGGCTTAATTGGTGCTGGTACCAACCGTATTAACATTTACGTTGTTCGCCAAGCTACTGAAGGCTTGGCCCAATTGATCGACTCAAAAGGTGAGGAAGCGAAGAAACGCGGAGTTGCGATCGCTTACGATAGCCGTCACTTCTCTCCTGAGTTTGCTTTTGAATCTGCTCAAGTTTTGGCTGCACACGGTATCAAATCTTATGTATTTGAAAGCCTTCGTCCAACACCTGAATTGTCATTTGCTGTTCGTCATCTTCACACATTTGCTGGGATCATGGTAACAGCTAGCCACAACCCAGCTCCATTTAACGGATACAAAGTATACGGTGAAGACGGTGGACAAATGCCTCCTGCAGATGCCGATGCATTGACCGATTATATCCGTGCTATCGAAAATCCTTTCACTGTAAAATTGGCTGACCTTGAAGAAAGCAAAGCTAACGGCTTGATTGAAGTTATCGGTGAAAATGTCGACGCTGAATACTTGAAAGAAGTGAAAGGCGTTAACATCAACCAAGACTTGATCAATGAATACGGCCGTGACATGAAGATTGTCTACACGCCACTTCATGGTACTGGTGAAATGTTGGCTCGTCGTGCTCTTGCCCAAGCTGGATTTGAAGCTGTTCAAGTTGTTGAAGCTCAAGCAGTTCCTGATGCAGACTTCTCAACTGTTAAATCTCCTAACCCAGAAAGCCAAGCAGCCTTTGCTCTTGCTGAAGAACTTGGCCGCAAAGTAGACGCTGATGTATTGGTTGCAACTGACCCAGATGCTGACCGCCTTGGTGTTGAAATCCGCCAACCAGATGGTTCTTACCTCAACCTTTCTGGTAACCAAATCGGAGCGATCATTGCTAAATACATTCTTGAAGCTCACAAAACAGCTGGTACCCTTCCTGCCAATGCTGCCCTCTGTAAATCCATCGTATCAACTGAGTTGGTGACTAAGATTGCAGAAAGCTACGGCGCAACAATGTTTAACGTCTTGACTGGTTTCAAATTTATCGGTGAAAAAATCCATGAATTTGAAACACAACACAACCATACTTACATGCTTGGTTTCGAAGAAAGCTTCGGTTACCTGATCAAACCATTCGTACGTGACAAAGACGCTATCCAAGCCGTTCTTATCGTTGCTGAAATCGCAGCTTACTACCGCTCACGTGGTATGACTTTGGCAGATGGTATCGAAGAAATCTACAAACAATACGGTTACTTCGCAGAAAAAACCATCTCTGTTACCCTTTCAGGTGTGGACGGGGCTGCTGAAATCAAGAAAATCATGGATAAATTCCGTGGTAATGCTCCTAAACAATTTAACAATACAGACATTGCTAAGACAGAAGACTTCTTGGAACAAACAGCTACTACTGCTGACGGCGTTGAAAAATTGACAACTCCTCCAAGCAACGTTCTTAAATACATCTTGGCTGATGATTCATGGTTTGCCGTTCGTCCTTCAGGTACCGAACCAAAAATCAAATTCTACATCGCTACAGTTGGTGAATCTGAAGCAGATGCTAAAGAAAAAATTGCGAATATCGAAGCAGAAATCAATGCTTTTGTAAAATAAGCAACCACAAAAGATGAGATCAACCAATCTCATCTTTTTTTCGTATCAAAATACAGCATTTTTTCGCCCTTTATGGCATACTAGATTTATAAGAAAGCGAGGTAATCTCATGGAACAATTTTTAGAAGATATTAAAGATCTTGAAGTCACAACTGTCGCGCGTGCGCAAGAAGCGATCGATCAAAAAGAAACAGCGACCTTCTTTATCGGACGCAAGACTTGCCCTTACTGCCGGAAGTTCGCTGCTAAATTAGCAACTGTCGTAGCTGAAACAAAAGCTCATATCTATTTTATTAATAGTGAAGAACCAAGTCAGCTAGACGCGTTACAAGCCTTCCGGTCAACTTACGGTATCCCAACAGTCCCAGGATTTTTACATGTCGAAGCCGGTGACGTTACTGTTCGTTGCGACTCATCCATGTCTGAAGATGAAATTAAAGCATTTGCTGGTATTTAAGCAGAAATCTCCATCTAAAGGGTAATTTATTAACCTCTCTACTTACAGTGCGAGAAGGACTATAAGTTATTTTAAAAGCGAAAAAGACAAACTATATTGTTTGTCTTTTATTTTTCTTTCAAAGTATATATCGGAAAGCCGTGTTCTACTATTTTATCATCTAGTTTAAAGTAATTTTTAAACCAAAGTTTATATTTTTTAAATAAAACTTCAATACAGAAACACAGGATGATTATTAAAAAGAGAAATAGAAGAGCGTGCCAATTTTGAAATTTCGATGAACTCTCAATGAAAATACCCCAGTATACACATGAGAAGAGCAAGAGAACTCCTAAAAATAAATTCACATATAAAATATAGCTCGCCAAGAAGAGAAATTGATGTTTCTTTGATCTTTTACTGTAATAGACTTTATAGTTTTCGGTATGTCTTTCGAAGACAGGCAAGTGAAAGGAATAGCGTCCGCTCCCAAACTTAACTAACTCAGGTAAGGCGTGGTAACCACACCAGTGAAGAATTTTAAAATTTAACTCACGAATCAAGAAAAATAAATTATAACAAATAAAGCAACAAATTAAGAT
This sequence comes from Streptococcus parasanguinis, assembly GCF_000963275.1. Classification (GTDB taxonomy): domain Bacteria; phylum Bacillota; class Bacilli; order Lactobacillales; family Streptococcaceae; genus Streptococcus; species Streptococcus parasanguinis_B. Next base: position 709,553 of record NZ_JYOW01000001.1, on the reverse strand, counting down.
AGAACTTATTTTTGTATGATTAGAATATAATACGCGAATATAAGCAAAATATGCAAAAGCCAAAAAATAATTGAAACAAGCTAATATAAAATAAAGAATACTAGCAAATATACTACGAGTTCCTATAAAATTTTTATCTGAATAATCTGGTCTATACTCCATATAAGTTACATAATCCTATTCTTTTTCTTCATAAAGTTAAGCTCCATACTGAAATGAACGTTCATTTATTAAATGCTTCCCAGATCTTTTGCTGGGGTTTTGCAAAAGGATAATCAGAAAATTCGTCAGGTTTTAACCAAACAGTCGATTCACTTGATTGCTGCACTCCTTCTTTCACCAGACCATATCGAATCTGAACCTGCCACTTACGATGCGAAAAGACATGCTGAACAATAGGGTAAGACTTGTCCTGCCAATCAATGGCCAAGTCATAGTCCTGTTCAAAGGAAAGAATTTCTGGGTTATCCTCTGCTTCTCCATTACCATCTAATAACGACAATTGTCCAAGGGTATCAGAAAGACTATCCACTTCGATCAAAGGGAAATGCCAAAAACCAGATAAAAGACCTTCTCGCTCATTTTTCTCCAGCAAGTAACGCCCATGGCTATCCTTGATAATAAAGGCTGTTAGAAAGACAGGTACCGGTTTCTTCTTAGGACCCTTGATGGGATAACGATCCATGGTTTCATGTTGGTAGGCCGCGCTAAACTCCTTGACAGGACTTTCTTCTGGCCGTGGATTGACTGGGGACTCAATATCTGAGCCCAAATCCATCAAAGCCTGATTAAAATCACCAGGACGGTCTGGATCAATCAAGAGTTCCATCATAGCTTGAAAAATCTTACGATTGGTTGGGATTCCGATATCGTAGTCGACCTCAAACAAACGAGCTAAAACACGCATGACATTGCCATCTACTGCCGGCTCTGGCAATCCAAAAGCAATACTAACAATGGCACCAGCTGTATAAGGCCCAATGCCCTTCAGTTTTGAGATAGACTCGTAGCTTGATGGGAACACTCCCCCATGCTCCTCCATGATTTGCTGGGCAGCCTTCTGCATGTTGCGGACACGTGAGTAATACCCCAAGCCTTCCCAAGCTTTTAAGAGCTTTTCCTCAGATGCCTGAGCCAAATCAGCAACTGTCGGAAACCAATTCAGAAAACGCTCATAATAAGGAATCACCGTATCGACACGTGTCTGCTGGAGCATAATTTCTGAAATCCAAATTTTATAAGGATCCTGCGTCCTTCTCCAAGGGAGATCCCGTTTATTGGCATCATACCAGGCTAATAACTTTTCACGGAAGGAAGCAATTTTTTCCTCCTCCCACATGATAATCCCGTAATCTTTTAAATCTAACATATTCCTAGTATACCATAGAATGGGTTAGAGTTTAGAAATTCTGATTTTATAAAGAAAAAGAGGCTGGGACAAAAGTCCTGGCCTCTCAATTATTTTTGGATTGTCGAGCAAGACGCAGTGGTTGAGTGGGCTCTACTACGCTGATTTCATCAGCTTTTACAGCCCTACTCAACTGTGCGGAGGTGGGACGACGAAATCGAATTCTAACGAATTACCGATTTCTGTCCCACTCTCTAAATGCATTTCTTATTGTTCAACAGCTTGAGCTGCTGTAATCAAGGTCAATTTGAAAACGTCATCTGCATTACATCCACGAGAAAGGTCGTTGACTGGTTTGTTCAACCCTTGCAAGACAGGACCTACCGCTGCAAAGCCACCAAGACGTTCTGCCATCTTGTATCCAATGTTACCTGCTTCAATACCAGGGAAGATAAAGACATTAGCTTGTCCTGCCACCTTGCTTCCTGGAGCCTTCAAGGCTGCAGTTTCAGGCACAAAAGCTGCGTCAAATTGCAATTCCCCGTCAATTTCAAGGTCTGGACGAAGTTCATGAGCAAGCTTAGTCGCTTCAACAACCTTATCAACACTTTCTCCAAAACCAGATCCTTTTGTTGAATAGCTTAACATGGCGATTTTAGGATCAATTCCAAACATCTTGGCTGTGATAGCTGAGTTGATGGCAATTTCGGCTAATCCTTCAGCATCTGGATTGATGTTGATGGCACAGTCCCCGAACAAGTAGCGTTCAGACCCACGAACCATGAGGAAAGCCCCCGAAGTCCGTTTTACATTTGGACGAGTTTTGATAATTTGTAAGGCTGGACGAACAGTTGCAGCAGTTGAATGAATAGCCCCTGATACCATCCCATCAACGATTCCCATGTGCACTAACATGACACCAAAATAGTTAACGTCGTCTTTCAAGATTTGACGCGCTTCTTCTTCTGTCATTTTTCCCTTACGACGATCTACCAAGGAAGCTACCATCTCTTCAAAACCTGGATAAGAATGCGGATCAATAACTTCATATCCTTCCAAAACCCCTTCGATTTCAAGATAAATCCGAATTTTATCTGGATTACCAAGCAAGACAGGGGTTACATCTGTCTCGTTCACAATTCGTTTTGCTGCTTGGAGAATACGAGGCTCTTCACCTTCAGGTAATACAATACGTGCATTCTTACCAACGAGGTTGGCTTTGAGATTTTCAAAAACTTCCATGAGTTTTACTCCTTTTAATAATTAATAACTTGTTTGAAGCTGTGTTAATACAGCTTGAAAATCTGGAGGTAGTGGACTTTCTATGACCAATTCATCCTCTAGAAATGGGTGATAATAGGATAGGCGATGACAATGAAGGGCCTGGCGCTTAATGCCGTCTTCTAAACTCCCGCCATAGAGATCATCTCCCAAAAGTGGAAAACCAATATGGGAAAAATGAACACGGATCTGATGGGTTCGACCTGTGTGCAACTGGATATCCACTAGATGAATATCACCAAAAGACTGGACAACTTGGTAACTAGTATGAGCATACTTGCCACCTTTAGCTACTTTGCGGGTTATGATCGACTCTTCATCACGCGCAATCGGAGCAATAATTTCTCCGATAGGATCAAGCTTCCCAGATCCCTTGACCAAGGCGTAATAGCGTTTCTGAATCGTTTTGGCTTGCAATTGCTTATCTAAACGGGCATGAGCATAGCCATGTTTGGCAAAGAGCATAACGCCACTAGTATCCTTATCCAGGCGAGTGACTATGTGGACCTGCTGGTTCTCATAGCCCTGCTTCACATAATAGCCTTTTACAAAATTTGCCAAGCTATAGGAATGAATCGCACTTGGAATCGATGCGATCCCAAAGGGTTTGTTTAAGACCAAAAAATGATCATCTTCAAACAAAATATCCAAAGGTCGATCCATAGGTTTTAGGGTTTCAAAGCCTTCTTCTGCTGGAATGTCTATGACCAAGCGATCCCCAATATCCAACAAATAAATCGCATTCTCCGGACGTCCATTGACAAGGATCTGGCCACCACGAAACTTAATCTTTGCTAAGAGCCCCTTAGAAACCTCATGCTTTTTCAGAAAAGTCTTAACCTTGACATGCTCATCGACAATGAATTCAAATCTCATTCTCCGTCATCTCCGATAAAGGCATCCTTGACCCGATTCCAGAAACTGGTGTGACTGGAACTTGCCACAAAATTAATCTTATGGTTGTCAATCTGATACTCTACCTTTCCAATATTGCGGTAAGAATAGGTTGAATTATCGACAGAGATAATGTGGAAGCCAGGTCTCGTCGGTGTAATCTCAATCTTATCCTTTTTAGGGACAATGACAGAAGAACCCAAGGTACGATAAACACGGTTGTTGAGACTAGCAATTTCAGCAATCTGCAAGGCTTCAATAGTCGGGTGAAGAACTGCTCCTCCCAAGGATTTATTGTAGGCCGTACTTCCTGTAGGAGTCGAAACGGTGATCCCGTCTCCTCTGAAGCGCTCAAAATCCACTCCATTTATCGTGAGATCGGCAACCATGGTCCGGTCGCTTCTCTTAATCGTTGCTTCGTTCAAAGCCCTCATGGTACGGGTTTCCCCATTTTCGAAAGTAATCTTGACATTCAAAATAGGGTAAGAAACCTTAGCTCCAGTATCATATTTTAAGTTCTCAACCAGCTTATCGATTTCACTGTCTAAGTAATCTGTATAGAATCCTAAGTGTCCGGTATGGACGCCAACAAATCGCACCCGATCCAACTGGTGTTCATACTTGTGAAAGGCCGATAGCAACATCCCATCGCCACCAATTGAAATCACAATATCCGGGTGCTTCTCCGTCAAAATAAAATTATTTTTCCGAAGCTTGTAGCGCAACTGCTGAAAAACCTCTTCACTTTGACGCTTGCGATTGCGAATAATGGATACTTTTTTACCTGTAGTCTTCATCTGTGTCATCACTATTTCCAACGCCATCATTTAACTTACGATGAAGTGGATCAAACAGGGCTTGAGCCTCCTGAATCGCATCCCGAATTGCCCCCATCTCTTCATCCAAGAGATAGGCCAGGTTTGCTGTCGTCTCTAAGCGTTTTTTGATCTCGTCTGGAAAGTCTCCTTTATATTTATAATTGAGCGAGTGTTCAATGGTTGCCCAAAAATTCATGGACAAAGTCCGAATTTGAATCTCTGCTAAGATCGTTTCATTTCCATCAATGGTATCGACCGGGTACTCGACAACGACGTGGTAACTCCGGTAGCCACTTGATTTCTTGTGGCGGATGTAATCTCGCTCTTGGACCACGCGCATATCCTGCCGTTGTCTCAGAACCTCTAGGATCTCTTCGACGTCATCCACAAACTGGACCATGATGCGAAGACCAGCAATATCTTGCATATCCTGAGCCAGATTTTCTTCAGAAATATTTCTTCGGATCATCTTTTCACGGATGCTCTCAATCGGTTTGACCCGTCCTGTGACAAACTCAATTGGAGAATGCTTTTGCTGTTTACGATATTGCTTACGAATCCCACGCAGTTTGATTTTTAATTCCCCAACTGCTTGGATATATGGATCTAAGAAGTTTTCCCAATCAATTGCCATCCTACCACCTTGTAATCTGAACCATTTTTGTATACAATAAACACATCTCTTATTATATCATGAATCGCTTTCGAAAAAAAGCAAAGGACTACAAAATGAACCATTTAGAAATTGAATACAAAACCTTGCTAGACAAGGAGGAATACCAATCCCTCCTTCCACTTTTTGCTGATACAGAATTGGTTGTCCAAACCAATCACTATATCGATACACCTGACCAGCTCATCCGTAAGGAAAAAATGGCTTTGCGGGTGCGTACTTTCACAGATCAGGCTGAATTGACTCTCAAGGTCCCTGAAGCAGTTGGTCATTTCGAGTACAATCAAAACCTCAGCCTAGAAGAAACCGAGGCGATCCTTCAACACCAACAGTTTCCTGACGGAGAAATCAAAAATCTCTTGATCTCTAAAGAAATCCCCGTTGAGCAACTCGCTGTCTGGGGAAGCCTTACAACAGAACGCTTCGAAAAAGAAACAGCTGCAGGCTTGGTAGCACTAGACCACAGTCTCTATCTAGACACTGAAGATTATGAGTTGGAAATCGAGGTCGAAACCGCTGAACAGGAAGAAAATTTCCATCAGTTCATCAAAGAGCATGGAATCGTCTACAAAGCTGCAAAAAATAAAATCGCCAGATTGGCGGAAAGATTGTAAAATAGCTGAAATTATCGCAAATTTTTGCTAAAATAGTGCTAAGATCAAAAATCTAAATGAGGTTGGAATCACATGTCAGATAAAAAAAATATGAAGCTCTTCTCTCTCAATTCAAATCCAGAGATTGCGCAAAAAATCGCGGATCATGCTGGGGTTCCACTTGGGAAAATTTCATCCCGTCAATTCTCAGATGGTGAAATCCAAGTCAATATTGAGGAAAGTGTTCGTGGATATGATATTTATATCATTCAATCAACCAGTTTCCCTGTCAACAATCACTTGATGGAACTCTTAATTATGGTAGATGCTTGCCAACGGGCCAGCGCAAATACTGTCAATGTGGTCATGCCTTACTTCGGTTATGCCCGCCAAGACCGGACTGCTGCTCCTCGTGAACCAATCACTGCTAAACTCGTCGCAAACATGTTGGTCAAAGCTGGGGTGGATCGCGTCGTCACACTGGATCTCCATGCAGTGCAAGTTCAAGGTTTCTTCGATATTGCCGTAGATAACCTCTTTACCATTCCACTTTTTGCAGAGCACTACATCAACAAAGGTCTAACTGGTCCTGATGTTGTAGTCGTCAGCCCTAAAAACTCAGGTGTTAAACGGGCTCGTAGTTTAGCTGAATATCTTGATGCACCGATTGCGATCATTGATTACGAGCAAGATGATGCAAACCGTGATTATGGCTATATTATCGGGGATGTCAAAGATAAGAAAGCGATCTTGATTGACGATATCCTCAATACTGGTAAGACATTCTCAGAAGCTGCGAAAATCGTCGAACGCGAAGGTGCTACTGAAATTTATGCTGTATCAAGCCATGGTTTATTTGTAAAAGGAGCTGTTGAATTATTAGACCAAGCTCCGATCAAAGAAATCTTAGTAACCGATTCTGTTGCTCCAAATGGACCAACACCAAAAAATATTAACTATCTGACAGCTAGCGAACTGATCGCTGAAGCTATTGTTCGCATTCAAGAAAGAAAACCTGTTAGTCCTCTATTTGCCTACCACAAGAAATAAGGTCTTAATGTGATATATTTTGATAATGCCGCAACAACTCCCCTTCTACCTGAAGTCATTGATAAAATGTCTGAAACTATGAAGACCACTTTTGGAAATCCATCGAGCCTTCATGCTCATGGACGGATGGCTAGTAAACTCCTCCGAGAATCTCGCGAGCAGATTGCTCAGTCTCTCCATACTCTTCCAAATCGTATTTTCTTCACTTCAGGTGGATCAGAAAGTAATAATACCGTTATAAAAGGCTACTGCTTGAAACACCAAGCAGATGGCAAACACATCATTACGACCGCTTTGGAACACCATGCGGTTCTCGAACCCATCGAATACCTTGTAGAACGTTTCGGATTTGAAGTTACGATCGTCCAACCAAGAGATGGACGCATTCAGGCTAGTGATATCAAGGCTGCACTTAGACCGGATACCATTCTTGTCTCTACCATGTTTGCCAATAACGAGACAGGCGATCTTCTACCGATTAAAGAAATCGGAGAATTCTTAAAAGATCATCCAGCTGCCTTTCACGTTGATGCTGTCCAGGCAATTGGAAAGGTCCCTGTCTATCCCGAAGAGTTGGGAATTGATTTTCTCAGTGCTTCTGCCCACAAATTCCACGGACCAAAGGGAGTCGGCTTCCTTTATGCAGCCGTCCCAGATTTTGATAATCTCTTACACGGTGGGGATCAGGAAAGTAAGATGAGAGCCAGCACGGAAAATCTCATTTCTATTGTCGGGATGGCAACCGCGCTTCAGCAAGCTACACTTCATCAAGAAGAAAATTTCAACCAGGTTCAAAAACTTGGCCAAGAACTAGTTAATGGTTTAACAGACTACGACTACTACGTAAATGCGAATGACGATCATCTTCCATTTGTTTGGAATCTTGGCTTTCCGGGTGTCCAAAATGATGTCTTATTGATGCGACTCGATCTTGCTGGAATTTCTGTCTCTACAGGTTCTGCTTGTACCGCTGGTACAGTTCAACCCAGCCATGTCCTTGAGGCGCTCTATGGAAAAGATAGCTCACGCCTAAAAGAATCCCTTCGAATTAGTTTTTCAGAACTCAATACCGTAGAGGAGGTTCAAGACTTCCTCTCAAAACTTAAAGAAATTTTATCATAGGAGAACAATATGGCTTTTGAAACAAGTGTTTCATTGAAAGACTGCAAATATACCTATAGTCTACACCCAAATGTTAAAAAATATACCTTACGTGACAATACATTCGCTGTTACAAAAGTTGGAAATTACGAGTTAAATCGTTTGCTCGAAGCCGTTCCAAATAGCGGCGAAGGCTTCCTACTTAAAATTATTTTCAATAAAGATTTGACAGGTTTTAAGATCAATATTACAGACAAGTCTGGGCTTCGGCTGGTTAATATCTTTAAAAATCCAGAAAATGACATTATCCAACAAAAATTCTATTTCCTAATGGATAGTCTTGTCGAAAGAGAAATTTTCAACAAAACAGAGGCCTAATATGGTAACCTTAACTTATATCGATGCTTACAAAGTAGAACGAACGACTACTTATCCCGACCTTGCAGCCTGCATCCTAGCTTTTTCAGGCTGTGTAACCTTGCCTGACTCTTACTCAATCGTATCCATTGAATACAAGGGGGAAAAGCTCCCCTATACAGGGCGAGTCGATGGACTCTATGCTTTTTTGAAAAAGGTAGAACAAGCTGAAAACTAAGCTGATGCTGATGGAACTCTCCCATCGCCATCAGCTTTTTCTTTAGACAAAAATATTTTTGAAAAATTGCTCTAGATAGTTGATTTTTTCACAATCTTCCTATACAATAAGAGGGAAAGGTTGTGATATTGTGAAACATGATAAAAATACTCCAATTCCACGCGCAACAGCAAAACGCTTATCGCTCTACTACCGCATTTTTAAACGCTTTAACTCTGAAAAAATAGAGCGCGCCAATTCCAAGCAAATTGCTGATGCAATTGGGATTGACTCTGCTACCGTTCGCCGAGATTTTTCTTATTTTGGTGAATTAGGAAGACGGGGATTTGGTTATGACGTAAAAAAACTGATGAACTTCTTTGCCGATCTTTTAAATGATAATGCCATTACCAATGTCGCTATTGTGGGGATCGGAAATATGGGAAGTGCGCTCCTCAATTATCGCTTCCATGAACGCAATAAGATGAAAATTGTCATGGCTTTTGATGTAGATGATCATGAACTGATTAATACCAAAAGTAAGGATGGGATCCCCATTTATGGGATTTCTACGATCAAAGAAAAGCTCAAACAAGAAGACATTCAAACAGCAATTTTAACTGTCCCAAGTATTAAAGCGCAGGAAGTTGCTAGTCTTTTAGTAGATGCCGGTGTCAAAGGAATTCTAAGCTTTTCTCCGGTCCATCTGACAGTTCCTAAAGACGTTGTTGTCCAATATGTCGATCTCACTAGTGAATTGCAAACACTCCTTTATTTCATGCGAAAAAACGAAGAATAAAGATTTATACATTAACAAGAAAAGAGGCTGGGACAAAAATCCTAGCCTCTCAATTATTTTTGGATTGTCGAGCAAGACGCAGTGGTTGAGTGGGCTCTACTACGCTGATTTCATCAGCTTTTACAGCCCTACTCAACTGTGCGGAGGTGGGACGACGAAATCGAATTCTAACGAATTACTGATTTCTGTCCCACTCTCTTTTTTATACCAAATAATCTGTCTCTTCACGGTAACTATAATAGTTTTCTTCAGATACAATCAAGTGATCCAATAGGGTTAAACCCATCACTTCACAGGCCTCTAAAACTCGTTGCGTTACTTCATCATCATTTTTACTGGGAAATACGGCACCAGATGGATGATTGTGAGCCAAGATGATAGAGGTTGCCATGTGCTTCAGTGCATAATGCAGGATTTCACGTGGCTCCGCAATACTTCGATTCACGGTTCCAATAAAAATGGTCTGCTGATGAATAATTTCATTCTGCGTATTTAAATAGAGGGCAACCAGGTGCTCCTGTTTCTTATGGCCGATTTCCTGTTGAATTTTATGGGCCAATTTCTGGCTGCTCATGATCTGTTCAGAACTCATCAATTCGTCTTTATGAATCCTTCGTCCAAACTCAATCACAGCCTGAAGTTCGATGGCCTTCACCCGGCCAATACCTGAGATTTCCTGTAGCTCCTCTAGAGTTAATTGACTTAACTCCTTTAAACTATTAACCGAACTCAAAAGACCTTGTGCAATCTCATAAACGCTTTTTTTCTTATTGCCTGTCCGTAAGAGAATGGATAGCAATTCTTGATGACTCAGCTTATCTACCCCTTCAGAAACCAAACGTTCTCTAGGAAGCAAAGATGGTTCAATAAATGATATGTCGTACATAATTTCCTCCTCACTTATTAATTCGTAATAAATAGAGAAAACGACAACCTTTCATTATTTACAGGCGATTTCTTGTTTCAAGTCATCTAACACTAAGACTTCATCTTTATTAAAGCGGATCTGGTAACCTGTTTGAACTTGTTCAAGCTCTTTTAAAAACTGTTGAATTTCACAGCGAATCAAGTACTCCTGGCTCTGAGGAATGGCCTCTAAAGCTTGGTAGACCTGCTCTACTTCGTAGATTCCTTTCGTAATTAAACCATTTCGTGGAAAATCGTTTACTAAGAGATTATAGAAATGATGCAAGAGATGATAAATTCGCTCTTTCGTCACTATTCTACCTCCTTATCATACCCTTTCTCCTCTATTATATACTGATTTTCCCTCGATATTATGACAAATTCCTTACATAATATTACCAATCTCTTACAATTTTACAAGAATTTCTCCTAGCTTCCCACATAGAAAAAAGCCCTCGCATCTCTGCCTTGGGCTTTATTTTCTTAAAGTTGCATTTGATTATAAGACTTGCTGAATGAATCCAGGATGTCTTTTGGAGCCTTGTCATAGTCAACAGAGGTTTCCAAATTTCCTTTTACAATCGTACGGTAAGTCGCTGCAGCATCCTCACAGGTCACTAAAGTGATCTCATTGACACCTTCACGATCTTGAATAACATCTACACGGTCCGGAGTCACTGTCTCAACAGACGAGATGACATAAGTATAGATTTTTTCTTTATCCGTGATGTAGATCTTCATACCCGCCTTGGCTTTCTCTAATGGTGAGAATAACATGGCATTTGCTCCAGTTAGGCCAAATACGTGGTGACTAGCAAGAGAATAATTGCCTTGTCCCATGACTTGGTTTTCCTTCATGGTCCCTGCTCCGTAGTAGAGGGCTACATTTTCAAGCCCCTTAAAGATCGGAAGGTTCATGTTTAATTCAGGAATCGAAATTCCCCCAATTACTGGTAGTTTTTGAGCTTGCCATTGGGCATTGATGACGGCTTCCGTCGAAAGTGACTGGACATGTTGGAAATCAAAGCTCGTCTTCACTTCTTTATTCTTATCAATGGTTTTTTTATCGACCTTGCTAACCTGATATTGGTTGGTATGCCAAACCATAATCATGTTTCGGATCGGAGCATTGAAAATCAAGAGAAGCGAGAGAATAAACAAAAGTGTTGCAACGATGTTGATAAGAGTATTGCGTAAACTCTTTTTCTTTTTTCTTTTGCGTGACATGCTGTCCCCTTATCTATTCGTTTTCTTCCACTACTTCTTCATCTTTTTCATCAGGCTGGACAGTTGTAAAGGTCACAATTTTCGCATCCTGATCCAGTCTCATGACTTTCACACCCTGAGTTGAACGACCTGTTTGAGAAATGTTAGCCACACCTGTGCGGATCATGACTCCTGTATCGGTAATGATCATCAGATCTTCATCCCCTTTAACGGTTAAAAGACCCGCTAAGGAACCATTTTTCTCTGTAATATTGGCTGTCTTGATTCCTTTACCGCCACGGCCTTTGGTTGGGTATTCGCTAGCCATTGTCCGCTTACCATACCCTTTTTCAGTGATGATCAATACTTCATCTTGATCCGTAACGACGCTAGCCCCAACAACCTTGTCTCCTTCACGGAGATTCACACCACGTACACCTGTGGCAGAACGTCCCATATTCCGGACTACAGCCTCATTAAAGCGGACAGAATAACCATACTTGGTACCGATAATAACGTCAGCATTGCCATCTGTAAGGAAGACATTGATCAATTCATCCTCATCACGTAGATTCAGAGCTTTGAGACCGTTCTGACGAATATTCGAAAATTCAGCTACATTGGTCCGCTTGACTAAACCTTGTCGCGTCGTAAAGAAGAGATAAGCTTCGTCACTGCGGTCTTGCTCCACATTGATAATGGTTTGAATCGATTCACCTTCGTCCAATTTTAAGAGGTTGACGATTGGTAATCCTTTAGCTGTCCGGCCATATTCTGGAATCTCATAACCTTTCAGACGATAGACACGCCCCTTATTGGTAAAGAAGAGCAAGTGATCATGAGTGCTCGTAGAGACCAGTTCACGGACAAAGTCATCATCTTTGACACCAGTTCCTTGAACCCCACGTCCACCACGTTTTTGAGCCGTAAATTCCGCTTGGTCCAAACGTTTGATGTAACCTTTATTAGAAAGGGTGATTAAGACATCTGTTTCTTCGATCAAGTCTTCATCTTCAAGAGAAAGGACTTCTCCGATCATCAACTCAGTTCGGCGAGCATCGCCAAACTTGCGTTTGACTTCTTCCAGTTCTTCCTTGATGATGGTCGCCACACGTTCTGGCTTCGCCAAAATATCAGCCAAATCGGCAATCAAGGCAACCAAATCATCGTATTCACTTTGGATCTTGTCTCGTTCCAAACCGGTCAAACGACGAAGACGCATGTCCAAAATGGCTTGGCTTTGACGTTCAGAGAGCTTGAATTTAGCCATCAATTCAGCTTGTGCTTCAGCGTCTGTCTGGCTATTGCGGATGATCCGGATCACTTCATCGATGTGATCCAAAGCAATGAGCAAACCTTCTAAAATATGGGCACGTGCTTCCGCTTTTTCTTTATCAAAGATAGTCCGGCGAGTCACCACTTCTTTCTGGTGCTCAATATAAGCCCCTAAAATTTGTCGAAGAGAAAGAATCTTTGGAACACCATTTTGGATCGCCAACATATTGAAACCAAAATTGGTTTGCATTTGTGTCATCTTAAAGAGGTTGTTCAAAATAACGTTAGCCGAAGCATCTCGGCGGACCTCAATCACAAAACGAACCCCTTCACGGTTTGATTCATCACGTACAGCTGTAATCCCTTCGATCCGTTTTTCTTGCACCAAGCGAACGATGTGCTCGTGCACCTTGGTTTTATTGACCATATAAGGGAACTCAGTGACAACAATCCGTTCACGGCCACTCTTGGTTACTTCAATCTCTGTACGAGAACGAAGAACAATTGAACCTTTCCCTGTTTCATAGGCCTTATGAATACCTGATTTCCCCATGACCAAGGCTCCGGTTGGAAAATCTGGACCAGGCAGCACTTCCATGAGTTCACGAGTGGTCACTTCAGGATTGTCCATCATCAGCTTCACTGCATCAATGGTTTCTCCCAAATTGTGTGGAGGAATATTGGTTGCCATCCCAACGGCAATCCCTGTAGCTCCATTCACAAGAAGGTTAGGGAAGCGTGCTGGTAGCACCATGGGCTCCCGCTCACTGGCATCATAGTTATCTGCAAAATCAACTGTATTCTTATTGATATCCCGCAACATCTCAAGTGCGATCTTGCTCATACGGGCTTCGGTATACCGTTGTGCAGCGGCCCCATCTCCGTCCATAGAACCAAAGTTCCCATGGCCGTCCACTAGCATATAGCGATAGCTCCACCATTGCGCCATCCGAACCATGGCTTCATAAATAGAGGAATCCCCGTGTGGGTGGTATTTACCCATAACATCCCCTGTGATACGGGCTGACTTCTTATGTGGTTTATCTGGCGTAACACCCAATTCATTCATACCATACAAAATACGACGGTGAACGGGTTTTAAACCATCCCGAACATCAGGTAGGGCACGAGCTACGATAACACTCATCGCATAATCGATAAAACTCGTCTTCATTTCTGATGTTAAATTCACATCAATTAGATTATTATCCTGCATTCAAAAAATGCCTCTCTTTACTTAATTCACCATACTATTATAACACATTTTAGCCTATTTTTCTTCTTAGGAACACAAACGTAAAAACGTTTACATCAAGGATTCATACTGTTTCAGATGACAAAGACTTTCAAAAGTGGTAGAATGAAGTCGTATGAGAATCTATCTCAAAAAAAAATGAAGGAGACGTTTAGACTCATGGATTTGACTAAACAACACAAAAAAGTTATCCTTGTCGGTGACGGTGCCGTAGGTTCATCTTATGCATTTGCACTTGTCAACCAAGGAATTGCACAAGAGCTTGGAATTATCGAAATTCCTCAATTGCACGAAAAAGCTGTCGGAGATGCGCTTGACCTTAGCCACGCCCTTGCCTTCACTTCACCTAAGAAGATCTATGCGGCTGAGTACGCTGACTGTGCGGATGCTGACCTTGTTGTAATTACTGCAGGTGCTCCTCAAAAACCAGGTGAAACTCGCCTTGATCTTGTTGGTAAAAACCTTGCCATTAACAAATCAATCGTAACACAAGTTATTGAATCAGGATTTAACGGTATCTTCCTTGTAGCTGCTAACCCAGTTGACGTTTTGACATACTCTACATGGAAATTCTCAGGATTCCCTAAAGAACGCGTTATCGGTTCTGGTACTTCTCTTGACTCAGCTCGTTTCCGTCAAGCACTTGCTGAAAAATTGGACGTTGATGCTCGTTCAGTGCACGCCTACATCATGGGTGAACATGGAGACTCAGAATTCGCTGTATGGTCACACGCTAACATCGCTGGTGTAAACCTTGAAGAATTCCTTAAAGACACTCAAAACGTTCAAGAAACTGAATTGATCGAATTGTTTGAAGGCGTTCGTGATGCTGCTTACACTATCATCAACAAAAAAGGTGCTACATACTACGGTATCGCTGTTGCCCTTGCTCGTATCACTAAAGCAATCCTTGATGATGAAAATGCAGTACTTCCACTTTCTGTATTCCAAGAAGGTCAATATGGTGTTAGCAACGTCTTTATCGGTCAACCTGCCATCGTAGGTGCACACGGTATTGTACGTCCAGTGAACATCCCATTGAACGATGCAGAACAACAAAAAATGAAAGCTTCTGCTGATGAATTGCAAGCAATCATTGATGAAGCATGGAAAAACCCTGAATTCCAAGAAGCTTCTAAAAACTAAGAAAAAAACATCTCCTTATTAAAAGGGGATGTTTTTTAGCTGCTTTATTTGGATTTGTCAGCAAGGATTTCAAGCAAATAAGGCACAACGAGATTGCTCTCTATGTCTTTCAAAGAAGAAATCCATTTAAAGTCTGTATGCTCTTCTGGATCTAATATAAAATCACGCTCTTCCAAAATCTCGCCAGCATAAACTAGGCGTGTAAAGACAGTATCTTTGCTGGCATCAAATTGACTATCTTCGTGGATAATCTTATTAATCCGAAGCTTTTGATTAACCTCCTCAATAGCCTCACGTAGAGCAGCCTCTCTGGGCAATTCATTCTCTTCTACACTTCCACCTGGAATATCCCAATAAGATGGATAGACATTAGGGAGACCTCGCTTTATTTTCGAGCGTTTGATAAGCAGATACTTCCCGTCTTTCTCAATCAAGGTATGGGCGATTAATTTTACTGTCATTGCATGTTCCTCCAAGAAAGAGCAAAAAAGACTCCGAGGAGCCTCGTTATGAATCATCCACCCTGAGGGAATCGAACCCCCATCTCAAGAACCGGAATCTTACGTGATATCCATTACACTAAGGGTGGCAACTGTTATAGTATATCAAATTCTCGAGAATTTTACAAGTAAAAAAAGCTTACCGAGAGGTAAGCTTTTTGAATATTACAATTCGATATCGCCAAACAAGTCAGCCATTGAGAATCCAGTTTGAGTTTCTGGAAGATCAAAGTCGCGTTTTTCTTGTTTTGGACGACGTGGGCGAGATTGACGTTTTTCTTGTTTTTCGCCTTCTTCTTGAGCTGGACGTTCTTCAAGAGCTTTGATAGAAAGTGATACACGTTCATCTGCAGCATTTACTTCAAGAACTTTAACAGTTACTTCTTGTCCAACTTTAAGAACATCTTTTGGATTTTCAACACGTTTGTGTGAAATTTGTGAGATGTGTACAAGTCCGTCGATACCTGGCAATACCTCAACGAATGCACCGAAGTCAGTCAAACGTTTAACAGTTCCTTCGATAACATCACCAGCAGCCAATTTTTGTTCAACGCCATCCCAAGGTCCAGGGGTTGTAGCTTTCAATGAAAGTGATACACGACCTTCTTCTTCGTTCAAGTCAAGAACTTTCACTTGGATTTCTTCACCAACAGTTACAACTGATTTAGGTGATACGTTGCGTTCGTGTGATAATTCTGTCAAGTGAACCAATCCATCAACACCACCAAGGTCAATGAAGGCACCGAAGCTTGTGATACGTGCAACTTTACCAGTTACGACATCACCAACGTTCAATTTACCAAATACTTCTGCGCGTGCTGCAGCTGATTCAGCTTCAACAACTTCACGACGTGAAAGGATAAAGCGGTTTTCTTTTGGATCTACTTCTTTGATTTTAGCATCAAATTCTTGACCTACGAAACGTTCAGTGTTACGTACAAAACGAGTATCAAGCATTGAAGCTGGAATAAATCCACGAAGTCCTTCAAATTCTACTGAAAGTCCGCCCTTAACAGCGCGAGTTCCTTTAACAGTAACAACTTCTTCTTCACGTCCAACCAATTTGTCCCATGCTTTGCGAGCTTCCAAACGTTTTTTAGATACAAGGTAAGTTACTGTATCAGTATCTTTACCAACTACTTGACGAAGAACAAGCAATTCAAGTGTTTCACCTGGTTTTACCAAGTCGTTGATGTCAGCATCACGATCGTTTGTCAATTCGCGAAGAGTCAAGACACCTTCGACACCAGTTCCAGAGATTGCAACGTTAGCTTGGTTCGCGTCAACTGTCAATACTTCAGCAGTAACAACGTCACCTGGTTCAACTTGGCTAACACTGTTTAGCAAATCTTCAAATTCATTCATCTAAAAAATCCTCCAACAATCAAGTTTTCTAAAACTTGACATACTTATAATTATTTTTCCTAAGCAAGCACTCGCAATGAGATCATCTACAATCTTTAACGACTCATCCTATAAAGAAATAAAATACCTGGATAGATATTTTATCACTTATCTGATATTACCTAAGAACTGGGGTAGCTGGATTCGAACCAACGCATGAGGGAGTCAAAGTCCCTTGCCTTACCGCTTGGCTATACCCCATGAATGAAATGGAGAGAGAGGGATTCGAACCCCCGAACCCGAAGGAGCGGATTTACAGTCCGCCGCGTTTAGCCTCTTCGCTATCTCTCCATATAAATCAACAGGATCTATTATACCATTGATTTATTATGATTGCAAGCCCTTATTTATTCAAATTATAATTTTCTATCAAAATTTCAACGGCTTTTTCAAGTTTTTTGTAAAGAGAATCCACATTTCCATTTTTGATAATGGCAAATTGCCCACCCATGTCTGCAATTTCACCAATCGTTTTCTTGCCAATGGACAAAGTGAATCCATCAAAAGTGTCTTTTCCGACGGTTACTTTACTATCAACGATTTGAATCTCAATTTTCTTATCTTTTTTACTCATTTCAACCCTCTTTTCACTTTTTCTATTTTACAAAAATTCTCTTGATGACGCAAGAGAAAAGGGAGTGGGCAGAAAGAATTTAGTTAGAAATTCCTTCTTTCTCCCACCCCCGAAAAGGTCATTCGGCACTCTTTTGAGCCTAAAAGCGAATGAAGAGAAACTTTAGCTACTACGTCCTTCGTTAAGACTCGTTCTCATTGAAGCCTGGACACTTTTATCTCAGATGCTTTCGGTTTAATCGACTTTGACAATCCATCCTTCTGGCGCTTCGACATCGCCAAATTGGATACCGGTCAACTCGTCATAGAGCTTACGTGTGATAGGACCTACTTCTGTTTCAGAATAGAAGACATGGAAGTCATCACCGTGTTGAACACCTCCGATCGGAGAGATGACAGCTGCGGTACCACAAGCTCCTGCTTCTACAAAGCGATCCAGCTCATTAATAAAGACATCCCCTTCAATTGGTGTCATACCAAGACGGTGTTCTGCCAAGTAAAGCAAAGAGTACTTGGTGATCGATGGCAAAATAGACGGACTCAATGGCGTCACAAATTCGTTATTAGCAGTGATACCAAAGAAGTTTGCAGAACCAACTTCTTCAATCTTGGTGTGAGTCGCTGGATCGAGGTAAATCACGTCAGAGAAGTTACGATCATGCGCAATCTTACCTGGCAACATACTAGCTGCGTAGTTCCCACCAACTTTTGCAGCCCCTGTACCATGTGGTGCAGCACGGTCATACTCATCTTGAATCAAGAAGTTCGTTGGGACCAAACCACCTTTAAAATAGTTACCGACAGGCATGGCAAAGATGGTAAAGATATACTCATCTGCTGGATGCACACCAATAATATCACCAACCCCAATCAAAAGTGGACGAAGGTAAAGGGTAGCTCCTGTACCATATGGTGGAACATACTCTTCATTGGCTTTTACCACTGCCTTACAAGCATCTACAAACATGTCAACAGGTACTTGAGGCATCAGCAACCGATCTGCTGTGCGTTGCAAACGTTTAGCGTTTTGATCTGGACGGAACAATTGGACGCTTCCATCTTTTGTACGGTAGGCTTTCAACCCTTCAAAGGCTTGCTGACCGTAATGCAAACTTGGAGAAGATTCGGACAAATGCAAAGTCGCATCTTCTGTCAATTCCCCTTTTTCCCAAGCTCCATTGCGATAATATGCCAAATAGCGATAAGGTAATTTCATATATGAAAAGCCAAGGTTTTCCCAATCAAGTGATACTGTCATGATAATGCTCCTTTTAATTCTTTCTATTCCTAGTCGATCTGATGCAGGTCGATTCAGTTTCTCAATCTATGTACACTATTGTACACCATTTCATGAGAATTTCAAGCGAAATTTTCAATTTTCAGAAAATTTATTTTTAAAGAAAGTCAGTCCTAGAATGGACCGACGCTTTCTTTTATTTGATGGTAGCTGAAAAAACTTCTTGATCCGAAATGGTATCGTTGACAAAGGATCCATTGCTTGTTCTTTCAGAAATGCTTAATTGCGTCAAATCAATTTCTGTCACCTGCCCTGTTGTAGAAGTGATCTGAAGAATTTGATCTTGTTCTGCCACTTCATCTTGGCTCGTAAAGAGATCAAAATCTCCCTGGTCAGTGAAGACTGGACCTGCCTTGAAGACGCGGTGTGGTTTATTTTTCAACTCACGCAAGACCTGTAGTCCCCGTTTAGCCCGACTGGTCACAGGAATATCGTCCTGAGACATCCGTTTGAGACTGCCTCGCTGGGTCAAAATATACATACTTGGAGTCGTCGACTTAAAGACCGCTACCACTTGATCTCCATCTTTCAGGTTAATAGCTTTAACCCCTGCTGCTTTGGCTCCTACGACAGGGACCTCTTCAATATTGAAGCGCAAGCCATACCCATTTTTGGTGATGATCATGATGTCTTCAAGGACAACTGGCGCAACAGCTACGATACAATCGTCTTGGTCTTTTAGCTTAGCGTACTTAGTCGATTTAGAACGATAGGTCCGCCATGGGCTCAATTCCTTGCGTTCAAAGCGCTTGATTTGTCCTTGTTGAGTTGCTGCAAAATAGGTTACTCCCTCAAACTGATCCACAATCTCCGCAAAGAGAATTTCTTCCTCTTGCTCGAAATTGGTCAAGGTCTGACTGAGGTGCTCTCCGATATCCTTCCACTTGGTATCTGTTAATTCATGAATTGGTCGATAAATGGCATTCCCCAAGTTGGTAAAGAGTAAGAGATGCTGAGTGGTCTTAGCAGGCTCTACAAAAATCAACTCGTCATCGTCTCGCTTACCGACTTCTTCCAGTGTTGAGGCATTGAAAGAACGAGGCGAGGTCCGTTTGATATATCCAGCACGGGTTACGCTGACGAAAGTTTCCTCTTCAACAATGAGACTGGCTGTATCAATCTCAATCGTTTTAGCAGTATCTTGCAACTCACTGCGACGAGGGTTGCCAAAGAGCTTCTTAACTTCACGCAATTCCTTCTTCATGAGATTAAACATAGTCCGTTCATCCCCAATGATGGCTGCCAAGGTCGCGATTTGCTCCTTGAGACTGGCATGCTCTTCTTCCAAGGTCACGATATCGGTATTGGTCAAGCGGTACAATTGCAAAGTGACAATAGCTTCTGCTTGTTCTTCCGTGAAATCGTAGCTGACCTTGAGGTTTTCTTTAGCATCTGCCTTGTTATCAGAAGCGCGGATCAAGGCGATGACCTCATCGAGAATGGAAATGACGCGGATCAAGCCCTCTACGATGTGGAGGCGTCGCTCTGCCTTTTCCTTATCAAAGCGCGAGCGAGCGACAATGATATCCCGACGGTGTGCAATGTAGCTAGAGAGAATCGGTACAATCCCCACCTGACGTGGTGTGTAGTTGTCAATCGCCACCATATTGAAGTTGTAGTTGACCTGCAAGTCAGTATACTTGAACAAGTAGTTCAAAATCAAATCTGCATTGGCATCTTTCTTCAACTCAATCGCAATGCGAAGACCATCTCGGTCAGACTCATCCCGAACTTCTGCGATACCAGCCACCTTGTTGTTAACACGAACATCGTCGATCTTCTTGACCAAGACTGCCTTGTTGATCTCATAAGGAATCTCGGTGACAACGATTTGTTGCTTACCGCCTTTTAGCTGCTCGATCTCAGTTTTAGAGCGGACAACCACCCGACCCTTACCAGTTTCATAGGCTTTCTTAATCTCATCCCTGCCTTGGATAATGGCACCAGTTGGGAAATCCGGTCCAGGTAGAAACTCCATGAGCTTGTCTACCTTGGCAGATGGATGGTCGATCATATAGACCACGGCATCAATGACTTCAGCAAAGTTGTGTGGCGGAATATCTGTCGCGTAACCAGCTGAAATCCCTGTTGCCCCATTGACCAAGAGGTTTGGAAAGGCTGACGGCAAAACAGTTGGCTCTTTTTCCGTATCATCAAAGTTCCAGGCAAAAGGCACTGTGTTCTTTTCGATATCTTGCAAAAGATAGCCTGCAATTTCAGACAAACGGGCCTCGGTATAACGCATGGCTGCAGGTGGATCACCGTCCATGGAACCATTGTTTCCGTGCATTTCCACAAGGATCTCACGGTTCTTCCAGTCTTGAGACATGCGGACCATGGCATCATAGATGGAACTGTCTCCGTGAGGGTGGAAATTCCCCATGATATTTCCGACAGACTTGGCAGACTTGCGGTAGCCCTTGTCATGGGTATTGCCATCCTTATTCATCGAATAAAGAATCCGTCGTTGAACTGGTTTCAAGCCATCCCGAATATCAGGAAGAGCCCGTTCTTGAATAATGTATTTGGAGTAGCGACCAAAGCGCTCCCCCATGATGTCCTCCAAGGACATATTTTGAATATTAGACATAAGATACAAAGCCCTTAAAATACAAAGTGAAAATTAGAAATTTATCTTTTTCACACAGCACTCAGGGCGTGTTCAACTCCTTTCAAAGAATGTTGAGTAGTCTTTTGTAGAAAAAGGCAATCGGTTACCACAAGCAACCAAAGGATCCTTTTTTTAGTTTAAAATAGATTCATTGAATGATTCGAAAGTTTCTCTTTAGCATAAGAAGTCATTTTTTCTGCTACTTCCTTATCGTAAGTAAACCCCATCTCTTGGGCCAGAATTTGAGCTTCTCGATTGAATAGCCCCATGGTAGCAAATAAAGACTGAGTGATTTTATCGAAACTTGATAAATCAAGCAAAGCTGAGAACTCCTTCTCTTGCCCGGCTGGTAGATACTGGAAGAGGTACTTGTAGTTCTTTCCGATATCAACTATTCCCCTATCGCTTGTCACCTGCCAAGCTATGACCTTAAGCAATTCTTGCTGACAAATGCCATAGAGGTGGTCGGTCGCATAAATAAGCTGATTTCTTCGAATAGCCTTGACGACATATGCCGATACCCACCAAAATTCATTGCAGGCGGCTGCAAATTCCTCTTCAGTAGGCGGAGCGGTCCAATAGCGCTTGGAATTAGGCTGATAGGCTTCAAACAAGCCTTTGTCGTCTTTTATAACTTCAAAATTTGCTTCGCTGTCCACCCACTCTTGGATAGACTCCTTGGGACAGAGGGTCAAATCGATACGGTTGCCATCTTCAAAGAGCATGAGATACAGACGACGGTGTCCCAGTCGGTTGTGCTGTTCGATGAGTCGGTTTCCGTACTGATCCAACCAGGATAAATCCGAAATCAGGTCTTCTAGATCATCAACGATATAGACCACATCATAATCTTGAAACTCGTCTTTGGGTGCCCGAGGATTGGCTCGCGAACCGGATAAGGCCACTGCTTCCACTTGCAAGGACTCAGCTATCTGCAAAATCAGATTCATCATTTCTGTATCAGTTCTCATGTCGATTCCTTACCATTTCTACATCCCAGCTTATTTAATTTATAAGTAGAAAGTGATTAAAAAACTGTATTTTCTTCCAAGGTAAACTTAACATTGTCTTCAATCCATTGACGACGTGGTGCAGCCTTATCTCCCATAAGGACAGAGACACGGCGTTCTGCACGCGCTAAATCATCAATGGTGACACGGATCAGGGTACGAGTTTCTGGATTCATGGTCGTTTCCCAAAGCTGATCCGCATTCATTTCCCCCAACCCTTTGTACCGTTGGAGGGTTGCTCCACGGCCAAAGGTCCGACGCAACTCTTCTAATTCGCTATCTGTCCAAGCATAGGCTACTTCTTCTTTCTTGCCTTTGCCTTTCGACATCTTATAAAGAGGAGGAAGTGCAATGTAGACATGACCTGCTTCTACCAAAGGGCGCATATAGCGATAGAAGAAGGTTAAGAGGAGGGTTTGAATGTGGGCACCATCCGTATCCGCGTCGGTCATGATAATGATCTTATCGTAGTTGGCGTCTTCCACTGAGAAATCTGCCCCAACGCCAGCACCGATGGTGTAGATCATGGTGTTGATCTCCTCGTTTTTGAGGATATCACTCATATTGGCCTTCTCAGTATTAAGAACCTTCCCACGAAGGGGGAGAATCGCTTGGAACTTACGGTCCCGCCCTTGTTTGGCAGAACCGCCGGCTGAGTCTCCTTCGACTAGATAGAGTTCGTTTTTCTTAGGATTTTTAGACTGGGCTGGTGTCAATTTCCCAGATAAAAGTCCTTTGTCTTTTTTGCTCTTCTTGCCATTTCGACTTTCATCTCGCGCTTTTCGAGCAGCTTCACGCGCATCCCGGGCTTTAATAGCCTTACGAATGAGATTGGAAGCCAACTCCCCATTTTCCATGAGGAAGAAGGTCAATTTATCAGAAACAATGCTATCGACGACTGGACGAGCCAAGGGACTTCCTAATTTGTCTTTGGTTTGCCCTTCAAACTGCAAATGAGCTTCTGGAACCAGGATAGAGAGAACAGCCGACAAACCTTCACGATAGTCTGATCCTTCCAGATTCTTGTCTTTTTCTTTGAGAAGTCCTGTCTTTCTTGCATAGTCGTTCATAGCCTTGGTAATAGCTGTCTTCAGACCCGTCTCGTGGGTTCCCCCATCTTTGGTGCGGACATTATTAACGAAGGACAAGATATTATCTGAGTAGCCATCATTGTATTGCATAGCCACTTCTACCTGAAAACCATCTGATTCGCCACTAAAGTAGAGAACCGGTGTCAAAGTTTCCTTGTCTTCGTTCAAGTACTCTACGAAATCTTGGACACCATTTTCATAATGAAAGGCCACATGGTTGTCTTCTTCCTTACGAAGATCGGTCAGCGTCAGCGTCACGTCCTTCAGCAAGAAGGCTGATTCTTTGATTCGCTCAGCAATGGTATTAAATTTGAAATCCGTCGTTGAAAAGATGGTTGGATCTGGCATGAAGGTGACCTTGGTCCCTGTCTTAGACTTGGGAGCAGAGCCGATCTTTTCGAGGGTTGTAACTGGTTTTCCACCATCTTCAAAACGTTGCTTGTAGACAGCTCCATCACGAGTAATTTCTACCTCTAGCCAGCTAGAAAGGGCATTGACGACAGAAGATCCCACTCCGTGAAGACCTCCAGATGTCTTATAGCCTCCTTGACCAAACTTCCCTCCGGCGTGGAGGACTGTAAAGATCACCTCAACGGTTGGTTTACCCATAGCATGCATCCCGGTCGGCATCCCACGTCCCTGGTCTTCTACCGATAGCGAACCATCTTTATTAATCGTTACATCGATTTGTGATCCAAAGCCAGACAAGGCTTCATCGACCGCATTATCCACGATCTCCCAGACCATGTGATGCAAGCCATTTCCGTCGGTCGATCCGATATACATCCCTGGACGTTTACGGACTGCATCCAACCCTTCTAGTACCTGAATGGCATCGTCATTATAATTATTAATATTGATTTCCTTTTTTGCCACAAGGAACCTCCTGTTTGTTCATCTTTTCTATATTACAGTTTTTTAGGAAATTTTGCAAAATTTTTTCTCTTTATATGGAGATTTCTATATCTCAGTAAAAAAAGCTGGCTTGACACTTTCTTCAGATGTCACACTTGAACTCCAGAAATTGCTTTTTCTATCGATGGCTTTTTGATATAATGAGAGTATGATAAAAGAAATAAGTGTTTTAATTTTAGCCTATCTGTTAGGCTCCATTCCTTCGGGATTATGGATTGGGAAAATCTTTTTCCATATTAATTTACGGGAACATGGCTCGGGCAATACAGGAACGACCAATACCTTTCGGATTTTAGGGAAGAAAGCTGGGGTCATTGTCTTTGCGATTGATTTCTTGAAAGGAACTTTGGCCGTTCTCCTTCCGACTTTCTTTGGAATTCAGGGGATCTCGCCGATGGTCTTTGGTCTCTTAGCCGTTTTGGGGCACACTTTCCCAATTTTTGCTGGATTTAAGGGTGGAAAGGCAGTGGCGACGAGTGCTGGTGTCTTACTTGGTTTCTCGCCTATCCTGCTACTCATTTTAGCAGTTTATTTTGTAGCTAGCCTGTATTTAACCAGTATGATTTCGTTTTCGAGTGTTACCGTTGCGCTACTCGCCATTCTTTCGGTCCTCCTTCTTCCTTTGACTGGATGGATCTTGCACAGCTATGATCCACTTTTTACAATCATTGTCTTGGCACTAGCGACCTTGATCATTCTTCGTCACAAGGACAATATCCAACGGATCAAAGAGAAAAAAGAAAATCTCATCCCTTGGGGAAAGAATATCACCCATCAACAACCAAAAAACTAGAGCAAGCGCTCTAGTTTTTTATGTTCATTAAACAGAAGATCTATGGAAGAAAGCAAATAGGAGTCTCTTTCTTCTATAACTTCACTTTCAGGAGTCTCTCAATTTCTTGATAAAGAATCTTTGTTGGCTGGTAGACTTTGCTTTTCTGAGCCAGAGCCTTTAGGTGTGACCAATCTTCCCGAGAAACCAATTCATTAAATAAGCGCAAAACTTCGGAATCTGTCTTTTTACGAGAAACCAATCCTACTTGGAATAACTCAGCCCGAACCGCATTGTCAAACTGGTCATAGTCCTGAGGCAAAATCAGACTAGGAATCCCCTCTTCGATACACCCCATCAAAATCCCAGCACCTGCATGATGAATGGCAAAGTCCATTTGATCCAGAACATCTGAATAAGGGAGGTAATCAAAGATCAGAAGATTTTCCGACAACATCCTTGGTGGATGCTCCAAACCACTAGGGTCGCCTAGGGTTACGTAAAAGACATAGTCAGGATGTTCTTGGCTCAAAAGCTTTGCCAACTCCACCATCCTCTCCTTTTCCCATTTTAAATGGGTCCCACAGGTAACGAGGACCCGCTTTTTAGAACTCGTAAAATACTGTTTCTGTTCTTGAGGAAGTCGATCAAAAGAGAGACAGCGATAACCAACCCATTTAAGCTGGGAAGGAAAATCGTCTCGAAACTCCAACTCTTTCATGCCCAGTGCCAAGATTGAATAGGGAGAATAGACCGCTTCTGTCCCATCTTCACGGTAGAGTTTAAAATCCTGTATGGTATCAAGATTCTTCTTAACCAGCGCAAACCCAACTTTCTTTGCCAGACGGATGACTTGCCTACCCAGAGCATCTCTCCATTTGTAGAAGGTCCCCTGATGCGGTTTCCATCCTCCTAGATAAGCCGGAGTGGTCGTGCGACTTTCAATTGCTACTGGACTTGGAATGGTCGTAATCCAAGGAATCCCCAAACGATCTGCTAAAACTCCAGCAGGAGCGGCTACAAAATCTGCAATAATCAAGTCTGGTCTCCCCTCAGAGTCCCAAACTCGATTTATCTCGTTGAAAACTTCAGGAATCAGTTTGCTATTAGCCCCTAATTGTTGGTACATGATAAAGAGATTTGCTTGCTTGGCAGTATTAGCTATATCTTCCATGACTGTCGGACGGTCAGGAAACAAGGCAAGGCAGTCGAAGCCAATCTGCTCGACCAATTCCTTTTTCTGAAAACCTGTGATGACTCGAACCTGAAAACGAGGATCCTCCAGCAAGGGCTTGACCAAAGTCAAAGTCGGAAATAAATGACCACTAAAGGGGACGCTAATCACATCGATTTTTATCACTTTGTCTAATCCAGTCATAGATGATTCCTTTCACATCTTCTCTGTATTCATAGCTATAATGATTCGTATCCACTTGGATATCCGCTGAATGGCGGTCCAAAATTCGTGAATAAGGATCTTTTTTGCCTTTGATAACCAATACCTCTATCTCCTTTTGACTTAAAAGAAGCTGGGAAACAGGGCCAAGCGCTATCACGCGCAAGCTTGGCAAGGATACCTCCTTCCCTACACTTCTAAGCCACTGCGTCAGCATATTGACCCCTGAACTCTTACAAATAAGAACCACTTCCTGCACTTCCAGCAAGGGAGACAAGTGTTGTTGTAAGAGCTTTTGGAAGCGAGGGTTCAAAATCGTATGCCAATAGTAGATGATATTGGATGCAGAAGCTGACAAGGGGGATACTTGAGGAAACTTTATATGTTCAAAATCTTGATTGAAGGGAAAATTGCTGGCTACTACTGAATAGCCTGATGGACAAATCGCATGAAGGAGGTCTAGCTGCCCAGCTGTCAGCCCGGCACAAGTGACATCACTGCTCCCACTGAGAAAGAGAACCAAGCGATTAGAGTCTAGCATGGTCTGATCAAGAGATAAGTCAGACAAACGGTCTAGATAGGACTTCATCTTACTCATAACGAATCTTTCCGTCCGTCACACGAATCTTCCGTCCCCGCCAGTTTATCACAGGAGGAGTCAATAGAACATAGACAAACAACCAAGGAAGCAGGAGATCATTCAGCACTTCATAGATGACTTCATCCAAGTGTAGGCGATTGGATAGAATGCTTTGCCGATAGAGGAGCATCCATACTGCCTTGAATACCAGTAAGCTTAAGGCTAGAAGAAGATAAGGCCATCCTAAAATGAGACTTAGGATCAAACCTGGAAGAGGTAGAAAACTCGGTAAACCTATGAGACTAAACAGCTTCCAATCCAGGTGTTCTTTGAGGTAGATAGAGCTAAAGAGAAGCCAACGCTTCATCTGGAGCAAATATTGCTTGGCATCCTTGATAGTCGTTCGAACATTACAGGTAACTCGCGTTTGAATAATGGATATTCCTTTACTACTCAAAAAATCGGCCACGGCTAAATCATCACATAGATAATCCTTAATCGCTGTGAAAAGCTTCTGGCCTTTTGCAAGTTCTACCGGTAGGATATAAAACATCCCGTTGATGGAGTGATTCGCCTCAACTTCTGCCATTGTAAAATAGGTAATAAAGGAATTGCCATTTACAAATGCTGCGACCAGCTTGGACCAGAAATTGCTTCTCTCCTGGTTATAAGGAATACCTGTCAGAATGACCTCTTGACCCAAATAGGCGGTCAGCTCACCCATTTTAGAAAAATCAATCACACTATCATCGTCCAAAACAATCAGATAAGGCCGGGTCAGCTCCTCTACAACCTGCTCAATCTTGTAACTCTTGGGATTAATCCCCTGAGGGACGTCTTCAATGAGAAAAATTCGAATGCGGTGGGCAAAGGATGCGTCTTTACAAATCCGATCTGCTACTCGCTGGGCTTCTGTATCAGACTGATCAATCAACCAGTAGAATTCTACTGCTTCAGTTTGCTGGAGATTGGCCCGCAAATCACTCTCTAAACGAGGATCCCCAGAAAGGATGGGTTGGACCACCGTAAAAAGCTCTTCTGGAAAGTCCGCAGTATGAACCTGACCTCTTTTATAATAAGTAAAGGACAGCAACCAACGGATGAGAAATAAAAGAAGATAAGTAACGGCTAAAAATATAAATACAAATTTCATCTATTCAGTCCCTTTTTTAAATATATAGCAAGGAGACGGATGATCCACCTTTGGGGAAGCAGGCGACCTAGCCAAACTAGCAAGCGATAGCGAAGGCCGATAATAGCATAGGAAGTATCCCTTTCTATAAATCGGATCAACTGCTGAGCGACTTTCTCAGGCTTCATCTGCAAGCGACTGCCACCCAATGCTTCTACTAGTTTGGGAGGAAAAATAGCTGTTTGGACTGGTCCAAGAATATAGAGACCTAGCTGAATCGGGGAATCTGATTGCCTCAGTTCCTCCTGGAGAGCAAGAGTGTAGGTCTGCAAGGCAGCCTTACTGGCACTATAGGCTGCTAGATAGGGATGAGGAAAAAGAGTAGCCAGAGATGACAACTGGACTAGCTGGATCTTATGATTCTTCTTCACTAATTGCTTAATTAGTTGAACCGGAGCATGGTAATTGACTTGCCAGAGGTCTTGCTCACTAGCTGAATCAAGGTCACTTTCACGGGAAAAGTAAGCTAAACCTGCACAATTAACAAGAAGATCTGCATCTAGGTTCTCTACAAAAGATTCTAGAGCCACTTGATCTAGCATATCTAATGTTAGGATTGAAAGCTGCGCCTTACTCCCAGTTAGTTCTTTTTGGACTTGGGAGAGTTTGTCAGCATCTCGACTCACTAAAAACAGATGCTCCAAACGTTGTGCCAATTCTTTCGCTAGCTGCCGGCCAATCCCTCCTGTAGCGCCTAAAATGATTGCTTTTTTTATAGTATCTTCTATCTTCATAGCTCTAGTGTACCAAATTTCAACCAGTTAGAAAACTCTTACTACCATTCTCCAGCTTTACAGTTCAACCCCTACTTGTCAAAAATGTCTCTAACATAAAAATAGAGTCCTTTTTGTCTTTTGTCTATTTCCTAACCCTACTTCGATAACTACTAGCTATTAGGCGATCAAATAGGAAGGGTCGGTTTAATAAAACTACTGGAGCTGTGATGATTACAAATAGTACCAACATAAAAAAGCAAGAGCAAACAAGCAGAGGAACAAGAGTCTACCTGTAGCTTTATTAAACTCATTCATTATAGTCACTAGGCTCAATGGAATCAAGAAGAAATAGGTATCTCATAAGATTTCTCTTAGATCAGTATCCACTATAAAGCATCGACTAAGTCCATCAGTATTTCCATAGGTGTTTTTTTCCTACGACCATTAACCGTTTCGATAAGATGATAAACTTTTAAACGATTGTCGTTACTGAAGACAAAATCAAAGCGAAACTCACGACCGTTCGGTGCCACTGTATCAAATTTCGTTTTATATTTATCATGAACGGGGCTAACTGGAAATTTATTGAAGAGTAATCGTCGTTTCTCCCCTGCTTCTTTCAAACAGTTTTCTAGCTCCTGACAATAGTTATAAAACAGCTGATAGAGGTCTTCTTCTGAAATTCTTCTTCTCCGAACTAATGATGAAAAATCCGAAAAATTCCTGCGCGGGATGTCAATACTAAATGAGAATCCCTCTTGGTTGATTCTTTCTAAAAATGCATCTCTTGAAATCATAGAACTACTCTTTCTTTTATCAATTTGTAGTGAACCCTTATTGTTTCTATACACAGTCAATCCATTATGTAATCAAGCAGATCCATCAAGGTTAGTTTCTTACGACCATTGACGGTCTCAAATAAATTATAAACTCTTAGTTCTTGGTTCTTTTTAAAAGCAAACTCAAAGCGAAACTCGTGGCCATTACATGCAGCTACATAAAATCCGGTCTGATACTTCCTCTTATCCGCTACAGCTTGCATTTTCCGGTCTTCTACCTCTTTACAAAGTAAAAGAAAGATCTGATAGAGTTGCTCCTCAGAGAGCCTTTTTCTCCAAACTAATGACTTGAAGTTATTGTACGTCCACCATGGGATTTAGATATTGAAGGAAAAACCTTCCTGATTAGCTTTATCGATAAATGCTTTTCTGGAGACCATACCACTTCCCCTTCTATTGGAACATCGTTTGACTTTATTATACCACCTTTTATCCTTTCACAAAAAAAGCATTCCAAATGGAATGCTTTTTTCTGTTTCTTAATAGTATTCCCCTTGGCGGTAGTTCCAAGAGTTGAAATGATCAGATAAGTGCATCATGATCTTATCGATATCCAATCCTTTACGAATCACAACTGGACAAGTATTGACAGAACGGCTACCTGCTCCTTGTTCTGGGATGAGTTTTCCTTCGGCATCAACCATAGAGACCATCACACCTTGTTCATAGCGAGTTTCAATGGTCTTGTCTGGTTGGATAGAAGCTACATAATCATCGGCTTCGATAACCAAGTCCACGGCACCTTCGATGCGCTCACCGATTCCTTCGACCTTCCCGCGGTTTCCTTTACCGGAAGGGTTGGCTGAAGAAGCGTAAACCATTTTGCCTTCTTTTTCCCACATTTCTTTGGCGATTTGCTCACCAGCTTTACCAAATTTGATGACAAAGCATGAAGTTCCACGAACGTCTGTCATGAGTTCTTCACGTCCATCTCCAAAAGCTTGCAATTTTGCATAGGCATCTTCACGCCACGGAAGGATACAACCAAGCAAGATATCTTCATCCCAATGTTTTTGGTAGAAGGCTTCGATTTCAGGATTCAATTGCGCAAGGGCACGAAGTTCATCCATGCTTCCGCAGAGAACCACACCTGGTTTGTTGCGGTTGCGTTCTTTGGCTTCGAATTTACGTTCCAAGCCAGCCTTGTCACTGGTCATGATGATGTAGCCAACTTTGGTAGGGCAGACGATACAGCCACCCTCTCCTTTAAGAATATCAAATCCTTCTTGTGAAAGTTGTCCGTCCCATTGAATGTGTTTTGTCATAAGTCTCTTTCCTTTTCTATTCTTTTTAGTATTGTATCAAAAAATAGTCTCAAATTCAATATATTTTCAGAAAATTCGCAATTCGGTATACAATTTTATCATTGCCAGTAAGCTGGCCGGTTCTTCTCATAAACTGCGATCAAGTCTTCATACTGAAGCGTAATCCCGATATCATCCAAACCATTGAGCAATTTGTGCTTCCAATCTTGATCGATCTCAAAGCGAAACTCTCCAACAGGCGAGATGATCTTCTGCTCTTCCAAATCTACCGTCACTGGATCTGTCGGCTTCAAACTTGCCAATTTTTGACGAACCTCTAGCGGTTGGACAATCGGTAGCATGCCATTATTGAGCTCATTATTGTAATGGATATCTCCGAAGGATCCGGCGATAACGACTTTAAAGCCATAATCGGCTAAAGCCCAGGCTGCGTGCTCCCGAGAGGAACCAGCCCCAAAATTGTCACCAGTGATCAAAATGGTCGCCTTGCGATATTCTGGCTTGTTAAAGATAAAATCTGGATCCTCAGTATACTGGTCATCCAAATAGCGCCAAGCATACATGAGGTATTTCCCAAAGCCTTTTTTATCAATCAACTTTAAGAATTGCTTGGGGAGGATTTGGTCGGTATCAATATTATCGTTCATCAAAGGAACCGTAGTTCCTGTATAAATGGTAAATTTCTCCATGCTTCCTCCTTTTACTCGACTTCTGGCATTTGGCGCACATCGACAAAGCGGCCGGCGATTGCTGCTGCAGCGGCCATTGCTGGGCTACAGAGATGGGTTTTAGCCCCAAATCCTTGGCGGTCTTCAAAGTTCCGGTTGCTAGTAGAGGCACAGTGGACCCCATCTGGAACCTTGTCTGGGTTCATTCCTAGACACATGGAACATCCTGGATCACGCCATTCAAAGCCCGCATCCATGAAGATCTTGTCTAAGCCTAATTTTTCAGCGGCTTGCTTAACCGGACGAGAGCCAGGTACCACAATAGCAGTTAAGTTTGGCGCAATTTTTTTGCCTTTCACAAACTTGGTTGCCAACTCCAAATCGCTGAGACGCGCATTGGTACAAGAACCGATAAAGATATAGCCTAATTCAATGTCTGATGGTTTTTGGCCAGGTTCTAGATCCATATAATGATAAGCCCGTTCATCATTCATGTCGCGAATCTCTGGAAAAGGAGTCTCGAAGTCCACTCCCATAGAAGGATTGGTCCCCCAAGTCACCATCGGAGCAAGATCAGATACATCCATACGGATGACCTTATCATAAACGGCATCGTCATCACTGACTATAGTCTTCCAATCAGCTACTGCGGCCTCAAAATCATCTGGCACACATTCGCGTCCCCGGAGGTAGTCAAAGGTCGTCTCATCTGGATTCATGATCCCCATTTTGGACCCGAACTCGATCGACATGTTACAGATGGTCATGCGTTCTTCCATGGTCAAGCGATCAATTGCTTCTCCCCGATACTCTACGACATAGCCAACTCCACATGCAACACCGTAGCGCGCTATCAAAGCTAGGATGTAATCCTTTGAATAGATCCCTTTTTGTGGGGTTCCGGTAAATTCAACCAACATTTTCTTTGGTTTGACTTGCCAGATGGTTTGGGTAGCAAAGACATGCTCCACTTCACTGGTTCCAATCCCAAAGGCAATGGCACCAAAGGCTCCGTGGGTTGCGGTATGGCTGTCTCCACAGACAATAAATTTCCCAGGCTGGGTCCGACCGGTTTCAGGGCCCACCATATGAACGATTCCTTGCTTAGCAGAACCATGGGCAGCATGATCAATCCCAAAGTCCACCACATTCTCAGCTAATTTATCAATCTGGGCTTTTGAAATCACATCTCTAATATCAAAAATATTGACCGTTGGAACATTGTGATCAAAGGTTCCAAAGGTTAAATCAGGTCGTCGGACCTTGCGTCCTGCGTCCCGTAATCCTTGAAAGGCTTGCGGACTCGTCACTTCGTGGATGTAGTGTTGGTCCACATACATGAGTTGGGGTTGCCCTTCCACTCCTGTAATCACGTGGCGGTCCCAAAGTTTATCAAAGATAGATTTTCCACTCATCATCTTTCTCCATTTATCTTGTTGTTAAGAAATCCATTGAAGGATTAGAAAGAGGGCACCTGCTAAAAGAAGGCTACTGCCCCACCAGGTGGCTTGAAAATACCATTTCCGCACCTTGTGGTGAAAGAGATATCCACTTAGTAGAGCTCCGAATCCACCAAGCACCCAGCTCTCGAGTAACAGGACCTTTTCAGGAATCCGCCACCTGTTTTGGATAGCTTTTCGTTTATCTAAACCATAGGTCAGAAATACGATACTATTCCAAATAGCAATAACAACTAAACAGCGATCTCTCCAAGTCATCTTAGAGATTCCCAATAATGGCTGCAGTCATCTCAGCAGTAGAAGCCTGACCACCTAGATCTCGCGTCAAGATTCCTTGATTCAAGGTTTGATTGACGGCTTCCTCGATCATTTCTGCACCTGCTGTTTCTCCAAAACTGTCTCGGAGCATCATGGCAACGGACAGAATCATGGAAATCGGATTGGCAATGCCTTGACCTGCAATATCAGGTGCTGAACCATGAATCGGTTCGTACATACTTGGTCCTTGGTCAGAATGACTAGCAGATGGCATCACGCCTAGTGTTCCTGGAAGGACGCTGGATTCATCAGATAAGATATCTCCGAATAGATTCTCTGTCACTACAACATCAAAGCGGGCTGGATTGGTAATCATGATCATGGCCGCACTATCGACAAGCTGGTGCTCTAAGGTCACATCTGGAAATTCTTTAGCCACTTCTTCTGCCACTTGGCGCCACAATTTAGAAGTTGCAAGGACATTTTGCT
Source organism: Streptococcus parasanguinis (assembly GCF_000963275.1). Classification (GTDB taxonomy): domain Bacteria; phylum Bacillota; class Bacilli; order Lactobacillales; family Streptococcaceae; genus Streptococcus; species Streptococcus parasanguinis_B. The sequence goes on along the minus strand of NZ_JYOW01000001.1, from coordinate 675,598 downwards.
TATCGATACTGGTCACTTTCTTACCACGTCCTTGCGCGATCTTGAAGGCTTGGCGCATAATCCGACGGATTTCTTCTGCACTGTAATCATTGATATCGCGCGCTGTATCTTCTTTCAAGATATGCTCTCCAAAGTAAATCCCACCTGTCAATTCACGCACGACCACAAAGTCAACACCCTCGATACGCTCTGGCTTCAAAGGAGACAAGTGTTTCAAGGCGTCAAAAATCCGTACAGGACGAATATTGGCAAAGAGATTTAATTCCTTACGAATAGCAAGCAAGCCTTGTTCTGGACGAACAGGAGCATTGTCATATTCCGGACTCCCGATGGCTGCGAGAAGAATAGCATCCGCTCCTTTAGCTACTTTGAGAGTATCTTGGGGAAGTGGGTGGCCAGCGGCATCAATCCCAGCACCCCCAAAAGGTTTGTCTTCTAGACTATAATCAAAGCCAATTTTGGGAGCAACGGCTGCGAGGACCTCTAGTCCAGCTGCCATGATCTCAGGGCCAATCCCATCTCCTGCAAGTGTTACAATTTTCTTTGTCATGTTCAGTTCCTCTTAGGCTTGTGGAAGATCACGGTAGGAGACAGCTCGTCCCATCTCACCCGCATTCTCTTTTTGAACCAGCGTGTTAGCATTGATATAAGCGATGGCAGAGGCTTTCAATACGTCGAAGTCCAAACCAGAGGCATTGAAAATCGTATCTGTATCAACATTTTCCACGGATACCAAGACACGGGCTTGGGCATCGATCCCATCAGTCACTGCATCGATATTGTATGAGGTCAAGCGAACAGTTTGGTTGAAGAATTTATCAATTGCATTAAAGATCGCTTCAACAGACCCTTGACCATTGGCAAGGAATTCAAGTACTTCCCCTTCTTCATTGCTGAGGCTAACCGCTGCTGTAATCGTTTCGTCTGCATTCGTTGTCAAGCGGAGATCGTTAAATTGGAATCCTTCTGGATTTTCAACTGCTGTACCGGCTACAAGGGCGCGGATATCGGCATCTGTGATCTCGTGTTTCTTGTCTGCAAGAGATTTGAACTTAGCAAACAATGGCTTGATGTCTTCTTCTGTGAAATCCAGTCCCAACTCATGCAGTTTTTCGACAAAGGCATGGCGACCAGACAATTTTCCAAGAGGGAGACTATTGCTCTTAACACCAACCAACTCAGGCGTAATGATTTCGTAGGTAAGAGGATTTTTAAGAACTCCGTCTTGGTGGATCCCAGACTCGTGTGAGAAGGCATTGCCACCAACAACCGCCTTGTTTTTAGGAATTGGAATACCAGAGTAACGAGAAACCAACTCAGAAGTGTTGATGGTTTCATTTAGGACAATCGGACTTTCAACTTGGAAATAGTCTTCACGGATATTGAGAGCAACCGCTACTTCTTCAAGCGCCGCATTGCCGGCCCGTTCACCGATGCCATTAATGGTTCCTTCGACACGACGGGCACCATTTTTAACAGCAGCGAGGCTATTCGCCACCGCCATACCTAGGTCATCATGGCAATGAGGGGAATAGATAATCTCGCGATCTGTCTTGACATGGTCAATCAAGTATTTGAAAATGGCACCGTACTCCGCTGGTGTCGTGAAACCGACTGTATCAGGAATGTTGATGTAGCTAGCACCAGCATCAACTGCAGTCTGTACGACTTGCAAGAGGAAATCCAATTCGGTTCGTGTCGCATCTTCTGGTGAGAATTCCACAATCTCAAATTTTGAGCGAGCGTAAGAGACGTGCTCTTTGATCGCTTCAAGGATTTCTTCCTTTGTCTTGTTGAGTTTAAACTCCCGGTGAATCGGACTGGTTGCGATAAAGACGTGAATTTGTGGATACTTAGCATCCTTCAAGGCTTCATAACAAGCATCAATATCTGATTTGACAGAACGGGCCAAACCTGTCACGGCTGTCTTGGTCAAGACCTTGGCAATCTCTTGAACAGCTGTGAAGGAATCAGGACTAGCTGCAGGAAAACCTGCTTCAATAGCAGAAATGCCCCACTTTTCCAATTGTTTAGCAATGGCAATCTTTTCTTTGATAGAGAAATTAACTCCTGGAGTCTGTTCGCCATCCCGAAGGCTGGTATCTAAAAATTCAACTTTACGCATAGGGTCTCCTCATTTCTATGTAGTGGATATAAAGAAAAACATCTCACTCGGTTAACCAAGCGAGATGTTTTTGCCCGCTTGGTAAGCCAAACAGGACTAATGCTTCTGCACTAGCCCTTGTACCTCAACAACAAAGCAAATTGAATAAACTTAGCTGTTTTCATGTTTGACTTTCTCCTTTGTTCAATGTCTTGTTTAGTATTTTAGCATAGGGAAAAAGCAATGTCAAGAATTTTCTGTAATATTCTGAATTTTTTGAATAGAAACAAAATAAAGCTTTCAGTTCTAGTTAGATTGAGGATAAAGTCATCTTAGAAACTTTCCGTCATGAGAAAAGTGCTAGAAACACTATTGTTTCTAGCACTCGGAATTATTGAACCTAAGGAAATTTTTTAAGATGATTGTGAATTCAATTTGAATAGCCTCTTTCGCCCTACTTCTTCTGATACAAATCAAAAACGATCTTGTCATTATAGAGATCAATGGTATTGGCCTTGACATAGATTCCAAAGTCATTGTCAATTTCTGGTAATACAATGGTGATGGTAGACTGTTTTGGTGAAATTTGGATAAATTCTGGAATAGTTTTATTCTTGCTCAAGAGCTGCAAAACCATCCTTTGTGGAATTTGAAAGGTTCCGACTGAAAAATCCTTCACCGTCAAGAGAATGTTCCCATTTTCCAATTTGGATGGTTGAAAGTAAATATATAAGGGATAATCCTTCCCTAAGAAACTCAACTGCCCTTCTAATAGGATTTGTTGATTGTCTGCATAGACCTTGTAGTCGGACAGCTTATATTTTTTCAGAAGCGATTTGATGGTATCATTGAGTTGATCTCGAGTCGTTGTCATGGTTCCAACTTTGACATCTTTGGTGCCAACTGCTTGATGAAGCTGGCTAACATCTTCTCTTGGCGTCGCTAAGCGTCCTTGCACAACTAAAGCGAAGGCTAAGAGAAGGCTGACCAAACCTAAAAATAACCATTTCCAAATATTGATTTTTTGAAGGAAGGGGACCTTCTCTTTGATGGGATTATTTTTGACTCCAAGTTTTCTTCGTGGCATTGATTTTCTCCAATATTGCTTGTTTCATCTTTTCATAACCCGTATTGTTGGGGTGAAAACCATCCTCTTCATACAGGGCATCATTGATAACGGTTGTCTTCCCGTCACTAATTTCTGACACACCCATTTTGCCATCAATTCCTTTATAGAGCAGATCATTGATCGGAACGAAATAGACCTGATCAAATTGCGCGATGGTTTCTTCCGTCGTCTCATTCCAACGATCGACAGCCGTCTGGATACTGGTTAATTCAGGAAAATTCAGATAAAGAGGATTGTAGATCCCCACTACATAAATGGGAAGATGGGGATTGTCCTTTCTGGCCTTTGTAATAATTTCTTTGAGGTTCGCTGTATAACTCTTGAGCGGCTTTTGGATATCTGATAGAGAAAAATCACTCAGATGATTGACAACGACTTTGCGCAGATCATTTCCGCCAACTGTTAAGGTCATGACACGCGCCTGTTTGAGATCCTTCTGAAGATCTGTTTGCTTCTTGAGTCGTTCTAAGATCTGAGCGCTTGTATTTCCAGCTACTCCATAGTTGACAGGCTGGTACTGGCCGTCATTTTCATTGGATAGGCTTTGAGCAAGAATGGGCACAAAGCCCCCTTGCTTGGTGCTATCCCCTACTCCTTCGGTCAATGAATCCCCTAGAGCTACATAAGTATAGGTGATTTCTTTCGTAGCCGTTTTGGGCTTGGTCATGCGAGGGGACGCAGTTGGTAGCAGAGCACGAAATAGAAAGACAAAGACAAGAAGGCTGGTTAAAAAGAAAACCAAGCCTTGCATCATTTTTTTAAGATTCATATGAATACGATCGCTTATCCTTGAAAAATCACTTGTCCATCACAGATAGTATAAGCAACCTTCCCTTTTAATGTTTCACCCACAAATGGGGAATTTCCAGCTTTTGACGCGAAATGATCCGATACCAGGCGATCTGCTTCTGGATCAAAGAGGGTCAAATCTGCTGGTCCATCCACAGCAATATAGCCGGCATCAAAATCATAGAGACGTGCTGGATTATAGGACATCTTTTCAAGCAATTGCATGAGGCTCAAATGTCCTGCATGGACCAAGTAGGTCAAACCAAGAGAAAGCGAGGTTTCAAGACCGGTCATTCCAGATGGTGCCTTGGTAATATCAGGAACATTCTTCTCATCCGCATGGTGAGGCGCGTGGTCCGTCGCAATCACGGAGATGACGCCTGACTTCAAGCCTTCAATCACTGCTAGACGATCTGATTCCAAGCGAAGAGGTGGGTTCATCTTGGCATTGCTTCCTTTAGTCAAGAGCAGACTTTCTGTTTTCGAAAAGTGTTGAGGTGCCACTTCTGCCGTCACATGAGCTCCTAATCCTTGGGCAAATTCCACAACCTTGACACTTTCTTCCTTAGAAAGGTGTTGGATATGGAGGTGAGCACCTGTCGCATGGGCAATCATGGCATCCCGCGCTGCCATTGAGTATTCAGCTACACCCGTCGCCCCACAAACATGAAAATGTTCCTCGGCAATGTTTTCATTCAACCCAAGGATGCCATTCAACTCAGGGTCTTCTTCATGCAGACTAATAAAGGTTCCTAGACGCTTAGCTTCTTCCAAGGCTTGGCGGACAACCTTGGTGCTTTGAAGGGGAATCCCATCATCTGAAAAACCAGCCGCACCAGCCTTAAGCAGGCCTTCAAAATCTGTCAGGTGTTGACCGTCAAAATTCTTGGTCACCGTCGCAACTGTATGAATGTGGAGATTTTCCTTGGCTGCAGAAGCTAAGACCTCCTCTAAGGTAGCAATATCTGAAATGGTCGGATTGGTATTGGCCATCATAACCACTCGGGTAAACCCACCCGCAGCTGCTGCTAAAGCACCCGTATGGATATCTTCTTTATGGGTTTGGCCAGGTTCACGAAAATGCACGTGCACATCGATCAAACCAGGAGCTACCACTAGACCAGTAGCATCAAGGACTTCTTGTCCATCCGTTGGGAGGTTCTCAGCGATCTCTACAATTTTCTTTCCTTCAATGCGAAGATCACAGACTTGATCCAAGCCAGTTTTGGGATCCATTACTCGACCATTTTTAATGACAACCATTGCATTCTCCTTTATTCATAAAAATCAACATGCGACTCTAACAAGCGGTCGCCGTCATAGCGAAACATTGCTGAAAAGAAGGGTTTATCCTCCAACAACCACTCGACAAAGGTGTGGTCCCCTTCCCAGGTTGGTTTTGAGAGGACTTGATCATAAGGCACCCACTCCAAGGTCCCTTCGTTACACTCGATCAGTTCTCCCTCAAAATCTGTTACCTTGAAGACATATGTATACCAGTCCAAATCTGGAGTGAACTCCGGAAAGGTAATGATCCCTTTTAAGACCGGCTTGGCTCTAAGGCCTGTCTCTTCAAAAATCTCACGCGCAGCACACTCCTGTGGAGTTTCTCCGCGTTCTAGTTTTCCACCAACTCCGATCCATTTGCCTTCATGGACATCATTGGGCTTTTTATTGCGATGCAACATGAGAAATTCTTTCCCATTGTCAATGTAACAAATCGTTGCTAATTGTGGCATTTCTTTCTCCTATCTTAACCAATCAATCGGCTCGCGTCCCGCCTCTTTCAAAAATTGATTGGTTTTTGAAAAGGGTTGGGAACCAAAGAATCCTCGGTAGGCCGATAAAGGACTTGGGTGAGCTGATTCAAGGACTAAATGTCGATCGTGGGTAATCAGAGGCTTTTTCTTACGGGCATAAGATCCCCAGAGGATAAAGATAACTGGCTCCTCCAACTCATTGACCACCTTGATCACAGCATCTGTGAAAGGCTCCCAAATTTGTCCTGCATGACCATTGGCCTGACCAGCAGGAACTGTCAAACAAGCATTGAGCAAGAGCACCCCTTGCTCTGCCCAAGAGGTCAGATCATGGGAGCGCTTCTCTCCGATATCTGAGCGCAATTCTTTGAGAATATTTTGCAAAGAAGGCGGCGCTGGTACATGATCCGGTACAGAAAAACTTAAGCCCTGCGCTTGATCCGGTCCATGGTAGGGATCTTGGCCTAAGATCAAGACCTTGACCTGATCCATCTCTGTCGTCTGCAAGGCCTTAAAGACCTTGTCACGCGGTGGATAAACCACTCCTTTGCTATAGACTTCATTCATAAAGTCATTGATCTGGTGAAAATACCCTTCTGGAAGATGGGACTTGATGGCTTCATGCCAGGGTGAATGCTGCATGGAAACTCTCCGCTATCCAATAAATTCTTACCTTCCATTATACCACATTTGGCGCAGATCCACTGGATAAAAAAGAGGCTGGACAATTGTACTGACCCCAAAAAGTTAGACAAATAATTTAAGTTAAGGATTTAGTCCTGTATTGCACAGGACTAAGTCCTTTTAGTTTTACCTTAATTCGTTTGTTGTTGTAATAGTCAATATAGTTTACAATAGCTTGTTCCAATTGGTTAAGTGACTTAAATGTATTCTCGTAACCATAAAACATTTCCGATTTCAAAATGCCAAAGAAGGATTCCATCATGCCGTTGTCTGGGCTGTTTCCTTTACGTGACATGGACGGTTGAATTCCTTTATCCTCTAAAAAACGATGATAATACTGGTGTTGATACTGCCGTCCTTGATCACTATGGAGAATTGTATTTGTGTAATGATTCTCAGTAAAGGCCTGGTCTAACATAGCTTTCACTTGTTCTAAATTTGGTGAAGTTGAAAGATTATAAGCGACGATTTCACTGTTAAAACCATCTAATACTGTTGATAAATAGAGCTTTTGGCTGCTTGCTGGAATGGCAAATTCTGTCACATCTGTGTAGCACTTTTCCATTGGTTTTGAAGCTTCAAACTGGCGTTGAATAAGGTTGTCGGCTTTCTTACCAATATCTCCTTTGTGAGAAGAATACTTTCGCTTCTGCCGGATTCTAGCTTGTAAATTGAGGACGTTCATCAACCGCTGAACCCTCTTATGATTGACCAAAAAACCGCGATTTCTTAATTCTAAATGTATCCGACGATAGCCATAATTTCCCTTGTGTTCAGTAAAAATAGATTGGATTTCAGCTTTAAGCCCGTGATCCTTATCTGGTTTTTCTAGCTGTTTCAAGTGATAATAGTAGGTCGAACGAGCGAGTTTAATGGCTTTTAGAAGAATATCTAACGAAAACTCAGTGATTAATTCTTGAACAATTTCTGTCTTTCTTCTTTCTCTTTTTCCTCCTTCAATCGGAGTTCTCTCAACTTTTTTAGAATGGCATTCTCCGCTCTCAGGTATTCATTTTCTGCTTGAAGACGTTCTAACTCTGTCATTTCTTCAGATTTCTTCTTTAGCTTGCGTCCCATTTTAGGTGCTCTCCCTCTTGTTTTCTCAACAATAGTATACCCATTTTTCTTGTATTGTGCCAGCCAATTTGGAAGCATTCCTTGGTTTGGAAGAGCATAATCAAGGCTTACACTTCTTTGTGAACGACCTTCAAGTAAGACTTTATCAATGATTTCTCGTTTTAGTTCAGGAGAATAGTAACAATTCTTTCCTTTTTTTACGATTTCTATTCCATAACGATCAATCAATTTAATCATGTACTGAAGATTAGAAATCTTTATCCCAAATTGATTTGAAAGTCGCCTAAAACTCTCTCCTTGCTTTCTTGATTCATATATTTGAACTTTATCTTCAAAAGTTAATTTCATAATAAAAGCACCCCAAAAGTTAGATTTTTCTGTCTAACTTTTAGGGTGCAGTTCAAATTTTGTCCAACCTCAATTTCTGCCTGTCAAACAAGCCAGAGCTTTTAGGTATTTTCTTTCTTGGTAAATCCTGCTAGACCGATCGAAGCGACTAGTAAAATTTGCGGTAAGAATTGGATGAGGTAGCGGGTCTTCCCTCCTTCAAAGATGGTTAAGAAGAGCAAGCCACCAAAAACCGCTAAGGAAAGGAAGTTAAAGTCATCTGTATCTCGACGTTTGAGATAAGCTCCAACCAAACCAGCTGATAGGACGATCCAGATCAGCTGCTTGACAAATTCATAATACCTGTACTGCGGGCGATCAATGCTGAGAAAATAGGTCCGCACCCATTTTGCCAGACCATTATTTTTAGTCAGGGGTGCATAGAGAGGATTGATAAAAGGCGTCTTCTCATACTCTACATCGCGGTAAAGCCAACCCAGGGTCCCTTCTGCTACCGTCAAGGATTGCTTGTAGTAGATATGCCCGATCAAACCGAACGGTCCGTACTCCTTGAGACGGCGCTTGATTTCTTTGATCACATTTTCTTTTTTAAAGAGGCCATTGTTGTAATCCGACCGCTTATCCTCATCAATATAGGCTAGCAAGCCCTCTTTCATATCTTCTTGGTTGTGCCCCATATCCGTCAAGCCCAGATTGATAAACAAGAGTGGTCCCTTAGCCAGCCCTTCTTGTTTCAAGATCGGCACAACTCTTTGATGATTAACCGCTGTATTCAATCCTGCAAAGACAAAGCCCGTCATCATGACCGTCACCGTAGCAATCTTTCCAAAGGCCTTCCAATTTCCTCTAAAGAAAAGCACAGCCCAAAAGGCAATCATGACAATAATGGTCGTTGGACGGATCAACATGGTCACGCCAGATAAGATCCCCAAGCCAACAATCTTCTTCCAGGAGATGCTTTCTTGGTTTTCCTTTAAGAGATCCAAGGCCCACCATAACTGAAGAGCGATCAAAGGAAGCGGCGGAATATCTGTATACATGGAATAGAAATAAGGCGAGTAACAGATCAAGCTCACATAGAAGAGATAGGCTAGATCAGCCGTTTTTTGATTGAAATGCTTCTGGGACAGCTTGTACAAGAGGACTGCTCCCAGATTGACATAGAGGATATTGAGAGCCTGCATGACCCACAGACCGCTAGAGCCAAATAAGACATAGAAAAACTTCTCGTAAAGAAAGAGCGGAATGTTATTGGGATTGCGACTGAGGTAGTTGGTTATGGAAGATTGCTTCAGAAGATCAAAAGCCCCTTTGAAAACAACTGCAGCATCCCGACGGATAAAAAGCTCCGCACAGACCATGACAATCACCTGAAAGACAACCGCTCCAAGCAAGAAGCCTTTTTTGTGCCGGGTCAACCAAGCAAAGGCACTCTTTAGCCCATCGCGTTTCAACCAGGCTAGCAGAAATAGCAATCCAGCACCTAAAATGGCTAGCCATGAAATCTCTCTCAGATAGATCACACTGATCAAGAACCAGTGGACCATCACTAGCAACATGACAACATGAAGCATCCAAAATAGAATACGTTTACTTTTCGATAACATAGGTCCATTATATCAAAAAAACAGCATTTCTGCTGTTTTGGACTGACTATCAACTGTAAAGTGCAAAGAAAAGTTGTTCTGAAATGTAATTTATAAACATACTCATTTTATCGAAGCAATTTTTAACTCTTAACCTTAACTAACAGACCTAAAATACTAGGATTAAAATACATACTAACCCAAGATAAATCCCAACCGTTAGAATCATTCCTATTTTATAGAAACCGACTAAGCCGGCATATCGTTCGACAAAACCGATCTGTGGGTCGACTGGATTATAAAAGACTGTCATGGGAGACCCGATTGGGAATATCATCCGCAAATCCAGATTTTTTCCGGCTCCAAGAACATAGGTTCTATCGAAAACATTGGCCTGCCTAGATTTGGAAGAAGTTTCCCTAAAATAAGCATAGGTGAATGTCTTTTGGTATCTTTCGCCCCCGACTAAATATTCCACCACAGGCAAGGATATAAGGAATTGATTTTTAGAATCAAAAGCAACGACTTCTCCCAGAACTTTTGCGGTTGATTCTGTTTTCACTTTTATTTCACGGCGATACAAGGTGTAAAAGATAAGCAGCATGATCAAGAAAACAAGGGTCAAGATTCCCAAACTAAGCCAGAATGTTGTTACTGTCATTTGTTTTTTACCCTTTCACATAAACTAGTTGAATTCAAACCACTTGAAAAGTCATCTTATTCTCCTCTTTTCAACCAATTCTGTTGCTGCGCTTTTTCTGCAAGATCTTTTGCTTTGTTTATATCTAGTGAGTTTGAATCTGATGGGGCATTGGATTTAATCTCTTCTTTTAATTCTTGTAAAGTTTGAACATCTTTCGGGGTTAAATTAGAGACTGTGCTAGATTCTTTTTCTGTCGAATTTTCTGGCACAGACTGGATCTCTCGATAGGTTTTGATTACTTCAGTTCCTGCATCAGTTGTCGGAAGAGGACGATAGAACATGAAAAAGCCCATAATGACAATCAGAAGAGCTAGAGCTGATACGAGAATCCCTTTCTGCAGATCTTCCACAGGTATTTTAGAATCTTTAGTGGATAATTCCTTCCACTCAGGATGTTCTTCCTCAGCTTCTTTTTTGGCATTGAAAACAGGATAAATCAAGGCTTGGTTCATCAAGGTCACTGCTCCCAAGCACATTAGTAAATATGGGATATGACGTGATTTACTAATGATCACTAAAATCCCTCCTGCAATCGCAATCAATCCAATGATGATATTGATAGTAAACCAGATGCGAACCTGCTTCTTCAATTGCAAATAATGTTCTTTTGTCATTTTTTCTCCCTTAAATTAGTTTTTATCTTCCTTTAATAAAAACAATTACTACTATCATACAGGATTTTACTTTGAGTTTCAAGTTAACCACCAACTAGTGAAAAGAGTATAAAAAAGAAGCGTTAGAAACGCTTCCGTCTTATTATTTTTCTTGCCAAGTTTCTTGGTTTTCTTTGAAACGCCGCAACAACTCTAATCCTTCGGAGGTAATGTAGCCCTGTTCTTCTGCTAAATGGATCAATTCTGTGTAGTTTGACAAGGTTTCGAGCTGAACACCAGCTTCCGCAAATTTCTTATCAGCTTTCTCCAATTGGTAAGTAAAGATCGCTACCACACCAAGGACGTCTGCTCCTTCACGTTTCGCAGCTGCAACAGCATCCAAAACAGAACCACCAGTAGAAATCAAATCTTCCACTACCACCATCTTTTGACCTTGTGGTACACGGCCTTCGATTTGGTTTCCAGCACCATGATCTTTTGGTTTACTACGGATGTAAGCAAAAGGAAGGTTCATCTTGTCTGCAATAATCGCTCCATGAGGAATCCCCGCAGTTGCTGTCCCTGCAATTACTTCGACTTCAGGGAAAGCTTCCTTGATTTTATCCACGAATCCATTCTCAATCAAGGTACGAGTTTCTGGATAAGCAAGGGTCACGCGGTTATCCGTATAAATAGGGGACTTGATTCCAGAAGCCCAAGTAAAAGGTTCTTCTGGTTTCAAATAAACGGCTTCAATTTTTAGAAGATGGCTAGCAATATCTTTAGCTAATGACATGATAACTCCTTTTTACGATTTTAATCATATACGAATTAAATCAACAGATGATTTAAACAACAACAGTACAGGTTAGTAAGTAAGTTAGAGAAGGTCCCATAGGACTTCCCGTAGAGCTACAAAAGTTCCACTTTTAATAGCGACACGTATTCCGACACTTAGTTGAAAGAAACGATATTTTTCTTTCCTCTAATCTAGTGAATAGTTTAGGAAAGGTCCCATAGGACTTCCCGTAGAGCTACAAAAGTTTCACTTTTAGTAGCTCTTACGCATTCCACTGTCTCTTAATTTCATGGTAAGCGTCCCATGGGTTTTCTGCTTGGATGATTGGGCGTCCAACGACAATATAGTCAGATCCAATTTTATGAGCTTCTTGTGGGGTCATGACCCGTTTTTGGTCACCGATTTCAGCTCCTGCTGGTCGAATCCCTGGTGTGACACAGACAAAGTCTGATGAAGTGGCATCTTTGATCAAGGCTACTTCATGGGCTGAGCAGACAACGCCATCCAAGCCTGCTTCTTGGGCCTTGCGAGCATAATTGACTACTGATTCTTGGACTGTTGTTTGGATGTTTTGGCAATCACGCATGTCTTCTTCACTGGTAGAAGTCAACTGGGTCACGGCTACCAACTTAGCCCCTTCACCAAGAGCTGCCTTGGCTTCGCGCATCATCTCTACACCACCGGCTGCGTGAACTGTCACCATATCTACTCCGAAAGTCCCCAGTACGGACATGGCTGATTTGACTGTATTTGGGATATCATGCAATTTTAAATCAAGGAAAATACTGTGTCCAAGCCCTTTGAGGTAATGTACAATTTCAGGACCAACTGCATAGAAAAATTCCATTCCGATTTTTACAAATAATTTTTCGTCTTCTGGAAAATGCTCTAAAAAGTGTTTGACATCCTCGAAAGCTGGGAAGTCAAGGGCGATAATAGGACGTTCTTCACGCATGGATTACTCCTTTTTTGATTGATCATTTTATCTACAAAAAAACCTTGCCCGAGGCAAGGTTACACGAAAATTAGGCAGGAACAACTACCATGATTCACCGTCTAGACCTTAGGAGCCTCTCTGGACTGCTTTAAAGGTTTTAATTTATTGTAGTACGATATTTGGGAAAAGTCAAGGATTTATAGTAGTTTTTCCCGTACATGTTTTCGGAAGTTCTCAAGTGTGTCAATACCATAGCGATCCATGACCTGTGGCAGATCTTCGATGATGCTTGGACAAGCATAAGGATCGGTGAAATTAGCGGTTCCAACTCCAATCGCAGAGGCACCAGCAATCATCATTTCAATGGCTGCTTCGGCTGAATCCACACCTCCCATTCCGATAATCGGAAGTTTAGTGGATTGGGCCACCTGGCGGATGAGTTTCAAAGCAACTGGGAAAACGGCTGGTCCCGACATACCTCCTGTGCCATTGGCAATGATAGGTTTACCAGTCTTGAGGTCAAAGCGCATCCCAACCAAGGTATTGATCATGGTTAAGCCAGTCGCCCCTGCATCTTCTGCTGCTTTTGCGACCTGCGTGATGTCTGCTACACTAGGCGTTAACTTGACATAGACAGGGACGGAGGACGCATCTAACGCTGCTTTCACTGCCGCATAGGCCAACTCAGGGACCTGCCCAATCAAGAGGCCATTGTTGCCATGGTCTACGTTTGGACAAGAGATATTGAGCTCGATGGCCTTGACATTTGGCGCTTGCGAGATCTTCCGCGATACCGTTGCATACTCTTCATTAGAGAAGCCAGCTACATTGGCGATAATCGGTAGATCTGGATAATGCTGGGCCAACCAAGGGAGTTTCTCTGCTAGGACCACGTCTACCCCTGGATTTTGGAGACCAATGGCATTGAGCATGCCTGCAGGCGTCTCAGCAACACGGGGCGTTGGATTACCAAAACGAGCCTCAGCGGTTGTCGCCTTGATCATGATGGATCCAAGCAGGTCTAAATCATAGTATTTGGCATATTCCTGACCAAAGCCAAAGCAGCCGGAAGCCGGAATAATGGGATTTTTCAAGTCTAATCCTGGTAAGGATACAGCTAATCGATTACTTGTCATACTTTCCTCCCTACATCACAATCGTACCGGTTTCAAAGACTGGACCGTCTTCACACACGCGCTTATTGGCTGCTTGGCTTTCATTTTCTAGATGCACCACACAGGCGTAGCAAGCACCCATCCCACAAGCCATACGCGATTCCATAGAAATGTAGGCGCGGGGATGGTCATGGAATTTGGTATTGACATATTTGAGCATGCCAGGTGCCCCACAAGAATAGATAGCGTCAAACTCCTGGTCCATCTGATCAATGACCGTAGAAACATAGCCCTTAGTGCCATAAGTCCCATCGTCTGTCGTTACAGTGACATGAGCCACCTGAGAAAGCTCTTCTTCCAAAATGACGGCTTCTTTGGTCGCAAAGCCGACAACCACTTCAACTTCTACCCCTTGCTCATGGAGTTGTTTGGCCACTTGGACCAAGGGAGGAACACCGATCCCGCCACCAATGATCAAGGCTTTCTGACCTTGGCCGAGATTGGTGAGATCAAAGCCATTTCCCTGAGGCCCCATCACGCTTAGTTTGCTACCGATTGGCAATTGGGAAAAGATTGCTGTCCCCCCACCTTCGATGCGGTAGATCAAGCGACACGTCTGTGTCTTACGGTCAATCTCAGAAATTGAAATCGGACGGCGAAGGAGCTTAGACCCATCAAGGACGCGGATATGAAGGAATTGACCTGGCAGCATCTGCGCCACCATTTCCCCCTTCAAGACCATAGAATAAATGCGGGGAGCGATCTCTTCTTGGGCGACGAGCTCCATCTCCTCCATCATGATTTTGCCAAAGCGTTTTTTACAACTGTCACTGACCATTGGTTTCCTCTTCTTTCTTCCAGCAAAAAAGACCTCGCAAAAGCAAGGCCCTACAAATGATCAGCTAGACACAGTCTGCTGATCTTTATTCCGTCTTTCCTTGCAGGCCTCTCTGGACCTCTTAAAGGTTAAATTTGTCTCATTATATCGCGCTCCTTCTCGCTTGTCAAGTAAAATCAGTAACTCAGGAAACTTTATGGGGGTCAAAATCTTCTGGGATCGGTTTAATGTATTGCATGGCGATTCGGTTTTCGGGTTTGCGGTCGACTAGATAAAGAACCAGTAAAAAGAGCCATTCCAAAGGTTTCATCAGGTAATAGATCATGTCCATAGCCCATTTTTTCTTGATATGTTTGGCAAAGGGATAGCCATAGCGGTCATAATTGCGACGCAAGAAGCGATGGAAACGTGGCGTCTTTTCTTCTAACACCTGTTCAAAGGCATTGGCAATACAGAGCTGACGATTGACAACAACCGGATGTCCGTGGCGGACGCCCATCCGCTGGGGCTTGACAACATTTTCATGGCCACCAGCCGCAACCGTACAGAGATAGTGCTCATCAATGATAAGATTCTGAGGAGGGATCTTCTGTGAGAAGGCCCAGTCAGCTGTATTGGTCCATGCCTTGATCATGGAATCCGGCTGCTGCCCAAAGAGCATGAGAACAAGGACAACAAGAGCAAGGGTTGGAAGGGCAACCAGAACCGCCAGCCATGGCCAGTTACGTGACTGGTTTAAGAGCCGATGGAAAAACTGAAGTAGACGATTCTCATAGCTTATCTCTGTTCGATCTTCCTGCCACTCCTTAATGCGAACCCATAAGAGATGGATGGAATAGATCAGTAAGAAAAAGGTGTGAAAACTTGCTACCTGCAGTTGATTATCAAAAACTAAGAGGAGAACCACTCCTCCTAGAATGCCACTAATACAGAAGACATTTGCTAACGGCGAAAGTGAATTCGCATCCCGGTAGGAATAGATAATCAAGGCTAGTAAAGTAAGAGCTGCCAGTGTAAAGAAGGTCGGATAGGCGCCAGACCAGATCAAGGCATGTTTCTGAGAATTGATCAAGGGCTCATTCCATTCGTAAAAGGTCATCTCCTTGACGATGTAAATGAAAATCGCTTCGAGAAAGCAACCAAAGAGACCAAACCAAAGAACAATGGTAGGCTGTTGCTTTTTCTTTTTGCTAGGCTTAGGACTAGGTGATTCTTGCCTTTCTTTCATAAGGAATGCGTCATCTTCTCTTGTTCCTTCTCCTTCCTTTGGCCCTCCATCTTCAAACAAAACCGGATCTTTAAGGGATTCTTCCTTTGCTTCTTTGAACTGGAGGCTAGACCAGCGACCGATCCCATAGATAATGACAAAAATATTGGGAACAAAGAGTGCCAGAGTCAAACCGTAAGGAAAGATCTCCATCGTGAAGGCAATGATCTCCCAAACACTAAATTGGACGAATGGATCCTTAATTGCATAAATCGACTCACTAACCACAAAATAAATGTAAAAGGCTAATAGAATCAGTGCATTTGTCACAAAATTGATCTGCAACAGACCGGCTGTGAAATGGGTTTCCAATTCCTTATCCTTTTTCTTATACCAGGACACTAGTTTTTTCATATGATCTCCTCAATCAATTTTTTACCATTCTATCAATCGGATCTCCCTTTCAGCAAGGCAAAACTGTATTTTTCCATCAAAATCAGTCCCCAGATGGAGATTTTGTTTCCAATTTTCTATTTTTTAAATATTTGATCCAGCCTACTTCCTATTACCTACTTCAGCCTGCGTTATTCTCTGATACAGTCCTTGAAAGACCACATTTTACGGGAAAAACGCGCTCTTTTATGTTAAAATAAGAGCATGAGAATACAACAATTACAATACATTATCAAAATCGTCGAAACCGGCTCTATGAATGAGGCCGCAAAACAACTCTTCATCACGCAACCTAGCCTATCCAATGCCGTTAAGGACTTGGAAAATGAGATGGGGATTGAAATCTTTATCCGGAATCCTAAAGGGATCACTTTGACTCGCGATGGGATGGAGTTTCTTTCTTATGCCCGCCAGGTGGTGGAGCAGATCGACCTCTTGTCCGAGCGCTATAAAAATCCTGTGGGCTCTCGTGAGCTTTTCAGTGTCTCTTCACAGCACTACGCCTTCGTGGTTGAGGCCTTCGTTTCTCTCCTCAAGAAAAGCGATATGGAAAAATACGAGCTTTTCTTACGGGAGACGCGGACTTGGGAGATCATCGATGACGTCAAGAATTTCCGAAGCGAGGTTGGCGTGCTCTTTTTGAATAGCTACAACCGCGATGTCCTCTCTAAGATGCTGGATGATAATCACCTGATTGCCACCCACCTCTTTACAGCGCAACCTCATATCTTTGTCAGCAAGACCAATCCTCTTGCCAAGAAAGAGATCGTCCACTTATCTGATCTGGAAGATTTCCCATACCTTAGCTATGACCAAGGGACCCACAATTCCTTCTACTTCTCAGAAGAGATCCTCTCTCAAGAGCATCATAAGAAATCCATCGTCGTCAGTGACCGGGCGACCCTCTTTAATCTCTTGATTGGTCTGGATGGCTACACCATTGCGACCGGGATCCTCAACAGCAATCTCAACGGGAATAACATCGTCTCCATTCCCCTTGATATCGAAGACCCGATCGAGCTGGTCTACATCAAACATGAAAAAACAGCCCTCTCAAAAATGGGAGAAAAATTCATCGAGTACTTGCTTGAGGAAGTGAAGTTTGATAAGTAAAAAAATATCTGAGTGATCCATGTTCACTCAGATATTTTTTATTGTCTTAATTGTGAAAATACTTGGCCAATCTTTCCTTCGATAACCAGGTCTGCTTGTCTGTCTTGTGGGATACCGGTTTTATTGATGACAACCAGCTTCTTCCCTTGGAAATACTGGATCAAGCTAGCTGCTGGGTAGACCACGAGAGAGGTTCCACCGATAATCAGGAGATCAGCCTCTTGGATGGCTTGGGCAGCTTGACTAAAGACCTCCATATCGAGAGGTTCCTCATAAAGAGTTACATCAGGCTTAACCACCTTGCCACAGTCCAGACAGTGTGGAACCGGGCCTTCCAAAGCTAGAAAGGCCTCCAAATCATAAAATCGCTGGCAACCCGTACAGTAATTGCGGTCGGCACTGCCATGGAGCTTCAAAACTTTTTTGGAACCAGCCATTTCATGAAGACTATCAATATTTTGTGTCACCACCGCCTTGAGTTTACCGGTCTCTTCAAGCCACGCGAGATAGCGATGGGCAGCATTGGGCTTGGCATCTGGATAGAGCAAGTATTTCTTATAGAAGTCGAAAAATTCCTCTGGATAACGCGCAAACATGGTATGGGAGACCAATTGCTCGGCTGTCAAATGCCGTCCTACCTGAACGCTATAGACACCGTCTGAGCTTCGAAAATCAGGAATATTTGACTCCGTGGAAACTCCTGCCCCACCGAAAAAAACGATCCGTTGACTCTGATCAATCATCTCCTGTAGTTGAGCAATCTTATCCATCTACTTCTCCTTTAGTAGCTCTTCCATCACAGCATTGGCCTGATCAAAATAAAAGTTAGCTTGATCATAATGGATGCCTGTGTAGCTTGCAAGGTCAACCAAATTCTTCATAAAATCCTGAGAAGAGAAACCTGTCGTCCGATGGAGCTCTTCTTCATCAAAGGGCTTGATCAA
The DNA here is from genome assembly GCF_000963275.1 of Streptococcus parasanguinis. Lineage (GTDB taxonomy): Bacteria > Bacillota > Bacilli > Lactobacillales > Streptococcaceae > Streptococcus > Streptococcus parasanguinis_B. The sequence goes on along the minus strand of NZ_JYOW01000001.1, from coordinate 657,419 downwards.
GTGGGCCAAGGGGTTGCGAACTGATTTTTCTAACTCCCGCAATTGTTGGGCCGCAACTTTGACGCTATCTGGCAAGTCCAACTGCACAATCAACTCCGTCAAACTGGACGAATTGACCACACTTTCGCTGTGGAATTGCTGCAGGATAGGGTTGGCGGACGCATGAAGGCTCTCAAACTTCCAACGGTCATAACTCGATTCTTTGGAGTTATGAATATAGTTTGTTATGTCAGGAATTTTCAACTGAATCAATCGCATAAAGATCCGATAGATGGCTGGGCTAACGGCACGAACAAAGTCAATAATCTGCTCATTTCGCAACTTCGCCTCTAAGTCATAAAGGTAGTTGGCCAACTGCTCATCTTCTGGATCCTCATGCCAAAAAAGCTGAAAACCAGTCGCTTCTAGCAACTCGGTTCTCAACTTTTGATTCATGACGGGTTGGATATTAAGCTCTCGACGCTCCGCCATTAACTGCAGTAAGCTCACCAACAAATCCGGTACTTCTTCCTGCTGCTTGATAGAGCGCAGAGCCCGGCTGTAGTGATAATTTTGGAGATCGTAGAGCCATTCATCATGAAAGAATTTTGTCATTAGTCTGCAATCAAGGTCTCAAGACCAACTTTCATCATGTCTGTGAAAGTATTTTGACGTTCTTCAGCGGTTGTGTCCTCATCAGGATTGACCAAACTGTCTGAAATAGTCATGATAGCAAGGGCATCAACATGGTGTTGAGCAGCAAGATAGTAAAGAGCTGCTGCTTCCATTTCTACAGCTTTCACACCCCACTTACCAAGTTCGATGTTCTTTTCACCATAGTTTGAATAGAAGACATCTGATGACAAGACATTGCCGACATGAGTCGTCATGCCAAGGTCTTTAGCAATGTGGTAAGCCTTGTCTAAAAGATCAAAGCTAGCGATTTGTGGGAAATCGTATTGTGGCCAGTCGTTACGGATGATGTTTGAGTTGGTTGCGGCAGCTTGCGCCAAGACCAATTCACGGACGTGGACATCGCCATTCAAAGAACCAGCTGTACCCACACGGATCAATTTCTTCACACCGTAGTCCACGATCAACTCACGCGCATAGATAGAGATGGATGGCATCCCCATTCCAGTACCCATGACAGATACACGGTGACCCTTGTAGGTACCTGTGTAACCAAACATGTTACGGACTTCGTTGAAGCAAACAGCGTCTTCAAGGAAATTCTCAGCAATAAATTTCGCACGAAGAGGATCCCCAGGAAGAAGAATTTTATCAGCAATTTCACCTTGCTTAGCAGCAATATGGATAGACATAGTTTATGATACAAAGAGCGACCAGAAAGCGACTGAAAATTAGGAATCTGACGAGAAATCCTGATTTCTCAGTCAGATTATCTATTTTCCGAGCTTTCCGCTCGTGTTCAAATCAGAACACATGCTCTACCTTTCTTTTTTATTTTTTAGAATAGGCGTTAAAGAGTCAAAGTAAAAATAGGAAATCCGACAAAGATACATCGCATCTAGGAGGATTTATCTTTTTTACACAGCCTCTAGCCCGGGTTCAATTTCAAACCCGAACTGCCCTTCCTTTCATTTTTTATTTTGTTAATGAATCCAAAAACGAAAAGAGTTTGGCATTCATTTCTCGATAATCGTAAGCACGAATGGCTTCAGGTTTTTGAACAAAGGTCAGGTTTTGACTTTGTTCTTCCAAAACACTTTCACCGTCAGCAGCAATCAAGAGATCAACTGCTTCTGGATCAAATTCCAAGTGAGCTTGGAAGGCATAGTGTTTCGGACTGAAGCGAATCATCTGACGTGGACACCCTTGACTGATCGCAAGAACAACAGCATCTTCTGTCAATCCTGGCATATCACCATGCCAGTGACCAGTTTCAAGAGTTTCTCCAAACTCACCGACATGCGGATCTGTGAGTCCTTCAGGCGTCAAAGTCACAGGATAAACCCCAATCTCACGTTCTGGACTGTGCTCATACTTCGCTCCATAGGCGACAGACAGTAGCTGGGCACCAAGACAGACCCCAACAATATAACGATCAGCCTTGATGGCTTTTTGAATCAGCTCAATCTCTGCCTGAGGATCGTAGTATGGAAAAGCTTCCCGATTTTCATCCGGTGATTGAGGTCCCCCCATGACGATCAAAAAGTCGATCTCATCCACTGTCTCTGGTAGCGTTTCATTCTCATAGACTTTGGTCGTGGTCACCTGATGGCCACGCTCCTGCGCCCATTTTAGATAAGCGCCCGGCACTTCAAAGGTTTCATGCAGTACAAAATGTACCTTCATCATTTCTTCTCCCATTTCTTTTGAATCACGTAAGACAAACCAGCCGCAAGTGCAAGCGGGATTGTCAAACTCCAAGTTTGGCCTGTAAATCCAAGGCTCAGGGCAATAGCTGTCAAAGGAGCTTGTAGGGTCGTTCCTAAAAAGACGGTCGCACCAAGTAGCATCCCGAGAGCAGGATCTAAATGAATGCCAACGACTGTCATCAATAAAGTCACTAAGTAGCCAGAGCCAATCCCAAGGGCAAATGATGGTGTCAAGGTTCCCCCATAAGCACCATTGCGCAAGAGGAGATAAACCAGAAGCCCCTTCACTACAAGAGTCAGTGGAAGATAAGGAATCGACTGGCTAGACAAGAGGGCTTGCGCTAGTACCTGGCCATTTCCCATAAAGATAGGGAAAAAGGCTACTAGGCTCCCCAGCACTAGAAAGGCTAGAGGAAGAGCCCAAAGAATCGTCCTATCCTTCCGCCGTTTTTGACTAGCCCGCTTGGCGAGGAAAGCAAAGACCAGAGCCAAGGGAGTGACCAAGAAAGCAATCACAATAGCCTGTAAGAAGCCGCTAGCCGACCATGAGACTGCGGACAGGTGATAAACAGCCTCCTGACCAACGATGGACTGAGCGACCCAGGTTGCCAGATAAGTACTGGTCAAAACCAGTAGAAAGTTCTGCCAACTGAAGGCGAGCCCTAAGGTCTCAAAGACGAACAAGCTACTGGCAAAGGGAACCTGATAGACGGCAGCCAAACCAGCTCCAGCACCACAGGCGATCAAGACTTTTCGCTCTTTGAGGGCTAGTGAGAATCCCTTCGCCAAGCGACCAGCTAGAAGAGCCCCGACCTCACGTGGGGCTCCTTCTTTTCCGACCGATGCGCCTGCTCCAACAATTGCCACCTGCATCCCTGAATGAAGGAGGTGTGCGAAGAGCGCTGGTTCCCTGTCTCCAGCTAAGTCAATTTGCTGGCGAATAGACAGGATCTGATAACGCCTTTGCAGGACATACCAGAAGCCAGCTGCCAAGCACCCAGTCACACACAAAACCAGAAATCTACGTAACCCTCCAGCTTCTTGGAATTGCTGGAGCAAATTGGAACTAGCTTGGCCAAAAGCCAGCTCTTGCACCCCTTCTAGTAGATAATGGCAGGCAATTCCGACCAGACCTGTCCCGATCCCTAATGATAAGGTGGCTAGAAGCAACCTCAGTCCGTAGGGCAGCCTTTGGAGTCGTACTTTCATTGGATTAGAGTTCAGCAAGAATCGCTTTCAGCAATCCTTTGAAGTCGCCTTTGATGCGCTCTGTCACTTCTACTACTTCTTCGTGGTTGAGCTCTTCTTGGAAACCAGCCGCAAAGTTGGTAATACATGAAATACCAAGAACCTTCAAGCCAGAATGCGCTGCAATGATGACTTCAGGAACGGTTGACATTCCGACAGCATCTGCGCCAAGTGTCTTATACGCACGGATTTCAGCTGGAGTTTCATAAGTTGGACCAGTCACACCGATATAAACCCCATCATCCAATTTGATACCCAATTTGTCTGCTACTTGATGAGCTGTCTCACGGTATTCAGGTGTGTAAGCTTTAGACATATCTGGGAAACGTGGACCAAAGTCATCCAAGTTTTCACCGATCAATGGGTTTTGACCTGTCATATTGATGTGGTCAGTGATAGCCATCAAAGTACCAGGACCAAAGCCAATACCACCGGCAGCGTTGGTGACAAGAACCCCTTCACAACCCAATACTTTCATGACACGAACTGGGAAAGTCACCACTTCTAGTGGGTTTCCTTCGTAGAAGTGGAAACGACCTTGAAGGGCCAAGACTTTACGTCCAGCAAGATCACCGTAGACCAATTTACCAGCATGGCCGACAACCGTTGAACGACCCCAGTTTGGAATGTCAGAGTAGTCTACTACGACGGCATTTTCGATTTCTTCAGCCAGTTCTCCAAGACCTGATCCAAGGATCAAGCCAAACTCAGGTGCTTCCATTCCTTTGCCTTTCAAAAAAGCAGCTGTTTCATTGATTTTTGCTAATAATGTCATTGCATATCTCCTTTATGATTTCCTTAAAAATTGGCCAATTTTGTCAAATGTATTGGCATTGCGAATGGTCAACAGGCGGTAATCCGGCATCTTGAGGACTTGTCTGTGGTAAGCGGTCTTTGTGTAGGTCTCTTCTGAGTATTTGCCCCAGTAAATCCCTAGATTCCCACGATGGATGATTTCATCACCGAGCGAAAAAGAGGAGACCAGCTCCCAGATAGCATCCTGATTGAGGCCTTCTGTGTAAAAGAGAACATCCTTGCGGGCCAGATCCTCCTGCCACCAGGCTGGTAAAGCAGCGAGATCTTGCGCATAGTCCTCAGCTGAAAAGAGAGAAAAAGACTGGATAAAGGGATAGTGATCACAAAAGAAATGTCCCAGCAAATCCACCAATTCTGCTTTAGAACCAGCAGATTCAAAGAAGATATTGCCACTATTGATGTAGGTCTCTACCCCATCCAGCTCGATCGTTTGGAGCTCCTCTCGAAGCTCTGCCATCACGACCTTGTTTTTCCCGCCAACATTGATCCCTCTTACGAGGAGAGCGAAGCGTGTCATCTTAGTTCAATTTGTCTAAGAAGCTTTCACCGATCATGGCTTTTTCAACACCAAAGTTCTCTGCAATTGTCGCAGAGATATCAGAGAAATGTCCAACTGGAATCACACCATTGCCCTTGAAGGATGGGCTATAAGCCAAGAATGGAATGTATTCACGCGTATGGTCTGTACCAGCGTAAGTTGGGTCATTTCCGTGGTCTGCCGTGATCATCAAGAGGTCATCTTCACGCATCGCAGCGATGATTTCTGGCAAGCGTTCGTCAAACTCATGCAAGCAATCGCGATAACCATGAGCATTGCGACGGTGACCGTAAAGAGCATCAAAGTCTACCAAGTTGGTAAATGAGAAGCCTTCTTGGAACTCAGGAAGTCCCATGGTCTTAATCAAGGTATCCATACCGTGGCTATTTGATTTGTTGTGGCCCATATCGTGGTTGATACCAGCACCGTTGAAGATATCGTTGATCTTACCAACTGCATAGGTATCAATACCTGCTTCGTTCAACTTGTCCAAAACAGTTGGCGCAAATGGTGAAACAGCCAAGTCACGACGGTTAGCTGTCCGTGTGAAGTTACCTGGTTCCCCAACATAAGGGCGGGCAATGATACGTCCTAGAAGAGCTGGACGTTCCAAAGTGATGGAACGAGCGTATTCACAGATACGGTATAGTTCATCCAAAGGAATGATGTCTTCGTGAGCTGCGATTTGAAGGACAGGGTCTGCTGATGTATAAATGATCAACTCACCCGTCTCCATTTGACGTGGTCCAAAGTCATCGATGACCGCTGTACCAGAATATGGTTTGTTAGCTTCGCGGATGACCTTACGTCCTGAGAATTCTTCAATTTTAGTCAAAATTTCTTCAGGGAAACCATTCCAGAAAGTATCAAAAGGTTCTGTAATATTAAGACCCATGATTTCCCAGTGACCTGTCATGGTGTCTTTCCCAAGAGAGACTTCTTGCAATTTTGTCGCATAACCAGTTGGGTTACTTTCAGCTGGCACAGTCTTCAATGGTACTTCACGAGGAATATTTCCAAGACCGATTTTGGCCATGTTTGGTACATTCAAACCGACGGTTTTAGAGATGTGGCCCAATGTATCAGATGCTCCATCTGGAACTCCTGCATTGACAAAGTTATTGGCATCTGGTGCAGCACCGATCCCAACTGAATCCAGCACAACTAAGTGCATGCGTTTAAATTTTGACATATACTGCCTCTTTCCTTTATTAAACTAGCTATATTATACCATATCCCTATAAGAAGAGAGCCGTTGATAGATCCGGCCCCTCTTTAGAGAAACCTATTTTTCAATGATGACAGGGCCATCTGGTGTCCCTACAATCACTTTTGAAATCATGTTCAAGAATAAACCGTGCTCGACAACCCCGACGGTGTGATCCAGTTCATTGGCTAGAGCTTCTGCATCCTCGATCACATTGAGATCCAAGTCAATGATGAAGTTGCCTTGGTCAGTGACGAATCGTTGATCATCCGCGAGACGGAAAGCAGGATGGTAACCTTTTTGCTCAAAGTGACGGAAGAGATTTTCAGCCCCGTATTGCACTACTTCCACTGGAAGTTTGAAAGCCCCAAGAGTTGCGACTTGTTTGGATTCATCCACGATCCAAATGCAATCTTTTGAATTGGTTGCGACGATCTTTTCCATGAGGAGAGCACCACCGCCACCTTTGATCCCGTTCAATTGAGGATCCACTTCATCTGCGCCATCCACTGTTACATCGACCACTTCAACATCGTCGATAGCCTTGAGCGGAATGCCTAAACTTTCAGCCTGATCATAGGTCACACTCGACGTTGTGACAGCTGTGATCTCCAAGCCTTCTTCTTTGATGCGACGACCCAATTCAGCCACAAAATAATAAGCAGTTGACCCTGTACCGAGACCGACAATCATGCCGTCTTTGACAAACTCAGCCGCTTTAATTCCTACCTGTTCTTTTAGGTTTACCATCATAGACCTCCTTTTATATTCTCTTACAGTATAGCATATTCTGAAAGAGATTTCACTAATTATTTGAAAACCTTTCCAGTTTTAGTTCTAAAAGCAAAACCTTGCCCGTCCTCTGACTTTACGATAGAATAGAGATGAATCTACAGGAAAAGAGAAATGACATGATTACTAAAGAATTTGATACCATTGCTGCCATCTCGACCCCTCTCGGTGAGGGGGCGATCGGGATCGTCCGCTTGAGCGGGACAGACAGCTTTGCTATTGCGCAAAAAATCTTTAAGGGAAAAGATTTAAGCAAGGTCGCAAGTCACACCCTCAACTACGGCCATATCGTGGATCCAGATAAGGATGAGATCTTGGATGAAGTCATGGTTGGAGCTATGCGCTCACCAAAGACCTTCACCCGCGAGGACATCATCGAGATCAATACCCACGGCGGGATTGCCGTAACCAATGAAATCCTGCAATTGGTCATTCGTGAAGGAGCTCGTCTTGCAGAACCTGGTGAATTTACCAAGCGGGCCTTTCTGAACGGTCGGGTCGATTTAACCCAGGCCGAAGCCGTCATGGACATTATCCGCGCTAAGACCGACAAGGCTATGAACATCGCCGTGAAGCAACTAGATGGTTCCCTGTCTGATCTGATCAACAACACGCGCCAAGAGATCCTCAATACCCTGGCCCAGGTCGAAGTCAATATCGACTATCCTGAGTACGATGATGTCGAAGAAGCAACCACTGAGATCATCCGCGAAAAGACCAGTGAATTTGAAGCCCTCTTGACCAACCTCCTCAAGACTGCCCGTCGCGGTAAGATCTTGCGTGAAGGGATTTCTACTGCTATCATCGGTCGTCCAAACGTCGGCAAGTCTAGCCTCCTCAATAATCTTCTTCGCGAAGAAAAAGCCATCGTGACCGATATCGAAGGAACCACCCGGGACGTTATCGAGGAATACGTCAACATCAACGGCGTTCCCCTCAAACTAGTCGATACGGCCGGGATCCGGGAAACCGAGGACATCGTGGAGCAAATCGGTGTCGAGCGGTCGAAAAAAGCCCTCAAGGAAGCTGATCTGGTCCTCCTCGTTCTCAATGCCAGCGAGCCCTTGACTGATCAAGATCGCCAACTCCTTGAGATCTCACAAGATAGCAACCGCATCATCCTCCTCAACAAGGTCGACCTCCCAGAGAAGATCGAAATCGACCAACTGCCGGAAGATTACATCAAGATCTCCGTTCTGAAAAACCAAAACATCGATCAAATCGAAGACCGGATCAACGCCCTCTTCTTCGAAAATGCTGGGCTGGTTGAGCAAGATGCGACGTATCTTTCTAATGCCCGTCACATCTCCCTCATCGAAAAAGCTGTTGAAAGCCTCCAAGCGGTCAACGAAGGCTTGGCTCTCGGTATGCCAGTCGACCTGCTCCAAGTCGATCTCACCCGAACTTGGGAAATCCTAGGAGAAATCACAGGGGATGCTGCTCCAGATGAGCTCATTACCCAACTCTTCAGCCAGTTCTGTCTTGGAAAATAACAAAAATGCGTATGTGTGCAAACATACGCATTATTTTTTTATTTTCCTTGTTCTAATCGCTCGACGGTTTGATAAGCTTGGTAGATCAGGAAGAGCCCAGTAGCATTCAAGACTGGAATCGCAATCGGCAACTCGGTCACGATTTGTGAGAAGGGTGAATTTCCAACAAAATGGAGTCCGAACCCAGCTACTATGTATCCCCAGCCTACTAGACGTAAATCCTTGCGTCCTCTGCTTGCTTGGACAATTAGGAAGAGCCCCAGCATAACAAGTCCTGTGTAGACCCAGTGAGACATAGGCGCATTAGCCACACGACCGAGAATTCCTGACACCGTGTAAGAGAAACCTTCCGGTAGGTCCTGACGGATATAGGCAAAGTCCTCCACGATCTGGAAACCAAGACCAGAGGCAATAGCCAAGAGGAAGATTGACTTGATGCGACGGACGCTGAACAAATAGAGGACAAAGAAGATAGGAATCAACTTAAAGGGTTCCTCAAAGAGTGGCGCAGCGATGGCACTCTCGTACTGGTTCCAAAAGTCGCTATTTGGAGCGATCGCTTGAATCATGTCATGGAAATAGGTATTGGCAAAGCTAGACAACCAACCGGCAACAAAGCCCCCTCCTAATAAAGAAAAGAGAACCGGTACCCAAGACAACTTCCACTTCTTCGCAAAATGAAAGAGAGCCCAAACAGCAGGAAGTGCATAAACCAAAAGGATCAGGGTAGAAAGTCCCACAATCCCGTACTGACTACCAGACATCCAGCCTTCTGTCAGTGACTGGGTCTCATAGGCTAGGCCGATCGCTAGCAAGAGTAAATAGAGAAACAAAATCGATTTGCGTTTCATAAAAGACCTTTCTAAAGTGAAATGAAAAAGGCTGGAAGCCCAGTCTTTTCCGAGTACTATCATTGTAACAGGATCAGCTTAAAAAAACAATAAATGTGGATTCGTGAGAAAAATGTAAAACGTAGATGGCGACAGATGGTTAACTAAATTTAGTTACTTAATCACCAAAGCTCCATTTTCCTCCGTTGCCAAGAGCTTCTCATCTTTATCATATATTTTAAGTTTTATACTGCTTGGTGTTTTTTGAGTTGCATTGTATTGCTTTACTATCTCTTCTTTTAAATCAAAAAGCGTCTTACAATAATCTTTTGGATTTATATTTGCTAAAGATAGCATATTTTCTGATACAGAGAAGACAAGGATCAGATACTCTTCATTATAATACACTCTCGCTATCTCATTTTCGCCATTGATTTGATTTTGAAGCATATAAGCAAATACTACATTAGGTTTTTCATTTCCAACCAATGAGGTAGGGGCTTGATTCATCCCTTTGACCACTGATTCTTTACTTTCCTTTGTAGAATCTTTTACATTCTGTTCAGTAGACTGCTCTTTTTTGTCTTCATTCTTCACTTCTTTTTGCGCGCACGATGACAGAAATAGCGAGAGAATGGTCATTGTAGCAAACATAGTTTTTTTCATAGATTTTCTCCTTTTATTTTTACAAGTAGAAAACGACCTGTAATTGACCAAAATTGCATAAGCTTCCTGTAAAAGATATACCAAACCTTTAATCTTATAACCTAATAGGTCATTAGATCTTTAATAGTTTAAAAAATTTTATCTAATATTATTCTACCATAATCTCTCTTACTTCAGTACTGCAAGAATCTGACGAATCATGTCTGGATCCCCGTCTGGCAATGTCACCGTTTCAGCATGGTCCAAGATCCCTTGGGTAAATTGCGTCATAAACTCTTCACTATTGAGTTCATCAGCAGACTGTTGCCAGTGGCTCGGTACAGGATAGATCGTGACTGTTCCATCACCATTGGATGCATAAGTCACATGGCCTTCTGCAGAAATTGGTGTAAACAACTGACGAACATCTTTAGGATAGTCAACTCCTAGCCCACCAAAGTAAATTTTTGTACCAGCACTCTTTTCATTAATACTCAATTCTGTCGGTACAGACTTGATCACATAAGCCCAGACACGCGCAGCTTCGACCTGAGCATCGGTGTAGCCTGGATAATCATTCTTATCCGCCTTCTTCGAAGACTTGACCTCACCATCCGATCGAGTATTCCACTTCTTGGCCTTACTGGTCTTTGTCGTACTACTGCTATCGTCTGTATCTGCTTGCTCCCGATCTTTCGGTTGCTCTTTCTTGCGATAGTAGTAATTATCATCATCACCATAAGCCGGTGACTGACCAGCCCAGATCCGATCCTTGGACTTATCCGAAGCATCGTCTTTGCCCGCTTTCTGACCTTTTGGAAGGAGCAAGAGACCGTAGCCTCCAACACCCGACTTGGCACTAACCGTCATCTCAGCGATCTGGTCCTTCTGCTTAAAGCTCGATGCATCAAGCTCGACATCCTCGCTGACCAAGCCCTTATCATCAAAGATCAGCTCATTGCCACGACCATCGATCCAAGTCCCCTTGATACTCGAGTAGTCCTTAGCCTTGATGGCTTTCAAATCCATACCAGACTGTTTCTTTTCCGAAGTGCTGGTCTGCTTGGTATCCGAACTCTTAGGCGACACCGTCCTCTGAGGACGACCACACGAAGCCAAGACCAAAGCAGAAAGCACAATTACCAAACCTTTTTTCATATCAATCTCCCTTCACACACCTACTATTTTAGAAAAATAAGAAAGGAGAGTCAAAGAAAAAGTGGAGAGAGATTGTGGTCTTACCTAAAATATGTTAAAATTACTACATAGGAATTATTTAATAAAGTTCCCTTTATGAGGATAAAGGAGTTTAATATGAAAAAACTATTACTTTCAAGTGCAGTGCTACTATCTACTGTTTTCGTCACTGCTTGTTCTCAGAACCAAGCAAGCACTGATGCCGAAGATGATGAGGTTGAAATGACAACTAGTTCAACCTCAAATGAAGAGAGTTCTACCTCGACTTCTACTTCTTCAACACAAACTAGCACTTCAACACAAACTGCTACATCATCTGAACCTTTTAATCCAGCAGATTATACTACAGTAGATTTTGCTGTATGGAATCACGATGAGATTGAAAAAGGACAAAAAATTACTTTTAGTGGGAAAGTTCTACAAAATCAAAAACAGGATGGATTCTATCTGTTACGTATAGCTATAGATAGCGATTATAATAAAGTTGTCATGGTTGGTATTCCTAGCACATTATATACAAAGGTAATTGCTGAGAATGATATTATCTCCGTGTATGGTAAAAACATTGGATTAACTGAATATGAAACAGTCCGTGGTGATACTCGTACAATCCCTCTATTACGCACCGATCATTATGAAGTTACTGCTTACGGTAATTAATTAACATATTCCTTATTCGTAATAGATTTTCATCTAGATATTCCACCTATTTTTAACTTCTTTCTTACACACAAAAAGGAACTTGCATGCACGAGTTCCTTTTTTGTTCATGTCCCCTGCCGGAATCGAACCAGCAACTACTCCTTAGGAGGGAGTTGTTATATCCATTGAACTAAGGGGACCTATAAAAAAAGAAGCGAGATCACTCCCGCCTCCTTGTTCGTCTTAACGACGGATTTCTTTAATACGAGCTGCTTTACCTTGCAATGCACGAAGGTAGTACAATTTCGCACGACGTACTTTACCGTAACGTACAACTTCAATCTTTTCTACACGAGGAGTGTGTACTGGGAATGTACGTTCAACACCGACACCGTTAGAGATTTTACGAACAGTGTACATTTCAGTGTGTCCTTGACCTTTACGAGCGATAACAACGCCTTCAAAGATCTGGATACGTTCACGAGATCCTTCGACAACTTTCGCGTGTACACGAACAGTGTCACCAGGACGGAATGCAGGGATATCAGTACGAAGTTGACCTTCAGTCAAGCTTTGGATTAATGGATTCATTTTATTCTCCTATCTTCGTCAATCTTGAGGGACCTCCCTCAGCGGATAAACTGTATTTTTGTGCTTCCATTACGCACAGAAACTATCATATCAGATAATTTCAGGTTTGTAAAGCTCTTTTCTCTACTTTTTCGCAACTTTTTGACCAGAATAAATGCTCCACTCTTTTGGTAAGCAATAGGCGATGGCGCAAGCAATGACGAAGAATGGCAGGTTGGCATAGCCAAAGACTTCTCCTCCGATTAAGATCGGTGCGAGCAAGGTCGTCGTCGCACTGCCAAAGACACTGGCATATCCGATAGCGGCCACGACTAAGACTGGTAGACCTAACATCGGAGCAAGAAAGACTCCAAGTGTAGCTCCGATCGCAAAGAGCGGTGTCACTTCTCCTCCTTGGTATCCAGCAGAGATCGTCACTACGGTAAAGAGGAGCTTCAAGATCCAGTCATAACTCTGCGCACTGCCCTGATGAAAAGCTACATCAATCAGATTGGTTCCAAGTCCACTATAAGTGCCGACCTTGGTCAGCTGGAGGGTCAAGAGGACCAAGCTGAGTCCGGCCCCTATAAGGGCAATCCGGATATAAGGATTGGGCAAGACTTGAGCGACCGTTTTCTTCAACCAGGAAAGGCTAATTGCAAAGAGTTTCCCAGCAAGGCCAAAAGCCAGGCCAAGAATGGCAACTTTGATCAAGGTCTCTGGTGTCCAGCTCAGCGTTTCTCTTAGTGGCACAGCAAATTTCTCTAAACCAAGGGCATGAGAGGTGAAGCTAGCCACGATTGAGGCAATGAGCGCTGGATAGAGAGCCATCAACTGCAACTCCCCAACTGTCAAGACTTCAAGGGCAAAAAAGGTTGCTGCCAGTGGCGTCTGAAAGAGCCCCGCAAAACCAGCGGCCATCCCGGTCATGAGAAAAATACGCGAAGCATCCGGGATCTTGATATGACGGGCAAAACGGTGCGAAAGGGTCGCTCCGATCTGGACTGCTACACCTTCCCGACCGACCGAACCACCAAAGAGATGGCTCATCCAGGTCGTCAGCATGATCAAAGGCACCAAGACCAAGGGGATTTTCTCCTCACGCGCGTGTCCGACATCAAAGATGAGGCCCATCCCTTTTGAAGCCTTGCGACCAAAACGTTTATAAAGATAAACGATGACAAGCCCCGCTAAGGCCAGAAAAACAATCAAGGGCCAATGCTGGCTTCGGAAATCTCCAATCAGGAGAAGACCTTGACCAAAAATCATATCAATGGCACCGACCAAGAGTCCAATGAAAAGAGCCATCCCTGTTAGGACCACATACTGTTGTGCTTTTTGCTTGATCGATAGACTAGTCACGCGCCCTTACCTCCTCTTGGAAGTCTCTCGAGCGCTTCATCATATCTTGAAACTGGGCTTGAATAGTCGCACGATACTGCTCATCCGTCACGAGAGAGCCGACTTTCTCAAGCACTTCTCTCTCCCTTCCTTGATCGAGCACAGGTAATCCCTGCTGCTCCTTATATTCTACAATCTGACCGACACAGACCATCCGCCTTTCCAGCAAGGCTACAAGCTCTTGATCGATCTGGTCAATGTCCTTACGAATCTGATCTAAATCCATGTGTCTCCTCTTTATTTTGGATATAAATCGAGGCTGTAATCCATCGATCCAGCCTCTTTGTCATTAATTTGCTTGTGCTACAAGTTCTTCTGCAAAGGCTTCTAATTTTTCAATGTCTTCGTCTTCTGCAGACAAATCAACTTTGACACATTCAGAACCTTTTTCAGCACCAGTCGCAGCGAAGCAACGGTCGAAATCATCAACTGCTTTACAGAATTCATCGTAGAAGGTATCACCTGATCCTACCACACCGTAAAGTTTACCTTTGAGATCAAGGCCAGCCAAATCTTCGTAGAAATCTTGGATCTCATCTGGAAGCTCTCCATCACCGTAAGTATAAGTCGCTACCACTGCGATATCTGCATCAAGGAAGTCCTCAGCATCCACAGTTGTACACTCATCCACATCTACTTCGACACCAAGATCACGGAATTTGTCCGCTACGATATCAGCAATTTCTTCAGTATTTCCAGTCATACTAGCAAAAACAATCTTCGCTACAGTCATAATTTCCTCCCAAAAGCTATTTCCCGTATTATATCACTTTTTCAAGCATTTTGCACGAAACCTTTCCTGATATACTGAACGAAGGGACACGTTTCAAGAAATTGGACCGATTCAACCTAATCACCCTCATTTTCTTCTTGAATTTCTTTAATCGTTCAATTATTATCCGTTCTTCGCCTCCAACTCATACTCCTCTTCAATATCTTTAATACGCTGGATTTCTTCATCTAGTTTCTTATTAAATTCAGATTCAGTTTGATAGGGATATGAAAAACGGCTCCAGGTATACCACTTCAACCCATCTTTCCCTTTAAAATACCATTCAAGTTTGATCGGTAAATAATTTTGATTATAGGTGATCCGAACTTTGGAAAATTGGTCAGTTTTATCTAAAACTCTAGCCTCAAATTCAGGTGTCATTTTTCCTTTCACTAGTGATTTTGTGATTAGAGATTTCGGATCTCGCTCAATGATAAAGTTTGATTGTTCGATCTCATCTTTTGAAACCTTTAAATTCAGAATTGCGGAAGTGACATTTTGGTATAAGAATAAATGATATCTGTCATCAGGCTTTTCATCTGAACTACCATCATACATCTTCCCATTTTTTACTACTACTTGAGTTTTACTATAAGAATTATTGCTCCTCAAGTCATAGCCATTCTCAAAATAAGATCGATATAAATTTTCATCGCCCGAATCATCCACAACAATAAACCGCTGTTGTTCTAATATCGATTTTGAATTTTCTTGAATCTTGCCTCTGCGGAATGCAATGAAAACACCAGCAACAACTACTAGAGACAAAGCAACTAGAAAGACTTTCGAACTGAATCCTCTCTGTTTAATTTCTTTCATCATATCCATCACATTCTAGCAAAATATACATCCAAAGTGAAGTGTTAAACTATTCAAAAAGCTGAGACATATGTAAGCTCAGCTTTATCTCAAAACTAGGTTAATCTCCCTCATTTTCCTCTTGAATTTCTTTAATATTTTCAATTTCTTCATCCAGCTTTTTATCAAAATCAGACTTATTTTTGAAGGGATACGAATAGGTGCGCCAAGTGTACCATTTTAGTCCTTCTTCACCCTTATAGTACCACTCAATTTTTGTTGGTAGAAATTCTTTGTTGTAGGTGATGCGGATCTTGGTGAATTGACGATTCTTCTTTAAATAAATCGCTTCAAATTCCGGGGGATTTTTTTCTTTCAATAATTTATCGTCCACAAACCTTTTCGGTGAACTAGTAATTTGATAGTTGGATTTCTTAATTTCATCCATAGTAATTTTGCTGCTCAATAATACCGACGAGAGTTCTTCATTCACCGCAGAGTTGTAATATTGTTTACGATCCCAGTCCGCTTTATAACCACCATAAACTGTATCGTCCTTCACCGCTGTCTCATCATTATAGTAATATTCCTTTTTATCAAGATCCACCCCAACCTCAAAATGCTCTTCGGTTGGATCTCCCATTTTGATCATAACAAATCGCTGTCTATTTAAAATATTCAATGCCGGTTGATTGTTACTGCAACTACTTAGACTTAGAAGAATAAGCATCATAGCCCCTATTATTATTACCAACGGTATTCTTAAATTTATTATACTCTTCCACTTTTTCTTCTTCTGACATTCCTTTTGTATTTCGTTGCCATGTTTCATAATCTTGGTTCCCTTTCCTTACAATATCCACAAATTGACCTTTATGTCCAGTCTTTTCATCTTTTTTATCAAAATCATCTTCATAACGGAATAACTCTTTAGCTCTAGCTCTAGTAGCTGGCTCGGGAGTACCATCCACATCGAGCATTCCATGTTTACCTTCGTAAAACTTAGTAACATCTGAATTTTGACCTTTTGAAGGTCCATAGTTGAATGATTCTGTATTGGCAATTTCCCTTAATTCATCTTTAGAATAATGATCTGGATCGGAATCATAACGACCATTTGCTAGTTTGTGCTTGTCATAGGCATCCCATTGGCTATCAAACTCGCCGGTATCCAAATTCACAATAAACTCCACCATCCGGGCATTGTTCAAATCTTTTCCTTTAGCTGAATTGCCCTGAGGGACTTGAACTTTCATATTATACGGACGTTTAAAGCCATATTTTGGATTAAAGCGGTTATGGTAGTTAGAGCCGGTTGTGTAATCAAATTCAATATTATTTTCTTTACCATATGCTAACAGTTTTTCGTAATCATTTGCGCCTTCGTAGTGACTGCGAATATAGTAAATTGCTTGACGATCCAAGTAATAACGGAAGAAATGGACTTGCTGCCGCAATGCAATTTCTTTTTGACTAATTTTCTTTAGTTCATTATTGCGTTCTTCATCAGTAAGTTTTTTATCTTTCAATGAATTAAGATGTTTATCACCGAATGCTTTTACAACATCACGTCTGAAATACATGTTGAAATCACCGTGTGGTGGTAGGTTCTCTGAAATTTTATGAGTCTTGCTTGTCAAATGCATAAACTGATTACCATCCGTTTCTGCACCTAATTGCTTAAGAACAAGTTCTATTTTTGCTTTCGAATCAAGTTTACTACTAGCATACATCTCTGTATAAATATCAGATCCAATCTCCTTGGTTTCCGCATATAAAGCATCTCTCCTTGCATTTAACTCGCTACCTGTCTTGATATCTGCTGTTCTTTTTGAAACGCCTTTGACATAACCTTTGATGGCATCCTTATCCCAACCATCTATTTCTTTAAGGTTCACTGATTGTTCACGTAATCCCGTGAGAAATTGGTTATATTCGAACGCTGATACATCCTTTGGTTTCGTTGGCAAATATTCATTTTCAAACTCTTTATTCTTAATCGTTTCATTTACGAGATCAGACCAGGATAAATCCTTTGGAATAGAATACATTCCAGTATTTGGATTCCACGCTACGTTAATTTGATTGACAGCTATTTGAATAGCTTGGGCTAAGACATCAATTTCCCAGAAGATACTTGGCGATGATGCATTAAACGCTCTGAGTTTATTTAATTTTTCTTGTAGTTTATTTTTAGTAGCTTTAAAAATACTTTCTAATACGTTTAAGCCTTGAATCCTCTGTAATCTCTGCAACCTTTGAAAATCTCCAGCACTAGTCGATTTACTAGCAGCAATTTCATTGATCTCTGCATGAAAGATAGCAATCATCCGATCACACTGTTCAATATCAGAAACCAACTTTTCTTCCTGTAAGTCCTCGTCAGCCACCTCCGAGCGATAGGATGCTGGAAGCTTCTTCACACTTTCTTGTGTAGCTTCTGCTAAAGCTACTCCGGCCTCCTTCAATGGCTGGACAACACTTGTCACAAAGCTTCTAAAAGAGTCGTAAGCTTGGCCAGACAAGCGCGAGGCAGAATTTTCTATTTGAGTTAATGATGTTTCTAGTGATTCATAAGCTTTCAATTGTTGCTCAATCATCGTCCCTGTGCTACTAGCTTGGCTATCCAAACTACCGCGATAAACTTCAATTCCCATCGTCACACTCCTTTTCAATCATTAATTTTTTCCGTTCATGATAGATATCATTTAAATCATCTTCGACTTTTCTTTTTTGAATAGCTAATTCATCCAGCTCTTCTAAATAACTATTTGAAATTTTTCGTGATTCATGAAGAAATCCCTCTTGAAGTTGGTCAAAAAAATTTCTAGAGGAAGGATAGGATTCAAATGCATCCCATAAATAACGGTGCGCATCAGAGCTATAGCCCTCAAAGCGGTTCAACTCATCTTCCAGATTTCTTTTTTCTCTTACAATTTCTCTTTCTTTTTGGGAAAGTTGGTCTTCTTGTATTCTTAATTCCGATAGTTGTTGATCGTGATTCATCTTCCTACTCTTTCAAGCTATTGAATGCTCGCTGCAGCCGCTTCATCCACTACTGTAAATCCAGTTGAAACGCTTTGCAGGTTGGTCCCAATTGACTCAATCGCTGCTGCAATTTCTTCTACTTTGGTTTTAGCAGTATCAATGGCTTGATGGGCCGCATCATTACCAGATAATTTGGTTTGTTCATCTTTTGAAGCTGATGCAACTCCCGAAAGTGCATCCCCACTACTTTTTAAAGAAGCTGCTAACTCTTGTGCCGTATCAGCATTACTTTTAATTTCGATCATCCTAGTCCCTCCCATACTAAATCTATTCATCCATTCTACCAAAATATTGAACTTATGTAAAACCGCTTCCACAGCTCCTAATTAGTGATAAATGCTTGCTTGATGGGCCTTTCTTATGTTAAAATTGACAGAGAAAATGAGGTAATGTATGAACGTAATGAATGAAATTCTTGAAAAAATTCAAGCTTATGACACGATTATTATCCACCGTCATCAGAATCCGGATCCGGATGCGATTGGTAGCCAGGTGGGCTTGCGGGATCTCCTGAGTGCGCACTTCCCTCAAAAGCGGGTTTTGGCAACTGGCTATGATGAACCGACCTTGACTTGGCTTGCTGAAATGGATGAAGTCAAGGATGAGGACTATGCTGGAGCTTTGGTGATTGTCTGTGATACGGCCAATACTCCCCGAATCGATGACAAACGCTATATGACTGGTGATTTCCTGATCAAGATCGACCACCATCCAAATGACGATGCATATGGCGATCTGCTCTGGGTTGATACAGACTCAAGCTCTACCAGTGAGTTAATCGCACTTTTTGCTAAGGAATTGGATCTTGAACTTCCTGTGAGTGCTGCTCGTCTCCTGTATGCTGGGATTGTCGGCGATACAGGTCGCTTCCTTTATCCTGCTACTTCGACTCGGACCTTTGAGATCGCTGCAACTCTTCGAAGCATTCCCTTTGATTTTACAGCACTTGCTCGTCAGATGGATACGATCAATCTCAAAACCGCTAAGCTTCAAGGCTATGTCTATGACCATCTTGAGATCGATGAACATGGTGCTGCGCGTGTGACCTTGACACAAGAGCTCTTGAAGAAATTCGATCTACGGGATTCAGAGACTGCTGCAATTGTCGGAGCCCCTGGACGCATCGATACCGTATCTGTTTGGGCCATCTTTGTCGAGCAGGCCGACGGTCACTTCCGTGTCCGGATGCGTAGCAAACGAAAAGTGATTAACGAAATTGCCAAACGTCATAATGGTGGTGGCCATCCACTAGCTAGTGGAGCTAACTCCTACTCCCTCGAAGAAAACGACCAAATCTACCAAGAGCTACAAGAAGTGGCACGCACAAACGAAGGCTGAGAACGGTTTCTCAGCCTTTTTATCTTGGTAATGGGGTTTTCATTTGCGGTAGCGATTCTTAGCTCTTTCTTGCCATGGGCAAACCTTAATGCTGGAAATTTTGGTTCATACACCTGGAATGGCCTTCGCGGAGATGGATGGTTTGTTATTATCTTCGCAGTCGTTGCGATTGTCCTTGCTTGCTTGAACGATGTAAAATCTTCACTACCAAAAGGTTTTGCAATTGGTGTTATCGTAGCAGGAGCTCTCTCAACTATCGTAACATTGATCGATGTCTTCGGTGTGAACAAGTACGCTGTTGACTTCAATGGTTATGGCGTTTCAATTGGCTTTGGTTTGATCCTTGCTTTGATCGCATCTATCGCTATTGTTGTGACTGGTCTCTTGGCGATGTCAGGTGGTAAAATCACTAAAGGAACATTCGAAGAACTTGCTGAATCAGGTAAAGGATTTGCCCAATCTGTTGGACGTGTGACAACTTCTACTGTAAAAACTGCTGTAGATGAAATCAAAAAAGAATCACACGAACACACTGAAGGACAAGCTGACCAACCAGTTGAAGCACCAAAAGATTCAAATCAATCTGAACAATAATATGATCATCATCACCTTGGTCCTTCCAGGGTGATTTTTTTGATCATTATTTTAAATAAAATTAGTGAAAATACTTGTCAAGATCCTGGAAATTTGGTAAACTAGCTTAGTAACAATCTATGGCTCGGAAAGAGACCATGGCAGAAAGGAAATATTGCAAAATGAAAAAAGATATCCATCCAGAATATCGCCCCGTTGTCTTCATGGACACTACTACTGGTTACAAGTTCCTCAGCGGTTCAACTAAGTACTCTAGCGAAACAGTTGAATTCGAAGGTGAAACTTACCCATTGATCCGTGTTGAAATTTCATCAGACTCACACCCATTCTACACTGGACGTCAAAAGTTCACTCAAGCAGATGGACGTGTGGATCGTTTCAACAAAAAATACGGTCTCAAATAAGAACCAACACAGAACCACTTCCCTTTCGGGAGTGGTTTTTTTGATCTCTGTTTCTTTTATTGTGAATGTACAAAATAAGAGGTTAGGATGTTGATCCCAACCTCTTTTTTCATCTTAATGGAACTGCATTCCACCATCTACGATAATGGTTTGTCCTGTGATGTAGTTTGAATCTGGTCCAGCAAGGAAGCTGACTGCTGCTGCTACATCTTCTGGTTCTGAAAGACGTTTCAAAGTGATATCTTTAGCGAATGTTTGCATACCCCATTCGTCGTCTTTGCCCGCGTTCTTACCTACTTCATGAGCAATGTCAAACATCATTGGAGTCTTAACGATACCTGGTGCATAAGCATTGACAGTGATTCCTGAATCAGCCAAGTCACGTGCCAAAGTTTGCGTAATCCCACGAACTGCAAACTTAGTACCACCATAGACAGTCAAGTTAGGGTTACCTACAACACCTGCTTGTGAAGTTGCATTGATGATTTTTCCGCCATGACCTAGTGCTTTGAACTGAGCTTGAGCTGCTTGTGCACCCCAAATCACACCACCAACATTAATAGCAAATGTACGTGTAAATTGTTCTTCAGTAATTGTATCAAGTGGTGTAGTTGGCGCAACACCAGCGTTGTTAACGACGACGTTTAAGTCTCCGAAATGATCCACAACTTTTTGGAAAGCTGCAGCCACTTCTTCTTGTTTAGACACATCAGCTACGACTGCAAAAGCATTATCTGCTGATAACTCAGCAACTGCTTTTTCAGCTGTTTCAGCATTGTAGTCCAATACTCCGACCTTGAAGCCATCTTGCACCAAACGTTTTGCGATTGCAAAACCGATTCCTTGACCAGCACCTGTGACAATAGCTACTTTAGACATATGATTCCTCCTTGGTATCAACGATACCAGCAAACGTTCATAGAAGAACAGCAAGGGTTGACAACTAGTTTTGGGTGAATCTATCATCAGTTCCTTCCAAAACTATGCTAACAGTATACTCTTTTGTGAAAAATATTTCAATCTCTAGCCTATTTTTTCAAAAAAATAGTTTATTTATATGATATTTTTATTTAGTGATAAATGAACTGGAACGTGAAATAGAATATGGCTTTTAACCAAAATAGATAACTGTCCTATTCTGAAAGATACATAAAAAGAGAGTGGGACAAAAGTCCTAGCCTCTCAATTGTCTTTGAATTGTCGAGCAAGACGCAGTGGTTGAGTGGGCTCTATTACGCTGATTTCATCAGCTTTTAAAGCCCTACTCAACTGTGCGGAGGTGGGACGACGAAATCGAATTCTAACGAATTACCGATTTCTGTCCCACTCTCTCTCATAAACTATTCGTTTGATTGATCCCTTTAGTCATCAGACTCCGCAAATACTTGAGTGGCTTTGACTGCTTTCTTCCACCCCTTGTATAGCTCTTCCTTTCGGGATTCATTCATCTTGGGTTCAAAGATTTGGGCTGCTCCATGAAGAGATTTTAATTCTTCCAAGTCCTTCCAATAGCCTACGGTCAGACCTGCTAGGAAGGCTGCTCCTAAAGCCGTTGTTTCCAAGTTTTTCGCGCGAGCAATCGAAATTCCAAGAATATCTGCCTGAAACTGCATTAAATAATCATTTTTCGCTGCTCCTCCGTCTACTTTTAGGACAGGGATAGGAGTCTTGGCATCTACCTGCATGGTGTCGATAATATCGCGTACTTGATAGGCAATGGATTGAAGGGTTGCCTTGATAAAGTCTTCCTTGGTTGTTCCCCTGGTAAGCCCAAAGACAGAACCACGCGCCTCTTGATTCCAATATGGTGCTCCAAGACCCGTAAAGGCAGGGACCACATAGATTTCATCCTGGTTCTGGGACTTCAGAGCATAGGCCTCGGATTCAGGTGAATGATCGATCATACGCAGACCGTCACGAAGCCATTGAATGGCACTTCCAGCGATAAAGATAGATCCTTCAAGGGCATAGTAGACCTTACCATTAATCCCATAACCAATCGTCGTCAGCAAGTTATTTTCTGATAACTGCATCTCCTCACCCGTATTCATAATGATGAAGGATCCAGTTCCATAAGTATTCTTGACCATACCAGGTTCAAAGGCTAATTGACCAAAGAGAGCAGCCTGCTGGTCCCCCGCCATTCCTGCAATCGGCACTTGTCCACCGTAGAAATGGAAAGGCGCTGTCTTGCCATAGATTTCAGAGTTTGACCGCACCTCAGGAAGCATGGCTTTAGGAATGTTGAGGATTTCTAAGATTTCATCGTCCCATTTCAGTTCCTTGATATTGTAAAGCATGGTACGGGCTGCATTGGAATAGTCTGTCACGTGGGCAGCTCCATCCGTCAACTTCCAGACTAGCCAAGTATCAATGGTTCCAAAGAGCAATTCTCCTTTTTCAGCTCTTTCTTGCGCCCCATCAACATGGTCCAAGATCCAACGAACTTTAGTCGCTGAAAAGTAGGCATCAATGACTAAACCTGTCTTTTGATGGAAGGTTTCTACATAGCCTTGGTTTTTGAGCTCTTCAGCCAGTGGAGCAGTTTGCCGTGATTGCCAGACAATGGCATTGTAAATAGGAAGCCCCGTGTTCTTATCCCAAACAACTGTCGTTTCCCGTTGATTGGTAATGCCGATCGCCTCTATTTGATTGGGCTTGATGCCACTTTCGATAAAGACCTCAGCGATCACCGACTGAACCGAGTTCCAAATCTCATTGGCATTGTGCTCCACCCAACCAGCCTGTGGAAAAATCTGAGTGAATTCCTTTTGACTAGAGCTAACTTGTTCGCCTTTTTTGTTAAAAATGATAGCCCGTGAACTAGTGGTTCCTTGGTCAATCGCCATGATGTAAGTAGTTTCTTGTGACATAAACTGCCCTCCTGAATTAGGTACTTAAAAATATTGGTCTTACACAAACTAGTATACTCTATTTCATCATGGATTTGTATCCATTTTTTAAAGAAAATCCGGTCTAAAATTTTCTACTGCTTCTAGCTCTATCAGATCAAATGAAAAGAGCCCTGAGGCTCTTCAAACTAGTATTCAAATGCTTATCAAGATCTGCTCTGATCTAACCGATTTAAGAACTCCATGGTCGGACTGTCTTGGTAAAGTTCTTTGAGAGGAATCTTCTGATAGACCGCTATTTCGTCCGCAGTCACACCGTAACGAATTAATAGATCATAAATACGATTTAAATCATGACGCAATTCATCCGTTATGAGGACATTATCGCTTGTTTCTTTTGTTTTCCAATAATAAGATGGCAGAACTTCCTTGGTTTCAATTAAAATAGTTTGCAACAAAGTCCCACCATGGCTGTCTTTCTGAGAAATATCGGCCCCAAGTTCCAACATTTTCTCAAAAACCTTGAAAGACTGGTCAGCCTTTTCCTTAGACGAATACATCTCATATTGACCATTCCAGCGTTTGATCATGCGCCGGCAGTCAAATACAGCTCGTCCACCCGCTGTTTGGAGGACTGGTTGACAAAATGGATTCAGCTCTGTCGGCTCTTCAATAAAGTTAAGATCTGCTCCTCTATCAATAAGTAAGTCTGCAATATCTAAATGTCCCGATTTGATAGCGACTTGTAGGAGCGACTGTCCCTGATCTCTTTTGGGTTTGTCACCCGAAACAGCATTGACTTCTTCAGGCTTTTTATCCAATATCTGACGGACTCCCTCTATATCTCCTCTTCGCAACAACTGAAAGGTTTTTTGCATAGTCTTCCCCCTCTCTCATTATAGATAAGAATGACACTGTGTTGATACTTTGGTCCTATCTCTAGCATCTTCGTTAAACTGATTATACCATTTTATGGACTCTACATTGAAGTCCTAAAGGGTAAAGATGACGGACTCCCACCGAAAGAGGTACAACTCTATTTCTCTGATTTTCGTGCAGCCACCAGCCAAGAGGATACTAGAATTTCGAAACTAACCAGAAGGATAATCTGAGGAAGAGAGCTCTGTACCAGCATGAGGACAGCTAGACTATCGATCAACATATGAGCGAGGATACAAGGAACAGCTCCTTTTGAATACTCCTTGAGCGCTCCAAATAGGAAGGTATTACCTAAAATCATCAGGTAAAAGATGAGATAGTTGGACGAACCTGCAGTAATCCAAGGGAGTTGATAAATAGGAATATGCCAGAGGAACCAGACAATGGAAAGAACCATCATTTTAGGTATAAAGTGCTTACTAAAGGAAAGATGATCTTGTAAAAACCAACGCCAACCGACTTCTTCCAGACCGCCATATAATAAGGTCCATGGGAAATAAAGGAAGAAGGCCAAGAGGGAGTTCCCAGTAAAGCGAACGTTCATAAGCAGGATGGAAATCCCATAATAGATGATGGGGATGAAGAATGCTAGGATCCAGGACAGGGAACTTTCTTTTTGAAGAAAGACCTTTTTGAAAAATTCTCCCAAGGAGTTGATTTCACTCAACACAAGAGAAAAAACAGCAGCCACTATCATGGGAATACAGTTCATTAGAATAAACAATAGCGAGGCACCCATACTAGTCCCATCTGGGAAACACCAAAGGATCACTTGCCCCACTATAAAAGTATCAAGGAGGGCAGTCAGTGCATACCAGATAGCGACTGATTGTTTTGAAATAAATTTGCTCATTTTTCCTCCTTTACAGTTATATACTTCTTTCTTGCAATCATAATTGCTAAACTAATTATAAGAATTTTACTGATGATAGATAGCCATCCATCTTCATTCACTATCATCTGAGACAAGGAATTAATACAGGCATGAGTCATGACACAGATCCATAAATTTTGCGTTTTATGATACAAGGCCGATAATGAATATATTCTTTCCTAGAATTGCTCACCATCGTTTTTAAGGATATAATACTCGTTTTGTTTTCTACATATGTTTGTATTCTATGGCAAATGATCTACCTTAAACCCATACCTACCTGCATTTCGTTTTAGCTTCTCCACCAGCTCTTCATTCCGCTTGCTTTTTCCAAAAAAGAAGGGAATAGTCTTTCCATTTCTAAGCTCGATATAAAAAGCATAGCGAGCCCCGCCACCAGATCGTCCACGAAAAATTGCATAGGTGATTTGCTTGATCTCTTTCAGTGGGATCATTCGCCGACTGAAACACAGAGCGACATGGATATAGAAGATTCCAAGGCTAATATGGAAAGGAGCAAAGAAGGGACCACTACTACGCCTCGCGATTGCCCTTCTTCTCAGGAAAAGGAGAAGACTGAAAACGAGCAAGAAAACTAGCACAAATAGAATCGGAGCATACTCCATTATCTTTCTAAATTCTAACACGCTGTCTTTCATCCTCTACTTCATCTCAACCCATTTTTCATTGTCCATGATAAAGGGCTTAGCCAGACCTTCGCCCGTGTAATCTTGGTACTTGGTCTCCAAGTATTTGTAGACATCTTCCTTGGTCGCAAACTTGATGGCTTGATAGGGCTCTTCAAAGGTCAGCTTTTCGACAAAGAGATAGCCGTCCTTGGCAGGAACCAAGACACCGACGTGCCCGACAAAAAGGCTATTTCCATCTAGGTTATCATGAACGATAACGGAAAGCATGCGCGCATTTTCATTGAACTTGAAATGAGAAAAATACTCTTCCATCTTCTTGGCATGGACTTTGACATCTGTTGTCGCCTCTGTCAAAACCCGTGAATACAGAATGTTAAAGGCTTCCTTGTCTGCCTCATCGAAGATCTTCCCTTTGTCAATGGCATCATTATCCACGAATAAAAGTTCACTATCCGCTTTCATCTTAGGAATCTCTATGCGATTCTTCAGAAGAGTATAGCTATTGATCCGGCAGTTGGTCCCGACGAAATCGCCCTTTTTCTTGGTCCACAAGTCACTGATCTTCTCAACATTGTAGTCTGTTTTCTTGAACTTGCTGAAGTCACCCGTTAAGCCAACAGAGCCGACAATGCTATCGTAGTCCGTTACTAGACCTAGAAATTTATCTACACTGTCCTTATCCAAATAAGCAGACAAAAGAGTCCGGACTTCTTCGACACTTGCCTTGCTGTTGAGGTTGCTGTAGCTTCCCTTGTAGCGCTCCTTATCTGAACTAGATTTCTGCACAGTGGAACTTGCCTGCTTTTCCTTGTATTGCTTTTGGTTGCTACTACAAGCCACTAAAGCAAAGATCGCCAAGGCACAGCTAGTAAGGAGCATGAATTTTTTAGATGGTTTCATAAACTGGTTCCTTCTCTATTGATTAAAATGTTTGTTCTATAAATTTTTCATATCGATAATCCTTTTCCTCTATTATAGTTTAAAACTAGCTTTGCTCCAACTATTTTTTACGAAATGAGAAAAGTTTATAAGTAACAAAAAAGAGCTGGCAGACTGTCCAGCTCTTTAATATGTTACAAAAATCAAAATTAAAATTATCGTTTAATCAGACCAATCTATTTTGGCATGTTCTATTGCGTACTCCGCTTCCTCTTGAGTAAACTTTCTTATTTCAACAAGTTTTTCTAATAATCTTTCTTTCGAATAGTTGCCACCGCTTCCAAAAGATTCCACTGCTTTAACAGCTTCCTCTTTCCAATCAAAATGACCTTGCTCCACAGCATAATCAGCCTCTTCTTGAGTAAATAGATCAAATTTTATAAGTTGATCAACTAACTTTTCTTTTGAATAATGATACATTTGATATGATTTTGCTTTTAAAAGTGCTTGCTCTTTCCAGTCTATATTAAGCTTATCGATAGCATACAGGGAAGCATCTTCTGAATACCTGTCATTCTTAGTAAGATCATTTTTAATTTGCTGCATCGATAAAGGAGATTTCTTTAAAAATTCTTTAGCTGTTGCATATGCACTTGTATATTCTGCATCTAGTAAAGGTAAAGGATAAACTCTTTTCTTAAACATATTCATTAATGATTCTAAATCATCCTTATTTTTTTTGTCACTTGAAGAAGCGTATTCTTGTTTTGATGATTCAAAATCATCCTTATTTCCATCACTTGAAGAAGAGTATTTTTGTTCAGGATTAGTCAACTGTGATCCTGAACGCGAATTTATCCATTTATTATAATTTATTTCATAATCAATTACTATAAGAGCTAGCATTCCTGCAAATAATCCAAAAATTGTAAAAATAAATATCAAAAACTTTTTCATCATGACTACCTTTACTTGTTTTTCTCCAATGAAATTTTCATCCCTCTGGAACTGCTTTCATTAGTATTATATCATGAAATATTGTTCATTTTTATTTACTAGTGTAAAAGTCTCTATGGCTAGTAAATAAAAAAGTGACTGCATTTCAACTGCAATCACTCATTCTATGTGAAATAAAAAATGACAAAGTATTATAAAATCTTATTTAATCTTGTGTTTGTTCATCTTTTCTTCAAAGATAGCTGTCATAATCTTGCGGAGCTCTTCTCCTTCTTTTTCAGGAAGGTCCCCTTGACGTTTCGCCACGGCATAGAGTTCAGGGTATTGTTTGGCTACACGCTCAACTGTCTTAGTCGTCGCATGCCCTCTGACAAAGAAAGGAATGCGTTTAATCCATTCTTGCGGTACAAGAGCAAGCAATTTCTTCGCTGCTTCCTTATCAGAAAGCTCAGCCGTGCTCAATCCTTGCTTGATTTGTTCTTGTTCTTTTTCTGTAAAATCTTTCAATTCCATAGTAAACTCCTCATTTGTTTATCTAAGGACACATTATACACCTATGGAGGGGAATGTACAACTAAAGGATTTCGGAAAATAGCACACAAATGCGTCCATTAGAAATAGTTTTATACGTTTAGCTCTTCTCTATAAATAACAAATCCATTTGGCTGAATGATCAATCGATCATCAGAAATTCTTCCATGGCTGATCAGATCTGCTTGTTCTCTTTCTAGGACAACGTTTTTCTTGGAGTGGTTAAAGTAGGCTTTGAGAATGTGGCCTTCATGCTGCCATTCTACTGACACCACATCCGGCTCTACTTCTTTCAGACCCACTTTACCATGCTGGATCAACTCTGCCACTTCTTTTCGTAGCTGGATCAAATCCTTCATAAAGTTCAGCATATCATTGTCCGCTGACACGCGCTCCCAAGGCATGACACGACGACAATCTGGGTCTGGACCACCAATGAGGGCTAGCTCTGTTCCATAATAGATACAGGGCGTTCCGCGTTGCAGATAGAGGAAGGCGAGGGCAGACTTGACAGACTGGAGATCGCCTTTAGCCGTCGTCAGGATACGCTCTGTATCATGCGAGTCTAAGAGGTTAAACATAACCTCAGAGATCTGCTGCCTGTAGTACATAGACTGGCTATTGATCTCCCAAATGAAGCGTTGGGTCTCCTTATGCCCCCGCAGAAAATAATCCTTGATACTTTCAGAGAGGGGGTAGTTCATCACTGCATGGAACTCATCGCCCTTGAGCCATGGTTGGGACGAATGCCAGATTTCTCCGAGAATATAGAGATCCGGCTTCTTGGCTAAGACCGCCTTACGGAAATCCCGCCAGAATTGATGGTCGATTTCATTAGCCACATCCAGTCGCCAAGCATCAATATCAAACTCTTCAATCCAGTATGTCGCAACCTTCAAAAGATAGGCCTTCACCTCTGGATTAGCCGTATTGAGCTTGGGCATATAGCCTGCAAAGGCAAAAGCATGGTAAGACAAGTCGCGACTATTCCACAGATTTTCTGAGGAGACAGGGAACTCTTTGATATGGAACCAGTCCTTGTAAATCGAATCCTCCCCGTGTTTGACCACATCCTGCCATTGGGGTGAATCATAGCCAATATGGTTGAAGACGGCATCCAGCATGATCTTCATCCCACGCGCGTGAGCCTCTTTCACCAACTGGCGGAAGGTTTCCTTATCACCAAAATGTTGATCGATTTTAAAGTAATCTATGGTGTCGTATTTGTGGTTGCTCTGTGATTCAAAAATCGGGCAAAGGTAGAGACCTGTAATTCCTAACTCCTGCAAGTAGTCCAAGTGATCAATGATCCCCTGCAAATCTCCACCAAAGAAATCCAAGATTTGAGGAGCAATAGAGGCATCCCAAGGACGGACGCCTTCTGGCGAGATGGCTGGATTCCCATTGGCAAAGCGCTCAGGAAAAATCTGATACCAAACCGTCTGAGCCACCCAATCCGGAACAGCACAACCATCAATCTCATGGATAAAAGGAAGCTTAAAACCGTTCATGACGAAGTCCAGGTTCTCCTTGGTGTAGGCTGCCACACCCCGGTCCCCGTACAAGATCTTCTCTCCCGCTCTATCCTCTAATTCAAAGAGGTACTGGATCCGGGCATGGCCAACAGATACCGATACTTGCCAATAATCAAAGAGGTCATCGGTCGTCACCTTGTCCATTTCCTTGGTCGCCTCATATAGATCCTCTATAAAAATAAAAGGATCCCCATAGTGCAAGACAATCCGTTTGATATCCTCTTTCTTGGTCCGGATGCGAATATGGAGCTGGCCATCCTTATAAAGATAGGCATACTCCGATTCAGGCCGGTGGTAAATCGCTGTTAATTCCATCTGTCTCGTCTCCTACTATACTCTCTTTTCATCATTCACTGTTTTATGCAAACGATTACACAAAACTCACTCTAGTATACAACTTTAGAAAAAGGTTTGCAAGATCTTGAAAAAATTTTAGACCTCTAACTTTTTAAGATTGTAATGCTACACAAAAAGCCCAGCGATTGGGCTTAAAGATTTTTGTTGAAGCAATGACTTTACCTTATAAGCATCACTTTATACTGTTTCCTACTAAAATATACTACAGATCTATATTTCTGTTAATAGTTTATTGAACAGTTGTTCGAGCTTACTAGTATCTCCATAAACTGTTCCATCCATATATAAGTGATAGATATCATCATCTAAACCAATTGAAATTTCACATTCATAGCCTTTCATCAAAGCTAAAGAACGGATAACTTCTCGTTGAGTACGACCATTTCCTTCTCGAAATGGGTGAAAATAATTTAGATTATCTAATATCTCAGCTAAACTTTTACAAATCTCAATTTTATTTTTTGCGTTAAGTAAATAGTTTGAAAGCAAGGTATTTAAAAATTTTTCTGCCATATCAAAAGACTGAACTGGCATAAAAGCATTTCCACTTTTAGAGATATTTACTTGACGGTATTGACCTGCCCAAGTATACATTCCTTCAAAAAGAAACTTATGAATCTTTAAAATATCTGAAACAGTATTTACTTCAATTGGATTAATAAACAGTTTTAAACTTTGACTTGCTACTAAACGATATTCTAATTCTCGTGCTTTATTATCATTTTTCTCATTAAATTTATTTATGAGAACAGATGAATGGGGATAGGTGTATAAATTATCAGGGTCTATATAATCATACCCATCATATATTTTTCTGACCATTATCCAACTCCTAATGCAACTGCCTCTTCTCTCAGTCGCTCCACATCTTCTACCGTGGGATGCCATCCTTCAATCATATTGGTGCTCAGAGCAAACCAGACGCTCTTAAAAACCTTTTTGTTGTCAAAAATCACACCCATAATCATCATTTTTTCTTTATCTACATCTAAGGTCATATTCTACCTCCGTCCTATTATTATAGCATATTTCAATCATTTTAGTTCTCCTATTTAGTACTTACCCTACAACAAAAAGCCCAACAATTGGGCTTTCTCATTATCAAAATAACTTATACTCATTCCTTACTTGTATGCCGCTTTCCAAGACTCAGCGCTTGCTCTTCCGACATTTGAACAACCTTAGAAAAATTAGTATTGCGAGGCATATTATCTAGTGAGTACCAATAGACATCCGCACTCCCATTTCTGGCCACATAAACAACTGGAGCTAGTTGAGGAGTTGGTGCTGCAGGCTCTACAGGTTGAACGGGCTGTGCAGGCACTGCTGGCTGACTCGGTTGAGGGGCTTGACTTGGTTGCGTCTCTACAGGCGTACTTGAAGGTTGTGCTTGACTACTTGGCTCTGTCGGCACCAAGGATGGAGTCGCGGTCCCCTTCAGATAGTCAATGGTCGCATTCTTAGAGTAGTTGTCCAAGGTCACGGTGGTGATCCCATAAGCATCTACCGACTCTTTGGGACTACTTAGATGGATAGGTAAAAGGTTGCCATCTCGATCAATTCCTACATATTGCAAGGTCACCTGCCGAGGAATTAATTCATCTCCAGTATAGATCGGAGTCACCTTGTAGTCCAGCCAATAATTGGGGTGGGTAGCAAGCCAGCTATCGAGTCGTTTCTCGTAGTAGAGCATGCCCTCCACATTACTATCCGCTGTTCCTTTATAATTCCCCGTATTGGTCCAGGCAGTTAGAGGAACCAGATTTTTCCCTTCATTGGTCAGACCACTAAACTGATAGCCGATCAAATGCCCTCTATGGAACAACCAGGCCTTCTTTCCCTTGTTTCCATAAGCAATCTTATAATTGTGCCAGCCAACCGGATTATAGCTGAGACGTGGTTCTCTTTTTTTCTTTGGCTCATCCTTGTCCTGCAGCTGAATATGAGCTGAGGTCGCACGACCTAAATGATCAAAATCCCCCAGTACAAGCTGCTTACTGCCATTAAAAGGCAGTAGATGAAGACTCTGGTAATCGAGGCCCGTTTGCTGGGCTTGAACCCCTTGAACAAAAGCCAAGGACATAAAAACCGAGACGATCGCAACAATAACATTTTTCAAAAACCGTTTTGTAACCATGATTGAAACTCCCACATTTCTATCTAGTGATATTATAGCAGAAAAAAGCGGTTACAGACATAGAAGATAGGCAATTTATTCTCCTATTTCAATTAGATTTTATAATGAGTTTATTCTCACTTTAATATTCTTTAGTGTATAAAATACGGACTATTATTTTAATACATAAAATTATCTACACCTTTCCTAAATCAACTTATATTCATACCACTCTTCATCTACTTTCTGAAAACCCAAAGCCAAAAACATTCTTTGACTTTGAGTATTAAAAGGATAAATTTGAGCAGTTACCTTAACCATTTTTTTCTCTTTGGCCAACTGTATCATTTCAGAAATACACCGTCTTCCGATCTGTAAATTCTGATACTCTTTGCTGATCACTATAGAAAGCTCTGAATGATCTTGAAGAGTCACATCTCCAACTAACACTCCCTCATATTGGATATAATAGCAAGAACCATGTGAAGTTAGGTAATCATACATTTTATGAAGTTTTGTTACATCGTAAATCTGATCAGTGTTATCCACTTGTTTGCAAATCTCACTATCTTGATACCAAAGAAGGGAGATGTCATCATTCCTATAATAAGGAATAAGCGTTATCTGATCGTCTACTATTCTATTCATACTTACTCATTTCATATTTCTATTTAGAGGTTTCTTCCGATACTTCAATATTCCCCATCAACCAATTGGACATCTTTTTGCCTTTGTCTTTATAAGGGTTGGGAGGAAACAAGGTAAATGGGGGAATGCTGGCATCTGGGAAGAATAGTTCTACGCTTATCGTTCGCTCGCGATTATGATCGACGTAGGCTGTAAAATAGATATGATAATGTCCGCTCACATCACCACCATTATCATACTCTCCTCTAGCAGTATTTGGTAAGAGCGTCACAGATTTTATGTCTTGCTTTTCCTGAGCTAAGTGTGCGATGATCTCACTCTTAATAGCAGCCTCATGATTTCTGACGAAATTCCCATCATCACTATATCCAGGATGCTCACTAAGAGAATAGAAAATAATAACCATCAGAAAAGGTAGGGAAATTAAAAAAATAATCAGCTTATTTGATTTTAACATGTGGGTCCTCATTCATTTTATCTTTTGACAAACACTTCAGTTTCCCATCGTCTAAGCACATCTTTTAAAGGCTCATCAAGATAGGTATAGGCCTTATCCTTAATCCAGTCAGGGATTCCATAAGCTGCTTCTGCTATACTCCCTGTGATGGCAGCAAGAGTATCACTATCCCCACCAAGAGAGATGGCATTTCGAATCGCATCTTCAAAATCTGTACTTTCAAGAAAAGCAATGATGGCTTGAGGTACCGTATCCTGACAGGTTTCATTGAAACGATAAGTAGGACGAATTTCATCTAGTGTTTGAGAAAGGTTATATCCGTACTCTTGCTCTATGTATTCCTTGATGAGTCTCTTGCACTTTGTAGGGTTATCGTTGATCGGTTTTCCATAGTCACCACTGTAACCTCCAAAGTAATAACGACACAGAAAGATAACATCAGACGTCGCCATAGCTCCCTTGACCCCCTCTGGATGGTTATGAGTCACTTCTGCAGAAAGTCGTGCAAGAGCTCTTCTGGACGGCCAAGCTCCTGTTCTGGCACAGAAACTACAATCCATGACCCAAGCACATGGAGAAACACGCATGGCAGAGCCATTGCCAAAGCTATTATAAGGGGAGCAATCATTGCTTTGAATCCATGTATTAAACCTAGGCCCGTACCCAGCATCGGGATACATTCTGCCATATTTCTTCATGGCATCAATAAAGTCATCCTTCTGACCACCGTTCATGATGGCTTCAGCAACAGCACAGGTCATAACTGTGTCATCTGTGAAAAAACAATCCTCACGAAATAAAGGAAAGTCCTTGGTTTTTATATTGTCCCATTCATAAACAGAACCAACAATATCTCCTACTATTGCTCCTAGCATAAGATTCCTCCTTACAGCATATCAGATTTCCAATGGATCACTCTTTAAAAATGGCTCAACCAAATCAATCCACTCTTGAGGCAGGTAAGCTGATAAATAGCCATGGTTATAGCCCTTTGCTTCATACAGGATCGTGTTGGGATGTAGCTGCTGAAATAATTTTGCCGATGCTTTCACACAGTTCAATTCTTTTTCACCGTAGATATACAGTACCTGGGCCTTACTAGCAGAAATCGTATCCTTCAGCTTGTAACGCCCCATATAAGTTTTGTAAATGGTCACCAATGTTTTGATAGGCGTCCTTGGCAGATCCTCCAAATAATATGTTTTTATCTCCTCTGGATAAGCCAGTTTAGGATAGAGTTTGTCCATCATGCTTAATTGAAGTTTGCAAGAGAATTTACTGAACATCAGTTTACCAAACAAAGCCACTAGAAAGATGCTGATTTTAGCTAACCTTGGTTGTGGAATACAGAGGCTTCCATCTATGATGGCCTTATCAGCTATCTCGCTGTCTAATGACAAAAGCTCCATGGCAATTTGACCTCCGAGCGAAACGCCACCGATCGCAAACAACTTCCCACCACAGTTTGCTTTGATATAGTCTAGGATCTCCAAAGCAGAATCTTCAGTAGAAACATAATCGATGTGATATTCTTCGCCGTGGCCATTCAAAGTGGGTAGAATAACACGGTAGTCTTTTGATAAGATCCGCGCTTGACGAAGATAATTCCACCAAGAACTGCCACCGCCATGTATCAGTAAGATAGGAGGCAAATTCCTATCACCAAATTCATGGAATTTCATATTTAAACTCCTTACAGTACCACTCCAACCTGTAGTGATAAAAATCATTTGTATTAAAAATAGTTAGATGTGTTTGAATTTGAGCAAACAAAAGTGGCATATTGCCCCAAATTGATATTCCAACATTTATATTATTCAGTCTTATTCTTGTTCGAATACCAACTAGGAATGATTTGCTTCATATCATCATACCATTCTAAAATTTCCTTAGCTTGATGTTGCATTACTGATATTTCTTCAACTCCGTATGGTACAGCCCAAGGAAGTGATCCAACTAAGTTATTTAGAATATAGATAGCGAGAAGCTTCCAAAATAAATCCGGAATCTTATGATCAAAATATCCATCTATCATACCAGACGCAAAAGAGGGAGAGACTTGAGCAGACCAAACAATACGATTGAATTCCTCCCAAGGATCTCCAAGATCAAATCGATCAAAGTCAATGACATAAATTTTACGATCTTCACCAATCATGAAATTTCCTATATGATAATCTCCATGTTGGAAAACCTGAGGTCTATCTTTTAACAATTCTCGATTTGCATTTAAAAAATCAATAAAGATCTGACCATTTTCATATTGAACGGGACATTCTTTGTATTTGGAGATTTTATCATCAATTTTTCGATTATAAAAGACCTCCCAATCTTCACGAACTTCTGTAACAGGGAGTGAATGAATTTTTTGAAGGATTCTTCCTGCTTCTACACCGTATGTGTATTGTTGTTCTTTCGAAACAGTTAAAATGGTTTCTCGAGCATCTTTTCCGCCAATCCATTCGTGTAAAGAATGTACTTCGTCATCGCAGAGTTCTATGCTAATCGGTTTACACATCGGAACTCCAAGAGAAGCAACTTTCTCCATCATATCAAATTCAAATTTTTTAGAATCTAACTTCTCCTTATCAGAAACACGCAAGAAATATTTTTGCTGTTTTTGATCTGTCACACAATATTTTTTATCATCTGACCAGCCTTTATTTATAGCTATCTTACTACTATAATCCACCAATAACTCCTCGATTAACTTTACAACATTACTATATTCTTAACTAATGAAAAGTAATTCGTAGTCCGTCCATTCTTTCACACTTTCTAAAGATACATAAAGTTTAAACAAGTTTATTCTCGTTTCGAAATTATAATTTTTTCTTAAAATGAATAATTCTATTTGCCTCCTGAAATCCAATATTGAGATGAAATCTTATAGAATCCGTATTCGTTAAAGTACAGTCACTTGCAAATTCCTTACATCCTTTATTTTTCGCCCATTCCTCACATTTTGCACAGAGATTTTTAGCAATATCCTTTAAACGATATTCCTCGTCGACAATAATTCCTTCTAAGAATCCAACAGGACTATATTTACAACCTTCAACATAATCAAATCTGAGTGAACATAGTGCTAACCCTACAATTGTGTCACCTTCAACTTCAGTAAAGATTGCAGTATTTTTGCCATTCGTATATTTTTTTACTTCATCAATAGCTTCTTTATCTGTCAATTGGGGCCATAATTGTTTCATTAGTTCAGCCGTTTTTATAGAATCTTTTGTTATTCCATCCATATTGATGTTCCTCCGCAAATTACAAGCAAATGTTTCGAATCATGCTGTTACTTTGTTACTCATTGATTGATACCAATACCATACCCTTCTACTTTTCGCTGTCTCAGATCGGAAGAGTAGAGTCACACACTCAGCGGTTCGGACTTACCGTATCATTTCGTCGTAAACTCCTTACTCTACGACAGCTATACTCCAGGGCACCTTCTCGACCTTCGGTCTCACCTTGTCCCATGGGCAGATCATCTACTTCTACTTCGCTACTATCTAGCTCGTACAAGTAGTCATACCGCCTCAACATGGTGCGTTTGCGGGACTCAAAAGGTTCAGTGAACCTTTTGAGGATTAACTGCGTTTCACTAACAAGCTCACACACTCGACATGGTGCGTTTGTGGGACTCAAAAGGTTCACTGAACCTTTTGAGGATTAACTGTGTTTTACCAACAAGCTCACACACTCCACATGATGCGTCTGCGGAAAAAGATCCACCGGCTGTACTTTCTTCAATTCATAGCCCAACTCTTGGTAGAGTTTGATATCACGCGCCATGGTGGCGACGTTACAGGAGATATAGGCGATGCGGTCAGCGCCTGTTTGGGCACTTGCTTTGATGAAGCTTTCGGTCAAGCCCTTGCGTGGTGGGTCGACTAGGATAGCAGTTGGTTGGATGCCTTCCTTGAGCCAATTCTTCATAGCATTTTCAGCTGTGTCACAGACATAGTGGGCATTGGTGATACCGTTTAAGCTAGCATTCTTCTGGCTATTCTCCACTGCTTCTGGGATGACCTCAACTCCATAGACTTCCTTGACATGCTTGGCAACTGATAAGCCTATGGTCCCAATTCCTGAGTAGGCATCAATCACGACATCCTCTGCTCTTAGCTCTGCAAAGTCAATAGCTGTCTGATAGAGCTTCTCTGCCATTTCGGTATTGACCTGGTAAAAGGCTGGTCCAGAGATTTGGAAGCTATTGCCCAACATTTGGTCGGTAATATAGTCTTGACCATAAAGAGTACGCCATTCTTTTCCAAAAATGGCATTTGTATTCTGGTCATTGATATTTTGCATAACAGATTTGATAGCTGGGAATTGCTTGATCAACTGCTCGATCAACTGGTCCACACGGAACACCTTAGGACGAGTGGTCACCAAAATGACCATGATTTCTCCTGAATGATGACCTCGGCGGACCACCAGATTGCGGATCAAGCCAGATCTTTCTTTTTCATCATAAGGCTTAAGGTCAAACCGACGAATCAAATCTCGAAGAGCCAAGACCACTTGGTCAATGACTGGATCTTGGATATAGAAGTCTTCGATCGGCATCAAATCATGAGAGTTCTTCCGAAAGAAGCCTGTCTCTACCTGACCATTGACACGACGGACAGGAACCTGAGCCTTGTTGCGATACTGGACAGGATGGTCCATCCCCAAGGTCAGGGGTACGTCGATATCAGAGATTCCTGCCATCTTGTAGAGGCTATCCTTGACCTGTTTGGCCTTGAATTTCAGCTGCTCCGGATAAGCCAGGTGCCCCAAATCGGCAATGCCGCTTCGCAAGTAAGCTAGGTCTAGCTCTTCATTGCGGTGAGGTGATTTTTCCAAGTACTCCTCTACTTTTCCGTAGCCGATCTTCTTGTTGACCTTGAGCACGCGCATGCGGATGACTTCTCCTGGCAGGGCATTCTCCACAAAAAAGACCAGGCCATCGACCTTAGCCACTCCTGCTCCTTCGTGTGTCAAATCGACAATCTCAACCGTTACAATTTCATTTTTCTTTAACATCGTTTTCTATCTTTCTACAAATTAAAAGGGGTGGAGTCCAAAACTCCCATCCCCTTATTATATCATCTCAGTCCCATTTGGTACAATTTCTTTTTATAAGCGTCAAAATCGACCAGCAGGCCTTGGCCACCGTACATATCGTAGGAATCGACCCAATCCCCATTTTCTGGGATGGTCACTCGTTCAATTCCTTTTCCAGCACTTCCGACTAGTCCAAGTCCATTGGTCAATAGGAAAGAGAAAGGAACATTGGTAGACGTCATAGCAAAGACTTTCCCTAGGGCTTCTGATCCCGTAAAGAGTTTGGTTGGATCCTTGATCTGATGCATGATAGCGGACATGACCTCTTGCTGGCGACGGGTCCGACCAAAGTCTCCTTCATCATCCTTACGGAAACGCGAGTAATTGAGAAGGGTCCGGCCATCCATCCGTTGTTTTCCAACCTTGATGGTTTGCTGCGGAACGACACCGTCTTTCATGTTCAAATCATCTGGTACTTCTACTTCACTGACCTTTTCGCCATCAACCGTTGAAAACTGCGCATTCATCTCGACCCCATTCGGGAAGAGGGTATCGATTGCTGTCGCAAAAGTCTTGAAATCGACCATGGCGTAATATTGGATGTCAATGTCAAAGTTGTCTTTGAGCATCTGACGCACCAATTCAGCCCCTTGGTTGTTATTTTGCTCCCCGATGGTGAAGGCAGTATTGAGCTTCTGGTCGTAGTAGCCATCATATTCAGGAATATTTTGCTGGCTGACACCATCGATATGGACCAGTGTGTCCCGCATGAAGCTGACCATCTTGATCTTGCCTTCTTTGTTATTGACATTGACCACCATGATGGAGTCTGTCCGGGTCTCATCTGACTTCTCACCGATCCGACCATCTGTCCCCAAGATCAGGATATTGACCCCATCTCGCGACTTCTTGCCGTTAAATTTCTCAACGACAGCCGGTTTGGCATCTGGACCTGTCGGCTTACTGTTCAAGCCTTTCACAAACATGAAG
This sequence comes from Streptococcus parasanguinis, assembly GCF_000963275.1. Classification (GTDB taxonomy): domain Bacteria; phylum Bacillota; class Bacilli; order Lactobacillales; family Streptococcaceae; genus Streptococcus; species Streptococcus parasanguinis_B. The sequence goes on along the minus strand of NZ_JYOW01000001.1, from coordinate 617,925 downwards.
ACCATGCCACCGATAATGAGCAAGAAAAAGAGAGCAATCCACTTGAGAATCCGCTTGACGCGAATTTTTTTCCGTGGTTTCTTAGGTATATCGCTCGTCGCAGCAACTGCTTTCTTCTTAGACTTTTTGCTACGTGATTGGTAAACAGGGAGATCCCCAATCGGTTCAGCAATCTCTCCTTGCACTTCTTCTGTAGCGTCTACCTCAGGTTGAAGGGCTTCTGCTTCCTCATAAGCTCCTTGGCTCTTCTTGAGCAGGTAATTGTATTCTAGTTGTTCTCGTTCATTTAAATAATGAAAATTTGAGTATAAGTACTCTAATCGCTTTCGCTCGTGGTGAGATAGAAAGTTGGATTCGTTACTCATCTTTTCTCCATTCCGTTATCTTTTAAGGTATAGACCTGATACTGACCCAAGACTTTTGTCTGAATGCCCAAACTGTCTAATTCTTGATAGGCAAATTGCAGAAGATCAGGCGCTTCGTTTAGGAGGTCAATAATGAAAAAGTATTCTCCTAAAGCTGTTTTTAGGGGGCGACTTTCAATCTTGGTTAAATTGATCCCCCGCCAAGCAAAAGTAGACAAGCCCTTATAGAGGGCTCCTGCCAAGTTACTTGGTAAGGTCAAGGCCAAGCTAACTTTTTGAAGGGCTGGACTTAAAGTTTCTGAGATCGCTGGCTCTGTTGCCCCTAAAATCCAAAAGCGTGTATAATTGTCCTCGATTTCTTGGATGTCTTTGGCCTGGACTTCCAAGCCGTACTCACTGGCTGCTGCCAGAGGAGCAATCGCTGCAATTTCCAAGTCTGGATGCTCTGCCACATAGCGAGCCGCATAAGCTGTTGAAGCCGTCATTTCCATGGCCACATCTGGATAATGAGCTCTTAGAAAAGCCTTCCCTTGAGCCAAGGCCTGTGGATGCGAATAGACCGTTCGAATGGGGCGGTCTTTTTTAGCCACCAAGAGCTGTTGCTTGATGGGATAGACCACTTCTGCAACGGCCTGAATGGTCCCTTGATGAAAGAGGTAATCAATGGTCTCATGGACACTGCCTTCAATCGAGTTTTCAACAGGGACAACTGCAAAATCGATCTCTTGATTCTCATAAGCCTTGATGACATCTGTGATCGTCCGATAGGCGATGCGTTCAGAAGTTGGAAAGCTATGAGTGGCCACATCATGGGTAAAAGATCCCTTGGGACCAAGATAGCCTACAAGCATCGAATGATCTCCGCAATTTCTTCAGGTGTTTTGTCCTCAACATCCACAATATGGGTAGCAATATCCTCATACAAAGGCAAACGACCATCAAAAATCTTCTTGAATTCTTCTTTGGTGTGGTTTAAAAAGAGGGGGCGTTGCATGGCTTTATCATTTTGAATGCGGCTGTACAAGGTTTCAAAATCTACCCGCAAATAAATGTTGTGAGGATTTTTTTCCAAGAGGGCACGGTTATGAGCATTGACGACAATCCCGCCTCCAGGGGAGATGATGGCTGCCTCGTTTTCCAACAAACGCTCCAGCATTTCAGCCTCGCGACGACGAAAGGCAGCTTCTCCTTCCACTGCGAAATAGTCATTGATTGACATACCGATCTCTTCAACAATTAATTCATCCATATCATGGAACTTTGGATCAAGAATGCGACCAACGGTCGTTTTACCTGTTCCCATAAAACCAAGTAAAATTTTAGCCATGCAGTAAGATCTCCAAATCTTCAAAAAAACTAGGGTAACTGGTGTTAATGGCCTCTGACCGATCCAGCACCACATTTCCATCTTTCACCAATAAGGCAGCAATGGCAGCCATCATCCCAATCCGGTGATCTCCAAAAGTCTCTAAGTCTGCTCCATGTAGAGGAGTCGGTCCAGTGATGATCATGCCGTCTTCCGTTGGCACGACATTGGCTCCCATAGCATTGAGACTATCTGCTACGACCTGGATGCGGTCCGTTTCTTTCACACGAAGCTCCTCAGCATCCGCAATCACGGTCTGACCATTTGCTTGTGTCGCTAATAAAGCAATAATAGGCAATTCATCAATCAAGCGTGGAATCAACTCCCCATCAATCTGAATCCCTTTTAAGGACGAAGTCTTGACAGTGAGGCTCGCAGAGACCGCTTTTTCATCGCGATCCTCAATGGTGAGATCTCCCCCCATTTCTTGAATCACATCGAGAATCCCTGTCCGCGTTTGGTTGATACCCACATTTTCAATCTTGATCACACTATCTGGAAGAATAAGGCCGGCCACTAACCAAAAGGCTGCACTGGAAATATCTCCAGGAACGATGACTTCTTGACCTTGGAACTCTTGTCCACCTTGGATGCGGATAGTTTTTCCATCCACTTGGATCTCTCCACCAAATTGGCGAATCATATCCTCCGTATGGTCACGCGTCTTTTCCTTCTCGATAATCGTCGATTCACCCTCAGCCTGTAAAGCCGCAAAAATGAGAGCAGACTTGACTTGAGCCGATGCCACTGGCAAACGGTAATGAATGGGTTGAAGCTGATGGGTCCCTTTTTCATGTAAAGGTGGGCAATCGCGCTCTCCCTGACCAGCAATCTCTACCCCCATCTGACGCAGTGGAATCGCGACACGATCCATGGGCCGTTTGGAAAGGCTGTCGTCTCCAACCATGGTCACTGCAAAATCCTGACCTGCTAGTACACCTGAGATCAAACGAATAGACGTTCCTGAATTGCCCATATCAAGGGGAACCGTCGGAGCTTGAAGACCTTGAAAGCCTACTCCTTGAATCCGAATCACATCCCCATCATCTTGGATAGAAACTCCCAAGTCTCGAAACACCTGGATGGTAGAAAGCACATCTTCGCCTCGCAAGATATCATAGACCTTAGTTTCGCCCTTTGCAAGACTTCCAAAAATAATGGATCGGTGACTGATGGATTTGTCACCAGGGACTCGAATGGTTCCCTTTAGACCCTTGCTATTGGTTCTTAATTTCATTGCCATCTCCAGAGTGCTTTTCCACATATTCTATCATAAATAGGACATGAATTCAATTTTTGATCAAAAATTTGGAACAAAAAACGAATGTTTCCAAGCATTTTTTGAGCTTGTTTTCCTCTAGTGGCGAACGAAAATACCAGAGTCGAAATGACAACTCTGGTAGAAATTTCTACTTGTATAAATCTTGAATCGGCTCAAAGATGATCTTTTCAAGATCTGCAAGATAAATAGACAATTGTTGTTGTTTGGTGAAAAATTCATTCACAATCGGACTTGCTTGGATTTTTTCCATATAGTCCTTCATTTCTTGTTGCACAGCTTCTGTTGGAAGTTGACTGGATTGCATCAAGCCTTGCAGTTGATTTTGGAAAGCGACGTATTCGTCAAACAGCGTTTTCGCTTCTGGATTTGCTTCGATCGCTTGCTTGCTTTCTACGACAGCCGTGTATTCAGGAAGGTCTCGCAGGGTCCGAGAGAGTTCGTTTGCTACATCATAAATATTTGCCATTTTCTAGGCTCCTTTACTGATAAGATACTTCTATTATACTGCTTTTCCTTCAATATTCCTAAAATGAAGCAGGCCTTTTGATACAAATCCTTCTGTAGACCTAGCGAGCAAGGACGGTATAAGACGTCGCCTGGCTAATCATTGTTTGGGCCCGCTCTTGATCCTCTAAATTTTTAAAGGTCAGCTGCAAAATTCCGTGGATATCTTCACGATTCTCTTCATTAATATGAATATTGACCAAGGAAATCCCTTGCAGGAGTTGTAAGATTTCGAGGATCACACCTTCCTGATCGGGAACATCGATAAAGAGATCATAAGCACTATCGTGGCCAGCACGCTGATGGATCTGCATTTCTTTTCGGTGCTTGCGCCCTTCTTGGAAAAAGGACCAAATGGCCTCTTCGTTATTTGCTTGAATGGTCTCGGCCACTTGGTCCAAACGTTCTTTGAAATCTGCAATTCGCTCTAATATAGCTTGAGGATTGGACAAGAGAATAGAGGTCCACATGCCTGGCTCACTTTCTGCAATCCGTGTCATATCCCGAAAGCCACCAGCCGCAAAACGTCGGGTCATTTCATGCTCTTCTCCATAAGCTACGGCCTGCTCGACTAAGGTCGATGCTAAAATATGAGGAAAATGACTGATCTGGGAGGTTACCCGATCGTGTTCCTCAGCATCGATTTCAATAAAGCGGGATCCCAATCCACTCAAAAGCTCTTTCAACTCTTCCATGGCACTTCCTGTGGTCAAGCTGGAAGGGGTAAAAATATAATAAGCGTTCTCAAATAAGGTGGCATCCGCTGCTGCTGCACCTGTCTTATGACTCCCAGCCATGGGATGCCCTCCCACAAAGCGCACGGCCTTGTCTTTAAATACCTTTTCGGCTTGTGCGACAATTGCTGCCTTGGTAGAGCCTGCATCTGTCACTAGTACCTGGTCTTTCAAATTCAGACCAGCTAAGGTTTCTAAGTAAGACTTGGTTTGCTTGATGGGAAGGGCCAAAATAATGATATCTGCTAAAGGGGCAAAGGCTACGAAATCATCCGTCACCTGATCCACCATTCCTCTTTCAAGGGCGATGGTTCGAGAGGATTCACTACGATTGTAACCAAGAATGGTCACGTTTGGGTGAGCTCTCTTAATCCCTAGCGCGAGGGAAGCACCAATCAAGCCCAGCCCTGCAATATAGACAACTTTCTTCTCCAAAGGAAAACTCTTTCTCTTAAAAATTCTTCGTAAAATCCCGGTGCTTGGCAACGGCTTCTTTCAATTCTTCCAAGTTATCGGATGAGAATTTTTCAAGCACTTCTGTAGCAAGGACCGTTGCGACCACTGCTTCCATCACGACACCTGCAGCCGGTAGAGCAGTTGGATCGCTACGCTCCACTGTTGCCTTATAAGGCTCATGGGTTTCGATATCCACACTCATCAAGGGTTTGTAAAGCGTTGGAATAGGCTTCATGACGCCACGAACCAGAATCGGCTCTCCGTTAGTCATGCCCCCTTCAAAACCACCAAGATTATTAGTACGACGGGTATAACCGGTGTCCTGAGACCAGATGATTTCATCCATGACTTGACTACCTTTTAGGCGACCTGCGTCAAAACCAAGGCCAAAATCAATTCCCTTAAAGGCATTGATAGAGACCACTCCTTGAGCGATTTTGGCATCCAATTTCTTGTCCCATTGCACGTAGGATCCTAGTCCAACAGGCACACCACCAACCAAGGTTTCCACAATTCCCCCGATGGTATCGCCATCTTTTTTCACTTGGTCAATGTAAGCCTTAACGGCTTCTTCTTGTTCTGGCACAACGATCGAAACTTCCGACTTCGCTGCCTTTTCCTTGATTTCTGAAACGGTTAGATTCCCGGGAATTGCAATCTCGATTCCCCCAAAATTAACAATGTGGCTGGCCACTTCAACGCCGATTTCTTCTAAAATCCGTTTAGCAACTGCACCAACGGCTACACGCATGGTCGTCTCACGGGCAGAAGAACGTTCGAGCGAATTACGAAGATCGTCAAAACGGTATTTCATCCCTCCGACTAGATCGGCATGACCAGGACGTGGCTTGGTGATCTTACGTAGATTTTTCTTTTTCTCTTCGACCGGTGCTACATTCATGATCTCTAGCCATTTTTGATGATCCAGATTGGTCACGTTCAGAGTAATCGGACCTCCCATGGTCAAGCCATGACGGACCCCTGATGTGATCTCGACCCGGTCACTCTCAATTTTCATCCGAGCACCACGACCATAGCCACCTTGTCGACGTTTGAGCTCTTTATTAATATCCTCTTCAGATAAAGGAAGGCCTGCCAGAACCCCCTCGATGATGGCTGTTAGTCGAGGCCCATGGGACTCTCCTGCTGTTAAATATCTCATACGACCTTATACCTTTCTTTCTAAAAAGTCCTTCATTTCTTGAAGAGGGATTTGATGAATCGCTGCTTGCCCCAACTCTGGAACAATGACTAATTTCAAGTTCGTCCCACGAGCTTTTTTGTCATGAGTCAAGGCTTGATAAAGGGCTTCTTTATCCCAGTTCTCATAGGTCACCGGAAGGCCAAATTTCCGGCACATTTCTTCGATTTGTTGGCTGATTCCTTTTGGCATCAAGCCCTTTTCTTCTGCAACTCGGGAGAGCTGCACCATGCCCATACTGACGGCTTCTCCATGCATAACCTGCCCATAACCAGCTGTCGCTTCAATAGCATGTCCAATAGTATGCCCAAAGTTGAGATACAGGCGAATGCCATTGTCCAACTCGTCTGCCACAACATGGTCTCGCTTCACCAAGCAAGAATGAGAAATGATGCTCTCTGCATGCTCTAAAATACTCTGGACAGAACCATCCATGGCTTCCAATTCTTCCCAGAGTTCAGTATCTTGGATGAGACCGTACTTGATGACTTCGCCCATCCCCTCGATCAATTCACGTTGCCCCAACGTGCTCAACACTTCAGGATCAATAAACACACCATCTGGTTGAGCAAAGGTCCCTACCATGTTTTTAGCAAGTGCTGTGTTGACCCCCGTCTTTCCCCCGATAGAAGAATCCACCTGTGCGGTCAAGCTAGTCGGGATCTGAACAAAGGAAATTCCCCGCATATAGGTCGAGGCAGCAAAACCAGCCAAATCACCAACTACGCCACCCCCAAGAACAACGATTCCATCACTGCGCGTCATGCCCTGGGTAGCTAGAAAGTCATAGACTTTTGAAACAGTGGTTAGATTCTTACTGGCTTCCCCTTGAAGAAACTCAAAGCGCACCACTTGAAAACCAGCTTTCTCAAGGCTCTTCTCTACGATAGAGGCATATAGCTTAGCCACGCGGTTATCGGAAATAATGGCGACTTTTTTATCGCCCCAAAGAGTGCGCAACCAGTCTCCAACCTGGTTGAGACCACCTCTTTCAATCACAATATCATAGGAATGTCCTGGAATAGGTACCGATACGTTCATAGGAGTCTCCTTCACGTTTTTCTTTGATTCTATCTTATCATGAAATAAGGCACATGTCTCAATCAAAATGAAAAAGAGACTAGAGCAAGACTGTTTTATTAAAAATCAGGTCTTGTTCTAATCTCATAAAGCTTTTTCAATAGGAAAAGGTAAACCCCTCTCTTAATCACATACAAATTGACGATATTCAGTTGTCAATGCTTCCCATACAGACTCTGTAGGAAATACTTTTCCAGTCATTAATTCAAAGGCTACTTCAGCTTGATAAAAGAGCATTCCCAGCCCATTTTCCCTCTGGTTTCCTTGATTCACTGCCAATTGCAGAAAGGGGGTCACTGCCGGATAGTAAGCCATCTCTACGATTAAGGCCTGTGGGGGAAAGGTCAAGTGACTCGCTATTGGAAGAGACTGACCATCCATTCCAACACCAGTGGCATTTAAGATGAGATCAGCTTGATGAAAAAAGTTTTGAACATCTTCATCTTTCTCAATCGCATACAATTCTATCAAGAAATCAAAGCCTTCTTCAACCAACTGAACTATTGAACGATAATGAACTAATCTCTCCTCTCTCACAAAGACAAGGATACGTTTCACACCTAGATGAATCGCCTGTGCAATAATCGCTAAAGCTGCACCACCTGCACCTAAGAGAACCATTGTTTTTCCCTTAATAGAGAAAGCAGGAGGTAAACTACGAAAGAAACCTATCCCATCTGTATTATAGCCTTTAAGCTTACCATCGCGGTGAACGATAGTATTGACAGAACCGATCTTTCGGGCCATCTCATCCACTTCATCTAAGTAAGGAAAGACCTTCTGCTTGTAGGGCATGGAGATATTGGCCCCAATCATATCCAACTTACGAATTTGGCTGATGGTGCTTTCTAAGTCTTCTTCAGCAATATCCCAAGCTAGATAAGCAGCATTGGTCGCTGTTAATTCATAGGCTAGATTATGGATGAAAGGAGAAATACTATGACGAATGGGATGGGCAATGACCGCTGCCATCCGAGTATATCCGTCAATCTTCATTTAATAACTCCCGAATTCTTCTCATATTTTCAAGAGGAATTTGACCTGGAGCACTTTCATCTCCGACTCTAGCATAAGACCAAGAAGAGCCTGTCAAATCAGCTGTCAAGCGCGAAATCTTCCCGACCTTGCCCATGGAAATCGTTACATATTCTTGCTCAGGGTTCAGTGTCTTGAAACCACGCGTATAATTCATCAAGTCAAGAACATCTTGTTCATTGTGGGCCATGACAGATACTTTGACTAATTTTGGAGAAAAACTGGTCAATTCCGATAAGATCTCCATCATATTTTCCGGAGTTTCTTGGAAGTTATGGTAGCTGAGAACAAGATTTGAAAATTCCAACATCTCTTCAAAGACTTCACGGTGACTATAATACTCGAAATCGATATAATCCGGATGATAGATGGATTGAATATCTTTCAGGATCCCAACATATTCTTCATTAGTCAGCTCCATCCCTCCACCTTCAGCTCGAGTCCGCAAGGTGAATAAAATCTCGCGTCCAGCAAATTTCTCAAAAACTGCAGGAGCGACGGTTAAGATCTCGTTTTTTTCTAAAAAGTCCGCACGCCACTCAATGACATCCGCATCATCGTAACGCGAACCATCTAGTTGTTGCGCCTCTTCTAAGGAGCGAGGCATAATCGACACAACTAACTTCATACATCCACCCTAATCGTAAATACTTTTAAGTAATTACTACTTTCTTCTTTCTTGTTCCATCGAAAATCTCCCGGAAGGCCGTATTCTGCTACATAACGATGTTTACGCCCTTGAAATCCCTTTTCGATTTGTTTTTTAAATTTTTCTTTGGTCACATTTGCCGCATTGGTACTGAGAATCACGGTCCCACCTGGATTTAAAATCTCGAGGGCCTCGCTCACCAACCGATGGTAATCTTTAGCGACTGAAAAGGTCCGTTTTTTATTCCGCGCAAAGCTAGGCGGATCGAGTACGATCACATCATAGCTTAGCTCATGGCGTTTGGCATATTTGTAATAGTCAAAGACATCCATCACGACAAAACGATGAGCATCCAGCGCCAAGCCATTTGCCACAAAATGCGCTTCTGATAATTCTCTACTTCTCTTAGCCAGATCGACCGAAGTCGTCTCTACTGCTCCGCCCATGGCAGCTGCAACAGAAAAAGCAGCTGTATAAGAGAACATATTGAGCAAGGACTTACCAGCAGCGAGCCCCTCAACTAAACTTCCTCGGACTTCATGCTGGTCCAAAAAGATCCCCGTCATCAAGCCATCATTGAGAAAGACTTGGTAAGAGACCCCATTTTCAAGAATCAAAAATTCTTGCGGAGCTTCTTCTCCATAGACATGAGCCGATTCATAGTCCAAACCTTTAAAGCGAATCTTTTCATAGCCGCCTCGGACTTCTGAAAAAGCTTCTTGAAAGGCTGCTAGAATGGTTTCCTTAATCTGAAATACGAAGGGATTGTACCAAGAAAAAACAACAAACTCACCATATAAGTCAACCGTAAAGCCACCAAAACCATCTCCATCTTGGTTAAAGAGACGAAAGGCCGTCGTCGTTTCATCCGCATAATAAGAACGACGGTATTGCTTGGCTTTGATGAAAAGCTTTTTAAAAAAGTCTTGATCAAAAGCGACCAACTCTTGTGAAACAAACCATCCAATCCCTTTATTTTGTTCAGATAAGTATCCGACTCCGAGGTATTGTCCATCTCCTGAAAGCAATTGAACCTCTTGATCCAAAGCAGGAAGTGACTCAAAATCTTGCTTTTCAAGAAGGGATTGTCCTTGTTTGATTTTTGTTGCGACTTGGCGACTAACTGTGAGTTTTTTCATATCCTCTATTATAGCAAAAGTCTGCAGTTTTCACAAAGAGAGGCTTTATTTACTGGAACTTTTTTTACCGTTTTATCCTAGCTTTCATCATTTAGCTTCAAATGATATAAAATGCCGGATCTTTCCTATTTCTTTCCTCTCCTTTACAGTCATTTTTTTCTTTCTCCATAAAATTGTGGTATACTTGTATATGAAAATTTTTAGGAAATAAGACAAGGAAGTAACATTTTGTGAAAAAAATTACGAATTCGATACTCAATTTCATGAGTACCAGACTAGGATTTGTCTTGACCCTTCTGTTGCTCTACTGGTTCAAAACCATGTGGGCCTATTCAGTTGATTTTAATTTAGACATTCAGGGACCGTATCAGATTTTTCTAGCAGTGATCAACCCATTGCCGATTAGTCTGCTCTTCATTGGTCTTGCACTTTATATCAAACGAACCAAGCTCTTTTATAGTTTGGCCTTTGGGATCTACCTTCTCTTATTTATTTGGTTGATTTCCAACTCCATCTATTATCGAGAGTTTACAGACTTCGTAACGGTCAATACCATGTTGGCTTCCAGCAAGGTTTCTGCCGGTCTCGGAGCTGCTGCTTTAGAATTGTTCCGACCTTGGGATGTGATCTACATTCTAGATTTCCCTATTCTAGCTTTCTTCTTCTTTAAGAAATGGATTCGAATGGACAATCGTCCCTTCAATAAACGAGCTAGTTTTGCGGTTACCTCTTTATCGGCTATGCTCTTTTCGGCCAACCTTTTCCTCGCAGAAATTGACCGACCTGAGCTCTTGACTCGTGGGTTCTCAAACTACTATGTCGTTCGTGCCCTAGGCTTACCAGCCTTTCTGGGTTATAGCGCTAATCAGACCTATGCTGCCAACAAAGAACGTTCCAAAGCCTCCGAAGCAGATTTAAAACCGGTGGAAGAATATATCCAACAGCATTATGCCAAGCCTAATCCTGAGTACTTTGGAATGGCCAAAGGCCGTAATGTTATCTACATTCACTTGGAAAGTTTCCAACAATTCTTGATCGATTACAAGTTGAAAGTAGACGATAAAGAATATGAAGTGACACCTTTCTTAAACTCACTTTACCACTCGAAAGAAACCTTTGCCTTTTCAAACGTCTTTAACCAAGTCAAGGCAGGAAAAACGTCTGATGCTGAAACCATGATTGAAACAGGCCTCTTCGGACTCAACCAAGGTTCCTTTATGGTGAACTATGGTGGAACCAATACCCAACAGGCTGCACCATTTATTCTTTCAAAAAATGGTTACAACTCGAGCGCTGTTTTCCACGGGAATGCTGGAAGTTTCTGGAACCGGAATACTGCCTATAAACAATGGGGCTACAATTACTTCTTTGATGCTAGCTACTTCACCAAACAAAACAGCAGCAATTCCTTCCAGTATGGTCTTAATGACAAATACATGCTCAAGGATTCCATTAAATACCTTGAAAGATTGCAACAACCTTTCTATACTAAGTTCATTACGGTTTCCAACCACTATCCTTATACGACCAGTTTGTCAGGAGATGATCTTGGCTTCCCTCTAGCTAAGACACAGGACGAAACCATCAATGGCTATTTTGCGACCGCTAACTACCTAGATTCTTCGATCAAGGCCTTCTTTGATTACCTGAAAGAATCTGGTCTTTACAAAAATTCCATCATCGTTCTCTATGGGGACCACTACGGAATTTCAAACTCCCGCAACCCAGCTCTTGCTCCTCTACTTGGTAAGAACTCTGAGACTTGGTCAAGTTATGACAATGCCATGTTGCAACGCGTTCCTTATATGGTAGTTATTCCAGGTATGGATAAGGGTGGCATCATTGATACCTACGGTGGCGAAATTGATATGCTCCCAACCTTGGAACATTTGCTAGGTATTGAATCCAATAAATTCCTCCAAGTTGGCCAAGATATGCTCTCACCAGAACATGATCAAATCGTCGCCTTCCGCTCTGCTAACTACTTTGTTACTCCAGAGTATACGAGCTATAGTGGCCGGACCTATTACACCAAAACAGGTGAGGAAATCACGAACCCAGACGAAAAAACCAAGGAAGAACTGGACAAGATCAGGGAAGCTGCTAACCTGCAATTGAAGATTAGCGATAGTATCCAGACCGGTGACCTCCTTCGCTTCTTCAAGGGCAATGATCTTGGAAAAGTCAATCCAGATGATTATTCCTACACTAATTCCTTCAAGGCATTGAAGAAGATTGAAAAGGAAAAAGGTGACAAATCAACCAGCCTTTATAACCAACGTGGCAATCAGTCCACCGTTGATCTCTTCAAGGCACCTACTTATAAAGAATTGCACCCAGAAGACGATAGTTCTTCCTCAACAGAGACCAGTAGCAGTTCTTCTAAATAAAAAGAATCCCTGAGTTTTTAAACTCAGGGATTTTGTGATTCCTTTAAAAAGAACTTAGTCTAGGACTTCAAAAACAGAAGCCGTTAAATTCTCCACATAGAATGGCCGTTTATGACGACTATTTCCAACCATCAATTTCAATTTATCTGAATTTTGGAGGTAATATGGAAGTCCGCTGGCGTTGAAGATGACCAAGTACTTCTTGTCTCCTGTTAGTTCAAATATCAGAAGTCCACTACAATCAGTTGCAGATTGGATAAAGACTTGTTGGTAGATTTTATCATAGCTTTCAAGCCCTAAGACAGGAAGACTTGTCTTCAAATTGATCAAGCTTCGGATATAGGCAATTGATTCCTTGTTTTGACTGACCAGATCCCAGTTGACCTGATTCACAAAATCTGGAGCATTGTAGGAATTCATGGCCCGCTCACGATCCAAAGGTGTGATTTCTCCATCAGGACCTGTCGCTACCAATTTAGTCCGCATAAACTCTTGACCCAATTGCATAAAGGTCATACCCTGGAAGAGCAGGTTCATGGCCGTAGCCAACTCTGAGCGCTTGACTAAGCCTGCTACTTCTTCATTTGGATGGAGGGTCTGAAGCAAGTCATAGAGATTATAATTGTCATGAGCCTCCACATAATTCAAAACCTGATTCGGACTTAAATAATGACCCAGCTCTGCACTGCCTAGAACAGCACGCGCAACGATATTCTCTGTTGATTTTCGGCTGACAAAGCCACGTTTGATGGAACCATAAACCTCAGCTCCTTTAATAGCATCGCGCTCCGTGTCGTTAAAGAATCCAATACGTGGCAATTGCACCGCATTGTCTTTCTTAGCCTTATCCTCTGGTGCGAGACCGGTTCCCATATCCCAACCTTCTCCATAAAGGAGAATGCGAGGATCCAGAGCATCCATCGCCTCCCGAATAGCATTCATTGTCGTCACATCGTGAATGCCCATCAAATCAAAGCGGAAACCATCGATCTGGTACTCTTTGACCCAGTGCGTAAGGGAATCAATCATGTACTTGCGGTACATTTCATGCTCACTTGCCGTCTCATTTCCGACACCTGTCCCATTTTGGAAGCGCCCATCTGGCTCCATCCGGTAATAATAATCGGGCACTGTATTTTGGAAAGGACCATGCTCAGTTGAGTAGGTATGATTGTAGACCACATCTATGACTACCGAAATCCCAGCGTCATGATAAGCCCGGATCATAGTTTTAAGCTCTTTCATGGTTTGTTTGGGATTGGATGGATCCGTTGAAAAACTGGTTTCTGGTGCAGAATAATTCTGAACGTCGTAACCCCAATTGTAGGTCACACGACCTTCTTCATCGTACTGTTTATAGCGATCAGATATCGGCTGTAATTGCACAACATTGACCCCTAACTGACGGATATAATCAAAGGCAGTCGCATCGCCATGGCTATTGACAGTTCCTTCTTGGCAAGCCCCCAGATAGGTCCCACGCAAAGACTCGTCTACACCTGATGTCGGTGACTTGGTCAAATCCCGAAGGTGCATCTCATAGATCACTGCTTGACAAGGATTGTCCAGGCGCCAGGGAGTCGCATCGGCGCCTTTTTTAGTGCCCCAATCAAACTGACGATCTGCTCTTGAGAGAATGGCTGAGCGCATTCCATCGGCTGTCGTTGCAATGCTATAAGGATCGCGCGTCACTTGATTCTGGTGTTCAAAATGCACACGATATTGATAAGCCATGCCACTTAAATTTCCTAGAAAATCTAGAATCCAAACACCGTGGGTGTTTTCTGGATGGTAGCTAGACTCTTGTTTGCCTCGCATCATCGGAATAGTCTTCCAAATAGGCGCATCCAAGTCTGTTGATTGATAGAGCAACAATTCAACTTTCTTGGCAGTAGGAGCCCATAGTTTAAAGCAATACTCCCCTTCTTCCTCCCGATGACCAAGCCAGCCTTGATAAGCCCATTTGGTGTCAAATTCCTTGGCATGGGTCGCCATATCGTAGGCATGAGGCTGATGATGACTATAAGCATGACTCGTCAAAGCAGCTTGCAAAGAATAATAGACAGTATCGTCCCCATCGAGAATCCAAACTTCTCGAACATGCCCTTCTGGTAAGAGTTCGATTTCAAAATCACGGGTTTTGGTGAGCCAATCTCCCTCTTTAACCAAGACATGACCCCGGTTCAAGGCATCCTCACTCTCATATACCAGATTTCCCTCTACTCCAAAATAATCTAACTTGGAGAAAGAGACTGATTTTCCTTCTACTTGATCCTGCCATTGCCACATATCATAGGCAAAATAATTTCCTTTTTGCTTATGAAAATGAAGCTTTACATGGTATTGTCGCATAACATTTTCCTATTTCCAATTTGATACCGAAGGAACCATTCGCACGTGAAACACGTACATGGTTCCAACTATTTGTTTTTATTCTTCAGATGTGTGAACCAAAGCATCGTTGTTGATTTCATCAATATTTGCAAAGAATTCCAAGTGATTATGAAAGACTTCCAATTCAACTGGAGTATCTCCCCCATATTCGCCATCTAGATTGATGCGGAATGGTTGAGCATTTTTCCCTAACATTTCGATCGACAACTTCTTGGTCTTAAGATATTCTACATTTTCATCGTGCACATGCTTGCCTCCATTAATAGCCTGAATCATCAAGGACAACATGTTAAAGAGATTGGCAGTCTTGACGATAATCAAGGTAAAATTTCCATCATCGAGCTTAGCATCTGGTGCGACACTTTCAAAACCAGCAATGGAGTTGGTCAAAGCCACAAAAATCATCGAAGCTGGACCTTCAAAAACGCCATTATCGTGTTCGATCCGCACCTTACGAGCCTTGTTTCGCGGCAACATTTTAGCAGCTTCTGCTACATAGGCAAAGTAACCCAAGCGAGATTTAACACTACTTGGAACACTGAAGGTCAATTCTGTCATGGTTCCTGCTGCAGCAATGTTGATGAAATACTTGCTGCCATAGGCACGACCAATGTCCATTTGAATGGTTTGATTCTTTTCGATAATGCGAGCAGCCGCCACAGGATCTCCCATCGGTATCTTCAAGGCACGCGCATAGTCATTGGTGGTACCGGTCGGGATAAAGGCCATCTGCGGACGATTTTCCAGACCTGCGACCCCATTGACCACTTCGTTAATCGTACCATCTCCACCAGCGGCAATGATTAAATCAAAGCCTGCTTTAGCGGCTCTTTCTGCTTCATTTTGGGCAGAAAATGGTTCTGGAGTCGTTTGATAAGCGCTGGTTTCATAGCCCACGTCTTCGAGTACGTCCAAAACTTCCGCAATATTTTTCTTGATAATTTCTTGCCCAGAGGTCGGATTATAAATTAAACGGGCTTTTTTGATTCGTTCTACCATAAAGATCCTCTATAAACTTTCAAGCCAGGCCTCATCTTCTACCTGGATTCCTAATTCTTGTGCTTTGGTTAACTTGCTACCAGCGTCACTACCTGCAACGACCAAATCTGTTTTTTTGGAAACCGATCCAGTCACCTTAGCGCCCAGACTTTCTAATTTTGTCTTGGCTTCTGAACGCGTGAGTCGCTCTAGCTTCCCAGTCAAAACGACTGTCATTCCTGATAGGGCCGCATCAGCAGCGACTTTCTCACCAAGATAGTCCATATTGACGCCAGCTTCTTTAAGCTCTTGCAATAGGCGCTTGGATCCTTCTTGTGCGAAATAACGCTTGAGGCTTTCAGCCACGACCATACCGAGACTGTCAATGCTGGCAATTCGTTCTGGATCAGCTGTAGCCAATTGATCGAGGTCATGGAATTCTTGGAGCAAGATTTGACTAACCTTGCTACCGACATGGCGGATCCCCAAACCAAAGAGTAATTTCTCAGCTGAATTCTCTTTTGAAGCTTGAATGGCTTCATAGAGTTTTTCAGCAGATTTTTCTTTAAAGCCTTCTAAGGTCAATAGATCCTCGACTGTCAGACGATAGATCCCAGCTACATCCTCTACCAACTGAGCGGCGAAGAGTTTCTCTACAACAGCTGGACCCAAGCCTGTGATATTCATAGCATCCCGACTGGCAAAGTGGCTCAATCCTTCCTTAATCTGTGCTGGACAGAGCGGATTGATACAGCGAAGGGCTACCTCATCCTCGAAATGAAGCAACTCACTCTGGCAGCTTGGACAATGAGTTGGAATGGCTAATGCTTGATCAGAGACTCGCTTATCTTTAACAACACGCAAGACCGCAGGAATGATATCACCCGCCTTGTAGACGATGACGGTATCATCCTGATGAATATCTTTTTCAGCAATATAGTCCACATTGTGCAAGGTTGCCCGACTAACAGTGGTTCCTGCTAGCTGGACTGGAGTTAGATTGGCAGTTGGCGTGACAACACCGGTCCGTCCAACCGTCCAATCCACCGATAGAATTTTCGCTTCTTTTTCTTCAGCTGGAAACTTATAGGCGACAGCCCATTTAGGAGCCTTAACGGTAAAGCCTAGTTCTTCTTGAACAGCTAGGTCATTGACCTTGATGACGATCCCATCGATATCGTAGGGAAGATCCTCTCGAAGCTGAGCTACTTTTTGGATAAAGTCCCAAATTTGCTCCATATCCTCAGCCAGCACTCGCTCTTGGTTCACGACAAAGCCTAAGCGGGCTAATTTCTCAAGCACGCCTTCCTGACTGCTTTGATCTGTCGGGCTCACTTCTTGATACAAGAAAGTTGCAAGATTTCGCTTGGCCACGATTTTCGTATCCAATTGGCGAAGCGTTCCTGCAGCAGCATTCCGTGGATTAGCAAACTCCGGCTCGCCGTTTTCTTGACGGATCTGATTGACCCGATCAAAGGAAGCCCGTGGCATATAGCACTCGCCTCGAACTGTAATGTTCACTGGCTCTGGTAACACTAAAGGAATGTCCTTGACCCGCTTGAGGTTCTCTGTAATATCCTCACCGACAGAACCATCCCCACGTGTCGCCCCCGTTACGAGGACTCCATTTTCATAGGTGAGGGAAATGGACAAGCCATCGATTTTCAGCTCACATACATAGCTGATAGAAGGAAATTCCTTACGGACACGCTGATCAAAGGCTTCTAATTCTTCACGCGAAAAAGCATCCTGCAAACTATAAAGGGGATACTGGTGCTGGTATTTGGTAAAGCCTTTTAAAACCACCCCACCTACACGGTGAGTTGGACTCTCTGGTAAGATCTCATCAGGATGAGCGGTTTCTAGTTCCACCAACTCTCGATATAATTGATCATATTCACTATCTGAAACAGATGGAGCGTCTTTTGTGTAATACTCGTAAGCATATCGATTGAGTAATTCCACTAATTCTTTCATTCTGGTTTTCATGTTCTTATTTTATCATAAAATCTTAATTTAGCCTTGAATTTACTGCATTCTTAGCATTAAAAAAAGGAGCCAAAGCTCCCTTTTCTTATTTTGTAAAATCGATCCGTTTAGAAAGTTGATTGATCACAATCGCTCCAAAAATCAAGGATGCGAATTCACCCAATCCCATAGTCAACCAGTTATAGAGGAATGGTTGGCCTTGAAGGTAGTATAGTTCCAAGGCAATCGTAAACATGGAGATGGAAAAGAAAATCGCAAACAAGAAATGGTCCAAGCGAATAAGACCGTCAAACAAGAACTTGTTTTTGAATCGACCAAATAGAATGAGTCCAAGTCCTAAGAAGACAAAGGTTGAACCTCCACCAACAAAGACATCGATCCATCCAAAACTAAATAAGTTAGCAATCATACAACCAAGCGTCACCGCAATCAAGTACTTCTTATTGTAAAAAGCTAAGAAATTCATCATTTCCGAAACACGGAATTGATAGCCATAGTAGGCCATAGCGTTGAGAGGTGGGGTAATGGTCAATACGATATAAATCGCAGCAACAATGGCAATTTGTGCCATATCACGAGCAGTTAACTGTTTCATTTATTCTCCTTTAGCGGTTTTCCCGCGTGTAATATGCTTGGCGAAAGGATCTTAAGCACCAAGGGTTGAAGGTTTGATTTCTTCAACCTTTCAAGTATAGCATATTTTGAGGTTTTATGGTAGACTGAATTTATGAAAACACTAATTAAAAAATTTTTTGATAATGAAATTTTATCCTATCTCTTTTTTGGAGTTGCCACAACCATTGTTTCCGTCGGAACCCGCCTCTTCATCTATCATGTGTCTCGTGATGAACGATTAGCGACCGCGATTGGAAACATTGCCGGGATCCTCTTTGCCTTTGCGACCAACGATACCATTGTCTTTAAACAAGAAAGAAAGGGCTGGTTTCAGCGCTTGATCCGATTTGCGATTGCGCGCTCTGGAACCTTTATACTGGACATGGCCTTGACTGAGATTTTTGTCAAGCAGTTCCCAGGAATTATCGGTCAATTCGTCCACAACAACAAGAGCCAGATCAATCTAATCGAAACCCTCTTTGCACAAGTGGCCATTGTGGTCCTCAATTACGTCTTTAGTAAACTCTTTGTCTTTAAAAACAAAAATAAGGCTTGAAACGATTGTTTCAAGCCTTATTACTTTAAACTTCTATACTTGCATGTTCTGCACTTAATTGATAGATGGTGCCTTCAACCCCAAAATAATCCTTGGCTAGATCTTTCAATTCCTGCATGGCTGTTTGTGCCCGTTTGGCCTGTTCTTCGTTGATGGCCTCAATCACCAAAATAGCGTCCTTGGTATCTTCTGTTAACATGGTTCTTTGAGCCTCACGCCAATTCAAACAACGGCAAACGGCGCCTTCTTGGTCGTAGTAGATGATCTCCCCTTCCAAAGCTGGTGCATCTTCTTCAGCTCCTAATGGAAAGAAAGGTTCGCCTCCTTTCGCTTGTCCTAGAGAAAGTCCACCCACCAATTTATCCATATCTTCTCCCCCACAAGGAAGAGCATAAGCCATCGAAACGCTATTGTAAAGATCCACCAAAGGATTAATCGGATAAAATTCACGACCCTGGTGAACCCGTTTTAAGAGTGCTTCGATTGAAGATCGGGCTCCTTTTTTTGTTTTAAACTTGCTAAAAGCTTGGCGCCACTCTTGAACGAACCCACTCTGGGTATAGTTTTCTTCATCGATAAATTCCCATGCTCTCTTGGCACCCTTGTCCAACAATTCTTTGAAATAAGGATCCTTGGCTTCATCTACTGTATTATCAATGCCATACAAGGACATCACTGTAATTCTAGCTGTCGGGAATAAATCCCAAAATGCTTGATCGACTGTTACTTTCATTGCTTTACCTCACTATAATTTCTTTTTTTACCTTTTTTAACCAGTTCCCAATCCAAGGTGATATTCTCACGAACTCGGATGAGGTACTCTTCTAACTGTGCGACTTCTTTTTTGGAAAATCCTTTTAAAGCAGTTCTCTCAGAGTAAAGATGCTCCCCTAAAATGAAGGGATAAATCTGCTTACCTTTTTCAGTTAACTCCCATTCCTTTGTTTTGAGATTTTCCCCTCTCGGACGTTGCTGAATCAAGCCACGCTCTTCTAGTTTTTTTACGGACCTTGCAACGGTGGATCGATCTACTTTCAAGAGGTCAGAGAGTTCTTCCTGAATCATTCCAGGTTGCTCTGCAATTCGCACCAGGTAGAGATATTGACCACGTGCTAAATCTAAATCTCTAAATTCGATATTTGCAATAGAATCCAGAGCTCGCGCAATGATACCAATCTCACGCAAAATACTCATCTCACTCCTCCTTTCCTATTGACAATAGCATAACACATTTTTATTGCAAATGCAATAAAAATAGATAAGAAAAAAAGAGGCTGGGACAAAAGTCCTAGCCTCTCAATTATTTTTGAATTGTCGAGCAAGACGCAGTGGTTGAGTGGGCTCTACTACGCTGATCCCATCAGCTTTTACAGCCCTACTCAACTGTGCGGAGGTGGGACGACGAAATCGAATTCTAACGAATGACCGATTTCTGTCCCACTCTCCCTTATTCCGTTTTTTCTTTTTTTATCAAGCGTAACCGACGCTTTAATTTTTGTGAAACTTCTTTATGCCGGAAGGCCACTTCTTCTGATTTTAATTTGGAAACAATTTCTCCATTACGCGTTTGGAATTTGGCTTCTCTGGCAAATTGGATGCTGGCGTTTAAAATACAACCAATAATCATGATTTTAGCTACCAAGATAAACCAAAACATAATAACCGCTAGGACGACCGAACCGAAGAAACGAGCATCTAAGAAATGACTCACATAGCGATCTACATATTTCCAAAAGATATTCAAGATTGCATACAGGACAACAACCACAAAAGTCGCCCCTGGAAAAACATATCTAAATTTTGGAATTTTAACATTTGGAAGGGTGTAATAAAGCAAGACTAGACTGACAAAGAGCAAGAGGTAGATGGTTGGCTCTGTCAAATTCAATAAACGTACATAAATTGTCCGATCAAATGAAAAGGTCTGATAGAGATAGCGGACGATCATTTTTCCAAACATGGAAAGGATGAGCGAGAGCCCAAACAAACCCTGCAAGGCAAAACTGATCAGAAAGCTAAAGAGTCGCCCCCAGATAATACCACGCTCCTTTTCCACCCCGTAACTCTTGTTATAGGCTTTTTGGAGGTAGGCAATACTCTGAGAGAAGATCCACAAAGCGGAAACAATCGAAAAACTCAGTAATCCTGTCGAGGGTTTGGTCAACACGCTCGAAATCATCTGTGCCACTATTCGATATAAGGAGGCTGGCAAGACTTTTTGTAAGCTCAAAAGAATCTGGGTAGGACGAATATGAAAGTAAGGCAAGATATTTGCTGCAATCAGCATCAAAGGGAAAATGGAGATCAGCAAATAATAGGCAACTGCAATACTGGTGATATCAGACTCTGCACTCTGATAAAACCGCACGAAGCCCTTTATAAATGGCTGAGCCAGTACTTTTTGTAGGACCTTTTTCATTCCTCACCTCCCCATTTTACTAAAAAAGAGCAAAGAGCGAAACCAGACACGTGCCTTCAGCTCCATTCTTTCCTCTCAATCTTTTAGTAAGTTCCTTCTTCACCTTGACTAGTTAGAATCACTGGACCATCTTTTGTAATCACAAATTGATGCTCGTATTGACAAGAAAGGCCACCGTCGAGGGTCTTATGGGCCCAACCAGTTTCCATATCAGTATCAATCTCCCAAGTACCGGTATTGATCATTGGCTCAATCGTCAAGACCATCCCTTCACGCAAACGAAGACCGCGTCCAGCACGACCGTAATGCGGTACCATTGGTTCTTCATGCATGGTAGGGCCGACACCGTGGCCGACCAAGTCACGCACCACGCCATAGCCTTTGATTTCCGCATACTCTTGAATCGCTGCGCCAATATCTCCCAAGCGATTGCCTACGACTGCTTTCTCAATTCCTTTGTAAAGACATTCTTTAGTCACGTCCATCAAATCTTTGACTTCTTGCGAAACATTTCCAACCGCATAAGCCCAGCAAGAGTCCGCCAAGCCACCAGTATAGGACTCAGTGTATTTCTTCACTTGGGCTACATTATCAAAATCTAATTTTGAAACATCCAGAACAGACTTGTCGAGTGGCTCAGATAAGACCATATCTATCTTGAGGAGATCACCATCTTTCAGGATAACATGACGGGGAAAGGCATGGGCAACCTCATCATTTAAACCGCAACAAGTCGCGTAAGGATAGTCCATGAGACTGCCTTCTACTCCAATTTGAAGTGGTAAGACATTGGCTTCTTTACAGCGACGGCGGACATATTCTTCTACTTCCCAAAGGTCAAGCCCTGGCTTGATCAAGTCACGCAATCCAATATGGATGCTGGCAAGGAAATCTCCTGCACGATCCATGGCTTCAATTTCACGTTGTGATTTTAATGTAATCATTGTCTCCTCATTTCTTTTGTTTAATTAATCTTAATCGTAATGGTTGCTTTCGCGACTAGCTGCAGATCTAAATATAAGCTAAAATCAACCAAAGCCGAACGTCTGGTTCGCCGAACAAGCTGTGGTTCAATGCGGATCACATCATCCACCTGTACAGCCTGTAAAAAATTGATGATTAACTGTTCGACAATTAAGCTACGCCCACTGTGTTGCATCATCTTGCGAATAACCTTCATCAGCACTTCGATCATGACCCCATTGGCCAAAACACCGCTTTTCTCCAGCATACTTGGCTCCACTGTGAATTGGTAATGGTCGTTCTCTGTTTGAATCTTTTGGCCAATCTGCTCACTAAAAGTTGGTAAGCTCGAAAACTGCACCTTGCTAATCCGATCCATGACATCCCGACGCGTAATGACACCCAGCAAGGTCTGGTTAGTACGAACAACAGGAATCATCTCATAATCTTCAGCGATCATCCGTTGGCTAATCGTTGCAATGCTGGTGGACAAATTAGTGGTAAAAATAGTCCGTGACATCACCTTATCCAGGGTCGTCTGAGGCGCCTTATCTCCAGCATCTCGCATGGTCACAACCCCAACCACCATCTGGTGTTGATTGACAACCGGAAAGCGGCTAAAGCGATTTTTCCGGACTAAATCCAAATAATCCCTTACCGTATCGGTTTCAGAAAGATAACCATACTCATGAAAAGGCCGATAGACCTGCTCCACCGTCAAGATATCTGTCTTGATCTGCATGTTAGACAAAGCCTTATTGATCATAGTAGCAACGGTATAGGTATCGTGTGAAGTTCGAATGACTGGGATTTGTACCTGATTGGCCAGATCAATCACATCTTCACTCACCTCAAAGCCACCTGTCACCAAGACTGCATTGTCATGCTTTAATGCCAATCGTTGAATGCTGGTGCGGTCTCCCACGATCAAAAGGCCCCCTTCAGACACATAGTCTAGGACGTGCTTCTCCGTCATGGCACCGATGTAGAATTTATTAAATTCTTTTTCGAGCCCCTCTTCACCAGCTAAAATTTCCGAACCGGTAATTTCCTGGATTTCTCGATATGTCAAATGCTCTAGTACAGCCTTTTTCGATTTAACACGGATGGTCCCACTTCTAGGACGCGTTTCTACAATTCCTTGATTTTCAGCTTCTTTAATGGCACGATAAGCCGTTCCATCACTGACATTCAAAAAATTGGAAATACTCCGAACACTGACTCGTTTTCCAATCGGTAATTTTTCGAGGTAATCTAAAATCTCTTGGTGTTTACTCATAGAAGTCCCCTCTACCTAGGCGGAAATCATAATAATCGCGCATTTTACGCGTATAACGGTCACTCCCTTTAAATTGTCGAAAGAGACGAAAGCCAGTCTTTAAAGCGACCTTTTGACTCCCTGCATTTTCAACATGGGTGACAATCTTAAGCTCCTTCAGTTGAAATTTCTCAAATGAGAGATAAACCAACTCTTTGACCGCTTCAGTCATGAGGCCCTTTCCCCAAAAATCTTTGCGTAAAAAGTAGCCTAACTCAGCCTCACCTTTGATTTCATCCAACTTTTCAAATTTGATGGAGCCGATCATCTGATTGGTTTCCTTATCACAGATGGCCCAAACCCCCAAAGGATTTTTCATGAAATAGTTGGCTAGTACATACTGGGTTTCGGCAAGATCTGCTTGTGCAGGAAAGATAAATTGTAAATTTTCAGGATTAGAAGCAATCTTATAAAAATCTTCCGCATCCTCAAAGAGAAAAGGTCGTAAATACAACCTTTGTGTTTCAATTAGTGAATTGGCAGCTAAGTGCGTCCAAATATTCATCTCAAACTCCATAGTTCGTGTAACCAGCTGCCACTATCAGATCTCTAGCTCTGTCACTATTCCTCCACCAACTGGATATTTGCTCCAAGTTGGGTCAATTTATGAATAATATCTGAATACCCGCGAAGGATGTATTCCACATTTGTAATTTCTGTTGTTCCAGAAGCCATGAGACCTGCGATCACTAAAGCCGCACCAGCTCGAAGATCCGTCGCTTTCACACTGGATCCTGTCAATTGATTTGGCCCTTCATAGATAATGTGGTCGTTCAAGGTCGAGATAGTAGCCCCCATTTTAGCCAATTCTGGCACATGGTTGACCCGTTTTTCATAAATCGTATCAACAATTCGCCCACGTCCTGCTGCTGTTAAGAGCAAAGGTGTGATCGGTTGTTGCAAATCAGTCGCAAAACCAGGATAAGGAGAGGTTTTGATCTGGATGGCCTTCAAGCCTGTTTGTTTTTCTACAAAGATGCTATCTTCAGAAATGGTCATGCGCACACCCATTTCCTCTAACTTGGCAATATAGCTCTCTAAATGCTCGTACAAGACATTATTGATCTGAATACCTTCTCCGATAGCAGCCGCAAGCGCAATATAAGTTCCTGCTTCGATGCGATCAGGAATCACCTGATGTCTCGTTCCATGCAAATGTGAAACACCATCAATGATAATCATATCTGTCCCTGCTCCACGAATATGGGCTCCCATATTGTTAAGCAAGGTCACCACATCAATAATTTCAGGTTCCCGCGCAGCATTTTCGATCACTGTCCGACCTTCAGCCTTGACGGCCGCCAAAATCGTATTGATCGTTGCACCGACACTCACAGTGTCCATATAGATATTCGCACCTTGAAGAGGCTTGCCATCTGTCGCAAGCTTCATACTGGAACCATCCATAGTCATGGCAGCCCCCATCGCTTCAAAGGCCTTCAAATGCAAATCGATCGGACGTGGTCCAAGGTCACACCCACCAGGTAGTCCAACAGTTGCTTGACCATAGCGTCCTAACAAGCTACCATAGAAATAATAGGAAGCTCTTAAACTGTTGATCTTTCCAAATGGCATGGGCATATTCTTCACCCCACGTGGATCAATGATCAAACTGTCTTCTTTGCGCTCGATCGTAGCCCCCATGATAGTCATGATGTCAATCAGACTTGCAACATCTGAGATATCCGGTACCCCATCAAGGGTCACGATGTCATCCGCCAGAATGGTCGCCGGAATCAGGGCTACTACACTATTTTTTGCACCACTAATGGTCACCTCTCCTTTTAAAGGGCGACCACCATTTATTACAATTTTTTTCATCTTAATAATTCATTAGCTCTTTCAAGTCTTTTTCCTTTTACTATCGTTTTTTTCAACGGAAATAAAAGGGACAACGTATTTAAAATACTGCATCTATTATACCACAGATCGACCTATTTTTCCATCTGTAGGAATTTTCAAAACGAAAAAAAGCTAGGATCATCTTGACCCTAACTTTTACATTTCAACGAATTATTTTACAGCTTCTTTCAAGGCTTCTACCCTATCCAAACGTTCCCATGGAAGATCGATATCCGTCCGTCCCATATGGCCATAAGCCGCTGTTTGACGGTAGATTGGACGTTTGAGGTCAAGCATTTGGATGATTCCTGCTGGGCGAAGGTCAAAGATTTGACGCGCTGCTGCTTCTAATTTGCTCTCAGCAACAGTACTTGTACCGAAAGTATCGATACGAACAGAGACAGGTTGAGCAACCCCGATCGCATAAGCCAATTGCACTTCTGCTTTCTTAGCAAGACCAGCTGCCACAATATTTTTAGCAATGTAGCGAGCGGCATAAGAAGCGGAACGGTCCACCTTAGTTGCGTCCTTACCAGAAAAGGCACCACCACCGTGACGTGAATAACCACCATAGGTATCGACGATGATCTTGCGACCTGTCAATCCTGAGTCCCCTTGAGGTCCACCAATAACAAAGCGTCCTGTTGGGTTGATGAAGAATTTAGTCTCATCATCTAAGTAAGAAACTGGAATTACTTCTTTGATGACCTTGTTAATCACATCTTCGTGGATTTGTTCATTGCTGACTTCTGGATCGTGTTGGGTTGAAATAACAACTGTATCCACGCGCACTGGGCGGTCGTTTTCATCGTACTCAACAGTGACCTGCGATTTCGCATCTGGACGAAGATAGCTAATTTCACCAGACTTACGTAGCTCTGCCAAGCGACGAACCAACTTGTGACTGAGTGAAATTGGCAATGGCATGAGTTCTTCTGTTTCATCCACCGCAAAACCAAACATTAGACCTTGGTCACCAGCACCAATCAAATCGAGTGGATCTTGATCTGCATTCCCACGAACTTCCAAGGCTTCATTAACACCTTGGGCAATATCAGGAGACTGCTCTACCAATGATGGATGCACTCCTACAGTTTCAGCAGAGAAACCATACTCTGTATTGGTATAACCAATTTCTGCAATGGTATCACGAACCACACGGTTAATATCGACATAAGCATTTGTTGAAATTTCACCGAAGACATGGACTGAACCTGTATAAACAGCTGTTTCAGCAGCCACGTGTGCTTCTGGGTCTTGCTCTAAAATAGCATCCAAAATAGCATCTGAAATTTGGTCTGCAATCTTATCTGGATGCCCCTCAGATACTGATTCAGACGTGAAAAGTTTACGTTCTGACATAAAAATGTCCCCCCCTTAAAAAATATTGTTATAGAGTTACAAAGTACTGATAGACAGTCTATCACCTTATCGGGACCATATAACACTTCATTATAACATAATTTCCCTGAAAGCTTCTTTGTTTCTAAAAAGAAAAAGATATAGTTTTAAACTATATCTTTTAACTCACTCTTTTTTCTTTACTACCCCGAGAACCAATCCATATGAGGATTACTAACAGAATCGATACAGGCCTACGGGTCCAAAAAAAGGAGAGCCCAAAAAATATTATCGCTGCAGTTAAAAATCCTGTTTTACCACTCTTCATTCCTAACCAAAGTAAAATCGTTGCAATAAGATAAAACCCATGATGAATAAAAGCAAAAACTAGATATAGGCTAGCATAGCTTCCTGAATTAATGAGTTCAGTAAAAAGAAAACTGAGGCTTAACACAGTTATAGCCAAAGATGTCAATAGCCAAGGTGAATTTAGTGAAAGCCCTTTTTGATAGTTGCCAGAATCAGCTTGGCTTTCACTCCCCTCAGGATTTTCATTTATCATTTCATCACTTTTGCCATTCAATTTCAACAGTTCAATTTCAGAAATTTCACTTATTTCCTCCAATCCATTCTCAGGTACCGCTTCTACAGCATATTTATCAAAAACACCATTAACACGACACACTTGATAAATAGATAAAACGAAGTAAAAAATTAGGGAACTATATACCAGTTTACACTAGACACAAGATATAGTATTTTCGAGAATATCAAAAAAGGCGACTTCCAAACGGAAGTCGTCTTTTTTATGCTTATTTCAAAAATTCATACTCAAATAAAAATGGCACAATTTCAGAATTATAATATTCTTTTATCATTGTTTTCAATGTATTCAAGTGTCCGTTTAATTCGGGATAGTTATAGATTGTTTTATCATTTTCATCTTTTTCAGATGTGTTAAGTTCATCAATAATCTGATAAACTGAATACGTCAATTTAGAATTATAATTTTCCGTTTTCTTAGCTTCTGTTAGGACTTTTTCCCATTGTTCAAATAAAGCAGTCTCTTTAGAACCTTGTTTCAATTTTGCTAAGTTGACTGTTGCTAGCGTATCTCCATTAGAGTTATCCAGTGACAACTCATTGCGGTAGAATCGTCCATCAGAACCATATAAACTTCTCATGTGATTTTGCGTTTCAAGTGTTGTGAAGAGCAGAATTTTCAATAAGTCTTGTTCAATCTTGTTACTTGATACAGCTTTATTAAAACGTTCAGCGCCATCAGCAGATTTCATAATATTAGCACGCTGTGTCCAGTGACGATTATAAGTAATGTAGCGACTGGCGGCAAACATTGGGAGCTTTTCGATGAAATTGTCTTTTCTTAATGGGAAATACCCTGCACCATTATATAGACTAGCAACTAGTAGAGAAGAAGCCAAGTCAGGATTGTCAAAATTCACTCCAGAAGCTCGCAAATAGCCAATTAGATTGTTATTTATAATTGTCTGAGAAGTAATTTTATTCGTGCCTACTAATTTTGCTCCATTTAACCCCAATACAAAATCAGATAATTTATCGTCACTAAATTTCCGTTTGTCGTAATACACATTACTATATTTCGTATAAATACGATTGATGGTTAAATCTTCTTCTTGTAAGATTTCGTTATTGGCTATATTGAATGCTTCAAGGGTAATATTATCTAATTTTTCATCTACATTTGACCAAAGAATACAAGAAACTAACGCATCAATTTTA
The DNA here is from genome assembly GCF_000963275.1 of Streptococcus parasanguinis. Lineage (GTDB taxonomy): Bacteria > Bacillota > Bacilli > Lactobacillales > Streptococcaceae > Streptococcus > Streptococcus parasanguinis_B. Next base: position 589,548 of record NZ_JYOW01000001.1, on the reverse strand, counting down.
GTGTGAAAATGTCTTCGGTTGAAAGCAAATCCACTTTCAAACTTTTTATCAATGAGATGAATTTCTTTCCAATATTTGATTGGGCTATAAATAATGTAACTATCAGTAGGCTGACGAAGATAATATTTGAAACCACTCCAAATAAAGATATTTCCCATCTCATTTACACCCATTCCCTTGATTTCTTGTTTCATCTGTTTCATTAAATAACTTTGTTTCCATTGAGATGATGATGAAGTCTTTTTTGCTTTTTGATGTTCTATACTGCGTGTATCTGCGTAGGGTGGGTTTTCATACAAAATAATTGTTACTTTTGGGTCGTTGATATAGCGTTGAATAATTTCATTATTGATATATTCCTCGCTAAGAGCATCCGCTCCTCGGACTAGCCCCATATTAAAAGTATCTTCTTTTTCAGTTGGTGGAATGATATGACGGACTTTATCTCCAAGCAATTCCAGCAGAACTTTGTATTCATAATATTCTATAGTTGAAAGAACACAGTGACTTAATTCCTCGTCGCTCATCAATTTCTCAAGGTTTCCAGTTCCGGCACATCTATCCAAAATAATATAATCATTTCCTTCTGGAACACGTTTAATAGCTTGTCGGACTAGCTCCAATGACTTTTGAACATAAGGTTCAGGAGTGTAGAAAGCTCCTAAATTTTTCTTTTGCAAATTATCATTGAGTTTATCCATCAAATATTGAAATTGAACATTAGTTTCACCGATATAAGGATTGATAAACTCTTTTAGTTTCTCAGGTTTCCGAATTTCACCAATAATTTTAACTTTACCAGTATGGTCACCGATAAAATCAGACTTTTTAGCTCCTTTGTTTTCACGATAAAAACGTTCTGCCCAACCAACAATACAGTTTTCGTCGATGTTAATTTTTGTATATTGCTTTGAACGTAGTAAAGTAATAAGACGACTTTCGTCTAGTTGACTTTGACCGTATTCTAAAACTTCAAGAGGAGCATCAGAAGAAAAACCAGAGGTTTTTACACTTGCACCACCAAAATATACTTTTTCGATATGTATTAAATATTCCTGACTATCAAAAACGTAGATTTTTTCATTCGTTAGCGACACAAGCAGAATGTTTTTGGGAATTTCTTTTCCTTTGATTCTCCGAGCGGATAGATATTTGATGGCTTGGAATAGAACAGTGTTAATATCATTGATAACAACTTTAAATTCAATCAGATTTCCATTTAGAATACCATCTGTATAATCCGTTAAAATATCATCTGTTTTCAAAGTTTTATCAACAAGAGGTAGATAATCTTGATAAAACTTGAGTTGTCCGTCAACTTCGTTTGAGAAATGGTTAGGCATATTGTAGCTCCCCATTTCTCTCTAAAAACAACTCAGAAAACTCAACATAAAAAGCCTTCTCACAAAAATGTGAAAAAGCCTGTTTTAATGCTTGACAAAAAACACGCCCGATTACATAATCAGTGTGAGCTGTGAGCTGTGAGCTGTGAGCTGTGAGCTGTGAGCTGTGAGCTGTGAGCTGTGAGCTGTGAGCTGTGATTGCGTTCATAATACTTAATTTCCTTTATTTTTGATACTTCTATTATATCAAAATTTTGGAACCTTGCATAGTAGAAGTTTACATTTTTATTGACAAATATTCTTGTTTTCGATATAATATAATCAAGAAGTAAGGAGTATCAGTTATGAAGTTTGAGTTTAAGTCATTATTTGATTTACAATCTGCTTTTCCAGACGAACAGTCATGTATTGACCATTTAGAAAATATGATTTGGGGCGATGTGATTATCAGCCCTTTTGATGCTACTTCAAAGGTCTACAAATGCAAAGGTAACAAATACCGTTGTAAAAATACTGGAAAATACTTCAATGTCAAGACTGGTACTCTTTTTGACAATACTAAAATTGAACTTCGTAAATGGTTTATGGCAATTTGGCTTGTGACTTCTCACAAAAAAGGAATCTCATCTGTACAATTATCAAAAGATATTGGTGTTACGCAAAAAACAGCTTGGTTCATGCTGGAACGTATCCGTAAGTGTTTTAGTTCTGAAAACAACAATAGTCTTGATGATGTTGTGGAAGTTGATGAAACCTACATAGGTGGTAAAAACAAGAACCGTCATAACTCCAAAAAAGTCAAAAATGCTCAAGGGCGTTCATTGAAAGACAAATCTGCTGTAGTAGGTATGGTACAACGTCAAGGTAAAGTTAATGCTCATCATGTTCCAGATACAAAGACGAAAACATTGACTGAACAGATTGTCAAATACGTAAAGGAAACAGCTCAACTTTACACAGATGAATGGCTGGGTTATAATAAAGTAGCTAAGATGTATAATCATGACTTTGTTAATCATGGAATTAGTGAGTATGTGCAAGGTGATGTTTATACCAACACGATTGAAGGCTTTTGGGCTGGATTGAAACGTGGAGTATTAGGAATTTACCATTCGTGGTCTAAGAAATATCTTCAAGACTATGTAGATGAATTTGTTTTTCGTTATAATACTCGTGACTATTCGGATAGTGAGCGTTTTAATCTCCTAATTTCAAATGCCTGTGTCCGAACTAAATACAGGGAGCTGATTTATGGCTACTAATACATTACATGACCTGCATTTTGAATTGGAAAGGTCTATCGCTCGTAGAGTTGATAGTAAGCTGATTGGTTATCAGGTCAGCCTTTCAGATGGTTTTTACAATAAATACACCAAACTCTGGGATAAGACCTATTCCTTTGATTTTGTTACTGAACATCGCTCTTTTTATACTCAACTGACAAAACGTTGTGTTTATGACGTACTTGGAGATAGTCAAAAGAAAATTGACAGAAAGGCTATTGCCAAACAAATGGCAGAGTTAGAAGCCTTGGTTGATATTGCAGAAAGTAAAGAGGAGTTTCAGAACTTTTTTGAGAAAAAATACAGTCTCAAATTTCCTAATTTGAACGATTGCATTTATCAGAAGAAAAAAGAGTTATCTGATTTTGACAAAAAACTTTGGATAGCAATGCACTATAACCCTAGAAAAGATGAGGGGGAATAATAATGACAACATGGTACGATTACATGGTGAGAGCTAGTGAACATGCTGGAAGTGACGGTGATTTGTGGTTTCGCTATCTTTATAAGGTCATTAAAGATGAGGAGACTAAACTAACTACTGATGATGTAGAGCAATTGTTGAAAAATCCTACCTTAACACCTTTCCAAAAAATAACCCTTCAAGATGCTTTAACAGAAGGCACACACACAAGAGAACACGTTTTGCAGGCGAACCGTAAAAGTCAGCCAAAAGATATTTTGAAACTCTTTAGAGAGGGTAACTATGGATAAGAAAGTTTTATTTGAGGCTCTCAATACAGAATTAGCTAAGGAAAATATTGACCTAGAAATTATCTGTGTTGGTGGCTTTGTCCTCGAATACTACAACCTTCGAGGAACACAAGATGTTGATGCTTTTTATCAAGAAGATGTTAAAATCAGAAGCATTATTGAGAAAGTTGGCGATGATTTTGACGTGAATGAGCCTGATGAGTTATGGCTGAACAACAATGTTGCAAATATGAATAAAATACCGCCACTGTCTATCTGTGAGAAGGCATTTAGCTATTCAAATTTGACTGTTTTTGTACCACCATTATCTTACATTCTCGGAATGAAACTAGACAGCGGACGAGATAGAGATAGGCAGGATGCTGGGGAAATTATTAAACTAGTGAAAATTCGTTCTATAAAAGATATTATCAATAAACTCAAAGAATATGGTTTTCAACCAGACCTTTCATTGATATTGGAAGTATTTGAGATAGCCTATGGTATGGAATGGTTGGCAGAATATATGAGTGAACATTATGAAGAATTTAGACATTATTAAAAGACGGTTTCCGTTTGGAAGTCGCCTTTTTTGATATTCTCGAAAATACTATATCTTGTGTCTAGTGTAAACTGGTATATAGTTCCCAAAAATTAATGTAGCAGGTGAATAATAAGGTTGCCCGAAATAAGCAATTATTTTAACCGAACATAGTAGCAACAAGATAGTCGAATACAATTTTAAGGATTTTAAATCTTCTTTCGTCATTAAGATTAAAAATAGTAAAACGACAGCAGCATTAAAGGCAAACTTAAGAAAAAAATGGATGGTTGCATCAGAAAAAACTGCAAAAAATGGTGAGCTATAATTAGACAGTTCGAAAGTCGCTAATCCTAGGCCAAGAAAACAAGTCCCAGTTTGCCAACTACGTCTACTCTTCCACGAAAGCAAGAGCTGTTTCAGCTCCACATTCATTAGTAGCATAAAAGTAGACAGAGAGCAAATACCAATTATAATTACTAGTATAAATAACTTGTTTAGATGAAAATTAAAAATTAATAGATCAGTAACAAAGTAACTAACTAATAAAATTAAAAGCCCTACCAATCCTTCAACATTTAGTTTTCTCTCCTGAATTTTCCATAAAAACCAGCAGATGAAACCATAGATAGGTAATTCTAATAGACTAGTTAGTGACACTAGAGGATCCGAGCTATTTCCACTGGAAAATTCTAGAGCTCCAGTTATCCAAACAGACGAAATATAAAGAATGGCAACTAAATAAATTAGTCCCTGGTACCATTTTTTTCGAGACATATAACTCCCTCCATAATAAAACTAAAGTATAAATTGATTTATTATCTCTCATTATAACACAGATTGTAACCGCTATCTCTAACTTTACTTACTATATAAAAAAGATAGGATTTATCCTCCCATCTTCTATCCTCACTCTCCATTATTAAACATTACAGTTCCAATAAAAACCAGTGTTGTCATTATAAGGGATGAAAAGAAAAATAACGACCAAGCAGGATCATGCGCCACAATCATCGAAACAAAATAAATACCTGCAGCTATGTAAAGAGTTGTTTTGTTGCCCATCCTTTTCCCGTACCAGAGCAGGATGGTCGCAATAATAAAACAAAGGATATGGCGCCATAGGAAAGCTAGAATCAAAATTCCCCACTCTCCTAACGCAACTCCAGCACATACAAGGAAGCCAAGATAGCCGAGAGCTATGCAAAAAGCTAGAGTTAGAGCCACTGAAGTAGGAACAGATTTTTGTTGATCTTGCTCAACAATTGGTGGCTGAACAGGATTTTCTTGGCCTTGTTCCGCCATTGGTGGCTGAACATATTTTTCTGGCATTCCCTCTTTTTCTTGGTTTGTTTCAGAATGTAGATGTTGATCTGTCATTGTTATCTCCTAACTTTCTTATTAATCCTTTTTAATAATAGCACTTCAAAATAGACAGGAAGACCTGATATAAATATGGTATTCATCGACCCAAATCCTTTATTGACTAGGATTGTTTACACCTACCTCATATTTCAATAGCTTTTCTCTTCTTTAACCAGGAGTGTTCCGATTAAATCCAGAACACCTAAACATAAGGGAGCAATTCGAAATATTTCCCAGTCTGGATCAAAAGCCAAGATGATTGACAGCAGATAGAGTCCAATACTCGCATAAAGAAGGCTTTTATTTCCCTTCTTCATCCCTAGTCGAATTAGAAAGACCCCAATCGCAAGACTTAATAAGTTTGGACCAAGGAAAATCAAAACGACAAATCCCCATCCATAACCCGAAAGTGCAAATAAAGAGACAAACAATACAAGATAGATAATGGATAAGTAAAAGGTCACTGAAAGAAGAATAGAATGTAAGCTATTTTCTTTTGGAGGATTCTGAACAAATACAGAATTGGGATGATCTTCACTGATCTTACTAGGTTCGATATTTTCTTCAAAATGTTTCTCTTGGTCTGTCATCACGGTTTCCTACCTTTCATATAACAACAACCCCAGGTCCCTGGGCGAATAAGAAAATTAGATAGCAAATTTTACGTATCATCACACTCTCCTTCCTCTAGACGAATCAGCCAAGCGTGATCTCAAAAACAAGCTTTCTATTAGATCTATATCAATTTTTAGACAGGATTTTTTTAAATGAAGTCTGCCTCTACAATAGCTTCTTTAACCACTTCCAATGGGAGATGAATCAGTTCTACTTCTTTTTCACGGTAGAGGTATTCGGCATATTCATCGATGCGGTATTGATGGATGTATACCACCCGCTTGCAGCCAACTTGGAGTAACTGTTTAGTACAATTGAGACAAGGAAAATGCGTGACATAAGCTGTGAAGCCTTTGGGAATTCCTCTTTCAGCTCCTTGCAAAATAGCATTAACTTCCGCATGAATCGTCCGAACACAGTGTCCCTCGACCATGAGGCAGCCATCCTCTAAACAATGATCTGTTCCAGAAACAGACCCATTATAGCCAGTTGCAATGACCTTATTATCCTTAACCAGAACAGCCCCTACTTTCGCCCGATTACAGGTCGCCCGATTCGAAATCAGTAAGGCCTGAGCTGCAAAATACTCATCCCATGCTAGTCGATTGTGTGTCACCTTTAGGTCCTCCATCTAATATGATTGCTCCTATAATTGATTTCATTATAGCATGAAATCAGCAAGAAAAAAAGACTGAGAAAATCTTCTCAGCCTCATAAAAATTATTTACCAAGTTTTGCTTTCGCTGCGTCTGCAAGAGCTGTGAAAGCTGCTGCATCGTTAACAGCCAAGTCAGCAAGCATTTTACGGTTTACTTCGATCTCAGCCAATTTCAAACCATGCATCAATTGTGAGTATGAAAGTCCGTTCAAACGAGCTGCCGCATTGATACGTGTGATCCACAATTTACGGAAGTCACGTTTCTTTTGACGACGGTCACGGTATGCATAGTAGTAAGAGTTCATTACTTGTTCTTTTGCAGTACGGAACAAGATATGTTTAGCTCCATAGTAACCTTTAGCTAATTTAAGAATACGTTTACGACGTTTGCGTGATACAACGCCACCTTTAACACGTGCCATTTATATTTCCTCCAATATTTCCTAGAATTCTTTACTTACGAATACGCGATTATTTCAAGCGAGTAAGCATTGCTTTGATACGTTTGAAATCTCCTGAATGCACCATAGATGCTTTACGAAGATGACGACGTTGTTTCTTAGTTTTTCCGTGGAAACGGTGAGAAGTGTAAGCACGGAAACGTTTAAGTCCACCAGAACCTGTACGTTTGAAACGTTTAGCTGATGCGCGGTGTGTTTTTTGTTTTGGCATGATATTTTCTCCTTTTTATAACTTTCTGACAGATTATTTCTTGTCAGTTGCTGGTGCCAACTGCATGAACATTTGACGACCATCCATTTTAGCACGTTGTTCGATGATAGCAATATCTTGAGTTGCTTCAGCGAAATCGGCTAAAACTTTTGCCCCAATCTCTTTATGGGTGATCATCCGACCCTTAAAGCGAATGGAAACCTTCACTTTGTTCCCTTTTTCAAGGAACTTGCGAGCATTGCGAAGTTTTGTATCGAAATCACCCTTGTCAATAACTGGGCTCAAACGAACTTCTTTCACGGTCACAACGCTTTGTTTTTTGCGTTGTTCTTTTTGTTTCTTCTGGTACTCAAATTTGAACTTTCCGTAGTCCATAATTTTTGCAACAGGAGGTTTAGCTTGAGGTTGAATGAGAACCAAGTCAACATTAGCGTCGTCCGCAAGTGCTTGCGCTTCGCTAAGTGGTTTGATACCCAATTGCTCACCTTCAAGACCGATTAAGCGAACTTCACGTACACGAATTTCATCATTGATGAATAAGTCTTGCTTTGCTATGGTTTTCACCTCTTTTTTATTATTCGAGAAAAACAAAGAACGGACCTGCAATACAGGCCCGAACTACATGATGTATTTCATTACTGAAACTTGATCCGTAGGGGCCAGGCAACTTGCGTCACAAGGCGAGAAGTTCTCACTTCTGCTTTTCTCAACTTTTATATGATATCAAGTTTTTTATTCTTTGTCAAGAAGTTTTTTTGCTTTTTCTTCAATAAAATCCACAACGTCTGCAATGCCAACACCCGTTGTGTCAAAATGAATGGCATCTGCTGCAGGTTTCAAAGGAGACACGGCACGGTGGCTGTCCTTATAGTCACGTTCGGCGATTTCTTTTTTTAACAATTCAAGATCTGCTGTAATACCCTTTTCAACATTTTCCTTGTAGCGACGTTCTGCACGTTCTTCCACAGAAGCCACCAGAAAAATCTTCAATTCTGCATTTGGTAAGACAACCGTCCCAATATCACGACCATCCATGACGATCCCACCTTGGGATGCAATCTGTTGTTGCTGAGCTACCAAGCGCTCACGGACAGGAGCCAAGGCAGATACCCAAGAGACATTGTTGGTCACTTCATTGTCACGAATTGGATGAGTCACATCGACATCAGCCACGAAGACTAATTGCTGACCGTCTTCAGAGCGACCAAAACTGACAGGATATTGGTTCAGTAGATCAACCAACTGGTCAACATCTGCTTCAGTCAGTTCATTCTGAAGAGCCAAATAGGTCGCTGCACGATACATAGCACCTGTATCGAGATATGTGTAGCCTAGATCCTTGGCAATGATCTTTGCAACCGTAGATTTTCCACTAGAAGCCGGTCCATCAATGGCAATTTGAATTTGTTTCATGCTGTCCTCAACTCCTACTGAATCTTAACGACATCACCAGGATTGGCATACCAAGATCCTGTAGACATGTGAGATGGATTTAACTGTTCCAATTGGGCAATGGAAATACCTGCACGTGCAGCAATCGCTGCTTCACCTTCACCTGCTTGAACAGTGATCGTGCCTTCTTCAGAGTTCTCATCTTTTGAACTATCTTCAGTAGCCGCTTGGTCCGTCTGTGCTGCAGGGGCTGATGATTTCTGTTCAACCTTAGTCTCTCCATTGTAGAAACCAGACATTTGTTTGGATTTATTGCTGCCACCTGTTGAAAGGAAAATCAACAAGCAGACCATCGCCACTACTACTACAAAGAAAATAATAGCTAAAATCGTCAACAGACGATCTGCCTTTATTCCATTTAACTTGCTCGTTCTTTTCAATGTTTCTTCTCCATCATCGTAAATATCTTCTTCCCATGGTTCTTTTGCCATGACTTCCTCCTTGTTTTTTCTCGTAAAAATCATTACAATAGAAGTATGAAAGTTACGTTAATTCCAGATCGTTGCATCGCTTGCGGTCTCTGTCAGACCTATTCTGAAATATTTGATTACCATGACAATGGCATCGTTAAATTTGCTGCTGAAGACGACGACCTCCTTGAAAAGGAAGTTCCTGTCACAAACGATGTTCTCGAGGCTATTAAAGAATGCCCCACTCATGCTCTCTTAAAAGATTAAGAGGGCTTTTTTATTTATCTGCATAATACATCTCGTAATAATCCACATGGATGAAGTTGTCCGTCAAGACCACTTCACCTTTGAAAGATGAATTTAAGGCAAGTGCATTGATAAAGTATTTTTTCGGCCATTTGCGCATGCAGAAAGTCCGACTACGCGAACCATCATTAAAAATGAGTTTGATCGACTTCTTATTTACTTCTACCTTTTCAATCGAGTCAATCTTCACCCTGATTGGAGTAAAAGGATTAGCTGTAATAATCCGCAAGATCCCATCCTCATAAATCGTGAAGTACCGATGGACCCCAATCGCGAGCAAGACCATAAATAAAAAGAACGAAAACAAAACTAGCGTTGGCACACTAGAGCTCTCATACATCAAGGCCAGTCCAATAAAGACCGGAATCACTGCAATGGACCAATAAGTCACAAGAATGGATAAGTCCGGCTGCCAATGATAATGGACCTTTCCGAATATCTTAATCATGAGCGTACCCCCATCTAATAGTTTAGCATAAAAAACAAAAAAAAGGGAGCCCGACAGCCAAAATCACAAAGATTTTTAACTGCTTGCTCTCCTTTTAATTAGATTTGTTGGTTGGGACTTTAAAGAAGTCTTTAGAAAGGTACCCTTTCCCACTAATCAGGTCGTATTCAACCATTTTCAAATCCTCTGCAATCTCTTGTGCTTCCCCTTCTAAGGCCTTTTTATCGACACTTGCTTTTTTCAATACTTCCGTCAACAAAGCATAGTAAGGTGAAACTTTTGAATTGGTCTGTTCAAAGACCATAGCAGAGAAATCACTTGAATTGACCAAAGGATAGTTCAATTTCGGTGCATCAAAATTACTCCAAATGAAGTAGTCTGTCTGATACTGACTCTCCGGATTATTCTTAAAGGCCGACTCAGGATAGAGACCTGGTAAGTGATCCCCATAGAATACCACTGTAATCTTCTTATCTATTTTAGAAAGACTTTCCAGGAAGGATTGGGTGGCGGTGTCGGTAAAGGTTAAAAGACGTGAATAATTCGTTAGCTTGGTATTTTCATCATCTGAAAAACCTCTGCCTGTTGCTGTTAAGTCTGAAGGTTCTCCTGCTATAAATGGGGAGTGATTTTGAATTGTAATGACAGAAAAGAACTGATTCTTTTTAGCATCCATCTCTTTTAATACTGCCTTATACGTAGATTCATCACTTATATGTACTTCTTGATAACCTAAATCATAATTCTTTTTATCATCAATACTTATAAATTTATTGAATTTCAATCTATTGTAAATTACATTTCTAGAATAATTAATTGGAGATTCGAAATGAATAACTTCTTTATTATTAAATGAATCACTAACTGAAATTAGTCTTCTCATTTTAGGAGCAACCTCTGAGTACAATACAGAAACTGTAGGATTAATATTATAAAAAGGTAACCCCGTCAATGTTTGGAACTCCATATTTGCAGTTCCACCACCATAACCATCCGATTGCATTAATCCACTTGTAACTTTTGTCTTAATTTCTTGAATTTTTGGTATAGGATTTCTAGATAAATTTACCCCTTCAATTCTTGATGGGTCAGCAAAACTCTCACTTAAAACATAAACAATCGTTTGATTATCAATTAACTCATTTCTATTTTTATTAATTTCTAAAGCTACTTGATCATATTTCCTCTCAATTTCTTTGATTTTTTCTTTACTATATCCCTTCGGTTCTATAATTGGATCTGTTGTGATTTGATTTAACCAAACATAGGACAACGATCGATATCTAGCGTTTATGGAATTTCCTAACCATTTTGTATCTTGGAAATTATTTAACAAAGTAATAATCGGAACGTCATCAATAATTTTACCATTATCTTTTCTTTTAAAAATAGAATATACATTAATGGACAATAAGAGCATAAGTCCTAATAAAACAAATCTTAAGATCGTTGCACGAATAATTCTACCTGGATAAATATATCTCCGTCCTATTATATAGATAAACGTAAAAATGACTAAGGAAATACTCACAGTAATTAAAACCGAGGCATCTACAAAACTAAATAAAACAGAAGGTTGAAATACCCAGACCAAATCACTTGGCAAAATTGGTTCCGCACGCATACTAAATTTTATAGCATTAGCAACAATAAACAGAACCCCACCAAATAAAATCAATATTGTCGTAAATAAATATCTATTAAAGATTATATATAGAAAAATAAATAGATAAGCTAAACATAATATCTGAAATATTACACCTCCAGGAAATATTGAGTATCCAACCAAAGGTTCCCCATGGCCTAGTCCCAATTGAATTCCTGTATTAAATAATATTGCAAGACTAATACTTGTAAATATAGCTAGCGAAAAACTAGACCTATTTTTTACTACATCAACTTGTCCTTTTACAAAAAGCAGGCCAACTAAACTCAGGAAAATACTTAAGAGTAGCAAATAAAATTCTAAAATCCAAAATTGACTCAAGGAATACTTTCCTGCTCCTAATTTCTCAAAATTTCCAGATACATACCATGATGTACGATACAAAAAAGAAAGAATTTTAGAATCAGTAAAAATGAACGAACAAACTACGCTAGAATGCAAGACATATTCGAACATTTTCCCAATAGGTTCTAATTTTTTTCTATTCGCTTTATTATCATATGATTTTCTGATCTGACCCAAAACATAAGAAATCACTAACAATGATAAAATAAATACTAGAGAATTAAATTGCCAAAAATTATTTTTTTCAAAATGATCAATCTTATAACTAGGATTATTAATATTAAGCGAAACATCAATCGAGTATGAAAGTATTAAATAGATTACGTATGAAACTAAAATTTTAAAGAAAAAAATCCATTTTAAAGCGTATTGTGAAATTAGTAAAACCAGAATTAGGAAGGCAATTCCAAACCAAATACCAAACTGATTAACTAAGAATAATACAGATCCTGTCGATTTGATCTCTTTAGAAATCAAATTTTGTGTTAAGAAAGTATTGCTTATAAAAAATAAAAGAAAGAGAGCTATACAGTACTTTTGTGTTCTTGTTATTTTATTATAAATTTTAAAAAGAAACTCTCTAAAATCTATTTTCCTCTTTCTTTTCATGTTCTATCCTTCCTAAAAATTTTTTACCCCTGCAATTGAGTGTATATTCCAATACTAATTGTTAAAATATTTAAATACACTAACATGTATTGCAAACTACATTCAAAGTTCGAATCTTCATTCTGAATGGTCATATCCAAAAAGCCGAATAGTTTTCTAAACCATGATCCACAAAAGAGTGGCAAAAACATCAGAATAAAATAATAATAACGACCTTGTACACCACCTACAGTAATATCACCTTTGTGGTATACCCTCGGATCTCCTGATATAGCAATTACTATTAATGATGCAATACCTGCAAGTAAAAGAAGACAGTAATATTTAAAAAATGTTGGCATTTCAATTTTATTTTTTAATGCAATGACAAACATAGCGAAAAAGAAAATAACCATCGAAATTGCAATTAAAAACGGAGACGATTCTGAAACATATTTCAATGGTTCAGAAACAAAATCATGAATAATACCGTATGGCGCTAAAAGTAAAGTTCTAATTAATGGTAATGGATGTGTTACAAAATATAATAGTCCTGGGCCTTTGCCTGACAAAGCATTGTCTGAAGCAAACAATTTAATGATTCCAACATATGTAAAGGAAATGAATAAATTTAAACCAAACAGGATTGAACTGAATTTTCTTACTGATTTATCCTGATAATACTTATTTGGCAATATTGAAAATAGACTTCCAATTAATACAAAAGGAAATTTTGCAAATGAAAATAATAATGTAGAGCATTGAAATACAAAAGCATATTTTCTATCAATTTTACGTTCACCCGATAGAATATTTGTCAATATAGCAAGACTAATTAAAGTTGCTCCAAAATATAAATAATCATAATGATAACCTGCTATGATATACAATACTGCAGGGAATGTAGAAAATAAATATATCGCTTCTCTATAAACTTTGCTGATTTTTAATGCAATAAATACTAGAATGGCATATGCTATTACTTCGAAAATTCTTCCCAAATAATAGGAAACAAACACTTTTTTAGAGATTAATCTACCTATATTCCAGCCAATTGCACTAGGAATGAAGGCTGGATTATCAAATCCAACTCTTACTCCTTTAATTTTACTTTTCTTATGCTCAACATTGAACCAATAATTTTTATCTTTTTTACTAGGATTTCTTAGTGCATCATATTTAAAAACTGAATTATAATCTTCCAATTTCTCATTAGAATATTTAAAAATAGGACTATCAGAAATACTAATGACGTTTGGTAAATGAGACTCTTCATCTAATCCGTATTGAACTGGTTTCACTACTGAAATGACACTACCGAAAATAACTATCAGAAAAAAAGCATTTATTGGCAATTTCTTTTTGTCTTTTGGATCAAAAAGAATAAAATAAATTACAATACTAATAATTAATAGTATAATTTTAAGATTGATAGTAAATTGAAATAAACTAGCCAAAAACACCCTTGAAAATAATACTAAAAATATAGCGATTAAAATATTTCTAATTTTAGTCTTATCAATAACTCCCATATAATTTACTCTACTTTCTTTTTATCATTCTTTTTAGTATATATTTCACAGCTCTTGCAGGACCGATCACGATATACTTCAAGGCTCCTTTAATCCCACCGATTTGATTAAAGTCCACGAAGGTATGTGGTTGGAGATCCTCACGATTGTTCAACTGCTTATTATCGATAAATGGTGTGAGAACGTGTGGATTTTGGGAGATCCTAAAGTCATATTTTTGATCCCAGGCAATGTAGACTAATAAGCGTTCAATCGCATGAAGGATCGAATTTTGAGGAAGAGGTTCAGCTGGAACATCTGCTGCTGTCAAATTTAAATCAAAGAGTGGTTTCAAAGCATCATACTTAAACCAAACAAAGGTCCCATAGCTCATAACAAAAGTATTGAGATTTTTGAAATCAATTGTCTTGGTCGCTCCCATTCGTTGCCAGAGCTTGTTCATCTCTGGTGAAATGAGGGCTTCATTCCAGGCAACCACTATTCGATTGTATCGGAAGAAGGTTGGAATATCTGCGATGGTGATTCCAACTTTTGGATTGGCCTCCATATTGGCAAGGATTTGATCTGCCGGTTTAACCAACATATCAATCAATTCTTTCCGCCAAGATTCACCTGCCCAGAAATCTGCTTCTTTGGATTTCTTGGTATGAAAATGGCCGACATAATCATAGTGAGAGAGTTGCTCTTTTAAGAGGAACATTGGTAACACATCTCGTCCAATGTTTCCAGTCACCACGACTATCGCAATTTGGTCCCGATTAGAAAGAATTTCCTCAATAGCCTGCTTCTTCACTTCTACATCTGTCGTAATCCATAGATCAAAGTCAAAATGAAAAGCTTGGAAAGCATCTAGAAATTCTTCTAAGAGGTCCACATAAAAGACATGGAGATGAACCGCAACTTTTTTATCAAATGTGTCTCCTAAGTCTTGATCCTTCAAATACTTACGGGATAAGAGATAAGGATAGTCCGGACGGTCAATCATAGACATGTGGTTGAGAATCAAATCTAATGGATAGTTCGAGACCCGCTCCAATTCATCAAAAATATAAGGCATGATTCCTTCATTGTTTGCAATGGTTTTGACTTTGATGAAAGGAACCTTATGGTTGAGAATCGCTGTAGGATTGTAGTAAGAAAAGTCTGGATAGAGCATCCCTGTTGTATCTTCATGGATGGTATCAAAGACAGTTTTATAGCGAAAACCAGCATCCAAGAAATTCGTTGTGACCTTGGTCTCGTAGTTATCGATTACATCTTGGACATTAGTAAAGTCTTGAACGCCCTGCCAAAACTCATGAAAGGCGCTCGATGTCAGCACCTGTTTTTTAAAGCTGAGATAATAACTCTGAATATGCTCGTTAAAATCCTTGTCTTTCCGGTAATTGGTCATTCCCCAGAAATCTACTTCCTCATCATGTTCAAACTGCTGATAAATGGATTCTAGATCCCAAAGAGGTCCAAAGCAGGTATCATTCATGAGGGTAACAGAATCAAAGTGAGCCAGTTGATCAAAACCGACTGTCTTCATTCCATCCCGCCAAGCAGCGAAATCAAAGCCACTATTTTGACGCTCTAGAATATCATCTACCAGATGTTGTGCTGCTAAATTAGACTTCACGTCTTCTGGAAGCTGGCTATTAGAGATAAAAACTACCCGTGAATACAAGGGGCGAATTTTTTCTAATTGATAAAGTACATGTCCACTAATAAAGTTAAATTTATTGAAGTGAACGTACAAAAGTAAACGTTGCATATTATTTCCTTATTCTTAAGAATTTCAAGATCTTTGTTGGAATGGTCCAACGGCGAGAATGAATGACTGTATTATATGCTTCTTTCGTAGCTTGTAACTCTGCCTCAAGATTTTTCAATCTACTTTGACAATCTAACATTTCAGCAGTGAAAACTTTTCCAATATAATCCGGTGCAGAGGGATTATCTATAGAAATCATTTTATAGCTCAGTTGATACACACCTTCTTCTTCAACTTCATAGATCAACTGAGGATCCGGTTCACTAAACAAATACAAATGATCAACAACAACGCCGTTACTATAAACAGCTGAGCAAACATTGCCTGATGAATCTTTCAATTCAACATCAGTGTAATAACTAGGATTTTCAGAAAGATCGACTCGGATAACAGTAGTTCCCTTCGGAATTTCGATTGCCAGACTATCTTCTTTTTGAAGAAGTTTGGTCAGGGTACGATCTTCCGAATAGGTATTTTTTTCATCTCCAAAATATATCGTAACAGACTCCATTCCAATGTGTGAAAGAGAATCCATCGGTTTAGAAAGACGAATTTCATACGTATTATTACGATCTAAAAGGATCTTCGCCATCTCTTTAAAATCGGTATTTGGATATTTATCAAGATACTCAAGTTGCGTTTGCAATAACTTATGAAATCGGCGTTCTAGTTTTCTGAAATCACGAGGACGAGAATCAGATCCTTGGTTTATAGTATAAGCGACTGTTGCTTCATTCAGATAGGCCAAAGAAGTCCGTTGAAAGAGCTCCAGTTGTAGATTGAAGGTATCGTCTGAAGTCGTGAGATCTAATTCTTGGTTCACTTCTAACATCAAGTCTCTATCTACTAACCAGGTCGATGCCATCGTAAAGCCTCTTGTTGCCAGCATCTTTTCATAAGTATCTGCTAATGGAATCGTATGATTGGCAAAGCCAGCCTTAGAAACGAGGGTCCCTTGTTCATCATAAATATCAAAATCTGTATTGGACCATTTGCAATCAGGTTTACTTTCTAGTAAGTCAACCTGTTTCTGAAGTTTTAAAGGATCCAACCAAAAATCATCTCCGTCACAGCGAGCAATATACTGTCCACGTGCTTCTTTACAGATAGAGACCCAGGTTTTAGAAATTCCCTGGTTCTCATCCTGATAAAAGGCACGAATCAGATCAGGATAGTTGGCTTGATAATCCTGAATGATAGAACGGGATCCGTCACTTGAAGCATCATCCACTAAGATAATCTCATAAGCAAACTCTGTTTCTTGGGCTAAGAAGCTATCGATCGTCTTCTTTAGCCAGGGCTCTTTATTATAAACCGTACAAATAATCGAAACAAAAGGCGTCGTTTCCATATCTCCCTCAGTCTAGTCAGTCATTGACCATGTTCCATTGCGTTGGATTAAGCCGCTTGCCGCATCCATTGCTGATTTATCATCCAAAGCGATATCATCTCGATTGATAAAGATCAGTGGAGTTTGGGTAGCATCTGAAAAAGCCAACATCTGCCCTTCAGCATCCCTTACTGTCACTTCTAATTTCATTTTCAAGTCATTTACTGTTGGCAGTGAACAAGTATAATGAACCGTTTTATGTCCAGCCCCACTCATCAACTGATTCATAGAATTATCATTGTAGATCCAAATGTTCCGATCAATATCCGTTAAAGACATAGCGATATAGGTCTGGATATCTTCACGAACATCAAAATCAATCTGGAACTGAATAGGATCTTGAGGACGTAATTTGTTTGAGCTTAACAACTGAAGCTGAAAATTTTCAACCAAGACATTTTCTTCCTGGTTGGAATTGCCTGCTCCATTAGCTTCTCCTCCCTGTTGCAAAGGAGCCGTATTATCAAAACTATATTGGTTGGCAACATTCTCAGGACTACCAATGGCCTTCACCAATCCATTTTCAATCAAAACAGCCTTGTTACAATATTTCTTGACGGCTCCCATATCATGGGTAACCAAGATAGTGGTTTTTCCTGATTTCTTCCGTTCTTGGAAGTAATCATTACACTTGCGCTGGAAGGCTTCGTCTCCTACTGCTAGGACCTCGTCCAAAATCAAGATATCGCCTTGGGCCTTGATGGCGACCGAAAAGGCCAGACGAACCTGCATCCCTGAAGAGTAGTTTTTGAGCTTTTGGTTCATGAATTCATGCAACTCGGCAAAATCTACAATATCATCATACATGGCATCAATTTCAGCTGTCGAGAAGCCCAGCATAGCTCCATTCATGTAGACATTTTCACGTCCTGTCAATTCTGGGTTAAAGCCCACTCCAAGCTCAATAAAGGAGACCAGTTTCCCATCGATAGTGACGGTGCCTTTTTCCGGCACATAGATTTCAGAAATGATTTTCAAGAGGGTTGATTTTCCAGAACCATTTCTTCCGAGGATCCCGAAAAAGTCTCCTTTTTCTACTTCAAAAGAAATATCCTTAAGAACGTGCTGTTCTTTGTACCCTTTAATGCCTTTGAAGCGATTAACCATCGCCGTCCGAAGACTGTTGGTTGCCTCTGTTGGCAACTTAAAGTACTTGCTGACATGGTCTACTTTTACTGCAATTTGTTTATCTGTCATTAGAGAATCTCCGCAAATTTCTTAGCATGTTTGTTAAAGTAAGCAAAGCCAGCGATAAAAATAAGAATTGGCAAGACATAAGGAATCAGTACCAAGAACTTATTCTCCACCAAAAGCCAGACTGGGGTGTTGGCCTTATCAATCAAGAAATAACGCATGTCTTGAATCATTTGAGCCAAGGGATTCATCATGACCAACTTAGCAGCCCATGGATTGCGATCTGCGATAAAGGTAATCGGGTAGATAATTGGCGTTGCATACAAACCAGCTTGCAAGAGCACTTCCCAAACTTGACCTAGGTCACGGAAACGGACAAAAAATGTCGCTAAGATCAATGCACATCCTGTCGCCATCAAGAATAACTCAAAGAATAGCGGAATCACCATCAAGGCTGTCCAAGAAAATGTCACCCCATTAAAGAATGAAAAAATCAAGACCACAACCAGGTTAATGACAAAGTTAATCGCTGCTCCTGAAATTGCGGACAAGACAATGATGTGTTTGGAGAAGTTCAACTTCCGTAACAGGTCGCCTCGACTAACGATCGACACCATCCCCATGGAGGTCGCTTCTGAGAAGAACCCCCAGACTACATTGGCCAACAAAAGGGCAACTGGGAAATGGGGCACATCTCCACCCAATCGTAAGAAGCGGATGAAGACAATATACATGATGGTAAAAGTCATCAGGGGCTTTAAAATCGACCAAAGATAACCAATCGCTGATCCTTGGTAGCGTAATTTAAAGTCTGTTTTGATTAATTCTCTTAATAAAATTCGATTTTTCTGACTAAAAACGTCAAACATTATTTTTTACCTCGATATGCAAACTTTGTCAGAATCAAGCTAGTAAACACAAAGGTGTGAAAGGCTCGGTTCTTACGGTAACCATACTGACGAATCCGTCTCAAACGTTCTCTTAGCGATAAGTCCATGATGGTCACAAAGTTCTCAATAATTTCTTTATTTTGGGGACTGACTGGCAGATCCAATAAATTTTTTGCTTGTTCTTGACTGGACTCAATAAGATTCCAATATTTAGCAAATAAAATATGAGGGCGAACCCAGTTTTTAACCCGTTTTCTTAGGGTTCGAGCCCCCAGAACGTTGCTACTGTGCTGACGGTACAACTCTGTCGGTTGATCAATATAGATGAGCTTTCCAAAAGCAGTTGCCAACAATGCTAGGTACCAATCATGCATGAGAAGCGCATGCTTTTCTTGACCTGTCCATAAGTCAGCCAGGGCATGGTTAATCATGGCTACTCCACCAGTTACCGTATTTTCTGTTAATTCTTGAATCAGTTCCGTATTGGCATGATCAGACTGGGTGCGAATCATACTTTCGTGCTGCACATTCAAGTTTTCATCGACCACTTTTAAATCTGTGTAGACCAGCAAAGGCTCCTCTTGCGGATGTTTCTCTGCTTCTTCCACTTGTAGGGCAATCTTTTCAGGAAGCCAGACATCATCTTGGTCACTAAAGCAATAAAGATCAGCCTTTTCATATTTTAAGAGTGTGTGAAAACTCTTGATGACACCCAGATTTTCGATGGCTCCTTGATTGATAAAGTGGATACGCTCATCCTGAGCCACCAGCTCTTGAATGATTTCTACCGTACCATCTGTTGATCCATCATCTCGGATCAAGAGTTGCCAGTCCTGATAAGTCTGGTCTTGGATACTTTTGACCTGCTCTTTTAGATACTGTTCACCATTATAGGTGGACAACAAGATATTTACTTTCATGATAAGAATAATTCCTCGTATTCACCTACAATTTTTTCCCAGGTAAAGTTTTGTTTCATATTGGCCTTGGCACGTTGACCCCATTCAGATACATCTTCCAAAGGATCGAACTGGTCGATCAAATGCGCCAAATTCCCAGTTTCTTTAGTCCAATATTGGGCTGTGTCCTTTGCGACCGTTTGGTTAAAGGAAACACCTAAAACCAAATTGAGATCCGTCTGGGCAAGAGCCTCTAGGAGACCAGGATTGGTTCCACCCACTTCATGACCATGGATATAGGCAAAGGCTTCTTTACGGATATATTTCAAGAGGTCTTGATCATAGACCGTTCCTACAAACTTGACGCGTGGATCCTGATCAAATCCAGTCCTAGTTCGGAGCTCTTCAAAATAAGGATTGCCTTCATGGTTACAAATAATCACCAAATCACGCTTGGTGGAAGAGGACATAAATTCTCGAATGGCAGTCTCATAATTATTTTCTGGGACAAAGCGACCCAAGATCAAGTAATAGTTCTTTTCCTGTGTCTGCCACTTCTGATAGAGTTCTCTGACCTTCCTATCCTGACTGGTCAGACTGGTCGGAGATAAGTCCGTTCCATAGGCAATATAGGTCGTCTTGGACCACGGGTAGACTTCCTTGATATAGGAATCGATACCAGGGTTGTCAGAAATCACCAAATCTGCGTGGCGCGTCATGATCTTTTCAGAATACTTGAGATAGGCTTGGATCGGCTTGGCCCACTTGGCCCGCTTCCACTCCAGTCCATCTGGGTTGATATAGAATCGTCCACCCAATTTATGGATCTTGCGCGCAAAAGGTGCCACAAAGGCTCCAATTGTGTTGCCCAATATATAAAAAATAGGTTTTTTAATTCCTTGTTTCTTAATGACCTTTAAGGCATAGTTGATGGCCATCATATCATAGGCAATGACGCGAGCTGGCCCAAGTTTCGGTGCTTTAATCGTAAAACAATCGACACCCTTGTAGTCAAAATGTTGATAAGCTTGATCATTAGAAAGGCAGGCAACATGGTACTGGATATCTGGAGATACTTGATGCGAGACCAATTGGTCCACAAAAGTTTCAAAACCGCCATATTGAGCCGGAAGTCCACGACTTCCGATAATAAAAACGTGTTGCATAATATTCCCTTTCTAACAATTTACAGTCTATTCAATTATACCATTTTCTAGGCTTTTTGCCTAATCCAAACAGAAAAGCGACCCTAGGGTCGCTTCAATTTTCACTTATTTCACTTCTTGTTTATAGAACTCTTTCAAGGCATCTTGCCAAGTTGGAATGACGAACCCTGTAGCCTTAGCCTTAGCCAAGCTCATCGTTGAGTTCAGTGGACGTTTCGCTTTAGCTGGGAATTGGCTGGAATCCACTGGCTTCACTTCTACATCCGTATCTTTGAGGATTTCAACGGCAAAGTCATACCAAGTTGTATCTTCTTTCGCATCGTTAGACAAGTGGTAATAACCATATTCTTTACGATTTTCAGCCAAATAAGTCATGAACTCAGCAAGAGTACGTGTCCAGGTTGGACGACCATGTTGGTCGTTGACGACTGTAAGTGTTTTGTGAGTCTTGGCAAGGTTTTGCATGGTGAAGACAAAGTTCTTACCGTAGTTCCCGAAGACCCAAGCTGTACGGATGATATAGAAGTTTGACACATGCTTCTCAACCAATTCTTCTCCCATACGTTTTGTACGACCGTACTCTGTTTGAGGATCTGGTTGATCATCTACTTCCCATTCTTGTCCCACTGGTTTTTTTCCATCAAAAACATAGTCGGTTGAGATATAGACTAAGGTTGCACCGTGTTTTTCAGACGCTTTTGCTACATTTTCCGTACCAGTCACGTTGATGGCATAGTCCAATTCTTTTCCTTCATCTTCAGCCGCATCAACAGCTGTATAGGCAGCACAGTGGTAGACTAAGGTTGGTTTCACTTCTGCGAAAACCTCATCTACTTTCTCTGCATTTGTGATGTCCATTTCAGCTACATCGACAGCTACATATTCTTCATTTCGTTCATCTAACAAATGGCGAAGCTCTGTTCCAAGTTGACCATTTGCACCTGTAATTAAAATCATGGTACTTTCCTTTCAAATGCTCTTTCCCTATCATTATAGCAAAAAAAGCAGAAAAATTCTGCTTTTACTTGCTTTTCTCTTTGATGACATAGATTGGACGTTTCTTGGTTTCCATGAATATCTTACCGATATATTTCCCTAAAATCCCGATAGTTAGTAATTGGAACCCTCCTAGGAAAAGAATCACTGTCATGAGGGATGGCCAACCTGAAGTAGGATCCCCAAAGACTAAGGTACGGATCACAATTAGAATCACCATGATAAAGGCAAGAATCCAAGATAACAGTCCACCAATAAAGGCAATGTTTAATGGGGCATCCGAGAAATTGACAATCCCTTCAATCGAGTATTTAAAGAGGGACCAAAAATTCCAAGACGTCTCTCCTGCCACGCGCTCGACATTTTTATATTCGAGGTATTCTGTCTCAAATCCTACCCAAGCAAAAATTCCTTTTGAGAAACGATTGTACTCCGATAACTCCATGATAGCATCGACCATAGGACGGCGCATCAAACGGAAATCCCGCGCCCCGTCAACCATTTCCACCTGGCTAATATGATTGATCAATTTATAAAACATCCGCGCAAAGAAAGAACGAATAGGAGGTTCCCCATCCCTAGTTACCCGACGGGTTCCGACACAGTCTAGATCTGCCTGTTCCTCCAACTTCTGCTTCATTTCAATCAATAATTCCGGAGGATCCTGTAGGTCCACATCCATGACGGTCACGTATTCACCACTAGCACGCTCAAGTCCAGCATACAGTGCTGCCTCTTTTCCGAAATTTCGAGAAAAAGAAAGGTAGTGCACATTTGAATCTGTAACATGTAACTTTCGAAGAACGGATAGCGTACTATCTGAGGAGCCATCATTAATAAAAATATATTCAAATTCTTCTCCCATGGAGGTCCGAACTCGTTCCATTTCTTCATAAAATAATGGAATCGATTCTTCTTCATTAAAACACGGGACTACAACTGATATAACCATTCATTGCTCCTATTAACATTTGCTACTATCTTATCGGTAAACTATAAATTCTCTAACTATCCTTTACAATACAGTTTTGCAAACAGTTTTAATAAACCGACTTTTTCAATCAAGTTCATTGTAAAGATAGCTAATTTAACCATCAATCTCTCATCTCTAATTTCTCGATTAAAAACAGAAAGTGTGGACTTCATTCCATTTTTCCTGATCCAGTCATTAATTTCTTTATATTGACGTAAAAACTCTTCACTTGTGGAATGTCTCCCACCGTCCAATAACCAATAAAGAGTAAATTTTTTTATAAAGAATTTAATTAATTTAGTTTCAGAAAAATCACTTGGAATAATCCATGCTATCTTATCAAGAACATTCTTGATATCTAATTTTGGATTAAACCCCTTATTTAATGTATTAGATGCACTATTCTCATTGTAAAACCAATTATATCCAGAATATGGTATAGTTCTAATATTCTTAGATTTTGTATATACGGTTATACTGAATAACAAATCCTCAGCCAGCGGAATATCTGGAAAAGAAAGTTCGTTATCTACTATAAATTTTTTTCTATAGATGCGAGCACATGGTGAAATTGATCTATATTTCGACCATTTATCTTTACCCAATTGGATAGAAAATAGTTGTTTACCATCTTGGTTTACTCTCTGAAGTCCACCAATAACTGCATCATCCATCCCTCTTGAGATTTCATCGTAAAATACTTGCAAGTAGTCTGGATTTATGTAATCATCACTGTCAATAAACATGATGAATTCACCTTTCGCAAGCTTGATACCTTCATTTCTAGTATAGGCCGCACCTTTATTTTCTCGGCTCAAAGTTCTAATATTTGGAGAAAATTGTTGGTATTCATTCAATATTTTGGACGAACCATCTTTTGAACCATCATCAATTGCAATAATTTCAAATGATTTAAAACTTTGATTCAAAACTGAATCTATACATCTTTTCAGATATAATTCTGCATTATATACTGGAATAATGACACTAATCTTAGGCGCTTCTTTCACAATTTTATCCTTTATATTTATAATTATCACTCATGGTTTTTACAGATAAGCAAGAAAATAGAATTTTTATATTGTTAGCAAACCTCAAACAAGTAATGTTTAACCATTTGTATCCTGACTCTTTTTATAAAAACGATTTAAACATTTCGCTAATCCTTTTGGCCAAAAAAGATTATACATCATGTAATCTTCCTTGGTGCGAGTATTATCACTAATGGTATTACTCGTTTCAGAATCTTCATGAATACGATGGCACATTAATTTTTTTGGAATATATACAAATCTGCCATCATATTTAGCTAAATGGTACCAAGCAAGCCAGTCCAGGCTAACTCTCCATTCCTCATCAAATCTAAAGCCCTTAACCAATTCTAAATTATAAGTTACAGCAGGGCAACAAATCGGATTTCCAAAAGCAAGAATACGATTTCTCCACCACTTAGTTTTAGGGAATAATGATATTGTTTTTAACATTAATGATTTGATTTTTAGATTTGAAGTCGGTTCAATGACCTCTCCATTTTTTTCTTCAAAATAATCAGAATAAAGAATGATAGCATCTTGATGCTTCTTTATCCTCTCTTGAATTTCCATTAAATAGGTTGGCTCATAATAATCATCTTGATGGGCTATTGTAGCATATTGGGTAGTAACAAAAGATAAAGCATTATTCCAATCTTTCCCAATACCACCACCAACACTTGTATTAAATGGAATAGCATGTTTTTGGCAAATACTTTCGATAAATACACTTGGAGTAGAGGTGTACAAAATAATATTACTTTTTACGGTTTGGCTTAATAACGAGTTTATACAATCCTCTAAAAAAGGACTATCCCCATAAGCACAGATTACAAATGTATGATCATTCCACTGATTCATATTTTTGAATCTCCTTCCTTCTCATAATTACAAAGACAATCCAACTCGCAACTGTGTAAAATAACATAACCATAACAAAACTAAGCCCTGCTCCAAATAAGCCAAACTCCCTCATCGCTAGAGGCGTAAGAAGATTTGTTAACAACGCCATTGCGATATACACATAGAGTAGATAGACTTGCTTCCTCAATATAATTAAAAAATCACCTATGACAGAAGCTATAGAATACAAAAAGCCGGAAAGCACTAAAATAGTAAGCAATAAACTATAATTTGATAAATCAATACCACTTATAATATTCAAAATAGGAATCCCTATCAAATAGGCCAGTATTGATACTACCAGTCCCAAAATCATAAGCAATAATAGAATCTTTCGAATCATAGCATTAAACGTATGAAACTTTCTTTCTGACCATTGTTTTGCCAAATCGGTAATTAACGGTCTTAATGCTAATACAAATAAACTCATAAAGAAAACAGGCATGAATAGAATACTGAAATCCCTTTGAGCACCTTCACGTAATACACCCTCGACTAGCAACTTATCAATCACTTGTTTTGGATAATTCAAAACATATACCAATAAAAAGCCGTTGACAAACAAGGGAAGGCAAGTTTTCATGATACTAATTGATCGCTTAAATGTAGCAGATGAAATCTGATTAAAAGGTATCGTTCTAATTTGTTTGGATTGGATGTAATCACCCCGAAAAACAAAAAGAACATTAAAAAAACATAAACAAATTAAAGAAAAAATTAAAGAATTTGAAAGTAACAAACTAATTAGGAGAATGATTGTGCTCGAACCATAACGCAGCACCATTAATTTCCCTGCAATATCTAAACGTTCATGTTGTTGAAATAAACCTTGGAATAAATCAGAAAAAGCATCACACGAACGATAAAGTACCGTTAGGATTATTATTAAAAATAAATCCCCTTTTCCAACATTATTTCCACTAAAAAGTAAATATGGAAATAATGTGACTAACATCAAACAAACTGTTATAACCCTAGTTAGCCAATATTCCAAATACGAGTAAGCTTCTTTCAAATCAGTCGCCTGATAATTTCTTACTTGAAACATACCAATGACAATCCAGAGATTCCCAATTGCATAAGCCAAACTAAAATTATCAGCATCACTTGCGGAAGTATATCGAGAGACAATAATCAAATACAATATAGAAACTGCAGCCGCTGCTATATTCCCAGCAAAATTCCAAAAATAGACACTCCTATTTGTTTTATTGTTCATTTTCATTCTCACTTCTTAATAAGGCGATTGTTTGTGACAATTTCTTAATCTGAACGGATTGCTTTGATACAGTACGAGTTAATGAAAATATTAAAAATATTAATAAAAATGTACTTAATAAAAAAATAAAGTTACTTAGCGTCTGAATACCAAGAAATGAAGATATTGCTCCAATCAAATTGGGAAACCAAATAACTGGCAACGAGAGTAAACAAAGAATAAGCCAGGAAATGACATTTCTCATTTCAACGACTTTCTTTGCAACTAGGCGTAGAATATAAACGATAAAAATAATTACAATAAGGGTTAACCAAATATTTAGCATGTTATTTCTTATATCCTCCACCAATTCTAGCCAATAGCATTGCCATTGTCACTTTGATCATATAGTATACAGACTTACTGAATGTAATCGATGATTCTCCGTGTTCTCGCTCGTTCATTAATACAGGTACTTCTGCTACGGAATAGCCTGAGGTTAAGAGGGACACAATCGTCTCTGGTTCTGGATAATCACTTGGATATTGTTTAGCAAATTCTTCAATCACTTTTCGATCTGCTACCCGCAATCCTGATGTTGGATCTGTTACCTTTTGACCAGTTAAAATCTTAATTAATTTTTCAAAAAATGAAATTCCAATCCGTCGCGCGAAGGAGGATTGGAAACCTTGATTTTCAATGAAACGAGAGCCAATCACCATGTTCACATTTTTCTCTTGAAGGACTTGAAGCATCTTTCTGATAAATTCAGGATTATGCTGACCATCCCCATCCACTTGAACAGCATATTGATAGCCATTTTTAACTGCATATTGATAACCAGTTTGGACAGCACCACCAATTCCTAAATTGATCGGTAAATCGATAACATTAAAGTTATTATTGCGACAAATTTCAAGTGTATGATCTGTAGAACAATCATTGATAATGACATA
Source organism: Streptococcus parasanguinis (assembly GCF_000963275.1). Lineage (GTDB taxonomy): Bacteria > Bacillota > Bacilli > Lactobacillales > Streptococcaceae > Streptococcus > Streptococcus parasanguinis_B. Next base: position 562,339 of record NZ_JYOW01000001.1, on the reverse strand, counting down.
ATCAAATTCGGGCGTATGATCTTCAATCATCTTGATTGTTTTTTCAATATTTCCACTTTCATTATAAGCTGGAATAATGATCAGTAATTCTGAATTTCTCACTCCTATTGTTTTCCCTTCTATGCATATCACTTCATTATACAATAATCAGTGCATATTTTCTACTTTATACTGCCCCCTCCCCCTTTTCATGGTATAATAGAGTGAATCGATTGCGGGAGGACATCTGATGCTAAGACTTGGAATTATTGGAACGAGTTGGATTTCACATGAATTTATAAATGCTGCTCACCAAACGGGTCACTATCACTTGCAGGCTGTGTATTCGAGAAAAATGAAGATGGCTCAAGATTTTTGTGAGCCTTATGGGGTGATCTCTTGCTACACAGACTTGGTCGATTTCTTAGACAGTGAACTGGACGTAGTCTACATTGCCAGCCCTAATTCTCTTCACTTCGCTCAGGCCAAGCTTGCTATTCTAGCCAAGAAGCATGTCATCATTGAAAAACCGGCTGTGACGAGTCCTGTTGAATGGAAGGAACTAGTGAAGCTTGCTAAAGACCACAATGTTTATCTCTTTGAAGCTGCTAGAAATTACCAAGAAGCTGCCTTTCAAGTGGTTAAAGACTTCCTCTCTAATCAGGAAATACTAGGCGCCAACTTTACCTTTGCCAAATATTCTTCCAAGTTGCCTGCTCTTCTAGCAGGTGAGATACCCAATATTTTCTCAGATCTCTATGCAGGTGGCGCTCTAATGGATCTGGGAGTCTACTGCCTCTATCTGGCCATTGGCTTTTTTGGAGCGCCAGACTCTAGTCACTACACCGCTCACCAATTACCTAACTCAGTTGATCTCTATGGGCAAGGGATCTTGATCTATCCTGAGTTTCAGGTTGCCATTCAGGCGGGAAAAAACATTACCAGTCATCTCCCTGCTGAAATCTACACCAAGACTGGAACCCTGACCCTAAATGCTGTAGCTGCAATGGACCAGGCTCAATTCGTCAGCCATTCTGGAGAGGTCATCGACCTTCCTATTGAGTCCTGCAGTCATGTCATGCAAGAAGAGGCCGAGGCTTTTGCTCTTGCCATAGCTGGGCAAAAAGAGACGGCTTACCTCGAGTGGTTAAAAACGGCTGAGCAGGTCCATGAAACCCTCTACCAAATGCGCCAAAGCGCTGGAATACAATTTAAGGATAAAAAAGAATGAAAGAACAATTTCCACAAAGCTGGAAAGATCAGCTAGAAACACTCGGATTTGATACCTTCACTGACATTCAGGAGCAAATCTTCGCCCCTATCTATGAAGGAGGAAATGTCCTCGGGATCAGTCCCACTGGTACGGGAAAGACCCTGGCCTACCTCTTTCCTAGCTTGCTCAAGGTCAAACCGAAGAAGGCCCAACAACTCTTAATTTTGGCTCCTAACACAGAGTTAGCAGGACAAATTTTTGATGTCACCAAACAATGGGCAGAGCCTCTCGGTCTCCAGACACAACTCTTCCTTTCAGGATCTAGTCAAAAACGGCAAATCGAACGCCTCAAAAAAGGACCCGAAATCCTGGTTGGGACGCCTGGTCGGATCTTTGAACTGATCAAGCTGAAAAAGATCAAAATGATGAATGTAGAAACCATCATTTTAGATGAATTCGACCAATTACTGAGCGATTCTCAGTACCACTTCGTCGACAAGATCAGCCACTATGCTCCCCGTGACCACCAATATATCTATATGAGCGCCACAGCCAAGGTCGATCCAGACCAGCTAGAAGAAAATACTCTTCGCATTTCGGTTGATGGAGTTTCTTTGGACAATATCCAACATTTTTATATGCAAGTGGATAAGCGGGACAAGGTCGAATTGCTCCGCAAACTCGCCTACGTCGAAGATTTTCGTGGTCTGGCTTTTTTCAATAGCCTGTCTGATCTGGGTAGTGCTGAAGAAAAACTACAATACCGTGGTGTTGAGGCCGTATCGCTCGCAAGCGATGTCAATGTCAAATACCGCAAGGTCATTCTGGAACGCTTCAAAGACCATCAGCTGACCCTCTTGCTTGCCACCGATTTAGTCGCTCGTGGGATCGACATTGAACATCTTGAGTGTGTGATTAACTACGATATTCCTCGTGATGTGGAGACCTATACCCACCGTGCTGGTCGAACAGGACGAATGGGGCGTGAGGGCTATGTAATCACCTTTATCACCCACCCAGAAGAACTCAAATCCTTAAAAAAATACGCTTCTGTACGTGAACTGGTTTTAAAAAATTCCGAACTCTTTTTAAATGAATAAGAAAATCCTCTGCTAGTGAATGAACTGCAGAGGATTTTTACGTTAATTTCCATTGTAATAAATGCGATGACTTTCAAGTTGATAATCCAACAATTCATCCACCGTTACAAAGGTATAGCCTTGTGATTTGAGGTAGTCAAGGACGGTCGGTAGAGCGTCAATCGTGGTTTGATGGATATCATGCATGAGGATAATCGAACCCGGTTTGACTTCTTTTTTCACTTCATTGAGAATAGCCGTCGTATTATGTGTCTTCCAATCTAGGCTATCCACATCCCACATGATGAAGGATTGATCAACACCGTATTGAATAGCGTTATTGATAGCTCCATACGGAGGACGGGTAATCTTGGTCTGCACACCTGTCGCTTTTTGAATAGCTTCTTGGGTATCCAAGATCTCTTTTTTAGCATTATCCAAGCTCAATTTTGGCAACTGAGGATGATCCCAGGTATGGTTCCCGATTTGATGCCCCTCTTTGCGGACTTGCTTAGCAATATCCGGATTCGCACTGACATTTTTTCCGACCATAAAGAAGGTAGCTTTGGCATTGTATTTCTTTAAGATGGCCAGCGCCTGAGGAGTCGTGGTTGGATCTGGTCCATCATCAAAGGTCAGAGCAATCATCTTACGGTGGCGTTCTTCTATATAGGATTGGTAAGAAGCTAGATCATCAGGAAGCAAGCGCTCTGTATCGATCACATCATAGAATTTAGACAAGGGAACAGTGAAGGTATCGTCTCCCTTAACCTTGGTTGGAAATGGAATGGTGAAATTTCCTTTTTCATATTGGAATTCCCATTGGCTCAAATCCAACTCTGAGAAGTGGGCAACCATTTGATCAATGCTTTCCTCATCCAACTGACGAAAGGCTAGATTCCCTCGTAATTCCTCCAAAAAGATCTGTTTGGCTCCATCTGGATCCGCAAAAACTTGGCTGAGGGTCAAAGGGTTACTGTCATCATCCAAGTAAAAGAGGGGCAACTTCACCGTCTCATCTTTGATGAATTTCCCTTTTTTGTACTGGTACTCCGCCCGTTTGATTTGGATAGGGTGATAACCAACAAAAGGCGCTTCTGCTTCTTCACTATGGTAGAAGGTCAAATGCTTTGGCTCTTTGGTTTTCTCATCGGATCCTAGACGCTGAAGGTCTTCTTGGATCTTCTCTTTCACGATCTCAACAGCTTGTCCATCTTTAGTAGGATAATAAGCCGTCACATAAGAAGTTCCTAAAATCCCTTCCTGAACTTGAACATCTTTCCCTTTTTCAGAGCTTTTCTCGAGTTGGGTGACCTTATCAAACTGATCCTGATAGGCTTTTTGTTCACGAACCCTTTGAATCTTTTGATAGCCGATATACAAAAGACTCAGTAAAAGGAGATTTGTAATGATTAATAAAATAGTTTTCGTGTGTTTGAATCTCATAACTTTATTATAGCAAATTTCTCTCGAAAAAACATTCCTTTTTTGTAAATGGTTTCATAAAAAAGAGGGCGACTGTCGTAGCCGACAGCGGCCCTTATTGTTAATCCCTCTTATTTTTCGCGAATGACTTCTACTTTATACCCATCCGGATCTACAACGAAATAGTAATTCGGTTGCGTCCCTGGAAGACCTTTTGGTTCTGTCACTTCATAGCCTTTAGCCTTGTGTTCCGCATTCAAACCTTCTAGATCAGGAGTACTCAAGGCAACGTGAGCATAGCCATCTCCGATGACATATGGACCATGATCATAATTGTAAGTCAATTCCAGCTCATAGTCATCTCCAGGCAAGGCCAAATAAACAATCGTGAACTTGTAGTCTGGGAAATCTTTCCGACGTTTTTCTTCAAAACCAAAAGCATCTTGGTAAAAAGCGATTGATTTTTCTAAGTTTTCCACACGAAGGCAAGTGTGCAACATTTTTGAACTCATAGGTTTTCCTCTTTTCTATCTTTTAAAGATTATGAACGATTTTTTTTACGACTTTCCGTCTTAATGGATAATTTCACTTCAAAGATAGTCCCTTTTGGTTTATTATCTTTGACTTGAATAGTCCCTTTAAAGGCTTCTACGATCTGCTTAGCGAGGGATAATCCCAAGCCAAATCCACCTTTTTGACGGGTTCTGGCCTTGTCGACCCGGTAAAAACGATCAAAGATCCGTTTCTTATCCTCATCTCGAATCCCTGGACCATTATCCAGCACTCTCAAAAGAAGATTTTTATCCTTCAATTGAACTTCAAACTGGATCTCACCATCTTCATCGGTATATTTCAAGGCATTGTCATAAAGAATGGTCATCAATTGCTTGAGGAGCGTTCTATCAGAACAAATGACTTTGTCCACCTGATTGTCTCCTCGGAAGATTTTGCCATTTTCTTCCGCAATGATCTCAAAATTCGAGAAGGTCTGATCGAAAAAGCTTGGTTCGATGTCTTCCATCTCTGGCTTCAAGCCATCATCTCTTCGGGCGATATTGAGAAGGTTGGTGGTCAAGAGCTTCATATTTCGAACTTCATCTAAGCTAGATGCAATGCTCTCGCTCGATTCCATAATGGTCGCTTCAGGCTTTCTAAAAAGCGTTTCGAGGCGATTTTGCAGGACTGCTAAAGGCGTCCGCAACTCATGGGAAGCATTTTCCACGAAAGCCTTTTGCTTTTGCATACTCTCAAGAAGGGGCTTGACGCTGAGACGTGCTAAGAAGAGACTAGCAAATAACGAGATTCCCCAGAAGCAGATCATGACAAGGGCGATTTGGCTTTCGTGCTCTTCACTGGTCTGCTCTAGCTGACTGATATTGGTCATGACAACCGCATACTTGATATCACTATCACTTTCATCATCAGATAAACTCAACTCTGCCATATAGGCCCTGTAACTTTCTTTTTTCCCATAGCTGTTTGTAATTTGAAGCTGGGAAACCTTGTTGAGGAGCTTTCGACCAAACGTCACTGTTTTGAAGTTTAAAAACCCATTACCGGTTGTCAAGTTTTCATATTTTTTATTGAGCAAAACAACAGTGGTATTGGATGTGACATCCCCTTTAGGTTCTGATTTATCATGATCTGGGATCATCATCTCATGATCATTATCATCTCCTTTGGTATTTGACTGTCGCTGGTCTCGATAAGCAATCGCTACAAGCGAGTAGGGATCCTGACTGAGAGTCTTGAGGTTCTCATCGACCGTTGTATAGAGACTCGAGCGCATGACCTGAATGATAATCAGGGTCATGGCTGAGAATATCAAAGTAAAGAGCCCAAAATATCGGATGAAGTAGGAAAAATCATCTTCCCCGACGGTTTTCTTAATTCTGGTTAGCATCTTTTAAGATATACCCCACACTGCGCAATGTTTGCAAGTTCTCAACGAAATCAGTACCTTTTAATTTCTTACGGATTTTTGAAACATAGACTTCAACCACTGAGATGGTTGTGTCACTATCAAAGCCCCAGAGACGATCGAAGATCTGGGTCTTTGGAAGGATGACATTTTGGTTTTGAAGGAAATAGACCAAAAGATCAAATTCCTTCCCAAGAAGTTCCACTTCTTTCCCATCCACATAAGTCGAATTGGTAGATAAATTGACCTTCAAATTGCCATAATTAAGGGTGTTTTCATTGACCTTTCCTGAGCGCTTCAAGAGAGCTTGAATCCGCATCTTAAGCTCTTCTAGGTAGAAAGGCTTGGTGAGGTAATCGTCTGCCCCTAGCTCAAAGCCGTGCCCTTTGTCATCCAGACTTTCTTTAGCTGTCATGATCAAAACAGGGGTTGTCACGCCTTTTTCACGCAATTCTTTCAAGACATGGAAACCGTCTTTTTCAGGAAGCATCAGGTCCAGCAAAATCAAATCATAGATCCCGCTTTCTGCTTCGTAAAGACCTTCTTCTCCGTCAAAGACCTGCATGACATCCGCAAAATCATCTAAAAAATCAAATACTGAATTTGACAAACCAAGGTCATCTTCGACCAATAGAATTTTAATCATCGTCGTATCCTCTTCTCTTTCGTGAGTGAGTCTTTCTAATCTATTCTTAACCATTATAACACGACTTGCCTTCATTTCCTATAGTTTAGAACCTGGTTTTATGATCAAACTCAGCCTGCCTGAGGAAGGCTAATTCTATGAATTTGTCGTGTTTTCTTTGTTACTTTGACTATCACTCGTCTTATTTTTATTTTTTGAATTCTTCTTATTGGACTTTTTAGAGGAACCCTGGTTCCCTTCTTGTCCGCTAGATTGGTTCATGCCATTATCTGGACCATTCCCTTGTGGGCCACCATTGCCTTCTTGTGGCATCTGACCAGGTCCGCCACCTTGCGGACCACCTTGAGGACCGCCGTCCTGTGGGCCACCATTTTGCTGGTTTCCTTGTGTAGCATGGCCATTTTGACTATTTTGTTGCTGATTGGAACCTTGGTTCTGACCCGTTTGAACCGGTTGAGAAAATTGTTGAGAATTGGAAGATTGTGAGGCGATGACACCGACCCCAAAGCCACTTCCAGCACCGACCAACAAGCCACCAACTGCTGCCATACCGATCCACCACTTAGGACTTCGTTTGAGGACGACCATTTTTTCTTTGGATTCTTGCGTTTCGACTACTTGTTTTGTTTCTTTTTGATTCATCTTTTTACCTTTTATCTTTTTTACAAGTACTTGTCTTTTAAATTTTAAAGGGAGCTCGATCCTTTAAGTAAGGCGATTATACTTTAGAAGTCTTAAACAGGCCTAAATTTTTACTTAAAACAACCTAAAACGACTGGGACTATTGACAGGATGAAACCGATATTGTAGAATAGTTACCATAAAATAAAATAGAGGTTAACTGTTATGAAAAAAATCTTTCCTTTAGTGCTCATCTCCATTGGAGTGGCCATGATCTCCGTCCTATCTCAATTCACCATTCCCTTTGGTCCAATTCCTTTGACCCTGCAGACACTCATGATCGGGATCATCGGGACCATCTATAAACCCAGCCATGCCTTTGTCACAGTCTGTCTCTACCTACTTTTAGGCTTCTTAGGTTTTCCAGTATTTGCCGGCGGTGCTGGTGGCGCTTCGCATTTCCTTGGTCCTACTGCTGGTTTCCTCCTCTTCTTCCCATTCCGAGCATGGATCACGTCTCTGTTCACGAGTGCTAAATCCAGCCTTGTCACTATCTTTTTGGCCAATCTCCTCAGTAGTGCTCTCCTCTTTGTGTCAGGAGCTATCGGCTTTATGCTGGTCACGCATACCGATCTCCAAAAAGCATTTACTTTGGTCGTTGCTCCCTTTATCCTTGCTGACCTCATCAAACTGGTCATCATCACGATCACCAGCAAGGCAATTTTTGCCAGCCTCAAACACCACTGGTATTTCAAATAATACACAAAGGGCTTAGCGGATATATTAAAAAAGAGAGTGGGACAGAAATCGGTAATTCGTTAGAATTCGATTTCGCCGTCCCACCTCCGCACAGTTGAGTAGGGCTGTAAAAGCTGATGAAATCAGCGTAGTAGAGCCCACTCAACCACTGCGTCTTGCTCGACAATCCAAAAACAATTGAGAGGCTAGGACTTTTGTCCCAGCCTCTTTTGTTATAGGCATACATTTGTAAATCTCTTTAATTAAACTACTTTTAAATGGGTTACTGTTTCGAAGAAGAACCTTCTATCTACCCTCCTTCCTTTATTTTTCCTTATAAAGAACTCTCAAGATCAGTAACTGTGTTAGCAAAATCCAGATAATCAGTATAGTGAAGTCAAAAAATGAGACGTGACCATGACTATAGACACAAGCTCGTAGGAGTTTGACAGAAGGGACAAATGGAAGAACATGGTAGAGATGGTTTATCCAATCTGGAAGACGACTTGCAGGGTACATGATTGGTGAAAACATCAAACCAATCATGAGAATTAACTGAGACATCAGCGTGACAATATTGGGAGAAAAAGTATACGCAATGGCAAATCCAAGACTGATCATCGTAAGACAGATCAGAAATAGGATGAAAACAGCCAGAACAGATACATTTAGGCGGACAGAAAAACGAAAATAGCCCAGTATAACAGAAATGAACACTCCAGGTAAAATAGCAATCATCCACATCCAAAGATCTGCTAAGGAAATCAGAATTCGTGGTATTGGAAGGGCTCGTACGTAGTCTACATGTCCTTCTGACTTCGCATTTGCTATAACAGGGGATGAGATCGTACAGCCAATAGAAATAATTCCTATCAGAACTGAACCAGAAGAGAGATAGTAGGCAGCTGTCGTATCAATCTCACCGATCACTAGTGGATAACCAAAAAGAAGTGAAATGGATAACAGAACCTGAGCTAGCGTAAAGAGTAGAAATAGATCTTTTTGACGAAGATAGTTCCAACGAAGTAAGTAAAAAAATTGAGTCATATCAGTTTGTCAACTCCTCTCTATAAAGATCTGAAATGGATACGTTTTTCTGAGCAAGTGACAGATTAAAAATATTCTTTCTATCCAATTCCTGTGTTATTTTTGGTAGCAGTCTTGTTAACTCCTTCTCTTCTACTTCAATCTGGCAAATCGAACCATTGATAATGGTATAATCTTGGAATAGAGCTAAGCTATCTTTATTCCTAAACTCAAAAGATATTTGATACTGTTTTTGATAGGTTATTTGCTGAACTGGGCCTGACTTGATTAACTTCCCATGGTTAAATAAGGCATAGTTGTCTGCATATTTTTCAACTTCCAAAAGATTATGCGTCACGATAATAATGGTATGACCTTTATGCGCCAGCTTCTGTAATAATTGCCATTGTTTTTCACGACGTATTGGATCAACATCATTTGTCGGTTCATCAAGAAGAATGATGGTCGGAGATCCTATTAAAGCCATTGCAAAAGAAGTTAGACGCTTTAATCCTCCTGAGAGATCCTTTCCTTGTTTTGCCCGGTACTCCTTAATTTCTAACTCGGTTAAGAGCTGATCCATTTCTTTTTGTATATCTAAGGTATTTAATCCTCTCATTCTTCCAAGCATTTCTAAGTTTTGTTCTACTGTTAATTTTTCAAGTGGTGCATACTGTTGAGACATATAGCTCATCATTGAGCGAGCTTGTTTACGATTCTGTACAAAAGAAATGTCTCCATAGCTAACGTCTCCTTTATCAGGTTTGGTAAAACCAATCATTTGATTTAAGAGGGTGGACTTACCAGCACCATTGTGTCCTAAAAAAGCTGTAATTTTAGCAGCTTCTATTTCTAATGAAATATGGTTATTAGCAAAATGTTGCTTATCAAATGATTTTGTCAAATCTCTAATAGTCAGTGGTGCAAATGTCTTCATCTCATCACTCAAGACTGAGAAGATTTTCCCAGCTTCCTTCATTTTTGATAAGATTATTGTATAATAAACATATGACTTTCCATGGTTTACGTCATGATTTACCATTTTAGTGTCATAATTAGCCAACTCAATTTGATAAGGGGGACTTATGTTAAACGTCGTTATTTGTGATGACTCAACTAGAGATGCTAGTCAGTTAGAACAGTATTTACTTTCTTACGACAAGGTTCCTGTAGAAACAAAACTATATACAAATCCACAAAAAATGCTAGAACAGTTAACAAGGTATACGCATTGTGTTTTTTTGGATATTGATATGCCACAAATTACTGGAATTGACCTTGCACGTGAAATTCGTCAGTTCAATCCTTTTATCCCCATTATTTTTGTGACCAGCTATCGTTATTACATGGAACAAGTATTTGAAGTACAGACTTTTGATTACTTAGTAAAACCCATTGAACCCCAAAGGTTAAATAAGGTATTAGATAGGATCTTGCGTTATTTAGATTTAGGACAAACCATCTTTAACTTCTCATTTGGAAAACAAAGTTACTCTATTCCTTTAAGTGACATTACCTATTTTGAGAAAGATAAGCGTTCCGTTTTTATTTACACACTAGCAGATACCTATAAGTCCTTACTGAAAACTCAAGAAATTTTAGATAAACTACCTGATTATTTTATTCAAATTCATGCTTCTTATATTGTAAATCCCAAATATATCAAAGATTTTGATGCGAAAACAGTAACTATTTTGCTCAATGGAACCGAGGAGCATTCACTTCCAATTAGTCGTAAGTTCCAGTCTTCTTTTAAAGAAAAATACTATAACTATCTCAGTGAAAGGAATTTCTAATGCTAATAGGATTGCGGATCATTAGTATCTTGTTTGACTTATTTCTAGCAAGTGTTTTATTTTATAGGTCAATATCCAAAAGTAAACATTCAAAAGAGACACTATTAGTCCTTTGTTGTTGCTTTCTTTTTCATGTGGCTCTTGTGTTTCTATTTTTAGAAAGTCGCGTGTTTTTAGTTAGCAATCTCTTCCTGAGTATTGTAGAATCCTCTCTTGTAGGACTCTATTTTGGCTACTCCTTTCGTGATTCTTCCTTTTGGATATTCTTACAAACAAGCCTGACATTATTGGCCGGAGCTGTCCTCAATCAAGCTATCCAACTATTTCTTCCACTGTCAAAAGTATCGAAAAATATAGAACTGATTAGTGGTTACCTTGCCATCAGTTTTCTTTTTTCAACTGTGATCACTCTTGTTCTTCGACAGCTATTTCGAACACATCAAAAGTTAAACATGGCAACATCTAGAAGAAATTGGCTTTATCAATTTATCGTGCCGATTTTATCGATTATTTTTGCATTTACTGTATCTGCTATTCAAGGGCAAGTATTTGGACCAGATTATCTTTCTGTCATTTCACTCTTGTCTCTTATTGTATTGTCGTTTTCCTCGCTTTATTTTACCTTACATCTTTCTCAACAACAGCACGCTTATTATCAAAATAAATTAGATAAAGAACAACTTCAATTCCAATTAAGGGAAACACAGCAGTCTCAAGAAGAATACCAACGATTGCAAAGTCTTCGGCATGACTTAAAAAATAAACATTTAACCCTCTTGGCACTTCTAGAAGAAAATCCTGATGAGGCTAGAGAGTACCTTCAATCGTTAACCGATAGTATTTCAGGAAAACAAACCTTTTACTCCAAAAATCCAACGATTAATTATTTACTGAATCAAAAACTGCACGATGTGGAAGATGAAATTGAATTGGATATTAACTGCTTTATCCCACAAGAACTATCTATTCAGCCAGATGTTCTAGCTGTTATTTTAGGAAATTGTTTGGATAATAGTATTTCAGCCTGTCTTCGATTGACTGATAAATCAGAGAGAACATTGTCTCTGAATATACGTTATTTTCAACAAAATCTATTTATTTCGATCAACAATACCTTTAATGAACAGGAACAAGAGACTCGTAAAACACGTCAAAGAGATGGTTGGGGCTTGCGAAACGTTGATGCCCTAGTACAAGAATACCAAGGAACTATCAAACGATTCAAAGAAAATGGCCATTATCGAACGGAGATCCTCTTACCAAGTCCAGTAAACTAATGATTCTTCTCCTTTGAGGTCTTATTCAGGTCATTTATAAAAAAGAGGCTGGGCAAAATCTGTCCAGCCTTTGAAGTTAGATAGAAATAACAGTTTGACACATTGGTTGATTGCTCATAGCACTGCTTTGAGGTGACGCAAACAGTATTTCCTTTATCTGCAACCTCCAACACTCTTCCAGACTGTTGTATCTATGCGGGGGTGGAAAAATTGAAAAGAGAGGACTTCTTTCCCACTCCATTAGGATGTAGTTAAACTATCATTAACCAACCTAAATGATGCCCCAAAAATTAAAATAATATATTTTTTAAGTCTCAATCAAATATACACTGAAACTTTCCGCCGTGAGAAAAGTGCCTGAAACACAATTGTTTCAGGCACTCGGGAGTTTTGAGACCTTAGGCTCAAAACTAAGTCATGGAACTTCAAAGAAGTTCGCTGACGTCCGTGCTCACCTAAGGAAAGTTTCAAAGATGACGTTGTCTACATTCTAAGATGCTACAGAATGAATTCTGTAGCATCTTTTTTCAATCTATTTTGTCGCAAGGATAGCAGCTTCTACTGCTGCTTTTTCCCGTTGGATTAAATCCACACGAGCAGCAATTTCTTTGATTCCCATCTTGATATTACGACTGATCGCCATATCATCCAATTGAGGTTCAAAGAAGGCCTTGTATTCATTTAACCGTTCACGGGTCTTGAAACAGTTAGCTGGGTAGATGACAAACTTATCAAAGCTCATATCACCACCGAGTGCTTTCTTGATCCAATCCCAGTTTTCACGCGCCCAAGTCCAAGTTCTTCCTTGGGTAAAGTCATCGTGCAAGAAGTTGTAGTACCAGCTCATAGCCAAGTCCTGTGGTTTCACCACATCCTTGTTCTTCCACTCCTTCAATAGAGCTTCCAAAGTTTCCTTATCCTTGGTATAAGAAAGTGCAGCCGCCAACTGACGTTTAAAGTTTCCATCAACTGTCTTTACATAGGTATCTAAGTATTGTTGGCTAAGCGCCTTGGTTTCCTGGTGCTTGATTTGGTTGACCAAGATTTGCAAGCGGATGGCAGCTGGAAGTTTTTCCAAATCATCGGCATGCGCTTCAAAGATAGCGCTCGCTTGAGCTTTTGCAGCTTCATCATTGGCCTTGATCATATTAGCAATCATTAGCTGACGAACTTTTTCGTCTTCTTCTGTTTCACCAGGCTTAGCTTCTAGACCCAAGCGTTCAAAGTTGTAACGGTTCAAACGTTTCAACAACTCATGGAAGGCCACTTCTGTTTCAGTTCCTTCATCCACAAAGAGACTGATTCCAGCTAATACGCTCGAAACAGCTGAAACAACCAAGTAGGAACTTTCTTCTGTTAAGTGTTCAATTACTGGCAAGAGGCTTGCATAAGAAATTTGACCACTTTCCGCTAAGAGACGGCGTTCTTGAACCACTTGCAGTTTAGAAGTGCTATCCAAGTTAGCAAGTTCAGCAAGGATGTCTTCCAACAATTCCCCACGGTAGTCACTGATATAGTGAGCTGTGTTTTCTGTATTGAAGCGAAGAGCACCGCTGTTAGCTGCTTTCAAGGCACTGTAGTTTGGAATCTTTAAGACTTCTGTATCCAAGGTATCTGGAATACCTGTCCAGTTGCTATTCAATGGAACAACCCACTTACGGCCTTTTTCTTCTCTTTCTCCGATGAAGAACTGCTCTTGACGGATGATCAAGGTATCGTTCTCCACAGAAGCTGAGACAACAGGGTATCCTGGTTGCTCCAACCAAGAATCCATAAAGGCTGCGACATCACGACCTGAAGCCTGCCCAAGAGCATCCCAAAGGTCACGACCGATGGTATTGCTGTATTGGTGTTTTTCAAAGTAGATCTTCAAGCCTTTACGGAAGGCGTCATCGCCTAACCAACGGCGAAGCATGTGCATGAGACGGCTACCCTTGGCGTAAACGATGGCTGGGTCAAAGAGGGTGTTGATCTCATCAGGGTGTTTGACTTCCACATGGACGGATTGAACGCCATCTGTAGCATCGCGTTTCAAGGCAGCAGGCACACCGGTTGTTTGGAAGTCTTCGAAGATATTCCAGCTTGGTTCGATAGCATCCAAGCTGACATATTCCATCATATTGGCAAAACTTTCATTCAACCAGAGGTCATCCCACCATTTCATGGTCACGAGGTTTCCGAACCATTGGTGAGCCAATTCGTGAGCCACCACCAAGGCTACTGTTTGACGGCTTTGGGCAGTCGAGTTTTCATCTACAAGGAGATAAACTTCACGGTAGGTTACCAAGCCCCAGTTTTCCATCGCTCCTGAAGAGAAGTCTGGAAGAGCGATATGAAGGGATTGAGGGATTGGATACTTAACGCCATAGTAGTCTTCGTAGAATTCAATAGCACGAACGGCAATATCTAATGAGAAGTCCAAATTTTCTAATGGGTGAGCTTTTGTTGAGTAGACTCCGACAAGGGTTCCATTCTTAGTCTTAGCTGTCACTCCTTGGAGGTCTCCAGCCGCAAAGGCCAAGAGGTAAGAAGACATGCGAGGAGTTGTGTCAAACTTCCAAATACCTGTTTCTTTGCGGTTTTCCACATCAATTTCAGGCATGTTTGAAAGGGCAATTTCACCTTCTTCTTGGTCAAATTTCAAAGAAAGATCAAATGTTGCTTTAGCTTCTGGCTCATCCACACTTGGGAAGGCTTCACGCGCAAAATGGCTCTCAAACTGAGTAGAGAGGACTTCCTTCTTCACACCATCAATACTGTAGTAAGATGGGTAAATCCCAGTCATATTGTCTGTGATCTTACCAGAATAGGTCAGGGTAACTGTCACTTGACCTGTGCCTTCCAATTCAACATAAACTGCTTCATTGGCATCATCAATCGTAAATGGACGGGCTTGACCGGCTACTTCTACTGTTTCGATGGTCAAATCCTTTTGGTGAAGCGAGATCTTGTCCGCCTTGGCTTGACCTGTGATCACCACACGACCGCTAAAGGTCTTGGTTTTACGACTTAAATCCAAAAACACTTCGTAATGTTCTGGAACGAATGTTTCTACAAAATGTGCAACTGCTTGCATAATTTCCTCCTTTAAATGTTTCATGCTTTCCCAATCAAAAGCCCTAATAAAACTATTTTATCACAAAGTTAAGATAAAAGAAAAGACAAGCATTAGAATGCCCGTCTGATATCGAAAAGACTCCATGATCTTACATTTCGATAATTTTACCTGTTTCGAAGTAAACCACCCATTCACAGATGTTTTTTGCATAATCTCCGATGCGTTCCAAGAAGTTGATCACTTGGAAATAATCCCGTCCGGTCACGATGGACTCTGGATTTTTCCGAATTTCTTCTGTTGCTAATTCTTGGATGCTATCGAAGTAATGGTTGATGACTTCGTCTCGTGAAGCAACTTCATAGGCCAAATCCACATCGCCTTTGAGGTAAACATCTAGTGTCGCTTCGACAAAATCTTTGACTTCACGGCCCATCTTGCTGATCTCTTCCTCAACAGATTGAATACGGACTTCCCCTTTCATGCGAATGGTTGCCTTGGCAATTGATACTGCGTGGTCACCCATCCGCTCTAAGTCAGAGACCGCTTTTAAGACAGTCATCACGACACGAAGGTCTTGTGAAACGGGCTGTTGAAGGGCAATAATCTCAAAGGATTTACGCTCTAATTTCACTTCGTAGTCGTTGATCTCCGCATCATCTTCGATGACCTGGCGGGCCAATTCACGGTCATGGGTCACGAAAGCACGGACCGTACGGTTGATCTGACTCAACACTTCATTTCCCATTGCATAAAACTGGTTATGCAACTTCTCTAAATCTTCTTCAAATTGAACTCGTAACATTTTATTTTCTTCCTATCCAAATTTACCAGAGACATAGTCTTCTGTTTCTTTCTTAGCTGGGTTCAAGAACATTTCATTGGTGTCATTGTACTCAATCAAATCCCCATCCAAGAAAAAGGCTGTTTTATCGGAAATCCGACTTGCTTGTTGCATGGAACGTGTCACCAAGAGCATGGTGTAGCGGTCTTTTAGTCCATACAAGGTTTCTTCAATCTTGCCAGCTGAAATTGGATCCAGCGCTGAAGTTGGCTCATCCAAAAGAATAATCTTTGGACTGGTCGCAAGGACCCGCGCCACACAGACCCGCTGTTGCTGACCACCAGAAAGTCCGATAGCTGAATCATGCAAGCGATCCTTGACTTCATCCCAGATGGATGCGCGTTTCAAAGAGGTTTCAACTGCTTCGTCCAAGACAGCCTTGTCCTTGACACCATTAATCATCAAGCCATAGGTCACATTATCATAAATGGACATTGGGAAAGGATTGGGCTGTTGGAAGACCATTCCGATTTCCTTACGCAATTCGACCGTATCGGTCCGTGGTCCGTAGATATTATGTCCATTGTAGAGGATGGTTCCTGTAGTGGTGACCTCATGGTTGAGGTCGCCCATGCGGTTAATGGCTTTTAAAAGGGTAGATTTCCCTGATCCTGAAGGACCAATCAAGGCTGTGATCTCCTTTGGAGCAAAGTCCAAGGAGACGCTATTTAGCGCCTTCTTTTTATTGTAATAAACCGACAAGTCCTTGACTTGCAAAATTGGTTCTGTCATTCTATTTTCCTTTTTGTTGTCATTTTACTTTATCCAAAGTGACCCGATACATAATCGTTGGTCGATTGCAATTTCGCATTTTGGAAAATATTCGAAGTCTTATCGTACTCGATGAGGTTTCCTAGGTAGAAGAAACCGGTATAATCGCTAGCACGGGCTGCTTGTTGCATGCTGTGGGTCACGATGACAATGGTATAATTCTTCTTCAACTCAAGCATGGTTTCTTCTAATTGCGCTGTTGCGATCGGATCAAGCGCTGAAGCTGGCTCATCCATGAGTAAGATATCTGGCTTCACAGAGATGGCCCGCGCGATACAGAGCCGTTGCTGTTGGCCACCTGAAAGTGTCAAGGCTGATTTATGAAGATCATCCTTGACCTGATCCCATAGAGCTGCCTGTTTCAAAGAAGTTTCGACCAATTCGTCCAAGATCTTCTTGTCTTTCACCCCAGCGCGTTCATGCGGGAAGGTGATGTTTTTATAAATCGATTTGGCAAAAGGATTGGGCCGTTGGAAAACCATCCCAATGTGCTTGCGCATTTCATAAACATTGATATCTGGACGATTAACATCGATTCCTTCATACCAAATTTCACCCGTTACACGCGCAATATCGATGGTATCATTCATCCGGTTCAAACTACGGAGGTAGGTTGATTTCCCAGATCCTGAAGGACCGATCAAGGCTGTAATCTTATTCTTTTCAAACTGCATGTCGACGCCTTTAATGGACTCGTTCGTTCCATAATAGACATGCAAATCTTTGGTCGATAGAACCACCTTTTCTTCAGGAAAAGTAATGATGTGTCTCTCATCCCAATTGTATTTTGACATTTCTTCTCCTTTAAGCAGATGTTAGTTTTTTATGGAGGTAACTTCCGAGTTTGCGAGCTCCAAAGTTAAAGATCAAGATAAAGATCAAAAGAACTGCGGCAGAACCAGCTGAGACTTCGATCGAGTCTGGAATAGTCCCTTCACTGTTGACCTTCCAGATATGGACAGCCAAGGTTTCAGCCTGACGGAAGATCGAAATCGGGCTGGTCACACTAAAGATATTCCAGTTTGACCAATCAAGGGCTGGAGCCGATTGACCTGCAGTATAGATCAAGGCAGCAGCTTCCCCAAAGATCCGTCCAGAGGCCAAGACGACCCCGGTGATAATACTTGGAAGAGCTTCTGGTACCACAACATGAATCACAGTTTCCCAGCGAGACAAGCCCAGTGCTAGACCTGCTTCGCGCTGCGTATGGTGAACGTGCTGCAAGCTATCTTCGATATTGCGGGTCATCTGTGGCAGGTTAAAGACGGTCAAGGCCAAGGCCCCTGAAATGATCGAAAATCCGTATTTGAACTGGACAACGAAGACCAGGTAACCAAAGAGACCTACAACGACAGATGGCAAAGAAGACAAGATCTCAATACAGGTACGAACCAAATTGGTCAAGCGACCTTTTTTAGCGTACTCAGAGAGGTAAATCCCAGCTCCAAGAGAAAGTGGGAAGGAAATCACCAAGGTAATGACCAAGAGGAAGAAGGAATTATACAATTGAATTCCGATCCCTCCTCCTGCTTGGTAAGAAGAAGATTTCCCAGTCAAGAAGTGCCAAGATACATGGGGCAAGCCACGGACCAAGATATAAAGGATCAATGAGGCAAGAATCGCAACGATGATCCCGGAAATAGCATACAGCACTCCTGTCGCAATTTTATCCATTCGTTTAGCGTGCATAGTTCTTCTTACCTCTTTCTTTCGTAATCAGTTTAATCACACTGTTAAAGGCAAGACTCATGAGGAGCAATACCAAGGCGAGTGACCAAAGAACATTGTTATTGACCGTACCCATGACGGTATTTCCGATTCCCATGGTCAAAATAGAGGTGAGGGTGGAAGCTGGTGTAGTGAGCGAGGTTGGTACCACTGCCGAGTTTCCGACCACCATCTGGATAGCCAAGGCTTCCCCGAAGGCACGCGCCATACCAAAGACAACCGCTGTAAAGATTCCTGAGCGGGCTGCCTTGAGCGTGACATGCCAAATGGTTTGCCAGCGTGTCGCACCCATAGCCATACTAGCTTCCCGGTAATGACGGGGCACAGCTCGGAGGCTATCGGTCGTCATAAAGGTAACAGTTGGCAGGATCATAACAAAGAGGACAAAGACCCCTGAGAGGATCCCAAAACCAGTCCCTCCAAAGAGACTACGCGTAAATGGGACGACCACTTGAAGGCCAATGAATCCGTAAACAACTGAAGGAATCCCCACTAAGAGCTCAATGGCTGGTTGCAAGAAACGAGCTCCTTTGGGGGAGACTTCTGTCATGAAAACTGCTGCACCAATGGCAAACGGCGTTGCCAAGAGGGCAGAAAGCAAGGTTACAATAAAGGAACCTAGAATCATTGGTAGGGCTCCGAATTCCTTTGCAGCAGGATTCCAAGTACTCCCAAATAGAAAACTAAAGATATTGACTTTATTGACAAAGAAAGTCGATAAACCTTTTTGGGCCACGAAAATCAAAATCATGGCAACGACGACAACAATCAAACTCATACATAAAAAAGTAATGGTTTTCCCAAATTTTTCTAGGCGGGAGTTTTTTGATTTCGTCAGCATTTTTTTTGCTACTTCGTTCATTTTTTACCTAATTCTTTTATTTTTTTGACACATTCCCTTTTAAATCACGGGTGACTTTCATGTCATTGATCGGGATATAACCCATCTTACCAACAACCTTTTGCTGAACCTCATCGGTCATCATGTAGTCAATGAATTTTTTAGACAACTCATTGGGTTTTCCTTTGGTATACATGTGTTCGTAGGACCAGATTGGCCAGTTATTGTTGACAACATTGGCTTTGGTTGGTTGATAGCCATTAAGCTTCATGGTTTTGACACTGCTATCCAAATAGGTAAAGGCTAGATAAGAGATGGCTCCTGGCGTTTGAGAAACGATGTTTTTCACCATTCCATTAGAGTCTTGCTCTTGAGCCTGCTTGAGTTGTTTGCCATCCATGATAATGGCATCAAAGACAGCTCGGCTACCAGAACCAACCGCCCGGTTCACAATCGTGATTTCAAGATCTGGACCTCCCAATTGCTTCCAGTTGGTATATTCACCCGTAAAGATCTTTCGCAATTGCTCCGTTGTCAAATTGTCGATTGAGATATTTTTATTGGCAATGATGGCTGTTCCTGCTACGGCTACCTGATGGTCGACCAGACTAGAGGCATCGATCCCAGATTTTTCCTCTGCAAAGAGGTCACTATTTCCGATGTCCACAGCGCCTGATTGAACTTGTGAAAGTCCTGTACCAGAACCTCCTCCTTGTACATTTACAATCTTACCAGGATGTTCTTCAATGTAGCGATCTACTACTCCTTCAACCAAGGGTTGTAAGGCAGTCGATCCGACAGCAGTGATGGATTCTCCGCGATTGATCCAAGAAGCACAAGCAGATAAACTTCCTGCTAATGCGATCGTCGCTAGTCCTAGGATCAGCTTTTTAGACTTTTTCAAATCATGTCTCCTTGATATTTCACTATTTCACTTATGATTTTGACAAGTTTTTTCAAAAAAACCTGTACTCCCACTATATCATAGAACGAGTTCTTTGCCCAGCATTTTACCTAAAACGAAGGCCCTTTGGATAGAAATTTTTCAGGGTCTGTCCGGTCACTTTGGCAAAGCCCAAACCATTGCCTTCAACCAGGACCTGGTACCATCCATTTGGATGCGTTTCCTTCAATTGAACCGTCTCTCCCGCAACATAATGAACAAAGTCTTCAGACGTGATCGAAACGGTCTCTTTGACTTCACTCGGTCTCAATGCTAGACCAAGGGCAAAACTAGGTTCAAATCGATTTTTCTTGAAGGTCCCTAGGTGCAAGCCATTTCGGGCAATTTTTACTTTACGCAAATCTGGTAAACCAAGTGGAACCAAGTAGAGTTCGTCCCCAAAGGTTTCGAGGACACCTTCTAGAGTGATCTTCAAGTGTTTCTTAGCAAACTCCTGCCACCATTTCTTTTGCTCCGCAGATAATTGGTCCTTTTTGGAAGGGATTTTAGCAGGACGATTCTCTCCTAGATAACGGAACTTAGCAACAAATTGTCCCTCCCCTTTAAAGAGATGAGGATACATGCGCGCCGTTTCTGGATGGTCAATGCCTTCTGCCATACCATTGATCTTCTCGATCGTTTCCAATTCTAGATCAAAATTATCTAAGAGCCAGGATACGATCTCTTCATTTTCCTCAGGAGCCCAGGTACAGGTTGAATAAACCAAGGAACCACCTGGAACCAACATCTTGAGAGCATCCTCTAGAATTTCTCTTTGAAGAAGACTACACTCTCGAGGGTAATCGACAGACCAATAGTCCATGGCATCGGGTTGCTTACGAAACATCCCCTCACCTGAACAAGGGGCGTCTAGTACAATCAGATCAAAAAAGCCTGAGAAAACTTTGGCCAGACGATCGGCAGACTCATTGGTTACTAGCACATTTCGGGCACCAAAGCGTTCGACATTCTCTACAAGAATTTTCGAGCGGCCCTTGTGGATTTCATTGGAGACCAAGAGTCCCTGATTGTCCAAATAAGACAAGAGTTGGGTGGTCTTACCACCAGGAGCTGCGGCCAAGTCTAAGACCTTCATCCCTGGCTTCGGCTGAGCGACTTGGGCCACTATCTGAGCTGCTGGCTCTTGCGAATAGACCAAGCCCGTTGCGTGCTCAATGGATTTTCCTGAGACCTTTCCATAATGGCCCCAAGGGGTATTGGGAATCGGATCATCAAATGCTTTTTGCGCTTCTTTCAAAGGATTAGTCCGAAAGGCCGATACTGCTTCTTGCTCAAAGGTCGCAAAAAAAGCAGCAGCATCCTCACCTAGAAGATGCTGGTATTTTTCTTTAAAACCATTGGGAAAATTCATTTAACTTCTCCCTTTCTTAAGATAGGTTTGAATTTCTGTTAACTTCACTTTTGGAACCATCATAATGGGTTCCACTGACTGGTAATTAGGTTTATCTCCATTTAGATTTAAAACGGTATAGCCCAACTGTTCCCCCATGATCGCAGCTGCGGCATAATCCCAAGGCCAGATATAGCTAAAATAAGCTAGAATCCCACCTGAGAGAATTTTTGAAAAACTAATACCGGCACTTCCGTAGACCCGAATGCCAAGAGAGTCCATACCAAGATCGGCCATGCCCCAGTCATTTTTCTCAAGCATGCCGACATTTGAAGCAATCAAAAGGTTTTCCAGAGGTTGGTCCACAAAGGGCGTCAGTTCAACCTCATTGCGATAAACAGGGAATTCTCCACCCCCGTAAAAAAGGTGATCCCGCATCACATCGTAGATCAGGCCAAACTGACCAATTCCGTCTTCAAAATAGGCCACCATCACCGCAAAATCTTCCTTTTGGGTCACAAAATTATTGGTCCCATCAATAGGATCAATCACCCAAACGGATCCTTCTGAAATTGGGGAACGAAGGCCATTTTCCTCCGCAAAAATCCGATCTTCTGGGTAGCGATGTGTGATTTTTTCAACCAAATCCTTTTGAACCTGTTGGTCCATCTGGGTGACTAAATCTGTCGGCCCAGTCTTTTTTGAGATCATCAAGTCATCATGGAGATGAAGACGCAAGTAGTCTCCAGCCTCTAAAACGATTTGTTTGGCAAACTCTAATTTATTCTTCAAGAGAAAACCATCCTTCCTCTTTTTGCTTTGCAGTCTGGGTCGCACGATAGAGAGAATAACCGCTCACTTCTTCGAACTCCCGTCCAAGACGCTTTTCTTCTCCGATACTAGGTACGACCTTCTTAAAAGCGCGGTAGGCTTCCATGTATTCTTTGGCCTCTACCTTACTTTCATAAGCTTCTTCAACTTTATTGAAAAAAGAAAGCACTGAAGCAAGCTCTTCAGTGCTCCACGATAAGTCCAGTGGGTAACTATAATTTTTTTGCATTCGACATACTTCTTAGTTTATTTCTGCTCTTAGAGTGGCAGAGCGTAACTCTTGTTTGCGATAACTCCGTGGCAAGAAGGCCCGAATTTCATCTTCGTTAAAGCCAATCTGCATACGTTTGTTATCTAAAATAATCGGTCTCCGCAAGAGACTAGGATTTTCCTCAATCAGATGGATCAAGGCTGAGATGGATAAATCTTCAACATCAACATCCAATTTTTGAAAAATTTTTGAACGAGTTGAAATAATGTCGTCTGTTCCGTTTTCGGTCAAGGCCAATATACTTGTCAACTCCTGTTTGCTCAAAGGACTTGTCATAATATTGTGTTCTTTAAATGGAACATCGTGCTTTTTTAACCAAGCCCGAGCTTTTCGACATGATGTACAACTCGGTGATAAAAATAATGTAATCATGTGTTTCACTTCTTTTTTATATATAACTATCTGACTCTATTATACAAAAAAAATAGGTGCTTGAAAAGCGCTTTTTTGATTTCTCGACGATTTTTCTGAATTTCAGTGGAAAAAAGAAATCCCTTTCATTTTCCCCAAGAAGAAGCCCGAAAAAAGAGAGTGGGACAGAAATCGGTAATTCGTTAGAATTCGATTTCGTCGTCCCACCTCCGCACAGTTGAGTAGGGCTGTAAAAGCTGATGAAATCAGCGTAGTAGAGCACACTCAACCACTGCGTCTTGCTCGACAATCCAAAAACAATTGAGAGGCTAGGACTTCTGTCCCACTCTCTTGGTCCAGTTTCGTGAAACTGCTTCATCTTCTTTCAATTGAGCCACTAGTTGATCGATCCCATCGAATTTGACCATTTCCCGTATCTTATCCAACCAATGAATGGTCAAAGTATGGCCATAAATATCTCCAGAAAAATCAAAGAGATTGACTTCGAAACGAAGCTCTTTTCCATCAAAGGTGACATTTTTGCCAACAGAAGCCATGCCTCGATAGATCTGCCCTTTAAAATCGACATCAACTACATAAACCCCATCTGATGGTAAATAGGTCCGGTCAATCGGTGCTAAATTGGCAGTAGGATAGCCAATGGTGCGGCCACGCGCATCCCCATGCACGACGATGCCCCGACTGGATAAAGGGTGACCAAGTAGACGGGCAGCTTCTTGGACGCGTCCTTCTAGGACAGCTTGACGAATTCGGGTCGAACTAACCTTTTCCCCCTGATCCAATACAGGAGAAATGACTTCCACTTGACCATCAAAATAAGCAGATAAGTCAGAGGCCGTTTTCTTATCAGAGCCAAAACTATAATCAAATCCAGCAATTAAAACTCGGGCCCTCAATGCTTTGACAAATTGATCAACAAATTCTTTCGCAGTTTTAGAAGCAAAATCGGTCGTAAAATCAATGAGGAAGAGCTCATCCACTCCTAGTTCGTTTAATTTTTGGAACCGATCCTCAGGACTCTGCAAATGAAGTAGTAATTCTGGTTGGTAGCGAACAAAGGCTAACTTAGGAGATTCAGGGAAGGTTAACAAAGCGACCTTCAAGCCTTTTTCATCCGCTATCTGACGCGCCTTTTTAAAGAGTTCTTGATGCCCCAGATGCAGGCCATCAAAGTAGCCCAGAACCAAAACTGTCTCATTCTCCAAATGGATCTGGTTAGCAGTAGTTATCGTACGAATATTCATGAATTTATTGTAACACATTTTCTGTCAGAAAAACCTTGCGAGGTTTGTAAAGTTCTTCCCTTTTTTCCATAATGGCTACCAATTTCCCTTGGTAAAACGCAGCTAACTCTCTGGCTTCGCTCTCAACTGGAATAAAGCGTCCCACTTGGACTTCGCCAACCTCTTCTACTGTCAGCTCTACTTTTTCCAGATCCCCGGTGCCAATTTCAAGTGGGTGAAGGAAGCTCAAATCTCCTTGCCCTACTTTTTCAGCCACCTCTTCTAAGGTCAGGGCATCTTCCAGTGACAAACCGGCAGCACTGGTCCGTGTCAGATGAGACATATGGGCTGCGTAGCCCAGTTTTTGACCCAAATCCACCGACAAGGTCCGGATATAGGTGCCCTTACTGCATTTAACCCGGAAACGAAAACGGGCTAGACTTTCTTCATAGCTAATCTCACTGGTGCGTGTGAATTCATAAATGGTTACCTGTCGGACAGGGCGTTCCACTTCTTCTCCTGCCCGCGCATATTCATAGAGCTTACGTCCATTGACCTTGACCGCTGAATACATAGGCGGTACCTGCTCCATTTCTCCCACCATTTGAGCAATCATGCGGTCCACCTCTTCTGCATCTAAAGATGCTTCCACTGGGGTCCGCTCTACGACTTCCCCGCTGGCATCCTCCGTCGTGGTAGAAAAGCCCAAAGTGATTTCTCCCTCATAGACCTTGCCTTCATCTTGCATGAATTCGACCATCCGGGTCGCCTTTCCAACTGCAATCGGAAGCACTCCCACCACATCTGGATCCAGCGTTCCCCCATGGCCGATCTTCTTAGTTCCTAAGATTTTTCGCAGTTTAAAGACCACATCATGTGAGGTCATGCCTGCTTCTTTTTTTACATTGATAATTCCGTCCATCTGATTTGCTCTTTCTAACTCTTGTGTGACCATCCGGGCCACCGACCCTTTATTATACCATGAAACAAGACTTCTTGTCCCTCTTTCCCCCTTCTCATGAGCTCCTAAAAAATCCCGTAGCAGATTTCAGACTTTTTAAAATGGATTTGATACAATAGAAAGCGAAAGAAGGTGTAACATATGTTAATGTATGATGTTATTGTGATTGGATTTGGTAAAGCTGGTAAAACACTCGCAGCGAAATTATCAAGCCAAGGAAAAAAAGTCGCTCTGATTGAAAAGAGCAAATCTATGTACGGTGGTACTTGTATCAATATCGCTTGTATTCCCACCAAGACCTTGATTGTTGCAGCAGAAAAAGGCTTGGATTTTGAGCAAGCCATGAATGAGAAAAATGCAGTCACTACTCGTCTCAATGGTAAGAACTACGCAACGATTGCTGGAACTGGTGTAGACATTATCGATGCGACGGCTCGTTTCGTTTCTAACAAGGTCATCGAAATTCAAGCTGGTGAGGAAAAGGAAGAATTGACAGCTGAAACCATTATTATTAATACTGGTGCTGTGCCAAATGTCCTTCCGATCCCAGGATTAGCTGAAAGTAAATTTGCCGTGGATTCAACCGGTATTCAACGTTTGGAAAACCTACCTAAACGCCTCGGTGTCCTTGGTGGTGGACCAATCGGATTGGAATTTGCCCACCTTTACAATACCTTGGGCAGCCAAGTAACGGTACTAGACGCTTCTGAAGCATTCTTGCCACGGATCGAGCCAAGCATTGCAGCTCTTGCAAAAGGCTACCTTGAAGAAGATGGCATTCAATTCTTGCAAGGCGTTCATACCCAAGAAATCAAAGATGGCCAAAACAGCTTAACGGTTGTCACAGATAAGGGAGACTTCGAGTTTGATATCCTTCTCTACGCAACAGGTCGTAAGCCAAACACAGCTGGACTTGGTCTTGAAAACACAGATATTCAAGTCACTGATCGTGGAGCGATTCAAGTCAACCGTCATTTAGAAACCAGCGTCCCTGGTGTCTTTGCAGTTGGCGATGTCAATGGTGGTCCTCAATTCACCTACATGTCACTCGATGACTTCCGCATTGTCTTCAACTACCTTACAGGCGATGGTAGCTACAATCTTGAAACTCGTAGAAATTATGCGACAACACTCTTTATTGCTCCTCCACTTGCCCAAGTCGGCTTGACCGAGCAAGAAGCACGTGACAAAGGACTTCCAGTTGCTGTTAAAGAATTGCCAGTTGCTGCCATGCCACGCGGACATGTCAATGCAGACCTCCGAGGGGCCTTCAAAGCCGTGGTCAACCCAGAAACCAAAGAAATTCATGGAGCGACGCTCTTTGGAGAAGCTGCAGGCGAACTTATCAACCTGATCACCATGGCGATGGACAACAAGATCCCTTATACTTACATCGCAAAACAAATCTTTACCCACCCAACCATGGCAGAAAACCTAAACGATCTCTTTGCGATTTAAATAGCATAAAAAAAGCTGGAATTTTCCAGCTTTTTTTAGTTTAAGAATTTACAGACAGCCTCTTGAAATACTTTATTTTCTTCATAAAGAGCATGCCCAGAATGCTTAAGAATGAGGAGTTGACAATCCGAAATCGCTTTTGCTAGTTCCTTAGATCCGTCCACACCAATCACATCATCTTCAAGGGCACCAAGGATCAGGGTCGGACAATGAATTTCCTTTAAGACCTCAAGGCTATCGTGAGTAAGACAAGACTGAGACTGAATGGCTATTCTATTTTCATCTTTGATTCGCCCCAAGCGACCCATGATATTATAAAGCAACCGCCACTTTTGATAGCTCATTTGCGTATAGGAGTGCTTTGCAATATCCAGCATGAGATGCTTAAAAGTTCCAGATTGACTAAGCTTTTGCCAATGCTCAATTCGCTCTCTAGCAAGTTGACTAGGTTTTGCAGTAGTCACGGCTAAGATGAGCTTTTGAACCTTTTCAGGGAAATCCACTACCAACCATTGGGCAATCATTCCACCTTGCGAAATCCCCATAACATAAGATGTATCTAAGTTCAGCGCCTCCATTGCTTCTGCTACATCTGCTGCCATATCCCGCGTTGTATAGCCCTGTCTCAGCTCATTGATTCGAGAAAAAACATAGATTTTGTAACGTTTGGCAAGTATACGGTATGTGATTGAAAAAGGCATAGCCATACCTTTAACCGTCTGCAATCCATCCCCCAATCCTGGTATGATCACTAATGGCTGTTTACCTTTTCCAAATGTTACATAGTCCATGCTCTTTTCGTTAAAATATAAGGTTTTCCCTTTTGTCGAAGACATTACTTCGTTTTCTCTCCTATTTTATCATGTTTATTCATGTTGAGTTTTTAAATGCAGAGCAAAGCCGGCAGTCACTTTTTCAAATCCAACTGCCTGATAAAACTGATGTGCAGCATTTCGTTCAGCGGTTAATCCACTATTTAGAGCCAGTGCCTTTACTCCTTCTTTTACCGCTTGTTTTTTCAATTCATCGATTAGCCTACTAGCAATTCCTTGTCGTCTTGTTTCTTTTGCAACTGACAAAGCCAAAATACGATAGTAAGACCCATCTGCTTCAAAAAAGAAGAGTTTTGCATAACCTAAGAAACCTAAAATTTCTCCGTTTCTTTCAGCTAAAAGACAGCCATAATGTGGTTGAGAAAGAATCATTTCTAAGCGTCGAGACAGCTTAGAAGCGGTCGTTGGATAGCCCAAGTCTTCGTATAAAGACAGTAAGACTTCCGCATCTTTCATGGTTGCTTTTCGTATCTGCATAGAAGCCTCCTAGTCTTCCTTCAAGGCATCAAACTTCGCTTTCATAGTTGGATTTTTCCGAGTCAATTTTTTAACGGAAACATCATCCAACTTGTTGTTAGCGAGGCGAAGTTGGTTTTCTGATGTGGTGAGGAATTTCTTGACTTCTTCCATCCGCTTGATGGCTTTGTCGATTTCATCGATAGCCTTGCCAAAGTTGACAGAAGCCGAATTGTAGTTCTTAGCAAAGGCTACTTTAAAGGCATCTAGGTCCTCTTCAAAGTGGGTAATATCAATATTTTGTTCACGGACAAGCGCCAATTCCTGCTTGTATTTAAGGGAATTAAGGGCCGCATTACGCAGGAGCCCAATGATCTGGATAAAGAACTGAGGACGGACGACATACATCTTCTCATACTCGTGGCTGACATCGACAATCCCTGTGTTAAAGTAGTCGTTATCTGCTTCAAGCATGGTCACTAAAACCGCATACTCACAGTTCTTTTCTCGACGGTCCTTGTCCAATTCCTTGTAGAAATCCGCATTCTTATGCTTCTTCTCTGTCCCGTCAGCTTCATTCTTCATCTCGAACATAATGGAGATAATCTCCACCCCATTTTCATCGCACTCGCGGAAAATAAAGTCGCCTTTAGACCCACGTGCAGAGACCTTGTTGTCCTTTTCAAAATAGGCATTTGGAAAGGCAAAACTGCGAACCTTGTTGAATTCACTTTCCGCATACTGTTCCAGACTTTCCCCGATGGCCTTGGTCGACTGTTGGGCCTTAAAATTCTTGTAGAACTCGACCTGTTCATTGGCTGCCTTAAGCTGGGCTTCGTAGTTTTGCTTGACAGAAGCTAGGGACAGTTCATTTTCCTTCTCTTGAAGGAGTAATTGGTTTTGTACCTGATCACGCTCCTTCTCCAAATTAGAAAGCGTCTTTTGCAACTGGTTCTCATGCTCCAAGCGCAAGGTGGCCAATTGATTCTCCAGTGCTTGCACTTCTTTTTCTTTCTCTAGCAAGCTTTGGCTAGCTGTTTGCTCCACCTCTTTTTTAGCCAATTCTTTTTCAGTATCAAACTGTTGAATCTGGTTTTGTAACTGAGCAATTTCTTGATCCTTCTTTGCTAACTTCTCTTGCTGCTCATTAAGGGCCTTTTGCTCTGCTAAAGCCAACTCTTGCCGAATTCGCTCATGAATTTCCTTGTCAAACTCTGCTGTCCGTACCTGTGACAAGAGTTCGCTGTATTGACTTTCATTGACTGTAAAGACTTCCCCACAGTTGGGACACTTGATTTCGTTCATAGTATGCCTCTTTCTCTATTCTTAGTATATTATATCATGCCACCAGTAAAATCAAAACCAACAAACGAAGCTTGCTGGTTTTAAGTAAATATTCATTCTTTTATAGAGACTTTCCTTAGGTGAGGACGGACGGTAGCGACTCCCTTTGGGATTCCATACCTTAGATTTGAGCCTTTCGTCTCAAATCTACCGAGCACCAGAAACTAATGCGTTTCTGATGCTTTCCTCACGGCGAAAAGTCTCAATCTATTTTGCACTAGTTCCAAAATATTTTTTTCAATAGTCTCATTCAGTAATAACTTTAGATTTCTGAAAAGATGTTGCTTATTTATAATCTGAAACAGTGGACTTAGCTTACTGGCTTTAGTTTATTTCTTCTCAATCGGCGCGACACTGGCCAAGAGTTTCTTGAGACCCACTTCTGGGAAGTTGATCTTGAGCTCTTGGGTGTTGCCACTACCAGATACTTCAAGCACAGTTCCTTCTCCCCACTTCTTGTGAATGGCAATATCACCAATGGACCAAGCGACGCTTTCTTTAGCAGCAGCTCGGTTACTATTACCAAAAGGTAGGCTTGATGACGTGAGAGCACTTGGGGATGCTTGTCTCTTGCGCTCTTGAAGGGCTTGAGACAGGCTCATGCCTTTTCCAAATGTCGTTCCGCTTCCATTGCTATAAGAAGCCTTAAAGCTGGTATTAACTGGACGGGCTAATCCTTGGTAGGTCAATAAATCCGAGCTAATTTCATTGATGAAACGCGTCGGACGGTTGTAGCTGGTCCGTCCAAAGAGCAAACGAGAGTTGGCATTGGTCAAGAAGAGAACCTTCTCTGCCCGCGTGATCCCCACATAAGCCAAGCGACGTTCTTCCTCCAATTCATCTGGATCCTCTGCTGCACGACTAAGAGGAAAGACATTTTCTTCCATTCCAATCAAGAAGACGACCGGGAACTCCAATCCCTTGGCTGCATGAAGAGTCATCAAGGTGACTTCTGAAGTTTCTTGGGCCCCATCGTCTGTATCGGCAATCAAGGCCAAATCGTTCAAGAAACGACTCAAGGTTTCCACACCTGATTCGTCTTCGACGGTCTCTCCATTTTCATCAAAATTCTTGGTAACAGATAGGAACTCTTGGATATTCTCGATGCGGGCCTGACTTTCCAAATTTCCCTGATTGGTTAGGGCTGTCATATAACCTGTCTTGTCAAGGACTTCTTCGACCAACTCTGTAATGGTGAGCTGGTCCAATCTTTCTCTCAAATCAAGAATGAGATTGGCAAAGTCCCAGATGGCTTGAGCGGCCTTTCCTTTGATGCCTGAGAGCATGATATTGGCTGAAGCATCCAGGAGTGAAGACTCTTGCATTTGGGCAAAGTCACGAATCTTATCCACTGTACCTGGCCCGATTCCCCGCTTGGGTTCATTGATAATGCGCTCAAAACTGATATTGTCACTGAGGTTGGCAATCAAGTTCAGATAAGCAATGACATCCCGAATTTCCTTCCGGCTGTAGAACTTGGTGCCTCCCACCATGGTGTAGGGAATGTTGGACTTGAGCAGCGCTTCTTCAATGGTCCGTGACTGGGCATTGGTTCGGTAGAGAACAGCAAAATCACGGTGCTTGTAGCCAGCTTCGCGACTGAGCTCTTCAATGGTTTTAGCAACAAAGACTGCTTCATCCTGCTCGTCATTAGCCCGATAATAAACAATATCTTCCCCGTCTTCATTTTGTGTCCAGAGATTCTTCGGACGGCGGTGGCGATTGTTTTTGATGACATCATTGGCTGCTTGCAGGATAGTTTTAGTGGAACGATAATTTTCCTCCAACAAAACGACCTTAGCTTCCTTATAATCCTTCTCAAAGTCCAGGATATTCTGCATATCTGCTCCCCGCCAGCCATAAATAGACTGGTCCGCATCCCCAACGACACAGATATTTTTAAAGCGTGAAGCCAAGAGTTTGACCAACTGGTATTGGGCATGGTTGGTATCTTGATACTCGTCTACGTGGATGTATTGGAACTTCTGCTGGTAATAGGTCAGCACATCTGGATGCTGATCAAAAAGACGCAAGGTCAGCATGATCAAATCATCAAAGTCCACTGCTTCTGACTGACGGAGTTCCTTTTGGTAAGCCTCATAGCACTTGGCGACGATCTGGGTGTACATATCGCCAGCCTGGGCGGCGTAGGCCACTTCATCGATCAGGTCATTTTTGGCATTGGAAATAGTCCCCAAGATTGTCCGTTCATTCCATTTTTTAGGATCCAAGTTCAAGGACTTCAAGATCCGCTTCATCAAGGTCCGTTGTTCTCCTGGATCGACAATGGTAAAATTGCGATTGTAGCCAATATGATCCGCATCTCGGCGAAGGATGCGCACACACATGGAGTGGAAGGTCGCAATCAAGCAATCTTGGGTGGCTGGATTCAATTGATAAGCCCGCTCCTTCATCTCCCGAGCGGCTTTATTGGTAAAGGTAATGGCCAAAATATTCCAAGGATTGACCATTTTTTCATCGATCAAGTAAGCGATGCGGTGGGTCAAGACACGTGTCTTACCAGAACCAGCCCCCGCCATGATCAAGAGGGGACCTTCTGTCGTTTGGACCGCCTCTGCTTGGCGATCATTCATACCATTCAATAAAGGATTCATCTCATACTCCTCATTCATTCAATCGTTCTATTATACCACATTTTCGCCCTTTCTCCTTTTGGAAACAGTTGGCATCATTTGAATTTTGCACTCAAAAAGGCTATAATAAAGGCTTAAGAAGAACTAATATTTCCTCATTAACAACGATCCAAGTTTTTCGCTTAGGAGGAAATCTACAGAAGCCTGGAGGAGTTATCAGTGAATCAATCACAAAGTAATTTAAAACTAGCCGAACGTGGAGCCCTGATCAGTATTGTCGCCTACCTGATTCTTTCCGCAGCTAAATTAGCAACAGGACATCTCCTTCACTCCTCCAGTTTGGTCGCGGATGGTTTTAATAACTTATCCGATATTATCAGTAACGTCGCCCTTCTCATCGGCATTCGCATGGCCCGCCAGCCAGCTGACCGCGACCACCGATTTGGTCATTGGAAGATTGAAGATCTAGCTAGCCTGGTAACTTCCATCATCATGTTTTATGTGGGCTTCGATGTCCTACGAGATACCGTTCAGAAAATCCTCAGTAGGGAAACCACTGTCATTGATCCTTTAGGGGCCATTGTCGGAGTTGGATCAGCCCTTGTCATGTTTGCGGTCTATCTTTATAACCGGACTTTAGCTAAGAAAGCTCAATCCAAGGCCCTCAAGGCAGCTGCCAAAGACAACCTGTCTGACGTGGTCACTTCTTTAGGAACCTCTGTTGCGATTGGAGCTAGTGCTCTTAACTATCCGATTATGGACCAATTAGTGGCCATCGTTATTACCTTCTTTATCCTAAAAACTGCCTACGACATTTTCATTGAATCCTCCTTCAGCCTCTCCGATGGTTTTGATGAAAGTCTCCTGGATAAATACAAGGCGGCTATTCTGGAATTGCCAAAGGTCAGCCGGGTCAAATCCCAACGGGGACGGACTTACGGAAGCAACATTTACCTAGATGTCGTCATCGAAATGAATCCAGACCTCTCTGTTTATGAGAGCCATGCTATTACCGAAGAGGTCGAGCGCCTTCTCAAGGAACAGTTTGGCGTCTTTGATATCGATGTCCATGTGGAGCCAAGTTCTATCCCTGAAGATGAGATTCTGGACAATGTCCTTCTCAAATTAAAGACCTATGAGGAACGCTTGCAGGCTCAGCAGGAATACCAAACCCTCCTAGCAGACAACTTCACCCTCATCAATGAGTATGGCCAAGAAAGCCACAAAGAGGACCTGGTCCGTTTGCAGGAAGAACATCAAATTCCCTTTAAGAATTTCGAAATTGAATCTATCAGTCAAAAGACCAAATTGATTCGCTATGAGTTAAATGACCAGATCCATACCAGTCTCTGGCGGCGTCATGAACACTGGCAAAAGGTCTTTCACCAAATTACCAGTAAACAGAAAAAATAGAACCCTCTACCTCAATCTAACCAGAATAAAAAGCTACTGCAATTCTTTTTTGCAGTAGTTTTTTTGTAAGAAAAAATAGCCTTTCGGCTATTCTTCTACTTTTATAAATCCAAATTTATTGAGAGGATAGAGACGCAGATTCACGACTCCTTCGATCTGATTTTTATGGATATAACCAAACTCACGGCTATCTTCTGTATCCCCACGGTTATCATTTAAGACTAGATAAGTATCCGATGGTACACGACCAGCCTTGGTCCCTTTTAACTCTGATAAAAAGAAATCATCCGTATAATACCCATTACTCGTTGGAGCAGCTAGGTGTTTATTCAGCATTTTATTCAGGTAAGGTTCTGGTGTTGCCTGTCCATTCAAATAGAGGACGTCATCTACGTAGCTGACTTCGTCGTTTTCTTTGGCAATGACACGTCCAAGGTATTCTTTTCCACCGACCTTATATAAGACCAAATCACTGCGATCTACCTGAGCGTTTCTAGTCGCTACCACAAGATCTCCAGTTTTCACAGAAGCATTGGCCATTTTATCATTGATACTAAATGGATGAAATACAAAGATTCGAAGCAAAATCAGTGCCAAAACCAGTACACCGACAATGATGACATTTCTAATTAAATCTCTCCTTGGCATGTATGTCTCCCTTCCTTTTTATTTATTATACCATGTTTTTGATCTTTAAAAAAGAGAAAGTAAGCATTAGTGAGAATTCTTATCAACACACACCAGAAGAAAAAGAAAAACCTCGCGGTCGATCCTTTCGGACCAACCAGCAAGGCTTTTAGATATAATTTTCTATTAACGTACTGTACGGATACGCATTGTGTTTGTACGAACAGCTTCTCCAACTGGTACACCAGCAACGATAACGATATCATCACCAGATTTAACAAGACCAGCTTCAACTGCTTTACGTTCAGCAATTTCGAACATATCGTCAGTTGATGAAGGAGCATCTGTCAACATTGGGATAACACCCCAGTTCAACATCAATCCACGTTCAGTCAATTCGTCAAATGTCAATGCCAAGATATCAGCATCTGGACGGTATTTAGAGATTAAACGTGCAGTGTGACCTGTCTTAGTCAATGTTACAACCAATTTGATATCCATTGAGTTTGTAGCATCTTTAACAGCTGAAGCCATAACTTCTGTCTTAGAGTTACGTTCAAATGAATCTGAGTTCAAACGTCCGTATTCTTTAAGAAGAGTTTGAGCGTTCATGTCGATTTTCGCCATTGTAGCTACAGATTCAAGTGGGTATTTACCGTTTGCAGATTCACCTGAAAGCATTGTAGCATCAGTACCATCGATAACAGCGTTGAAGACGTCAGATACTTCTGAACGAGTTGCACGTGGTTTTTCAGTCATTGTTTCAAGCATGTTTGTTGCAGTGATAACAACTTTACCAGCAGCATTTACTTTAGAAGTAATCATTTTTTGGTAAACTGGAACCATTTCGAATGGTACTTCGATACCCATGTCACCACGAGCGATCATGATACCATCAGTAACTTCGATGATTTCATCCAAGTTTTCGATACCTTGTTGGTTTTCGATTTTCGCAAACAATTGAACGTGGCTGTTACCAGTTTCTTCACAGATAGCACGAACTTCTTGAACGTCTTTTGCAGTACGTACGAATGAGATCGCGATGAAGTTGATACCTTGTTCCAAACCGAAGCGGATATCGTCGTTATCGCGTTCAGCAAGTGCTGGGAAAGGAATCTTAGTGTTAGGGATGTTTACACCTTTTTGTTTAGCGATGATACCATCGTTTTCAACTTCAACAACAAATTCACGTTTTGCAGCGTCTTTTTCTACAACGCGAAGACCCAATTTACCATCATCAACCAATACTTGGTGTCCAACTTCAACGTCATCAAAGATGTCAAGCGCACCAGCAACGTTCAAAGCAATCACTTCACGAGTTGATTTAATACCTTGTTTTGTAGCAACGCGGATACGTTCACCAGTCTTGTATGAATATTCTTTAGCTTCGCCTTCGAACAATTCAGTACGGATTTCAGGACCTTTTGTATCAAGAAGGTAACCAACTTTTTTACCAGCGATTTCTTCTGCACGTTTAACAGTCGCCATACGTTCACCTTGTTCTTGGTGGTCACCGTGTGAGAAGTTGAAACGGAAAGTGTTAGCACCAGCTTCGATCAATTTAGCAATGTTTTGTGCTGAAGCTTCAACGTCAAGTTTTTCAGCCCAGTATCCATCTTCACCGAATTTTTTACCACCACGGATTTCTACCGCAGGACCTAAAGTTGCAACGATTTTTACACGTTTGTTCATGATATATATGACTCCTTTTTAAATATATCTGTCTTTTTAAGACAAGGTTAACGAATTTATGAAATAAAATTAGATTGAAGACAAGCTACGGTTCAACTCGGCAAGACCAAGATCAGCTTTATGTGGATTGTTTACCACAATCTTACCATCTTCTGTCAAGCTAAAGAGGGCTCCTTCTTCTGCTTTACCAAGGATTGGGTTTTCAACCATTTTTTCATTACGGATACCAACGGCTACACCACCGATTCCTTGTTTCAACAATTTAACAGCGTGTGCTCCCATACGTGAAGCAAGAACACGGTCACGCGCAGTAGGTGAACCACCACGTTGGATGTGGCCAAGCTCAGTCACACGAAGGTCACTTTCATCACCAGCTTCTTTCAACGCTTTACCAAATTCATCTGCAGACATCACACCTTCAGCCAAGATGATGATGTTGTGGGTACGACCTTTTGCGTAACCTTCTTTGATGCTCTCAACAACATCTTCGATCTTGAATCCTTCTTCAGGGATGATGATTTCATCTGCACCAGATGCAATCCCTGCCCAAAGAGCGATATCTCCAGCGTTACGTCCCATCACTTCGATAACGAAAGTACGGTGGTGACTAGATGAAGTATCACGGATCTTATCGATCGCGTCCATTGCAGTTGTGACTGCCGTATCAAAACCAATTGTAAAGTCAGTTCCTACGATATCGTTATCGATCGTACCAGGAAGACCCACAGCTGGGAATCCAAGCTCAGTCAAGCGCATCGCACCATGGTAAGAACCATCTCCACCAATAACGACAACACCTTCGATCCCGTGTTTCTTCAATTGCTCGATCCCTTTTAATTGACCTTCGCGTTGTGCGAATTCAGGGTAACGAGCTGAATGAAGGAAGGTACCACCACGGGAAATAATATCTCCAACAGATGAGGCGTCAAGGGGCTGAATTTTACCAGCAACCATTCCCGCATATCCATCATAGATACCGAAAACTTCCATTCCTTCTGAAATTGCTTGACGAACAACTGCACGGATGGCAGCATTCATACCAGGGGCATCTCCACCACTAGTTAAAACAGCAATACGTTTCATTTCGTTGTTTGCTCCTTTTTTTCTTTTACATTCTACGTAATTATAACACAAAGAAGACTAAAATTCTCGTATTTTTCGCAGTTTTTACCGATAAATCGTTTTCATAACGAGATTCTTTAATTCATCTTCCAATTCTTTGTTTTTCTGGACGGTATAGCCCTTCAATTGAAGAGTTTTTTTCTCGTCTTCATAGCGTAATATCACAGGATATGGGCCCGGATATTTTTTCAAGATAGAAAGAATCGTTTTATCCTGACGATGATCGAGCAACTGGATCCAGAACTTTTCATTGGTTGCCAGTTGCGCCTCTGCTAGAATCATCTGCAAGCGCCCATCACGCTCTTGTATCTTCCCTGTCAAGTAATAAAAGCCACCTTCTTTTATCAAGGAGGAAAATCGATTGTAGGTTTCAGGGAAAAGGGTCACATCCAATTTTTTCTTGGTATCACTGACTTGTAAGAAAGCCATGAGATCACCTGACTTGGTTCGAATGGTTCGAATGCTTTGTACCTCAATGAGAATGCGTGCCTGCTCTCCTTGTATGAGTTGAGAAATTGGTTGGATCTCATAGGGACTCGTTTGCCCAATCGCAACCAATGGGTGGGTACTGAGACCGACGCCAATAATGGCCTCTTCCTTATCATATTTTTCAGCCTGGCTAAAGTCCTCTGCTTCTGTCCAGGAATAGTTAGAATCTGCAAATAAACTACCTAGCTCATCAGCAAATACAAACAAATTCGGCAAATTGTGAAGCACCTTGCGCCTATTTTTTTCAAAAATATCAAACAATCCAAGCTCCACTAAAGGTGTTAACAGAGGTAATTTATGATACTGATTGGGTAGGCGTAAAATAAAATCTTCGACACTTTCAAAGGGACGATTATCAATGATCCAATACGCTAAATCTCTTGGGAGTCCCTTGATATTTTTCATGCCCAAGTAGATTTTCCGATCCTGGAACTTATCCCTGTAAGGGATGGTATTGATGGATAATGGCGCGACTTTAAAATCAAACTGGAGAGCATCTGCTAGATAATCGCTGCTCGAATAATTGAGCATGACATCAAAGAAAACATCTGGATAATGGACCTTGAAATAGGCCATCTGAAAGGCCAAGGCAGAATAGGCATAGGCATGGGAACGGTTAAACCCATAACCTGCGAATTTTTCCATGATCGCAAAGACCTCTTTGGCTTTTTCTTCCGTATGCCCAAGTTTAAGAGCACCTGAGACAAAATCGTCTTCCATCTGATGCATTTCAGCTGCATTTTTTTTGCCCATAGCCCGACGTAAAATATCGGCTTTCCCTAGACTAAAGCCTGCAAAACGCTGGGCAACCTGCATCACCTGCTCTTGGTAGAGCATGATCCCATAAGTGGGCCTTAAGATTTCTTCAATAGCTGGATCTAAAATCTCAACTTTTTCTTGACCGTGCTTTCTTTTGACGAAATTATCAATGTAATCACTAGCTCCTGGACGATTGAGAGAGGTGGTCGCTACCACTTCTTCGAAATGATTGGGTCTCACTCGTCTCAAGAGGCGAATGGCTCCAGCCTGTTCAAATTGGAAAATCCCCTTAGTATCCCCAGCAGCAAACAAGGCCAAGGTTTCTGGATCTTCTAAATCAATGGCTTCAATCACGATCTTTTCTTGGTACTTTTCATAGACGGTTTCCTTCATTTTCTGAACAAAGGTTAAATTTCGCAGACCCAAAAAGTCCATCTTTAACAGACCATTGGCTTCAACCGCATGGGCATCATACTGGGTGACAAACATGTCTTCCCCATACTTGAGAGGAATGTGATCTGTCAAATCCTGGTCACTCATCACAACCCCAGCCGCGTGGATCGATGTCTGTCTTGGTTGGCCTTCAATTCTTTTGGCAATTTCAAAGCCACGCTCAAATTCTGCTCGGCTATGAATCACTTGTCGAAAAGCTAGATTCTGTTCATAAGCTGTCGTCAGTGTATCCCTAAAGCCAATCCGCTTGGTAATGGAGGTCAATTCGTACTCTGGTACCCCAAAACGTTTAAAGACATCTCGAATGGCTTGTTTGGCCCCAAAGGTTGAAAAGGTCACGATCTGAGCTGCATGGTAACTCCCGTAACGGTCTCGCACATAGCGGATAAATTCTGGACGATAGATATCAGGAATATCAATATCAATATCCGGCATGGTGTAGCGCTCCACATTTAAAAAGCGCTCAAAGAGGAGGTTCTTCTCCACAGGATCAATCCCTGTAATCCCTAGGGAATAGGCTACCAGTGAGCCGACAGCAGACCCACGTCCCATTCCCATATAATAGCCTTGACTCCGTCCGAAACGAAGAAGGTCCCAGACAATCAAGAAATAATCATCAAAGCCCATCTGGTGAATAATGTCTAATTCATGCTCCAGACGTTCTTGATAGACCGGACTGGTCAAGTACTTTCGAAGAAGACCCGCTTGGGCTAATTCTCTCAGTTCCTCAACAGCTGGTTTTTGAGGATTGAAGCGAGGCAATTTCAACTGGGTGTCAATATCATATTGAATCCCTTGGACTAGTTTTTCCAGATTTGTGATGGCTTGAGGAAATCGCTCTGCAAAATCATTCTTTAAATCCTGAGGAGTTTTTAGGACTGTTGTCGGATCAATTGGTCCTGTTTCCGTCAAGCTTTGATTGTCCTTGATGGCTGCCAGCATCTGCATGGCTTCCACATCCCCAGCCTCAAAAAATCGAACGGTATGAAGAGGGAGCACAGGGTGGCTAAACTCTTGGACCGGCGTATCCGCAAAAACTCCGATGAAGTAATCTAGACCAAGTGGCAAGTCTCCACTAGCAAAAGGCGCTGGGACAATGA
Organism: Streptococcus parasanguinis; assembly: GCF_000963275.1. GTDB lineage: Bacteria > Bacillota > Bacilli > Lactobacillales > Streptococcaceae > Streptococcus > Streptococcus parasanguinis_B. The sequence continues at coordinate 523,087 of NZ_JYOW01000001.1, read as the reverse complement.
CTGCTACTCCTTCTGTAAGGTGCTTCACATCCTCCCAATTGCTCCTCCCCATCATTTTGACGGTCGACATCTTCATCAGATTCTGGTAGCCCTTCGTTGACAAGGCGATCATCCGAAACGGAATTGTTTCATTGTCTACCTCTAGTCCAATTTCTAAACCGACCAAGGGGCTGAGCTTGTGGGCCTGACAGGCTTCGATAAATTCATAGGCACCATACAAATTATCTACATCCATGATTCCCAATGCGTCATAGCCCATACTTTTAGCCACTTGGACATAGTCTTTTATGGTCACAAGGCTTTCCATAAAAGTATAGACTGATTTGGTATCTAGCTGTGCAATCACTTTTTCTCCTCCCTCACTTGTCTATTTTTGGGACTCTTTTTTGTACAAAAAAACACCACTGCTACACAATGATGTCTCAACAACGGAAGACATGGGATTCGAACCCACGCACGCTATTACACGCCTACCGCGTTTCCAACACGGCCTCTTAAGCCTCTTGAGTAATCTTCCAAAACTATATATGGAGCCGGTGGGAGTCGAACCCACGTCCAAACACCTGCCAGCATATTTGTCTACAACCATAGGTTATGTCTTAGTTTAACAGCTACACGACACATAACTCAAGCCCTGTACCTGCGAGTCTATCAATCTCTTATCTAACTTCTAGACAAAGTTAGATCGTATCTCGCTAAAATAAAGACCTGTCATCAAACACGAGCGATTCGAATCGGGTCACGCCTGCTGGTGTTTAGGCAGCTAAAGCGTAAGAATTATTATTTTTTGCAGTTATATTTAACTGGCGTTTTACATCCGCTAGATGAGTTGCAAAATATACCTCATAATGCCTGTCGAATCCGTAACGACCCCAAAACGAATACATTTAGTATATCAAAATGTAGCTAAAAATGCAAAAGAAAAAAATTGAACAAGAAGGCTTCCACCGGGAAGCTCCTTGCTCAATTTACTGTACTTATTGAAGATTCAACTTGTACTTGCTGATATAGTGAATGGTGAAATACATAGAAACAATCTTGATGACTTCATAGATAAGACCTGGAATGAAGTTAGGTCCAAATTCATCAATATTTCCATAAACCAATGCAGACCCAACAGCATATGAATCTTTTAATGGATTGACTGCTGTACCGATGATACTTAAAACAATGCACAAGAGAAAGAAAAACAGAATAGCCTTAAATCCACGACGATTTTGGAAGAGTTGGCCAAGTGCGATCGATACATAAAATAGGAAGATCCCTGAAGCTGTGGTAAAAATCCACCAAACGATAATCCAATAAGCAATAGAATGACTAAAAGCCTCAGCGATAATACTAAATACAGGAGAGAGGTCTTGTCCAATGACAGCACCCATCACAATAATTGTGATAAAACCACTAAAAAATAGAAGGAATAGGCAGTAAAGACTCGCTACTAAAGCTCCCACAAATTTAGACAAAATGATCGCATGAGGGTTAGCTGGAAGGGTCCAAGTCAAGTAACCTTCACGTCCGTACAAGTTGGAATAGAAACGACGGATAATAATATAGTAGTTACTAAGATAAAGACCAATGACTCCTCCAAAAATGAGAATCCCAAGAGTCCCCGTTATAATTTGCATACTATTGGTTTCCATATCCACAAAACCATTTGTAGCACTTCCACCAATAACACCTGTAATCACTGACAAACCTAGTGCGATCAGGGTGATCAATAAATACCACTTAGCTGTCGATTTAAATTCATATTTTAATAATTTACCAAACATGGGTTCCTCCTAATAAACACGGAATTGATCACGGAAGATCTCATCTATTGATTTTCCGTGTTGATTGCGCATAACAGTCGTATTTTCATGCAAGAGGATTCTTCCTTGGTTGATGAAAATGGCCTCATCCAAAACTTGCTCAATATCCGCAATCAAGTGAGTAGAAATCAAGACAGAAGAGTTTGGACGTCTGTTTTGAATAATGGTCCGCAAAATATAATCACGCGCCGCTGGGTCAACCCCACCGATTGGTTCATCAAGAACATACAAGTCAGCTTCACGACTCATCACCAAAATCAATTGCACTTTTTCCTTGTTTCCTTTTGAAAGGCTGTTCAATTTTTGATTTGGATGCAAATGCAAATCGTTGAGCAATTGGTAAGCTCGTTGGACATTAAAATCTGCATAAAAATCTTGGAAATAGCGAATAGCATCGACAATTTTCATATTTTCATTCAGATAAGTCGTATCTGGCAAATAGGAAACCACTTTTTTAGAAGCTGGGGATGGTAATTGCCCATGAATATAGATATTTCCAAGGCTTGGTTGCAACAAACCATTGATCAATTTAATGATGGTTGTTTTCCCACTACCATTGGGCCCCAAAAGGCCAATAATACGGCCAGGCTGGATGTTCAAACTAACATCCATGAGAGCAACTTCATGCCCATAATTCTTTGTCACATGGTCCAAGTAGACCAAAGGATACTGATTCATGTAAATCTCCTTTATTTTCTATTTATGCTATTATACCCTGTCCCCTTGATGATTGCAACTTTATCTGAAAATTTGCTAAGAATTTGTAAATGCTTGTTCAAAAAAATAGGGATAAATAAATCAGAGGTTAGGGAAACCCCAACCTCTGATTTATTTTGATGCATAGGATGTTTAACTAATTCCAAGTGCTATCCGCGCATAGCGGCTCATCTTTTCAACCGTCCAAGCTGGATACCAGACCAACTTCACATCCACAGATGTCACTTCTTCTACTTCTGCTAAAACATCATGAATCTGATCTGTCAGAAGGTCCGCTAATGGACACCCCATGGTCGTTAAGGTCATATCAATGATGGTTGCTCCAGTTTCACCGTCAAAATGGATCTCGTAGACAAGACCTAAATTGACAATGTCAATCCCAAGCTCAGGATCGATTACCTCTTCCAAAGCATTTAAGATTTTATTTTTAATTTCTTCAATTTGCTCAGTTGTATATGCCATATGACTTCCTTTTTCTGCTATTTACTCTCGATAGAATTTCTTGGCTCGGGTTAAAAAGGTCCACTGGACCTTCCTCGCTTCCGAATTTTTCGGCTCGGGTTAAAAAGATCCGCAGGATCTGGGTCGCTTCTTCATTTCTAGGCGACCGTTAAAAAGATCCGCAGGATCTTTTTAATCCTCTATAAAGTCACGCAATGGTTTGCTTCTGCTTGGGTGGCGGAGTTTGCGGAGGGCTTTGGCTTCGATCTGACGGATCCGTTCACGGGTCACGTTGAAGACTTTCCCCACATCTTCCAAGGTCCGCATTTTTCCATCATCGAGACCAAAACGAAGACGCAAAACATTTTCTTCCCGGTCTGTCAGGGTATCGAGGACTTCATCCAATTGTTCGCGTAGAACCACACGAGTGGTGTAGTCTACTGGATTTTCAATCACTTCGTCTTCGATAAAATCGCCCAAATGGCTATCATCTTCTTCCCCGATTGGAGTTTCAAGAGAAACAGGCTCTTGAGCAATCTTCAAGATTTCACGCACCTTATCAGGTGTCATATCCATGCGCTCAGCGATTTGTTCAGGTGTTGGATCTTGTCCCAATTCTTGCAAGAGATTACGTTGTTCACGAACCAACTTGTTAATGGTTTCCACCATGTGAACAGGGATCCGAATGGTACGCGCTTGGTCTGCAATGGCACGAGTGATGGCCTGACGGATCCACCAAGTAGCATAAGTAGAGAACTTGAACCCTTTGGTATAGTCAAACTTATCAACCGCCTTCATCAAGCCCATGTTTCCTTCTTGGATCAAATCCAAAAATTGCATCCCACGACCAACGTAACGTTTCGCAATGGATACAACCAAACGAAGGTTGGCTTCTGCTAGACGTTGCTTAGCTTCCAAGTCACCTTGTTCCACCAAGATAGCCAATTCTTGTTCTTCTTCATTGGTCAAAAGAGGAACAACCCCAATTTCTTTCAAGTACATCCGTACCGGGTCATTGACCTTAGCAGAGTTGCTTCCAAGCAATTCCTCATCTGACAACTCTGGCTCTTCCTCATTGTTCAACACACGCGCACTTGGGTTGCCGTCTTTATCAGTGATCGAAATCCCTGCATCTTGAATGCGTTGCAAAAGATCTTCAATCCCATCTGCATCTAGCGTGAATGGAATAACCAATTGGTCATTAATTTCATCATCTGTTGCAGTTCCGCTTTTCTTGTGGCTGCGAATAAATTCTGCAATTTGAACGTCCAATGTTGTAATATCTTTTTGTTCTTTAGCCATTCCTACTCCATTCTTCTTTTTTGAGCGATTAAACGCTCGAGTTCCAATAAAGCTTTTTCCGCATCCCCTATTGAGGAAGCTTCCTTCACTTTATTTCCAATTTGTTGACTTTCTTTACGAAGAAGCTCACGATTCCGTGTCGCTTCTACTTCTTCTAACTCACCATCTGCTATCTCATCTGGTAAATCTTCTTCTAACATGCAGTACCAGGCGTGCTGGACCCCTTCAGGCTGCTCGGATAGATCCTGAGAGGTGACTTCTCCATTTTGACAGAGCAATTGATACAAGATCTGTAACTCCGGCGTGTCAAAGGCAAAATCAGGTCGCAACCGGTAATCATTAAGCACCATTGGAAAATCCTTCATCCTACTTAATAAATGATTTTCTGCCTTGATCAAGCGCGTCATCCCACGATTCGGCAAGAGCTCCACTGAAAAATGCGATGTTTTAGATCGTCCACCACTTTGAGCCTCCTGCCGTTGTTGCAAACGACTATTATTGACAATCTGCTCAATCTGCAAGTAATCAAAGTCCGGCAATAAATCGGCCAACTTATAAATATAGGTGTTTTGCGCTGTAATAGAACGCGTCTGGGCGATCATCGGTGCCAACTTTTCGACAAACTCAATTTGCGCCTGCAAGTTCTCAATATACTGGGGTTTCCAGTAGTGCATCAAGAATTCAACCTTACTGATCCGAGAATTCTTCAAGAGGGTAGCTAGATCTTCTGGGGACGTCTTTTTAAGGTACTCATCAGGGTCCATCTGATCTGGGATACGGACGATCTCCAACTCCAGATCCTGCAAGACACCCAAGGCCTTAGCTGTTGCTTCAAGACCTGCCTTATCTCCATCATAGGTCAAGATGACCTTTTTAGTAAAATGAGACAGGTGCTGGACATGCTCTGGTGTCAAAGCTGTCCCCATAGAGGCGACCGCATTTTCAATCCCAGCTCGATAAGCTGCAATGACATCCATAAAGCCTTCCATGATATACATTTCATGTTTCTTTTTGGCGCTCGTCTTGGCTTGATCCAAATGATAGAGTTCATAACTTTTATTAAATAGACGGGTACTACGACTATTCTTGTACTTGGCTTGATGACTGCCATCCTCCGTCATTTTCCACAACCTACCAGAAAAGGCAATGACACGTCCACTATCATCCGTCAAGGGAAACATGATCCGATCCTGAAAGGCATCAAAAACCGTGCCAGCATCTGAGATTGTAAACAAACCCGAATCGGTAATCACTTTCTCCGAGAATTTCTCAGAGAGATTGCGATAGAGATAATTTCCTTCTGCAGGTGCTAAGCCCAATTGAAAATGTCGGATCACCTCATCCGTCAGACCACGTTCATACAGATAGTGTCGCGCTTCTTCCCCCATCTTAGTCGTCATCAAAATCGCCTGATAAAACTTACTAGCTTCCTGATGAATCTCATAAAGTTCTTGGTTTGGATTGACAGACGCTGATTGGGCAGGTCTTGCCTGGTACTGAAGCGCAATGCCAGCCTTTTCCGCTACGATCTGGACCGCATCCATAAAGGCGACTCCACGGTAGTCCTCAATAAACTTAAAGACATCTCCAGAGCGACCACATCCGAAACAATGGTAAAACTGCTTGTCTTCAACGACATTAAAGGAAGGAGTCTTTTCCCCATGAAAAGGACAGAGGCCCAAAAAGTTACGGCCAGCCTTGGTCAAAGAAACAACTTCTCCAATGACTTCAACAATGTTTACACTGTTTTTAATTTCTGCAATCAGCTCTTTATCAACCATAAACAGTGCCTCCATTTTACCATAGATTATCGCTTTATATTTTATACTAAAAGTTAGTAAAAGTAAATTTTTTCCTACCGATTTCACACAGAAAAGAAAAGATTTTCAACCTTTATCACTAATTTTAAAAAAAATTGGGCATATTTCTTGTCAGTCGCATATTTTTCCGTTATACTATCATAGTAAAAAATTATTATGAAAGGACATATATAGGATGTTAAAAGAATTGAAAGCTTTCCTCCTTCGTGGAAACGTTGTTGACCTTGCTGTTGCAGTGATTATCGGGGCTGCATTTGGTGCCATCGTGACATCACTTGTTAACGATATCATCACACCACTTATTTTGAACCCAGCTTTGAAAGCTGCTGGTGTTGATAAAATCGCTGAATTGTCATGGAACGGTGTTGCTTACGGTAGCTTCTTGAGCGCAGTAATCAACTTCATCGTCATTGGAACTGTTCTCTTCTTTATCGTTAAAGCTGCTGAAAAAGCACAAAACCTTGGTAAAAAAGAAGAAGCTGTTGAAGAAGAAGCTGCTGCTCCTACTCAAGAAGAGTTGCTTACTGAAATCCGCGACTTGCTTGCAAACAAATAATCAGATAAAAAGATCCGATCTTCTAGTTAGAAGGTCGGCTTTTTTTCTTCAATTTTTCTAGAGAAACAAAAAACAGACCGAAGTCTGTTCTTGTATTCAATTAGAATTTTTTACGTTTACGAGCTGCTTCTGATTTACGTTTACGTTTTACAGAAGGTTTTTCATAGAATTCACGTTTGCGTGTTTCTTGAAGAGTACCAGCTTTAGTAACCGCACGTTTGAAACGACGAAGAGCATCGTCAAGAGATTCATTCTTACGTACTACTGTTTTTGACATATTTTTCACTCCCTTCAAGCCTAAAATCTTAATCATTTTATCACACTTTAAGGATGCTGTCAAGATCTTTTGAAACTTTTCTAGCCTTCCTAGCCTTCATGCCGTTTCTTTTTTCAGACTTTTTCATTCTTCCTATTTTATGATACAATGGAAACATAGAAAACCCTGAAGGAGATACCATGTCAGAAATTTATGATATTACGATTGTTGGGGGCGGACCAGTTGGTCTGTTTGCTGCTTTTTATGGCAATATGCGCCAAGTTAAAGTCAAACTGATTGATTCCTTGCCTCAACTTGGAGGGCAACCAGCCATTCTCTATCCAGAAAAAAATATCCTCGATGTACCCGGATTTACCAATTTAACAGGTGAAGAATTAAGCGACCGCTTGATCGAGCAAGTCAAACGATTCGATACACCGATCTTCCTCAATGAAACTGTAGAGGATATTCAAAAAGAGGGTAACCTCTTCACTATCACTACTTCTCGCCAAGTGCATCAGTCTAAAGCCGTCATCATTGCCATGGGTGGCGGTGCCTTTAAACCACGTGCTCTTGATATCGAGGGGGCTGAAGACTTCGATAATGTCCACTACCATGTTTCAAATATCCAGCAATATGAAGGACAGCAAGTGACCGTCCTTGGTGGTGGGGACTCTGCTGTGGACTGGGCTCTTGCTTTTGACAAGATTGCTCCAACTACAATCGTTCACCGTCGGGACAACTTCCGTGCCTTGGAACATAGCGTAGAAGAACTCAAACAATCTTCTGTCAGCATCAAAACACCATTTGTTCCTAGCCACTTGATTGGAGAAAATGGTCATGCCACACACCTTGAAATCACAAAAGTCAAATCCGATGAAACCGAACTTATCCCGATTGATCACTTATTTGTCAACTATGGCTTTAAATCTTCAATCGGAAACTTGAAAGAATGGGGTGTAGAATTGCAACGCCATAAAATCAAGGTGAACCAAAAACAAGAAACCAGCCTTCCTGGAATTTATGCCTGTGGAGACTGCTGCTTCTACGAAGGAAAGATTGATCTCATCGCTACAGGTCTAGGGGAAGCTCCAACAGCTGTAAACAATGCCATCAACTACATCTATCCAGATAAGAAAGTCCAACCGACGCACTCAACCAGTTTATAATAAAAAAGGCCTTTGGCCTTTTTAAATTGAAGTTAAACTATTTTAAGTTAATCGATTCTGCAAAGAAGTAAAAATGAGCTCCTATTTTTAGTATAAATCAAGAAAAAACAAAAACTTTCCGCTGTGAGAAAAGTGCCTGAAACAATACGTTTCAGGCACTCGGGAGTTTTGAGAGTAAAACAGTTTGGGAAACTGTTTTAGCCTGAGCCCAGAAAATAAAGAGCGAAGGAGCTCAATACGAATTGAACACGGGCTGCGGCTTGTGTCAAAAAGATAAGTTTTCCTAGAACCTAAGGTTTCTGCGTCAAACTTCCTATTTTGACTTGATCCGCAGACGCCCTTAGTATCTTGATTTAGTCATGGAACTTCTATGAAGTTCGCTGACGTCCGTACTCACCTAAGGAAAGTTTTTAAAAAGACTTTATCCTCATTATGAAAGGCCCTTGGCCTTTTTTATTTGTCTAAATCGTCTGCGATCTTATTGATCTTACGCAAGCGGTGATTGACACCGCTTTTTGAAATAGGTTGTTGCAAGCTATCAGCGATCTGCTGGATGGAATAATCTGGATGGCTCATCCGGATATAGGCAACTTCTTGCAGGTCACTTGGTAAACTCCCTAGGCCGATCGTATCCACAATTTTACTAATATTATTAATGGTTTTCATACTGGCTGTGACTGTGCGCTGGATATTGGCCATTTCGGCATTATTGGCCCGATTGAGGTCATTGCGCGTCTCTCTCATGACCTTGATGGACTCAAATTCCTGCATGGCTTGCATGGCCTCTACCACAATTAGAAAATCAATAATATCTTCCGCTCGTTGCAGATAGGTTACCACTCCTTTTTTCCGCTCGATGGTTTTCGCATCTAGTAAAAATCCTTGCATGAGAAGGGCAATTCCTTCCGCGTGGTCTGTATAAACAGAATGAATTTCCAACTGGTACTTCCCTTTTTCAGGATCCTTGATGGAACCACTCGACAGAAAAGCCCCCCGAAGATAAGCACGACTGGCTACTTCATCTTCTAAAACACTGGCATCAATGCCTGTCTCAATCCCAAAAAAGGCATCTGCCAAATGCAAGTCAGCAAGAATCTCTTCCACCTTTTCATCCAAGAATACTGTGTAAACACGATTTTTTTTCAAATTGGTTTTTTGGTGGTGGCGAATATCCGATTTGGCCTCATAAAAATGATGCAACAATTCATAGATATGGCGAGCGATCTTGGCATTTTCTGTCGTCACCGAGAGCGTCAAGCCCCCCATTGAAATCCCAAGACTTCCAGACATCTTGATAATGGCAGCCAATTCACTCTTTTCAAATCGCTTGAGAGACAATAATTCTTCTTTTACACGAACCGTAAAACTCATTTTCTCACCTGCACGATCTGCATCAACTCTTCGACTACTTTTTCGCCATCATGAAAGGCTCCTCCATTGACCAGCTTTAAGAAATCGGAAGAAATCACTTGGGGAACTTGCGAGTGCAGCCCCTTGAAATCGTGCTCTACCTGCACCAAGTATTCATCAAATTTGTTACTGTTCATGTAAGCTGCGGGAACCTGATTGATATTGACAAGGACGGTATCGATGAACTTCTCTCCCAAATGTTTATGTAGAACGGCAACGTGGTCACTGTCTGTGAAATGCTCGGTTTCTCCTCTTTGGGTCATGATGTTACAAACATAGGCTACCTGAGCCTTGGTTTCAAGGATGGCTTTCCCAATCTCATCGATCATCAAATTAGGAAGGATCGAGGTAAAGAGCGAACCAGGACCTAAGACGACCATATCACTTTCAAGAATAGCTTCCACTACTTTTTTACTAGCTTTTGGACGCTCTTGATCAAAGGTATTGGTCACATAGACATGATCAATCATGCCGGTGTAGTTAGCAATATGGCTTTCTCCTACCACTTCTTTTCCATCTTGAAAAACGGCATGAAGGGTCAAGGGACTGTCACTGGAAGGATAGATCTTGCCGGTCGTATGAAAGAATTTGGTTAACAACTGCATGGCATTATAGGTCGAGCCTTGCATCTCTGAAATCCCTGCAATGATCAAGTTTCCCAAAGGGTGGCCAGCCAAAGGGCCATCATCGTCAGCAAAGCGGTATTGAAAGACCTTCTCATAAAAACGAGGCATATCTGACATGGCAACCAGCACATTTCGAAGATCCCCAGGTGGTGTCAATTTTTGGATGTTCTTCCGCAATTCACCTGAACTCCCACCATCATCTGCAACGGTTACAATGGCAGTGATATCGACCGGTTTCTTTCTCAGACTATCGAGAATAACAGAAATCCCTGTTCCTCCTCCAATAACGGTTACTTTAGGTTTTCTCATGAGCGATTCACCGTTTCTTTCCGTCTGTCCTTGTCTCTATGACTGCAATTGACCTGCCAATTTTTTTCTAAATCATGCGCTAAGCGCTCTGCAAAGGCTACTGAACGGTGTTGCCCACCGGTACATCCCATAGCGATGGTGAGAACGGATTTACCTTCTCGTTTATAAGACGGTAAAATAGGAACGATCAAGTCATGGAGGTGACGATAAAAGTCCTCTGATTCAGGATGATCCATGACGTAATCATAGACAGCTGGATCTTGACCGGTTAAATTCCGAAGTTCCAATTTGTAGTAGGGATTTGGAAGAAAACGAACGTCAAACACAAGGTCAGCATCGATCGGAAGGCCATATTTAAACCCAAATGACATGACCTCAACCCGAAAATCTGGCTGATTATCTTGACTGGCAAATTGTTCTGCGATCGTTTTTCTCAGGTTACGAGGCGTCAACTCAGTCGTATCCACCACATTTTGACTGATATTTTTTAATGGTGACAAGAGTTCGCGCTCTAGGGTAATCCCATCCAAGACACGGCCATCTGCCGCTAGTGGGTGACTACGACGGGTTTCCTTGTATCGTGCTACCAACTCACTGTCAGTGGCATCCAAGAACAAGACCTTGAAATCGAGGTCTTCTTGGTTGTCCAATTCATCCAAAATGGTGCGAATTTCATTGAAAAAAGAACGGCTCCGCATGTCCACAACAACGGCTAATTTATTGTTATCCGGGCTATGACGCATGAGCTCAATAAATTTCAGCAAAAGCGCTGGTGGCATATTGTCGATGGTAAAGTAACCCAAATCCTCAAAAGATTGGATAGCGACGGTCTTACCAGCACCGCTCATCCCCGTTACCATAACCAGTTGAATCTTACTTTTTGTCATTTTTTCCTCCCAAAATAAAACAGAGTGGCCTACAGTTTCCTGCTCTCCACTCTGTTTTTTTGTCTTTGAATGGTTATTAGGCCTTGATTTCCGCAATAACTTCAATTTCAACCTTCACATCACGTGGCAGGCGTGCTACTTCAACAGCAGATCGAGCTGGAAACTCTGTAGTAAAGACTGTTTTATAGACCTCATTAAAAGGTACAAAGTCATTCATATCACTTAAGAAACAAGTGGTTTTCACCACATGGTCGAAGTCTGTCCCAGCCTCTTCCAAAATAGCCCCAATGTTCTTTAAGACTTGTTCTGTTTGTTCTTGGATGGTTTCGCCAATGATTTCGCCAGTTTCAGGTGACAAGGGAACTTGTCCACTTGCAAAGAGAAGATTGCCTACGATTTTCCCTTGAACATAAGGTCCAATTGCTGCGGGTGCTTTATCTGTATGAATTGTTTTTGCCATAGTATTCTCCAAGTCTATTTACTTCTGCTGGTTTTCTTTTGCTAATTTTTCCCTTTGTAAGCGCAATTTGCGCTTAGGATTTAGCGTATTAAAGAGTTCTTCTAGTTTTTCAGCATTCCAAACATCAGCTGCTGAAACAAAATTTCCATTTTCATCTCGAAAAGATATTGGTTTATCTCCCACTGAAAAAGCCTCACTTCTTATTTGGAATCCTTGATCCTCTGGGATCTATCTTAATCTACAAACTCAAATTCAAATTTACCGATCCGGACAATATCACCATCTTTTGCCCCACGCGCACGGAGAGCTTCATCCACACCCATGCCACGCAATTGACGAGCAAATTTCATGACTGCTTCATCACGATCGAAATTCGTCATATTAAAGAGTTTTTCAAGTTTTTCACCAGATAAGACCCAAGCGGCATCGTCATCACGACTGATGTCAAAGGCTGGCTGGTCTTCATCAAAGCCATAGTAGACTTCTTCTTGGGCCATTTCGTCTTCTGAATACAAGAGGAATTCTGGTGTTTTGTCTAACAATTCTGCCGTTGCTTCTAACAAGTTGTCCAAACCTTGATGCGCCAAACTAGAGATCGGAAAGATCTGTGGCATTTCATCAAACTCATCATAATTGGCCGCCAATTTCTTCTTGAATTCTTTCAAGTTTTCTTGGCTCTCTGGCATATCCATCTTATTTGCCACGATAATCTGAGGACGTTCCATCAAACGAAGATTATAGGTTTCAAGCTCTTTATTGATTTGAACATAATCTTCGTAAGGGTCGCGTCCTTCACTCGCTGACATATCAATAACATGCAAGATAACCCGGGTGCGCTCGATGTGACGAAGGAACTGGGTTCCGAGTCCGACACCTTGGCTAGCCCCTTCGATCAATCCAGGAAGGTCTGCGACTGCAAAGGATTCACCTGACGGTGTCCGAACCATGCCCAAATTTGGGACGATGGTTGTAAAATGATAGGCACCAATTTTTGGTTTGGCTGAAGTGATGACACTAAGAAGGGTTGATTTCCCAACAGAAGGGAAGCCAACCAAACCAACGTCTGCCAAGACCTTGAGTTCTAATTCGAGTTCGCGTTCCTGACCAGGCTCCCCATTCTCAGAAATCTCTGGGGCTGGATTTTTAGGAGTGGCAAAACGAATGTTTCCACGTCCGCCACGGCCACCGTGGGCGACAATGTACTCTTGTCCATTCTCGACTAGGTCCGTAATGACCTTGCCAGTCTCAGCATCTCGGACTGTCGTTCCTTGCGGTACTCGCACATAGAGATCTTCTGCTCCCCGTCCGTGCATCCCTTTGGTCATTCCTTTTTCCCCATTTTGGGCTTTGAAATGCCGGTTATAACGGAAGTCCATCAAGGTACGCAAGCCTTCGTCTACAACGAAGATGACATTGCCACCACGACCTCCATCACCACCCCAAGGTCCGCCATTAGGGACATATTTTTCACGGCGAAAGGCCACCATGCCATCGCCGCCATTTCCAGCCTTGACCTTAATCTTGGCTGTATCTAAAAACATACTCATAAATAGATGATTTCCTTTATTTCTGCGTGCGTCTTAGTAAGAAAGAGCACCAATTGCGGTTGCAAAGATTGCACCAACCGTTACAATCAACATAATCACAATGACCACCATCGTGATCATTTCAAATGGTGTTTTTTTACGTTTTCCGTTATCTCCAAAAGCCACTTCTAATACCTCGATTACTATAAATTCATTAGCCCTATTTTACCACGAAATAGGGGATTTTTCAAATCAAGCCTACACAAAAAGACCAGACAGAAGTCTGATCTCTTTTTATCTTTAGGTGTGTTTTTCCATGAACAAACCGTTTAAAAGCTCATAGGCAGGATTAATAGGAATGGCTACGTCTATGAGTACCGACTTTATGAACACACAAAGCTCACACCTAGACTTTATAGTCCAATTTCTGCTTGGACAACTGTAGCAATGGTATCCACATAGTAGTCCACTTCTTCATGGGTTGGTGCTTCTGCCATCACACGAAGGAGGGGTTCCGTTCCACTTGGACGCACAAGGATGCGACCATTTCCTGCCATTTCCGCCTCCATTTTTTCAATGATTTCACGAATGGCAGGCACTTCCATCGCCTTGTCTTTCATGCTATTTTCAACCCGGATATTGACCAGTTTTTGTGGATAAATGGTCACTTCAGCAGCCAATTCAGATAATTTCTTGCCAGTTTCTTGCATGATTTTAGTCAATTGAACTCCTGTTAATTGACCATCACCAGTTGTGTTGTAATCCATGATGACTACGTGACCAGATTGTTCACCACCCAGATTGTAACCAGACTTGCGCATTTCTTCGACCACATAACGGTCTCCGACAGCTGTGATTTCTTTTTGAATTCCCTTCGCATCTAATGCCTTGTGGAAGCCGAGATTGGACATGACGGTTGTGACGATCGTATTTTTTTCGAGCAAGCCCTTGCTTGAAAGATAAGAACCGATGATGTACATGATCTTATCTCCATCTACGATCTCTCCATTTTCATCAACAGCAATCAAGCGATCGCTGTCTCCGTCAAAGGCAAGACCAATCGCTGCACCTACTTCTTTCACTTTCTCCTGCAAATGCTCTGGGTGAGTAGAACCAACCCCATCATTGATGTTCAAACCATCTGGGTTTTCACCGATGACGGTCAATTGAGCTCCCAAATCTGCAAAGATTTGACGGGCACTAGTAGAGGCTGCACCATTTGCTGTATCTAAGACTACGTGCATGCCCTCGAGTTGGACACCTGTCGATACAAGGAATTCTTGATACTTACGCAAGCCTTCTGGATATTCCATGACCGTTCCTAAACCTTGGGCACTTGGACGTGGAAGGGTATCTTCAGCAGCATCAAGCAAGGCTTCAATTTCAAGTTCGCGATCATCATCCAATTTGAAGCCATCACCACCAAAGAATTTGATGCCATTGTCCAAGGCTGGATTGTGGCTAGCAGAAATCATAACCCCGGCGCTGGCTTTTTCCGTACGAACTAGATAAGCAACACCTGGTGTTGCAATCACACCCAACTTGTAGACGCGAATCCCAACAGATAAGAGACCAGCAATTAAGGCATGCTCCAGCATTTCACCAGAAATACGCGTATCACGTCCAACAAATACCAAGGGTGTTTCTTCTTCATGTTGGCTCAACACATAGCCACCGAAACGACCTAGTTTAAAAGCCAATTCTGGCGTTAATTCTACATTTGCTTCTCCACGGACACCGTCCGTTCCAAAATATTTACCCATTCTTTATTACCTTTTTTACTTTCTAATTACTTGAACTGGAGGAAGTCGACGACGAACTGCTTGAGCTTGACGTAGACGAGCTACTCTTTGTGGTCACTTGAATCCGTGTTTCACTCGGATTGACCAGACCTGGTAGAACATTTCCTTGAGCATCTACTGCATTTAAGGAAATAGTTCCGCTATAATTTCCACTAATGATCTCACTGGATGGGAAGACCGCTTGGACATGATCAATGCGACTCAAGGTTTCTTGATCGCTGGTCACTTCTACCTTGGTGGTTTCAAGAGTAATATCCGATACCGTTATTCCATCCACAATTTGATTGTCCGGGATCGTGGCCCTGACCGCAAACGATTTTTTCGCTTTCTTCCCGATTTTTACAGAAACTTTTTGAGGCTCTACGGTTGCGGTCAAACCAGCCGGAAGATCTTCCACAATCAACGGCACTTCAACGGTACCTTCCTTGGCCTTACGAAGATCCGCTACCACGCGAAATTTTCGCGTTCCCGGCTGCATTTCGCTTGCTAGAGCGACCCGGTTTGAACCCTTTAGAAAGACTGTTACTTCCGATGTTAACCCACTGACAAAGTATGTCTTGTCATTGTACTTGGCATCAATCGGAATATTGGTCAAGGTATTGGTGTAGGTCTCTGAACTCACTTGTCTAGCGCTGCTATTATTTTGAAAATTAAAGGAAGATGCATTGATAAACAAGATAAAGGACAATAAGACGGAAGAGAAAACATAAAGAAATTCTTTTTTCGATCTCATTTTGTTACCCTCCCAAATAGACGCTCTTTCCAACTAATCGTTTTATTCTCTTCAGGAACCAAGAAGGATCTCAATTCTGCCTCAAACTCTTCTAAAGTTAAATCGTGTCGGAAGGTTCCATTGTATGTCACAGAGATCCCGCCCGTTTCTTCTGATACCACGAAGGTAAAGGCATCCGAAACTTCAGATAAACCAATGGCTGCGCGGTGACGCGTTCCAAACTCTTTTGAAATTCCGGTGTTTTCCGTCAAGGGCAGGTAGGCACAAGAAACGGCGATTTTATCATTGCGGACAATGACCGCTCCATCGTGCAGAGGAGTATTAGGAATGAAGATATTAATCAGCAATTCTCCTGAAATCTCTGCATCTAGAGGAATCCCTGTGGAAATATATTCCTGAAGGGTTCTGGCTCCTTGAATAGCTACCAAGGCACCAATCTTACGTGGGCTCATATAAGCTACTGCCTTGACATAGGCCTGTACCATCTTCTCTTCCTGACTGACTTCACTCGTCGTAAAGAATTCTGTCGCCCGACCCAGACGCTCTAAACCAATCCGAATCTCAGGGGAGAAAATCACAACCAGGGCGATAACCCCATAGGTAATCACTTGATTGATCAGCCATGAAATAGTCGTGAGACCTAAGAAATTGGCTAAAAACTGCATCAAGAAAAAGATAATAACTCCACGAACCAAAATCATGATCTTGGTCCCAACGATGGCCTTGATCAAAAAATACAACAACCAAGCCACCAGGGCAATATCGATGATATTGATAATAATACTCCACCAATTCGGGAACAAACTGGTCCAAAATTGTGGATTTGTAAACTGTTGAATATTCATATTCTCATACCTATCACTTCTCTAAAAGACATCATCCTATTATAACACGTTTCAACAGATTTTTCTGTAACCTTCTGACGCTTTTTATGATAAAATATGATTTATGAAGATAAATACAACCTTGGGCCTTCTGGCAGGAAAGCTTTCCGGCTCTATTCTAGAAAAAATGGGGCGGGGATCAACCCTACCAGGTAAAGTAGCCCTCAAATTTGATAAAGATATTCTCAGTCAACTGGCAAAAAACTATGAGATTGTTGTGATTACAGGGACAAATGGGAAAACCCTGACCACTGCGCTGACCGTAGGTATTCTCCAAGAAGCTTTCGGACCGATTTTAACCAATCCAAGCGGGGCCAATATGATCTCTGGGATTACAACGACCTTCTTACGGGCTAAGCGTTCGAAATCAAATCGACCGATCGCGGTACTTGAAATTGACGAGGCCAGCCTCTCTCGGATTTGTGATTATATTAAGCCCAGCCTTTTTGTGGTCACCAATATTTTCCGGGATCAGATGGACCGCTACGGTGAGATCTATACGACCTACCAAATGATTTTGGATGCCATTCACAAGGTCCCAACTGCGACGGTTCTGTTAAACGGAGATAGTCCGCTCTTTAATAGTCAGACCTTGTCCAATCCAATCCAATATTACGGATTTGATACAGAAAAAGCAGAGCCACAACTAGCCCATTACAATACCGAAGGAATCCTCTGTCCGCATTGCCACAACATCCTCAAGTACAAGCTCAATACCTATGCTAACTTGGGAGATTATATCTGTGAGCACTGTGGTTTCCACCGGCCACCACTGACCTATGCCGTATCGGATCTCCTCTCTTTAACCCATCGATCTTCCAACTTCCGGATTCAAGGCCAAGACTACCACATCAATATCGGTGGTCTTTACAACATCTACAATGCCTTAGCAGCTGTCTCTGTTGCTGGATTCTTTGGAGTGCAACCTGAAGTGATCAAACAAGGATTTGATCGCAGTCGCGCTGTCTTTGGTCGCCAGGAAACCTTTAAGATTGGGGATAAGGAATGTACCTTGGTCCTGATTAAAAATCCGGTTGGTGCGACCCAAGCCATTGAAATGATCAAACTAGCCCCTTATCCCTTTAGCTTATCGGTTCTCCTCAACGCCAACTATGCAGACGGAATCGATACGAGCTGGATTTGGGATGCCGACTTTGAGCAAATCACCCAGATGGACATTCCAGAAATCAATGCTGGCGGGGTGCGCCACTCTGAGATTGCTCGGCGACTTCGGGTCACTGGCTATCCTGCTGAACAGATCACAGAAATGGCTGATTTAAAAGAGGTCTTCCAACGCATCCAGCAACAGGAAACCCCTCACGCTTATATTTTAGCCACCTATACGGCCATGTTAGAGTTCCGTGAACTCTTGGCCCAAGAACACCTGATTGAAAAGGAGATGCACTAATGACTTATACTTCCCTAGAATCTTCTGATCAGGCACAGTATCCCTACAGCCTGCGCATTGCCCATCTCTATGGCAACTTAATGAATACCTATGGGGACAATGGGAACATCCTCATGCTCAAGTACGTTGCGGAGAAGCTTGGAGCCCATGTCACTGTTGATATCGTCTCTCTCAAAGACCGGTTCGACCCTGATGCCTACGATATCGCCTTTTTCGGCGGCGGGCAAGACTACGAGCAGACCATTGTATCTGAGGACCTACCAGATAAAAAAGAAGACCTCGAACGCTTCATTCATGACGATGGCGTGGTCCTGGCTATCTGTGGTGGCTTTCAGCTTCTAGGCCAATACTACATTGAAGCTTCTGGCAAACGCATTGAAGGGCTCGGTATTATGGGCCACTATACGCTCAACCAAGTCAACAACCGCTATATCGGTGATATCAAGATCCATAACGAAGAATTTAACGAAACCTATTATGGTTTTGAAAACCACCAAGGTCGGACCTTCTTGGCTGAGGATGAAAAACCACTGGGCAAGGTCGTCTACGGAAATGGGAACAATAAAGAAGATGGTTGCGAAGGGGTACATTACAAAAACGTCTTTGGCAGCTACTTCCACGGTCCTATCTTGTCCCGAAATGCCAATTTGGCCTATCGCCTAGTGAGCACTGCCTTAAAAAATAAATATGGCAAGGACCTTTCCCTACCGGCTTATGAGGAGATTCTAAGCCTAGAGCAGCCGGAAGAATACGCTGATGTGAAAAGCAAGGCACCGACTGAACAATAAGGAGATAATGATGAACAAAAATAATCTACACTACATTGCTTTATTACTTTTAATTTTATTGATTGCTGGTATTTCCCTTGCAAACATGCAATCAGTCACTGTGAATTTCCTCTTGGTCCAATTTAAATTGCCCTTGATCATTCTGATCTTGCTCTGTGTCCTCTTGGGTGCATTTGTCATGACCTTGGTTAATTTTTCAAAGGGCTTCTCCCTAAAAAAAGAACTCAAGAGCACTCAAAAGCAACTAGAGGAAGAAAAGAAAGAAGTTAAAATAGAAGAAAAAAATAACAACTAAAAAAGCACCGATCGGTGCTTTTTTTATGCTGATGTACCTTCTTTTGCTTGTAATTTCTTGGCGACTACTTGTGCTAAGAGTGAAAAGAGGATGACGCCAGCTCCTATCAAGAGAAAAGATTCTACACGGACACTTGGCAACCAGGTCATCAAGCCTTTAGCCACAGGCATAAAGAGAATGGCCAAGGTAAAAATGGTGCTTAAGACCCGGCCCAGATAGTCTCCTTCTACCTTAGTTTGAACCTGGGTAAAAAAGTGGATGTTAAAAATTGTCATAAAGAGCTCACAGACTAGATTTCCAGAAAAGGAAAGAAGAGGCGGAAGGGGCAAGCCCATCATGAAGACTCCTACTCCTGTTAAAATCAATAAGAAAAGTAGCATTTCCATGCTTGATTTAAATTTATTAGCAATCAAGGCTCCGATGATAGAGCCAATAGCGCCCAAGGTTAAGATGGTCGCATATGCTCCTTTGACCCCGTAAAGGCGATTCGAAAAAGGAATCAAAAACTCAAAAGCTGCAAAAAAGAAATTGACGCTGGAAGCCACCAACAAGAGAAAGAAAATCTCTTTCTGATGCCAGATATAGTGCAATCCATCCTTCATATCCGAAAAAATATCTTTTCCCGTAAGCCGTTTCTTTTCCTGAACCTTGGCTTCTTCTTTCGGAAGGAAAGCGACCAGAACAAAGGCGATGAAAAAAGTTAGCGCATCTAGTAAGAGAGTCGCATGGAGACTGGCAAATTGTAAAACAAGGAAAGAGAACACAGGAGAACTAACACCGACCACTTGTAAGGTCAACTCCAAGCGGGCATTATAGGTCACAATCTCATCCTTTTCTACAACTTCTGTGATAATGGCTTTATTAGCCGTACGAGAGAAAGCAAAAGCAATGGCCTGGACAATATTGGCAACAATCAGGCCTGCAATCATCAAGCTATCATTTGTGATAAAAGAAATTCCCAAACAAAGGAGACCACAAACCAAGTCGGTCGTCATCAAAATCTTGCGACGGGAAAAACGGTCTGAGATCACGCCTCCAAATGGATTGACTAGAATGGAGGTGACGAGTTCAGAAATCTGATAAATCCCCAACACTGTCTTTCCTACCGTCCCCATCGAAGCCAGCCAAACACTGTTCCCATAGTCATAGAGCATATTTCCCATTCTATTGATCGCCCCACGAGCAATCAACTGGATAGCATGTCGATTCATAAAAAACCTCCTTCATTTTCTGAAACTATTGTATCAGTTCATGAAAGAGGTTTTCATTTTGTCCCCTATTTGGGAAAATTAATGCTTTACAAATTTATCAAAGGATCCCTACTGTTCTTTTGATTGAAGTTGCTTAGCTACTAGCTGAGCCAAGAGTGAAAAGAGAATAACCCCAGCTCCAATCAAGAGAAATGATTTCATACGGACGCTTGGCAACCAAGTCATCAACCCTTTGGCGATGGGCATAAAGAGAACAGCCAAGGTATAAATTGTGCTCAATACTCTACCTAGATAATCATCTTCCACCTTGGTTTGTACTTGAGTAAAAACGTGGATGTCGAAAATGGTCACAAAAAATTCACAGACCAAATTTCCTGAAAAGGAAAGATAAGGCGGAAGGGGCAAGCCCATTATGAACACTCCTATCCCTGCCATGATCAGTAAAAACAGGAGAATTTTCATACTTGATTTCATTTTATTGGCAACAAGTGCTCCTAGAATAGATCCAATAGCTCCCAGCGTTAAAATGGTCGCATAAGCTCCTTTAACCCCGTATAGACGATTCGAGAAGGGAAGTAAAAACTCAAAAGCTGCAAAAAAGAAATTGACGCTAGAAGCCACCAATAATAGAAAGAAAATCTCTTTCTGATGCCAGATATAGTCTAACCCATCCTTGATATCAGAAAAAATATCTTTCCCGGTAAACTGTCTCCTTTCTTGCACCTTAGCTTCTTCTTTCGGAAGGAAAGCCACTAGGACAAAGGCAATGAAAAAGGTCAGCGCATCTAATAAGAGGGTCATATGAAGACTGGCAAATTGTAGAACTAGGAAAGAAAAAACAGGTGAACAGACACTAACAACCTGTAAGACTAATTCCAAGTGAGCGTTATAGGTCACAATCTCTTCTTTCTCTACTACCTCGGTAATAATGGCTTTATTGGCAGGTCGAGAAAAACCAAAGGCAATGGCCTGAACAATATTGGCAAAAATAAGAGCCGCAATCATCAAGCTATCATTTGTGATAAAAGAAATCGCCAAACAAAGGAGCCCACAAACCAAGTCGGTCGTCATCAAAATCTTGCGACGAGAAAAACGGTCTGAAATCACTCCTCCAAAAGGATTCACGAGAATCCCTGTCACTAACTCAGAAATCTGATAGATCCCTAATACCGTCTTTCCTATAGTACCCATCGAGGCCAGCCAGACACTATTCCCATAATCATAGAGCATATTTCCAATTTTGTTAATCGCTCCACGACTAATTAATTGGACCGCATGTCGGTTCATAAAATCTCCTTTATCACTGTCCTATTTAGAACATTCATTTTTTACAAATTTATCAAAGTGTTCTTGATAATAGGCCACCTGCTCTGGCAGTCCCAGCACGTCAAAAATATGCATGGCTTCCTGCATTTGCTGCCGCCCTTCTTCTGTTTGCCCCTTTTGATAGAGTTCAAATCCCTTGAGATAATGAAAGACATTGCGTTCGTAGAGCTTGATGCTCTTGCCGATAATCTTTTCTACATAGGCTTCAAAATAGCTGGCATTTTCAAAAGAACAGTGTTCTAAACAATGCTGGTAACAATTCAGAGCCAGAATCAAGACCAGTTTTCGATGGCGACCAATTTCTTTGTAGAAATCTTCACGCTCCATCACTTCTCTCCCAAGCCGTGTGACATAGTCCACCTCATAAAAGCTGTAGAGATTGCCAAAGAGGATCAACTCATACATGGTCCACTCTTCCGTTTGAAAGAGGTAATCTGCCACCTTATCCAGATCACGCTGCTTCATCGTGTAGCTGGCATCTCTCTGGCAAATCAGGCCTTGTAGCAGGATCCAGTTCAGCTCAAAATAGAGGGGATTGGTGGAATGTTTGGCTTTTTCAAGTTGTTCTCTTTGAAGCTTTTGAAAACCTGCAATATCATTTGAATAGTAAAGTGGAATAATCTGAGCCATTAAGGCGACATGCTCATGGTGTTGAAAATTTCTGGCCTTATCCATAAAATTCTCAATTGTCACATGGATATTGTCCAAAATGTCAAAGAAGCGCGAAGCAGCCAGATCCGACTCCCCCAATTCAAAACGGGATAACTGGGAGGTCGAGCAAGCCTCTCCTGCAGCTTCTTTCAACGAATAATTCTTACTGATTCGAAATTCACGAAAAACTTTGCCTAAATCTTCCATTTGATTACCACTTAAATTCCTTTAAGTGCCTTTCTAACTCTTGCAAGTACCCTTCGTAGAATCCTAGATCTTCTTTCACGGAAACATCTAATTGTCTTAAGTAGGAAATCAGCCAATCAACCAATAGATCATACTGATGAAGAGGTAGGCGTTTCATCTGCTCTTCAACAAAAGAAATGGCCTCTGCAAAGCGCTGCTCTTCTAGAACTTGCTGAAGATAGTGAGCCCCGTTGATGAGTCTTCCTTCCTCATCTTCATACTGCCCCAAATCTAAATTTTGAATCTGTAGGCGCAAAGTTGTACCAATCATGTCGGCTACACCTTTAACCTGCTTCATAAACCAATCATTTTCAGTCGCCATAATGTTCTCCTTATACAAATTAGAAAACTATACTTACTGCGCTAGTTCTTCCCATTCTAGCTCGGCTTCTTCTTGGGCGGCGCTCAGCTGGTCGATTTGCTACTGGCTCTCCATGAGTTCGCAAACGTCAGTGGCCCGCAACTTCTTTCAACGTGTAATTCTTATTAATTCGAAATTCACGAAAACTTTGCCCAAATCTTCCATTTATTCCACCTGCTCTGACAGTTCTGCCCACTCTTCCATGACCGCTTCCTGCTGGACAGTCAGTTGATCCAGCTCGCTTTGGAGTTGAACCAAGTCGGCTGCGTCGTTGGTGCTATGCATAGTTTCGCTGATTTCTTGGATTTTTTGATCCAGCTCTTCCATCTCCGCTTCCAATTGCTCAATGCGACGAGTGATTTTCCGGAGTTCCTTCTGGTTTTGCTTCTGCAAGTGATAATCATTGCTGGTGCCTTCTTCGGTCGAAGAAACAGGCACAGCTTCTGCTTGTGCTGCAGCAAGGGCCTCTAACTCTGCTTTCTTCTCCAGATAATAATCGTAGTCTCCTAGGTAAAGAGTTGAGCCCTCTTCTGAGAGTTCCAAGACTTGTGTAGCCACCCGATTGATAAAGTAACGGTCGTGGCTGACAAAGAGCAGGGTCCCGTCAAAGTCAATCAAGGCATTTTCTAGCACTTCCTTGCTATCGATATCCAAATGGTTGGTCGGCTCGTCGAGAATCAAAAAATTGTTATTTTCCATGGACAGCTTGGCTAGAAGCAAGCGGGCCCGCTCTCCACCCGACAGCATGCCGACGGTTTTCTTGACATCATCCCCAGAGAAAAGAAAGGCTCCCAGTCGATTGCGAATTTCTACTTCTGGCGTCAGTTTAAAGTCATTCCAGAGCTCATCCAAGACACTGTTGTGAGGCGTTAGTTTACTTTGGGTCTGGTCATAGTAACCCACCTCGACATTGGCCCCAAAACGAGCTTCACCCTTGATAAAAGGAATCTGCCCGACGATGGACTTGATAAGAGTAGATTTCCCGATCCCATTTGGTCCCACAATAGCGACCGCATTCATCTTGCGGATATCCAGATTGATGGGCTCTGACAGGATTTGATCGTCATAGCCGACGGCTGCCTCTTCTACTGTCAGGACGACATTTCCCGAGGTCTTATCAGAATGGAAGGTCATATGGGCAGACTTACTTCCAGCTTCCGGCTTGTCTAGACGCTCCATTTTTTCCAACTGCTTGCGCCGAGACTGGGCTCGCTTGGTAGTCGAAGCCCGCACCAAATTACGATTAACAAAGTCTTCCAGAGCTGCAATTTCTTTTTGTTGCTTCTCGTAGTTCTTGGCTTCGGTCAACAGTTTTTGCTCTTTTTGCTCCACAAAACTGGAGTAATTACCGACATAGCGATCTAAAGAATGCTTGGTCAAGTCCAGTGTAATAGTTGCGACCTTATCTAGGAAATACCTGTCGTGGCTGACAATGAGAAGGGCACCACTATAATTGACCAGATAGTTTTCCAACCAGGCGATCGTCTCAATATCCAAGTGGTTGGTCGGCTCATCCAGTACCAGGAGATTTGGTTTTTCCAAGAGCATCTTGGCCAGAGCGAGACGGGTATTTTGCCCACCAGACAGCTCCTCAATCTTCATCTGCCACATGGACTCATCAAACTTAAATCCGTTGAGAATGGCGCGAATATCAGCTTCATAGGTGAAGCCACCTGCCTGACGGAATTCTTCCGAGAGACGGTCATAGTCCTGCATGAGTTTTTCTAGGTCAGCTCCAGTTTTTTCCCCCATCTCAAGCTCCATCTGCCGCAAGGTTTTCTCGGTCTTTCTGAGGTCGTCAAAGACATGGAGCATCTCATCGTAGATAGTATTGGACGACTCAAAGCGGCTATCCTGGGCTAAATAAGAGAGAGAAAGATCCCGCTTTTTATTGATTTCTCCTGAAGTTGGTTCTTCCTCTCCCACCAAGATTTTTAAGAGCGTAGACTTGCCGGCTCCGTTCTTTCCGACCAGGGCAATCCGGTCCCGTTCATCCACCTGCAGGCTGATATTATCAAAAAGAACCTCCCCTGCAAAAGAGCGTTCAATTTTGTTGGCTTGTAAAATAATCATGTCCTTATTTTACTATCTTTTTTCAGATTAAACAAGGAAAGACGAGCCATCAAAAAAATCCTGAGCCCCTTGAGGCTCAGAACTTTTAGAAAGTATTTTAAAACTTATTCTTCCTTGTATAATTGTCGGACTGCTTCCACATCTGTATCCTGAATACTGTAGAAGGAGCCAGCTGGTTGCATGACCGATTCTCCATCAGTGTGGTCCAGCCCAATGGCATGGCCTAGCTCATGCTCAGCTGTATTGACAATCCGATCATAACTGTAGTTATAGACATAATTTAAAAGATAATGGCGATTGAGACGCACTGTGATGTGGGTGAAGCGGTTGGTTAAGAGGTTGGTCTGAGAGGCAGTCTCTCCTGCAGCAGAAACGGATGCGTTATCCATTTCTGTCAAAACCACATTAGCCTCTTTTTCATTTGTAACCAACTTGAAGGTAAAGGCGCCTGTTTGGTTCCAAGCCTCAATAGCATCCCGATAAGCTTTTACAAAAGTTTGACTGATATTGGGATCCAAATAGACCGTAGCCTCCGCTTTTTCCCAGCGAGCGCCACTATGCTCATGATTGTCCGTCTGCGTGGTCTGTGAGCTAGGCGCCATCCCAAAGCGCGATGCAAAGCCCTGATCACCAAATAAATTGCCGACTTGATAGACAACCTTTTGGGCAGCTCGTCCAAACCCATCCATACCAGAACTAGGAGAATCTGTGAAATAGATGATCCCCACTAGAACGAGAAAACTGATGGCAATGGTCCAGAAAAATCCCCAAAAAAGACTCCAAGCCATGCGAAGGATTCCTCTGAAAAATCGAAAAATGGTTCTCATACATTCTCCTTTCTCTTAAAGAAGGTATGCAATTGTAACACCCCATTCTTAAAAATAACTTAAATAGCCATGCTTTCTGGCTTATTGATGAACGGTTACTTTTCCTGTCTGGTAATCCAGGCTAATACCACTTTGAACATTGGGAACAAAGACATTGAACTCAAGGGTCCCGTCACTCGATTTGGCTTCGATCTGTGATCCTAATGGAATCAGATCTTCTGGATGGTTGTAGATCAAGGTCACCCGATAGCGGATCCGCTTGTTCTTATCCAGTGCTTTTCGGACCAGGGTCTCATAGTAGTTTTGACCGGTGGAATGAGGATCATTGGCTTGATTGGACCAAGCCGTTTGCACAGCGATATTTTTGGGATTGCTAGTCGAAGCATCGAAACCTTTGAGATTACCGATCAAGGCATAGCCCAATAGGTGGCCCCGATCCACAGCATGGTCATACTCGCCTGACAGATGATGGACCTGATGCCAACCTGCTGGTTTCCAATCGGTTAGGCCACTACCTGTTGCATCTCGATCTCTGTACTGGCGAGTCGCCTTAGTCATAATAGCGTTCGCAACCGTCGGCACGGTCTTTCCATTCACTTCTTTTGTCTTGTTATCCGCATAGGGTTGACTAGCCACACTGGCATCCAGATCTGTCCGATTCCCCTTAACTACAAAGGCTCCTGCGCCGTTCCATTCCAAGTCATTCCCTAATTGTGAACGGGCAGATTTCGTTAATACAGAGCTAGCTAACTCTTTACTAGGTGTTTCTTGTTGGCTACTAGTCACCACCGAAACAACCTGATCCGTCGCTTCTTTTACCGTCGGTTGATTAAAATAATAGCCCCCGATAGCTAGGGCCGTTGCCACCACAAAACCTGCGAGGGTTTGTTTGGTTCGTTTTGTGAATACTTGTTTTGTCATACCTCTCTCCAAAAAAGAGCAGCGCTAGATGGGTCATTGACTCGATTCGCTGCTCTCCTTTTTACTCAATTTTAGTTAAAAGCTTATTTGCCTGTTAGCTTTCCAATGATCTCTGACCAAGTGTCCGGAGAGAGAATGGACCATGGATTTTTTCCATCTCCAATCACTCCATAACCAATGACCAAACCAACTGCAAAAATGATGATTCCAATCACAGCCAACAGGAGGACAATCCCTAGCTGTTTTCCAACATAGCGAAGATTAGTTTTCATCGTCTTCTTCCTCTACACGTTTCACGTCTGCACCTAGCGCCACCAATTTCTCATGGAATTGATAATAACCACGATCTAAGTGACTTAATTTGCTGACTTTCGTCTCTCCTTCTGCTACCAAGCCCATCAAGACCAAGGTTGCACTTGCTCGTAAATCGGTCGACATAACCTCTGCACCTTGGAAGCTTTCCCCTCCAACGATACGAGCTGTATCCCGCATAATATCCGAGTGAACGCCCATCCGACGCATTTCTTCCAAATGCTGGAAGCGATTCTCAAAGACCGTTTCAATCATGGTAGACTCACCTTTAGCCATGGCCATCAAGGCTGTGAATTGAGCCTGCATATCGGTTGGGAATCCTGGGTAGGGAAGAGTTTTAACGGTCACTGGACGGAGCTTACTGATATCCGACTGAATTCGAATTCCATTTTCTTCTTCGGTTACCGTAACACCCATCTCCTGCATCTTAGATAGAAGCGGACGGTTGTGTTCCCAAATGGCATCTTCGATCAAGACATCTCCACCAGTCATGGCTGCCCCAATCATAAAGGTTCCGGCCTCGATGCGGTCTTGCACAACATTGTGGTTTGCCCCGTGCAAGCTCTCCACACCAACAATAGTCAAAGTCTCAGTTCCTGCCCCCTTAACATTAGCCCCCATTTTATTGAGCAAGAGAGCTAGGTCAACAATTTCAGGTTCTCGAGCTGCATTTTCAATCACAGTGACTCCATCAGCCAAGGTTGCCGCCATCATAATATTTTGTGTCGCCCCTACTGATGGGAAGTCCATATAGATGTGTGCTCCCTTGAGACGATCTGCTTTTGCTTCAATATAGCCGGCTGTTTGGGTAATTTCAGCGCCCATAGCTTCCAGACCTTTCAAGTGGAGGTCAATCGGACGACTACCGATCGTACAGCCACCAGGCATGGAAACTTTGGCATGGCCATTGCGTGCCAAGACAGGACCCAAGACAACGATAGAAGCCCGCATCTTGCTCACATATTTATAAGGCGCTTCCTCAGACAATTTCTCTCGCGCATCTACGACAACCGTATTATCTTCTTCATTGAAGGTTACTTGTGCATTCAACCCACGAACAACATTGTTCATTGTAAAGACATCTGATAAAACAGGTACATTTTTCAAGGTTGTCACGCCCTCGCTTGCTAGAACTGTTGCAGCAAGAAGAGGAAGGACAGCATTTTTGGCTCCTTCGATTTTGACGGTTCCAACCAGTCGATTATGACCACCATTAACGATTATTTTTTCCATACGGGATTGTTCTCCAATTTCTTAAAGTCACGCTTTCTATCATACCATATTTTTTATAAAATGTGGTTAGAATTGGCCAATAAAAATCTGCCGACTCATCTCATACACGCTGATAAAAAATGAGCTGGCTAGATAGCCGATTCCAATGCTGAGCATCAAGATCAAAAAACGGATTTTAACAGCATTTTCAGTACTTACTTTTAAAAACTTTTCCCATTGAACCAGGTTCAACAATAGGTAATAGGCAAAAAAGATAAACAATAAATGGCTTGAAAAGTTAAAAATCATTTGGATCATACAGCTATTATACCATATTTGATTCTCACTTTCTTCTTTTGATTCTCACTCAACAAAAATAAGGCGAGGACAAGACCTCTACCTTATTTTGAATATCTTATAAACGATTTCCGACATTAATCCGGTTAATGGCGCGTTGAAGAGCAATTTTAGCACGACGTTCCATATCAACCGAATGCTGATCTTTGGCTTCTTCAATCGCTTTTTCAGCTCGCAGTTTGGCACGTTCTGCACGACTAATGTCGATATCTCGAGCACGTTCGGCAGAATCGGCAACAATGGTAATGACATTATCTACTACTTCGATAATCCCACCATTCACGGCGATCCAATTAATATGTTTGTCATCGTCGACACGACGAACCTTTACTTGGTCTACAGCCAAAACCGCAATGGTATTGATATGATGAGGTAAAATCCCTAATTCACCATCAATTGTCTTGACAGATACAAATGCGGCATGATGATCATAAACCAGTCCATCCGGTGTAACGATTTGGACGTTCATTTGACTCATCTTTCACCTCTTCTTAGAATCCCATTTTTTCAGCTTTGGCAATCACATCTTCGATCGATCCAACACCACGGAAGGCATCTTCAGGAAGATGGTCATATTTTCCGTCCAAGATTTCTTTAAAACCACGAACAGTTTCTGCAACAGGTACGTATGAACCAGGTTGACCGGTAAATTGTTCCGCAACGTTGAAGTTTTGTGACAAGAAGAATTGGATCCGGCGAGCACGAGCAACCAAGGTCTTTTCTTCGTCAGACAATTCATCCATCCCCAAGATCGCAATGATATCTTGCAATTCATGGTAACGTTGAAGGACGCGTTTGACCTCAGAAGCTACTGCATAGTGTTCTTCTCCTACGATTTCTGGAGAAAGGGCACGTGAGCTTGATGCCAATGGGTCCACCGCAGGGTAGATCCCCAATTGTACCAATTTACGTTCCAAGTTGGTTGTTGAATCCAAGTGGGCAAAGGCGGTTGCTGGCGCTGGGTCTGTATAGTCATCGGCTGGCACATAGATGGCTTGGATGGAAGTAACAGAACCTTTCTTGGTTGACGTAATCCGTTCTTGCAATTGCCCCATTTCAGTTGCCAAAGTAGGTTGGTAACCAACGGCTGAAGGCATCCGTCCCAAAAGGGCTGATACTTCAGATCCGGCTTGGGTGAAACGGAAGATATTGTCGATAAACAAGAGAACGTCCTGACCTTCGACATCACGGAAGTATTCCGCAATGGTCAAACCAGTCAAAGCAACACGCATCCGTGCTCCAGGTGGCTCATTCATTTGTCCAAAGACCATGGCTGTTTTTTCAATAACGCCAGATTCTTTCATTTCCCAGTAAAGGTCATTCCCTTCACGTGTTCGTTCCCCAACACCGGTAAATACAGAAATACCACCGTGTTCTTGGGCAATATTATGGATTAATTCTTGAATCAAGACAGTCTTCCCAACTCCGGCACCACCGAAGAGTCCGACCTTCCCACCTTTCAAATAAGGGGCTAAGAGGTCAATGACCTTGATCCCTGTTTCAAGAATCTCTTCTGAAGTAGAGAGCTCGTCAAAGGATGGAGCTTTTTTGTGGATGGAGTCACGAGGAGCATCCTCAGCAAAAGGTTGATCCAAGTCAATGGTATCTCCAAGAACATTGAAGACACGTCCCAAGGTTTCTTTTCCGACTGGAACAGAGATTGGACGACCTGTGTCCAAGACTTCCATTCCACGTGTTAAACCATCGGTTGATTCCATGGCGATGGTCCGTACGACCCCATCACCAAGTTCCAAAGCTACTTCAAGAACGACTTTTGATTTTTGTTGGTCATTTTTATAGACTACAAGCGCATTATTGATCTCAGGAAGTTTATCTCCAACGGAAAAGGCAACGTCTACGACGGGACCTACGACCTGAGAAATTTTGCCTAAACTCATGTCATTCTCCTATTCTAAGTAATTTCTACTGCTCAAAAGTTCTTTTTCGAGCATCTGTTTTTGTATATAAAATTGTATCCGACAACTATTCAAGGGCGCTAGCACCAGCAACGATTTCAGTAATTTCTTGTGTAATCGCTGCTTGACGAGCACGGTTGTATTGAATCGTTAATTCATCAATGACTTTCTTGGCATTGTCTGTTGCAGTTTGCATGGCCATCATCCCCGCAGCATTTTCAGCTGTTTTAGCATCAATAATGGCACCATAGATCATGCTTTCAGCAAATTGAGGGAGCAATTGATCCAAAATGGCATCTCGACTAGATTCCAATTCTAGATTCAATACATAATCCTCATCTGCTTCATTGGGGTCCAAATCAATAATCGGAAGCATCTGTTCTACCCGCATTTGGCTAGTTAAACTGTTAACGTGATGGTTGTAACAGACATACAACTCATCAAACAAGCCTTCCTGATACATTTGGACTGTTTTTGAAATGATCTTACGAACTTCCTTAAAGCTAGGCTGATCAGGCAAACCACGCAATTCATAAACCGGCTGAATCCCACGGGCACGGAAGAAATCCGCACCGACACTTCCAATACAGATCACTTCAAAGTCATCTCCAGTTGGATGGTATTCTGCCTTCATTTCCATCATGGTTTTAAGGATGGAGGCATTGTAGCCTCCGACCAAACCACGATCGGATGTAATCACGATATAAGCTGTCTTTTTTACCGGCCGACTCACCAACATGGGATGGGACTTAGCATTTTCTGTTTCATGTCCATGGAGCAAGTCTGTTAATAACTTACGTACCTTAGCGGCATAAACCTGAAAATCCTTGGCCGCTTGCTCCGATTTCCCGAGTTTAGCAGCAGACACCATCTGCATGGCATTGGTAATTTGACTGGTATTTTTAGTGGATGCAATTTTATTTTTTATATCATTTAATGAAACTGCCATCTTCCACTCCTATTTCTATTTGAAATTTGACTGGTTGACAAATTCTGTAAGGGCTGCATCCAGTTCTTCTTCTGCTGGAAGATCATGTGTCGAACGAATCGTCTCAAAGATTTGGTTATAATGTGCTTCAAAGTAATCAAACAACTCTTCTTGGAAACGAAGAATATCGTCTACTGGAACACTATCTAAGAAACCATGAGTCAAGGCATACAAGATCACGACTTGTTTTTCAACTGTCAATGGTTCATGAACAGGTTGTTTCAAGACTTCAACTGTTCGGCGACCACGGTTCAATTTCGCTTGAGTCGCAGCATCCAAGTCACTACCAAATTTCGTGAAGGCTTCCAATTCACGGTATGAAGCAAGGTCGATACGAAGGGTACCCGCAACTTTCTTCATAGCCTTGATTTGGGCAGCTCCCCCTACACGGGATACAGAAGAACCTGCATCAATGGCCGGACGAATACCAGCATTGAACAAACTATCTTGCAAGAAGATTTGTCCATCTGTGATCGAAATCACGTTGGTTGCGATATAAGCAGAAATATCTCCTGCTTGGGTTTCAATGATTGGAAGAGCTGTAATAGAGCCACCACCCAATTCATCTGAAACTTTAGCTGAACGTTCCAACAAACGGCTGTGGAGATAGAAGACATCCCCTGGGAAGGCTTCACGTCCTGGTGGACGACGAAGAAGAAGGGACAATTCACGGTAGGCTACGGCTTGTTTTGACAAATCATCATAGACGATCAAAACGTGTTTACCGTTATACATGAACTCTTCTGCCATGGCAACCCCGGCATAAGGTGCCAAGTAGAGCAATGGAGACGGTTGGGAAGCCGAAGCGGTTACCACAATCGTATAATCCATGGCTCCGTATTTACGAAGAGTTTCTACTTGCGTACGAACTGTTGATTCTTTTTGACCAATCGCCACATAGATACAGATCATGTCTTGACCCTTTTGGTTCAAGATGGTATCGATGGCAATCGAAGTTTTCCCTGTTTGACGGTCCCCGATAATCAATTCCCGTTGACCACGTCCGATTGGAACAAGGGCATCAATGGCTTTCAAACCAGTTTGTAGGGGTTCTGAGACAGATTTCCGTTGCATAACGCCAGGAGCTGGTGTTTCAACTGGACGGAATTTATCTGTCACAATCTCACCCAAACCATCTACTGGTTGGCCCAGTGGGTTGACAACCCGACCAATCAAGGCATCCCCTGCAGGGACTTCCATGATTTTACCTGTACGACGGACAGAGTCTCCTTCACGAATATCCGTGAAATCACCCAAGATGATGATCCCAACATCCGTTGTTTCTAAGTTTTGGGCCATCCCGTATGAGCCATTTTCAAAGATCAACAACTCACCACTCATGGCATTTTCAAGACCATGAGCACGGGCAATCCCGTCACCAATGTAGGTTACAACACCTGTCTCAGTGACGTCAAAGTTTGGCTTGAAATTTTCAATTTGTTGCTTAATTAAAGCGCTGATTTCTTGTGCGTTAATCGCCAAAATTCACACCACTTTCTATTTCAATTTAGATTTTATAACTTGCAATTGGTGTTTGAGACTGGTATCCAACGTTTTATGATTGGCTGTCACGACAAAGCCACCAATTAAATCTGGATCGATCTTTTGTTGGATCGAGCGAACTTGAATCCCAAATTTTCTTTCGATAATGGGGATTAGCTTTTGCTCTTGAACAGGATCCAAACCAGCAACCGTCGTAACAGTGACGACAAAAGCGTTACTCAACAGTTGAATCTGATCCAAACAAATCGTTACAATGTCATAAAATAAGGCTTCACGATGATTGAGAATAACCACTTCAATCAAATGGTCGAGTAATTGTGAATCAGAGGGTTGAAAAAGTCTTAGACTTTTTGCTTTCTCTTCATCCTCTACACCGATATGAGCTAAGAAGTTAGCAAGTCCAGTCTCTTCAAAAATCCCCTTGATTTGGGTCAATTTTTCAAAGACTAGGTCTTGTTCTCCTTTTTCAAAGACCAATTGAACAAAAGGCTGGGTATATTTCTCAATCACCATCAGTTGCTTTTTGTCCATTAGGCTTCTCCTAATTCATCAAGATAGCGATCGATCAGTTGGCGTTGACCTTCAGCATCCAGCTGTTGACTCAACAATTTGCTGGCAAGATTGACAGTGAGATCTGCCACATCGCCTTTGATACTGTTCAATGCTTCTTCTTTGTTATGCGCAATTTCTTGTTGCGCTTTTTCTTTCAAACGTACTGCTTCTTGAGTGGCTTCTGAAAGGATCTGAGATTTGTTCTTTTCTGCAGTTTCCTTTGCATTTTCGACAATAGACGCAGCTTCTTTGCGGCTACCTGCCAACTCTTCTTCACGTTTACTTGCTAGTTCCTCAGCTTTTTGACGAGCTGATTCTGCTCCATCAATATCATCTGTAATCTTTTTGGCACGCGCTTCTAAAATTCCATTGATATTGTTCCATGCAAATTTCTTTATTAAAAAGATTAATAATAGGAAGGAACCAGCAATGAGAATAAAGTTACCAATAATTTCACTCATTGATACATGCATTCTTCTACTCCTCCTCTACTTACTCTTCACCATTAATTTTCTTACCAATATAGATTGATGACAACATGGTAAACACATAGGCTTGGATACATGAAATAAAAATTGAAAATGCAGTCCATGCCATGCTACCAATAAAGGCAAATGGATACCAATAGAAAGCTTGGTGTGATAAGTTCACGAGCAAGCTTGCTAATACCTCACCCGCAAAGATATTTCCGAAGATCCGAAGTGCCAAGGAGGCAAAGTTCGTTAATTCTTCCAAAATATTCATGGGGGTCATAAATCCAGGTGTCACAAAAGCCTTTAAATATTCCTTCACACCACGTCGGCGAATTCCTTCTACATGGGCGATTAAGGTGATCAAAAATGAAAAGGCAAAGTCATAACCCAGGTTAGCGGTTGGTGATGTCCACAAATTGTAACCATTGGTCGTTTCGATTTTAGCCATCAATCCAATGTTATTGGCCACTAAAAGAAATAGGAAAAGAACAAACAAGAACAAGGAATAGTCCTTTATATAATGTTCCCCAATATTTCCTTTGGTGAAGCCTACGACAAAGTCATATGCGTATTCCAGCACATTTTGTTTGCCCTTTGGTCGGATCGTCATTTTACGGCTGGCCCAATAAATAAAGCCAAAAACCACCAAAACAGCAATCAAGGTCATAGCAAGTAGGGTCAAATTAAAAGTTACAGGTCCAAGAGTTATCGTTGGAGTGATACTTTCTTCCAAGTTTTGACACCTCCTTTTCTAAAATAGAAGTGCTTATTTGATAATGAAGGCCATAACCAAGGTTACGAAGAAAGTACCTTCGACAAAGGCAACACCAAGAATCAAGAGGCTACGCAATTGACCAATAATTTCTGGTTGACGAGACGCAGATTTCAATAGGCTGCTCATCATCAAACCTTCTGCCAGTGATACACCAAAGCAGGCTAAACAAAGACCTAAAAATGTTAAATTCATGATGAATTCTCCTTTTATAAATTTTACCTCCTTAGTTTACTCCTAAAAGATATAATAGTCAAATATTTCCTAGCAAAGTAAGCGTTTTAGTGAAATTACGTTATTTTTTTAATATGATAAACTTTCCTATCTACGATTGATTTCTTTTAATTTTTAGACGCTTTGTCCACCTCTATTCATTTTTTCTTCTAAAAAACTCTCACCTGCTCAGCAGATGAGAGAATTCGATTATTTAAAGATAGACGTTTTGAAACTGTCTGTTTGTTGCAGTAATTTCTTAAAAATTTTTTCTTTCAAGGCAAGGGTATTGTCAAATTTGACAGCACCATTCTTCAAGCTGGCCTGATCTTTTTCAACTGCAGTAGCGAAAGCTTGTTTCAAGTCATCATAAGTGCTGTAAGTAGTGCCATCAATTTCAATAGATTGAATTCCATTTTTGGCACTTGTCACAACTTCTTTGAAATAAGCTTTCTTCCAGTCTTCAAGGGTACTGAATGTTCCATCAGAAATCTTTTGAATGATGTAATCATCTCCTAGAGTCGCATGACCTGCTTGTTTGGATTCTTGTTTATACTTGTTTGAAGCATAACCTAAGAAGCCTTTTTCGTAGCCATAGTATCCCCAGAGTCTGAAGGTATTGTGTTTGAAGGACATGGCTCCAGGAGCCCCTTCACTGGTGTTCCCACCATAGATCCCTGTCATCATAGGTACAGTCACATAGGCTGAGCCAAAGTCAGATGGATTATAGACCCCATTTCCAGGACCACGATTAGTCATGAAGTTGTTGGTGATGAGGTCATCGACTGTATGTAAAGCAATTGCTTTTTCCTCATCACTCAAAGGACGCACCTTATCAAATTGATTCTTGGTGTTAGCCCCTCGGTATTGCTTGTCAACCTTCTTGAACCAAGCATTGTTTAATGCTTGACTGCCTTTATTAAGGACAGCATCTCCTTCTAGGTAATCCAGAAGCATGAGGGTGTCGTTATAGCCTTTCATATACCGATCAATTTCATCACGTGACTTCAAATCATTTGGATTGGTATTGTACCATTGGTTTCCATCATTAGGACGTTCATAGGCCATATTGAGACCTAAAGCCTTGTATTCCCCATTTGGATTGGATACGGATGGTGTTTGGAGCATGCCTTGGGCAAAGGCTTCGATATCGGTTCCTTCGCGGTGTCTCCAACCACCTAAGTAAACCATGCGGTCATTGACGTGCGTTGTTTCGTGCGTGAAGGCAGAGACCCCAAAGTCACTGATCATATCCGTCACCATGAAGAAGACAGAATCATCTTTATATGGATTTCCGTAAATTCGCGCCACTGCTCCCATCCGCCAATCTGTCGCATGGTAACGATCGGTTGGACCATACAATTCACGGATTGGAGCGACATCTTTGCCATTGTTGGTATGGCCATAGCGGTCTGTACTAATGCCCTTGTAGTTTTGGTTATCAAGGACAGGGGTCGGCACCATATTGTTGCTCTTCAAGAGTTGATTGCGAACCTTATCCGTTGCTAGACGTGACCAGAAATCTAGGTAATTCTGTTGTCCTTTCGCCACCTTATCAATTTCAGCTTTGAAGGCATTCCGCTCTGCTTCCGTATTCTTACCATATTTCTCAAAGGAACTATAGGCCATGGTATTGTAAGTTGAAATCAAGAACATATGAGCATCTTTTAAGTTCAAGAGTGGCAAGATCATTTTACCGTGAACATCATTGTTTAAGCCCTCATAGGCTCTATGCTTAGCAGATGCGAACGCTGGATTGGTCGTCTCAGGCTCCACAATATAGACATTGTCTTTAGTTGCTTTGATGAACCAATCATTCAAGTCTGTCTCTTTTGTGAAGAGCTCCATATTGTACTTCAGGAAGTCATTTAGGTTCCCAGAAAGAGTCGATTTAGCAACGACTTCCCGGAAAGCATCGTGGGTACGAGTCCCTTTGATGTAGTCTTCTTTTGAGCCAATTTCAATCAAGCGGTCTAAAACATCGACATTCTTCCCATAGAAGTCTGGCTTGAACAACATGAGCTGCTTAAGATTGACATCATCGAACTTCACTCCGTAATAGCGATTGAGGTAAGAAAGCCCCAAAAGAACAGCAGCCTTGTTGTCATCAATTTTCTTAATGAGCGCTCGTTTGGCAGCCTCATCTGTATTTAATTGATGATCTTGGTTTTCAACCAGTTGTTTTACAAAGTGAGTCAGATTGTCCTTGACTTCTTGGAAGCTCTCCTCGAGGTAAAGGTTCTTAATGGCATTGACTTTGTTAGGACCTGTTCGACCTAAGTGTGTGTAGATAGGATCTGATTGTAATTCTACAGAGCTTAATTTTTCAACGATCGCATGAATGAGATCGCTCCGGTCCTTATCCACCATATTCGGCGTATAGACCACTTCACCGAGCTCCGCTACACTGTACTCTTTGACTTGTTTGACCTTAGAGTCTTTCGGCGTCATGCTAAAAATATCTTTTGTCTTATCGGCATAATGGATCAGAATGTGATCAGCATTAGCTAGTTCGGTGACAAAATCATTGCCCCTCATAGCGGTCACAGACAAGACTTCCTTGGTCAAGAGAGGACTCGTTGCAGCCAATTTATTCCCTTGGTCGACAATCCATTCTTTGTTATAGAATGGTTGCAATTTAGCAATATTGCGGTAAGCTAGCTCACGAGTCGCATCGTAACCAGTGATGGCCTTGTATTGATCGTCCTTGCTAACAAGGTGATTAAGCGTATCTTCAATCGGCTTACTGATGGTATATTTATCAGCCGTAATTCCCATTGCTTCGATTTTCTGCTCAGCTTCTGCCAGCGAGATGCTTGGGATTTTACGGGAATTGTTAAAGGATTTCTTCCCTTCACTCACGCTGTCCACACTATAATTGCGCTTGGTTCTTGAATAGGTGAAGTAATCATCTGCGTCAATATCTGAGTGTCCGAAGACCATCTCACCTGTTTTGACTTTCATCATGGTGATATTGTCTTCAATAGTCCCCAAGGCCCAGTTGGTCCCTAGTAATCCACCAGATTGCACCGCTTCTTTGAGTTCAATCGAGCCTTTAGCAACTGAATTTCTAAGGACTCCTTCTTTACCTACTGTATGGTTATTTGCTCCATTTTGAGAGGAATAGACTAAACCTGCAGCTTTGGCTTTGTTCCCAGTGATTTCAGCATCAACGTAAGCTTTTTCAACAACACCTTTCCAGTTCTCGCCAACAACACCCGCTAGATAACCAC
Organism: Streptococcus parasanguinis; assembly: GCF_000963275.1. Classification (GTDB taxonomy): domain Bacteria; phylum Bacillota; class Bacilli; order Lactobacillales; family Streptococcaceae; genus Streptococcus; species Streptococcus parasanguinis_B. The sequence goes on along the minus strand of NZ_JYOW01000001.1, from coordinate 484,740 downwards.
CTTTGTTACCAGCAGCGTGCAATTTACCGATAAAGGCAACATTGCTGACCTTCCCACTGCCATCAATTTTATTGATGATCCCTGCTACGTCATTGTTCCCGACAACACTTCCTGTTACTTTAACATTCTCGACAGTTGCATTGTTTTTAATAACATTGGCAATTGGAGCCACTCGATCAACTCCAGGTAAGTCAATCGCAACATTTTCAAGCAAGAGATTCTTAACCGAACCACCTTCGATGTTTCCAAACAATGGTCTGGTAATATTATGAATGGCAAATTTATTTCCATCCGTACTTTCCAAAATTCCCTTGAAGGCATTGGTTACATAGGATTTTCCTGCTGGCTGGACATTGGCCGCATTCATATTGCTACCCAGTTTAAAGGTACCAGTCGGATTGGCTTGCATGGCTTTTATAAGTTCGTTGAAATTGTAGTAGACATCACCTTCATGTGCTTTGGGTTTTGCAATATAGTGGATATAGTCCTCACTAAACTGGCTGTCCGCAGTCCGTTGGATAAGATCAGGAGCTTTGGCTGTTACTTTGTAGAGGGTCGTGCCATCTACCGTCACTTCTTCTATTTTATCAACGGCCAGTTTTGTGACCTTATTATCATGGGTGGTGACCTTTAAGTAGTAAGGCTTCACATCTAATGGTGTTTCAGACAAGAGGCTGCTATCTGTTTCAAGACCTTGGTCATCCACGCTAATCAGACTGGTTTCCTTGATGTTTTTGATTTCAACTTTTTTAAGATCAATTCTCAGAGGTTCTTCCTTGAGAACTTCTTCTTCATCCCCATTTCCACGGTCATAGACCATAGTCGTTGCGAGCGTATAATCCTTGTAGTAGTCTAAGTCCGCTAGGGCAGCTGCTAAGTCCGTCTCTGAAAGGGCGAAAGTTTTCACAACTTGATCACCCTTCTTCAATACAGCCTGGATGGACTTGATGGTCACACCATCTGGTTTGTCCAAACGATAAGTAGCTTTAGCACTGCGCTTCAATTCTTCCTTATCGACCTGGGTCAAAGTCAAGGTTGGCTTGTCAAGTTCTTTGGTCCCTTTTTGAATGATCCGATCTTGAGCTTGTTCAACTACTTCCTCCGTAACCGTTGGGGCATCCGCCGATTTAACTCCCTTGATGGTCTTGTAGACCTTGGTGATTTTCTTCTTCCCATTCTTACCGGCTTGAGAAACCCTTTCAGTTCCTTTTAGCAAGGTGGCATCTTGTTCGGTTACCGTCTTAAATGGAATTTCTTCAAAAGCAACTTCCTCTTTTTGGCCTTCAATAGCCTTGGTCCCACGACTAATTTTTTCTGTCACAGGAGCTTTGACCGTTTCAGTGGTCGTACTGAGAGGCTCTCCAATCTTCTCACCATTAACCGTCTTATAAACACGACGAATCTCCTGGCTACCAGTCTCTCCTTTTTGAAGGAGGCTTTCTTCATCGGTGTAACGATTGGCGTCCGTTGCATACTCTGTTTCATATGGAAGGATTACCGTTTCTGTCTCTGTTACAGTCCCTTCCGTTACTTGATAGGTTGGGTTCTCCGGTTGAATAGGAGCTTCGCCGACATGGCCTTCTTCCTGTGTTCCCTTGGCTTCCACCACACCTGTATAGGCTGGATTCTCCGGTTGAACAGGAGCTTCACCAACATGGCCTTCTTCCTGTGTCCCCTTGGCTTCTACCACACCTGTATAGACTGGATTCTCCGGTTGAACAGGAGCTTCGCCGACATGGCCTTCTTCTTGTGTTCCCTTAGCTTCCACTACGCCTGTATAGACCGGATTCTCTGGTTGAACAGGAGCTTCGCCGACATGGCCTTCTTCTTGTTTCCCTTTGGCCGTTACAACTGGAGAAGGGCTGGGTTGAGGGGTTGGTTGGGCATCTTCTTTTGTCCCGACAGCAAGAATTTGTGAAACTGGTTCTTTCGTGACCTTGCTTTCAACTACTCTGCGAACTTCTTGTCCATCTACCACACTCACTTCTGTCAATAGGGTCCGCTCCCCATTTTGGCCAGCAGTCAGCACCTTGGTTTGCCCTTTGGCTAATGTAGAATCAGCTTGGTGGACAGTTTCAAAAGGCACAGGCTCAGTAGAGACTTCCAGGCTTGGTTTTTCAACTTGAGGAAAGGCTGGAGCGACTTCTGGGGTCACACGCGCTTGTGGTTCCATTTGTGCAATCCCTGCACTTGTTTTGATCGAACTCTCTACAGATGGTTGGATTCTCTGAATAGCTTTTGGTTCTTGTGAGTTCGTCTTTTGGACAGACGGGTAGCGCAGATAGCCAACATAGTCATAGCCATCAATATGAATCACGCCATTTGCCAGATCTTTGCTCGATGCAATCGCAAGATCCTGATTATAGGCGCGCAAAACTTGATTTTGTAGCGCTGCGACTTCAACTGGAAGTAGAAGACTTTGTCCCATGACTCCAATCAAAAGGACGCCCATGACCTTCTTCCGGTGCTTTTTAGAGAGCAAGAGGACCGCAAAGGAAGCAGTGACTAGACTTAGGCCAAATAGGGCGACTTCCTGACTTCCTGTTTGAGGAAGAACCGACTGAATTGCTTCCTTCTTCTTATAGACGAGATAGAAAGTATCTTCATTTTGATACTCTTCAGGGATTGCATGAATCACCTGTTCTTTTTCTTCAGCAGTTAGCTCTTCTTCTGTCACATATCCTAAGTGCACATGAGCAGGTAGAGTCACCTGATCTGCTTTGACAGGACGAGCTCCTAACAAGCTTCCTCCTAATAAAAAGGCTCCAATGGCTACCGGACCAACACCGACAGATAATTTTCGAATCGAATATTTGGTCATTTTTTCAAACGTTTGTTTCGCTTTTTTCATCCTAAAATTCCTATATAGTAATATTTAACCCTCGATCAGGGACCTGATTATTTTTAGAGAGGCTGGGATCCTTTCCAGAAATAAGAACCTTCCCGGGATTTTTTACCTTTACCTATCTTATCTTTTTTCTTCTATTTTAGCAAGCTCTAAAACTCAAAAATATAAACCGTTTTCTTTATAGGAAGAAAGCAACACAAAAAACGCCTCGAAAGGCGTTTGTATCATAGATCTATTTATAAGGATTGGTACAAATCATTGTATCGTTGACTAGCCGTATCCCATGAGAAGTCACGCGTCATAGCTTGCTCTTGGAGACCATACCAAGCCTGTTTGTCATTGTAGTAGACAGCCAAGGCTTCATCAACTGCCCAGTTAAACCAATAGCCAGATAAATTATTGAAGCTAAAGCCTGTTCCACTTCCATCAACAGCATTATACGGTTGGACCGTATCTCGAAGTCCGCCGACTTCATGCACCAGAGGAAGGGTTCCATAACGCATGGCCATCATTTGAGAAAGGCCACATGGTTCAAAGCGGCTTGGCATCAAGAAGACATCCGACGCTGCATAGATTTCTTGGGCCAATTGGACATCAAATGTGATATTCGCTGAAAGTTTATCTGGGTAGGCTTGACCAAACCAAGCAAAGGCATTTTCAAATCCAGGATCTCCTGTACCGAGCAAGACAATCTGAATATCCTTTTGCAAAAGTTGATGCAACTCTTCTACCACCACATCAAAACCTTTTTGACGTGTCAAACGAGAGACGATCCCAAACAAAGGAACATCATCGCGAACAGGTAGACCAACACGTTCTTGAAGAGCTCGTTTACTAGCTGCTTTACCTGAAAGATCTGAGAGACTGAAGTGATACGTTAAGAGCGGATCCGTTTCAGGATTATACAGATCTGCATCAATCCCGTTAACAATTCCGGTCACCTTGCCAGACTCCATTCGAAGGATCTGATCCAAGCCACAACCATATTCAGCAGTCATAATCTCATGCGCATAGCTAGGAGAAACAGTTGTCACACGGTCAGCATATAGAATGCCGGCTTTCATCCAGTTCAGGCAATCATTCCACCGAAGAGTTCCATCTGCATAGCGTTCAAATCCAACTCCGAATAGGTCCCACAACATTCCTGGGTCGAACTGACCTTGGAATTCCAAATTATGGATAGTCAATACTGTTTTAATTCCATGATAAGCTTGAATCCAACGGTATTTTTCCTTCAGCAAGAAAGGAATCATCGCTGTATGGTAATCATGGGCATGAAGAACATCTGGAATGAAGTCAACCCGTTCCATCGTTTCTAAGGCTGCGAGCTGGAAGAAGGCAAAGCGTTCGCCATCATCGAAGTCACCATACACATGACCTCTAAAGAAATAATGTTGGTTATCAATAAAGTAAAAGGTGACTCCATCGCGCACAATGCGTTTCACACCCACATATTGACTTCTCCAGCCAACCTTGGTCTCAAAATGCAAGACATCTTCGATTTGATCTCCAAACTTGGCCTCTACCATATCATAGTAAGGGAGGATCACGCGCACATCATGACCACTTTTCGCTAAGGATTTAGGAAGAGCGCCAATAACGTCTCCCAAACCACCTGTTTTAGAAAACGGTGCTCCTTCAGCTGCAACAAATAATAGTTTCATTAGACAATATCCTCTGTAACAATCGTTCCTTTTTTAACCACGACAGGTGCTTCTTCTGTCCCACGAATCGTCACACCAGCAGCCACTTCGACACCCTTATCCAGGATGGCATATTCGACGATTGCATTTTCATGAATCACAACACCAGGGAAGAGAAGACTACTGCGGACTTCTGAACCTTCATGAAGGTGTACCCGCCGTGAAACAACGGAGCGTTCAACGGTTCCTTCTACAATACTACCCGAAGCAAATTGAGACGTTTTAATATGTGAAGTCTTGGAATAATACGTTGGTTCTTCATTCTTCACTTTCGTATACACCTTTTGGTTTGGTGAAAAGAGCTTCATGAATTTTTGGTTTTCCAACATATCCAAGTTTGCATGGTAGTAGGATTCAACTGAATGAATATTGGCTAGGTAACCTGTATATTCAAAAGCAAAAGCATTGTATTCCACCGCCAAATCACGCAAGATATAGCGCAATTTTTGTGGGTATTTTTTCTTGGCTTCTTCTTCAATTTTTTCAATCAACCAAGGAGTATCCACAATAAAGACATCTGTCGACATGTTGTAGACTTCGTCAGGATCCTTGCCATCGAAAAGTCTTTGCTCTGTAACATGGTCTGTTTCATCAATTTCCAAGATAGCATTGACTTCAGAGATATTTTGAAGATGCAACTTCTTATAAACCACTGTAATCGGACGGTCAACGCTATTATGCAAGTGGAAAACTTGATTGAGGTCAATATTCATCAAGACATCACAGTTCAAAGCAACTGTTTGGTTGGAACCAGACCGTTTCAAATAGGTCAATAATTGTTGGTAGTATTCTGGCCCTACATTTGTATTTTCAACAGGAGTGTTATAGATTCCGAGGTAATAGTGGCTCAATAAAGTAGACAAGCCCCACTCACGACCTGAACGAATATGGTCAAAGACCGAACTAATATTTTCTTGTTGGAAAATCCCAAAAACACTACGAATACCAGCATTCGCAAGACTAGACAACGGGAAGTCAATCAAGCGGTATTTCCCATCAAATGGTAGAGATGCTACCGGACGATGGCTGGTCAAAGTGGACATATCATGATACCCAACTGTATTTCCTAAAATGGCTGAATATTTATCAATCTTCATCTGTTGCTACCCCCACTTTTTCATTGTAACCGACAACTTGTACTTCCTCTGTTCCATCAATCACGACACCTTCTGCAATGACTGCACCTTCCCCGATAATCGCGCGTTTCACGACAGCTCCTTTACCGATAATGGCATTGCTCATCACGACAGCATCTTCGACAACTGCTCCTTCACGAACTTGAGCTTCTGTTGATAAGATGGAGTGTTTGACTGTACCGTCTACCGAACAACCGTCGACGACAAGAGAATCTTCGACGTGGCCATGTTCCCCAAAGAAGTTCGGTGGAGAAATGAGGTTGCGTGAATAGATTTTCCAGTGACGATCGCGACTATCCAAGGCATTATTTGGATCGATATATTCCATATTGGCTTCCCAAAGAGACTCAATCGTACCAACGTCTTTCCAATAACCATTGAATTCATAAGCATAAACACTTTCGCCTGATTCTAGATACGTTGGAATGACATTTTTACCGAAGTCTGACATATCGATATCACTCTTTTCAGCAGCAACCAACATATTGCGCAGACGAGCCCAGTCAAAGATGTAAATCCCCATGGAAGCCTTGGTAGATTTTGGTTCAGCTGGTTTTTCTTCAAATTCGACAATCCGATTATTGGCATCTGTATTCATGATTCCAAAACGGCTTGCTTCCTTCAAAGGTACATCTAGGACGGCAACAGTTAAGCTTGCATTATTATCCTTGTGCGCTTGAAGCATATCATCGTAATCCATCTTATAGATGTGGTCCCCAGATAGAATCAAGACATATTCCGGATTGATGCTATCGATATAGTCGATGTTTTGAAGAATAGCATGGCTAGTTCCTTCAAACCAACGATTTCCTTCACTAGCTGAATAAGGTTGGAGAATAGACACACCCGTATTGATTCCATCTAAACCCCAGCTGGAACCATTCCCAATATGGCTGTTAAGGGCAAGTGGTTGATACTGTGTAATCACACCAACATTGTGAATTCCTGAGTTGGCACAGTTTGAGAGAGCAAAATCGATAATCCGATAGCGCCCACCAAATTGAACCGCAGGTTTCGCGATGTTTTTGGTTAATTTTCCAAGACGTGTTCCTTGCCCTCCGGCAAGAATTAAAGCGAGCATTTCATTCTTCATTGACTACTTCCTCTTTTTAAAGCTTGGACTCCCTTAGAGTCAACCGATCATCATTTTTTATCTGATGTTTTAGATTTCGTTTTGCGAACCTTCCGTTTCACCTTCCAAATGCTAGCCCCTAAAGCCGGCAAAGTAAAGGTCAAAGTTTGTTCATAATCCTTCCACAGTCCATCTTGAGACTGAACTGTCGGATTGTGCTCTTTCCAGACACCTCCCCATTCTTCTAATTCTGTATTCCAAATTTCTTCATAGACCGCTGATACAGGCACACCAATCGTAAAGTCCTTGCGTTCCACTGGTGCCATATTGAAAACACACACCAGAAGATCGCCCTTACGATTTTTCCGAACCATTGACAAGACGCTCTGATCCCGGTTATCTGCATCTATAATCTCTAAGCCATCAAAGCTATCATCAATCTCCCACAATTCCTTGTGTTCTTTGTAGAAATGATTGAGCTGAGAAGTAAAACGACGCATCTTAGCATTCATTTCATCCTCTAGATTGCCCCATTCCAATTGCTCTTCTGACTTCCATTCCAAAAATTGACCAAATTCTGAACCCATAAAGAGTAATTTCTTACCTGGATGGCAAATCTGATAGGTCAAGAGGTTACGAAGTCCAGCAAATTGATTGTAACGATCTCCCCACATCTTATGCATCAAACTCTTCTTACCATGCACCACTTCATCATGTGAAAATGGTAGTAAGAAGTTTTCAGAAAATGCATACATGAAACTAAAGGTTACCAGGTTAAAGTCAAATTTCCGGTAGATGGGATCTTCTTCGTAGAATCGAAGGATATCATTCATCCACCCCATATTCCATTTATAGTCAAAGCCAAGTCCACCTTCTTCTTCAGGACCCGTGATCTTTTGACCAGCAGAACTTTCTTCTGCAATCATCATGACATCTGGGTGTTCGTTCTTGATAATCGCATTCAAACGTCTAAGGAAATGAACGCCTTCGTAGTTGAGGTTTCCCCCATCAATATTTGGTGTCCATGGACCACTATCGTAGTCAAGATAGAGCATATTGCTCACAGCATCGACCCGAATCCCATCTAAATGATAGGTATCAATCCAAAACTTCAAACTAGAAATCAAGAATGACTGGACTTGATTCTTCCCTAAATCGAAGTTCAAGGCTCCCCATCCGTAATTATGGGCACGATGTTCATCCTGGTATTCAAAGGTTGGTGTTCCATCATAATAAGCCAAGGCATCATCATTGATAATGAAATGTCCTGGTACCCAATCCACGATCACTCCGATATTGTTGAGGTGGCATTCTTCCACGAAGTCTTGAAACTCTTCTGGGCTACCATAAGTCTGTTCAAGTGCAAAATAGCCCATAAGCTGATAGCCCCAACTCAAGCCCAATGGATGGGCCATCACTGGCATAAATTCCACGTGGGTATAGTTCATTTCTACCAGATACGGAATGAGTTCATCTTTTAGTTGTTTGAAGGTGTAGGAACTGTGATCCTCATTACGTTTCCACGATCCTGCGTGAACCTCATAAATATTAACAGGTCGTTCCTTAAAACCAAGTTTTTTGCGGCGTGCTCTCCAGAGACCATCTTTCCAGTTTTTCTCTGGAATGGTCTTAATAATAGATCCTGTATTGGGTCTCTTTTCCATCCATAACGCTAGAGGATCGATTTTTTGCACCTGATGACCATTTTGTCGAGTCACCAAATACTTGTATATATCTCCCTCTTTTGCATCGGAACAGAAGACTTCCCAGACGCCTCCTTCATTACGAACCATTGGAATTTTACGAGCTTCCCAATCAGTGAAATCACCAATCAGATCCACCGCCTGAGCATTGGGAGCCCAAACACGGAAGGTAAAGCCTTCTTGTTCTCCCCTTGTTTCCTTGTGAGCTCCTAAGTACTCTTGAAGATGGAAATTATCCCCTCTTCCAAATGTCCATAAGTCTGTGCTTCTATCCATATACTCACCTCTTTATTTTTTTGAAAGCGTTTTCTAGTTGTTTTTATTTTACTATAAAATCACTTAATTTTCAAGTTGATTCCAGGAAAATCATGTAAATTTATCAGGAAAAATTCTTTCATTTTCTCTTCCGAACCTTTTCGATCCTTCCTTGGTCATCCTCCTTATCTTACTTACGATTATACTATATATACGAGGAAAATCAAACAAAAACCGAACATTTAAATCACTATTTTTATTACTAACTAGTTTATTACGAATAAAATGAACATTTTTATGAACAATGTAAAAAAAGACTAAGACAGATTTGTCTTAGTCTTGTTGAATTCTTAGTCTACGTTCACGTATTCTTTTGAAAGTTCAAGAACTTCTTCCATTGTTGAACATTCAGTAAGAGCACGGTTAGCGTATTCTTGCATTTTAGCTGTGTCGAGTTTCTTCATCAAGCTACGTGTACGAAGGACAGATGTCGCTGACATAGAGAACTCATCCAAGCCCATTCCGACAAGAAGTGGAACGGCAGTTTGGTCACCGGCCATTTCACCACACATACCAGCCCATTTGCCTTCAGCGTGAGCCGCTTTGATCACGTTGTTGATCAAACGAAGGATAGATGGGTTATATGGCTGGTAAAGGTATGAAACTTGTTCGTTCATACGGTCAGCAGCCATTGTGTATTGGATCAAGTCGTTTGTACCAATTGAGAAGAAATCAACTTCTTTAGCAAATTGATCCGCAAGCATTGCTGCAGCTGGGATTTCAATCATGATCCCTACTTGGATATCGTCTGCAACAGCAACACCTTCCGCAAGTAATTTAGCCTTTTCTTCTTCAAGAATACCCTTAGCTGTACGGAACTCAGTCAACAAAGCAACCATTGGGAACATGATCCGCAATTTACCGTGAACAGATGCACGAAGCAAGGCACGCAATTGTGTACGGAACATTTGGTTACCAGTTTCAGAGATAGAAATACGCAAAGCACGGAAACCTAAGAATGGGTTCATTTCTTTAGGAAGGTCGAAGTAAGGAAGTTCTTTATCCCCACCGATATCCATTGTACGAACAACCACAGGTTTACCATTCATACCTTCAAGAACTGCTTTGTAGGCTTCGTATTGGTCATCTTCTGTTGGGAAGTCTTGAGAATCCATGTACAAGAATTCTGTACGATAGAGACCAACAGCTTCTGCACCATTATCGTTTACACCTTCAACGTCTTTAGGTGTACCGATGTTGGCAGCCAACTCGAAGTGTTTTCCATCAGCAGTCACTGTTTTCGCATCTTTAAGGAGAGCCCATTCAGCTTTTTGTTTTGCATAAGCTTCACCAGCTGCTTTGAACTCTGCAATTTGTTCTTCAGTAGGGTTGATCACTACTTCACCAGTGATCCCTGAAACAGCCAAAACATCGCCATCTTTGACAAGCTCTGTGATGTTATTTGTACCAAGAACAGCTGCGATTTCAAGTGTACGAGCCATGATAGCTGAGTGACTTGTACGTCCACCGATATTCGTAACAAAAGCTTTTACATACTTTTTGTTCAACTGTGCTGTATCAGATGGAGTCAAGTCATGCGCAACCACAATTGCTTCTTCATTGATAGAAGCAGGGTTTGGCAATTTTTTACCAAGCAAGTTGGCAAGGACACGTTTGGTAACGTCACGAATATCTGCTGCACGTTCTTGCATGTAAGGATTGTCTTCCATTCCTTCAAAGATCGCAATGAACATGTCAGTGACTTCTTTCAAGCCAGCTTCTGCATTGATTTTTTTCGTACGAATTGTTTCTTTGATCTGACCAATCATTTCAGGGTCAGCAAGAACCATCATATGCGCATCAAAAACTTGCGCTGCTTCTTCACCAAGGCTTGCTACTGCATTCTCCCGAATAAGAGAAAGCTCGTTTTGTGAAGCTTCAAGAGCTGCATCCAAACGAGCTTCTTCTGCACTTGTATCTTCGACTGAAACAGTCTCAAATGATAAGTCTGGTTGAATGAGCAAATATGCCTTAGCAACGGCAACACCGTCAGATGCTGCAATTCCTTTTAGCATTTTTGTCATATTTTTAAGCCAATCCTTCTTTAGTCATTGTTTCTGAAATAGCTGCGATAGCATCATCAGCGTCAGCACCTTCTGCAGAGATTACAACGTCTGCTCCTTGACCAACACCAAGGCTCATAACACCCATGATTGATTTCAAGTTAACTGATTTACCTTTGTATTCAAGAGTAATATCTGAAGCAAATTTGCTAGCAGTTTGAACCAACAAAGTTGCTGGACGTGCGTGGATACCTGTTTCTGCCACGATGTGGAAATCTTTAGAAGCCATAGTTTGACTCTCCTTTTTAAAAATAGTTTTTGAGTTACCTTTTGATAACCCTTACAATTTGGTATTATATCATCTTTTGAAATTTTTTTCAAGATTTTTATCACTGACTTACAGAAAAAGACTGCGAAAAATCCCAATTTAGATACATTTTAAGAAGCACCTGAAGAACAGAGAAAATATCTTTTCAATTTTCTACTATATTATAAGTAACATTTTCCTCCGCTTTCAATGAAAAGAAGCTCTTGAACCACAGGATATTGATTCACCAAAAAATTATAACTAATTAAAGATGCTTTAAAGCCTATTCCTATCCCATTTCTTTGATTTTCACATTTTTCACCCACCACAATATATTGTGCTTTGAAAACTCCATTTCATCTCTTTGCACAATATTTAGTTTTATTTTGTTGACAAGTTGCTGGATTTTGTTTATACTGTTTACAGATTTATATTTCGATAGGAGGACGGAAAATAAATGGTAACCATTTATTCAAAAAATAATTGTGTTCAATGCAAAATGACCAAGCGATTCCTCGATAGCAATCATGTGGAATACCGCGAAATTAACTTAGATGAACAGCCAGAATTTGTAGAGCATGTTAAGAACCTTGGTTTCAATGCTGCTCCAGTTATTCAAACACCGGATGAAGTATTTTCTGGTTTTCAACCAGCTAAGTTGAAGAAACTTTCTTAATTAACACAGTATTTTGCTTAAATAGGGTCTAGCGTTAGCAACCTAACACTAGACTTTTTACTTGGAAAGAGAGGACTTCTCCTCTTCATTTTTTTGAACTAGAAAAGGATTATTATGGGATTAAAATCTCTTGAAGATGTGACGTATTTTCGTCTTAACAATGAAATCAACCGTCCAGTAAACGGCCAAATCATGCTTCATAAGGATAAAGAAGCTTTGGATGCGTTCTTTAAAGAAAATGTTGTACCAAATACTAAAGCCTTTGACTCGATTACAGACAAGATTCAGTACCTTCTCGAGCACAATTACATTGAGAGAGCTTTTATCGAGAAATACCGTCCTGAATTTTTAGAGAAATTGGCCCAATTTATCAAAGATCAAAACTTCCAATTCAAGTCATTCATGGCAGCATACAAGTTTTACAATCAATATGCCTTGAAAACTAATGATGGGGAATACTATCTTGAGAGCATGGAAGATCGTGTCTTCTTTAACGCTCTTTACTTTGCTGATGGCAATGAAGCTATTGCAACTGATATCGCAAATGAAATCATCCACCAACGCTACCAACCTGCTACACCATCTTTCTTAAATGCAGGTCGTGCACGTCGTGGTGAATTGGTATCATGTTTCTTGATTCAGGTAACAGATGATATGAACTCTATCGGACGTTCTATCAATTCAGCTCTTCAACTTTCACGTATTGGTGGTGGTGTGGGAATTTCCCTCAGCAACCTTCGTGAAGCTGGAGCACCTATCAAAGGGTATGAAGGTGCTGCTTCTGGTGTCGTACCAGTTATGAAGCTTTTCGAAGATAGCTTCTCTTACTCTAACCAACTTGGTCAACGTCAAGGTGCTGGGGCTGTATACCTTAACGTCTTCCACCCAGACATCATCGCCTTCCTTTCTACTAAGAAAGAAAACGCCGATGAAAAAGTTCGGGTTAAGACCCTTTCACTTGGTGTCGTCGTGCCAGACAAGTTCTACGAGTTGGCCCGTAAGAATGAAGAAATGTACCTCTTCAGCCCTTACTCTGTAGAGCGTGAATACGGAGTGCCATTCAACTACATCGACATCACTGAAAAATACGATGAGTTGGTTGCTAATCCAAACATTCGTAAGACAAAAATCAAGGCGCGTGATTTGGAAACTGAAATTTCTAAATTGCAACAAGAATCTGGCTATCCTTATGTAGTCAACATTGATACAGCTAACCGCGCAAATCCTGTCGATGGTAAGATTATCATGAGTAACTTGTGTTCAGAAATTCTTCAAGTCCAAGAACCAAGTTTGATCAACGATGCGCAAGAATTCCTTCAAATGGGTACTGACGTTTCATGTAACCTTGGTTCAACAAACGTTGTCAACATGATGACTTCACCTGACTTTGGTCGTTCTATCCGAGCTATGGTACGTGCTTTGACTTTCGTTACAGATAGTTCTCACATCGTCGCTGTTCCTACAATCGACCACGGAAACAGCCAAGCTCATACATTTGGTCTTGGTGCTATGGGACTTCACAGCTATCTTGCCCAACAATTGATCGAATATGGATCTCCTGAGTCTATTGAGTTCACCAGCATTTACTTCATGCTCATGAACTACTGGACTCTCGTAGAATCAAACAACATCGCGCGTGAACGTGGTGTTACCTTCCACAACTTTGAAAAATCAGACTATGCCAACGGTACTTACTTTGATAAGTACACGACTGGAGAATTTGTACCAAAATCTGATCGCGTCAAAGAACTCTTTAAAGATATTTTTATCCCAAGTGCAGAGGATTGGGCAGAACTGCGTGCTAAAGTTCAAGCAGATGGTCTTTACCACCAAAACCGCTTGGCTGTCGCACCAAATGGATCTATCAGTTACATCAATGACGTATCTGCTTCTATCCACCCAATTACACAACGGATTGAAGAACGCCAAGAGAAAAAAATCGGTAAGATCTACTACCCTGCAGCAGGATTGTCAACAGAAACGATTCCTTACTACACTTCTGCCTACGACATGGATATGCGAAAAGTCATCGATGTCTATGCTGCGGCTACTGAGCATGTAGACCAAGGTCTTTCACTGACTCTCTTTATGCGCAGCGATATTCCAAAGGGTCTTTACGAATGGAAAACTGAAAACAAACAAACCACTCGTGACTTGTCTATCCTTCGGAACTACGCCTTTAACAAGGGTATCAAGTCTATCTACTACGTCCGTACCTTTACAGATGATGGTGGAGAAGTTGGCGCCAACCAATGTGAAAGCTGTGTCATCTAATCCGCTATCCTAGATAGCTATCAAAAGTCGGTTCGCCGACTTTTTGTGCGGTATTCTATCAATTTATGGTAGAATAGTAACGATTGAATGAATTGAAAAAGAAAGTGATGCAAATGGAAACATACTACAAAGCCATTAACTGGAATGCGATCGAAGATGTCATCGATAAATCGACCTGGGAAAAACTGACAGAGCAATTCTGGTTGGATACACGTATCCCTTTGTCAAACGACTTGGATGACTGGAGAAAGTTGTCGAATAAAGAAAAAGACCTAGTTGGTAAAGTCTTTGGGGGATTGACCCTTCTAGATACCATGCAATCTGAAACAGGTGTTCAAGCTCTTCGTGCGGATATTCGTACTCCCCATGAAGAAGCTGTCTTTAACAACATCCAATTTATGGAATCAGTCCATGCTAAGTCATACTCTTCTATCTTTTCTACTTTGAATACCAAGTCAGAAATCGAAGAGATTTTCGAATGGACCAACACCAATCCTTTCCTTCAAAGGAAGGCAGAAATCATCAACGAAATCTACCTCAATGGGACTCCTCTTGAAAAGAAAGTAGCCAGCGTTTTCCTTGAAACCTTCCTCTTCTACTCTGGTTTCTTCACACCTCTCTACTATCTTGGAAACAACAAATTGGCCAACGTAGCTGAAATCATCAAGTTGATCATTCGGGACGAATCAGTTCACGGAACCTATATCGGCTACAAGTTCCAACTTGGATTTAACGAATTACCAGAAGAAGAACAAGAAAAACTCAAAGAGTGGATGTATGATCTTCTCTACACCCTCTATGAAAACGAAGAAGGCTACACAGAGAGCCTCTATGATGGTGTGGGCTGGACTGAGGAAGTCAAGACCTTCCTTCGCTACAATGCCAATAAAGCCCTCATGAACTTGGGACAAGATCCGCTTTTCCCAGACTCAGCAGATGACGTTAACCCAATCGTCATGAACGGAATCTCAACCGGTACCTCTAACCACGACTTCTTCTCTCAAGTCGGAAATGGTTACCTTCTCGGTGAAGTAGAAGCCATGCAGGATGACGATTATAATTACGGACTATAAGACAAAAACCTTTCCAGATGGAAAGGTTTTTAAATATAGACAACCTATTGTTTTACATAAAACAGATAGATGATTTTCAAAAAGTGACTTTTATTTTTTGAAGATTAAAAACTTTCCACCGTGAGAAAAGTGCTAGAAACAATCATGTTTCTAGCACTCGGGAGTTTTGGAACCTTAGGTCCAAAACTAAGTCATGGAACTTCTTTGAAGTTCGCTGACGTCCGTACTCACCTAAGGAAAGTTTTTTAGAAGACTTTATCTTCAATCTGAAACCTTTCCAGACGGAAAGGTTTTTTTGTTGCAATCTTTTTCTAATTGGATCTGCTCCTTTTTTGAAAAAAGAGGTTGGACAAACATCCAACCTCTCCGATTATTACAACTTACCTGCTACGGCATCCAACAATTCTTGGATCTTCGCTTGGTTGCTTCCTCCTGCCATGGCCATGTCTGGTTTACCACCACCACGTCCATCGACGATTGGAGCTAATTCTTTGATCACATTACCTGCATGCACATCTTTTGTCTTGCTGGCTACAAGGACGTTTACCTTGTCACCAATGGCTGCGACAAGAACAAGCACATCAGAGTAGTCTTTTTGTTTCCAGTTATCCGCAAAGGTACGAAGGGCACCTGCATCTGATACAGAAACTTGGCTGGCAATGTAACGGTGTCCGTTTGCTTCTTGAACATGTTTAAAGACATCGCCTGCTGCCGCTGCTGCCGCTTTTTCCTTCAATTCTGCATTTTCTTTTTGCAATTGACGGAGTTGCTCTTGAAGTCCTTCCACCTTGTGAGGAACTTCTTTGAGTTGAGGTGCTTTCAAGGTTGCTGCGACTGCTTTCAGAGCATCTTCTTGTTCACGATAAGCTTCGAAGGCTTCCTTACCAGTCACTGCCAAGATACGACGAGTTCCTGATCCGATCCCTTCTTCTTTGACAATCTTGAAGAGTCCAATTTCAGAAGTATTGCCTACGTGGGTACCACCACAGAGCTCTACTGAGTAATCACCGATAGTGACAACACGGACTTCTTTACCGTATTTTTCACCAAAGAGGGCCATGGCTCCCATTTCTTTAGCAGTATCGATATCTGTTTCAATCGTTTCGACTGCGATGGCTTCCCAAATCTTTTCATTGACTTGTTGTTCAATAGCGCGCAATTCTTCAGGAGTTACGGCTTGGAAGTGAGTAAAGTCAAAGCGAAGGAATTCTACTTCGTTAAGAGATCCTGCTTGGGTTGCATGGTTACCAAGGATATTGTGAAGAGCCGCATGGAGCAAGTGAGTTGCAGTATGGTTCTTCATAACACGATGACGACGATTGGTATCGATCGCCAAGGTGTATTCTTGGTTCAAGGCAAGAGGAGCAAGAACTTCAACGGTATGGAGTGGCTGTCCGTTTGGTGCTTTTTGAACATCTGTTACTGTAGCAACGACGTTTCCTTCAGCATCCAAAATTTGACCATGGTCCGCAACTTGTCCACCCATTTCAGCGTAGAATGGAGTTTCTGCAAAGATCAGTGATGCAGTTTCTTCTGAAACAGCCTCTACTTCAGCATTATCTGCTACGATAGCCACCAACTTAGAAGGCAATTGGCTAGCATTGTAGTTGAAGACACTTTCCACAGTGATGTTTTGAAGGGTTTCATTTTGCATACCCATTGATCCGCCTTTGACAGCAGATGCACGCGCACGTTCTTGTTGTTCCTTCATAGCTGCTTCAAAACCTTCACGATCGACTGTCATTCCAGCTTCTTCAGCGATTTCTTCTGTCAATTCTACTGGGAATCCGTATGTATCATAAAGTTTGAAGACATCTTGACCAGCAATCACTGTTTGACCTTTAGCTTTCAAGTCTTCAACGATAGTTTGGGCAAAGTGTTGACCAGAATTCAAAGTACGAGCAAATGACTCTTCTTCACTCTTGATAATTTTTTCGATAAAGTCTTGTTTTTCAAGTACTTCTGGGTAGTAGCTTTCCATGATCTTCCCAACAGTTGGAACCAATTTATACAAGAAGGTTCCTTCGATCCCCAATTTTTGACCATGCATGGAAGCACGACGGAGGAGACGACGAAGAACGTAACCGCGTCCTTCATTACCAGGAAGAGCTCCATCTCCGATCGCAAATGAAAGCGAACGGATGTGGTCAGCAATCACCTTGAAGCTCATGTTATCGCCATCTGGATCATAGGTTTTACCAGACATCTTTTCCACTTCACGGATGATTGGCATGAAGAGGTCAGTTTCAAAGTTGGTCTTGGCCCCTTGGATAACGGCTACCAAACGTTCCAAACCAGCACCCGTATCAATGTTCTTGTGTGGCAATTCCTTGTATTCGCTACGAGGAACAGCAGGGTCAGCGTTAAATTGTGACAAGACAATGTTCCAAATTTCGATGTAACGGTCGTTTTCGATATCTTCTGCAAGCAGACGAAGACCGATATTTTCAGGGTCAAAGGCTTCTCCACGGTCAAAGAAGATTTCTGTATCTGGTCCAGAAGGTCCCGCACCGATTTCCCAGAAGTTGTCTTCGATTGGAATCAAGTGACTTGGATCCACACCAACAGCAATCCAACAGTTGTATGAATCCTTGTCGTCAGGATAATAGGTCATGTAAAGTTTGTCTTTAGGGAAATCAAACCATTCAGGGCTTGTCAAAAGCTCATAAGCCCACGTAATGGCTTCATCACGGAAGTAATCTCCGATAGAGAAGTTCCCCAACATTTCAAACATGGTATGGTGACGGGCAGTTTTCCCTACGTTTTCGATATCGTTGGTACGGATGGCTTTTTGAGCATTGGTAATCCGTGGATTTTCAGGTTTGATAGTTCCATCGAAGTATTTTTTAAGAGTGGCAACCCCTGAGTTGATCCACAAAAGGGTTGGATCGTTTACTGGAACCAAGCTAACAGATGGTTCTACAGAGTGGCCTTTGCTTGCCCAGAAATCAAGCCACATTTGGCGGACTTGTGCACTAGATAATTGTTTCATATTTGTCTCCTAATTTCTTTAAGATTAATTTGCGCTAGCTTCTAACATTTCGACATAATCGATGGCGACACAAAGTGAGATGACTAAATCAGCGTATTCATCCTCATACACCGATACTTGGTAGGTAGAGGTTAGATGAAAGAGTTCCTTGCTAATCTCAGCGACGATTTGATCCCGATCATCAAACAATTTGAATTCTAGGTCCCAGATATTTCCTTGTACCCTCAGTCCCAAATCTTCGATATCGTATTTGTCTCTAAAGAGCGTCAGTTTTTTATGGATAAAAAAGCGATCCCCATCCTTCAACTCAACCACAAACTTGGGAAGAAAGCTGATTGTTTTTTTGGTGATATGGCTCACTTCTTGTCCATTCTTATCGTAGATGGTAAAAGTCTTGGGAATCTTAAGAAAAGATCCCTCAACCTGGTACTCAACATTTCCCAACTCATCTTTGATATCGAACCGCTCGCCACCCAATCGAAATTTTTGTTTCACTTGATAGGTTCGCATCTTTTGATCTCCTTTAAAAAGCTCCAGACAACTGCCCATAAACAAAAGACAAGCCACTAAACGAAGGGCGAAAAACCGCGGTACCACCTTCATTCAATGAACTTGTCATTCTTCATTTTATATGCAATTGTCTCAGCCGAGTAGCAAAATCATTTCTCTTCCATGGCTCACACCCCCGCCACTTCTCTGATTCCGAGTAACAATGATTTATTCTCAACTATTTCATTATACAAGTTCCAAAAGGAACCGTCAACTATTTTTTAGATGATGAGCTGCTACCGCTTGTTTCAACACCAATATTTTGCAAATATTGGTTGAATGTTGATTTGAAGGCATCATCCTTGACCTTGATATTGGCATTGGTCATCGCTTTTGCAATAATGCTACGGATGTAGTTGGTATCTTGCTTACGACCATCAACAATGATCTCTTTCAAACGTTTTTCGTATTTCTTCCAGTCAGAGCCTTTTTCTGTCTTCTTATTCAATTTGACAATATAGTAGCTAGCAGAATAGTTTTGACCTGCTGAAACTGTGATCACATCTGAAATGCCGTTTTCATCCAATTTAAAGGCAGCTTCTTTGACTTGAGATGGGATACCTGCTGTTCCTGAATCGAACTTAACTTCGCCACCTTTATCTTTTGTAGCAGTATCTGTTGAATTATCTTTGGCGATTTGGGCAAAGTCTGCACCTTCCGCTTTAGCAGCTTCCAACACTTCTTTTGCTTTATCTTCTGAATCTAACTTGATAATTTGTGCTGTTACTTCTGGTGTGTAAGATTCAAAAGCTGCCTTGTAGTCAGACTCTTTGATATCTTTCTTAGCCGCTTGGTTGACTGCATACTCCAACAACATATTGCTACGGATTTGTTTCTTCGCTGTTTCTTCCGTCAAGCCTTGTTGCGCCAAGTAAGCATCGAATTGGTTGCCTAATTGTTTCTTTTGTTTAGCCAATTCTTTATCGACTTCTTTATCAGAAACTTTTGATCCATATTCTTTTTCAAAGACTTTATTGATGGTCATTTGGAAAAGAACTTGTTGAGCACCTTGGTTGGTTTTGATTTCATTATAGAAATCAGAAACTGTGATCGTGTCCCCTTTCATGGTCACGATATCTTTGTTTGTGCCATTGGCACACGCTGCTAGTGTTACGACTGATAGCAAGGTCACAGCACCTGCTACAAGTTTTTTCTTCATGAAAATTATTCTCCGTTCCTTTTTAAACTTCTTCTATTTTACCACAAATTAGAGAGAATACCTTAAATTTACCTAAAAAGAGCTAGGATCTGGCAAGGTTACCGTCTCTGCATTTTTCCGAATCATCAAAATACCATCTCCAAGTGGCACCAAACTAGCGGTCAAATCTGGATGATTGAGAGTCGCATGAAAGAGGTTCTGAAGCCCCCGGTAAATGGTTCGTTGCCCACGACGCACTTCCATGATGTCCTTGGCAACATCTCCTCCTTGGAAAATATCATCCAGTACCACAATTCCCCCAACCTCTAAGAGTTCGAGAATCCGTGGTAAAAAGACGATGTACTTAGACTTAGCAGAGTCCATAAAGACAAAGTCATAGGTCTCTGTTAAATCCTGCAATACATCTACTGCATCTCCTTCAAGCAAGGTGATTTGCTTTCTCTGATCGTATTTAGCCAGATTTTCCTTGGCAAAGCCAATCATCTCTTCATTCCGATCAATAGTGGTAATTTGTGCATCGGGAGCATTTTCAGCCATTAAGAGCGCTGAAAACCCAATTGCCGTCCCAATTTCAAGGATTTTCTTTGGTTGTAGGGCTTGCAGGAGTAGTCTAAAGTAAGCTACCGTTTCATGCGGAATAATCGGAATATTTTCCTTGCGGGCGAATGCTTCTAACTCCTTCAAGGCACCTGCTACCGGTTTTTGACGCGTTCGCATAAAGTCAACGATCTCGTCTTTAACCACTGGCCGGCGCATATTGTGGTTGGCATTTTTACTATAAGACTCTACCATCTTATGCGAGTCCTAATTTTTCTACTAGGGCTTCAAATTCATTCAACCGACGTTCAAAGACCGCAAAGGCTGCGTCCAAGTAGTCTTCTTTTTCCATATCCACACCTGCTTTACGGATGACGTTGAGTGGATAGTCAGAATTTCCAGCCTTCAAATAGTCGATATATTTATCACGATCTTCTTGTGTTCCATGAACAATTTTTTCAGCTAAGGCTGAAGCTGCTGCAAAACCTGTTGAATATTGGAAGACGTAGTAGTTATAGTAGAAGTGAGGAATCCGAGCCCATTCATATTGGATCTCAGGGTTGTCTTCTTTTGAAAGACCATAGTATTTTTCATTGAGCTCTGCATAGAGGTTGTTCAAGAACTCACTAGTCAATACCGTACCTTCTTGGTCAGCTTTATGGATGGCATGCTCAAATTCAGCAAACTGCGTTTGACGGAAGACGGTTCCACGGAAGCCATCCAAGAAGTGATTCAAAATCGCAAAGCGAGTTGCATCGTCTTCTACTTCTTCTAACAGACGTTCGGTCAGGATATTTTCATTGGTTGTAGAGGCGATTTCAGCAAGGAAGATGGAATAGTCTCCATAGACATAAGGCTGGGTTTCACGGGTATAGCTAGAATGCATACTGTGACCAGTTTCATGCACCAAGGTGAAGAGATTATCCAATGTATCTTGCCAGTTCAACAACATGAAGGCATTGGTATCATAAGAACCACCTGAATAAGCACCTGAGCGTTTCCCTTGGTTAACATGCACATCAATCCACCGTTCGCTGAAGGCACGTTTTACACGAGAAAGGTAGTCCTCACCCAAAACAGCCAAGACTTCTTCTGCTTTGGCCAATGATTCTTCATAAGTAAACTTGTAGTCTGTATCAGATAATGGGGTATACATATCGTACATCTTCAAGTCTGAGATTCCAAGAATTTTTGAGCGCAATTGCACATAACGTTGCAAGAGTGGCAAATGTTTGTTCACCGCTGCTACCAAGCTATCATAAACACTTTCTGGTACAAAGTTTTCAGAAAGGGCCGCTTCACGAGCAGATGAGAATTTGCGAACTTTGGCATTAAAGTTATGAACTTTCACATTGGTTTGCAAGGTTTTAGCATAGGTATGTTGGTACTGTTCATAGACCTTGTAGAGACCTTCGTAAGCTTCTTTACGAACGGCACGATCTTTAGATTCTACCAAAGAAATATAGTTCCCATGGGTTAATTGAACTTCTTCGCCCTTGTCATCATGTACAGTTGGGAAAACAATATCTGCATTGTCCAAGATTTCAAAAGTTTCTCCACCAGCCGCAAAGATCTCACCAGCTCCTGCAAGTAATTCCTCTTCTTTTTGAGACAAGACATGTTCTTTTTTCTCAAGCAAACGATCAAAATAATGACCATATTGCTCCAAGTCTGGAACCTCACTCACAAAGGCTTTGTACTGCTCATCCGTAATGGCCATGAATTCAGGCTCATAGAAGGCAAAGGTTTCGCCTAACAAGCTATAAAGAGACATCCCTTTTGATTGGTACTCTTGGTATTTAGCCACTCGTGTATCTTGGTCATTTTTCATATGGGCATAGACGTAGACCTTTTCTAAGCGACGGCTCAATTCCAAATATGCATTGGTTGTATCCAAAAGTGTTTGCGCTGAATCCAACAAATGACCAGCATAGTGGCTTGCTGCTTTAATATCTGCAGCTAAGCTTGCTGCTTCTTCTTCCCAAGCTTGATCTGTCGCAAAAATTGTCGACAAATCCCATTGGTATTTTTCATCAATTTCATTACGTTGTTTTACCATTTCGATTAATCCTCCAATGGTACTATTTTAGCATAAAAATGAACATTTCGGGAGGATTTCTATCTTAGAAAGTTAGCTTTTCTGTTGAGCATAAAAACGTGGAGGATAAAGGATCTGAACGGGTTGGATCCCTTGCGACTGATAATAGGTCATAAATTGCTGGTAGTAACCTTCTACATCCTCTTTAATTTGGAGCAAGTTCTGTGAAAGGATCGGACGACAAAGAGGATAAAAGAAATCTAGCCCCAGTTCCATCAGATGGTGTCCCTGCATATAGAGTTCTTCCTGAAGCTTCAGCCACTTTGGGTGACGATAAAAGAGCTGCTGCTGTATATACGTTAAAAATGTACGATCGAGCTCGACTGCCATATGCTGCATGGGCTGCGAAAGGTAAGGGGTCCGTAAGACTTCCAGTAAGGACCTTTGACCAAAAGGGAAAACTTCTGTTTGATAATGCAATCGCCCTCGTAAATCCTCATGAATGAGGTATTGCAGACGTAGCTCTTTCTTTGTCAAATCCAATTCCCAAAGATGGAACCCGCGATTCTGACTAAAATAAAGAAAGCCAGCCTGTAGCTTTGTTAGTCTTTCCTTGAGCCACAACTTTTTACCAAGTAACCAATAGACCTGGTAACCGTGGGATCGATACGCATCGCTTCTCTCCTTCAAGCGTTCTAAAGATAGGGGGCTGCACTGCACTTCCAAAGCTAAATTCTTGTCTACTACCAAAAGATCGGCAATTTGTTGAAAATCTGCTAAATAACTTTCTACTTCTGTATGAGACTCCTTAGAGGCCCAGTTATAAAGACTGGCTTTCAATTCCAGATGTTCAAAACTCTCAGCTTCGTGATGGTAGGGACAATGCTGTAATTTTACATGAGCAAAATGAGCCCGTAGAACCGAGCCATTTTTTAGACGCACTGGACTATGACAAGCCAAGCAATAAAAAGGTCCTGCTGTCACAGGCGGAATCTCCTCCATACAATTCCAGCGCTCTTTATTTTTATCCATGGCAATAAACATAGCCCCACCTCCTCATCTATATCATTCGAAAAAAATAAGAAAAAGGCTGGAAATTTCCAACCTTTTTTTGCTATTATTCGTCAGAATCTGAGTCTGAATCGTCACTAGAATCATCAGCAACAGGAGATTTACTCAATTCTTTCTGCATATCTTTCATTTCTTTACGAGTACTTTCCAACTCTTCACGAGCATCTTTCAAGATTTCGATCAAAGCTTCACGGTCTTCTTTAGGAACGACAGTGCTATCTGAACCGATGCTTTCCAAGCCTTCATTAAAGATATCTTTTTGGTTTTCTAATCCTTGCTTTAAGGTACTAATCATTGCATCGTATTGTTCTTTTGCAGAACCTGTCACAGAAGTACCTGCTTCTTCAGTAATAGAAACAGATTGATCCATTAATTTTGCAAACAACTTTTTGAAGTCTCCAACTGTTTTAGCTTTGCTGATTTCAGCATCTGTTAAGAGGCTAGAAGATGACGTATCTTCTGAATCTGTTGAAGTATCCTTACTTTTTGAAGTGTTGGCAGATTTGCTCGTTACTTTAGTCGTTGATTGACTATTTGAAGTTTCCTTCTTTGTGTCTTGTTTGTTTGAACAAGCAGCAAGGGAAACAATCGTCAAAAGAGCAGCTGTCGATAAGATCATTTTTTACATAAAATGGTCTCCTTTATATTTATTTTACCTCATTCTACCATCGAATACTTTGATTGTTAAATTAATCACTAGTTCTTAATAATAGCAAAAAAGTTGGACAGAAACACTGTAAAATCAGTGTTTCTGTCCAACTCTTCGATGATTAGTCATACAATAGTAACAATTTCATTAGTCTACTTTGCCACCAAAAAGGCCGTGAGCCTTCCCTTGGGGCATTTTTAAGGCAAAGCTCAGCAAAAAGACGATCCCTACAACCCCTGCTAAAAAGAAACTCATGACTTGGTAACCGCCTCTTTCAATACAGAGGGCTGCGAGGGGTTGTAAAAGAATGGTTCCTAAATAACGAGCTCCTTGGACAATGGCCATGGCAAGAACCAAGTCTTTGCCATTCACCTGTTGGGCAATAAACCGTAAGGAGACCATAATCAACACCATCCCTGTTGTATGCTTGGCTATAAGAGTCAAAAGCACTTTTAAGAAGACAGGACTTGGAAGAGCGTAGACGGCATATTGAGCGAAAATAATTCCGATTGGAAGAGCAATCAAAACCCGTAAAGGCCAGTGGTCCATGAATCGATCAGAGAAAAAGATCAAGGGAGCTTCCACTACGACGGAGACAGCTACAACCGTAGAGGCAATATGGACTGGTAGACCACTATCCATGAGCAACTCAGGAATATAGGTATGACCAATATTTCCAACCCCTGAAGCCAAGCCAATCAACACAATAAAGAAGAGGTAAGGGCCGTTGTGAAGAAGAGGACGAATAGAGACCGGGTCTTTAACCTTTTCTTCTTTTTTCTCTCTTGTCTTCATCCGAACGGCACTTAGACAGAAAATGCTGAGTACAATGGTGATCAAAACCGTATAATAGACTGCTTGGGGACTAAACTGATGATAGACCCAGCCAGCTATTTGGACACCGACCGAGTAGCCAATGGTTCCCCAAACGCGAATCTTCCCAAAAGCGTATGGACTTTGTGTTGCAAAAACTTCCATCATGGGAGCTGTCCCATTCAAACAGACTAGAACAATCCCATAAAAAACAGTCAGCCAAAAGAGATTGGGGGCCCAAAGAAAACCGAAGACACCACCAATGATCACACTCAGACTGAGGGTCGTCATTTTTACGATTCCAAATCGCTCATTGATATACCCAAAGAAGGGTTGGGCTACCATGGATAAGAAAAAGGCAACCGATACCAAAGTCGACACTTGAGTTGCACTATAGTGCTTTCCCATCAAATAGACGGAAATGAGGGTCGTAAAGAGAGATGTGGACATAAAATAAAAACTATAGAGCAGCATATAAGCCGCATAAGAATTTCGGAATTTTTTCATTTAAATCCTTTCTAAAAATATCGGAATGGGACAACGACAAAACCCAACTGACAATCAGTTAGGTTTTATTTTATTCTTTATTATAGCGTTTTTGAGCATCTTTTTTGCGTCTCTCACGACTTTGTTTTTCAATCGAGAGAATGATGATAAGAATGAGAATCGGAATCAAGATCAGGAAGTGATCTAGCGAAAGCCATTTACTGTGCTTAGCCGTTGTCTTTTTCCCACTTGCTGTTTCTTTGACAAGCTCTGGCTTGGCTCCTTCTTCCACCTTCATATCATCTCGGATACCTTCAGACAAGGTGTAGAGATCATTATCTACTGTCAGATAGCCATCTTTTACCGCAAGGGTCGGTTCTTTAGCACCTTTTTTGACCGTTGCATAGAAGGGTTTTTCAAGTGTATAGGTCTTTCCGTCAATCTTCTGGACACCTGCATCTAGCAATTTTTTATATCCAAAATCTTTATAGGCTTTTTCGATCAAGGCATTGCCAAACGGGTGACGGTAATATTCCCCATCTTGGTCTGCCCAATCTCCTACGCCCATAATGACAGCAATTAAGCGCTGATTGCCCCGTTTGATGGTCGCGATATAGTTGAAAGCTCCACGAGGGCTTGAACCAGTTTTTAAACCATCCACACCTTTCAAGGCATACTTGGCTCCTGGCAATGAATAATTGTAGGTATCAAAGGTTTCCTCATATGGAGTCCCTTTTTTGACCGTGACTTGTGCTTGATTGGTATAGTTTAAAATATCTGGGTATTGATTAATAAAATGATAGACCAAAATCCCTAAATCACGCGCAGTTGTCTGGTTGGCCGCATCATTTGGATAATTGTTTACCTGATAGTAGCCTTGCAAAGTGGAGATGGCCGCCCCACTCGGGTTATTCCAGACCGTGTTGGTCATCCCTAATTCCTTAGCCTTGGCATTCATGCGCTCGATAAAGGCATCTGGATCATTGTTGGATATAAGATTGGCCAACATGAGGGTCGATACATTTGAGGATGGAACCACTGTCATGGTAATCAACTCAGGAATGGTGTAGTCTACCCCAGCAACAATATTATTGTTGGAGATCTCATAGATCTTTCCGATCGCTTGGTCTGAAGCGGTCGCCTTGATCACTGTATCCTTACTGATCTTGCCATTTGCCATATCTTCAAACAAGAGATAGAGCGTCATGAGCTTACTCATGCTGGCCGGATCCCTGACTTCATCGATATTGTCTTTCCAAAGAACATTGCCCGTATTTCCGTCAATAATAAGCGAAGAATGTGGACGGTTAATGGCTTGGACATTGTCATTTGGATACATCTTTTGCGCCATATCCACCAATTCATCCGCACTCGCTAGAATTGGCTGGCATAAGAGACTCAGAAGGAGGCAAATATGGATCAAATATTTTTTTATCATAGACTTTTCCTTTATAACAGACTAATCAGCTGGAGGCTAAAATAAGCTTCTAGCCCTCATGCCCTTTCCTCTTGTCTCCCAGTAGATGAAAAGAGCTAATCACAGCAGATAATTACTTGTATTGTACCATATTTTGAAGCAGAAAAAAACCTATCTGGCCCGAATAAATCGGCGATAGGTCCTGTTTTTTATCGACTTAACAAGCTCAAGGCTTCCTTATCCGCAATAATGGTCACATTTGGATGTCCTTGAAGGGCACTAGCTGGCACTTTTTCTGTCCTTTCACCCTCTACTGTACCTTTGATTGCTTGGGCTTTTGATTCCCCATAAGCAAACAAGACAATTGATTTCGCAGCTAAGATATTGGCAATCCCCATCGAAATGGCTTGGGTTGGTACATCTTCGATCTTATCAAAGAAACGAGAATTGGCCTCAATGGTAGAGTCATCCAACTGAACTAAGTGGGTCTGACTATTAAAGGATGTCCCTGGCTCATTAAAACCGATATGCCCATTGCGTCCGATTCCCAAGATTTGAAGGTCCACTGGATGGTCTTCGAGTATTTTGTTATAACGGATCACTTCTTGATCGGCAGATTCTTCAACACCGGATGGGAGATAGCTTTCTTTGAACGGTTTGGCATCAAAGAGATTTTTCTCCATGAAGTACCGATAAGATTGAGGATCATCTCCCGTCAATCCTACGTATTCATCTAAGTTCACACTGATTAGATTAGACAGATCCAGATCACTTTCACGAATTTGTTTATAAAACTCAAGGGGACTGCTTCCAGTCGCAAGACCTAAGGTTTGAGCACCTTCCTTTAAAGTTTCTTTCAATATATCAAAGGCAACTTTTCCACCCTCAATTTGGTCCTTTACTTCAATAATTTTCATTGGATAGACCTCCTATTTCTCTATGCTTTTATTATATGGTATAGACCAATTTTTGTCAAGTGAAACCGCTATCTTTTTCTGGCATTTTTTTCATTTTCAAGTCGATTCATGATATAATGAAAGGTATGATTGTATCACTATTATTCATCATTTTTTTGATCGGACTCCTTGTCTTTCTCTTATCTTTCTTGATTCATCAAAGAAAGATTCTCAAGGTCCTGATCTTTTTGATGGGAATCTGCCTGATGCTCTTAGCTGTCGGGACTACCATCTATCTACTCACAAATTTATTATAAAAGGAGCGCTAATGAATACCAACGACTTTGACTTTGATTTGCCTGAAGAACTGATTGCTCAAACCCCTCTTGAAAAACGAGATGCCTCTAAACTCTTGATCCTCGATCGAAAAACAGGGCAATTCCAAGACCGTCATTTTGATGCCATTTTGGATGAATTGGAGCCAGGAGATGCTCTTGTCATGAACAATACGCGCGTTCTACCAGCCCGCCTTCATGGAGTCAAACCAGAAACAGGTGGTCACGTCGAATTCCTTCTCCTTAAAAATACGCAAGATGACTGTTGGGAAGTCTTGGCAAAACCTGCAAAACGCTTAAAGGTAGGGGCCACAGTCAGCTTCGGAGATGGTCGGTTGACCGCAACCGTTGAGGAAGAATTAGAGCACGGAGGCCGCATCGTTCGCTTCCACTACCAAGGGATCTTTTTAGAAGTTTTGGAAAGCCTTGGTGAAATGCCACTTCCTCCCTATATCCATGAAAAACTGGCTGACCGCGAGCGCTACCAAACCGTTTACGCCAAAGAAAATGGTTCTGCTGCAGCTCCAACGGCAGGTCTTCATTTCACCCAAGAATTGCTCCAAAAGATTGAAGCAAAAGGGGTTCACCTGGTCTATTTGACCCTTCATGTGGGCCTGGGAACCTTCCGTCCAGTATCCGTGGACAATCTTGAAGACCATGAGATGCACTCTGAATTTTACCAACTTTCTGAAGAGGCTGCTGCTACCCTTCGTCAGGTAAAAGCTGCAGGAAAACGCATCGTAGCTGTTGGAACGACTTCTATTCGAACCCTTGAAACGATTGGAAACAAATTTGATGGTGATATCCAAGCCGATTCAGGCTGGACCAATATTTTTATCAAGCCTGGTTATGAATGGAAAGTCGTCGATGCCTTTTCAACCAACTTCCACCTTCCAAAATCAACTCTGGTCATGTTGGTTTCTGCCTTTGCTGGCCGTGAATTAACCCTAGAAGCATACCACCATGCGATTCAAGAACGCTACCGGTTCTTCAGTTTCGGGGATGCTATGTTCATCAAGTAAAGGAGTCTCTCATGAATAAAATTGAAAGCCGCCATCGCTTGATCCGCTCGATCATTTCTGAGCGTAGGATTCATACCCAACAAGAACTCCAGGAAGCCTTAGAAGCCAATGGTGTTCTCGTTACCCAGTCCACCCTTTCACGGGATGTCAAATCCTTGAATCTGGTGAAAATTAACGAGGGGGATAGTTCCTACTATGCCATGAACACCATCGCTCCTTCCCGTTGGGAAAAGCGCCTGCGGATGTATATGGAAGATGCCTTAGTCATGTTGCGACCGGTTCAAAACCAGGTCGTTGTAAAAACTCTTCCAGGTCTGGCCCAATCCTTTGGAGCGATCCTAGACGCATTGGAACTCCAAGAAATTGTAGCCACCATCTGTGGAGACGATGTCTGTTTGGTCATCTGCGAAGACAACCAAGGAGCTTTGGATTGTTTTGAAAAATTAAAAGAATTCACCCCACCCTTCTTCTTTAGTAAATAAAAAGTTTGGAAACCAAGTTTCCAAACTTTTTAAAATGTAGACAAACTATCTTAAAATAAGGTGAGCGATTCTGCAAAAAAATTAAAATGTGTTCTAATTTTTTGAATGAATGAAGAAAACACTGAAACTTTCCGCCGTGAGAAAAGTGCCTGAAACAATTTTGTTTCAGGCACTCGGAATTATTGAGAGTAAAACAGTTTGGGAAACTGTTTTAGCCTGAGCCCAGAAATTAAAGAGCGAGGGGGCTCAATACAAATTGAACACGGGCTGCGGATTGTGTCAAAAAGATAAGTTCTCCTAAAATCGAAAGATTCCGCGTCAAACTTCCTATTTTGACTTTATCCGCAGACGCCCTTAGTATCTTGATTTAGTCTTGGAACTTCGTAGAAGTTCGCTGACGTCCGTACTCACCTAAGGAAAGTTTTTAGTATAACTTTGTCTTAGTTATGAAAGTTTGGAAACCAAGTTTCCAAACTTTTTTATATGGTGGCTAAGCGTTGAATGGCTTCTCGATAGATTTCCATCGCAGCATAGAGATCGTTAATTTTTGCTCGTTCATTTGCTTGATGCTCAGTCTGTTCTGCACCTGGGAAAAGAGCCCCAAAAGCGACACAATTTTCCATGGTCCGCGCAAATGTCGCACCACCAGAAGACATAGCGGGCGTCCTATCACCAGTTTCTTCCTGATAAACTGCCATCAAAGAGCTGACTAAAGGACTATCCAAAGGAACATATAAAGGAGCCAAATAATCAAACTCTTCATATTCCAACTGATAGCTGGCTGCAATTTCTTGCAAACGAGCTACCAAGGCATCCTTGTCTGCTAAGACCGGGATCCGAATATCAATTCCGATTTCCGATTGTTCTTGATCGATCACA
This sequence comes from Streptococcus parasanguinis, assembly GCF_000963275.1. GTDB lineage: Bacteria > Bacillota > Bacilli > Lactobacillales > Streptococcaceae > Streptococcus > Streptococcus parasanguinis_B. The sequence goes on along the minus strand of NZ_JYOW01000001.1, from coordinate 454,305 downwards.
AGGGTCGCAAGATTGAAGGAAAGATCCCCACTTGGTTCATCTGAAATAGGGCCAAATAGCGCTTCTCCCGTTGCATCCTCACCAACTGCATCTGCGATAAAGAGCAAAGCTGGATGGGGTTGGATGAGGGATAAACTTTCCGCTAAACCGACAATGGCATTCACTCCTTCAGCTGCATCTTTAGAGTGCTTGGAAACACCCAAGACCGTTACAGAATCTTCTGTTTGGCTATACCGAACCCCACTTTGATCCAAAACAGGAAGCAACTCTTCCAAACGATGACCAGCATAGGTCGCCTTGTCTGGAACAACATTGAGGGCCTGACCAGCCTGTAAGGGAAGATCGTCCCAACCTGGACCATGCAATTTCACTTGTAATAAGCCTTTTTCAGCATAGGTTAATGGGAAAGAGGAATCCGGTGCAAATCCAAGATCTGCTTGTTCCTCGATTTGGTTGTAGCGGTTCATACAGCGCCACAAGGTTTCTTCATCCGTCCCAAAGATAAAGCGGATTCGTTTGGTAAACTGGAGGCCATCATCCAGCAAACTCTTGACTGCATAGAGGGCAGCAAGAGACGGTCCCTTATCATCCTGCACACCACGACCTACTAGATAATCACCGACAATAGTCGCTTCAAAAGGTGGCGTTTGCCAATCTTGTAAATCACCGGCTGGAACAACATCCAAGTGACAAAGAACGGCCAGGAGTTCTTCCCCCTGACCGATCTCTGCATATCCATAGTATCCTTCAGGATCTATATATGTTTGAAAACCTAATTCTCGAGCAAGCTCTAAGGTTTTTTCTAGGACATCTTGGATAGCTTGTCCAAACGGTGTTCCATTTTCCCCTTCATTTAATACAGAAGGGTAAGAAATGATGGTTTGAAGCGAGTTTAAAAACTGCTCTTTTACATCGTTCTTTATTCTATTTTTCATGAAACACCTACTTTATTCTATTGCAAGAATGGAACCACAGTTCCTAGTAGAAGAAGGGCAATGGTGATCACAACAATAGCTATGACCAATTTACCCATGAATTTCCACCATGCACTCAAGTCAACACGTCCAAGAGCAAGAGCTCCCATTACGATACCTGAAGTTGGTGCGATCAAGTTCAAGACACCAGATGCAGATTGATAAGCTGTGACAATCAAGCTACCTGGTACATTGACGAATTTACCAAGAGGTGCCATGATACCCATTGTTGCGCTGGCAAGACCAGATGATGATGGGATCAAGAATGACATTGGCAAGTAGAAAATGTAAGTCAAGACAATGAACAATTGAGATGAAAGACCTTTAAGTCCTTCTTCACCCCAGTGAAGAATTGTCGCAGTGATCATACCGTCGTTCATGATGACTTGGATACCACGTGCTACCGCTACGATAAGAGCAACACTCAAGAGGTCAGCTGCACCATTCATGAAAGATGAAATAATTTTATCTTCTTTCAAGCCATAAATGATACCAACGAGGATTCCCATGAAGGCAAAGAGCATAGCTGTTTGAGGGAAGTACCATGTACCAAGAGCATCTGTGTTACCGATCAATTGACCAAGTACTGGAATTTTATGGAGAGATTCGTTAAAGCTGTTAAAGAATGTAATACCCAAATCTTTGAATGGGATAAATCCAGCAACCATGATAACGAATGTTGAGATGAAGACGACCAAGACACGTTTTTGTTTCTTGTTCATTTGTGAAGGAATTTCTTCGCCACTATCAACATTGAAGTGTTTCAAATCTTCTTCACGAGTTGCATAGGTGAGAGATTTGGTTGGGTCTTTTTGAACCTTATCTGCATAACGGTATACATAGTATGTGCTAAGTCCTGTCAATACGATCCAGAAGATCACACGAAGTAAGAGACCTGAAGCACTTGAGATACCTGCAGTATCAGATGCGATAACTGTCGCAAATGGGTTCAATGTTGACGCCAAACATCCGATTTGGGATCCTAAAAGGATAATGGCTACCCCTGTCAAGCTGTCAAAACCAACGGACATCATAACAGGTACAAGAAGTGGATAGAAGGCCATGGTTTCTTCACCCATACCATAAGTTGTACCACCAAGGGCAAACAATGGCATCAAGATCAAAATCAACATTTTTTCGCGGCCTTTGTATTTACGAACGATAGAAGCAATCCCTACATCAAGGGTACCTGTTTCGTTCACAACTCCAAGGAAACCACCGACCATCAAGATGAAGAAGGCTACATCAATCGCTGCACTGGTTGGTGCTTTACCAAGCATGGCATTGATTGGGGCCATCAAGACATCCCAAATCCCTTGAGGATGTGCTTTTACAGATTCATAACTACCTGCAATGATAGCACCTGCATCGTCAACCTTGTATTGACCAGCTGGAATAATCCAAGTTAACACTGCCATAATAGCAATGATAATCAACAATACGGAAAAAGATGAAGGCATCTTAAATCCTTTTTTCGTTTTTTCACTCATTTGTCTTCCTCCTAACGCAACAAAGTGTGAGTGATGTTTTACAAGAGTCTCTTGTAAAACGCTTACCTATAGATTTATTCTATCACAATAAGCTTTAAAATACTAGTTTTTTCCTAATTTTTCATTAGTCTTTTTGGATGATTGTCCCACTTTCAGACTCAATTAAAGCGCCAAGGTTTTCAAGTGATGTAATAACTGCTTTTCCTTCTGGGCGACCATTGACGAAGGCAATCGCAGCTTCCACTTTAGGAAGCATGCTTCCTGGTGCAAATTGGTCTTGTTTGATGTATTCTTCCAATTGAGCCACATTCACATGTTCCAATTTTGCTTGGTCTGGTTTGTTGTAGTTCACAAAGACATAATCGACACCAGTCAAGACGATGAAGAGGTCTGCTTCTACTAATTCAGCCAAACGTTGAGATGCAAAGTCTTTATCGATAACAGCTTCAACACCAGATAGGCTACCATCTGCTTCTTTCACAACTGGGATACCGCCACCACCGGCAGCTACTACGACTTGACCGTCGTTCAACAAAGTACGGATGGTATTGATTTCTTTAATATCCACTGGTTTTGGTGAAGCAACGACTTTACGCCAGCCACGACCAGCATCTTCTTTGAAAGTTGCTCCTGTTTTTTCAGCTTCTGCTTTTGCTTCTTCTTCTGAGTAGAATGGACCGATTGGTTTGCTGAGGTTGACAAAAGCTGGGTCGTTCTTATCAACAATGACTTGTGTCACAACAGAAGCTACATCTTTTTCGATTCCTTCTTCATGAAGAGCATTTTGAAGAGCATTTTGAAGCCAGTAGCCAATGCTTCCTTCGGTCATAGCAACTAATGAATCAAGTGGGAAAGCAGGGTTCTTTTCAGAGTTTGCTGCCAAGTGTTGGAGCAAGAGGTTCCCTACTTGAGGACCATTTCCGTGAGTGATGATCAAGTCATCCCCGTTTTTGATTAATTTGACTAAGTGTTTTGCTGTTTCTACAAGTGCTTCTTGTTGAGCTTGAGCAGAAGGATCAGATGAGAGGATGGCGTTCCCTCCCAAAGCAACGACGATTTTTCTTGACATAGGTTTTCCCTTTCTATAAAAAATAGGGGCAGGACTAAAGCTAGCAGTCCAGCCCCTATAGCTGTTGGTATACGGTTATAAAGTCTTAAACTTTTGGAATGTACAAGTTACCAAGAGTAGCTGCCATCACCGCTTTGATTGTGTGCATACGGTTTTCAGCTTGGTCAAAGTGACGAGCATATTTGCTGCGGAACACTTCGTCAGTAACTTCCATTTCTTCTACGCCGAATTTTTCAGCAACATCTTTACCATAAACAGTGTTTGTGTCGTGGAAAGCTGGCAAGCAGTGCAAGAAGATCAAGTCTTCGTTATCAGCTTTCTTAACCAATTCCATGTTTACTTGGTAAGGTTTCAAAAGGGCAACGCGTTCTGCAAATTTGTCTTCTTCACCCATAGATACCCAAACGTCAGTGTAAAGTACATCAGCACCTTTCACAGCTTCGTCAGCATCTTCAGTGATCAAGATATGAGCGCCACTTTCTTTTGCGAATCCTTCTGCCAATTCAACAATTTCTTGTTCTGGGAAGAGTTCTTTTGGTGAGAAGATGTGTACGTTCACACCAAGGATAGCACCTGTTACAAGAAGGCTGTTTGCAACGTTGTTACGTCCGTCACCACAGTACACAAGTGTCAAACCTTCAAGGCGTCCAAAGTTTTCTTGAACAGTCAAGTAGTCTGCAAGCATTTGAGTTGGGTGCCATTCGTCAGTCAAACCATTCCATACTGGAACACCTGAGAATTCAGCCAATTCTTCAACCATACGTTGGCTGAAACCACGGAATTCAATACCGTCAAACATACGTCCAAGAACTTTAGCAGTATCTTCTGTAGATTCTTTTTTACCAAGTTGGATGTCGTTTGCACCAAGGTATTCTGGGTGAGCACCAAGGTCGATGGCTGCAGTAGTGAAGGCAGCACGAGTACGAGTTGAAGTTTTTTCAAACAAAAGCGCAATGTTTTTACCAGCTAGGTAGTGGTGTTGGATGTTGCGTTTTTTAAGATCTTTCAAGTGAGCTGAAAGTCCGATAAGGTATTCTAACTCTGCACGTGTAAAGTCTTTTTCTGCTAAAAAGCTACGTCCTTGGAATACTGAAGTTGTCATTAATTATCTCCTTTTATTATGCATGATCGGATCCTGTCATTCAGTTTAGAGGGCTCAGTTTAGACACTGAGCCCGTCTAACCTATAGAAGGATGATTAGATTTCTTCACGTTCGAATGGCATTGACATACAACGAGGTCCACCACGACCGCGAACCAATTCACTTCCGCGGATCTTAATCAAACGAAGTCCGTATTCTTCTAATTTCTTGTTGGTAACAGTGTTACGGTCGTATACTACTACCACACCTGGTGCGATTGTAAGAGTATTTGATCCGTCGTTCCATTGTTCACGTGCAGCAGCAACGACGTTGCCACCTCCACATGGAATCAATGTAACTTTTTCAACACCAAGGTTTTCAGCAAGCAATTCAGCCAAATCACCTTTTTCTTCAACGATCTTCAATTGTTCGTTTTCATAAGTTACAGAGAAGACGCGAAGGTTGCCTTGGATTTCTGGGTGGATTGTGAATTTATCGTAGTCCACCATTGTGAATACTGTATCCAAGTGCATGAATTTACGGTTGTTCGCAAATTCGAAGGCCAATACTTTCTTGAAGCCAACGTTCTTCTTGAAGATGTTTACCAACAATTTTTCGATTGATGCAGCATCAGTACGTTGTGAGATACCAACTGCCAATACATCTTTAGAAAGTACCAACTCATCTCCACCTTCGATACGAGTATCTTCTTCACGGTTATAGACAAGTTCAACTTTTCCACCGTAAACTGGGTGGTATTTGAAGATGTATTTACCATACAAAGTTTCACGGTTACGTGTATCTGCGTACATGTGGTTCAATGATACTGCATTACCAATTGTTGCAAATGGGTCACGTGTGAAGTACAAGTTTGTCATTGGGTCGATAGCAAATGGATAGTCAGATTCAACAAGGTCTGTCAATCCTTTTGCTTCTTCAGGAATTTCTGGAAGTTCAGCTTTTTGAACCCCTTCCATTGTTTTTTCAACCAATTCTTGGTTGTCTTCAATGCTGTGAAGCAATTCACGGATCGCAATTTTTGTTTGGCGTCCACGAATGTTCGCTTCTTCAAGGTATTCTTCGATGAACTGATCGCGAATTTCTGGAGAAGTCAATGACTCAGCAGCCAACTGTTCAAGATAAAGTACTTCGATTCCTTCGTTACGAAGTGCTTCAGCAAATGCGTCGTGTTCTTTTTGAGCATCTTCCAAGAATGGAATATCATCAAAAAGAAGACGTTCAAGATAGTCAGGCATCAAGTTTTCCAACTCTTTACCTGGACGGTGCAAACAAACTTTTTTCAGTTTTCCAATTTCTGAGAAAACATGAATTGGGTGTGTAGACATCTATAGTCCTCCTTTTTTCTTGCGGTTTAGCTTAGCTAATCCTGTTTACAGGTTTTATTTTATCACCAATTGGTACCGCTTTCACAAAGAATTCTACTTTTTGAATGCAAAGAATTTGGCGTTTTTTTGAATCCTTCCTATTTTTTAGTTAATATGAAGCGTTTTCTTTGCATATTTTGCCTTTTATATTATTTTTATGAATATATATTTTTTTGTAAAAAATAAAAAAAGATCAACGAATTAGTTGATCTCTTCAAAACTTTTTAAAAAGTAGGCTGTATCTAGAAAAGTTAGTTGTTTTCTCTCATACTGGATCTTATGAGAATCGATGAGTTTCTTTAAAACTTGATTGACGGTTTCTCTAGTTGTGGCTGCTAATTTGGCCATTTCCTTCATACTAATTGGAAATGGAAGCTGATTTCCTAGACCTTCATAGTCCTTGCACAGAATGGCTAAGGATTGAATCACGCGCTCACTGGCACTAGCTGTCACGACATTGCGCAAGCGCAACTCTTGAAATTCTAGGATGGAGGAGAGCTTTCTCATAATAAAGAGCAACTGCTCCTTACTCTCTTGGGCATATAATTCATAGAGGTTGACGGGAATCACGAAACAACGCAAATCCGTCACCGCACTAGCTGTATAGTGGTAACGCTCATCCTGGAACATCCCACCATAAGGGAACAGAGCCCCCTTCTTAATATAATCCATATAGGAGAATTGGTCAGACGAATCAAATTGCTCAATACGAGCAAAGCCTTTTGTCAGAAGAAAAATGCGCTCCCGCCTATCTCCTGCATAAAATAAAATTTGTCCTTTAGGGATATCCCTGGCATGAATTTCAACAGCTAATTTATCAAATAGCTCCACTGGTAGCGCAGAAAAGGCTGGATGCGAGCGGAGCAACTGGTAATCTTCCTTTGTAATCATGTCTATACTTCCTCTTATTACTATTAGTAGTATAACATACTTTTTATAGAAAAGGGAAAGAAGTCTCTTTAGAACAGAAAAGTAATTCGAAACACCAAGTGAATTTCATCCTACTTTGATAGAATAAAAGGCCTGAGCAACCCTCAGACCTTTTGTCGATTATTCATTCATATTGACACGATGCCATTCATTGATAACATAAGCCAGTTGCCCTAATTGATAAAGACCAACGCCACTGATTTCAGAACTTTCTGGAGTCGTACCTCCAAGTCCTGCAGTGTAGATGGCAACCAAATAAGGAGTCGATTCATGGACAATCGCATCCACATTAAGTGCTTCAGCAACATACCCTGGTTTTTGTTGAATCACCAAATCTGGCAAGAATTTTTTATAGTACTCACCTGGGAAAGACTCCCCGATCAGTTCTAGTAAATCTGCATATTTTTCTTGATGATTCCAAAGATATTCCAAGACATGGATGTAATAATCCGTTGTCGTTTTATTATCTTCGCTAAAGGTTTTAACCTCTGGTGAACGAGATTGACCATAGCGACTGAACAACTTACGCGCTTGCTCCATCCCCCCTAAACGATCTGCCAAAGCATAGGCTGGGGTGTTTTCAGAGTAAACCAATGAATAGCGCTGCATATCAGGAATAGACATGGCTCCATCAAAGGCAGCAACATAATTGTCATGCTCTCCTACATATTCATAGTAGGTATTGGTAATGTCAAACCGGTCTGTTAAATTGAGTTTGCCCTTTGCGACTTCATCCACCACCAACATGTTCAAGGGTAGCTTATAGGTACTACCTGCCGTCATTGGTTGAAGATCATTCATGGCAAATTGCTCTCCAGTAATGGCATTGCGATACGTGAAAGCAACTTGTGACGGATCAATTCCACTTTCCGCTAGGAAATCCTGAACAACCTCTACCAAGCCTTTATTAGCATAATCATAGACAAGGCCATAAGCACTCATCGTTTCCATGTCTGCATCTACTACTGCTTGCTTAGCTTCAGGAGATTTGACACGCGGTTTTTTCGTCTCAGGGGTAGACTTTTCGATATCTTGTTCTTTTGTTTCTTTTGTTTTCTTTGCTTTTTTTTCAATTGCTGATGCTGTTGGTTGCGTAACATGCAAGTAGCCCAGTGCGCTTGTTCCCACTAAGCACAATAAAATACTGACCGCAATCATGATCGAGCGTAGATTAAAATATTTTTTCATACGAGATTAATTATAAAAGATTCTACTGAAAATAACAAGAATTATCAGAAAGAGAAAACGGTTTCTTTTTAAAAAGTTTTTTTCTTTTCATAAAAGGCTTATTTCCGTTTAAAGGAGCCCATAATTAGCTTAGCGATCTCACGCGCAATCGTCCGGAATAAGGAACTTAAGAAGGAATCTTTCGCCTTTTCAAGACTGGATTTTCTTGGACGACCCGGACTACGTTTTTGAGCCGCCTTATCTGCTGCAGCCTCTTCCTTTTCTGCTTCTTTTTGCTCTTTTTCTTTTGCTTCCTTGCTTGCTTTAGCTGCTAATTTTTCATAGGCAGATTCTCGATCAATCGTCGTCGCATACTTTTGATGGAAAGGCGATGTCGTGATCAAGGCCAATTGTTCACTCTCATTTAAGAGGTCAAAACTCGATTGAGGAGAGAGAATATAAGCACGCTCAACCACACTAGGCTGCCCCTTTTCATTCAGGAAAGAAACCAAGGCTTCCCCTGTCCCTAATTCTGTGATCACTGTTTCTGTATCAAAATCTGGATTCGGACGAAAACTTTGGGCAGCAACCTTAATTGCCTTCATTTCTTTGGGTGTATAAGCTCGAAGCGCATGCTGAACACGATTTCCAAGCTGTGCCAAAACAGATTCTGGAAGGTCTTGAGGATTTTGGGTAATAAAGTAAATCCCTACACCCTTCGAACGAATTAGGCGTACCACTTGCTCAACCTTCTCAAGAAAGAGCTTGCTTGCATCCTTAAAGAGGAGATGCGCTTCATCAAAGAAGAAGACCAATTTTGGCTTTTCAGGATCCCCAACCTCTGGAAGTGTTTCAAAAAGACGAGACAGCATCCAAATCAAAAAGGTTGAGTACAATTTTGGTGAATGAAAGAGCTTTGTAGCCGAAAGAATATTGATATATCCACGACCAGATGCATCGAGTTGCATGAAATCATTTAAATCAAGTGCTGGCTCTCCGAAAAACTGATCTGCTCCTTCTTCTTCAAGAACCAAGAGACTTCTTTGGATGGCTCCGACAGATTGTTTGGTGATATTGCCATATTGGGCTGAATAGTCTGAACTGTGCTCATAGACTTCCTTTAAAAGGCTTTGTAGGTCCTTCAAATCAATCAAGGGCCAATCTTTCTCTTGGGCCACTTTAAAGACAATTGCGAGAATTCCTGATTGGGTTTCATTCAAATCAAGCAGACGAGAAAGAAGCAATGACCCCATCCCTTCGACAGTCGCCCGAACAGGATGACCAGCTTGGCCAAAGACGTCCCACAATCGAACAGGGAAAGCTTGTGGCTCAAACGGATCTGTGATTCCAAGAAGCTTGTAGCGTTCTTCCAGTTTTGGCGTCCATTGCCCGGCTTTGGCTAAGCCAGATAAATCTCCCTTGATATCGGCTAGAAAGACCGGAATACCTTCTTTGCTTAATTTTTCTGTTAGGACCTTGAGAGTAACCGTTTTTCCTGTTCCTGTTGCACCTGCAATCAAACCATGACGATTCAACATCCGCAAATAGATAGGCGTCTCAACGGCTCCTTTAGTAATGGTAATACTAGTCATTTCATTTCTCCCTGAATGTTTCAGTTTTCATTTTAAGGTTTATCTTTTCCTTGCCTAGGCCCTTCAAACCAGGCTTCAGACAAGTAAGACACACTCCTACTAGTGTATCATTTTCCTGACCAAACGCAAGAAATTATACTCCGATTTTTCGGATGCAAATAAAAAAATCTATAAGAGCCAATACTTACTCTTATAGATTCCTTCATTTTATTATTTTGCTGCTGCAAACAATTCATTCACTTTATTCCAGTTAATCACTGAGAAGAAAGCTTTGATATAGTCAGGACGTACGTTACGGTATTTTACATAGTAGGCATGTTCCCAAACATCCAAACCAAGGATTGGTGTTTTACCTTCAGAGATTGGTGTATCTTGGTTTGCTGTTGAAGTTACTTCGAGTTTGCCTTCTTTGTTAACAACCAACCATGCCCAGCCAGAACCAAAACGTGTCGTTGCTGCTGCTGTGAAGGCTGCTTTGAAGTCTTCAAATGAACCAAATGTAGCATCAATCGCTGCAGCAAGTTCTGCTGAAGGAGCTGTTTGTTCTGGAGTCATCAATTCCCAGAAAAGAGCGTGGTTCAAATGACCACCACCATTGTTGATCACAGCTTGGCGAATATCAGCTGGAATGGATTCAACATCAGCTAACAAGCTTTCAAGGTCTTCTCCAATTTCAGGATGTTTTTCAAGAGCTGCATTCACATTGTTTACATATGTTTGATGGTGTTTATCATGGTGCAAATGCATGGTTTCTTCATCGATATAAGGTTCCAATGCATCATAAGCATATGGTAATTCTGGTAAAATGATAGCCATTTTATGGTCCTCTTTTCTTTATTACTGACTTGATGATAACGTAAACAGCTAAATTATTCAACTAATCTGCTTGCGATTTCATTCATCGTTAGACGCTATTCGCTACTTTCAACAGGGCCAAATCAAATAAGTAGTCTTTTTCATATGTTCCACTTTTAATTGCATAATCCGTCTCGATGAAGGTCATCATAGCCTGCTTCAAAAAGGACAGGGAAAGCCTGCGGCTATCCCGTAAGGCAAACTTCACCTGGTAAGGATTGACCTTGCGTCCTGACAACTCCGACAAGCTCGCTACAATTTGGCTTTCGGATTGGCCTTCTTCTGAGAAAATTTTAACTTGAGAAAACATTCGGAATTGACCCAACAAAATAGCGATTAATTTTATTTCATCTTCTCCTTGTAAGCGGAGATCCTTAACCAAATTCCGGGCTTGATCGATTTGGCGTTTGAGAATCATCTGTGTCAGATCAAAAATATTATCTTGCAAGGACTTTGGAACAACCTCCTCGATATCTTGGAGGGTAATCTGACCATCTTCTTTATAAGCCTGCAACAGAGCGAGATTCTTCTGTAACTCTCCAAAATCATAGCCAGATTTTAAGAGTAGCTGGTCCAAGGAATCGCCCACAAAGTGTAAGCCCAATTCTTGGGCCTGACTAGAAAAATAACGCTTTAAATCTTGCTCTTTAGGTGTTGTTGCTTCAACGATCTGGGCATCCCGTTTTAGGAGTTTGACCAAGCGACGCTTACTATCTAATTTTCCTTCAGCAAATATCACCAAACGGGTTGATTCAGAAGGATTTTCCAGATAATTTTCAAATTGCTTCAGATCTTCATCGGTTAAATTGCGTTTCTTGGCAGTGGTCAGATCCAATAAGTGATCCAAAATCACGATTTTTTCATCTGCAAAAAAGGGAAGACTGACCAAATCCAGTTCGACCTCAGCATAGGAGGCTTCCTTCATATCAAAATAAGAATAATTCAAATCTGAGGGATCATAGCCTATTTTTTTTAAAATGTCTTTTTTTAACCATTCAAATTGACCTACATCCTCACCCGTCAAGACAAGAATAGGAGGCAGAGTTTGAACCGTCAGATGTTTAGTGTCGGTAATTGCTTGCATGAAACTCTCTTATCTTTTATCAGTTTAGTGGATTTCGTGTTCAGCAGCCATCTTTTGTTCCAATGGTGGTTTTTCATCAGACAAATCAGGTGCTGCTACAAAATTTGGAATTTGCTCAAAGGAGTTGCCTCCAAAGCTCCCCCCTGTCGCTGTGACCTGTGGTTCAGAAGCCACTCCCATAGGAGTTTCTACTGGTTGTGGGAAGGTGTTTTTCCCTGGAAGCATCATGAGAATCAAGAGAGAAATAACTGTAATCCCCCAAAGAAATAGGAAAATATCTAGCCCCGTCAACAAATAGAGCAGAACCGGACCAAGATTCAAAAAGATCCAAGACCAATGGATTCCCGCATCCCGCAAGCGACGTACACAAATGGCTTGACTGGGTACTAAAATGAGGAAGTAAAAGAATGCTAAGAAAGCGAGCGCCCATAAACCTGTCTTAGAATGAACAGTTGAAAAATTGAGCGTTTCTTTAGCATTTTGATGGGATAAAGAGGTCACGATGTAAAAAACCCAAAGAGGCAACGAAATCAGGGAATTCCAGAAAAAAGCTAGCCAAAAATGGGCCCGACTGGTCTTACTTGAAAAATCTGCATACTGTATCCAAAATTGCTTAAATGCGTTCATACAATTCTACCTTTACATTGATTTCACTTTCTATAATAGCAATTTTCAGCATAGAAAGCAAACCTCTCCTCGTCTCTATCGGACTGTTTCTACCCTCCAATGGTTCCATCCAATCAAGCGAATCGCTCCCCTTTCATCGGTACGAAGATAAGAAATAGAGCGTTCCTCTAGACGATCGAGCAATTCTTTGTGAGGATGCTGGTAGCGATTTTTCTTTCCAACAGAGATCAAGGCCAACTGAGGATGTAACTGATCTAAAAACACATCACTAGAGGAACCTTTAGAACCGTGGTGGCCTACTTTCAAGACATCTACTTGTAATTGTGGATCGTTTTTCAATAGTTTTTTCTCTCCAGCTTCTTCCAAATCACCCGTGAACAAAAATCGTTTCTGATAGAACTGCCCATAGAGGACAATCGAATCATCATTTTTACCATCCCCCACTTCATCAGGGGATAAGACTTCTAGATGATGATCAAAAATAGGAAGTTGATCCCCTCTCTGGACTACTTTAATCGGACTATGAAGCTGTTTCAATTTCTCTCGAAATTGAGAATTGGTGAGACTGCCTGGACTGACATACACTTTTTTAACCGGGATTTGTTTGGCAACCTCCACCATATCGCCCATATGGTCCTGGTCTGTATGAGTCAAGACCAAAGCATCGAGTTTTCCAACACCTCGACTCTTGAGATAGGGAATCAAGGTTTGATCCGCATTGGCAGATTGACTGCGCTCTTGCCACTTTTCTCCACTTTTAAAAGTGACACGTCCTCCGACATCAATCAATATGGTTCTTCCTTTCCAATCGCGTAAAAAGATACTGTCTCCTTGACCGATATCCACCATGGTAATCTCATTTTCTAAAGGATGCTTGGTCCAACAAAAGATGAGTAGAATCATGCCTATTAACAGGAAACGAAGTTTTTTTTGCTTTCGAAGATCATACAAGATCCCTAAAAGAAGGAAGAGAGCGATCAGAGCTGGTCCCGTCGGCTGACCAAATACCAAAGGTAGCGACGTGAGCTTTGAAATCCAACGAATACACTCCTCTATGAGAAGAAAGAAACTGTTAAAAATTGTAAGGGGCTTTAGAATCGATAAGATAAATAGCACCGTTAAACCTGGAAGAAGGACAAGGTCAAATAAGAAAGAAAAGAGGAAGGTTAAAGGGAATGACCAGGGTTGAAAGACACTAAAGTAATAGGTCAAAAGGGGCAAAATCCCCAGGCTAATCCAGAAACTTTCCACTAGTAGCTTTTTAAGTCCGGAATAAGAACTGGTATCTACCAAGGTCAAAATAAAGGCGTAGGCACAACTCAAGACCCCTCCAGCTGTCAGGAGAAACTTGGGCACAAGCAACATTAAGATCATCAAGGTCATCGCCATATTCTCCATCCCTCGGACCCCCTTTTGAGAGAGGATCTTCTGCAAGAGGCTACGAACCACTGAAACAGAAAAACCTGTCAAGCCAGCATAGACCAAAGAAATTGGAAGCATCCAGATATCGACTGTCTCTTGCAAGATTCCTAGACGTAAGAGAGCTTTCCGGATCCCATTGATGAAAAAGCCAACCTGCATCCCAGATAAGGCGAACAAATGGATGATTCCTAAACTCGTGTAAAGCTGGTCCATCTCTTCAAAATCCGTATCTAAATAGCCAAAAAGAAGGCCGGTCATATACTGGTTCATCGGTTGCGGAAAGTGCTCCTTGCTCCAAACAATGGCTTGGCGCCTCCATTGAGATAGGCAATCGAAAACATTCCAAGTCTGTATAGGAAGTGCGGATTGGATCGCTTCAATTTTTATTTGATAGTGAATCCCCTGTGTTTCCAAATAAGACCGATAGTCAAATCCTCTAAAATTTCGCTGCCCTTCTGGCTCTTCTATAGCACCTTTATATGTCAACTCCAGCAAGTGGGTTTGACTTTGCCACTGCTGTTTTTCTTTTTCTGATTTTAAAGTGTAGAAGACTTGGTAGGTCCTTCCCTGATTTTTAGCACGAAAAGACAGGGCGTCCCCATTGATCTTGATGCTATCTGGAATCAGACGTAAGTGGGATGGGGGCTGACTTTCTGCTTGTACTGGATGATCCTGTAGTCGCTGAAAGACAAAGAAGACCGCAAAACAAAGTGTTGCTAAACCAAGACATAGCAAACTTGAGCGCTCCCCTTTATAGTGATGAACCGCTAAAACTCCCACTACTACTAGACCGCTGATCGAAAGCCAAGATGGTTGATAGATACTAAAATACAGCCATAGAAGCAAAAAGGCGAGATGGACAAGCGAAAAAGGAAGGTTTTTAATCCACCGTGAAAGCATCTCTTAGTTTCTCCAGTGTTTTCTCTCCGATTCCTGAAACATTTTTTAGATCATCCACTGATCGAAAAGGACCATTTGCTTCGCGATAGGCGATAATGTCCTGGGCACGTTTCTGTCCAATGCCCGATACTGTCTGGAGCTCTGATTCGGTTGCTCGATTTAAATGGACCTTGCCTGTTTTTTCTGCTGGTGCTGACGCAGTTACAGAACTTTCTGAACTTCCAAGTGCTGGAACATCCTCCCCTTCTTTAGCAACATAGATCACTGCTTCATCGGAGAGTTTTTGCGCCAAGTTGACCGATTGGCTATTGGCATCTGCTGTCATCCCGCCTGCCTTATAAATAGCATCGTGGACTCTGCTATTGGAGCGCAACTCATAGACACCTGGTTGTTTGACAGCTCCTTTGACATCGACCGTAATGATCTCGGGTGCATCAGACACAGAAGTCGCCGTCTTTTCTTCTTTAGAACTATTAGTCTGCACCTTTTCTTTGCTCGAAGTTGAACTAGAAGCCTGATAAAGATCCGGTATGGTGGATGCACTTGACTGAGGTCGATGAAAAAGAAAATACCCTCCAAGTAAGAGTCCGATAGCTGTAAGAGCCAAAAAGAGCTTATATTCTTTGATTTTTTCAATGATATCCTCCATAAGAAACCTCCTCTCACTTTTATTATTCGTAAAAATAAAAAAAACTGAGAGAAACTCTCAGTTTTTTTACTTGTTTTTCCGATGTTTGTCTGGATCCCATACAAAGCTTGCCAGGTAACTAAAGAGCAAGGTTAAGATGCCCACGACTAAGACAAGGGGAATCAAAAGGATTTTTAACAAGCGAATCAAGATAAAAGGTTTTGTTGGGGTGTTGATCGCTTGTGCTTCCGCATCCAAGCGATCAAACTCCTCTTGGATACGGCGAGCAACCTCTGCCACTCCTTCGTCATTCATCTTTTTAATATCCGAAATATCAATGGGATGTCCAAAGTTCATATCAATGCGTTCACCTGTTGCCAACCCTTTCAAGTCTCTTGGACCAGTATAAGTCACTGGCATGATACGGACCTTCGCCATTTTGGCAATGATGGCAACACCGCCTTTGACGTCTTGAGAATGACGACTTCCACTTGGGAACATAATCAAAGAACGGTTGCTCTTTTTCAGCATATTGACAGGATACTTAATGGCTTCTGCTCCTGGATTTTCACGGTCGATCGGAAAAGCCCCACACATGCGAATCCACCAGCCAAAAATACGATTGGTGAAGAGCTCTTTTTTCGCCATAAAGATAAACTGCTTTGGCTTGGTCGCAAAGGCCATATAGACCGGATCCCACCAAGTCCGGTGAGGCGATACCAAGATGTAGTTCTCTTCCCGATCTGGAATATTGTCCTTATGATGGTAATGGGCATTCCCATTTAAAACCCAAAGAATAAAGGCAACAAGGCCACGTAAATAGGTATAAAACATAGTTGTTCCTCAAATCCATTTCATTCGTCTCTCTACAAGATATTCCATCCTGTAAAAGGTTCTTTCTTATTATACCGTATCCTGATTTTGACCGCAAACCTTTTTTAGATAAAAAATGTCTCAGCGGACCGATTCTAGATAGTCTTTTTCTCAAAAAAATGATATCATATTGTCTATGGAAACTATTGATTTAAAGGGCTTGTCCCTCAGTGAAGTCCGCAAGAAAATGGATCGCGGACAAACCAATGATTTTACAACGAATACAAGTACCAGCACCTGGCAAATTATCAAGCGCAACGTCTTCACCTTGTTTAATACCTTAAACTTTGTGATTGCTGTGGCCTTGGCTGCTGTACAGGCCTGGAGCAATATGATCTTTTTCGCAGTCATTTGCTTCAATGCCATTACAGGGATCATGACCGAGATGCGCGCCAAGCGGATGATTGATAAACTCAATCTCATGAGTCGTGAGCTAGTGACTGTCATTCGAGACGGGGAAAAAGATGCGATTCCACCAGAAAAGCTTGTTCTGGGTGATTTAATGCTCTTATCTTCAGGTGAGCAGATCCCTAGTGATGCCGAAGTCATGTCTGGTATTGCAGAAGCCAATGAGGCTATGCTGACTGGTGAGAGTGATCTGGTCTTAAAAGAAGTTGGCGATGAACTGCTTTCTGGTAGTTATATTGCCAGTGGTCAAGTCTATGCCCGTGTCAAGCGGGTTGGAGCAAACAACTATGCCAACAAACTGATGATGGAAGCTAAAACCCTGAAGCCTATCAATTCGCGTATTCTTTATAACTTAGCGAAAATTTCTAGCTTCACTGGTAAAATTATCATCCCATTTGGCCTTGCCCTCTTCTTTGAAGCACTGTTGATCAAGATGCTGCCAATCAAAGATTCTGTCGTGAATTCTTCCACAGCTCTCTTGGGAATGTTGCCAAAGGGGATCGCTTTACTGACAGTTACGTCTCTTTTGACAGCGGTTATTAAGCTCGGTATGCGCAAGGTTCTTGTCCAAGAAATGTACTCAGTAGAAACCTTGGCGCGTGTGGATACCTTGTGTCTTGATAAGACCGGTACCATCACTCAAGGGAAGATGACAGTCGAATCTCTCCATAGTTTATCTGATCATTTTTCGGAACAGACGATCCAGGTCATCCTCTCTGCCTACATGCAATATAGCGAGGACACCAATCCTACTGCTCAAGCTATTCGCAAGGCTTATGGGGAGTTGGAGCATGCTTATACTGCGGAAAACATTATTCCTTTCTCAAGTGATCGGAAATGGGGAGCCATGCACCTATCCAACCTTGGAACCGTCTTTCTCGGTGCTCCTGAAATGCTCCTTAAAGAAAATCCGGCTGCTGTCGTCGAAGCACAAGCCCGTGGATCGCGGGTGCTCGTCTTGGCTCACAGTTCAGAACTGATCAGCATGCAGGAATTGAAACTGCCTGAAAATCTTGAAGGGATTGCCGTTATTGAGATTACAGACCCCATTCGTGAAGGGGCTTCAGATACTCTTGAGTATTTGCGCTCTCAAGGAGTGGATCTCAAAATCATCTCCGGTGATAACCCTGTGACGGTCTCTTATATCGCTCAACAAGCTGGCTTCAAAAATTATGAGAACTACATCGATTGTTCAAAAATTTCTGATGATCAATTAGTGGATCAAGCAGAAGAAACAGCTATCTTTGGGCGCGTGTCTCCTCACCAGAAAAAACTGCTTATCCAAACCTTGAAAGCAGCTGGTCGGACGACTGCTATGACAGGAGATGGGGTCAATGATATCCTTGCTCTTCGTGAAGCAGACTGCTCCATCGTGATGGCAGAGGGAGATCCAGCAACTCGTCAAATTGCCAATATTGTTCTTTTAAACTCTGACTTTAATGACGTTCCAGAAATTCTTTTTGAAGGCCGTCGTGTGGTGAATAACATTGGACGAATCGCTCCAATCTTCTTTATCAAAACGATCTATTCCTTCCTCTTGGCTATCATCTGTATTGCCAGTGCTCTCTTCTTTAACGTCAACTATTTGCTGATTTTCCCTTTCATTCCTATTCAAATCACCCTGATCGACCAATTCGTCGAAGGATTCCCACCATTTGTGTTGACCTTTGAACGCAATATCAAACCGGTTGAAAAACACTTCTTGAGACGTTCCCTTCTGTTAGCCTTACCAAGCGCCTTGATGGTCGTCTTTAGTGTCTTGTTCATTCGCCTTTGGGGAGCAAGCCATGGTTGGTCTGCAGCCGATATGTCTACTGTATCCTACTACTTACTTGGATCCATCGGTTTCCTATCCGTTATCCGTGCTTGCCTGCCACTAAATATCTGGCGGGCCCTCCTCATCATCTTCTCTGTAGTAGGATTCTACGCATCTGCGGTCGTGTTGAAAAACTTGATCGAGATTTCCCTCCTTACAACCACTACTTTCCCAGTTTATCTGGCATTGATGGCTATCTTTACAGGAGTCTTTATCCTCACTACGATTCTCCAAAAATATGAATTTGATTAAAAAAAGAGGCTGGAACAAAAGTCCTAGCCTCTCAATTATTTTTGGATTGTCGATCAAGACGCAGTGGTTGAGTGGGCTCTACTACGCTGATTTCATCAGCTTTAACAGCCCTACTCAACTGTGCGGAGGTGGGACGACGAAATCGAATTCTTACGAATTACCGATTTCTGTCTCACTCTCTTTTTATGTTTTATCGATCTTTCCCCAAGCTTCTTTTCATGCTATAATAGAGCCATGACAGATATCGAATTAAAAGACGGCGAGCGCGTCAATCAACTCTTTTCAAGTGATGTGAAAATCATACAAAATCGGGAAGTCTTTAGTTACTCCGTGGATAGCGTCCTGCTCTCGCGCTTTCCAAAATTGCCCAAGCGGGGCTTGATCGTAGATCTCTGCGCTGGAAATGGGGCCGTGGGACTTTTTGCGAGTACTCGTACAGAGTCCCAGATCATTGGTGTCGAAATACAGGAACGTCTAGCGGATATGGCAACCCGCTCCATTGATCTCAATGGCTTGAACCAGCAAATGTCCATGATCACCGATGACCTCAAGCATTTGCCTCAACATATCGGGGGGAGTAAGGTGGATATTATCCTCTGCAATCCTCCTTATTTCAAGGTAGATGAGCATTCCAATCTCAATGAGAGTGAACACTACCTCTTAGCTCGGCATGAAATTACCACCAATTTAGATGAGATTTGCCATGTGGCCCAGCGAGTTCTCAAATCAAATGGTCGCTTAGCGATGGTCCATCGTCCAGATCGCTTTTTAGATATCATCGAAACCATGAAGCGTTACAATCTTGCACCTAAGCGGATCCAGTTTGTCTATCCCAAAGTGACCAAAGAGGCGAATATGTTATTGATTGAGGCGATCAAAGATGGCTCACTGGATGGTTTAAAAATTCTGCCTCCCCTCTTTATTCACAATGAAGACGGCAGCTATACAGACGAGATTCATGAGATCTACTATGGAAACTAAGGCTTACATGTATGTCCTAGAGTGTGCGGATGGCTCCCTCTACACTGGCTACACCACAGATGTCGAAAAACGCCTAAAGACTCACAATGCTGGAAAAGGCGCCAAATACACACGGGCTCGCCTCCCCGTTAAACTTCTTTACCAAGAATCCTATCCAGATAAACCCTCTGCTATGTCTGCCGAGTCTCTCTTTAAAAAGAAATCGCGCCAAGCAAAGCTAAACTATATCAAAAAGAACCGTCGGACTCCATAGTCCAACGGTTTTTCATTTACAAAATGGTGATACGGTACTGGTGACTCCGTGTTTCTTGAGGAGCCAACTGGATCACACCTTTTTTATCTTCGAAGAAATCGCCCTCTTCTGCAGATGTGGAAATACCCGTCCAAGGCTCCAAGGCAATGAAAGGCCCCTTGTTATTGGTAGACCAAAGGACGAGATTCTCAAAATCTGCAAAGGCAAATTCCAAACCTTTACCAGATTTTTTCGAGAGGAGCTGCACAGATTTAGAGGCTAACTGATCTAAAATAATGGCGTCTTTTTCAAACAGTTCATGGCGCAAAGGTAGGCTACGGCTATGGTCTAAAAATGGCGTCCGCTGCAGGCGATCAACCAAACCGGTTTCTGTGAACAAGAGAGGAACGCTACAGCTTTCTTCTTTTTCAAAAATCAACTCGTAGTCTTCATAGTCTTCATCTGCTAAAAGGGGACAACGAAAGGCTGGATGCCCTCCAATGAAATAAGGCATGACTTGATCTGACTCTAAATTTTGCACGCGATACGTGATGGTGATCTCTTTCCCTTTCAATTCATAATCGATTTCCACTCGAAAATGGTAGGGATAATTTTGTAAGCTCTCGTCGTTTGAGGTGATTTCAAAGACAAGACGATGGTCTGTTTGTTCTTTGAGTTCAAACTCTCTCTTGCGAATGAGGCCGTGTCTTGGAAGCTGGCCTGTCTTCACTCCATCTTTTAGATGATACTGTACTTGGCCATTACGAACACTCCCGCAAATCGGAAACAGAACCGGCGCTTGTCCTGACCAATACTCTGGATCCCCCTGCCAGAGATATTCTATGCCTTCTTTATTACGAATGGAGCTCAATTCCCCTCCAAATGTCTTACATTGTACTTCTAGATCATCGTTTTTTAATGCAATCACCATGGACGCCACCTCTTTATGATTAATATAGTTATTATATTCATTATAACCTTTTAGCTAAGATTGTCAATTTTTATCTTTTTCGTTAAAAATTTTTAAAAATATAAGAAAAAAACCTTGACAAAGCTTAGAAATAATTGTAAACTTAATATGTTAACAGAAACATTCCGTTTTAGGAATCCGTTCTTTCTGTTTTCTGACTTTTTTAGGATGCTCCTTATCATGATACATTTTTCTAAAAGAGTCAGTTATCATTTAGGTCTCCTTATAAATATACAAGGGTTAACAGCTAGTTAACCCTTGTATTTTTGATTTTCATTAAAAAGACGGCCTATTGCTAGACCGTCTTTAGGACTTATTTATCCCCTTTGTTGCGGATGACAAATCCATTTTTCTTTTCATTAGAAGTACGATGAGGACGTTTGTTGCCTTTACCTTCAAAGTCTCGGCTATTTTTATTGGACTTGCGTTTGAAATCACGGCGTCCACCTTCACGGTCATCTCTGCGATTTCGGTCACGGCGTTGGTCTCCACGACGGCCATTCCCACGGCCACCTTTTCCTTTTCCACCAAAGCCACCACCGGATGGTTTAAATGGCAATGGTTTTTCACGCGCAATTTCAACTTCTGGAAGACTATCTGGATCTTGAACGGTCAAGCTCAAAATATACATAGCCAATTCTTCAGGAGTGAATTCTGCAGCCAATTTGCGAGCATCCTTGCCAAACTTCTCAAAGTTGGTCCGGATTTTTTCATCTTCAAAGTCTCGCTCAATTTTCTTCAGCGCTACTTGTTTTTTCGCTTGGAAGGCTTCTTCTGCTGTTGCAGGTTTCATTCCCTTCATCCGCTTTTTGGTCAAGTTCTCAATGATTTGCAAATAGCCCATTTCATTTGGCGATACAAAGGTAATGGATTGCCCTGTTTTCCCAGCACGACCTGTCCGTCCGATCCGGTGAACATAGCTTTCTGGATCTTGTGGAATATCGTAGTTGTAGACATGGGTAACACCTGAAATATCCAAGCCACGTGCCGCAACGTCTGTTGCTACCAAGACGTCCAAGTTCCCATTTTTAAAGTCACGTAGGACTCGGAGGCGTTTGTTTTGATCCAAATCTCCGTGAATTCCTTCTGCCCGGAAACCACGAATCTTCAAGCCACGAGTCAATTCATCGACCCGGCGTTTGGTCCGACCAAAGACGATGGCAAGTTCAGGCTGCTCGACATCCATCAATCGAGTCATGGTATCGAATTTTTCGCCTTCTTTGACACGAATATAGTATTGATCAACCAAATCGGTTGTCAATTCTTTGGCCGCAATCTTAACGTGTTCTGGCTCTTTCATAAACTGAACACCGATGCGTTTGATGGCTTCTGGCATCGTTGCTGAAAAGAGCAATGTTTGGCGTGTTTCTGGGACACGGCTAATGATGGCTTCGATATCTTCTAAGAAGCCCATGTTGAGCATTTCATCTGCTTCATCCAGGATCAAGGTTTCAATATGATCGAGCTTCAAGGCCTTGCGCTTGATCAAATCTAGCAAGCGTCCAGGTGTTCCCACAACGATGTGAGCACCTGACTTCAAAGCTTTAATTTGCTTTTCAATGCTTGATCCACCATAGACAGAGCGAACTTTAACACCCTTACTGCGTCCAAAGCGGAACAATTCTTCCTGACTTTGAACGGCCAATTCACGCGTTGGGGCAATAACAAGGGCTTGAATCACTGTGTTATTTACATCAATCTTCTCCAACGTTGGAAGACCGAAAGCAGCCGTTTTACCGGTCCCTGTTTGCGCTTGACCAATGACATCTTTTCCTTCAAGGGCCAAAGGAATGGTTTGTTCTTGGATGGGGCTCGCTTCTACAAAGCCAGCTTTTTCAATTTCTGCTAATAATTCAGCAGATAAGTTAAATTCATTGAATTTCAATTCTTTCTTCTTTCTAAAAAGTGGTGCGAAGCCACTTTATCACACTTCTTTTCAATGCGAAAACGCACTGATTGCATAGGAAGTCTCCTTCCCGGTTACCTGTCGCAAGACTCATCTAAAGGAAAACCCAATCGTTTTTTTATGGAATTCCCTTCTGCGAAAAATGTTTTCGCACTAGCGGATTTGGTTGATTAAAGTCGTTTTCCAAACGAAAAGACACCAAGATCCTCCTTGTGGGAGATTGACCAACATTCCTTTTCTAATTGTTCCATCTCACCAGCATTTCTCTCATACAAGTTTGCAACTTATCTAGTATAACACAATGGACGACCAAATGATAGTCAAAGGAGAATAATTTTATTTTTTAGGAAAAATTTTTAAAAACTTGAAAATAGTCAAGAGGGCAGTTTCCCCTAGATTTAGCTGACTTTCTTCTGACACCGTTCAAGAATCCCTTTAAATAGGAGTATAAAAACTTCGGAAAAACTTTTTTTGGTAGTTCTTGCGTTTTTACAAATAAATATGTATAATACAGTTAGTATCTAAAATATTTCTGTATAAAGAAATAGGATCATTTTATCTGATTCAACGATTTATTCTAAGTTCTGATTTATTTAGAACCACTCAGTACTATTAAATCTACTCCTACTATTTCCAAGAAGATTTTGTACAGTCAATGAACTATTCACACTGCCCCTTCTTTGGAGAGGAGGGCAGGTGTCTAGATGGTTCCTATTTCTCAGATTATTCTAGATACGAAGAGGCTCGGATTTCTCCAAGCCTCTTTTTTATCTTTGTTTCACAATCCACCGCATAACCTTTCCCAAAATGAGCCATAATATAAAGCTACATACGGATACATAAATCCAAGCATTGGGATCCTTTGTCATCGGAAGAGGGATATTCATTCCAAAGAAACCGGTGATAACGGCTAAAACCGCCAACAAGGCTTCAAAGATGGTTAGGGTTGTCAAATTGTCATTCAAGTTGTTGTTTAGGATATTGTTGTAAGATCCTGACAACTGTTGCAAGACATTGGAAATCAACTCAGTCATCGAAGCCAACTGACGCGCTTCGATCATGGCATCATCAAACTGCTCTTTTTCAACATCATTCATCCTGCGATAAATGGCATGCGCTTTAATATGTTCTAGCAACATCCGATTTTGCTTGGCTGCTGCGACCAGATACACCATACCGGTCTCAAGGTCAGACAGGGCATAAAGATTCTTGGTCGTCGTTGTCTTTCGAAGCAAACGATTGAGTTCATCCTTGTGCTTATCTAAGCGATCAATAATCGGATAATAAGCATTACTGATCATTTCAAGACCTGCAAAAAGCAACTTATAGATCGACAACTCCCCATGGCTTTCCAAATAGCGAACCATTTGTTCAATGATATAGGCATTGTCCTGGTTACTGATGGTCACGAGTCGCGTATCTTGAACGATAAAGGTCATAGGGATGGTTTCGTAGTATTCCTTGTCCTTTTCTAAATCCAATACATTGTAGATAAATGTGATCGTACCGTTTTCTCGATTATAATCCATATGGGCACGTTCGTTCTTATCCATCGCGTACTCAATGGTTTCTTTGTCAATCTCGTATTTTTTATAAAGATATGAGTTTTCAGCAATCATATCCGAGTCGATATTGATCCATTTCCGATCTTGACCCAATTGTTTTTCGATAAACATTCCGTCTCCTTTCTCAACTGTTCTCTATCAAAATGATATTTTTATTTAAAAACTGCACTGGCTAATGCTTGCTGGATTTCAATGACGCTGCTGTCACTCTTGAATTGTAAAACTTCTGAAGGCTCGACTGCAGAAGAGACCCAGATTTTTAATTCGGCATCCAAATCAAAATGACCGGAAGTTTCGACTGAAAATCGAGAGATCGAGCGATAAGGAAGGGATTTGTAGGACGTTTTCTTTCCTGTTACTCCTTGCTTATCCACCAAGATCAAACGAAACTCTGTAAAGACGATTAAATCACGAATCAAGCTAAAAGCAAGTGTGACTTGCTCTCCCGGCACCAAGATATCTTCCAGATCTCTTTCTACTTTATCAACATTCTTTTGAGAGGCATTGCCCATCAAACCACTTAATAATCCCATCATTTCTCCTTTATAAGCGAAAACGGATAGATTTTCGTTTTCTTATTCTATTGTTATGGATCGATTTTGAATCGTTCCTTACCCCATCTTTTCTTCCAGCTCAACATCTGGATACTTATCCGCAAACCAGCGGAGGGCAAAGTCGTTTTCAAAGAGGAAGACAGGTTGGTCAAAGCGGTCCTTCGCCAAGATATTCCGGCTTGAAGACATGCGCTCATCTAAGTCTTCTGGTTTGATCCAGCGAACGGTCTTTTTACCCATTGGGCTCATGACCACTTCGGCATTGTATTCATTTTCCATCCGGTGCTTAAAGACTTCAAACTGAAGTTGACCAACGGCACCTAACATGTATTCACCTGTTTGGTAGTTGGTATAGAGCTGAATAGCTCCTTCTTGCACCAATTGCTCAATCCCTTTGTGGAAGGATTTTTGCTTCATGACGTTCTTAGCTGACACTTTCATGAAGATTTCAGGCGTAAAGGTTGGCAGTGGTTCAAATTCAAACTTGTTTCTGCCCACTGTCAAAGTATCTCCAACCTGATAAGTACCGGTATCGTAAACCCCGATGATGTCTCCTGCTACAGCATTGCTGACATTTTCACGGCTTTCGGCCATAAATTGAGTCACGTTAGATAACTTAGCGCCCTTACCAGTACGAGGCAGGTTGACGCTCATCCCACGCTCAAATTCGCCAGATACGATCCGCACAAAGGCGATCCGGTCGCGGTGACGAGGGTCCATATTGGCTTGGATTTTAAAGACAAAGCCTGAGAAATCCTTGTCATAAGGATCGACAAGTTCGCCATCTGTCTTCTTGTGGCCGTGTGGCTCCGGAGCAAACTTGAGGAAGGTTTCCAAGAAAGTCTGTACTCCAAAATTGGTTAAGGCTGAGCCGAAGAAGACGGGAGTCAATTCACCCGCAAGGATGGCTTCTTTTGAAAAGTCATTTCCTGCTTCTTGCAAGAGTTCGATATCGTCTTTTACTTGCTCGTAGAAAGGGTTGTTGGCAAAAAGCTTGTCTCCGTCTTCTAGACTAGCAAAACGCTCGTCTCCTTTATAGAGTTCCAAACGTTGGTTATAAAGGTCATAGAGTCCCTCAAAGGCTTTCCCCATCCCAATCGGCCAGTTCATTGGGTAACTGGCGATTCCCAAGACTTCTTCTAATTCTTGTAAGAGGTCCAGTGGCTCACGACCGTCACGGTCCAGCTTATTCATAAAGGTAAAGACGGGAATGCCACGGTGTTTCACAACCTCAAACAATTTCTTGGTTTGAGCTTCAATCCCTTTGGCAGAGTCTACCACCATGACGGCAGCGTCCACCGCCATCAAGGTCCGATAAGTATCTTCTGAGAAGTCCTCGTGCCCTGGCGTATCAAGGATATTGACCCGTTTGCCATCATAGTCGAACTGCATAACAGATGAGGTTACCGAAATCCCACGTTGCTTCTCGATATCCATCCAGTCAGATTTAGCAAAGTTTCCTGTTTTCTTCCCTTTGACAGTACCGGCTTCCCGAATCTCTCCCCCAAAGTAGAGCAACTGCTCTGTAATCGTCGTTTTACCAGCATCCGGGTGGGAGATAATGGCAAAGGTACGGCGTTTTTTAATTTCTTCTTGTACGTTCATATTCCTAATTCTTTCTCTTTTTATTTTTCTGATAAATTTACAAATTCATCTCTACATCGGATTTCTCCTCAATTTCTCTATCTGTCCTATTATAGCGAAAATAGGCACTTTTTTCAACGATGATTCTTCTTTGAAAGCAAAAAGAAAGACCAAAATCCGTAGATTCTAGTCTTCTTTTCACGGCTATCAAAAGGCACCAAATCCTCCGCCACCGCCACCATCAGAGAAGCCACCGCCGTCAAAGCCGCCACTGCCATCTGAAGAGTTAATAGAGAAGCTTGAAACACTATAGGAATCATCTGCATAGTTCATCAAGGTAGAGCCGTCTAGGAAGGTATTTGGGGAGGTTGTTAGCCAAAGAACGGTGTCCCAGTCTTCATATGGTAAGGGAATCTGATGATTTTGGAGTACCTGGCTCACTTTTTTTGCTTGGCCATACATGGTTGCATAGACTAAGATGCGATTCCATAGGATGACACTCTCAAGTTCTGCTTGGTTGAAATTTGGAATACTTTCGATCATATTTCGAAAGGCCATCCATTGGAATTGTGAATCCAAGTTCTCTAAGGATTGTAGATGATCTTCACGGATTTTCACAACAATATAAAATGGAATGAATAACAAAACCAAAAGTAAAATAATCCAAAAATAGAATGAAGATAGGTGTGATCCAAATCCAAGAGATAAGAAACACATGCTCACAAATAAGATAAGTAAGAGCCAAAAGTGTAGGGCACAGCCTGTTTTAGAAAAAGCTTCTTCTTTTTCAGATAAGTCTCTAAAATAAGAAGGCAATCCTAATTTTGCAATTTCCTTTTCTACCCCTTTTGACAATTGCTGGGCATCCTTTTTTAAAAGCGATTGAACGGCACTTCCGACTTTTCGAATACGGTCTCGTTGTGTGTCTGATTTAGCAGCTCGAAAATCTTTTTTTAAGGCTGCTTTGTCGATTTTATACCTTGAAAATACTTCACTGATATTGATTTCAGATTCTTGATCAAAGATCATTTCAATAAACTTCAATTCAAAATCAGCCAAGCCTTCATAATGGAGACAGGTCAAGGTTTCCCCATTTTCATTCCTAGTCAAACGAAGATTTCCTCGATCAATGAGATCCAATATAGTTGCTTGGATGAGATGATTGAATTTTAATGGTCCTTTCTCTCTAGATATCACCATCCGTTCAAAATCAAGTTGATACAGTGCCTTAGCTAGGACAAGAGGAGGTAAATTCTGTGGTGGTTCGTATAATCGTACTCCTTTTGCAATCCGACGAGTTCTGGTACTGATAAAATACCGGATCCATGGAATGAAAGCGAGGATAAATAAAAGAATCGATACAATTGGTACAACCTTAAGTAGTAGTGTCCGATAGAGGAACGTTTTTTGTTCAATGGATTTCTCTTTTTTGAGAAATTTCTCTTTTCCATTTCCCTTGTTAATCTCATTTGCTTGGTCTCGACGCAGGGCTTCTGTCATTGGCCAATAGGCATGCAGTTCGAGCTTTCCATTTTTTGGAAAATCCTTTGTCCAAATATGATAACCAGTTTCAGTCCGTTCGACTTGGGCTGGTGGATTAAAGTAACCAGTATGGGCATACAGTTTTCCCTGCTTAGCATCCAAGCCATCCACATAAAAATCTAATTTCGCGACTTTCTCATCTCCATCTGAAATAGGAAACCAATTCAGTTCTGCAATATCCTTGTAGAAAGTCAAGAGATGATCAATCTTCCATTTCACTTTGATCTTGACCGTGCCACCGACGATACGGGCATTGTATATTTTTAATTGACGGCCATCTTCCAGGTCTGTTTCCTCTACACGAATCTCTCGTTTTTCCCCATCCACATAGGCTTCCACCTCAGGATTACGATGAATCTTAAACCCTTTTGGAAGAGGATCAGCGCTTCCTAAGGTCACATATTGACCATGATAGCCTGTCTGAAACTGATAGGTGATCTCTTGTGTAAATGTTGCCTGGCTATCTTCCCGCAATTGGAGGTGTCCTACATAGGATTCAATCGAATAGCGAACTTCTTCATCCGCATATGCTGTCGTTATTGTACAAAACAAACTCCAAACGAGGGAGATCATTAGCAAGAAACGCTTCATATATTCTCCTTTGATATAAAACAGGGTTGAGACAGAGATGCCCCAACCTTTATACTGGTTATTTTCTCACTTTTACCCGCTCACTTCTACGATTGAAGATCTGATTAAAGAGTAATAAAGCAAGGGCTAAAATACTAGATACAACCAGGTAGTTGAGCCACACCTTATCCCCTCTCATAATCGGAGGGCGGGCCATCAAACCATAATTACCTCCCGTCAATTGATTGACTCCAACCAGGAATAAATCTAAAACAAAGGTATAGAGAACAATCTGACTATTTTTTAAGAGGTTTCGATCATACCATCTCAGGAGATAAATCAAGGAATTGATCAGGAGACAGTAATGTCCGAGGAGGAAAGAAAAGCTCGTAATATGAGGGAAAATGTAGGGATCAAAGACTGGATAGCCCAAAGCAAAGATGGCTCCACTCACTCCCATCAAGGCAAAGAACTGTTTGCTTTTCCATCTGTCTGGTAAAAACAAGACCGCAAACATGGCCAAGCGGCAATGATAAAATGGTAAACTGTTGGACCAAGGAATGTGGTAGGCAAAATACCAAAGATACAAGCAAATTAACTGGAAGCCTTGTAAGTATTGAAAGCATTTGCGAAATTGCTCATTCTGATAATAGCGAAGTGACATCATGATCGCTGTCACAATTAACAAGACCATCACACTATACCAAAGTGCTGAGATTGCTGGTGGTTCTGTTGATTCTGTAGTGAAAAATTGATGCATAAAACCCTCCTTATTTAAACAGATTCAGGTATTCTTCTTTTCTTACTGTACTGAACGATAGTATTGATGAGGATCAGTGTCCCCGTCATTAGGACTGTCACGATGAAATAGTTGAGAACAAGGCCATGGTCTCCTAGCACAGGTGGTCGACGCAGAAAGCCATAGTTTCCGCCCGTTACAAGGTTGGCTAGAACAATAATGGCATTGACCCCAAACGTCATCTGACAGATCTTCCAAACGGCCCCTTCTTCCACCTGGTAGGATTGAACCAGATAGATTAGGCAGTTGGCCAAGAGGGCCCAGTGACCAAAGACATTGTTGATCGAGGAAACGTGAGGAAAAGGGTAGGGATAAAAAACAGGATGAACCAAGGCCATAATGGAGCCAAAGACTCCCACGAGGGCAAAATATTGCTTGAAGCTTCCCTTGGGGGCCAAAAGAATAATCCACATGGCCATCCGGCTATGATAGAAGGGAAGACTCTCTGAAAAAGGCAAGCGAGCTGCTAAATACCAAGAGTTGATGATGAGCAACTGGATCAACTGTCCCCAATACCAAAAGGTTTGGTAGCTTTTGGAGTGAGCAAATCGAACGGACAGAACTCCCACCACTACCAAAGAAGTCGGCAATAAGAAATACCAGACCCCCAATCGAGGAGGGGATGTTGGTTGACTGGTAAAAAATAAGTCCCAAAGTGCCATGATTTCTTTCCCTCATCTACTCTTTTTTCTATTCCGAACGCGAAACAATACTCTCTTCAACCATCTTGTATTTGTAGCGCTGGTTGACCAAGCAAATACCAGCCACCATCACGATGCTGACCAAGAGGTAGTTCAAAAGAGCACCGTGGTCTCCAATGATTGGTGGACGTCGTAAGAAGCCGTAATCTCCTCTGGTCAAAAGATTGACCAAAAAGATGACTGCATTCATACCAAAGGTGATCTTAACAATCCGTAAGTTGTCCTGTTTTTCCGACTGATAAAAATCCTGTAGGTAAATCAAACTATTGGCAAACAAGGCCCAGTGACTAAAAATCAGATTGAGTACAGTAATATGAGGGAATGGGAAGGGATCAAAGGCCGGATAAACCAAAGCCGCAATGGATCCTAGAACTCCCAACAAGGCAAAGTATTGCTTGATATAGGTCCCTCTAGGTGCAAAGAGGATCGCAAGCATAGCCAAGCGACAATGATAAAAGGGCAAATTGTCTGTCAAAGGCATGTGGGCGAGAATATACCAAGCATTGATGGTCAAAACTTGAATCAATTGTGCCCAATACCAAAAGCGTTGGTAGCTTTTAGACTGTGCATATTTGATAGAAAAGTAGCCAACCACCAACAAGGAAGCTGGTAGGAAAACATACCAGAGCCCAAACTCAGGCGGGGCTGATTTTTGGTTCGTAATCAATAAATCCCAAAATGTCATTTTTTTATTCCTTTAGTTTATAGTAGCCTATTTTTGTATAACTTCCTTCACATTTGCTAGGCTTTTTCCAATTCCTCTACCAATTTGGCTAAATGCATGGAATTGCTTCCCTTGATGAGGATTTGGTCCTGCTCTTTTAAGCTTTCCTTGACTTGTTTGACCATGTCCTCAAACTGGTCTTCCTCAGCTGTTTTTTTGAAATAATAGACATGTCCAAGTGGGAACATCTGACTCGCTAATTGAGCCAAGCCCGCAATGTCTTGCCCATAGAAAATAACGGTATCCAAGACATCCGGTGAGAGGCTGAGGATCATTTGGTTGTGCAGATCTACCGATTGCTCCCCTAGTTCTTTCATATCTGCAAGGACGGCTAATTTTCGGCCATTTGGATTGGCAGGAATAGTCGAGAAGGTTTCTAAAATCAAGCGCATAGCCGTCGGATTAGCATTGTAGACATCGGATAAAATATCTGCTCCGTTACTGGCCTTTTTCCATTCCGTGCGGTTACGCGTCAATTGCAAGGTAGCAAAACTATCACGAATCGCCGCTTCGCTCACTCCTTCTTGCAGGGCAACATAAGCTGCAATCATGGCATTGGTCGCATTGTATTTGCCTGTTACTGGCAGGTCAATCGCTTCTTCTAAGAAATTAGCACGGAAAGTTAAGCTATCCTTTCGCTCTACCAACTCGGTAATAAAAATCTCCTCGTCTGGACCAAAGCGGACCACTTTTTGTTTTTCAGGGAGGTAGGCATTCACGATCGGATCAGCTGGAACCACCAGAAGGCCACCTTCTGGCATGCCATCCGCAATTTGGAGTTTTCCTTTTGCGATCTCGCTTCGATCTTTGAAAAATTCCAAATGGGCTTCCCCAATTAAGGTAACAATAGCAACCTTGGGATGCGCCAGTTCTGACAAGAGATGGATATCTCCTAGATGGTCTTGCCCCATTTCAAGGACGAGTTTGTCTGTCCCTTCTGGCATATGGAGAACCGTATAAGGAAGACCAATTTCATTATTATAGTTTCCCTGTGTTTTATAGGTCAGGTAGGTAGTGGACAAAAGCTGTGCCAACATATCTTTTGTGGTTGTTTTACCATTTGACCCTGTCACAGCCAAAACATCCACTTTTGTCTTTTGAAGATAGGCTGCAGCCAATGTTTGAAAAGCACTCAAAACATCTTCCACCAAAATATAAGGGTGGCCTTCAATCACTTTCTCTGAAAAAGTGGCTACGGCTCCATTTTCAAAAGCGGTCTCGATGAAATCATGACCATCACGCGCTCCCTTTAACGGAACAAAAAGGTCTCCCGGCCCAATCAAACGGCTGTCAAATTCAGGCTTGACGAGGGCCACATCTTCAAATTGGCTGATATCATTTTTTGCATGTACTAGATGAGCAACTTCATGTAATGTGAGATTCATATCCGACTCCTCAGTTCTCCGTAGCGTCTTCAAAAATTTGGACGCTCGTTTCAAATTCTTCTCATTATACCATATTCTAGACCACAAAAAAAGTGGCTGGGACAGAAGTCCTAGCCTCTTGATTGTTTTTGGATTGTCGAGCAAGACGCAGTAGTTGAGTGGGCTCTACTACGCTGATTTCATCAGCTTTTACAGCCCTACTCAACTGTGCGGAGGTGGGACGACGAAATCGAATTCTAACGAATTACCGATTTCTGTCCCACTCTCTCTTTTCTTACAACAAATGCGCTTCGTGTTTTTGGAAGACTTCTTTTCCAAGCTCTACTAACTTGGTGATCAAATCTGTATAGTTGAGTCCCATATTGTCCCAAAGCAAAGGATACATAGACCATTGGGTAAATCCAGGCATGGTATTGAGTTCGTTTAAGAAGATCTCTCCTTTATCAGTATAGAAGAAATCACAACGCGCCAAGCCCAGACCGCCGACCGCACGAAAGGCTTTTTCTGCGTTGGTCCGCATGGTTTTCACAACCTCAGGGTCCAATTGAGCTGGAATCGCCATGGTAATTTTGTTGTCGATGTATTTGGCATCATAATCATAGAAGGCCACATCTTTCACAACTTCACCTGGCAAGGTGCTCTTCACATCATAGTTTCCAAGTAGTCCAACTTCGATCTCACGCGCATTGACTCCTTGTTCTACCAAGACACGGCTATCGTATTTGAAGGCCAATTCGAGAGCAGCCCGAAGCTCTGTTTGGTTTTCAGATTTTGAAATCCCTACGCTTGAACCCATATTGGATGGTTTGGTAAAGACAGGATAAGAGAGAGTCGCTTCAATTGCAGCAATTTTCTCATCCACGTCATCGCCTTCCACTACAGCTACATAAGGAACTTGCGGAATTCCTGCAGACTCTAAGACCCGTTTGGTCGTGATCTTGTCCATCGCCACACTGGAAGCTAGGATACCACAGCCAACATAAGGCATCTTCAAGACTTCTAAGAAGCCTTGAATGGAACCATCTTCTCCCATCGGTCCATGAAGAACTGGAAAGACCACTGCTCCTTCCTTGTAAATCGCAGATGGAGCCACTTTTTTAGACCAGTCCACTGTCTCATTGGTCATCAATTTCTCATCATCCGCTGGTTTCTCTTCAAAAGCTTGCGTCTGGATGAAGTCTCCTGACTGCGTAATAAAGTAGGTTTGAACCGAAAATGCTTGGTAATCAATCGCGCGCATCACGCTTTCTGCTGAAAGAACAGATACTTCACGCTCTGCACTACGTCCACCATACAACAGGATTAAGTCTTGTTTACTCATAGTTTCTCCCTAATTGTTCCCTTGATTTCTTACTTGATAGTATACCACAATGATAGCCCTTTCGAAAGAACTTCTCTTATAATTCTGTCCGATTTTCAATCGCGCGAAGCAAGGTCACTTCGTCCGCATACTCGATATCGGCTCCAACTGCTAGCCCCCGTGCCAAACGGGTCACTTTGATCCCTGCTGGCTTGAGCACGCGCGAGATATACATAGATGTCGCTTCCCCATCTGCCGTCGCATTGGTCGCAACAATGACCTCTGTGACTGTTCCATCCATCAAGCGACTAATCAAACTCTTGAGATTGATGTCATCGGGTCCCACGCCATTCATGGGCGAGATCAAGCCATGCAAGACATGGTAGCGACCGTGGTACTCCTGGATATTTTCCATAGCAGATACATCCCTGCTATCTTCTACAACAAGAATGAGGGATGGATCCCGCGTTTCATCTCGACAAATCTCACAGGTTTCTTCATCGGTTAAATTGCCACAAATACTGCAATACCCTAGCTCACGCTTGGCATTCAGTAAGTTTTTGGCAAATTCATTGACATCATCATCTGACATACCAATGGTGTAAAAAGCCAGACGAGTCGCTGT
Source organism: Streptococcus parasanguinis (assembly GCF_000963275.1). Classification (GTDB taxonomy): domain Bacteria; phylum Bacillota; class Bacilli; order Lactobacillales; family Streptococcaceae; genus Streptococcus; species Streptococcus parasanguinis_B. The sequence continues at coordinate 420,314 of NZ_JYOW01000001.1, read as the reverse complement.
TTTGATCCCAATTCCTGGCAACTTCGAATAGCTGTCAATTAATTTTGCAATAGGTGCTGGATAAAGCATAGTTTCCTTTCTAATTCATGGGGTGTTTCTGATTGTATAAGTTAATAATGTCACGCGTAATGGAATGACTGACCGTCGCTTGTAGATTGGTATTATGTGGAAAAACCACTGCTACCGCAATCTTTGGATTGTTTGACGGTGCATAAGCCACCACATTGGTATTAATGGCTTGTTTGCCTCCATCGACTGTGGTTTCAGCTGTACCGGTCTTTGCACTAATGGGCACACTAGCACCTCGACCCACAGTCTTTCCTGTCGTTAACCCACTCGTACCATTTGCAACTTGGTAGAACCCTTGCTTGATCAAAGCCATGTCCTCCGCTGAGATATGGACCTGATTGAGCTCCTTGGTTTCGATCGCTTTTTTCAACTGACCAAGCCCCCCTTGATCATTATTGTCATAGATGCCTTCGACGACATGAGGACTCACCCTCTTCCCATCATTTGCAACGGTTGCCGCATACTGGGCCAATTGCATCGGTGTATAGTTGTCAAACTGGCCAAAGGCATTGGTCAAATAATTGCCGACTGTGTAGTCTTTTGGAATAAAACCAGTCGATTCATTGGGAAGGTCAATCCCCGTTGATGTTCCAAGACCATACTCTGCAAAAGTAGAACGCAATTTTTTCATAGCAGGGTCCACCTGATCCACTTGTAAGGTCATATTGGGAGTGTAGGGTTGCCCCATCATCTTAAGAGCAATCTGGACCATGTAGGTATTAGAAGAATATTCCAAAGCTTCTACTGCATTGATGGAGCGACTGCCGTATTGGGTAAACCAAGAATTGATAGGAGCTGATCCTGCAAAAACAATGGGCTGATCGGTCAGTACCTGATTGCCGGAAATGGCACCATTTTCCCATCCTGAAGTCAAGGTTGCTCCTTTAACGACCGATCCTGGGACGAAAACATTGGTGACTGTTCCCAAAGCATCGGTTGATAAATCTTGACTACCAGCCTGGTGTTTGATCCCTGCCATGGCAAGGACTTTCCCTGTATCAGGCTCAAGGGCTACAGCATAGACACCTTCGGAGTAGGTCGCATTTCCAGCTTGCAACTCTGCGCTAAAGGCAGAGCGGAGAATATCTTCCACCCCTTTTTGGAAATCCAAGTCAATCGAGAGCTTGAGGTTTTCTCCCTTAGCTCCTTTTGAAATGTCTACCACTTTATCCATGTTGCCATTTTTATCCAGGAGAATTTCTTTTTCACTGCGTTTTCCTTGAAGGACGTTTTCGTATTCCTTTTCGAGATAAGATGTTCCAACCCGGTCATTGAGGGCATAACCTTTTTTGACATATTCCTCGACTTCTTCTGCTGGAAGTCCTGCCTGCTCAGTCGAAACCGTTCCGATGATAGAAGCTAAAGGAGTATCCAAAACCTTGCGGTCCCAGCTGGTCGTGATCGCAATTCCAGGAAGGTCCTGACTGTCAGCCGCGATGGTCGCAATCTGCTCAGCTCCTAGTGCTTGCGTCGAAATAATCCCCGTCGCAAAATTCTCCACAGCATTCATTTGGCTATAAAGATAGATAATCTTTTTCTCATCATCTGTGTAACCGAGTTTTGAAGGGTCAATGCTGTCCACTGCCGCTTGATAGATTTTAGCTTCTGGTAGACGATTGCCATCGGTATCAAATTTCTTTTTCTCAGGCAGGTGTTCCACGACCTCTTGGTAGACCTTGGTATTGGCTAGATAGTAATCCACTTCTTGCCGTTCGGTTACTTGAGGATTTTCTACGTCGACATACTGCAGGAGTTTCCCAGCTGTCTCTCGCATTTCTTGGGCCGTCATTTTACGATCGCGCGTAAAAGTCAGGACTTGTTTTCCCACATTTTCCACCAAGGGCTTACCAGAAGCATCATAGATTTGCCCTCGCACACTCCCTTGTTTGACCGTCTTTTTGGTAGCTTTTGCCAATTTATCCGTATAGTAGGCTTGGTGAGAGATCTGCATATAGCCAAGTCGGGCAATCAGAACCAAAAAAAGAAGGCAAATCAAACTAAACAGCAGATAGAGTCTGCGTGTTATCGAATGATTCTCAAACTTCCGTATTTTCTTCTTCATGAAATGTTCTATCCTTCTTTTCTAATCAACACTTACCTTCCATTTTACTATTTTTCCAAGAGTATCTCAAGAAAAGGAAGGGACCTTTCCTGGAATTTTATGAAGAAAAAAGATTGGACCTGCTCGCCCAATCTTGAAATTAACACAAACTTTTTTACATGTACAACCTTATGTGAGGTGGTTGAAAAAATATTGATTTTTAATTTTTAAGCTTATTCAAGCATATGTCGAAACTTTCCGCCGTGAGAAAAGTTCCTGAAACACAATTGTTTCAGGAACTCGGGAGTTTTGAAACTTTAGGTTCAAAACTAAGTCATGGAACTTCGTAGAAGTTCGCTGACGTCCGTACTCACCTAAGGAAAGTTTTTAAGACTATTTTGTCTTCAATTTGAGATTGGACATGCTCGCCCAATCTTTTTTTCTAATAAGTCACAACATTGATTTTTCCTTTGTCATACTCAGCAATGAAAATATCCAAAACGTTGTCATAGCCTTCTTTTTCCAATTCAGCTAGCAACCACTCTTCACTTTTCCCAATTGTTTCCAAAATTTCAAGCTGAACCACACCATCCATAATGATTGGGTATTTAGGATTCTCATCCCCCGCACGGACAACGATCAATTGACCATTTTGTTCAATAACAGCGCGCTTCACATCTTTTAATTGAAAAATCCCTTGTCCACGTAGTTTCAAAGCAACATCTGAAGCAGAAAGTCCTTTGGAACGACACGCTTCCGGATCCAGTTTCCCATTTTTAATGATGACAGTTGGTTTTCCATCAATCAAGTGCTTCATAAAACGAACATTGGTATTGAGCCATTTTAAGAGCAAGATCAAAATAGTCCACATTAAGAGAATCACAATGTATTGAAGAATGGTAATGGAGCTATTGTAGATGACCCCACCAATAATGCCCCCAAGAACAAAGTTCTGTATCTGGTCTACTGCAGAATTTGGTGCTAAGTTTCCTTTCCCGGTCACATTGATGACAAATACCAAGGAAATCAAGCCCAAAGCTAATTTAATCAAGATGTTTAAAAAATTTACTATCATTTGTTCACCTCCACAAGTTCCACGTCTGTTTTATACAGATCCATCTTTTCTAATAGGTAGCTATCTGGGTCAGATCCTGCGATAGCTCGGTAATAAACCTCTCCAACCTTCAGGATCGCCCCATCTGTGGCTGCTGAAGTATTGACATAGACGTCTTCTTTTTTGACATCCAACTCCTTTGAGATGACCTCAATAAAATGCAGAGAACGTTGAAATTGGTCATTATTACTTTGGCTATTTTGGAAACTGCTGATGCCGATCAAGACCACTGCAACCAGAGTCAAAATCGAGATAATGGATAATTCACGGAATTTGCTATCGTGCTTATCCCGATAGGCTTTCACCGCAAAAAAACCAGTCAGTAGAATGAGCAAACCAGAGATCCCAATGGTCACCCAATTTTGCTGACTGATCTGACCCAACACATAGTTATAAGAGTAAAATTTCATAAAGAACTCCCTTTCTCCAAATGAATTCAATCTATTATAATAGATTTCACAAGAGCTTTCAAGGCATTGTGATCAGAAAATTATTAAAATTTTGTTATAATAAAACTATCAATTATGTCAAGAAAAGGAAACACAATGAAACTCATTTCATGGAATATCGACTCGCTTAATGCTGCATTGACCAGCGATTCAGCACGTGCTAAACTCTCTCAAGAAGTCCTTCAAACCTTGGTCGCTGAGGATGCAGATATCATTGCCATTCAAGAAACCAAGTTATCCGCCAAAGGACCTACTAAAAAACACCTCGAAATTCTTGAGGAACTCTTTCCGCAATATGAAAACACCTGGCGTTCTTCTCAAGAGCCGGCTCGTAAAGGCTACGCTGGGACTATGTTCCTCTACAAAAAAGAGCTCTCCCCTATTGTGACTTTCCCAGAGATCGGTGCTCCTTCGACCATGGACTTGGAAGGCCGGATCATTACTCTGGAATTTGATGGCTTCTTTGTAACACAAGTCTATACTCCTAATGCCGGTGATGGCCTCAAACGCCTAGCAGAACGCCAAGTATGGGATGTCAAATATGCTGAATATTTGGCTGACTTAGACAAAGAAAAACCTGTCCTTGCTACTGGAGACTACAACGTGGCCCACAAGGAAATCGACCTTGCCAACCCTGCCAGCAACCGTCGTTCACCAGGTTTCACAGACGAAGAACGTGCAGGCTTTACCAACCTTTTAGCAGCAGGCTTTACAGATACCTTCCGCCACCTCCACGGAGATGTACCGGAGCGTTACACTTGGTGGGCACAACGCAGCAAGACTTCAAAAATCAACAATACAGGCTGGAGAATCGACTATTGGTTAACCTCAAACCGCATTGCAGATAAGGTTACTAAATCAGACATGATTGACTCAGGCGCACGCCAAGACCACACACCGATTGTCTTGGAAATTGAATTATAAGGATTTTCTTTATGAACTACAATGCAGTAATTCCCGAGTTTATGGTTTCGAATATAGAACAGTCCCGTTCCTTCTACTGTGATTTGCTCGGTTTCACCATCGAATACGAGCGCCCAGAAGAAAAATTTCTCTTCCTGTCTCTTGAAGATTGCCAGCTCATGCTAGAGGAGGGGACAGTTGAAGAATTAGCTGAACTAACCTACCCATTTGGCCAAGGAATTAACATCTCCTTTGGTATAGAGGATGTCCCTAGGCTCTATCAGAAATTGTTAGAAGCCAACTATCCTATTCATCGCCCATTAATTAAAAGAAAATTTCGTGTTGGTGAACAATATATCTATCCCCATGAATTTGCAGTTCTAGATCCAGATGGCTATTTTTTAAGATTTAGTGAATAAGAAAATAGATCACTAGAGTAGAAAAAGAAACAAAAAAAGAAAGAGGCTGGGACAAAAGTCCTAGCCTCTCAATTATTTTTGGATTGTCGAGCAAGACGCAGTGGTTGAGTGGGCTCTACTACGCTGATTTCATCAGCTTTTACAGCCCTACTCAACTGTGCGGAGGTGGGACAACGAAATCGAATTCTAACGAATTACCAATTTCTGTCCCACTCTCTTTTAGTCTTTTGGGGATTATTTCCCAGGAATATTTGGATCTAAGCCCCAAGATTGCTCGAGAACAGGTCTTAAGGCTTTAATCATATCTTCTGAACCTACGATTGTGATATTGTATACTTTATCGCCTTTTTGGAATACCCATTCGTACAAAATGTTCCCATTTTTAAATGTTACTTTTATTAAGAAAGCGTCCTCACTGGCAAAAATAGCTTTTACACCTTCTAAACTAGTTTGATTTTTGGCTTTTCCCCAGAAGCTATATAAACGGTCCGCAAGTAACTGTGCGTCAAAGGTTTCGTTGGGGCCAAGTTCAACAGTATCTTTAGTGTTTGATTCCATTAACAACATATTGTGTTTGTCTGGTGATGAATATTTGAGCGTTTTGCTACTTTGAGTTTTGCTACTTTGAGCTTTGAAATTATATACGACCCAATCTTTAGGGATATTGATATAACCAAAATTTTCATTTCCGATACGTTGAGTATCTGCAAGGGATATTTCTTTTGCCCTAGAAGAAGACCCAGGAGTTGTTGTTTGAGCTTTTGTCGTTGATGCAGCCGTAGTTTCTGTTGCTTTCTTCTCTCCGTTTCCGCATGCTGCTAGTATAAATGCAGATAGAAGCGTTACAGAGCTTAATATTATTTTGTTTTTCATCAGGATTGTTCTCCTTAAAGTGGTTGACTCACATGTATTATATCATTTTTTATAGTTTATTTAAATTAAAACAGGAAACGCTTTCACTAAAAAGCATAGGGTATAACAAAAGAAAATTTCGTGTTGGTGACCATTATATCTATCCTCATGAATTTGCAGTTTTAGACCCTGATGGCTATTTTTTAAGATTTAGTGAATAGAATGATCATCACCCGTCTATGGACCATACCCAAAAATCTATTTTTGTGAGTACAGTTCAATAGCGGGTGATTTATTTATCTTTCATCTTAAAAAATGAGACAGACTGACTTTCGAGACATAAAAAAAACGGAGCCTTCACATGACGGCTCCGACTTTTTTATCTTCATTGATAGACCAATGATTGATTTTTTTATTTTTTCTTCTCAATGTGATCTTTGAGATCTTCTTGAGCTTTTTTATTGGATTCTGCTTTTTTCTTCAACCATTCTTCTTTGGCCTTGTTAAAGTCTTTTGTGGTGACAACATCTTTCGACATTTCAAGGTATTTGTAGAATGTTCCTGTTCCTTTAGTACCTACCCATGAAGCAGCACGGCTGTATGGCACGGTCCGTTGAAGCATTGGAGCACCACCATTTGAGACAGTTGGAAGCGTAATCGAGCTATCTGTCAACCAAGCTTGCGCTGCTGCATATTTTTCATAGCGTTTTCCTTGATCCAACAATTCAGCATCGGCGTCTTTCAACATGTTAGCGTATTGATCCAAACCAACTGTTGCAATGGCTGGATTGTTTGAACCTGCATCAATACCAAGATAGTAGAAGACAGAACCATTTACTGGGCTGATACTTTCGAGGTAAGTCGATGGGTCTTGGTAGTCAGGAGCCCAACCACCGCCTGAGATATCGTAATCTCTCGCAGCCGCTGTATCGCTGAAGTAGGTGATATTTTGGAAATCATCATCCGATACCTTTTGAAGGTCCACAACGACATTGTCTGCACCAAGCGCTGACTCTACAGATTGTTTGAAGGAGCTAGCTTGTTGGACCATGCTGTTGTCCACTTGGCTGACAATGTAGTCCAAATGAATTGGGAATTGAACGCCTTGTTTTTGCAATTCAGCTTTGGCTTTCGCAAATGAAGCCTTGGCTTTTTCTGGGTTGTAAAGGCTAGTTTGACCATCGTCCAGGCTCACACCCTTCCATTGATCCCCATAGGTAACCAATTGTTTTTCAACGACCTTACCAAAATCTTCTCCATTGACTTGGACATAAGTTGGTGGCACCAAGGTACTACGAAGGGTATTTTCAGCCGCATCAGATCCAGATACTTGTGCCGCATATGATTTGCGGTCAAAACCAAAGTTCACCGCTTGACGGAAGTCCTTGTTCAGGATTGCTTTCTTGGTAGAAGCTTTTTGTTCATCCGTAGTTTTGGCAGTGTGGTCATACTTTTGACGGTCCAAGTTGAATCCAAGATAGTAGGATGTTCCCAATTGCAAACCGTAGACAATGTTGTCACCAAAGTTTTTCTTGACACTCTTGTACGTCGAGCTGTTTGGCATAACAGATGCAAAGGAATATTGACCTTTTTCAAAGTTCTTAATGATAGAATCTGGGTTTGATCCATCGTTAAAGGTCAATTTGACATTGTCGATATGAACATTTTTCGCATCGTAATAGTCTTTGTTCTTGACCAATTCAATCTCAGATTTTGAAGTCAATGATTTCAAGTAGAATGGACCATTGTATAAGATGCTGCTAGGTTTCAAAGAACCAAAATCTTTTCCTTGAGATTTCAAGAAATCCGCATTGACTGGGAAAAGAACACCTGAGGTTGTTTTTGAGTTCCAGAAGCTTTCTGGACGAACCAAAGTATATTGGATGGTGTGGTCATCTAAGGCTTTGACACCAACTGTGTTAAAGTCTTTGGTTTCCCCTTTTACGTAGGCATCCAAACCTTTGATCGAATTTTGAATCAAGAAGAGACCTTCTGATTTAGACTCAACTGCGTGTTTGATCCCTGTAACAAAGTCTTGAGCCGTTACAGCACCATATTCTTCTCCTTCACTCGTATACCATTTGGCATCCTTACGAAGTTTGTAAGTATAGGTCAATCCATCTTCAGAGACAGTCCAATCTTCTGCTAGACTTGGCACAAAGTTTCCGTATCGGTCGTTTTCAAGAAGACCATCTACAAGGTTACTTGTGACATCTGAAGTAGTCGTACGAGTTGCAGCAATATAGTCCAAGGTATTTGGATCTGCTGAATAGACAAATGAGTAGGTTGCTTGATTGCTGCTGCTACCACCACATGCTGTTAAGAGAAAGGCACCTGCAACAGAAACTCCTGCAAGAGCTAACAGTTTTTTTGCTTTCATCACTATCTCCTTATGTTAGATTTTCTACCATTATACACTATTTCTTAAAAAAAACCAAATTTATTTTAAAAAAGTTCGTTTTTTCTGAATGAATATAATAAGATATAAAGAAAAAGCATCTTGAAATCGATCTCAAAGAAGCCGGATAGGGGAGTCTAGGCACCTACCACCAGATCCAACAAAGATATCACCTTTCAATCATTTTAATAAATATACGTTTCATCACAAAAAAGAACCTCTGCACTTTCGAGCAGAGGAACTGATTCCTAATCAAAATGATAGAGTTGAGGATACTGGTCACATTCAGGATTTTTAGGATGGCAGATGGCCCGTCCAAAGTAAATCATGGCTTGGTGAGCCGCCAGCCATTCGCTCTTTGGCAGAACATCCATGACCCGCTTTTCAACTTCCAATGGCGTCGCTGATTTCTTGACAATATCATGGTGCTTGCAGATCCGCTCCACATGGGTATCGACAGCAAAGGCTGGAATCCCAAAACCTACACTCATGACCACATTGGCTGTCTTGCGTCCTACTCCTGCTAAACTCTCTAACTCTTCGCGAGTCTGAGGTACTTGCCCATCAAAGTTATCCAGCAATTGTTGGGCACATTTTTTGAGAAATTTGGCCTTATTTCGATAGAGGCCTAATTTAGAAATATGCTTGGCGATATCGGCCTCACTGGCTGCTGCCATGGCTTGCGGGGTTGGAAAAGCCGCAAACAAACCTGGTGTCGCTTTGTTAACAGCCGCGTCTGTCGTCTGAGCTGAGAGCATAACTGCCACTAGTAATTCAAAATGATTACGAAAATCCAGACTTGGCTTGGCATCTGGAAAAAGGGCGATAATTTCTTCGATCACATGACGTGCCCGTTTCTTTGATAAAACCATCATTTCTCCTTTACATTACTAGTCTTTATTATAGCATGAAAGCACCCTATTTCTAAAAGAATCGGCTTCAGAAAAAAGGAGTGGAACAGAATGAATTCTAAAAATCCATCCCATCCCACTTCTATCTCTATTAGATCTTCCTTGACTCGATTGTTTGTTTTACACCAATCTCTTTAAGAAGGTTATCAGGGTTTGAGCAGAGCGTTCGCCAGCCTCTACGATAAATTCATCAAAAGAGATATTGGCTGCGTGATCTGCTGTATCACTCATGGCGCGAATGACCATGAAAGGACGTCCAACTGCGTGAGCGGCTTGGGCAATGGCTGCCCCTTCCATCTCAACTGCCAATACTTCTGGGAAATGCTCCCGAATTGCTGCGACTTTTTCTTCACTCGCGATAAAGCTATCTCCTGTTGTAATCAAGCCCACATGTGTGGTTGCAGCTTCTTCTTCCAGAACTTTTTTCATTTCTGATACAAAATAGCGACTGGATTCAAAGTAAAGCGGTTGACCTGCCATTTGACCATACTTATAGCCAAAGGCTGTCACATCCACATCATGATAGGCCAATTTGTCCGCAAGGACGATATCCCCAACAGCCATCCCTGGGGCAACGGCACCTGCAGAACCCGTATTGATAATGGCTTCCACTTTAAAATCATTGGCCAAGACTGCTACACTCATAGCAGACATGACTTTTCCAATACCACTTTCCACCAAAACGACCTCATGGCGACCAATCGATCCTGTATAGTAGACTTTTCCAAGACGCAGATGCTTTTCCCCATTTTCAAGGGCTTCAACCAGGATCTTCAACTCCTGGGGCATGGCTGCGATAATTCCAATTTTCATGTCGTTTTTCTCCTTGTGACGACCTTATAGACGCCAAATAGCAATGATCAAGGCAATGAGGAGCACAATGATCCAGAACAAAATCTTATTGAGTTTGGATTGGACCACACTTTGCTTGCGTTCTTCAATGCGACGACTCTTGGTCACAGTAGGCTCCACTTGGATCTGCACAGTATCCTGAGAATAACGCTCTTGTGGACGCTCCATACGACTTTCTCTCATAGGACGTTCATAGCCAAATCCCCTGTGGTCTGTCCGAATAATTTTCGTCTCTTCAGCATCGACCATATTAGGACCGGTGATGTCCTCACCTCGCCTTGCTCGTTCAATCATTTCATCGGTTAATAAAGGTTTTCCCATCGGATCCTCCTCTATTTATTGATTAAGTCCCAATATTGGATAGCCATGATGGTCTTGGCATCACAGATTTCGCCAGTTTGGATTAAATCTTTCGCTTCCTGCAAGGTCACTTCTAATAACTCTAAGGTCTCATCCGCATCTTGTGGACGTGGATTTTCCACCTTTTTCAAGTTGGTCGCACCATAAAGTTTGATCCGCTCATTACAAAATCCAATGGCTGAATAAAAATCATACAACAACTCTAGATCCGCTGTGTAACCAATTTCTTCTTCCAATTCACGCAGAGCAGCTGCTTTAGGATCTGCATTTTCTCCCTTTTCTAACTTCCCTGCTGGAATCTCCACTGAAGTCCTTTCAATCGCCTTGCGGTACTGCTTGACCAAGATCGTTTTCCCATCTTCTGTGATCGGCAAAACCGCTACTGCTCCATTATGGAAGATTAAATCACGCTGCGCTTGGCCTTTTCCAGCGGGTAGTTCTACTTGATCAGTGACCACTTGGAAAATAGGTCCCTGATAAATCTCCTTGCGCTCAATGGTTTTTTCTTCAAATTGCATGAGAATCTCCTATTTATTTTTAGGATGGTGTGGCAAGCGAAGGGCATACTCTTCTTTATTCACTTGACGGCCACGACCAATCGCAATCGCATCAGCTGGTACATCCTTGGTAATGGTTGATCCAGCACCGACTAAGGAATTGTCGCCTAATTCAACTGGTGCAATAATCGTCGAATTGGATCCGACAAAGACATTGTTTCCAATCGTCGTTTTAAACTTGTGTTGGCCATCATAATTCACTGTGATGGTTCCTGCACCAAAATTAACGTTGCTGCCGACTTCACAGTTACCAATGTAAGTCAAATGACCAGCTTTGGTATTTTCGCCAATAGACGAACCTTTGACTTCGACAAAGTTTCCAATATGGACATCTTTGGCGAGGCTAGAACCTGGGCGAATATGAGCATATGGTCCTACCGTTACACCATCGGCTACCGTGCTCTCTTCAATCATAGAGTTGGTAATAACGGCACCTGCCCCAATTTCACTATCCACAATATAGGTTCCATTAGTTAAAACTGTCTCAGCCCCAATTTTTGTGTGGCCTTTTAGGGTAACATTGGCTTCGATTTGCACTTCTGGTGCGATCTCAACATCGACATCGATATAGGCCGCATCTGGATCGACAAAGCTCACCCCATTGACCATGTGGGCTTGGTTAATGCGACGACGCATGATGCCTTCTGCTGTCGCAAGGGCCACGCGGTCGTTAACCCCGAGACTTTCATCAAAGTCTTTGAGCGTATAGGCTCCAACTTTCTCTCCTGCTTCTCGGAAAATCCCAATCACATCTGTGATGTAGTATTCACCTTGGGCATTGTTGGTATTGATATTCTTCAAAGCTTCAAAGAGGCGCGCATTGTCAAAGACATAAGTCCCTGTATTGATTTCTTTGATTTGTTTTTCAAAATCTGTCGCATCTTTTTGCTCGACAATTCGAAGCACTTCCGCATTGTCATTACGAACAATCCGGCCATAGCCAAATGGATTGGCTGCTTCGGCTGTCAAAATCGTTGCCACATTCTTGTGGTTGATATGGAAGTCAATCAAGTGTTTGAGACTGTCACCTGTAATCAAAGGAGTGTCTCCTGCAATGACGAGGGTATGCCCTTCAAGACCTTTCAAGACTGGCTCTGCCATCATGACCGCATGACCAGTTCCCAATTGTTCGGTTTGTTTGACAAACTCTGTTTGTCCAGCTAATACTTGCTCCACCAATTCCGCCTTGTGGCCCACAACCGTTACCGTCTTCTCAGGTGAGATAGCTCCAACACTACGGAAGACATGCTCCAACATAGAGATCCCTGCAACCTTGTGAAGAACCTTGGGCAGATCTGATTTCATACGGGTACCTTTCCCCGCTGCTAAAATAATGGCATAATTTGGCATAACATTTCTCTTTTCTGTACAATATCGCTTACATTATACCATTTTTTAGCCCTTTTGGAAAATAAGACCAAAACCAAAAAACTCTCCTATAAGGGAAGCTCGAATGTAGACAAACTATTTTTTAGTAAGATAAGTAACGTTACTCAACAAATAAGTAATAATAGTTTTAATTTTAAAAATTAATCAAAAATATACTAAAACTTTCCGCTGTGAGAAAAGTGCTTGAAATACGATCATTTCAAGCACTCGGGAGTTTTGAGACCTTAGGCTCAAAACTAAGTCATGGAACTTCGAGGAAGTTCGCTGACGTCCGTACTCACCTAAGGAAAGTTTTCAAATTAATTTTGTCTTCAATGTGACTCTCCTATATGGAGAGCGTATCTATAATGGGTAAACCTTGCGAAATTCTTCTAAAACCACCTTGCTATCAGGTGTAAACGTCAGACCTGCTTCCTCCAGCCACTCCGTGAAAAACTCCTCATGAACCTGACGCTAATAAGCTAAGGATTTGTCTCCTTCGCCTTCCTTGTAGGCATGGTCGGCTGACACCTGATGGAAAGGCCGAACAGAAACTTTTGTAACTTCGATGATGCAGACAGCTTGATCTTGGCTATCTAAAATGATATCAAAGGTTCCTTCTTGGGGAAGGGGTTCGTCCTCTACTGCGTAAAGATCGTAAGCTGAGGCAGTTGCAGTCTTTTCGCCTTTAAATACCAGTTCCGCTAAAAGGTCTGGGTCCACTCCAAAGGCCCAGGCGTCTATGCCATCTCCAATCGAGGGGTTAATTTGCTTGTAGACATTCCACATTTCTTGAGGTGTCATAGCTTGCTCCTTTGTATTTTTTTACTTTCTTCTTTTACACGTTTGAGATGATCTGGATGGTCAATCTCTAAATTAAAAATCTCCGGAATAGAACTGTAGTGGATAACGCACTCAATCCCCATCTGATTCATTTTTTGTATGAAAGAAGTATTCAGATAGCCTGCTACAGCAAAATCAATCTTGTTCTTCCTTGCTTTATCCTGCATCTGTCTCAACATATCTAACATAATTGGACTTTCCATATCATGCCATTGACTATTTCTCACAGTCGCAAAAACAAAAGAAGTTAAATCATTCATTCCAACTACAATCTTTGAAATGCCCGTTTCCAGTATCCTGTCCAAGTCGAAATAAGCTGATGGTAATTCAATCATAGTGCCGACTTTCCCGGTAAAACCATACTGACGCAATACTGTAATAGCTTGTTTTAATTGTTCGGCATCATTGACAAAAGGAAAAATAACAGACAGATTGGGATTGGTTTGAAAAACTTCTGTAACAACATTTGTCTCAGCCTGAAATTCATCTGGACACGCCAACAAACGCCTGATACCTCTGTATCCAAATAAGGGGTGGCGTTCGTCAAAATACTCTTTAGTTCCGTCTAGACTATTTGCTTCTGCATTTGTTAACTCTGAAAAGCGATACCAAACTTCTTCATCTGAGTATAAACGGCAAATAGTGTCTAGATAATCTTTTACAAATTGCTGACAACTTTTTAGCAGTATATTTTGACTGATCTCCCTTACCAAATATTCGCCACGAATCATACCAACATGATGAAATAGTTGTGGGTAAACTTTTTCATCAATTCTTTCGCCACTAAGAGCCAGTTGATTTTGCATGTTTTACCTTCCAATTCATGTAAGAGGTCTTGTCCAATTCTGGAAATCCTCGTAACTCTGCCTTGGCCTTCAATACTAAGGGTGAGGCATTTTCTTGGGTAATTTCTTCCCAATTCAACCAAATGGCATTTGCTGAATCATTACTTCCATCAAGAACCTCATGAGGAAGGGATTGTTGAGAGCGCTCGAAATCGAGTACGATATCATAAAAGGCCATAATATGGTGTACTGCGAAGTCTTTCCCTTCTTCTTGAACCAGCACGTCATAAATCCTAGGATTTGAGTAACTGTTAATTGTATATCCTGTCTCCTCCAGAACTTCTCTCTTGAGGGTTTCTGTCAACCCCTCACCGAGTTCCTGACTACCACCCGGTAGATCAAAACGATGTTGATAGGGGCCTCTTGTTTTTTCAATACAGAGCAGTTTCCCCTCTTGAAGACAGACTCCGTATACCCCAAAGTGATGTTTGATTTTCATTTTCTGCTCTTTCTTAAACTCCAAGATTGCTAGCTCACCTTATCCCTTAAAAGGAAAGAGGCTAAAGATTTCATGCTCCTTGATATACTTCTTTAGTATCTCTATATTCTCTTCGATTTTTGCTTGGATATCTGTCTCTTCACAAGTTGACTCAGTAATAAAGAGGTGAATCTTCAATAAATCTGTCAAGTATAGCAAACGGCGTTCCATTTCTGATTCAGGGCTTGGAGCCTGCTCGATTTTTGCAAGCTTTTGCTCCAAGCTATCACCATTCAAAAATCTCTGATGAACTCTCCTTCTCATTTTTTGAGTAGATTCCTCCCCTTGTTCTAATGGTGATAAAAGGAGTTTTTTATAGACGAGTACCTGATTTTCTGCCTTTCTTTCAAGATAAGCCAATAAAACTAGAGAGCTATCAACAAAGGTCCAAGTGTTATAATTTCCTTCAAATGGAACTTGTATGATACGATCTAATAATTCCTTAGCCATTTCCTCTTGACCATCCAGATAAAGTAAATAGGCCAGATGATTCAGTGATTCGAGATAACTAACTTGGGTCTTCTTATTCTTTTTTAAAATTTTATCTAAATAGAGATGTAGGTCTGGATGATTTTCCACTAGCTCAACTACTTCTGGTAACTTCATCTGAAATCCTTTCTATTATCTTACCAATAATTTAAAACAATTTTAGTCAATTAATCCAACTCTGCTCGACTAAACAAGTCTTTCATGGCTTCGATATCATCACAAACTCTTTCAATCTAAGTGCAAATCTAGCTAAGGCGTCTACCTTGGAAGAATAAGCACAAAACATACCTCCTTCTGGATCAAAGTCGATAGCTTTACTTAATTCAAGCATTTTTCCTCCAAATCCATAGATGCCAAATCGTAGCTATTTCCTTCAAATTCCTCCTCTTCTCGAGGATCAAACACTTCCTGTCTGTATTCTCCACCAGGGTAATAAATAAGCGACCCTCGAACATTTTGAGGATTCTCATCATAAACATGCAAGTTAAAAGGGGCAATTATTTCATTTATGTTTTCGTAATCCATCTCCTTTTTCGTCTCACTCTTCAACAAAAGAGTTCAAAAATTTCTCAAAAGAAGCCCATTGACCGTATATCTCGGCTTTTTCTTCCAGAACATAGAAGTAAACCATACCATAATCTTCTTCCCTTAGAGAAAGAGCGTAATTGCCAGAACCAGGATCATAGGCGAAATGAAGAAGGTCTGTTGCCTTAAATCCCGCAGGTACCTCCTCATCGTCAAACCATGTAAGAGACTTGCTCATTTCCTCAAGTGAATTAAAGGAATTGAAAGGAAAGAGGTGATGTTCATCGTGGACACCCATTACTTGGGGCTGGCCACCGTTGTGCTTGAGATAAAAGTCCAACATAGTTTTTGGTAATTTCTTTCCAAGAATCTCCTCAAATTGTAAAAGGTCTTCTTTTGAAATCGGTGAATCTTCATCAAGCATCCTAAACATGATTACTCCCTTCAGTTTTCTACAATTCTTCTTCCAATACCTTATCAATAAAGTCATTGACGTTTTTAGCAACTTTTTGCATTTCTAAGGAACCTAAAGCTCCTAAGTCATTTTCATAAATGAAATCATCAGAATTTTTCTTAATAAAGTAAGCCAAATCTCCCTCCTGTCCAATCATAAAGTAATCTGGCTCTACTTCCTCAATCTGATAAGTTTCATTACGCTCTTTTAGATCCTCCTTGGCATACAAACAGATACCAGTATCTCCAATTTCATAGGGGTCAATCTCTTTCCACTCCGTTAAAAACTGATAGTAGAGATTGGGCAAGACAAATCCAAACTCATCTCTTTTCATAGTTCACCTCCACATATTCACTGAGTATCAACTATATTACTTCAAACTCCAACCACCATCAATGGTCAGGATTTGTCCCTGCATGGCAGAGGCCTTCCCACTGGCCAAAAAGAGACTGATTTCTGCCACTTCCTCTGGCTCAATCCAGCGTTTGATAGGTGTTTCAGTGGCTACCCAATCTGCCAGACCACCTGGTTCAAAGTCAGCAGCGGTCATACCAGTCTTAACTGCACCAGGAGCAATGCCAAAAACTTGAATGCCAGCTTCAGCATAATCCAACGCCAGCTGTTTGGTAAATCCTGCTAGAGCATGCTTGGAGGAAGTATAAGCGTGACCGCCACCTCCTGCTAGGCTAGAAGCAATCGAGCACATATTGATAATGACCCCTTGCTTCTTCTCCAACATTTGAGTCAGATAATGTCGTGTCAGCTCTACCGGAGTCACATAGTTGATCTCAAAGATTTCCTGAATCTCCTGAGCGCTTTGCTCAAGAAGTGGTTTGTAGTCATCCAAAACCCCAGCCGTATTGCACAAAACATCCACCTGAAGGCACCAATCAAAAATAGGTCCCAAGTCGAGCGTTAAATCACGTTGTAAAAAGTAGAAATCACCGTCTAAGGCTGGCTTTTCAGCCTGGTCCACTCCATAAACCTGATAGCCCTTTTCTAGAAAGAGTCGAGCTTGAGCCAAACCAATCCCGGAGCTCACGCCTGTAATCAAGACCCTTTTAGTCATGGACTTCCACCCAATCTGTCGCTAAAACATCACAAGGGGTTGGGCTCCACATGGAGAAACCTTCCCCTTCACCAGAGACGTTGATGAGGAAATAAGGTGTCACTTCCAGAGCCACCCCATTTTGCTCAATGGTATCAAAAAGTTGGACGTAGTTTTCTGCTCCGCCCCAACCGGTTCGTACGTATTTTTTTTTAGCCTTCAAGCCTGGTAAAATCTCTTCAAATGTCATGTTTTTTCTCCTTTGTTATCTATTTAACTTACTCCCTTTATTATACCAAAAAAAGAGCTTCCCCTATACAAAAAGCCAGAGTTCTTCTACTCTAGCTTTCATCTTTTATTGATTTTCTTCTGAATGGCGATAGCCATAACCGAAATAAATTCCGACCCCAATCAAGAGAGCAACTCCGAAGGCCAGCCAGGTCGATAGGGAATACTGGGTCATAAAGGACAGACAGACCACAATCGATAGGATTGGCAAGACCGGAACCAAGGGTGTTTTAAATTCACCTGGTCCAGGTGCCCCGTGTTCCTTGCGCAATTTCAAGAGAGCAAAGGCCAACATAACCAGGTAAGCCAAGGTACAGATATTTAAGAAGGAAGCGATGCTTGCAAGTGGAAAGATTCCACCAGCAATGGATGCCATCGATCCAGCTACTAGTGTTGCATTTTTGGGAATTCTGGTTTTTGGATCGAGCTGTTTCATAGCTTTTGGCAAGAGCCCATCCCGCGCCAAACTGTATATCATCCGTGAAAGGGCAAAGGTCATGGAAATGCAGACGGTAATCAGGGTCAAAATCGCTACCAGCGATACATAATTTCCAGCCCAGCCGGCGCCAACCTGACGAAGGGCAAAGGCAACCGCGTCTTCTACATTTAAGTTCTTAAAAGGAACCATACCGGTCAAAACCAGGGTGACAAAGATATAAAGAACGGTTGTGATCAAGAGACTGAGGACAATGCCGCGAGGGACGTTCTTTTGTGGTTCCTTGATTTCGTCGACCGCCATGGAAATGGACTCAAAACCAAGAAAGGCAAAGAACATGAGCGAAGCACCAGCCATAATCCCTGTCTGACCACCATAGATTTCGCCAAATCCATACGGAGCAAAGTTTGCCCAGTTGCCAGGATTTAGGTGAAAAATCCCGACAAGAATAAACAAGGCAAGAGCGGAAAACTTGAGTAAGACCAGCAGGGAATTAAAGCGTAAAACCGCTTTTGCATTCATAAGAACTAAGGCTGTGACGAGGACCATGACCAAAATAGGCAAGAGATCCACATAAGTTCCCTTAGCTGGATCAAAAGTCCCGTTTAAAGCCGTCGGCAGACTCCAGCCAAGATTGGCCAACAAGCCCTTGAAATACGCGGCCCAACCTGAAGCCACCCCTGATACAG
This sequence comes from Streptococcus parasanguinis, assembly GCF_000963275.1. Taxonomy (GTDB): domain Bacteria; phylum Bacillota; class Bacilli; order Lactobacillales; family Streptococcaceae; genus Streptococcus; species Streptococcus parasanguinis_B. Next base: position 401,926 of record NZ_JYOW01000001.1, on the reverse strand, counting down.
CTGTCATAAATTCCATCACAGTCAACCAACCGGCAATCCAGGCGGGAAACTCTCCAAAGATGGCATAGAGGTAACTATAGGCTCCACCAGTTGAAGGGATGCGAGACGCAAATTCAGCAAAGAAAAGGGCAGATAAGCCGACGCAAAAAGCCGCAATCACAATCGAAATAATGAGGGCTGGACCAGCTAAATTCGCTGCTGCAGTTCCCGTAATCGTGAAGATCCCTGTCCCCACCATGGCACCAATTCCTAAAATAATCAAATCCCACAATCGTAAATGGCGATTTAGACCCGGGTGTACTTGCCCAAGTCCCTTTTTTCGAAATAGATTCATGTATATTCTCCCATCTAATGAGTTTATTCTACCATACTTGGACATGAAAAGGGAGACTCTTTTTCCCCCTTTTCTTTCTATTTATCACTTTCCGTCCTATTCTTTTTCAATGAACGAATCGTAAACCAATAATAAATAACCATCCCAAAGATGATGATCACTGTGGGCAGAAGAACTGTCATACCAAGATTCTGAACTCCTTGTGCCAAAGTCCAGCGATGTAAGAATCCAACCACTAAAAAGGCGACGATAGGAAAGACGAAGGCTCTGCCAAGCTCTTCTTTCCATTGCCAAAGAATGAGAGCTCCACTAGCTCCTGTCATAAGGAGAGTATCCCATGGATTCGGCACTGTCAACCAAGCAAGTGCTGGTAAGAAACGGACCCCCACTATTTCACTGAAAAAATAGACTCCTAGAACCAAAACAATTGCCACATGGATTGCTTTTTTCGACTTTTCTTCTGCAAAAATGAGGCGACGAAGGAGATAGAATAGTAGCCCAATTGCTAGGAGCCCTAAAATACCATCCATTAGATAGACGAGTGGTTTAATAACCAGGACTGCTTGTGAAGCAAAATCACTTAAGAGGCGATAGAAAATCACAATTCCCGAGATGATCGCCCCATACTTCAGAACAGACCGTGTCGATTCTTTGGGCATATTTTCGATGATTTGGTCTGCCATTTCCTTTGGATCGAGACCAAAATAGTCCTTTGCTGTCAAGCCATCCGCTCCTGCTTGCGAAAAATCTAGTGCTAAATTATAGACCTGCTCTCTCAAAGCCTTCTCCTCATATAAGAAACCGGCGAAATTGAAATAATCCCAGAGATCTTGGAAATAAGCTTGGTCCTCCTGGCTAAAGGTTTGAACCAAATCCTGCGTTTCTTCATAATAAATAACTGATGTCATCTTTCTTCCCCCTTTCTTTGGAGACGAAATACAACGAAGGTCAGGACTAGTCCTATGAGAGGAAGTAGCCAGCCTAATAAGTGAGCAGTTTCCTGATTCACAAGACGAATCCAGCATCCCGTAACTAGGAAAGTCAGGCCCATGACTAGTAGACTCGTCATCAAACGCTCCCTGCTTCTATAAGCCATAACCGCAAACCCAAGTAGGACTAGGACAGCAAGAACAACCGCCCAACCATCTGATAAGAAGAGACTCCCAATGTGGCCAAAATAGATCGAAAATAGTCGTACGATGTTCAGAAATACCATCAGGCAGATCACACTGATAAAAATAACCCAAGGCCACTTCATTTCACCATAGCTCTGTTTGGACCATAGCCACGTGATGAACTGGCTAAACACCAAGAAATTGAATAAAATAACAATATAGGTTAAGGGTTCGATTTTCAGTGGCGTCATCCAGGTAAAATCCATTAAATAACGCATGCCAACTAAGATCACTCCAAGTAGGAAGAAGAGTCCCACATAAGATCCTAGAGAGCGTTTAGGCAAGTCTGCGAGAACTTGATCCACCATAGCCCGTGGATCCTTTCCAAAATAATCCACTGCCCGAATGCCTTCTTTCTCAGCAACTTTTAGGTCGCAAACCATATTGTAGAGTTGTTCACCGAGTGCTTCATCATCATAAAAATAGGACTTAGCCCCAATATAAGCGACCATTTTTTTCACATAGGCTTGATCCTCTTTATTTAAATGAATCAATTCATCTGACATTTTTTCTGTATAACTTTCTACCATTCTTCTCCCTCCTTCTTGATACGTTCTACTTTTGTGACTAGCTCCTGCCACTGGTCCCAAAATTCCTCTAAACGCTCTCTTCCAGTACCACTGAGTGAAAAATACTTGCGATCGGGACCATCTGGAGACGGCCTCATTTCCCCATGAATAACCCCTTGTTTTTCTAATTTTTGAAGCAGGGGATAAATGGTCCCAGCGACAATCTTATCAAATCCCATCTCTTTGAGACTTTGGATCAATTCATAGCCATAGATAGCCTTTTTAGAAATAATCTCCAGCACACAGCCCTCCAAGACTCCCTTTAGTAATTGGGACTCCTTCATCCTTCTCACCTCTTTCTTCACATATACACTAGTTTGTTTTACATACTAGTTTATTTACTATCAGTATAATCTTTCTTAACTAGTATGTAAAGCAAAATAGTAACTTTTTTAAAAAAATTTTATTCCTTAAAAATCCTTTAAAATCAAGGCTTTCACTGTATACTGATGTGTAAATATACAAAAAAAGTTCAAAAAACACTTTATTTTATAGATTGATTGGAGTATAATAATTAAAATTATTCAAAAGGAGACACGAATATGAAAAAATCGAAGCTTGCTCTTTTAGCAGGTGTCGCCGCGGCTTCAACGCTTTTCCTTGCTGCATGTGGCTCATCTTCTAATGCGTCAAAAGGGACTACATACAACTACGTGTATGGTACAGACCCTGATTCCTTGAACTATTTGACTTCAAATCGTTCAACTACAAGCGACATTACTACCAACTTGGTCGATGGTTTATTTGAAAACGACCAATACGGTAACCTAGTGCCTGCTCTTGCTGAGGACTGGTCTGTTTCAAAAGACGGTCTGACTTATACCTACAAGCTTCGAAAAGACGCGAAGTGGTATGATTCAGAAGGAAATGAATACGCTGACGTCACTGCAAAAGATTTCGTGACATCTCTAAAATACGTAGCAGATAAAAAATCGGATGCTCTTTACTTGGTTCAAAACTCAGTCAAAGGCTTGGATGACTATGTAAACGGGAAAACCAAAGACTTCTCAACTGTTGGGGTAAAAGCTGTTGATGATCACACTCTTCAATACACTTTGAACCAACCTGAATCTTTCTGGAATTCTAAATTGACCACTGCTACCATGATGCCAGTTAATGAAAAATTCTTGGAATCAGCTGGGAAAGACTTTGGTAGCGTGAAACCAAATGGTATCCTCTACAATGGTCCATACATTTTGAAATCCTTCACTTCAAAATCACAAATCGAGTTGGATAAAAACCCTGATTACTACGACAAGAAAAATGTTCACATCGATACGGTTAAATTGACTTACTTCGATGGATCTGACCAAGACTATCTTGCTCGTAACTTCTCAGATGGGAACCTATCTACTGCTCGTCTCTTCCCAACAAGCTCAACTTACAGTACGATTGAGAAGAAATTCAAGGATAACATCGTTTATACCCCACAAGATTCTACTGTTTACTACGCTTACTTCAACGTCAACCGTCAAAATTACGGCCATACCAAGAAGACATCTGATGAGCAAAAGAACAACACGAAGACAGCCCTTCAAAACAAAAACTTCCGTCAAGCTTTGAACTTTGCTTTAGACAGAACTTCCTACAGCGCTCAAGTTAACGGGAAAGATGGAGCATCAAAAACTCTACGTACCCTTCTAGTTCCACCGACATTTGTGCAAGCAGACGGGAAAGACTTCGGTACTCTCGTTGAAGAAAAACTTGCCGCAACAGGAGATGAGTGGAAAGGTGTTAGCTTCGCAGATGCTCAAGATAGCTTGCATAATGCGGATAAAGCCAAAGCGGAACTTGAAAAAGCGAAGGCTGAATTGCAATCACAAGGTGTTCAATTCCCAATCCATATCGACTATGTCGTAGACCAATCTTCTAATGCTCTTGTCCAACAAGCAGACTCTATGAAGAGCTCAATCGAAGCAGCTCTTGGTAAAGACAATGTCGTGATCGATGTACAAAAATTGTCTACAGACGATGCAGATAACGCTACTTACTTTGCCCAATCACCAGAGCAAAAAGACTTTGATATGGATATCACTGGTTGGGGACCTGACTTCCAAGACCCATCTACTTACTTGGATATCTTGAACCCAACAGATGGTTCAACCTTGACTGGTATGGGACTTGATCCTAAGAAAGACCAAGCGCTCATCGAAAAAATTGGTTTGAACCAATACAAAGAACTGTTGGATGCTGCCAATGCTGAAAAATTGGATACCAATGCACGTTATGAAAAATACGCTGCTGCCCAAGCTTGGTTGACAGAAAACGCCATTGTTCTTCCAATCTACTCTAAGGGTGGAGTTCCATCTATCACGAAGGTGACGCCATTCTCAGCAGCAAATTCTGCAATTGGTATTAAAGGTGAAACAACCTTCTTCAAATACCAAAAACTTCAAGATAAGACAGTTACAACTGCCGAACATGAAAAAGCTTATAAGAATTGGTTGAAGGAAAAAGAAGAATCAAACAAAAAAGCGCAAGAAGAACTTGCAAAACACGTGAAATAATCGCGATAAAAAACACCGAGGATATAATCCTCGGTGTTTTTGGTTAAGGATAAAACTATCTTTGAAACTTTCCTTAGGTGAGTACGGACGTTAGCGAACTTCTCCGAAGTTCCATAACTTAGTTTTGAACCTAAAGTTTCAAAACTCCCGAATGCTAGAAATACTTTATTTCTAGCACTTTTCTAACGGCGGAAAGTTTCGGTATTTGTTTAAATAAGCTTAATAAATTAGATTATTATAATTCTTTCCGCAACACTTGGCTTGTCCTATGTAAAAAACAGTTTGTCTATTTATTGGATTTTTCATTTCTCAATCTTTTATAGACTCAGCGCTACCTCACGACAATCTTCCGATAACTTCTAGAAGTCAGAAGAAAGACGAGGATATAAGAGATGAAAAAGACAGCGCAGATGTAAAGAGTTGTTTGAAGGACCAAGCCCGCATTGGTTGCTCCTAAGATAGCAACGATTTTTGCGATCATCTTGTAGGCTACTCCTAGGTAGAGGAAGGAGAAGAATAATGGAAGGAAAAAGACGGTGAGTATCTGTTTGCGTATGGTGGTGCCGGTTTGCTTTTGGTCCAATCCTACTTGTTGCAAGATCACAAAATTTTCCCGGTCCTCATAGCCTTCTGAAATCTGTTTGTAGTAAATGACGAGAACCGTAGCCAATAGAAAGATCACAGATAGGAAAACACCAATAAAGAGGATTGTCCCTGCTGATTCACGCCAATCTTTCTCTATACTGTATCGATCAACCCCACCAAACAAAGTCGCACCATATTGACTCATTTTGTCTGTCGAATAAAGCTCTTTGGCCATTCCAGCTATAAAATCTTGGTTTTCTTTATTTTTAGCACTAATAGAGAATTCCAAATTTTTATCAATTTTTAATCCCAGTTGGTTCAAGTCAGGGAGGACAAGATACAAGCCCATTTGGTGTTGAAACAGGTCGGCTTGAGGGAGTTTCCCTTGGATAAAATTGGAGTCTAGTTTTTGCTTAATCGCGAAGCTCTTTCCATTGATTTCTAATTGCGAGTCTAGTCTTCCAGGATACTGATACCCATAGGCTAGGATTTCATTTTCCCCAAGCTCAACTTTTTGACCCGTCAGTTGCTCATAAGTTGCCTGATCAAAAAAGTAGACTACTCCTTCTGTCTTCAATTCCTGACCAGTTTCTTGATCGGACTGGTCATAAACCTCTAAGACCTTTCCATCAATCTTTCGAATTTCAGCCGACCAGTATGTTGTCTGATTCACTTGATAATCTGATAGATGTGTCGCATCGGCCACTTTCTTAATTTGGGCTTGAACATCCTCAATAACCGGTTCTGTTTCAGCATCTGAAGGCATATGCCCCACACTAATCATGTAATCAGAAGGGTAAACAGTATCTAGGTAATTCTGCCCTCCAATAAAGAGATTCAGCGACCCGGTTAAGGTGACCAAGACCATGGTGGAAAGAATACTAATGGTCGCAAGGCCCGCTGCATTTTTTCGCATCCGAGCTATTAAGTTGGAGACGGATATAAAATTCTCCGGCTTGTAATAGTAGGATTTCCGACCTTTGAGCATTCTTAAGAAGGTAATGGATCCTGCGTTGAATAAGAGATAAGTCGCTAGAATGACCAAAATGACAGCAATAAAGAATCCTTGAACCGCTGCAACCGGACGCTCTGCGGTTAGCGCCAGATAAAAAGCAATTCCTAAGAGCCCTAGTCCTAAAAGAGTTTGGACTAACAAGAAGCGTCCCTTCTTCTCTCCTGCCTTTTTCTGTTGCATGAGGTTTAGGGAACTGTAGCGCAAGAGGCGGATAGAATTCAGCAAAAGAATGAGGCCAAAAGCAATAGCTAATCCTAACAAAGTCTTAAACACAGCCCCTATCTGGAAGGTTGATTGAATGACGACTGGAAGCCCCATACATTTTAAGAGGAGGGCAAAAATCAAGCGATCAAACAAGAGTCCCAAGCCCAGTCCCGCGCCAACCGTGAGGATATAGAAGAAAAGCAATTCCCATAAGGTCATGACGAGGAGATGCTTCTTCTCCATCCCCAAAACACTGTACAAGCCCAGTTCTTTGGAACGATTTTTCATGACATAGCCATTGGCATAAGCCACCAAAATGATGACGACCAGCTGGACAACGAAACTGCCAAAACCAAGAACCGATCTTGCCGTTCGTCCTCCGTAGGAAGCCTCTAAATGAGGGGTCGTTGCCAGGGCGATAAAGCTATAGAGGATCATAGTCGTTAAAATGACAGCTATAGCAAAAGGGTAATAGAGCTTGCGATTTTGTTTGAGGTTGGAAAAGGCTAATTTACTCGATAATTTAAACATCGCTATCCTCCTTACCCGCCATAACCGTCAAGGTATCTGAGATTTCTTGGAACATCTGACGCTCCGTCTTTTCCCCGCGGAAGATCTGGTTGTAAAGAATCCCGTCCTTGATAAAGAGCACGCGCTTGGCCCTCGCTGCGGCAGCGGTCGAATGGGTCACCATGAGAATGGTTTGGCCCATACTATTGATATCTTCAAAGACATCGAGCAAGGCAGCCGATGACTTGGAATCCAGCGCCCCTGTTGGCTCATCCGCCAGGAGGATTTCAGGTGAAGTAATGATGGCACGCGCTACGGCTACCCTTTGCTTTTGCCCACCAGAGATTTCGTAAGGGTATTTCTCAAGAAGCTGGTGAATACCCAACTCCCGACTGACGCTATCCACCTTGCTCATCATTTCCTTGACGGGCCTGCGAGAAAGGACCAAAGGTAAGAGGATATTGTCCTTGACAGACAAGGTATCCAGCAGGTTGAAGTCTTGAAAGACAAAGCCTAGTTTTTCCCGACGGAAGCTAGAGGCATCCTTGTTCTTGATAGTTGAAGTATCGGTACCGTTGAGGTAGACCCGTCCTTCGGTCGGCTGGTCCAGCATGGCTAAGATATTGAGGAGGGTCGATTTCCCGGATCCTGATTCCCCCATGATGGCGACGTATTCACCCTTTTCCACAGTGAAGTGAATATCCTTTAAGGCTTCAACCTGGGTTCCTTGGAAGCGCGTTTTGTAGATTTTTTTGATGTGTTGAACGTCTAGTAGGGTCATGGTCCGTTCCTTTCTAGCTCGATAGAGCTTCAATCCATTTTTACAAATCTATTGTACTAAAACTGAAACGCTTTCACCATAACATAACCTTACATTTTCCCCTTTATTTCTTACATTTTTGTAAGAAAGCAAAAAAACAGGCTAGAGCTTGAGGCCCTAACCTATCTTTATTTATGAATTATTCATCATCTGAAGATGAAGAAATATATGGTGAAATTGCTTGATAAGCAGTTTCAAGAGCTTGTTCCATTGCATCACGAGAAGATTTCAATTGTTGTACAAAAATAGTACGCCCTTGTTCAGGAACAACTGTATCATCTGAACCACCAGTTGAAAGTGCTGAATCAAATTGAGTTTTTGATTCGTCCAGTGTCTTGAGAGCTGGCTCTACTTGTTTTGTATAAGTAGCTCTCTGTGCTTCTGGAATTTGTTGGCCGATATCGTGTGCATTTTTTTTATAGTTATCCACTAATTTGCTATAAAGGGATTTCATATCACCAATTGTTTTGGCATTGTCAATTTCTTCATCAGTCAACAAGACAACTTCTGGAATTTCAACTGAAGTTTTTGATGATTTAGATGAGCTTTTTGATTTGCTAGTTGAAGTAGATGATTTTTCTACTTTGCTAGAAGATGCCTTCGCTTCTTTGTTAGAAGATTCTGAAGCAGTTTTACCTGAACATGCTGCCAATGTTGCAACTGACAAGAGAGCCACACCGGCTGTAAGAAGTTTTTTCATATTTTTTCTCCTATAAATAAAGAATGAATATATTTTAAATGATTTTCCTTTGCTTGTCAAATATTTTCCGTTTCCAAATACATTTACACCACTAATTATCACTAGTTTTTAACATATTTTCTATCCTAAAAAATATTGTTTGTTTTGTATTTTTATTCATACATTGAAGAAACAAAACCAGAAAAACAGTCGTTTTCTGATTTATTCTTCTTTTTATTGATGAAGCAGTTGCGTAAATTCTTCTTGAAGTTCCTTGTTGTCTGTTGGTTTTAGATACATCTTTCCACCATTGGTCGTTGGCGAATGAAAGACGATGGCTTCTCCCGTATCCGTAATGGCAAAGAAATAACTATGCACATCTGGATACTTGTCCCAATTGCTATAGCGTTCTACAATGCGGTATTTTGCATTTCCTTGGCCAGTATCTGTATAAATAGCATCCATCTTGCTATTGTCCCCTAGAGTATAGAGGTTGTCTGGTCCTACATCACCGCCAGCAATGCCTTTTTGGTAGTTGGGTTGCCCCATCTTTTCGCCCCAGGTCTTCATAAATTCTGCTAATTTTGCTGATTTTTCAGCATTCCATGGCGTTTTCTCCTGGCTTAGGGTATCGCCTCCTGATGGTGTGCTTTCAAAGGTTTGCCAGTCAAAACTCTTGAGATCCAGTTTATCCTCATCAGATTTTCCAAAGAGGGCATTCAGGTCTGAACCAGGTACTTGGACTTCTTCTTCCTGGACTTTTGTCGCGGCTTGAGGTGTCTTTTCTATTCGTGAAAGCACGGCTACACCACGGCCAGTTCCCGACAACCAGCTGACTTCTAAGACATCTCCTCCCTTATAGAGGGTTGTCGCATTGCGCGCTCCTCCGTGTCCAGCGACGAAACCTTCTGCAAGCAAGGTCGGCTTTTGGTCCTTGAGGTAGTAGACTCCTGTCGCAAAGTAGCTCCCATCGGTTTGCTGGTTAGCGATGATCATCTCATCTACCCCATCGCTATTTAAGTCCTTAAATGCATAGCGAACAATTGCTGGCTGATTGATGACAGTCTCGATCACCCAGCTATTGATCATCCGATCTTCTTTGGCTAATTCATCATTCAATTTGGAAATGGCATCCAAATCTTTTGAAGTGGCAAAAATCTTTTGGTAGTCTGAAAAAACAGACTGGTATAATTGTTTGTTGTCTGCTTTTTTCGCTTGTTTCTTTGCTGAAGTCTGGCTCGTTGCAACCTCTTTTTTAGGACTGGACTGCCGCTGGTATCTCTGGTAACATCCTGTTAACAAGACCATACTCGAAGCCGCTAATCCCAACTGCATCCAATGTTTTCTTTTCATCTGATCTCCTTTAGTCTCCCATGTTTTCATACTGATCTTTATTATACTAAAAAAAGTGGGAGGAAGGAATCCCTTCTTCACACTTAGTTTTCTTTATTTGGTTTGGTTCTACGATCCATTTGACTTTCAATATGCTCTTTCACCAAGGCAACCACCTCATCATTGGTTGGAAGGTCCGAGTGCTGGGCATCTTCCCCCGTCACCGTAATCTCCGTATAGCTAGCTGCTTGGTTTTGGTAGATATATTTCCCAGCAGAAACACTGGCATCTGGGACTAACTCATCGGAATCATAGGTGATGGTTCCTGCTACTGAATACATATGAAGCGTATTGGGGATGGCTTTTTTTCCCTTGATAAAATCGGCCAACATCTCAGATTTATTTTGAATATTGGTTTCCGTGAAATTATAGGGAGTTCCGATGGTCATGAGGGTCTTTAGATCCACATCATAATCTTCTAGATAATTTTCGATAAAGGCTGTATAAATCAAGCCCCCGTTAGAATGACCCAAGCCCTTGAAATTATTAAAATTGTATTTTTCTTGAAGGGCTTCAAAGGCTTGATTGAATAGTTTAGCCTGCTTTTTAATATTGCTATAGCCATCTTTGTTGTTTTCAAAACCAACCACAATCACTGGTTCATTGTCCTTGGCATCAATACTACCGCTATAGGTGATATTCCCATCATTCCATACCTTGAGCAGGCTGTGTTTGGTCCCGCGTCGATCTTGGTTTAGTTTGGTTACCAAACCATCAAATCGATTCTCTGTCGCTGAACTTCCCGGAATCATAATGATAGGAGATAATTTTGAATTGTAGAATTTCTCGATTCTTGAAACATTGGTCCGAGTCCAGCTATAAGAAGGAATGGCTAAAGCTATCAAGAAAAGACTGACCAAAGTAAGGACGATCGCTGTTTTTTTAGATGGCTTCATCGCTTTCTCCTTTCACTTTTAAATCTTTTCGGATACGATTTCCCATGCGGACAAATGGTAGATAAAGGAGCACATCGACGGCAAAACAAAGTATACTGACAGCTAAGGCTCTCAGACTTCCTCCTGTTCCAATAAAAGCATAGAGAAGGCTAGGAGTCCCATCTGGCACCGGATAGACGGCTGCTGGCATCAGTTTGAGGCACAAAGCTAGAGCTGCTATCGCCATATTCACCAAAGGGATCAACAAGAAAGGAATCACATAAAGCAGGTTGAGAAGGACCGGTATCCCTACCATGAAAGACGCCCCGTTGTTAAAGAGACTTGGAAACAGACTGAGGAGACTGACTTTCTTGTCCTTTTGACTTCGTGAAACCAATAAGATTGCAACCAAAAGCGCTAGGACAGCGCCGACACCAGCCACCAGACCAAAACTGCTGTACAAATTGGTCAAGGTATAGAGATGAGGAATGCCTGTCGTTGTATGATGGGTCACAGCGTAGGTGAGATTTTCCAAAGCAAAGTTATCCTCCGCAATTGAGTTCAAGGCAAAGGCTTGACTATTTCCAAACCAAGCAGATAGCCCACTAAATAGTCCCATGACAAAGGTGGACAAAAGATAATGACTGCTTACCGTGAGAGAAGCCAAGAACTGTCGGATAGTCTGAAAAATATTAAATTGGTTCCCAAGAACCAAAAGAAGATTGAGGCTGACCCCTAGAACTAAGGACAAGAAAATGGGACGCACCGTCTTGGGCTGATAGATGAAATCCTTGTCCACAATCTGGTCGTCACTAGCCTTGGATAGACGAAAGATTTGCCCGATTAGATAGCCTAAAAAAATCGCTAAGACGATATTGGTCGTCGCAGGTAAGTTGATACGCGTCAGTTGCCCGTCATGGAGGGGGCCCACCAACAATTCCTGGGACCCTACAATCAAGCTGACCAAAAGAGCGGTGACACCTGCTGTCCCTGTACTTCTACCGTAGTGCCCATCTGTGTATTTTCCAGCGAAGTAGGTCGCTAAAGGGCCTGCTAGCCCTCCTAGAAAGTCGGAAATATTACCGAGGACCTGGCTGATGGCCTGATCCCATGGCAACCAGCTATCCATCGAAAAGAGCTGATGGATATAGCCTCGATCGGAGAAGACCGATAGAGCGATCACCCGAATGATTCCTGAAAATAGAAAAAAAGGAAATAAGGAAACAAGGGTTTTCTGGGAAATTTGAATCAAACTTTTTTCTCGTAACCAGAAAAACTTCTGGACTAAATACTTGGTCAAGGGGCCTCCTGTTCGAGTTGATTGACTTATTCACGTTTACTGCTTTCTTCTTATTATATCATACTGGCGATCCTTACCTTTCGTTTGGAGAGACGTCATCAGTTGAGAATGCTGTTAATATTTTCAAAACTGTTCAAAAACTCTTTGACAGGGGTCTTCATTTCCTCTATACTATTTGTTAGCTAATAAAACGATGGATCAGGTTGCCGTAGGTCCCACTATGCTACCTGACGGAAAATCAGATCGTTACCATATTTTTTATACCATAGTCCATGTCTATAGGAAGATTTAGGAGGAATCAGACACCGATGTCACAAGAAAAAATTTCAGCCAAGGTCCTGTATGCTATTTTTGCAACAGGGATCCTTTCCTTTTGCGGGGTGGCTGGAGAAACTGCCATGAATATCACCTTCCCAATATTGATGAAGGAATTTGAGATCAATACCGCAACCGTCCAGTGGGTCACCACCATCTATCTTCTAGTGGTTGCCTGTGTAGTCCCCTTATCTGCCTACCTCAAGCGCTCTTTTAAAATGAAGTCCATCTTTTTAGTTGGAAATCTCCTATCTGTTTTAGGTGTTCTCATTGACTTCTTAGCTCCAAGTTTTGGCTTTGTGGTTTTGGGTCGATTGGTCCAAGGAATGGGGGTTGGTTTTGCCCTTCCTCTGATGTTTAATATCATTTTAGAGCAGGTCCCAAAACGCAAGATCGGTCTCATGATGGGAGTGGGGACCCTGATTACAGCTATCGCTCCCGCCATTGGGCCTACTGTCGGTGGTCTCTTGACAGCTAACTTTGGCTGGCGTTCCATCTTCTTGGTTCAATTCCCGATCCTTCTAGCTTCGCTAGTTGCAGGGCTTCGTTCCATTGAACAAATCAGTAAAGTCAAACGAGAAACCCTTGATATCATGAGCCTTATCGCTATTATTGCTTCATTTTTAGGCTTGATTTTAGGCATTCACGGTCTTTCTGATCATGCTTTCTTTAGTTTTTCTGTCCTTGGTTGGCTGGTGATTGGGTTTTTGGGACTGGTTCTCTTAGTCTGGCGGTCCAATCAGTTGGAGACTCCCATTATCAACCTTGCCATCTTAAAGAACCATCTCCTCACTGGCCATGTTCTTGCCTTTTTCACTTTCCAATTAGGTTCTCTGGCCATGAGTTTCCTCTTGCCCAATTATGTCCAATTGGTCAACCACTCGAGTACCACACTTGCAGCCTTGATGCTACTTCCAGGAGCCATCATTGGAGCAGGTTTTGCTCCCTTCTCTGGTCTCATTCTAGATAAGTTGGGCGCCCGTAAACCGATTCTCCTTGGAGCTGTTTTAATCCTTCTGGCCCATTTCCACTTCACTCTTTTTGCCCTGAAGCTGACAAATGGCTTGATTCTTATCTTTTACATGATCTTCATGACCGGTATGGGACTGGCCTTCGGCAATATTATGACCAACGGACAAAAACAACTCTCTCTGGAAGAGCAACCCGATGCGAACGCGATCTTTAACACTCTGCAACAATTTGCAGGCGCTGTCGGAACAACCCTGGCTTCCTTGATCGTTGCCATGAGCCAAGCTAATCAAAAGATGGACTTCACCCAAGCCACTGCTAAAGGAAGTCGCAACGGTTTTATGGTCCTATTTGCCTTAGGCATCTTCCAACTCCTTCTCTTATTTTGGGTTGTTGGGAAAGAACAAGATACGAATTAATTTTTCTCATCAGAAAGGAGCTGGGAATAAACTGTCCAGCCTTCGATCTTTGATAGAAATAACTGTATGACGCAGTGGTTGATTGACATCTTTGTTCGCTTAATTAAGCTCCAAAGAAGACCTAATCAACTTTGCGGGGGTGGGAAAACGAACTCCTCTAAATTAGTTGGAGTTCTTTCCCACTCCCTTTTTATTATCCTTTTCTGACCCGTGTGACAATGCCATCAGGATCTTCAAAGGTAAGACCACTTCCGCTAAATAAACCTTGCTAGAATAGGCGTATGCCCTATTCTTTCTTTTTTGCTTGCAATGTCAAAGATTATAACTTAAATTTCATTAAATTGTCGAACTTTTATCATTTGAGTTAAAATCCTTGCTTTCTTTTTGTATTTTATTTATAATCATTCTAAATAAGACAAAGGAGATATTGTATGACTGAAATAAAACATGGAGTAGATGAATCATTTAACGACCGATTGAATATCTTGAGAGCCGCTGTTCTCGGGGCCAATGATGGGATTATTTCTATTGCTGGGGTGGTGATCGGGGTGGCCAGTGCCACACCAAACATCTGGATCATTTTCCTATCTGGCTTGTCTGCGATTCTGGCAGGTGCCTTTTCGATGGCGGGCGGTGAATATGTCTCTGTTTCCACACAAAAAGACACGGAAGAAGCCGCTGTTAACCGTGAACAAGCCTTGTTGGATCGCGATCCAAAGTTAGCGAGAGAATCTCTCTACCACGCTTATCTTCAAAATGGAGAATGCGAAACTTCCGCAAAGATTTTGACAGAACGGGCATTTCTGAAACATCCTCTCAAAGCCCTGGTTGAAGAGAAATATGGTATCGAATACGAGGAGTTTACCAATCCTTGGCATGCTGCTGCCTCTAGCTTCCTTGCTTTTTCTGTTGGTTCCCTTCCTCCAATGCTCTCTATTATTCTCTTTCCAACTGCCTATCGCATTCCGGTGACGGTCTTCGTTGTTGGACTATCCTTAATCTTCACTGGCTATACCAGTGCGAAACTGGGAAAAGCACCAACCAAGCAAGCCATGCTTCGCAATCTCATCATTGGCCTTCTCACCATGGGTGTGACATACTTCTTCGGACAACTCTTTAGTATCTAAAAAGCTGAGACTTCTGTCTCAGCTTTTCTTATGCTTCTAATAAGGCTTGTGCTTGTTTTTCCAATCCTGCGACTGCTTCATCTGTCAAGACCAATTCACCTGTTTCCCAAGCTTCTGGGTTAACGGTTGTTCCAGTAAACTCTCCAACCACTTGAGTCCGAACGAAAGGCAAGAGCGCTTGGTATGCCGCAAACATTGGTTCGTGTCCAGCATTGGCAACTGAAGAAACCGTTACGATCTTGTCTTGAAGGGCAGATGGACCACGAGTTTCTGACAGGTCAAGGGCACGGCTAAGCCAGTCGATCAGGTTTTTCACTACACCTGGAATAGCAAAGTTATAGACTGGCGAGAAGATCCAGATGGCATCCGCAGCAAGAACCGCATCACGCGCTGCTTGCACTGCTGGTAAGGTTGGCGTTTCCAAATCTTGGTTCATCATTGGGATGTCTTTGTAGTCCAAGTAAGTCACTGTTGCTTTTCCTTCAAGAAGGCTTTCTGCTTTCTTAGCCATTTGATGGTTGAAAGATCCTTGACGAAGGGATCCGACGATAAATAAAATGTTTTTCATAGTTGCTTTCTCTTTCTGTTGTAAGAACATTTGTTATATTAACTATTATACATATCCTAGATGTAATGTCAAGAATTACAACTTGGATTTACTAAGCTTTATTAAATTCACTAAGCAAGGGCTAAGACAATTGAGAGGCTAGGACTTTTGTCCCAGCCTCCTCTCTTTTATGCATGCTCCAGTCCTTTTTTTGTGTTTTCCTTGATAGTTTCGGCTGAATGGAGCAATTTTTCTTTTTCTTCTTCTGTCAAATGCAAGTCCAATCGTTCAATAATTCCTTTTCTACCTACAATCGCCGGGTAGCCAAGATAGGTTCCATATTCTGGACGATAGTTAGACACTGGCATTTCCTCGTGGCTATCATTGATCACAGCTTCTGCTAAACGTTGGGCTGCTGCTGCAATCCCAAAATTGGTATAGAATTTACCAAAGAAAACTGTGTGGCCACCGCGCAAGGACTCGTAGTTGATGGCGTCAAGCTCTTCTTGAGAGAAGAGATCGGTAATGGCGTGTCCTTTGACACGGACCTGACTCCAAGCGACAAATTGAGAATTTCCATGCTCACCGAGGTTGTAACCTGATACACTAGCAGGTGAAACCTGCAAACGATCAGCGACTGCACGCTTCATCCGAGCTGTATCCAGCAAGGTCCCTGTCCCAATCACCTGCTCTTTTGGAAGGCCGGTATATTGTTGATAGAGTTGAGTGACGGCATCGACCGGATTGGTCACTACCAATAAGACCCCACTAAAGCCAGAAGCCTTCAAATCACGCGCTACTTGCACCACTTGCTTGCTGGTAAAGGGAAGCTCCGCAAAACGGTCATCAGTGTTATTAGCCTGCAACTCGATATTTCCAAGAGTCGACACCACGACATCCGCATCTTCTAAAGCTGCGTAATCATTGACCGTGATATGAACTGGATACCCCGTATTGGCAACCGTATCACAGAAATCCAAGGCATCTGCCTTGACCTTTTTCTCATTGGTATCAATCAAGACCAAGTGATCACAGGTGTGTTTCAAAATCATGCTGTGGGCCAAGGTGGCACCCACATGCCCCAAACCAATAATACCAATTTTTCTTGTCATCAGAATCCTCTTTTCTAGTATCGATCACACTGTTGGTGAGGATAGCTCTTTGTTGACTCTATTCTACCACAATTCTAGAAAGGCGGATTGAAAAAATGGGAAAATTTTCAAGTTTTTTCAAAAAATAAAAGAGGCACTGCCTCCATTAACGACTCAGGAAAGAAGAGTCTCAATTTCTTCAATGGTTAAGCCCGTCATCTCCGATATCAGATCAGGTTTCATTCCTCGTGAGATCATCTCGCATACCAACTGTTTACGACCTTGTACTAAACCTTCTTCACGCGCTTCGTCTATAGCCGTCTCCAGGGTCATATCATAATTTTCTTGAATACGAATCCGCTCGTCTATCATGGTCTTCTCCTCCTTGGTCCAGCTAGATGAATCTAATAATGAATCTGCGTGAGTAACGGCCTGACTGGGAGCTTTTGTAAAGGGAAGATTCCCAAAAAACTCCAACCACTGTCTGCCTGCATCTGTCAGGTTCTCATCTTTATTATACTTGTCTAGCTCTAAAAAGGCAACCTGCAGAAGATTTTGGTGCTTGCCATTTTTATAATAGGCCTTGAGTTGCTTGCCAGATCGGCTATTGGTCAACCAGTATTTGTTGATGGCGGCCTCTTCGTCCAGTAAGAGCGACTTCTCCAAAATCGCAATCCCATAGACGGGCTCCATCTGCTCGTACATCTTATGTGTCTGACCTTGCTGGCGCAGTTTTTGCACATTTTCCACCAGCTGATTGGCCAAATAGTAATGGAACCGATTCAAGAAATACTGCTGCTTGCGAATCTGGATCTCGATAATCACCTCAGTCCCGTCGTGGAGCTTAGCTCTCACATCCACCGCAGTGGAGAATAAGTCATCCTCCTCATAGGCCATGCTGTGGGGCTGGCTTCCTTCCACAATCTGAGCATCCGCTACATCCAGCTCTAAAATGTCCCGAATAAATGCTGCCGTCACCTCCGGCAAACTAAAAATTTTCTTGGCCATGATATCCAAGGTCGGCGATACATGCGCATGTCTTTTTTGCATCCCTGCTCCTTTTCGATAAAAAATAGAGGGAAGGTCCCTCTACTTCTATCATTCGAAAAAAATTTGGGAAATAGGAAGCATCTTATTTTGTCGCATTTTTTAAAGCTTGTTGAAGTTCTTCATCAACCGCATAGACGTATAGCCCGTTAACTCCACGGGTTAACAAAACATTTAACTCATTTCGTAATAATGTTTCTCCGTAATTAATCATTTCACCTGATTCAAGTTTTCTGTTTTGAACAGCACTTTTATTTTTGCTTTCACTTATATCAAAAATAATTTTCCCGTCTCTATATTTGACAGATGGGCCAATGATAACTCCCACATAATTTAGATCAAATCCCTGAACGGTAAATGTTGAGCCAATTTCATGAATCGTTTGAGACTGCTCTATCCAGGATAAATGTTTAGATTCTTTTTCTTTTGCAAGTTGTCTGTTCCACGGACAAGACCAGTCTCCGATACGGACACACCAATAGTCAGAATCCTTCGGTTTTGATTGACTACTATATTCCCAATCATAGGTTGCTGTTAAGCGTGAAATCCCTAAACTCTGATTATCATTTTTTTCCATGATTGCACTTTGAAGTTCCTCAGGAGAATCAAAAACTCTAATATCATAATCATTATCAATTGGAACCTCATTTACAACTCCAGCATCAATCAGGTTTCTTATCCACTCAACTGTTTCTTTAGTTGCATGGATACGCATTTGGTTATGTAGCGTAATGAGATTTCCTTTTAAATTGGCTTCATGTTCCAATTTCAAGAAAGCATCATCTGTCCATATTTGGGATTTATTCATGATCTGATTTTCATCATAAACTAACACGACCACTTTAGATTTAGCGAGCAAATCATTTAAATGATTCCCGCCTAAATAGGCTTGATTTTTTGCAGTCAATAACAAGTGACCTTCATCAACCACTACAATTCCAGCATCAGTTTTTTCTTTTTTCAGAGCATTTAAAAATTGAGTTGGTTTCATCACAACATTAATATTTGATCCACTCTTCCATTCCAATTTTTTCTCAATTTCTTGGTAAACACTGAGTTGATCATCATGATTCACAACCAAATTGATATCATTGTTCTCGCGAATCATCTGAGTATCTTCAGAATTCAACAAATCATCGATGAGGGAACTCATCAAAACCGTTTTCCCTGCACCAGCATCACCCTTTACTAAAATTAGAACTCCTGTTTCATTTTTACTAATGACAGATGTAATTTTGAGCAATATTTCATTTTTTGCCTTCACTTGTTCATCTGTTAACTTGTGAAACGGAGAGGATTTAAATATCGCTGAATTTCGAATAAAACTTTCTGCTGGGAATAAATAATGGTTTTTCCGATTTAGGGTTCTCCATATCTTTGAGAAAATCTCATCTAACTCTTCGGAAGTATAATATTGATTTTGAGGATTTCCTCTTCTATTCTGAACCCTTTCAACTTGGTCAACACTTGATAAGTAAAGCATTAACCTATTCTCAATATCCAAGGTCAAAGATTTATTGAAATGGTTATGCCCAATAACAAACATTTTAGAGGTTTTAGATTGTTCAAATTGCCGCCAGTCTTCTCTATCCTTCTTTATATCATCTGACAAATGCTGATTTGTTCTACGAATGATATCTGTTGTTTCTCCGACATAAACACTATACTTGTTTTTATTCTCATCGTTTACGATATATACAGTTGGATAATCAAAGATAAGCTTAGAATGTTTCGGAGCAATCGTTTCTTTTAATTGATCAAATGTTCGATTTGAATAATCGATTTCTATAACTACGGGTGATTGAATATTGCTCATTTTTTCTCCAAGTCCGTATATTTTTTATTATTTCCCTTGCTTAATTCTACAGGATATTTTTTTGCATTTATATCAATTTTCTCTTTTATAATTTCTTCTACATCCAGATTCAAATTATCTGCTAACATGAAAGAATACATAAAAACATCCGCAAGTTCTTCTTTGATTTCTTTTAATGACTTTTCAACTACTTCCTCTGATTGTTTCCACTGAAATAGTTCCAACAATTCGCTCGCTTCTAGTGAAATCGAAATAGCCAGGTCTTTTTCATTATGAAACTTTCTCCAGTCGCGTTCATCTCTAAATTGATTAATTAAATCGATTAATTCTTTCATCCCTCTATCCTTTTCCTGTACATAATCTCCTATTATTATAGCATGTTTGGGAAAGAAATTAACGCTTTCAAAGCATTTTGTTGCTTTTTGGCGCAAAAAAACGAACCTGGTTTGGTCCGTTTTTTCTTAGTCTAATTGAATCCCTTTTTCTGCTAGGTTATCCAGGCATTCTTGGAGGTAAGTGTCCTGATGCTCGGGATAGATAGGGGTGCTCAAGGCTTCTTCTTCCAGCTCTGGGTATGCTGGGCAGGTCTTGCCTCGGTAGGTCGGCTCCCACCAATCTGGGCTGACCTTGTAGCCACGAGCGGTCATCTCCTCCATGATCAGGCGGTGATAGGCATAGAGGCGATAGGGCGAGTAGTCAAAGACATAGTTGACCGTCGCGTGCTTCTTGCCCCAGCCATTGCCTCGAAGGGCGCAGCATTCCCGGTGTTGACCCAGAAGCTGGGGGCGAGGGAGTTTGGGAATCAAATCTTGGTGCCACAGTCTCATCTATTGACCTCCTAGTAGAGTGGAGTCTTGCAAGTAGCGATTAGGGTAGCGCTCTAGGAGCGTCTGGATCCCTTTGATGAGATCCTCCTGGCTAGCTTGCCCATGCTGGTATTTCTCAAGTAGCAACATAAAGTCTGCCTTTTCCTCAGCAGTCGCCTGCTTTTTGAAATAGCCCCAGATATGCTGGAAGGCATTGGAGACCTGACCACGATTTTCCGGCAAGGCTAGCGCTTGCTGGATCAGGTCCTCGACGTGGCTGACCTCCACCTGGTCTTGCTTGAGGTATTCCCGGATCTCCTTGTAGATATTGCTGGAATGGCTCAGCACCAGGTACTTATTTTTCGCCCATAGGACTTGGCAGTGATGTTTTTGATCCACTCGTGTCTCCTTTTGATTCTCTCTATCAATAGTCCTCCCATTATACCATGGAAATGAGTGAAGTTATAAAAAAGAGGCTGGGACAAAAGTCCTAGCCTCTCATTATTTTTGGATTGTCGAGCAAGACGCAGTGGTTGAGTGGGCTCTACTACGCTGATTTCATCAGCTTTTACACCCCTACTCAACTGTGCGGAGGTGGGACGACGAAATCGAATTCTAACGAATTACCAATTTCTGTCCCACTCTCTCTTTCATTGATTACAAGGCTGTAATGGCTGTGATCAAACCAAAGATGATCCCTGGTGCATTGGCTGCAGCAAGTGGAATATCGCGTTCTTTTTTGAAGAGCCCGTAGTAAACCCAAAGGCTACAGTTGATGGCTGCAACAAGGGGTTGAATAAAGTTTCCTTTGTGACCTGCGAGGTTATCCATGATTTGTGGGAAGTAAGACACATACATCATCACAGACATAAAGGTCGCAACCCAACCAAGAATTTTCATTTGTTTTTCATTCATTCTGAAACTACCATTTCCTTTTCTTTTTTTAAAGTATGCACTATTCTACCTTTTGTCCTTTACAAATTCAAGTCTTTTTTTCAAATGTTACCGAACTGTAAAGTGTCACAATCTTGTGATTTTGCAGGAAGATGGATTTCTTTTCGAGAGAGTCTTCTCTCTAGTTGCCATTTTTTGACACATTGTCTAATTTTGTGTGAATGTAATCATTTTCATCTTGAATAGCATGCAAATTAATTGCATTATCTTCCTACTTATGCTATATTGATACACAGAGGTAAAATTTTATGAATAAACAAAAAATCAACCAAATCGTTGGCTCGATCGGTGCCTTTATTGGGATTATCGTTTTCATTGCCTACATCCCACAAATTATTGCTAATTTACAGGGAAATAAGGCCCAACCTTTCCAACCCTTGTCAGCTGCTATTTCTTGCTTGATCTGGGTCATTTATGGTTGGACAAAGGAACCTAAAAAAGACTGGATTTTGATCATTCCGAATTCGGCAGGTGTCATCCTAGGGGGATTGACTTTCCTTACATCACTTTAATAGAAAGTGAACAAAGACTGAACTCTACGGGTTCAGTCTTTTTTGTGTATCCCTTTGAAAAACAAAAACAATCGCAGTCGGTTTTCGTACAAAAAAGCCCGCTATGAGCAAGCTAAAAAAATTGACAATTCTTTTCTTTGAATAACCTATGCTGGATTATTGTGCAAAAATATCCAAATAATATCTGATTATTATTAGAGTATATTGAAACTTTCCGCTGTGAGAAAAGTGCCTGAAATAATTATGTTTCAGGCACTCGGAATTATTGAGACCTTAGGCTCAATAATTAGTCATGGAACTTCTTCGAAGTTCGCTGACGTCCGTACTCACCTAAGGAAAGTTTCTAATTTAATTTGAGTTTCTTTTCTTAAATCTGCACAATCTTACGATAGCTCCGAGAGGTGATCCAAAAGACGATTAGGTAGGTGATGAAAAAGACGGCACAGACACTGAGGGTCACGATGAGGACTTGGCTACTATTGATGACACCGAGCACTTTAAGGATCAGGCGGATCATATGGTAGGCAAAGGCCAGGTGGACAAAGGCAAAGATAAGAGGGAGGAAGAAGACGGTCCGCACTTGACGGTTGATGGTCCGTTTGACCTCGTTTTCATCGAGCCCCACCTGTTGGAGGATGACGAAGCGGTCACGGTCTTCATAGCCTTCTGAGATTTGCTTGTAGTAGATAACGATGACGGTTCCGACCATAAAGATCAATGACAAGAAAATACCGATAAAGAAGATACCACCAAAGAGGCTATTCAACTCTGCCACATCATTGGCACGGTTCCCCCCATAGACAAATGTTCCTTGGGCCTGTTGGCTGCTCAATTCATCGATCATCTTGTCATAGCTAGCTGCCAGCTTGAGTTGCTGGTCTTCGTCAACATTGACATTGAAGCCACCGTAGATATTGGTATTGATGGCAAGATCCGGAAACTGAGCGACAAAGGCTGAGAGGTCTGGCACGACCAGGTAATTGAAATCCTCCGTCAGCATGTTAAACATGTTTGGGACATGATCAGTGATAAAATCCTTGGTCACTTCTTCCTTGACTTGGAAATCTTTCCCATTGATGGTGAACTGTTTTTGCCCTATCAGAGCCTTGTTATGAGCAAAGAGGATGACTTGGTTGCCGATCAGATCGACCTTTTCTCCGGTCATTTGCTCATAGCTAGCTGCATCAAAGACCATAAAGACAGTTTTAGGAGTGACGCTGCGTTCATCGGCTGGGAAGACCATGAAATCCGTGCCCTTTTGGGATTTGACCCCAAAGTTGGCATAGGTCATCAGATCGCGATTTTTGATCTCAAGATGATGCTCAGAAGCAAATTCATCAAATTTCTGATTGATTTGCTCCAGGTCTACCCCTTTTCCTTGAACTGAGAAATCATGAGGAGCCATGATCTTCTTGAACATTTCGCCACCGACATAGATGTTGGTGGCAGCAGAGATCGTCACCAGCACCATGGTCGAGAGAATGGCAATGGTCGCAAGGCCCACTGCATTTTTCTTCATGCGATAGATGAGGTTAGAGACCGAGATCATGTTGTTGGGTTGGTAATAATAACCCTTCTTTTTCTTAAGCAGGTGCAAGAAGACGGTGATCCCAGCATTAAAGAGCAGGTAGGTCCCGATCATAACCAAGACAACGGCTAGAAAGAAAATCAAAATCGCAGACATGGGGTCTTTGACAGACAAAGCCAGGTAGTAGCCAAAACCGAGAGAGGCTAAGCCCAGGATGGTTTGGGGCCACAAAAAGCGGGCTTTCTTTTCGCCACTTGCTTTCTCACGAGTTAGTTGCAGGGCATTCAAACGGAGAATGCGCCAAGCATTGAGAAGGACCAAAAGGGCAAAGATGAGACCAAAGGTGACAAAGACTGCAATCACAATTCCAGGTTGGAAGGTAGATACCAGCTGGACCTTCATCTTCATGAGTTTCAAGAGAAAGGCAAAGATCAGCTTATCAAAGAGGGCTCCGATCAAGACACCGCTTGAGATAGTCACAAAACCAAAAATAAAGAGTTCTTTGAAAATCATGCTGATGAGATGCCGCTTTTCAAGACCTAGCATGCTGTAGATTCCCAGCTCTTTGGAGCGGTTTTTCATGACGAAGCTATTGGCATAGAGCACGATGATGGCTCCAGCAGCATTGACCACAAACAGTCCCAAGCCTAGGGTGAAGAGCATGGGAGATCCTCCTCGAAGCTCATGAATGTGGGGATTAAAGGTCAGGGAGTCAAAGAGGTAGGCGATGGTCACTGCGAGAATGACTGCAATCGCAAAGGGATAATAGAGCTTGCGGTTCTTGATCAGATTGGAGCAAGCTAATTTAGTGGTTAATCGCAACATCTACTCCACCTCACTTGCCATGACCGTCAAGGTATCCGAGATTTCTTGGAACATCTGACGCTCTGTTTTTTCCCCGCGAAAGATCTGGTTGTAGAGAATTCCGTCCTTGATAAAGAGCACGCGCTTGGCCCGAGCAGCCGCTGCAGTTGAGTGGGTCACCATGAGGATGGTTTGCCCCATTGTATTAATATCTTCAAAGACATCGAGCAACGCAGCCGAAGACTTAGAATCCAGCGCCCCTGTTGGCTCATCAGCGAGGAGGATTTCTGGCGAGGTGATGATGGCCCGCGCTACGGCCACCCGTTGTTTTTGCCCACCAGAGATTTCGTAAGGGTATTTCTCAAGGAGTTGGTGAATGCCCAACTCTCGACTGACGCTATCCACCTTACTCATCATTTCCTTGACGGGTCTGCGTGAGAGGACGAGAGGCAAGAGGATATTGTCCTTGACGGACAAGGTATCCAGCAGATTAAAGTCTTGAAAGACAAATCCTAGTTTTTCCCGACGGAAGCTCGAGGCATCCTTGTTCTTGATGGTGGAAGTATCGGTACCGTTGAGGTAGACCCGTCCTTCGGTCGGCTGGTCCAGCATGGCTAGGATATTGAGGAGGGTTGATTTCCCGGATCCTGATTCCCCCATGATGGCTACGTACTCGCCTTTCTCCACGGTAAAATGAATGTCCTTTAGGGCTTCAACCTGCGTTCCTTGAAAGCGGGTTTTGTAGATTTTTTTGATATGTTGAACGTCTAGCAATGACATACTTTTCTCCTTTTACTAGTAGATCAAGAAAAATTCTTGGGTTTGTTGCAGGACTTGGAGACCAAATTCCGTCTTTTCCAGATCGGTTTGCTCATTTGGTTTCTTAATCTTTTTGGGTTCTTTCATCCATTTCAAGAGTTTCATTTTCTTGACCTCCTTCATTTGATGAGACTATTGTATAAAAAATAAAAGGCGGCTACCATAACCTAACCTTTCATTTTACCGTTTATTTCTTACATTTTTGTAAGATGGAAAAAAACTAATCCATGACCAACTTCTTCTCTTCAAAGCGAATAGCGACGGTTGTGCCTTGGCCAACCTCTGAGTGGATGCTAATCTTGTGGCCCAATTGCTCTGCGATTTTCTTAGATAGATAGAGCCCTAGACCTGAGGATTGCTGGGTCAGGTGGCCATTATAGCCGGAGAAGCCCCGCTCAAAGACTCGGAGGACATCGCTATTTTTGATTCCAATCCCGCTATCTTTTATATAGAGGGTCTGGTCTTTAAAATAGATCTCAATTCCACCTGTACTGGTGTACTTGAGGCTATTGGACAAGAGTTGCTCGATGATCACCAAAAGCCACTTGCGATCGGTAATAACGGCGACATCCAAATCATGCAGGTTCACTGTCAAGTTCTTTTGGATAAAAAAGAGGGCGTATTTACGGACCACTTCTTTGACCAAGTCCTCTAGCAACACGCGCTTTAAGACCAGATCGTCATGAAAACTCTCCAATCGCAGGTACTGCAGAACCAGATTGGCATAGGAGTCAATCTTGAAAAGCTCCTGCTCCATCTGCTGCTTGACAATAGGTGTCTCGACATCTTGGACCAAGAGCTGGCTAGCTGCAATGGGCGTCTTAATCTGGTGAACCCAGAGGGTGTAGTAATCCATCAGGTCATTGAACTTGGCCTGGGCTACTTTACCTTGCTCCAGGCGCGCCTGCTGTTCTTCTGTATATTTTTCATAAAGGAGATGTTCCAGTGGTGAGGCAAGCTCTATTTCCTCATACAGCAAGGCTTTGCGGTACTCCTGAAAGGTCATAGCGAAATCCCAGATCAAGATACAGAGGGTAAAAAATCCTAGCATCAGAGTCGCATAGAGGAAAACCGTCCCCGTCTCTGGAAAGAGAAAGGCAAAGACCAAATCGACCATCAAAAAGATGACCACTAGATAGAGCAGGCGCCTGCGGGATACCACATACTGCCAAAAGATGTTTCCATATTTATTCATGGACCAACCCATAACCGATGCCTTTCTTGGTTTCGATGAAGTTTGACAAGCCAGCCTCTTCTAATTTCTTGCGAAGGCGGGCCACATTGACAGACAAGGTATTGTCATCAATAAAGAAGTCGCTATTCCAGAGCTCCTTCATCATGTCATCACGCGCCACGATACTGCCCGCATGTTCAAATAGGACGCGAAGGATCTGAAATTCATTCTTGGTCAACTTGATGACTTCCCCTTCATACACCAAGTCCGTAGACTTGAGATTGAGGATGGCTCCCCGGTGCTCCAGCAGATTTTGATCTGTCCCAAATTCGTAGGAGCGGCGCAAGAGCCCTTGGACCTTGGCAAGGAGGACATTTTGGTCAAAGGGCTTGGTGACAAAGTCGTCTCCACCCATATTGATGGCCATGACAATATCCATGGCTTGATCCCGTGAAGAAAGAAACATGATCGGAACCTTTGAAACCTTGCGAATCTCTTGGCACCAGTGGTAACCATTGTAGAGAGGCAGGCCAATATCCATGAGAATCAAATGAGGGTCGCTTTCGACAAAGATCCCGAGGACATCCATAAAATCCTCTACTGCGACCACTTCATAGCCCCATTGTTCCAATAATTGTTTGACCTGTTGGCGGATAATTTCATCGTCTTCCACTAAGAGAATTTTATGCATGGCTTTCTTTCCTTCTTTTTTTCTTCTTCCTATTATAACAGATTAAACAGCAGAGAAAAAGGCTGTTTCAGAGGGAAAGAAGAACTGGCTCCTCCTTTCTTAATGGGAGGCGCTTTTTCTCCATCCATTTTTGTGCTATACTGAAAGAAATAAGACTCGGGAGGCACAGATGTCGACGATTTTTGATTACCTAAAAGAAGTGACTTACGATTCCATATATGACCGCCCCTTCAAGGAGCTGGATGTCCTCGCATTGACAGAGCTGACCTATCTGCCCTTTGGACACATTGTGCCTCAAGGAGATACAACAGGGATCCAAGTGCGCCTGTCTGATGCGATGGAACTGATCGATCGGACTACCGATTTTATCGTGAGTAACCAGCACCTGCAATTAGTCGATGAGTTGGCTACTTCAAAGCGCTTTAAGAACATCAAACTCCTCAACTATGTCGATGAATACGATCCCGATGTGCAAAAACAGTTTGCGGCCATGACCTATCGGCTTAGTCTGGATACGTATTTGGTCGTTTTCAGAGGAACGGATGACACCTTGATCGGCTGGAAGGAAGACTTCCACATGACCTATATGGACCATGTACCAGCTCAGAAGCGCGCAGCCAGCTACCTGCAACATGTCATGAAGGAATTTCCGAAAGGACGTTTCTTAGTAGCCGGTCACTCCAAAGGGGGCAACCTTGCGACCTATGCCTGCTCGTATCTACCTGATTCCTTATTTGAGCGGGTCGACGCGATCTACAGCTACGATGCTCCTGGCCTCAACAAGGCCATCATCGAAACCGAAGGCTACCAGCGCACGTCCCCAAACATTCGGCGCTTTGTCCCTCAAGGATCCATCGTTGGCATGATGCTGGAAGTACCAGAACCGACGACCATTGTCAAAAGTCGCGCATTTGGTGGCTTTGCCCAGCATGATGCCTTTACTTGGGAAACTAAGGACCTCAGTTTTTTGACTGTTACTGAGACCAGCCCAGATAGCCAACAGACGGATCTGACCTTAAAACAATGGGTTCGCGAAACTTCGGCAGACGAGCGCAAGAAGTTCTTTGATACCTTTTTTGGCATTTTTCTCGATGCCGGTATCACTTCCATCAATGACCTAACCGATCTCAAGCAGCTAGCCAAGGCCAAAGAAATCCTTCAAAATGCCCAGGATTTGGATCCAACCGAGCGAGAAATGCTGGAACGTCTCGCTAAACAACTCATCGACACCCGGGTACAAGCTTGGAAAAAATGGCAGACGGTTCCCCGTATCCTGGTTCAAATGGCTGCATTTTTCAAGCGAAAAAAAGCAGTCGATTCCACCTCACCTCTGCTCCTTGAGCATAAAGAATGAGACTCAACAACTGAAAAAAGAGACCACCTCTTCTATTCACTAGAACGCAAAAATCATCTGAAATGTCTTTCAGATGATTTTCTATTTTCTATTGGTCCTGAGAAGATGGAGCATCTGGCGTGCCTTCTTCTATGGAAGCTGGGCTTGCAGGCTCTGTTTC
The DNA here is from genome assembly GCF_000963275.1 of Streptococcus parasanguinis. Taxonomy (GTDB): domain Bacteria; phylum Bacillota; class Bacilli; order Lactobacillales; family Streptococcaceae; genus Streptococcus; species Streptococcus parasanguinis_B. The sequence goes on along the minus strand of NZ_JYOW01000001.1, from coordinate 373,828 downwards.
TGTCTCAGTTGTGGCAGTGTTGTTCCCTGCTGAAGCTGCTGCTTCTTTTTCTACCGGAGTTTCTGTAGCTACAGGCGTTTCGACCGCGCTAGCTGGTTTGGTCACTTCGCTTGCAGATGGCCCAGCTGCCAACTCTGCCTGAAAGGCTTGGATAGCCTGTAGTAGGGCTGCCTTGTCACTCTTAGGATTAGCCAATTGGTCAAAGAGAGCTTCTAAGCGATCAAATACAGCATCACTAGCCCCCTTTTCCTGCAATTGTTGGTGAAGCGCCATCAATTGGTTATAGAGCTGTTGATAAAGGGCGACATCCCCAATCTGAGGCTCTTCTGTTTGCTTTTGTTTTTGCTTTTCAATGGTGTCACTGATTTCGCGTAACAGAGCTTGTCCACTTGCAAGAGCCTTGTCTGGATCCGTCTCATTTCCAAGCTGAACCAAACTTGCTTCAAAGGCAGTTCGTTTGGCCTGGTCTTCGACTTGTGGCAAGAGCGACTGGATTTGCTCTGAGAGGGCTTTCAGGATGCTGGTTCGTTGACGGGATTCTGTCGCCTTGTCCAACTCTCCATATAAGCCCTTGAGGAAATCATAGACCGCTAAGTTATAAGATGGAGCCTGACTTCCTTTTTGATCCAAAACTGTTTTTTCAATAGGATAGGTTTGGCCTTTTTCTTGAGAGAAAAGCTGGTCAATTGCCTGCTTGGTTTGGTAGAGTTCCATAAAGTGAGTCTTAGCATCCCAGGCTTCTTCAAAGGCTTGGGCCCGATAGAGTTTCAAAGCTAGATCTGCCGCCTTGGTGCGCAGTTCTGGTGTCAAGCGCGCATCGCTCAAGCTTTGATAGAAGTACTTGAGATAGTCGACCGATATCACACCCGTCCGATCTTGCATCTCCTGAACAGCTTCTAATAACTTCCCTTCCTGCTCTAAACGCTTGCTGTCCTTGGCAGCATAGGCTTCCTGCAGTTGTGAGACCAACCCTTCCTTCTTCAGTTGGAAAGCTTCTGTGTCTAGCAAGCGCACTTGTTCCAGCAATTCCTGGTATCGACGATCGAGGGCTGTCTCTTCTTTTGGTTTGATCGCTTGAGTCGCATGGATGTACTGTTCATCAACCTGCTTAAGACTGGCAAGATAGCCCTCTGTTGAGTTGCTTGGGAAACTCTTGACATTTTCCAAGAAGTGGCCCAAGATCAGCTCAATCCGTCGTTGCTGCAATGGATCAGAAGCGTAAAGAGTCCGGCTTTCTGCTAAAAGTTGGTTGACCCTGTCCTCTACTGCTTTTTTATCCAAGTCTCCTTTTTTGTAAGGAGATTGGATAGTTGGAAGACGGTGGGCTAAGTAGTCTGCTAGTCCCGCTGAACGTACCTTGATGTAGTGGTTGTGATCGCCATGCGGGATGACAAACTGGCCATTTTCAATCTGGAGGCTATACGGAGAAATCCCCGAGCGAAGGGCTGTTGCATAGAGTTCATTGATAAAGTCTAGTTCAGGATTTCCAGTTTCAAGTGGGATGCGGACATGTTCCTTCCGAACAGCATAAGGATGGATGTGGGTCGGATCGTATTCTTGGTCTGGATTGTTAAAGACAAAGAAACCATTGGAAATCTTAATAGCCTCACGAGGGACACCATAGGTCTTGCTGATGTACTGGATCTTTTCCTCATCTGAGGCATCACGAGAATAGGTCGCAACGTCATCTGTCAGGGGCTGTCCCTTGTCCTCTTCTTTCTTACCAGCTAGAGTTGCCTCTGCTGCTGCAATCTCTTGAGGAGAGAGGTCCTTTTTATAGAAATAATGGGCATGGTTGCCATGAGCGACCATATAGCCTTCCTCGTCCTTGCTGATGACCTTGTCAGCGTGGAAGCCATGATCGTGCTCCTCTTTGTGATCGTGACTGTCGCCATGCTCATGATCATGCTCATGGTCAATTGGTTTTGTGCTTGGATTTGAAGGCAAGCTTGGACTTACTTCTGTTGGACTACTAGATCCTTGAGCACGAAGCAATTGGAATTGCCGTGCCAACTCACGCTCTAAAGGCGATAGGGAGCTGTAAGGGATAAAGTGGAAATGATCCCCATGAGGGTAGACAATCCCTTGATCGGTCCACTTGGTAATCTTACTTGGATCAAAGACAGAACCATCAGACTCCACATGACGAGAAGACAACGGGGCTTTCTGCAATTCTTCGATCAAGTTGGTCAGGGTTGGACTCGGTTTGGAGGCAGTCGGTTTAGACGTCGTTGGGGTTGTCTGTGTATTGGTTGGACCGGCTGACGGCTGGTTGCTCTCTTGTTTCCCTATGCTTGGAGAGGCTTGATCTGGAGTTCCTTGCCCTTGTTCTGTACTTGCTCCAGCTAGGCGTGAGTTTCCAGCCTGATGGCCAGCTTGACCACCTAAGACAGAGAGGGCTGCTGCTAACTCTCCAGCAGATAAGGCACTCTTTGGAATATAATGGAAATGGCCGCCATGGGGTACAATAAAGCCGTCCCCTGTATCTGAAATGACATCTCCAGGGCTAAAGACATAACCATCGTCCGTACGGTAGCCACCACCTGTATGGTTCTTAGCCGTCAGCATCTCAAGAGTCTTTCCTTCTTTCAGCGCTTGACTCGGTTGACGGAAATCACGGGTCTTGCCTGCCTTGTGCGAGGAGCTCGCTTGCACCGATCCCGTCTCCCCTTCTTCTTTTGCGCCTCCCTTTTGTTGTTGGGCGATCTCTTCAATCGAGCGCACATTGACTGTATGTTGGGCATCCTTTAAGTAGAGATAGTATTTCCCAGCGCGTTTTATAATATAGCCATCCTTGACCTTGCTCACGATATCCGCTTCTTGCAGCTGGTAAGTTGGATCCCGCAAAATCAACTCTTCACTAAAGATGGCATCAAATGGAACCTTGCCGCTGTAGTAATGAAAATGATCCCCATGAGAAGTGACAAAGCCTTCATCTGTAATCTTAATGACAATCTGCTCTGCCTGGGTCTTTTCCTTGGCATTGACCGTTTCGATGCTGTCTTCCTTTTTACTGGAGGCAGACGATGACGATTTCTTGTCCGCTTGCAAATACTGAATCTGATTCTTTTTCTCTTCCTTGACTTGTGGTTGCTGACTGAGCGCATAGGCACAGAGTCCTAGCCCCAAAGTCGCTACAATTCCAATCGTTCCCTTTTTCTTCATTCTTGATTTACTCCTCTAATTCCTTGGCTAAAGTCGCCATATTTTCTTCTAAATTTTCTAATAGATCCTTATCATTTTGTGGATCAGCTTCCAGTGGATCCAGAACCTTAACACGCGCCCCTGTTGCCTTGGCGATACTATCTGCCACCTTTGACGACGTGTGCTTTTCCACAAAGATCGTTTTCACCTTGTAGTCTTTGACAAACTGCTGGATCTCGGCCAATTGCCGAGCGGTCGGTTCTTGCTCTGGGGATATCCCTGCAATCCCTAACTGCTTGAGACCAAAGCGTTTGGCCAGATAAGAAAAGGCCGTATGCTGGGTCACAAAAGTCTTTTGCTTGGCCTTGTCAAAGAGAGGCTGGTAGTGGGCTACTAGGTCCTCACAGCGCTTTTCAAGCTTTTGAGCATTGGCCTGATAGAGCTCCTTGTTCTTTGGATCGATCTCTCCCAAACGCTGGGCGATAACCTTTCCTTCCTCTGCAATTTTTACAGGATCCAACCAAGTATGCGGATCATACAAGTGCTTGGATTCTTTTCCCTGACCAGCATCGACATCCTCTAATCCAGCCACCTTATCAAGGGTCATTCCTTGGCTGCCTTCGATCACTCGCAACTTGGAACCTTGAAGATTGGGATCTAAGCGACCGGCCCAAGATTCCAGGGTCTGAGAATGATAGACAAATACATCCGCATCATAGATCTGGCCCACTTCCTTGGTTGAGGGTTCATAATCATGGATCCCTGCACCTGACTGAACCATCCAGATATCATTTTGATCGCCAGAGATTTCCTTGACCAGGGCATAGATGGGATAAAAACTCGTGACAATTTTAAGACCTTTTTTAGAAGGGGGCTTTGCATTTCCTTGACTAGCACAAGCTGTCAGCAGAAAGAAACTGAGGAACATGAGTCCCAGAACCTTCATTTTTCTCCTAATCATTCTTCACCTCTTTTTCATTTTTGTTAACTAGTTTATTAATCAGTTAATTAACTAGTTAATCATACTGCGAATCATTTGCTTTGTCAAGCTTTTTTTACATTTTTTTCCTTTTAATGTTAGAGACTAACAGTTGCCTAGATTCCACAAGCCTTCCTTGCAGTAAAAAAAGAGGCTGGGACAAAAGTCCTAGCCTCTCAATTGTTTTTGGATTGTCGAGCAAGACGCAGTGGTTGAGTGGGCTCTACTACGCTGATTTCATCAGCTTTTACAGCCCTACTCAACTGTGCGGAGGTGGGACGACGAAATCGAATTCTAACGAATTACCGATTTCTGTCCCACTCTCTTTTATTGACGGTAGAAATATTGATCAGCCGGATAGTTGCCTGCAGATTGAGTGACCACTAGACGTGGCTTGCTGGTATCAGACTGGTCTCCATCCGGATTTTGGAAACCGATTTTCAGAAGTCCAATCGCAGCACCAGTCTCACCCATCTTCATCTCAACATAAGGGATCTTGCTCTTCTTATCCGAGTCCGCAACAGCCTTGAGGCTACCTTGGCCCTTGACTTTTCCGTCTGCTTGGATGACGATTTCAGCACCCTTGCCATTGCGCCAGGTTCCAGCTAAGCTTGAGAAGTCGCCTCCGTTAATGGCCGCAATATCCAAATCTTTCTCTTTTTTCGGTTGCGGGTAGGCTTTCCACCACTCTAGATGGTAATCCCGGTAGGCCACGTCACCAAAGAGAATCCGACGTTCTTGGGAAGCAACTCCATCAGGACCTGTCACACCTGCTGGGATCAAGTACAAGGTTTGCTCTTGCCCTTGGATCGCAGTCCCATTTGCCCCTGTGAAATAAACTTCATAATAGCCTTTTCGCTTCTTGGGCTCTTTTTCTTTATTGAACAAGTAACTTGCCCGAGTGCCTCCACTCCAGAAAGTCCAGCCAGTCTCCCCATTTACAATACTTGGAAAGGCGTTGGTCTTGTTTTGGTAATATTCTTCTGGAGTATAGCCATAAAGTTTAAAACCGGAATCTGCAATTTCCTTTTCATAGGTATCATTGGAATAAGCACCTTCAAACGGTGAGAGATTGCCATCAAGGACGACATCATTTGGATCTGTCGATTTGAAAAAATCCTCTCGATTGGCAAAGACCATCTCGTGGTCGGGATTTTTGTCAGACATGGTGACCGTGATCAAAGGCTTCTTGTCTGTCTTGTATTTGAAGACACGAACAGTGACTGTAAAGTCTGTATTGCCATCGGACTTTTTCATCTTGCCTGTCGAAACTTTATTAGACCCTTCGACCTTCCAATCCGTACTAAATTCAGCAGATACCTTGCCATCAGCCGTTTGGTAATCGATCTTCCAGGCCTTGCCCTTTTTCTCGATTTTGGCTTCATCCCGTTCATTAGAGACATAGTCACCACTCAAGTCAATGGCTTTTTCCTTTGGCTTAGTGACCTTCTTGCTAGTCTGGTTAAATTCCTTTTGATGGTCTGGTTGGATGTTGGAGCTAGAGTAGAGATAGACTCCACCGATCAGAACAACTGCTCCGACCAGCCCCAAAATCGGCCCCAGGTATTTTTTCTTCCACTTAAGATTCATTTTACTACCTCCATGGAATAAGATCTTTACACTAGTATACCCTAAATCGAAAGTATAGTAAAATTCCCCTCTATGTAGTGGTTTCCCCGGCTTAAACCGACTAGTTTTAGCAGAGAATACCTGTTTCTCAAAAATAATATTTTGTTTATCATTATTTTTTATCGTTTTTCGATACTTTTTTATTGACTAATTTTTTATAAGGAGTATACTATAAGTGAAAAATAAATAAACTTCAAAGAGGCTTGCGATGAAAAACTCAAAAACCTTAAAAAATGTCATTGAAGTCTTGACGGCTTTCATTTACTTCTGTGGCTTTATGACTGTGGCTGCACTGGTCGTCCACCTGCTTTCACGGATGGGAGTGTTTAAAGATCTCATTCAAACTGGACGCTTGTCCTTTGATGTGAATGGCATCCAGCTCTTCCCCAAACATCCGCAACCTCTCTGGCAGTTGCTCTTCCCACTAGCCTCAAGCGCTATCTATATTTACCTTCTCATCACCATTCGCAGCTTCCTCCAAAATCTTTACCAAGAAAAGATCTTTTCTCACTCCAACATTGATCTTTGCAACCGAGCTTGGAAGATTCTCTTGGTCTTGTCCTTTATGTCTGGCACACTTGAAACCAGTGGAAATGCTTATCTCCTTCCCTTCACCTTCCAATTGACCTTTAACACGGGACTTCTTCTTGCTGTTCCAATTGTCTGGGTCCTTGGCAAGATTTTAGAGAGAGGGATTGAGATCGCTGAAGAAAATGAGCTAACCATTTAAGGAGGTTGCCATGATTATCGTCAATCTAGATGTCATGCTAGCTAAGCGAAAGATGAAATCCAACGAGCTAGCCGACAAAATCGGCATCACCACAGCCAACCTCTCCATCCTCAAAACCGGCAAGGCCAAAGCCATCCGCTTCACCACCCTTGAAGCCATCTGCAAAGAACTCGACTGCCAGCCAGGAGATATCCTAGAATACCGGCCGGATGAATAGGGACTATATTCGGAGACTTTCCTTAGGTGAGGACGGACGGTAGCGAATCCCTTTGGGATTCCATACCTAAGATTTGAGCCCACTGTCTCAAATCTTCCGAGAGTCTGAAACGAAAATGTTTCAGACTCTTTTCTCACTGCGGAAGTCTCTATTAATATTCATTACTAAGAGGACTCATCTTCTATCCTTGTAAAATTCAATGATGGGAACTATATCAATACAACAAAAGCACTCCCGCGGGAGTGCTTGAGAGCGTAGACAATTTGTTCTTCCTTACAAATCAAATTAATTTTATAAAAATCAAAAAATTTATTCGTTAGAATTATTCAATCATCTACTGAAACTTTCCGCCGTGAGAAAAGTGCTAGAAACAATTGTGTTTCTAGCACTCGGGAGTTTTGGAACCTAGGGTCCAAAACTAAGTCATGGAACTTCTTCGAAGTTCGCTGACGTCCGTACTCACCTAAGGAAAGTTTTTTAGATGATTTTTTCTTTGTCTATCGTTTAGCCGATGATGCTTCCATTTGGTACAGATGGATCAACTGTTAAGACTGTTAATTGATCTCCGTGTTCCGCGGAAAGAATCATGCCTTGGCTGACGTATTTTTTCATCATCTTACGTGGTTTGAGGTTGGCCACGATTTGGAGTTTTTTGCCGACCAATTCTTGTTCATTTGGATAGAATTTCGCGATACCAGAGAGGATTTGACGGTCTTCGCCATCTCCTGCATCTAGACGGAAGCGAAGCAGTTTGTCTGATCCTTCGACGCGTTCCACTTCTTTGACTTCTGCTACACGGATTTCAACCTTGTCAAAGTCTTCAAATTTGATCTCATCTTTTTCAGACTTGAGTTCCACTTCTTCTGGAATCCATTCTTTTTCTTGTGGTTTTCCAGCAGTCATTTGAGATTGGATGTAGGCAATTTCTTCTTCCATGTCGAGACGTGGGAAGATTGGAGTTCCTTTGGCAACCACTGTGACATTTTCAGGGAAGCCTGCTAGGGTCAAGTTTTCAAGATCAAAGTCCAAGCCCAAGCCAAGTTGTTCCATGATGGCATTTGAGGTGTTCATCATGAATGGTTGGATCAAGTGAGCCACAACACGAAGGCTCGCTGCCAAGTGAGCCATGACCGCTGCCAATTGTTCCTTGTCACCATCTTCTTTGGCGAGGACCCATGGAGCTGTCTCATCGATGTACTTGTTGGTCCGAGAGATGATGTTCCATACGGCTTCCAAAGCGCGTGGGTAATCCACCGCGTTCATTTGCTTGTGGTATTCAGCGATGTTTTCTTCAACTACCTTGGCCAAATCAGCATCAAACGCTGTGACATTTTCGACATAGGCAGGAACTTGACCACCAAAGTATTTGTTGATCATGGCTACCGTCCGGTTAAGGAGGTTTCCAAGGTCATTGGCCAATTCATAGTTGATACGAGCCACGTAGTCTTCTGGTGTGAAGGTCCCATCAGAACCAACTGGAAGGCTACGCATGAGGTAGTAACGGAGTGGATCCAAGCCGAAGCGTTCCACCAACATTTCTGGATAGATGACATTCCCTTTAGACTTCGACATCTTGCCGTCTTTCATGACAAACCAACCATGGGCAATCAAGCGTTCTGGCAATTTGATATCCAACATCATTAGAAGGATTGGCCAGTAGATCGAGTGGAAACGAAGGATGTCTTTTCCAACCATGTGGAAGACGGTTCCGTTCCAGAATTTATCAAAGTTTTCATGATCTTCTTGACCGTAACCAAGAGCCGTCACATAGTTGAGAAGGGCATCAATCCAAACATAAACAACGTGTTTAGGATTAGATGGGACTGGGACTCCCCAGGTAAAGGTGGTCCGAGATACCGCCAAGTCTTCCAAGCCTGGCTCGATGAAGTTTTTCAACATTTCATTGAGACGGCCATCTGGCGTAATGAAATCCGGTTGAGATTTGAAAAATTCAACCAAGCGGTCTTGGTATTTGCTGAGGCGAAGGAAGTAAGATTCTTCGGAGACCCATTCTACTTCGTGGCCTGATGGGGCTACCCCACCGATGACCTTGCCATTCTCATCACGGAATACCTCAGCCAATTGGCTTTCTGTAAAGAACTCTTCATCAGAGACTGAATACCAACCAGAGTACTCACCCAGGTAGATGTCGTCTTGCGCAAGCAAGCGTTCAAAGACCTGAGCCACTACTTTTTCATGGTAGTCGTCTGTCGTACGGATGAATTTATCATATGAGATATCAAGTAATTGCCAGAGTTCTTTCACTCCAACGGCCATCCCATCTACGTAAGCTTGTGGCGTAATCCCAGCTTCTTCTGCTTTTTGCTGGATCTTTTGACCGTGCTCATCGAGACCAGTCAGGTAGAAGACATCGTAGTTCATCATGCGTTTGTAACGCGCCAAAACGTCACAGGCGATCGTTGTATAAGCTGAACCAATATGCAATTTACCAGATGGGTAATAGATAGGGGTTGTGATGTAGAATGATTTTGTCATTTTCTTTTCCTTTCAGGGCTAATGGAACTCAATTTAGTAACACTCTATTATAACACTTTTAGGGGTTACTGAAAACCCAAAACCAGCTAGGATCTAAGGAAGACAAGCAAAAAGAGAGTGGAACAGAAATCGGTCATTCGTTAGAATTCGATTTCGTCGTCCCACCTCCGCACAGTTGAGTAGGGCTGTAAAAGCTGATGAAATCAGCGTAGTAGAGCCCACTCAACCACTGCGTCTTGCTCGACAATCCAAAAACAAGAAGAGGCTAGGACTTTTGTCCCAGCCTCTTCTATGATTGATAACGAATCACGTTATCTTACTTTCCAAGATAGTATTCTTTTACAACGTTCAATTTTTCGTCAAATTCGAATACCAATGGTGGGAAGTTAGGGATTTCCACATCCATGATTTCGTCATCTGACAATTGTTTGATGTGTTTAACAAGAGCACGGATTGAGTTACCGTGTGCTCCTACGAATACGTTTTTACCGTCTTTAAGAGCTGGAGCGATTTTATCTTCCCAGAATGGAAGGGCACGTTCCAAAGTAACTTTCAAGTTTTCAGCATCTGGAATTACTGAATCGTCAAGTGAAGCATAACGACGGTCAGTGTGTGCTGAGTGTTCATCATCACGGTCCATTGCAGGAGGCAATACATCGTATGAACGACGCCAGATGTGAACTTGTTCATCACCAAATTGTTCAGCAGCTTCTGCTTTGTTTTTACCAGTCAAACCACCGTAGTGACGTTCGTTCAAGCGCCATGATTTTTCAACTGGAACCCACAATTGGTCAGAAGCTTCAAGAGCCAAGTTAGTAGTTTTGATCGCACGTTTCAATACTGAAGTGTAAGCTTGGTCAAATTCGATACCAGCTTCTTTGATCAATTTACCAGCGTCGATCGCTTGTTGTGTACCTTTTTCAGACAAATCAACATCAGCCCAACCAGTGAAAAGGTTAGCTTTGTTCCATTCAGACTCACCGTGGCGAGCAAAAACCAATTTTACCATTAGATGGATCTCCTTTTTATTCTCCGAGGTTTCCCCCGTTTATCTATTTTATTCTACTAGATTTTCAGTAAAAAATCTAGTGGCGACCATAGAAAAGTGCAATTTCTCACAAAAAAGAGCCTGACGGCTCTGCTTTCTCTCACATTAATTTTTCTGACAGTCGGGGCAAATGCCATAGACGGTCATCTGAGTCTTGGTGATCTGGTAACCACTTTGACTGGCTACTTCTTCGCGAAGATCTGGGACTTCAATGTCCACATCTGCGATACGACCACATTTTTCACATACCACATTCAAATGGTCATGCCCCATGAAATCAAAATAGGTCGTGGTATCATTGCGAACCTTGATCTCAGAGACAACCCCCTCATCAATTAAAACCTTGATATTGTTGTAGACAGTTGCTAGACTCATGCTTGGAAACTGAGGCAATAAATCACGATAGATCTTCTCAGCGCTTGGATGTTCATGACTCGCCACTAAATAGGAAAGAACTGCTCTACGGGTATCAGTAATCCGAATACCCTTGGCACGCAAATTTTGCAAGACTTCTTCCACGCGCTCTTCTTCATGACGATGCAATGCGTTCACTATGATTTCCCCTTTCCAATATGATTAAACCGATTCGTTACCCTTATTATATCATGTTTCAAAATAAATCACTATTTAGAATGCTTTTAATTAAAAAAAATGTCCGGTGGACATTTTTTTCATGAGCCTGAAAACCGAAAAGCGAGTTTATGTCCAGGGGACATTGATTCACTAGCCTGAAATAGATTCATCTACTCTCAGCAGATCCAACTGGTCATCCAGCGCACGGTTCCTAGGATCATTTTGACCACGAGGATCATAAAGCAAAATTCCACAACGAACCACAGCCCTTTCAGTAGATACAAAATAGGTCGGATAAACAACAAGGCAAAGAGTCCTAAAATGAATCGCATGGTCTTTTCTCTCTTTCTTTTTTCCTATTATACCCTTATCCTATAGAGCTGTCCAACAAAAAAACCACCCTAGAAATCTAGTATGGCTTTTCAAAATGCAATTATTTAACTGCTTCTTTAAGAGCTTTACCAGCTTTGAATGCTGGAACTTTAGAAGCTGCGATTTTGATTTCTTTACCAGTTTGTGGGTTGCGACCTTTACGAGCTGCACGTTCACGAACTTCGAAGTTACCGAAACCGATCAATTGAACTTTTTCACCTTTTGAAAGGTATTCTGAAACTGCTGCGAATACAGCGTCAACAGCTGCTGCTGAATCTTTTTTAGTCAATTCTGTAGCTTCTGCCACTTTTGCGATCAAATCTTGTTTGTTAGCCATTTAACAAATCCTCCAAATTTTTTTAGGCTTTACGCCTTAACAGTACTATAATATCTAAAAAAAGCCTTTAGGTCAAGTACTAAACCTGTTTTTTCAAACATTTATTCAGCTTATTCGTAGCGCACCAAAACTGCAAATGCATTCTCACCTGTATGAGTTTGAATAATCGATCCAGTTTCGAGAACAGGGATTGCTTTTTCAACGAGAGATTGCAACTGAGCCTTCATTTCATTGGCCCATTCTGGTGTCCCTGCGTAAGAAATCCCGATCTCAGCCACCTTACTATGGGAAAGTTTCTCTACCAATTCATCCAACCATTTCTTAAAGGTCTTGTTTCCACGGCCCTTGACGATTGGTTCCAACTGATGGTCCTTCATTTCCATCACCACACGGATGTTAAGAAGCGAGCTCAAAAGTCCGGTAACACGGCCAATCCGACCACCTTTAACTAGATTTTCCAAGGTAGATACGCCGATATACAACTCTGTCTTTTCTTTGACTTCTTCAATACGAGCTAAAACGGTGTCTAGATCTGCTCCTTCTTTAGCCAACTTAGCTGCCTCAACCACTTGGAACTTCATAGCTTGGTCTGTAAAGCCACTATCAATCACGGTCACATCTGCCCCTGACAAGGTTGCCCCTTGGCGAGCCGCCTCTACGGTTCCTGACAAGGCATGAGACATATGAATTGAAACGATATGAGCTCCGTCTGCTGCTAGTTTTTCATAAATTTCCGCAAAGACTCCAACGGGTGGTTGGCTGGTCTTTGGAAGATTTTTGCTAGACTGCATTAAGCGCAAGAAGTCACCCTCACCCAACTCACTGTCGGAATAAAGGACTCCATCCACCATAACAGAAAGTGGCACAATGGTGATGCCATATTCTTCAACCACTTCAGGCTCAATTGTAATAGATGAGTCTGTAACTATTTTAATATTTGCCATATATTTCTATACTCTTCCTAAGAATGTTCTGCTTTCATTATATCAAAAAACACGGGGTTTTGCAGTGAAAGATATCCATTCCTGCTTCCTCAGTCGTCTGCGGCAGAAAAACCTGTATTATGAAGGACATGGTCATGGACAATGCCTTGATCATCCAAGAGCAATCCATGGAGGACTCCCCCATAGACAGCGCCCCCATCGACACCCATCTTCTGATCTGAAATCCAAAGATTTTCGGTGCCGACTGGCTCATTGAGCAGTCCATAGACTGGTGTATGGCCAAAGACGATCCATTTGCCTGTATGATTCTCCGCTTCATGGAATGGTTTTCGGATCCAGACTTTTTGGTAATCACTGGTTTCCCGCCAATTTTCAAGGGTTAGATCCACACCAGCGTGAACAAAATAATAGGTCTCTGTCTCGTAGTCAAAAGGCAAACTGCGGATGAAGGCCACCAAGTCAGGAACGGTGCTCTCCACTGCTTGCGCATCCGCAATACCATCCACAGGAGCATCGAGCGGCCGACCTAACAGAGAGTTAATGGTCGTATCTCCACCATTTCTTCGGTAGTGATCATAACGCTCTTCTGGATTGTCCAACCAGGCTAAAAACATGTACTCGTGATTCCCGGAAAGGCAAACAGCTCCGTGATGGTCTACGTAGTCCTTTACGATTTCAATTGATCGTTTGCTGTTTTCGCCTCGATCCATCAAATCCCCTAAAAAGACCAATTGAGCTTTTCCATCCCACTCTGTCATGAGCTCTTCTAGCATTTGTGCTTTTCCGTGAATATCTCCGACTACAAAGTATGTTGACATTGTTTCAAACCTTCTTTCTCTTAACGCTTGAGAAGTTGCTCTGCTTGTTGACGGGCAGCTTCCGTTAGATCCTCTCCTGCCAGCATCTTGGCAATTTCTTCGATTCGTTCTTCTCTATTGAGCAAACGCACAGTAGAGACAGTTGAGTGTTCATCACTGATTTTCTCAATATAGAATTGATAATCTGCTGCAGCGATGACTTGAGGCAGGTGAGAAATGGCAAGCACTTGGCCATTTTGACCAATCTTGTGAATTTTCGCTGCGATGGCTTGAGCCACGCGCCCAGAGACTCCTGTATCCACCTCGTCAAAGACAATACTGGTTTTTCCTTCTTTTCGAGAAAAAGCCGACTTAATGGCCAACATCAAGCGTGACAATTCTCCGCCGGATGCTACCTTGACAAGGGGTTTAAAGTCCTCACCTGGGTTGGTCGAAATGTAAAATTCGACAGCTTCATTTCCCTCACGATTAAACTTAGCCTTGCTAAAACGTACTTGAAAACGCGCCTTGTCCATGTAGAGATCTGCCAATTCTTGCTGGATTTCATTTTCCAAAGCTTGGGCCAAAACATGCCGCTGATCACTCAAGTCTTGAGCCAAGGTGACCAAACTCTTTTCTAGACGTTTGAGTTCTTTTTCCATGTCCTCAGACGAGAGGTCACTTCCGGTGAGGAGGCTATATTCTTTGGTGATTTGCGCCAGGTATTCCAAGACGTCCTTGACTTGGCCACCATACTTGCGCGTGATGGAGTGGATCAAATCTAAACGTGATTCCACCTGCATGAGGCGATTGCCATCAAACTCCAGACCATCTACTACATCTTCTAAGCGCTTGGTAATATCCTCAAGGGCATAGAAGGTTTCCGATAACTGGCTTGAGAGCTCTTTGTAGCTGGGATCATATTCTTCAATGCTTTCCAGATCATTCATGGCTGAGCGAACATTGGAGAGGCTCGAAAACTCTTCTGCATCCAGCATGGTATAGGCATTGGTTAAGGTATCTGCAATCATCTTGTGATTGAGCAGGCGTTGGCGTTCTTGCTCCAGACGCAGGTCCTCATCCACTTCCAAGGCAGCTGCCTCAATCTCTGCAATTTGAAACTCCAACATCTCGATACGAGCCTTGTTTTCCTGCTGGTTGCGCTGAAGTTCCACTACTTGTTTGCGCAGACGTTTGTAATCTTCAAAGGTTTGACGATAAGCGTCTTTGGTTTGGAAAAAGGCTGCATCCCCAAATTCATCCAGCATGGCGATATGCAATTGGGGCCGCATGAGTTCTTCCTGATCATGCTGGCCATGGATATCCACCAAATGTTGACCGACTGCCTTTAAGACAGATAAATTCACCATTTGACCATTGATCCGGCTGACACTTCGTCCATTTTGTAAGATCTCTCGGCGGATGATCAACTCATCGGTCCACTCTAGTCCTTGCTCTTCAAAGAGAGTCGTCAAGTGGCGATTGCTCTCAACAGCAAAGAGCCCTTCGATTTCCGCTTTTGGGGCTCCGTGTCGAATGACATCCGTCGTTGCACGGCTTCCCAGCATCATGTTCATAGCATCGATAATGATGGATTTCCCTGCACCTGTTTCCCCTGTCAGTACCGTCATTCCCTTTTCAAAATTTAAGGAAATCTCTTCGATAATGGCAAAGTTCTTAATCGAAATTTCTAATAGCATAGGCTCTTACCACCCAAAGATTGATTTGAGGATATTCTCTGCTTCTGGTGCGGAATAAGCAATCAACAAGATCGTATCATCATCTGCGACAATACTAAAGATATGATCTTTATAAATCTCCCGCAAACGACGTTTGACTAAGGGCGCTGTCCCTGGAACCATGGTGAAATTGACATATTCTCCCATGCGACGATGAGACAAGATATTGCTTTCAATCATCCCGATCCCTTGGTGGTGCTTACGTGGCAATTCATAGACATAGGTCATGTCTTTTAGAGGGCGTTTTACGATGCCCAATTCTTTGATATCTCGTGATACCGTCGCTTGGGTTGCTGAGATGCCTTCTTCTTTTAAATGTTCGACGATCTCTTCTTGCGTCCCCACTTCATGATCGCGAATGAAGCGGCGAATTTTTTCTAATCTAATATTCTTACTCTTCATGTTTAAATTCCTTGTGTGCCAGCTCCACAACAGCCTCCAGCTGCTCTGTAGTTGGCTTTGTTTTCTCTTCTTTTTTTTCTAGATACATCAAAAATTCGATGTTGCCATGGCCTCCTTGGATAGGGGAATAATCTACTCCCATTACCGCAAAGCCATGTGTCCCTGCAAAAGCAGCGACCTTTTCAAGAACGGCTAAATGAATCTTAGGATCCTTAATGATCCCATTTTTCCCGATCTGTTCGCGTCCTGCCTCAAACTGAGGTTTCACCAAGGCCACGACTTGTCCATTATCTGCCAAAATCCGGTGAAGGGCTGGCAGAATCAAGTCCAAGGAAATAAAGCTGACATCGATACTCGCAAAGCTCGGTGTCGCTTCAAAATCATCTGGCTCGGCATAGCGGAAATTGAACTGTTCCATCGAGACCACCCGAGGATCATTGCGCAATTTCCAGGCCAACTGATTGGTCCCGACATCCACCGAAAAGACCTGGCTGGCTCCGTTTTGCAGCATGACATCTGTAAAGCCACCTGTAGAAGCTCCAATATCAATCGCAATTTTATCCTCTACAGATAAACCAAATTGGTTCAGGGCTTTTTCTAATTTAAGACCGCCCCGGCTGACATATTTGAGCTTTTCACCCTTTAATTTCAACTCGGTTGCTTCATCAATTTTTTCACCCGGTTTATCGAAGCGCTCACCATTGATAACGGCAACGACAAGACCTGCCATCACCCCTCTTTTAGCTTGTTCGCGGGTATCAAATAGGCCTTGTTTATAGGCTAATACATCCACTCTTTCCTTAGCCATCTATTCGTAATCCTTCTATTAATTTCTTGATCGCTCGCGGATCAAAGTCGCAAGCAGCTGTAATCTGATCCAACAAGTCCTCGCAAGCGTCTAATTCACTTGTCAGCAAAGCTTTTGATTCTTCCAATCCCAACAGGGCTGGATAGGTCGATTTTTCAGCCACTAAGTCCTTTTGAGGGGTCTTCCCCAAAGCTTCAAAATCAGCGACCAGATCCAAAATATCATCCCGTACTTGAAAAGCCAGGCCTAATTTTTTCCCAATTTTTTCTAAGAGCTGAGCAATGTCTGCTTGCAACTCTAAAATCAAACCTGCTGCGATGAAAGGATAGGCAAGGAGGCGTCCTGTCTTATTGGCATGGATGGTCTGCAACTCTGCTAGCGTGAGCTGTTTGTGCTCCCCTTCCATGTCAAGGACTTGGCCAGCTACCATTCCACGACTACCGGAAGCATCTGACAATTCAAGAATCAAAGAGACCTTGACCGCATCAGGAAGGGCACTCGCAGCTATCATCCCAAAGGGATCGAGAAAAAGTGCATCCCCTGCTAAAATCGCCAGGTCTTCTCCGAATTTCTTATGATTGGTCAATTGTCCCCGACGGTAATCATCATTGTCCATGGCAGGCAGATCATCGTGAATAAGGCTTCCTGTGTGGATCATCTCCAAAGCCCCTGCCACTTGAAAATGAGCCTCTGTCAATTCCTGTCCAAAGGCCTCTAACAATTCTAGAAGGAGCAAGGGGCGCAGGCGTTTTCCACCTGCCTGGATCGAATAAAGGACCGAGTCCACTAAATGGGGGGCAACGGCTTTCTCCTCATAAAAAGAGCGAACCGCTTGCTCTACTCTATTTCGTTTTTCTTCTTGTCTCATGCTAGATCCGCTTCAGTACCATCTGCTTGCATGACCTTGACCAAGGTTTTCTCTGCTTGATCCAAGGTATCTTGCAATTCTTTTGACAACTTCATTCCTTTTTGGAATTCTGTAATGGCTTCTTCAAGAGCCACATCTCCACTCTCCAATTTTTGGACGATGGCTTCCAAATCTGCTAAATTTTCTTCAAATTTCTTTTCTTTCGACATGTTTTACCTCTACTTCTAACTGGCCATCTCTCATGATGAGTGACAGCGGGTCCCCTTCTTTTACTTTCGCAACCGAATCCAGGACCTGATCTCCTTCCTTGACCATGGCATAGCCACGCGCAATAATCCGACTGGTATCGAGCATCAAGAGGGCTTCTGATAAGCCTTGCACCTTGATCTTTCGCTCTTTTAGGACTTGTTCCATTCGGTTGGTTAAGATTCTTTTATCTTGGAGCAGGCGGTCCTGGTAGCGCTCGATGCGATGCAAAGGAGACATGGCTTCTAGGCGATGACGCAGACCTTGCAGCTGATTCGCCCCTTGTCCATAAGCATCGCGCATCCCTTGTTTTAATCGTAATTGCAACTGGTCAATCTTTTGCAGGTAGCCATCATAGAGTCTTTCAGGCTGTCTAAAAATAACCGATTGACTTAATTTGGCCAAGCGTTCACGATTATAGGCCAAACGATTGGACATGGCTGTTGCCATCCGATTCTCCTGCTTTTGTAAATGCGACAAGAGATCCAATTTGGTTACTGGAGTGGCTAATTCAGCAGCGGCTGTCGGAGTAGCGGCTCGTCTGTCTGCTACAAAATCGGCTAGAGTCGTATCTGTCTCATGTCCAACACTGGAGATAATCGGAATCCGCGATTCAAAGATGGCTCGCACCACCGGCTCTTCATTAAAGGCCCAGAGGTCTTCAATCGAACCACCCCCACGACCAATGATCAAGACATCTAGGTCCGTCCGAGCATTGGCCTTCTGGATATTGGCGACAATTTCTTGAGCCGCCCCCTCTCCTTGTACCTTGGTTGGAAAAAGGAGAATCTCCACGCCAGGAAAACGCCGAGTGACAGTCGTAATAATATCGCGAATCACGGCCCCACTTTGACTAGTGACCACCCCGATCTTTCTTGGGAATTGTGGTAGAGCTTGCTTCCACTGATCCTGAAAGAGCCCTTCTTCGGTCAACTTTTTCTTGAGTTGCTCAAATTGGATGGCTAAGGCCCCTACCCCATCTGGCTCCGCCTTTTCGATGACAATGGAATAACTCCCACTTGGCTCATAAAGTTGGATC
This sequence comes from Streptococcus parasanguinis, assembly GCF_000963275.1. Classification (GTDB taxonomy): domain Bacteria; phylum Bacillota; class Bacilli; order Lactobacillales; family Streptococcaceae; genus Streptococcus; species Streptococcus parasanguinis_B. Next base: position 355,460 of record NZ_JYOW01000001.1, on the reverse strand, counting down.
CGACCAATGACATTGATTTTCATGCCTTCTTCTAGCTCAAAACCAAAGCTTCGATAAACCCCAGCCCAGACCGTCGCCTGAATAACCGCTTTTTCATCCTTTAATGAAAAATACTGGTGGTTGGGGCGTTTTCGGAAATTGGAGACCTGCCCTGTCAGATAAACCCTTTCCAAATAGGGATCCTTATCAAATTTTAATTTCAAATATTTGGTCAAACTTGATACGGATAAATAGTTGGACATAGGAACTCCTTTCTGCAGAATATGATCAAGTTTAATTATACCAAAAATCACCAAAAAAGGTTGGCAGACAAAGCGAAATCATGAATTTCCTTTCTCTACAAGCCTCATTTTATTCAAGAAACTTTCTACTGGTCTGTTTAACACCAGCTTCTTTATTTTTCACACTTCTCTAACCGTTCAATAAAGGAGCTAAGAAGCGCTTGGGGTTCACCTTCATTTGGATAGGCATAACTAATATAGAAGACTGTTTTTTCCTCTTCAACCAGCAGAATTTTGACAAGATTTGGATATTCTGGGAAGAGAGTCAGATCGGTCATGAGGCCTATTCCCAAATTTTCTTCGATGAACACAAATCCTATTTAGGATACAACAAAAAGACAAGTCACAAGACTTGTCTTTTTCTTCTTTAGGAGGCTATTGATTTTCTATTTTTGATAGGTTTTTACGACCCAATCGACCCCTTCATCTGCCGTGAGAGTATAGACGGGATTTTGACTCGTTTCATAAAAAGTCATCGAGAGAGTTTTGCCATCCACGAATACTTCGATGGAGTTGGTATCGCGAATGATCGAAAAATGATGATCTTTTTCAGCATCCAACTGAATCCATCTCGATTGAAATGCTGGATTTTCTTTTCCAGAAATGGGGTGCCCAAATTGGTCTCGACTTAAGCTAAAGCGTTTTTGAGAGGCATCATAAACCAATTGCAAGACACTATCAGGATCAGTTTCATCACCATATCCAAGGATAAAGGAGCGACCCGGTTTGGTATCTAGCTCAAACAAGGTTTGTTTCCCTTTCGCTGGGATCGTGATCTGATTGCCCTTAACAATGGTTTCTGACGCATGCTCTACAAGAAAGTGTTCGTTCACTGACTCAGGTAACTCCTGAACCAATCGTCCGTCTTTCAGAGACAATTTTCTTGGAAGAGTCATACTACCTGCCCACCCATGAGCTAAATCATGACTGGGGATAGACCGGTGCCACATTTGCATCCAGGCAACCATGTATCGTTCGCCATTTGGTCCTTGACAAGTTTGAGGGGCATAGAAATCCAAACCACCATCCATTTCATCATAGGAATCGACATGAAAGCGCCCTGTTTCCCAATTCATGTCACCGATAAAGGCAACCGTCGAATTTAAGTTCCAGTATTTTTCTTGCTGTCTTTCCATTTCAATGGGTGACAGGATCAAGACCCATTTGCCATCTAAAGGGAAGAAATCGGGACACTCCCACATAATCCCTTGCCCTTTTTCACCTTCTAAAAGAACTGATGTAAAGGCCCAATCTACTAGATTACTTGATGCAAATAGGAGAATTTGACCTCTATCATCTGGCGTCTTAGAAGCAACGACAGCGTAATAGCTTCCTTGGTATTCAAATACTTTAGGATCACGAAAATCTGCAATATCTGCGATCCCCTCAATATGTTGAGCATGGATCACTGGATTAGTAGGCAACTTTTCAAAGGTAATGCCATCTGTCGAAACCGCAAGACACTGCGTCTCTTCTCGCTTTTCCTCATCGTCTACATGACCCGTATACAGCAAATAAAGCTTGTCATCTTTCACAATAGCACTACCCGAGAAACAACCATCCTTGTCATAGCTTTCACTTGGTGCTAAAGCTACTGGCAATTCTTCCCAATGGAGGAGATCTTTTGATTTGGCATGCCCCCAATGCATGGGTCCCCAAACACTATCATAGGGATAGAATTGGTAAAACAAATGGTATTCCCCACGGAAATAAACAAAGCCATTTGGATCGTTCATCCAGCCGATTGGAGGGAGCAAATGAAATGCCCCTCTATATTGCTGGTCAACCTTCTCCCTGTTTTCATCGATATACTGATTTGCCTTCCGAATGCTTTCCTTCATCTTTTTTACCTATTTTCTATTTTCAGTGCTGGTAACCTGATCTTTGTCACTCCACTTTTTCATCCATTTTGGGATTTCTTGGCTAATGGTCGTCGGTAGAACCACATAAACCTCCTTGCTCAAGTCTTCTGCAATGGCTGAATGGAGGTAGGTCGCAACCACCACGCGCTCATAGAGACTGACCTGTGGGAATTGACCCGCAAATCCTGCGATCATCCCTGCCAAGGTATCCCCCATGCCCCCTGTTGCCTGATAGGGACCACCAACATCTAGCTGATAGCCCTCTTCTTGCCCACTTGCCCAAATGCGGGTGTGGGGTCCTTTTTCTACAATGACAGTCCCTTGTGGAAAACTTTGAACCGCTTTTCGGCTTTTGTCTTCTGTCTGGCTTTCTAGATCAAGCCCTGACAGTTTTTCCCATTCTTTTTGATGGGGGGTAAAGACCAACCGAGCCTCTGGCAATTCAAACTGAGAGGCTGCAAAAAGACTAATAGCTCCGCCATCTAATATCAAGACCTGCTGGCTAGAGATTTTTTCAAAAATCATGTGCAAGATTGCTTGGTTTTCTCTTGCTTCCTTTAAGCCTGGACCGACAAGAATCACGCTGGCTTTTTGGAGCTGCTCACAAAGGAGTTCGTGATCTGCCAAATCAAAGCCCATGGCTTCAGGAAGATGGCTATGAAGGGCTGTCAGATTATCAGGATCTGTTGCGACAGTAACCAGCCCCGCACCACTATGAACCGCAGCAAGCGCCGCCATAATAATAGCTCCTCCATAGGGGTAAGTCCCCCCAATCAAGAGCAGGCGACCAAAATCGCCCTTATAAGATCTTGCCTCTCGCTTCACAATGACACGCTGAATCTCATCTTTTTGAACTGTATTCATACCTTCCTCATTTCTAGCGAAAAAGGAGAAGCCACGACTCCCCCTCCTTCTTTTATTTTCCTCTGAATTCTGCAAAGACTTGCAAGATCTTAGCAGCCACAGCTTGTGGTTGATTTTGTTTGGCTACCAATTGATCATCCGCATAAGGCCGAAGGGCTGGAAAATCACCAATTTGAACTGCATAAAGAGCTTTTTCAAAGAGCTCGATATCATTTTGATCATTGCCAAAAGCCACGAAATTCTCTCCACAGAGTTCTTCTACGGTTGTCGCTTTATGCGTGTCTGCTGGATTGAGATAGATGCATTTTTCATGCGCATGATAGCGGATATGGGCCTTGTCTGTCTTTTCGATCCGCTCGATGATCTCATCCACGAGCTCCTCATGGCCACCCATATAGATCACGACCTTAATCGGATCTGTCAGCTCCTCTAATGAACGATACTGGGCTTTCTTGAGGGGATCTACATTAGCAACAAAAGGAATCTTTTCCAAAATCTGTCCGCTATAATCAAAGGTATCATCCACAAAAAATGGTAGATTGTAATGGCGACAAAAGCCAAGGACTTCCCGATACACGTCCTTGTCCAATTGTTCCTCATATACCAATTGTCCCTGGCGATAGGCCAATCCACCATTTAAACCAATCACGAGTTGCTGACTCAATGGGTCCCCTAAAAGACCCAAGCAGTCTCGGTAAGAACGTGCAGAAGCAAAGGCAACTTCATGGCCAAATTCTTCTGCTCTCAATAAGACCTGTTTGATTTCATCATCGATTGTGACACCATCGAATGACAGGGTTCCATCTAAATCAAATACAAACTTCATCTTGTTCACACTTTCATTTTTTTAAGGCACGAACAGCTGCTTCGTAGGTCTGCTCCATCAGCATGGTGACGGTCATAGGCCCAACCCCTCCTGGTACCGGAGTAATATGACTGGCCAAAGGGGCAACGGATTCAAAATCGACATCCCCACACAATTTGCCATTCTCATCGCGATTCATTCCGACGTCAATGACGACGGCACCTTCTTTCACGAAGTCTGCTGTTACAAATTTCGCACGACCGATCGCAACAACCAAGATATCTGCTCTTCTAGCAATTTTAGGTAGATGATGGGTCCGGGAATGGGTCAAGGTTACCGTCGCATTTTTAGCAAGGAGCAACTGCGCCATTGGTTTTCCAACGATATTGGAACGACCAATCACGACTGCTCGCTTCCCTTCTAGATCAATCCCGTACTCTTTGAACATCTCCATGATCCCAGCAGGCGTCGATGGCACCATGAGAGGATTTCCAGCCCATAAGCGTCCCATATTTAATGGATGAAAGCCATCCACATCTTTTGTCGGATCAATCGCTAAAAGTACTGCATCCGCATCGATATGCTTAGGCAGTGGCAACTGCACCAAAATCCCATGCCAAAGGGGATCTTGATTGTAGTGTTCGATCACTTCTAATAATTCAGCTTGGCTAATGCTTTCAGGAAGTCGTCTCACTTCACTCCGAAAGCCTGCCGCAATAGCAGAACGCTCTTTATTTCTTACATAGATTTTGCTAGCTGGATTATCTCCTACCACGATGACAACGAGGCCAGGCACAACTCCTGTCTCTTCTTTTAATCGTGCTGTTTTCTTCGCAATCTCACCCTGTAATTTTGTAGCGAGCGCCTTCCCATCAATGAGTGTCGTCATATCAATTCTCTTTCTAGTCAAGTAATGAAAATAGTCCTCTCTATTATAGCAGATTTCAACTCTCAAACCTAACTGTTCCTAATTAGAATTTCTTATAGACGAAAACTATAGCCAGATGGACAAAAAATGAGCTTGAGACCACCCCAAACTCATCCACACAGCTGCTTAGTAAAGCAATTCATAAATTTCCATTGCAATTAAATCAATGCTATCAAATGTATAGGTTTCACGCGCTTCAACATCACGAAGTGTAAAGGTTGAACCTTCTTCTTCATTGTGGTTGTAGGCTACTTCAGCGACAACAACACCGTCACGTTCAAAATTACGTTTCAAGTTTCCACCGTCTTTTGTCATCGTCTCCAAACGGTTAATAATCCGTACTAAATGTGATTCCATTTTATTTCTCCTCTTTACTTTCTACTCTCCTATTTTATCATAAAAGAGAAAGCTCTTCCAATAAAAATTCACATTTTTCCATTGATTTGCTCTTTCTTCAATCCTTAGCGACATTCCGTAGTAAATTCTTGCAAACTTCTAGAATACTGATATAATGAAACTATAAATCTTTGACTATTTTTGACCTTTTAAAAATAGGATCGTCTCTTGATGGAAAACCATCAAAAACCTACTGTGAGGTATGTATATGCTTTGTCAAAATTGTAAAATAAATGAATCAACCATCCATTTATATACAAATGTAAATGGACGTCAGCAGCAAGTAGACCTCTGTCAAAATTGCTATAAAATTATGAAAACAGACCCAAATAACAGCTTCTTGAAAGGCATGACCCAACGGAGCCAACTCACTGGAGATCCTTTTGAAGATTTCTTCAATAACCTTGGAAACTTCCAAAGTCCGCAAGAACCTCAAACCCCTCCAACTCAATCCGGAGGCAGTTATGGAGGTGGTGGCTACGGCCAAAACAATAACCGTGGTGGTGGTCAAGACCCTCGTCAAGCACGCCCTCAAAAGCCAAAAGGACTGTTAGAAGAGTTCGGCATCAATGTCACAGAAATTGCCCGCAAAGGGGATATTGACCCTGTCATCGGCCGTGATGAAGAAATTATCCGTGTCATCGAAATTCTCAACCGTCGAACCAAGAACAATCCGGTTCTGATCGGAGAACCTGGGGTCGGAAAAACTGCCGTTGTGGAAGGCTTGGCTCAAAAAATCGTCGATGGAGACGTTCCTCATAAATTGCAAGGAAAAGAAGTCATCCGCCTAGACGTCGTCAGCCTCGTTCAAGGCACAGGTATTCGTGGTCAATTCGAAGAACGCATGCAAAAATTAATGGATGAAATTCGTCAACGTGAAGATGTAATTCTTTTCATCGACGAAATCCATGAAATTGTTGGCGCAGGATCTGCTGGCGAAGGCAATATGGACGCTGGAAATATCCTCAAACCAGCCTTGGCGCGCGGTGAACTCCAATTGGTCGGTGCTACTACCCTCAATGAATACCGCATCATTGAAAAAGATGCGGCCTTGGAACGTCGGATGCAACCCGTTAAGGTCGATGAGCCAACGGTTGAAGAAACCATCACCATCCTCAAAGGCATCCAGAAAAAATACGAAGACTACCACCACGTCCACTATACAGACGGGGCCATCGAAGCGGCAGCTATTCTTTCAAACCGCTATATCCAAGATCGCTTCCTGCCAGACAAGGCCATTGATTTGTTGGATGAAGCGGGGTCTAAGATGAACCTGACCCTAAACTTTGTGGATCCAAAAGTGATCGACCAACGCTTGATTGAAGCGGAAAACCTCAAAGCCCAAGCAACACGTGAAGAAGACTTTGAAAAAGCAGCCTACTTCCGTGACCAAATCGCGAAATACAAGGAAATGCAAGGTCAACATGTCACCGATCAAGAGACCCCTGTCATCAGCGAAAAAACGATTGAACACATCGTTGAACAAAAGACCAATATTCCTGTTGGTGATTTGAAAGAAAAAGAACAGTCTCAATTGATCAATCTGGCTTCTGATTTGAAAGCTCATGTGATTGGTCAAGACGATGCAGTAGATAAAATCGCGAAAGCCATTCGACGCAATCGTGTCGGCCTAGGATCTCCTAACCGTCCGATCGGAAGCTTCCTCTTTGTCGGACCAACCGGTGTCGGAAAGACCGAATTGTCTAAACAATTGGCGATCGAGCTCTTTGGCTCTGCAGACAATATGATCCGCTTTGACATGAGCGAATACATGGAAAAACATAGCGTAGCGAAACTAGTCGGAGCTCCTCCAGGCTATGTTGGCTACGATGAAGCTGGACAACTAACGGAAAAGGTCCGTCGCAATCCTTACTCCCTCGTGTTATTGGATGAAGTGGAAAAAGCCCATCCAGATGTCATGCACATGTTCTTGCAAGTCTTGGATGATGGCCGTTTGACAGATGGTCAAGGCCGTACCGTCAGCTTTAAAGATACCATTATCATCATGACCTCTAATGCTGGAACCGGCAAGGCTGAGGCCAATGTTGGTTTTGGAGCTGCTCGAGAAGGACGCACCAACTCTGTACTTGGAGAACTCAGTAACTTCTTTAGCCCCGAATTCATGAACCGTTTTGATGGCATCATTGAATTCCAACCTCTATCAAAAGAAAACTTACTTCAAATCGTTACCCTCATGCTTGATGAAGTCAATCAACGTCTCGCACAAAATGAGATTCATCTGGACGTGACAGAGAAGGTGAAAGAAAAATTGGTCGATCTGGGATACGATCCAAAAATGGGGGCCCGCCCACTCCGTCGTACCATCCAAGACCATATCGAAGATGCTATTACCGATTATTACCTGGAACACCCAAGTGAAAAACAACTCAAAGCCGTCTTGACCAGCAATGGGAAAATCTCTATCAAGTCTGCTCACAAACCAGTTGAACAGACTTCAGAATCATAATCAGTAAATGTACATTCAGAGACTGGAAAATCCAGTCTCTTTCTTTTTTTCCTCCAGATTTTTGCTAAAAAATATGATATAATGATGAAAAAATAAGAAAAGAGAAAACCATGACCATTCCAAGTTTTGGTGAAAAGAAACAAGATGTTGCGTATGTGAACCGCTACGGTGTCTACGCTGTTATTTCCAATAAGGACCAGGATCAGATCATCCTCGTTCAAGCTCCTAATGGGGCTTGGTTCTTACCTGGCGGGGAAATCGAGGCGGGTGAAGATCACTTGCAAGCTCTGAAACGGGAACTAATCGAAGAATTAGGCTTTACCGCTATTTTAGGGCAATACTATGGCCAAGCAGACGAGTATTTTTATTCTAGCCACCGGGATACCTACTTCTACAATCCTGCCTATATTTATGAAGTCGTCGACTATACAGAAACTCAAAAACCACTGGAAGATTTTAACAATCTCTCTTGGTTTCCAGTAGAGGAAGCGATTGAAAAACTCAAACGTGGCAGCCATAAATGGGGCATTGAACAGTGGAAAATTGCCCATAAAAACTAAAGGACTTCTTTCACAAAATAAAAAAAAGTGCTATAATAAATGAAGATAGAGGTCAGGAGGAACTCATATGAAGCTCATTAATACCACCAATAGTCATGCTGCACTGGTCAAGAGCCAACTTGCCAGCACTGACGCCTTGCTTGTCGAGGTTTATTCCGCGGGCAATACTGATGTTGTTTTTACACAAGCCCCAACCCACTATGAATTATTGATCAGTAACAAACACCGTGCTATTCGTGAAACTGAAGTAGAATTAATTCGTGAGTTCTTTTTAAAACGTAAGATTGATCTTCAAAACATTGACCAATCCGCTATTAAAACCCTCTACTCCGATAAACTAATTGAAATTTCCTTTCCAATTACTAAGTAAGGCCAATTTGCCTTGCTTTTTTCTTTGGTATCTTTTTCCAAAAAAAACCTTTCACCTCGATTATGAGATGAAAGGATTCTTTATTTCTGAAAGACCATTTTTACGTGGGGGGTAGAAGCCAAGATAAAGAGCTCGCTCACCGTTTGAAAACCTAATTTTTCGTACAAGCCCACCACCTGTTCTTGAGCCTCAATTTCAATGGTCCGTCCAGGAAATCTCTGTTCACACAGGTCCAAAATTTGCTCTACCATAGCCTTTCCTAGTCCTTGACCACGGCTACCTTTGGAAACAGCCACTCTGCCAAAATGAATCATCAGTCCCGTTGCGAATATGCGAGCATAAGCATCCACACGTCCTTCCCTATTTTGATGAAAAAGATGGATAGATCGATAATCAACATCATCGAGATCATTGTAGATCCTAGTTTGTTCCACGACAAAGGTCTCTAATCGCAGTTGAACGATCTCGTAAAACTCTTTCAGTTCTAGTTCCTTAAATTCTTTCTGGTACCACATAACTTCCTCTTTTATTGAAAAGTCGCAAGGAGACTCTCTCCCTGCGATTTTTCACTTCTTATTATTTTGCTTCAAATCCTTCTGCGACTGCGTCCGCAAAGTTCTCTTCGACAATGCTTGCACAGTGATCACAGATGGTTGCGTGGTAGTGGCGTTCTGCAGTTGATGGATCGATACGACGGCAACGGTCACAAACTTCACCAGCTGCACGTTCAACAGTGAAGGCAACATCTTCGAAGGCCACTGCACCTTCTGGAGCTGAACCTTCTGCAATGGTCAACTCAGAAACAATCAAGAGTTGAGCGACATTGCTATCAACAGCTCCAAGAAGTGTTTTTACCACTTCACTTGGATAAACTGTCAAGTGAGCTTCTAGTGATTTACCAATCACTTTTTCATTACGTGCTTCTTCCAAGGCTTTTTGAGCTTGACCACGGAAGTCCATGAAGGCTGACCAAGTATCCAAGATTTCTTCTTGGTTGGCAAACGTTTCTGCTTCTGGCAATTCTGATAATTGAACAAAATCCTCTGCTTCAAACTCAAGGTATGACCAGATTTCTTCAGCAGTGTGAGGAAGAATTGGCGTCAAGAGTTTAGTGATTTTCACAAGGATGTCATAGAAGACTGTTTGCATTTGACGGCGCTCAAGTGATTTTGCTCCTTCGATGTAGACAACATCTTTGGCAAAATCAAGGTAGAAGGCTGACAGATCAACATTGATAAAGTTAACCAAAGCCTTATAAATCGTCAAGAATTCGAAGTTTTCATAAGCGTCACGAATCGTCTTAACAAGTTGGTTAAAGCGGATGGTCATGTACTTATCAACAGAACGAAGTTCTTCGTAAGCGACTACATCCTCAGCTGGGTTAAAGTCAGATGTGTTAGCAATCAAGAAACGAAGGGTATTACGGATCTTACGGTAAGTCTCAGAGACTTGGCTCAAGATATCCATAGAGATACGCACGTCATTGCTTGAGTCTACACTTGTTACCCAGAGACGCAAGATTTCCGCACCAAATTGCTTTTCAACATCGCTTGGAGCAATGGTATTCCCAAGAGATTTAGACATCTTCTCACCTTTACCATCCAAGGCGAAACCTTGTGACAAGATTTGTTTATAAGGCGCTACACCATGGTTCGCCACAGATGTGATGAGTGATGAGTTGAACCAACCACGGTATTGGTCTGAACCTTCTAGGTAAAGATCTGCTGGGTATTTGAGTTCTGGACGGTTCACTACAACCCCATTCCATGATGAACCTGAATCGAACCAGACGTCCATGATATCTGTTTCTTTTTTAAACTCACCATTAGGTGAACCTGGATGGGTAAATCCTTCTGGCAAGAGGTCTTTGGCATCACGTTGCCACCAAACAATTGATCCGTGCTCCTCAAAGAGTTGCGCTACATGTTCGATGGTTTCAGCTGTCATGATTGGTGTGCCATCTTCAGCGTAGAAGATTGGAAGTGGAACTCCCCATGCACGTTGACGAGAGATCACCCAGTCACCACGGTCACGAATCATGTTGTAAAGACGGACTTTCCCCCATTCTGAGTGGAATTTTACTTTTTCAATTTCATCCAATATTTCTTGGCGGAATTTTGATACAGAAGCAAACCATTGTGGCACGGCACGCCAGATGATTGGTTTTTTCGTACGCCAGTCAAATGGGTAGGAATGAGAGATTTCTTCTTGAGCAAGAAGCAAATCGCCAAGTTTCTCAATAACAGTTGGTACAACCTTGTCGTAGAACTGACCTGCAAAATCAGGACCAGCATTCTCCATCATAATACCGCGTTCGTTAACCGTAACGGCTACTTCGAGACCATTTGCAATCCCTACATTGTAGTCATCCTCACCAAAACCAGGAGCCGTATGGACGATACCGGTACCTGAATCAAGGGTTACATGCTCACCAAGGATCACCAATTCATCAACTTCCGTATCCCATGGGTGCTCTGTGATAATATTGTTCAATTCTTTCCCTTGGTAAGTCGCAAGGACTTCAACATTTTCCCAACCGAATTTTTCAGAAAGGCTTGACAAAAGCTCAGATGCTACGACATATTTACGATCAGATCCAGCAGGTTTCACTACGACATAATCAAACTCTGCACCAACCGTCAAACCTCGAGAAGCTGTAACAGTAAATGGAGTTGTTGTCCAGACAACGATGTAAGTATCTGTATCTAGAATACCTTGGCCATCTTTAACTTTGTTAGCATAGTAAAGAGAAGTTGATACCAAATCATGGTATTCAATCTCTGCTTCAGCAAGGGCTGATTCAGAAGACCAAGACCAGTAAACTGGTTTAGCTCCACGATAGATATAGCCTTTATTGGCCATTTCACCGAAGACACGAATTTGTGCTGCTTCATAGTCAGGCGTCAAGGTGACATAAGGATGATCCCAATCACCCGAAACACCTAAGCGTTTGAAGTCTTCACGTTGTTTATCTACTTGAGAAAGAGCATATTCACGGCAGAGTTTCAAGTACTCAACCAAGTCCATTTCTTTACGTTTCACGCCTTGTTTAGCCAAGACTTGCTCAATTGGCAAACCATGGGTATCCCAACCTGGGATATAAGGGGCATAAAAGCCTGACATAGACTTAGAACGAACAATGATATCTTTTGAAATCTTGTTCATGGCATGTCCTACGTGAATGTTTCCGTTGGCATACGGAGGGCCATCATGAAGTGTAAAATGTGGTTTTCCTTCATTCAATTCTTGACGGCGTTGATACAATTTTGCATCTTCCCATTCTTTTTGCCAAACTGGCTCTTTCGTTGGAAGGCCAGCCCGCATTGGAAAGGCTGTTTTCCCAAGATTCAATGTTTCTTTAAGTTTCATTGTGTCTCCTTATTGATTTAAAAAGCTATAAAAAAACACGAGCATCCTAAAAAGGACGATTGCTCGTGGTACCACCTTTGTTCGAGAAGTCGCAAGAGACTTTCTCCTCTCATCCCGTAACGAGGGAAACGTCCATTCTTACTCAATGGTTCAGAACGAATACTGTAAAAGGATCATCCATTAAGAGGGAGTGCAGATCTTCCACCATCATCTGCTCGCTAGACCTATCATTAATGGACCTGTTTTTACAAAATTATAAAATATTGACAGATTCACGATTTGCATCATCTTCAGGTTGAACAGTTTCTTCAACCGCAACAACTTCCTCATTTTCATGACGAGCGTGCTCTGCTTCTTCTAAAGCGGATTGAACTTTTTCATTCAAACCTTCAAACGCTTGTGTCGCACCCAATTCTAAGTTAGCTGCTTCAATGCGTTTTTGCAATTCTTCGATTTCAGCTGGAGAGAATTGACGAGTCAAATCAATGTTATCATCTTCTGCATGATGATGGTGAACTGATTCACCCAAAGCTTTCTCCACAATTTCACGGAAAGCTTCATCACTTGTTTGAATGTACATAGCTGTTGGACGAAGAATTTCATCCCATTCAGGTGTATCGATAATGCTCAATTGGCTTTCGATTGTTGATTTCAAACGTTGATGGAAGACGCGTGTCTTGTTCTTCAATTCCTCTGTTTCAACGGCAACCTTCTTGGCATTATCCGTTGCATGACGAAGGATTTCATTTGCTTTTTGTTTCGCTTCATCCACTAGGTGCTGTGCATCTTGTTCAGCTTGACGAACAATATTTTCAGAACGTTCGTTAGCTGCTTGTTTGACACGTTCAGCAGTATCTTGTGCAATCAAAACAGATTGACTCAATGAATCTTTCATTTCATCAAAATAGTTTAAGCGTTCTTCAAGAGCTTGAATTTTTGCTTCTTGATCATGATTTAAACGAACAAGATCTTCATAATCGCGAACAACGATATCTAGAAATTCTTCTACTTCGTTCGCATCATACCCTCTAAATTTAACGCCAAAAGTTTTATCTTTAATTTCTAAAGCAGTAAGAGCCATAACTCCTCCTCATTTTTTACTTAAGAGTACTTCAACAGTTACTTTATATTTTCCACTCTTTGAAATACCATTTTCAGAAACAATTTTAAGACGCCCAAAGCGTCGGACACTGACTAAATCATTCAGACCTACAGCATAGCTAACATTGGAAGTAGTCGCATAGTTAACTTTCACTAGACCAGAACTAATCAACTGACTAGCTTGTGAGCGCGAAAGCTTGAAGGTCCCAGCAATCACCTTATCTAACCGATAACTCGACACGAGAATATCTCGCTGCTGGCTTTCTTCCTCTATGATCATTTGTTCAGAGAGAGGAACTTCCCTCAGCTTAACAGGTACCCGAGAAATTTTCTGGATGTGATCCATGAAATAGTGAACAAAACGCTGTTCAACAAATACTTGGATCTTTCCATCACTTGTCAGAATATCTCCAAAGGACTTGCGCTCCACACCTAATTGGTGAACAATGGTCCCCAGTACCTGGGAATGGGTCAAGTGATGAAATTTTGAAGCATAGACCATTTCCAATAAGGCCAGATCAAAGTCACTTGGATCTAATTGGTAATAATCTGGAGCAACAATAACCTTGGCATACTCCATTTTCAGCTCATCACTGGAAGCAAAGACCTGTAATTGGTAGCTTGCCGCGACATTTCGTAAAATAGTGACCTGATGAGGGTTTAAAAAACCCGTCACCTCAACAGAATAGCGTTCCACCACTCTTTCAGACAATTCAATACAACGATCAATGAATTCGTGATCTTCGCGATTGAAATGTTGGTAAATCTCTGTCTGTCCCATCGTATTCTATCCAATCAAAAGTAGGAACAAGCGGGCTAACAACTGATTCATCAAGTTCAAGACCAAAAGTGCTACCAGAACTGTAAAATCCAAGCCCCCAAACTGCAATGGTAACTTTCTAAAAAGGCTCAAAAATGGTTCAACTAGGCGGTGAACCATTTGTCCAAGAGTACTCTGAGGTGCCCCAGGGAACCAAGATAGTAAGGCATAGATGACAAGAATGATGGAATAGATTTGAATGATATTTGATAAGTATTGAAAGATAACCATCTTAACGATTACGTTTCATATCATAGTCAAATTCTGTCACTTCCACATCATTTGGAAGGCGGATATCTTCAATGTTAACAACTACATTAATTGGAGTCAACAAGTACATGGTACTTGCAACACGACGAAGATTTCCTGCTAAAACATAACGAGCCCCATCCAAATAATCTAAACAACGACGTGCTTGTACTTCTGTCATATATTGGAAGTCAATCAAGATACTCTCATTAGATAGTAATAGATCAACAATTTCAGTCGCTTCCTCGTATTTGCGGGGATAGCGTACATCAATGGTAATCTTTTCATCTGTATTCGCACGATTAGCAGCCAATTCACGTTGACGTTCATGCAAGCGAGTAATATTTTCAGATGTATTTTTCGTTGTTGAAACAGGTTCCTTCACTGCCGCTGTAGACACTGGAGTCGTAACAGGTGCGACAGGAGTCGGTTTTGGTTTTACTGGTTCTCTTTGACTAATCTGTGGACGTGGAGAAGTCACTTGAGGAGTCGGCTGTGGCTGTGGAACTGGTTGTGTTTCCGCCCCAGCTGCTTTTGCCTCGCGAACTTCTACTTCTTCACCGTCTTCTGTGAAGTAGTCAATAAAGTTGTTAAATTTATCTTTTAATGACATAGTTCTTTCCTATTTAAAAAATGATGTCCCAATTCTAACATAAGTCGCTCCGTTCGCAATGGCTACTTCAAAGTCACGACTCATACCCATACTTAGTTCTGAAAAAGGCATATTTTTTAATTGTTTCTTTTCTAGTTGTTTCTGAAGTTGGTGAGTTTTTGAAAAAATATCCTGCAACTCTTCTTGACTAGCCTCAAAAGGAGCCATCGTCATTAAACCAACAATTTCAATTTTGTCCAGCTGTGCGATTTCCGCTAAAACATCACCCAGTTCATCGGGTGCAAATCCATGCTTACTTTCTTCACCAGAAATGTTCACTTGGAGGAAACACTTGATCGGGTGTTCTGCTCGCTTTTGAATTTCTTGAGCCAGTTTCACCGAATCCAAGGCATGAAAGTAATCGACGAGATTAATCACGTCTTTTACTTTCCGCCGTTGGAGGCTCCCAATCAAGTGCCAAGTGAGATCATACCCTTTTAGAGCTTGATACTTTTCTAGGAATTTATCGACACGATTTTCACCGATATGTTGGATACCTGTTTTCACCATTGCTTCTGTTGTAACAACATCCACATACTTGGTGACAGCTATCACATTAACTTGATCTTGGCGGTTAGCTTTGTTTCTTGCTGTTTCTACTTGTTGCCGAACAAGATCAGCATTCTCTACCAGATTCATGATTAACGATTCCGGAAGAATGGTGGTGTTTCCAATTCATCATCATCTGAAGATGAATCTACGTAACGATCAACTTGATGTGTTGATGTTGGTTCAGTTTGGCGAACGATATTCTCACGACGAATATCCCAATCACCAAAGGCTGAGCCACGGTTTGGTTCTACCGCTGGACGACTTGGAGTTGTTGGCAATTCAACATCTTGTTTCAAATCAAATTCACGGTCAAATGGTGCAGCTTGTGGGCGTTGTTCACGTGGTCCTGTTTTATAAGGACGTTGTGAGGAAGCAATTCCGCTAACGCGTTCTACCTTGTCTTGACGGACACCAGTTGCAACAACCGTCACGCGGATTTCATCTTTAAGAGATTCATCAATAGATGTACCCAACCAGATGTTCACTCCGTGACCTGCAGCTTGGTTCACAATTTCTGAAGCTTCTTCAGCTTCGATCAATGTCATATCCAAACCACCTGTTACGTTGACGATCACGTCTTCTGCACCATCAATTGTAGTTTCAAGAAGTGGAGAGTAAATGGCTTTACGAGCCGCTTCGATAACGCGTTCTTCACCGCTACCAACACCAATACCCATGAGGGCATTTCCTTTGTTTTCCATAACAGTCTTCACGTCTGCAAAGTCAAGGTTGATCAATCCAGGACTTGTGATCAAGTCAGTGATCCCTTGAACACCTTGACGAAGAACGTTATCTGCTTCACTCAAAGCTTCAAGAAGCGGTGTCTTCTTGTCTACAATTTCAAGCAAGTTGTTATTAGAAATAATCAACAATGTATCTACATGTTCGCGAAGTTCGTTGATCCCATCAATAGCGAAGTTACCACGTTTTGACCCCTCAAACCCGAATGGACGAGTGACAACCGCTACTGTCAAAGCACCTACAGCTTTGGCAATACGAGCGATGACTGGTGCAGCACCTGTACCAGATCCTCCACCCATCCCTGCAGTGATGAAGACCATGTCTGCACCTTGCAAAGCTTCTGTTAACACTTCTTCGCTTTCTTCAGCTGCCTTACGACCAACTTCAGGTTGACCTCCAGCACCCAATCCACGAGTCAATTTTGGACCCAATTGGATAACTGTTTCAGCTTTTGCACTTGAAAGTGCTTGAACATCTGTATTAGCTGCGATGAATTCTACACCGGCAACGCCTTCGTCAATCATACGATTGATGGCGTTACCGCCACCGCCACCGACACCGATTACTTTAATTACTGCACCTTGTGCCGCTGCTGTGTCAAATGAAAATGTCATAAATACTTACACTCCTTAATCAAACATATTACCGATCAAATTTTTCATTCGGTCTGTGAATGTAGTTTTTTGTTCTTGTTTGCTATCATTACTTGCTGCTGGAATTTCTTGAGCATCCACTGGAGATTCAATCTTCTCAGCATTGTATGCAGGTACTACCGGTTGTGCTGGAGCAGCAGGTTGTGGTTGTACTTGTGGTTGCACAGGTCGATCAAATTGAATCGGTTGTTGACGCAAGACTTCGTCTCCATGAACCGCAGCTTGAGCAATAATATCCACATCTGTCAAATTGCCTGCATATTCAGACAAGCTAATTACATGGGCAAAAGCTGGATTGCGAATTCCAATTTGATTTGGAACAAACAATTTCACATTTACACCAAAGACTTCTTGAGCCAATTCTTCAACACCAGGAAGGATCGCTCCTCCACCGATAATCACAATACCACCAGGAAGATCCAACAAATGTCTTCTCTCAAGATCTTGTTTGATTTGCTCAAAGATGTGTTTGATACGTGCTGAAATGATTTCAGCTAAGTACTTCTCAGTCACTTCAACTGGCTCTACTTCA
Organism: Streptococcus parasanguinis; assembly: GCF_000963275.1. GTDB lineage: Bacteria > Bacillota > Bacilli > Lactobacillales > Streptococcaceae > Streptococcus > Streptococcus parasanguinis_B. The sequence goes on along the minus strand of NZ_JYOW01000001.1, from coordinate 338,258 downwards.
CCGATGACTTCTACATGGAAGACTTCGTTTCCAGCAGATGGCACATAGGCTTCACCGTAGTTGAACTTCAAGCCTTCTGCCAATTTTTGAGAAGTTTTCAATACTTTAGAAATATCTTTGGTAACATAATCGCCACCTTCTTGATAGATATTTGTAAATTGAAGTTCTTGGCTACGAACAGATGCCACCGTTGTTTGGCCACCACCCATATCGATCACCGTTGCTCCGAATTCACGTTCGCCTTCATTCAAGACTGTTTTGATCATCGCAAGCGGTGAAATGATGATGTTTTCAACTTGTAAGCCTGCACGTTCAACGGTTTTACGCAAATTGTGCAAGATTGTACGAGGTCCTGTATAAAGAAGACCACGCATTTCAAGTCGGATCCCCATCATTCCGCGTGGATCACGGATTCCTTGGAAACCATCAACTGTGAATTCTTCAGGAATGAAGGTGATTACTTCACGATCCGGTGTCATACTTTTTGTGAGTGCAGATTTGACAACATTTTCAACATCTGCATCTGTGATTTCTTTTGAATCACTTGTGACTGGAATCATTCCTTGAGTTGCTTCGATTTGTAGTAAGTTTGCAGGCAACCCAACATTGACTAGATTGATTGAAATCCCTGCTTTTTCTTCAGCTTGGCTGATTGCATTTTTAATTGCATTTGAAGCAGCTTCGATATCTACTATAATTCCATCTTTGACGCCAGCACTTTTTGCATTGCTGACTCCAATTACATTCATTTCTCCATTGACATGTTCTGCCACCAATACTTTTATTGAACTAGTACCGATATCTAAACCTGTAAAAAAGCCGTCTCTAGCCATTACACCAGTCCTCTCTCTTTATTTGTTTTCACTTTACATCTATTTATAGCCCTTTTAGTTGGAACTATCCAAACTTCATTATATCACAAAGAAGCCTAAAATGGACATTTTTTCTTCAATTATTTGAGATAATTTATGGGCTTTACTCATTCCCAGAAGAATTTTCTCCTTCTGGATTCTGTTCTTGATTCTGTTCTTGGCTTGCTTCCTCAGAATGTTCTTCTTGCTTTTCTGGACTTTCAGCCTTTTCTTTTTCAGCTTGCTCTTTGGCATCTGCGATGGATTGTTCACTATAGCTGAAGATTCCAGCCTCCATATCAATGGTGGAATCATCGTCTAATTGCTTACTAATGGCTTTATAATAAGGAAGCTTGCGGGTAATTTGGGAAATAGGCACCAAGATTTTATTATCGTTTTTCATGGTGATGGTCACCAGATCCTTGGTGACCTTGCTCGGAGTCAGATCTACCGAAACAATTTTATCCGTAATGGAAGAAGATATAGACTTCATTTCTTGGACAAATTGTCTAACCAATTCTCGATCTGAGAATTTTAAGCTAATATAGGAGGACGGCAATTCCGAAGCTGGAGTTACTGTCTCCACTACTTCTCCATTTTCCAATACTGGATAGTGGTCTTCTCCCGTCACATAATAGGCAACTACTTTGTGTTCCACGACATTGACTTTAAAGGTCACCGGGAATTGATAATGCATGTGAACCTCTTTAATCCATGGACTAGCCGTTTTCATATTTTGTTTATAGACCGATTTATGAAGGAAGGTCGTCAGAGTATAATCTTCTTCTTTGATGCGACTTTTTTCATACAAGAGTTGCTGATCAACCGCTTTATTCCCTGAAAATTCAATCACTTTCTGTGTGGACAAGGGACTTAAAAAATAGATTGAGAGAAGGGCGACAATCGAGCTGATTCCGATTACCGGAAGGGCACGATAGATATGGCGTTTTGCCACTGTCGGTTCCTTCTTTGGCTTTTTCGTCTTTAAGCCTTTAAAAAATGAAGGCCTTTTCTCTTGCTTCTCTGAAGAATCTAGCTCCTCTACAGCCGGATCATCCTCTTCTCCTTCTGAACTTTCTCCATCTGCTTCTGGATCCTCTTCGGCCTCAGATTCATCTTCCTCTTCAGACTCTTTTCGTTCGTCAGATTCTTCCTCTGAGACGGAAGCTGTTTCTTTTTCTGAAAGGTCTTCGTCTTCTTGTGCTTCTTCGCTTTCAGTTTCCTCTTTTTCAGCTTCTTCCGCTTTTTCAAGCGCTTTTTTTTCTAAATATTCTTTGTTTCTTTTTTGCCAGGCTGACAATTCTGTAATTTTGTCATCCGTTGGCGTTTTTTTATTGTCGTCCGTCATCTTTTCCCTTACTGATATCTTTTTGAAGCAGGCCATAAAAATCGTCTAGTGAAAGGAGTTCTGTCGATTTTTCCATTGCTTGGTGGTAGACTTGGCTTTGCTTCAACATTTCTTGAATGGTTTCATTAAAGGTTTCGAGCGTCAATTGATCTTCCTGCAATTGCTCTGCATAACCTTTATCCACAAAATATTGGGCATTTTCAATCTGATCGCCACGGCTGGCTTCTTTTCCTAGCGGTACGATCAGGTGGAGTTTGTTCATGGCTAAGAGTTCAAATAAGGTATTGGCTCCACCTCTAGTCACCACTAAATCAGCCTTCTGGAGCATGGGCAAATACTGATCGGTTACATAATCCACTCGATACAAGCCACCCTCAGCCTGATTCAATGTTGAATCGCCCGTCAAATTGATGATATTGTAGTGGTGCAAGAGCTCTGCTTGATGCTCTGTCACAAATTCATTAAAGACACGCGCACCAGCTGATCCTCCGACAAAGAGAAGGGTCGGCAAGTCTTTTCGGAAACCTTTTGTTTTTTCTTCTAAAACTTCTGAAGTTGGCGGAATATGATCTGTGACCTTGGTTACCGCACCGATATGCTCACTCTTTGTCAAACCATGTGCTTGCTCAAAAGTCGTGTACATCTTGGTAGCAAATTTATAAGCAATTTTATTGGCCAATCCCATCGAGAGATCGGACTCATGGATATAGACAGGAACACGCGTGAGTCGGGCTGCGATCACTGGTGGCACAGAAACAAATCCTCCTTTTGAGAAGAGAACTTGTGGGCGCACACGAAGCAGGATTGCAATGGACTGGAGCGTCCCCCAAGCCACCTTGAACACATCCATCATATTTTGGAAAGAGAAATAGCGGCGCAATTTCCCCGTTGCAATTGAATGGAAGCGCACGTCTAAGCCAGACTTTTTGATCTCTTGGTATTCGATTCCTTTTTTGTCTCCAATATAATGGACTTCCCATCCATCTTCGATAAATTTTGGAATCAAGAGGAGATTAAGGGTCACATGTCCCACGGTTCCCCCACCAGTAAACATTATTTTTTTCATCTTATTTCAACCCTTTTACTGTAGCAAGGAATTCATCCCCACGCACTTCAAAATTCGGATACATATCCCAGCTGGCATTGGCAGGACTTAGTAGCACAACATCTCCGGGGCTAGCCAAGTCGAAGGCTTTCTTTGTAGCATCCGCTACATCTGCCGCATCAACATAAGAGACGCCAGCTTTATCTGCTGCGCGTTTCACTCGAGGAGCTGATTCCCCTAGAATCACCATTTCCTTTAAACCAGTAATGTGAGGCACCAATTCATCAAATTCATTGCCACGATCGAGCCCCCCTGCAATCAAGATCACCTTGTTGTTATCAAAACCAGAAAGGGCTTTTTGTGTTGCTAAAATATTAGTCGATTTACTATCATTATAGAATTTGACACCTTGAATTTCATCCACATATTGAAGGCGGTGTTTGACACCTCCAAAGGCTGACAAGGTTTCTTTAATGACCTCATTCTCCACACCCCGGACTTTTGCAACCGCAATCGTTGCCAAGGCATTCTCTACATTGTGGCTTCCTGGAACACCCAGTTCATCCGCACGCATAACAACTTCTCCCTTAAACTTGAGAAGTCCATCTTCCAAATAAGCCCCATCCACTTTTTCGACCGTTGAAAACGGAAGGACCCTTGCCTTGGTTTTTGTAGCCAGTTCCTTAGCCAAGTCTTGATTGAAGTTCAATACAATGACATCTTTTTCTGTCATATTCATTTGAAGATTCCATTTGGCAGCTACATAATTTTCAAAAGAACCATGATAGTCGATATGGGTTGGCATGAGGTTGGTAATCACTGCAATCTCTGGATGGAAGGCTTCAATTCCCATCAATTGGAAAGAAGACAATTCCATGACCAGAACATCCTTTTCTGTTGCTGTTTGTGCAACTTGACTAGCTGGAAAACCGATATTCCCAGACAATAAACCACCTTGGCCGGCAGCTGTCAAGACTTCCCCGATCATGGTTGTCGTCGTCGTTTTTCCGTTTGATCCTGTAATCCCAATAATTGGCGCATCCGAAATCAAATAGGCCAATTCCACTTCAGTGAGGACGGGAATGCCCTTTTCAAGCGCTTTTTCAACCATCGGATTGGAATAAGGGATTCCTGGATTTTTGACCATGACTGCAAAGTCTTCATCCAACAGTTCCAGAGGGTGACCTCCTGTCACAACTTTAATCCCTTCTTCCAGTAAACTTTGTGCTGCTGGATTTTCTTCAAAAGGTTTGCCATCATTGACGGTCACAATTGCTCCTAAGCGATCCAACAAACGGGCAGCTGACTCGCCTGACTTAGCCAAACCTAATACAAGAACCTTTTTATTTTCAAATTGTTTCACAAATTTCATGATTTCTTCGCTCCATTTTTATCACTCTCTATTTTACCTTTTTTTAGCAAAATTAAAAAGCCCAAAGGGCTTTAAAAATCAGGTCAGCGTTTATTTTTTCTGTTTGGTCGTCATTTTGGAAATATCCACCAAAGCCAGGTAGCCAACAAAGGCGAGAAAGGCACCGACAAAAAACTCAGACGGTAGTTGGAATATCTGAAAAATGGCCAGACAAGTCAGTACGATAATGGAGACGATTAAGACCACCATTGTGACACTGTTTAAGGTACCACGAATACTTTTTGGGGTCATAAAAAGGTAAAAAAGGAGAATCAAAATCCCTAAGATAAAATAGACCATTTTGTTTCTCCTTTCTTTCCGTATTATTCAGCAGCTGCTGATTTTTTCTTTTTATTTGCTTTTTCGCGTTCTGCTTTGTTCAAGATTTGTTTCCGCAAACGGATAGATTCAGGTGTTACTTCCATGTACTCGTCGTCGTTCAAGAACTCAAGAGATTCTTCCAAGGTCAAGATACGAGGAGTCTTGATAACCGCTGTTTGGTCCTTAGTAGCGGAACGAACGTTGGTCATTTGTTTTGCTTTCGTAATGTTTACGGTCAAGTCGTTCTCACGAGAGTTTTCACCAATGATCATTCCTTCGTAAACTTCTGTACCTGGATTGACAAAGATCGTACCACGTTCTTCGATAGACATGATAGAGTAAGTGGTTGCTTTTCCGTTATCAATTGAAACAAGAGCACCACGGTGACGTCCACCGATTTCTCCTGGAATCACTGGCAAGTATTGATCAAAGGTGTGGTTCATGATTCCGTAACCACGTGTCATTGACAAGAACTCTGTTGAGTATCCAATCAACCCACGCGCTGGAACAAGGAAGACCAAACGAGTTTGACCGTTACCTGTTGCAACCATATCCAACATTTCACCTTTACGTTCAGAAAGGCTTTGAATAACAGATCCTTGGTATTCTTCTGGTGTGTCGATTTGAACGCGCTCAAATGGTTCACATTTGACACCATCAATTTCCTTGATAATAACTTCTGGACGAGATACTTGAAGCTCGTATCCTTCACGACGCATGGTTTCAATCAAGATAGACAAGTGCAATTCCCCACGTCCTGAAACTGTCCATTTATCAGGTGAATCAGTTGGGTCAACACGAAGAGAAACGTCTGTTTGCAATTCCGCTTGCAAGCGTTCTTCGACTTTACGTGAGGTCACCCATTTTCCTTCACGACCAGCAAATGGTGAGTTGTTAACCAAGAAGGTCATTTGAAGCGTTGGTTCATCGATGTGAAGGATTGGAAGAGCTTCAACTGCGTCTGTCGGTGTGATGGTTTCTCCAACGAAGATATCTTCCATACCAGAGATAGCGATCAAGTCACCCGCTTTAGCTTCTTGAATTTCACGACGTTCCAAACCAAAGAAACCAAAGAGTTTGGTAACACGGAAGTTCTTAGTCGTTCCATCCAATTTAGAAAGAGTTACTTGGTCCCCAACTTTTACAGTACCACGGAAGACACGTCCGATACCAATACGTCCAACGAAGTCGTTGTAATCAAGCAGGGATACTTGGAATTGAAGAGGCTCATCTGAGTTATCAACTGGAGCTGGGATGTGATCAATGATGGTATCAAAGATCGGTGCCATTGTGTGCTCTTGATCAGCTGGATCATCTGAAAGTGAAGAGGTTCCGTTGATCGCTGATGCATAAACAACTGGGAATTCCAATTGGTCATCATCCGCACCTAATTCGATGAAGAGTTCAAGAACTTCATCTACAACTTCTTCTGGACGAGCAGATGGTTTATCGATTTTGTTGACAACAACGATCGGAACAAGATCTTGTTCCAAGGCTTTTTTCAATACGAAACGCGTCTGAGGCATGGTTCCTTCGTAGGCATCAACGACCAATACAACCCCGTCAACCATTTTCATGATCCGTTCCACTTCTCCACCGAAGTCCGCGTGTCCTGGTGTGTCCATGATATTGATTCGAGTTCCGTTATAAGCAACGGCTGTATTTTTAGCAAGGATCGTGATCCCACGTTCTTTTTCAAGATCGTTTGAGTCCATTGCACGTTCTTGCAATTCTTTACGTTCATCCAAGGTGTGCGATTGTTTCAACAATTCGTCTACCAAAGTTGTTTTACCATGGTCAACGTGGGCAATGATCGCAACGTTACGAATATCTTCTCTTAATTTTGTCATGATTTCCTCTATAAAATTTTAAATAATATTTCTAACTGAACAATTATACCACAGTCCTATCTAAAAAACACAGTTCAGCTAGTTGTAAATGTTTTCATCTTCATTTCTTTTCTCTGACTCGATTTCCTTTTCTTTTCATGATACACTGATGATAAGAATTTCAGAAAAAGAGGCTCCCATGAGATTAGATCAATTGATGGCAGACCATCAGTACGCTCGTAAAGACATCAAACAACTTTTGGCCCGAAGGCAAATCTTGGTCGATCACCTACCAGCTCAAAAGCTATCCCAAAACATCGACCCTGGACTCCAACAGATTCAAATCGGGGAACGGATCATTCAAGAACCGCGTCACCACTACTACATGCTCCATAAACCAATTGGAGCCGTGACCGCCAAAAGAGACGCCCACCATCTAACGGTGATCGAGCTAGTGGACCCCCAGCAAGAGTACCCAGACCTCTATCCACTTGGTCGCCTCGATCGCGATACCAGTGGTCTGCTCCTCCTCACAGATAATGGTCCCTTAGGCTTTCAACTGCTCCATCCTCAATACCATGTGGAGAAGGTCTATGAGGTAGAAGTCAATGGCCCGCTTTATGCAGCCCACATCGAGCAATTTCAGAATGGGATTTCATTCACAGACGGTCCTATCTGCAAGCCGGCTTCCTTGACCATTCTAGAAAGTACCCCCAGCTACAGCAAGGCCCAGGTCCGAATCTCAGAAGGAAAATACCACCAAGTGAAAAAGATGTTTTTAGCCATTGGGGTCAAAGTAATGACCTTAAAACGCTTATCTTTTGGCCCCTTCACCTTGGATCCTCAGTTAGCACCTGGCGAAAGCCGAACTTTAAATGAGGTAGAACTCACATGGGTCAAAGATTTCCTTGAAAAAACGAGATAAAAAAGCTCTAACCACACATGTACTGACCCCAAAAAGTTAGACAATTAATTTAAGCAAAGGATTTAGTTCTGTATTGTACAGGACTAAGTCCTTTTAGTTTTACCTTAATTCGTTTGTTGTTGTAGTAATCAATATAGTCGACAATAGCTTGTTCCAAGTGCTCAAGTGACTGAAACGTATTCTCATAACCATAAAACATTTCAGACTTAAGAATGCCAAAGAAAGATTCCATCATACCGTTATCTGGGCTATTTCCCTTACGTGACATAGATGGTTGGATTCCCTTATTCTTTAAAAAATGATGATAGAAATCGTGTTGGTATTGCCATCCTTGGTCACTATGGAGAATTGTATTTTCGTAATGGTTCGCTGTAAAGGCTTGTTCTAGCATAGCTTTCATTTGTACTAAGTTCGGCGAAGTAGAAAGATTGTAGGAGATAACTTCGCTGTTAAAGCCATCTAAAACTGGTGATAAATAAAGCTTTTGGCTGCTTGCTGGAATGGCAAATTCTGTCACATCTGTGTAGCACTTTTGCATTGGTTTGGTTGCTTCAAATTGACGTTGAATAAGGTTATCTGCTTTCTTGCCAACCTCTCCTTGGTATGAAGAATACTTCCGTTTACGGCGAATTCGAGCCGTTAAACCAAGTACTTTCATAAGACGCTGCACCTTCTTATGGTTCACTACGAAGCCACGATTTCGTAATTCTAGAGTCATGCGACGATAGCCGTAATTTCCTTTATGCTCAGTATAAATTGACTGAATTTCAGCTTTAACTTGATCATCCTTATCGCTTTGATCCAGCTGTTTTAAGTGATAATAATAAGTTGAACGGGCAAGCTTAATAATCTTTAGAAGGATATCTAAAGAAAACTCTGCTACCAATCCTTGAACAATTTTCGTTTTTCTTCTTGCTCTTTTTCCTCCTTCAATCGGAGTTCTCTCAACTTTTTTAGAACAGCATTCTCCGCTCTCAGGTATTCATTTTCTGCTTGAAGACGTTCTAACTCTGTCATTTCTTCAGGTTTCTTCTTTGGCTTGCGTCCCATTTTAGGTGCTCTCCCTCTTGTTTTCTCAACAATAGTATACCCATTTTTCTTGTATTGTGCCAGCCAATTTGGAAGCATTCCTTGGTTTGGGAGAGCATAATCTAGAGACACCCTTATTTGTGAACGACCTTCAAGCAGAACTTTATCAATAATTTCTCGTTTTAATTTAGGAGAATAATAACGATTCTTCCCCTTTTTGACGAACTCTATACCGTAACGATCAATCAATTTAATCATGTACCTAAGATTAGGAATATTTATCCCGAATATATTTGAAAGCTCTTTGAAGCTTCGCCCTTGTTTTCTAAGTTCATATATTTGAACCTTATCCTTATATGTCAATTTCATAATAAAAACACCCCAAAAGTTAGATTTTTTCTGTCTAACTTTTGGGGTGCGGTTCAACATTTGGTGCAGTTAGAGCTCTTTTTTATTAGGCGTCTTTTTTCACTTTCCCATTCCAAGAATCAAGACCATAAGACAAGACATAAATGTCTGTATAACCTTTTTTCTTGAGAAAGAGAGCCGCATTGGTTACTCGAGAACTACGGCTATTCTCATAGAGCAAAATTGGTTTGTCTTTGCGCAAGGCTGCAAGACTCAACTTCAACTGAGTAGAAGGAATGTTGCGTGCTCCTAAAATATGCTTGGCATGAAACTCAGCTGGCTCTCGCAAGTCAATCAACTGCCCTTGACGAATCAGCTCTTCAAAAGTCGCATTGTCCACAAATTTAGCAGCTTTACGGATGCGGAAATAATTAAACGCCATCCATCCAAATACTCCTAAAATAGCCAACCAAACAATGATATTTCCCATCACTCTACCTCACTCTTTTTCAAAAATTCTAATTCTTGCTTGTGTTCTCTTCTTAAAACAGTGTCAGCTTCTAAATAATCGAGCCGCTCCATCAGGCCTGCATCATAAAGACGTTGAAGCTCAATTTTCATCAATTCGATGTCATAGAGGCGCTTCCCTACGTAAATGATGATTCCAAAACGTTTTAAAAATTGTTGAACATCATACAGGTTTTTCATGTTCATTATTGTATCAAATTTAGAAAGGCTTTACAAGATTTTCAAGCAAATGATGACATTTTTCGATTGCTTTACGAATAAATAAGTATGATCAACTTTTATTTTTTTACCATCGGTACTTGTATCGCCTCTTTTTTGGGACTAGTTGTCGACCGTTTCCCAAACCAATCCATTCTCGCTCCTCGTAGTCATTGTGATCACTGCCAGCACATCCTTGGAGTTTGGGATCTCATCCCCATTATCTCGCAACTACTCCATCGTTTTCGCTGTCGCTATTGTCATCAGACCTATCCATTTTGGTACTGCCTTTTTGAGGTCTGGAGTGGCCTACTCTTTTTAGCCTGCGTCAATGGTTTCCTTTCTCTGTCTCAGCTTCTAACACTACTGGGAGCTGCCGTTTTAGCCATTTATGACCTTCGCTTTATGGAATACCCATTGGTCATCTGGTGCTGTCTCCATGCCCTGGTCATCTTTTTATCCGGTAGTAATCTCCTCATGCTGATCTTTTTACTCCTTGCGATCGGAGCTCACTTTTTCTTTATCGGAATGGGAGCAGGAGATTTTCTCTTACTAGCTACCTTTTCGCTAAGCTTTTCTTCTACCCAGATCCTCATTCTCATTCAGATCGCATCCATCTTAGGTATTCTCGTCTTTGCTCTCAAAAAAGAAAGAGACCGGATTCCCTTTGTTCCCTGTCTCTTTCTCAGTTATCACGCTTTACTGCTTTATACGATGTTTTGCAGATAAGATTGCTTATTTTGTAGCCTTCGCTTCTAGATAATCGGCGATGGCAGCTACGTCCTTGTCCCCACGTCCGGAAACGTTGATGATGATGATCTTGTCTTTATCCAGTTTTGGAGCACGTTTAACCGCTTCTGCAATCGCGTGTGAGCTTTCAATGGCTGGGAGAATTCCTTCTGTCTTACTGAGAAGAAGAAGGGCTTCTACTGCTTCATCATCTGTCGCTGCTACATATTCGACACGACCAGAATCTTTAAAGAAAGCATGCTCCGGGCCAACCCCTGGGTAGTCCAAACCAGCAGAGATCGAGTAAACTGGCGCTACTTTTCCATCTTCGCCAAAGACAGCATAGGTCTTCATACCATCAACCACACCGATAGTCCCTTTGGTCATGGTCGCTGCGTGTTGATCGGTGTCCAAGCCATGTCCAGCTGCTTCTACCCCAATCAAGCCGACTTCCTCTTCTGCGAAATATTCAGAAAAGGCACCGATGGCATTAGAGCCACCACCGACACAGGCAATCACATAATCCGGCAAACGACCTTCTTTTTCCAAGATTTGACGTTTAGATTCTTCACTGATCACCTTTTGGAATTCATGCACAATGGTTGGGTAAGGGTGAGGGCCAACAGCAGAACCCAAAACGTAAAAGGCATCCAGATCCGCCATCCATGCTCCAAACGCAGCATCAACGGCGTCTTTCAAGGTCTTAGTCCCGGTTTCAACCGCATGAACGGTTGCCCCCATCATTTCCATGCGGAAGACATTCAAGCGTTGGCGTTCCACGTCTTCTGCCCCCATGTAGACATCACAGGCCATACCGAACTTAGCTGCCGCAGCTGCTGTAGCCACACCGTGTTGACCTGCTCCTGTTTCAGCAATCACGCGAGTTTTGCCCATGCGCTTAGCCAAGAGGATTTGCCCCAAGACGTTATTTAATTTATGCGAACCTAGATGATTCAAGTCTTCGCGCTTCAAATAAATTTTTGCCCCACCTAAATGATCTGTCAAACTTTCCGCAAAGTAGAGTGGTGTTTCGCGTCCAGAATAATCTTTCAAATAATGTTTGTATTCTGCGATAAATTCTGGATCATTTTTATACTGTTCAAAGGTTTCCTCTAATTGATTGAGCAAGTTTTGAATGGGTTCTGGTACGAAAGATCCACCAAATTGTCCGAAATAGCCTTTTGTTTCTGTCATGATTGTGTCCTCTTTTCTCTATCTTCAATCTTGTTTATGATCTTTTTCTCTCGCGGGCCCTTTGAGCTGCAGTCTCACTGGGTTCCTATGAGATACAAAAAACCTCACACAGAAAAATCTGTGTGAGGACGATTCGATACCGCGGTGCCACCTCAATTGTAGGAAGCTATTTTTTCTCCTACATCTCTGACCTGTCTAACAACAGGGTGCACGATAAGGTGTGCTCACCGAATTTTTATTGTTTCAAATTCATTATCATAAACGCATCAGCCCATTTCAAGATTCACCACTGCTTGTTCGCAATCACCACAAGCTCTCTGGAAGTGAGAAAAATCTCTACTTTTCTGATGTCTTGAAGCTATTATAGCTCCCGCTTCTGATTTTGTCAACAAAAATTTTAAAAAGTGGTTAAAATGTTCGGATTTTACATTTCACCATTTTTTGCTAGCAATCGTGCTCTGCAATACTGAAAGCCTAGATAAGCCAGATAAGCCCCTAAGGTATTGGTCCACAAATCATCTAGCTCAAAGACACGATTGGCATCAAACAAGAGATCTAACAGAACTTGGCTGCATTCAATCCACAAGCTCATCGCAAAGCCGAAGCACAAGACCCGTTTGCGGCTCCTCAACCAGGGCCATAGCCAGAGAAGTTGAAAGACCAGCGGGCTTAACAAAAAGATATTGGCTATATTTTGGAGAATGACCTTAATGAGTTGGAGGACACTGGTGATCTGACCAAGATTCATCACCGAATTAAGAGGAACCAGCAGGACGACGATACGACCGAAATGTTGAATACCCGGTGTTTCCATACCTGGCTCTGGCTGTTGGGGCAAAAAACACATCAGACACAAGAGGATAAAATAGAAGAAGCTGCCACTCCGTAACAGCCTTCTTCCTCTTTTTGTTAGTTCTGTATGATCGATCAGCCCTTGTTTAAGGTTGCGCATGTTCAACAATCGCTTTCTCCCGATCCCGTTTCATGGTATTTGAACGCAATTGGCCACAGGCAGCATCAATATCTGTACCGTGCTCTTGACGCACTACACAGTTAACACCTTGTTTTTTCAAGGTATCATAGAAGGCCATGACCCGTTCTTTTGGACTCCGGCTATATTGGTCATGCTCACTGACAGGATTGTAAGGAATCAAGTTAACATAAGACAATTTCTTGATATTCTTGAGCAATTCTGCCAACTCTAAGGCTTGCTCGACCCCATCATTGACTTCATTGAGCATGATGTACTCAAAGGTCACCCGACGGTTCGTAGTCTCAATATAGTATTCAATCGCCGCAAACAATTTTTCAATTGGAAAGGCCCGGTTGATCTTCATGATGCTAGAGCGCAAGTCATTGTTTGGTGCATGAAGAGACACTGCCAAATTGACCTGCACACCTTCATTTGCAAAGTCACGAATTTTATGAGCCAAACCAGAAGTAGACACGGTAATATGACGAGCACCAATCGCTAATCCCTTGTCATCGTTGACCGTCCGGATAAATTTCAAGACATTGTTATAGTTGTCAAATGGTTCTCCGATTCCCATGACAACGATATGGCTGACCCGTTCATCTTGGCCACGCTCGTCAAAGTATTTTTGGACCAACATGATTTGAGACACGATTTCCCCATTGTTCAAATCGCGTTGTTTTTTGATCAAACCAGAAGCACAGAAGGTACAACCGATATTGCATCCTACCTGAGTCGTTACACAGACAGATAAACCGTAGTGCTGACGCATCAAGACGGTTTCAATCAACATGCCGTCTGGTAATTCAAAAAGATACTTGACCGTTCCATCTGCTGACTCTTGCACGATTCGTTGCTTGAGTGGGTTGACGACGAATTGATCATTTAACTTTGCAATCAAGTCCTTAGAAAGGTTGGTCATTTCTTCGAAGGACTGGACGCGTTTGCGATAGAGCCATTCCCAGATTTGTGCTGCACGGAATTTCTTTTCGCCGTTTTCTTCCGCCCAATCAATCATATCTTGGCGTGTTAAACTATAAATGGATGGTTTCATTCTTTCTTACTCCTCTTTTTGTCGAATCACAAAATGACGTTTGTTGTCTGTTTTCGTTGTCTTTTTGGTCTCAGCAGACGGTCTTGTTTTTTTCGAGTTTTTCGCTGGTTGTCCCTTGTCGCGTTCTCGTTTTTGGAAACGATCTTTTTGTTTGCGATTGCGCGAACGCTTCTTAGGCTCTCTTTCTTCTGATTGAGCTTTTTTGACCGGTGATTTCTTATCAAAGGAAGCACGATGAGGTTCCTTATTTTCAAGGACAAAATAAGCACAACCATAGCTACAATATTCTAACAAATAATCGTCTAAGCGACTTAATTTATCCATCGTTGCAACATCGCGCTCTTCCTTATAGAAGCCACGCAAGCGCAACTGCTCATTGCTCCAATCACCAACAATGTAATCAAACTTGGTTAAAATCTCAGAAAATCGCTGACCAAAAACAGTCGCATCAAAAGCTTCCTTCTCATTTTTCAACAGCTCAAAGGAGAGGTTTTCTGAACGGATTTGGTCTCCTACCTGATGAAAGACAGGTCCAGGAAATTTATTGTAATTATATAATTCAGGGTCAATCTCTTTTCGCATAGTGTTCCTTCATCAAAATCTATTTACTGTAACACTTTATTTTATCATAAATTTGATGACTTGCGTCAGATTTGACTAGAAAAGAGTTGAAATTCCTTTGAGAGCAAAAAGAGAGTGGGATAGAAATCGGTAACTCGTTACAATTCGATTTCGTCGTCCCACCTCCGCACAGTTGAGTAGGGCTGTAAAAGCTGATGAAATCAACGTAGTAGAGCCCACTCAACCACTGCGTCTTGCTCGACAATCCAAAAATAATTGAGAGGCTAGAACTTTTGTCCCAGCCTCTATGAATATTCATTGCCGGATGCAAGTGGCAAAAAAAGAGTAATTTTGGTATAGCTATTTGCCTTAGAATCAATCTCCATATGATAGGCTTCGCCAAATTGAAGATGCAATCGTTGGTCCACATTTTTCAAGCCAACACCTCCTAAACGAAGAAGGGTTTGGGCTGTTGATCCTGATCGGTCAAACCCTCGTCCATTGTCAAAAATCGATACGCAGGCGTAGTCTCCACTGACTTCAGTTGTCACTCGAATGAGACCTGGCCGATCGATCTCTTTAATGCCATGGTAAATCGCATTTTCCACTAAGGGCTGAAGCACTAATTTCGGAAGCTGATAGTCGCCCAACCGTTCATCTTCTAGAATTTCATAGTTGAGCTTTTCACCATAACGTTGTTTTTGAATGAAAAGATACTGGCGGACATGGTCGATTTCATCTCTCAGTAGGATTTGTTCCTGGCCTTGGTTAAGAGCCAGTCGAAAATATTGAGCCAGAGACTTAGTGATGTCGACCACGCGCCGACTATCATTAAACTCCGCCATCCAGACAATCGTATCCAAGGTATTGTAGAGGAAATGCGGATTAATCTGAGCCGAAAGTGCCCGCAACTCGTACCGCCGTGCGTTCTGCTCCTCTTCCTTAACCTGTTGCATGAGGTTATCGATTTGGTCCAACATGGCATTAAACGCTTGAGCGAGGGCCACCAATTCTGGAGATCCTTTGGCTGCAGCCCTCACGTGAGCATCTCCTGCTCCAATCCTCAAAATGATAGTCTGAAGGTCTTGTAAGGGTTTGATCCACAAACGCAGAACAAAGCCGATCCCTATCAAACACATGATCAAAGCTAGTAATCCTAGACCAATGAAAGAGTACAGGAGTTGCGACTGCAGCATCTGAAGTCCTTCAAGTGAAGCCACTCCAATCAAGGTCCAATCGCTATCTGGAATCGGAACCTGATAGATAAAATTCTGTCCTCCTTTAGCATAGCCATCTGTCACAGCAATATAGGGCTGCATGGCCTGCATTTCTTGGCTGGAGGAATAGACCGCCTTTTTAGGATGGTAGACAAACTCATGCTTTTGATTAATGATAAAACTAAAGCCTTGTCTCCCTAGTTGAAGGTGATCCAAGTAAGCCTGAAGGCTATCGTAGCCAATATCCAAGCGTACTACTCCGAGATTTTGGCCAGTCTGATCGACCACTTCTTGGGTAATAGAAACCACCCATTTTTCTTTTTCCGAAGTCAAAGATTCCTTTCGAGCTGGCGTCAAAACTGGCATGGCTCTTTCTTTAATCGCCTCTTGATACCAACTTTCATTCATCATATCTGAAGAAGTCTGCATGCTGATTTTGGAATCTGTCGCTACCAGACGTCCATCCTTGGTCACCAAGACCGCTGAGACCAAGTCCGGATCCGTTTCAATCATCGTTCGCATCAGGTGTTGAACCGTTTCTTGATCCGCACTCCTATCTTGGGCAAATTGTCGAACAGCCTGTTCCTGGCTAAGCACCGTCGTCGTCTGCTTTAATTTTTTTAGATAGGAAGTGATAAACTGACTGCTTTGATCGATACTATTTCTTGTCGTCCGCTCTGTTTGCTGGCGGATCGTCCCTGAACTCGTTTGATAATAGAGACCACCAATAAGACCAAAAAGTAGGAGAATGAAGAGAAAAAAGTAGAGGACCAGCTGAATCAGCAAGGGATATCGTTTCATTCATGCTCTCCTTTTTTGTACTGCCTTGGTGTCACCCCAACAACCTGCTTAAAGCGTTGAGAAAAATAGTTCATATCTTCAAAACCAACCTGATCGGCGATCTCATAAATTTTTAAATCTGTCGTGAGAAGCAAGAGTTGAGCCTTCTTCATTCGCTCTTGAATGAGGTAGTCTTGGAAGGGGAGTCCCAATTTTTTCTTGATCAATACACTTAGATACGAGGCACTGAAACCAAGTTGATAGGCCAGATCCTTTAGAGTTAACTGAGAGTCTGCTAAACGAGCATGAATGGCTTCTTCCAAGTCTGTCGAATAACCCTGACTGACCAAATCTTCGACTTGCGCTTTCTTACGCTCTTGATCAAGTTTTCCTTTCACCTTTGCTAACATCTCTTCAATATCATCTTTTGAAAAAGGCTTCAGCAAATAATCATCTGCACCTAACTTGATGGCTTTCCTTGCAAACTCAAAGTCATCATAACCTGTCAAAAAAATGATATGGCAAGACGGAGATTGTTCTTTGACGAGATGAGCCAGATCCAAGCCATTCATTTGTGGCATATTGATATCGGTTAGAAGGATATCGGCTGGTTGCTCTTGAAACTTCTCCCAAGCCTCACGCCCATTTTTAGCCTGGTTGATGACGGTCATTCCAAACTGTTCATAATCCACTAAGGAAGTCAGACCCTGCCGGATAAGCTCTTCATCTTCCACAATCATGATCGCATACATGTCTTTCACCTACTTGTCTTTGCTATACTTATTATAGCAAATTATGGTTCCAAATGTCTCAGACGTAGTCCAATAAATAACCGTAGCCCTTTTCTTTCATTTCTGCTTTGGGAATGAAGGTAATAGACAAACTATTGATGCAATAGCGAAGGCCGCCTTTTTCCTTGGGACCATCGGTAAAAACATGGCCCAGATGAGAATTTCCTACACGGCTCCGAACTTCTGTCCGAGTCATATTGAAACTCTTATCCTCCTTATAGATGGCCACATCAGGACTAATAGGTCGACTGAAACTCGGCCAACCACAACCAGAATCAAATTTATCCTTAGAGGAAAAGAGCGGCTCACCAGTCACGACATCTACATAAATACCGGCATCAAACTGATCCCAGTAACGATTGGAGAAGGCCCGTTCGGTATCATTTTTTTGTGTCACCGCATACTCTTCAGGAGATAACTTCTTTTTGATCTCCTCATCGCTTGGCTTAGAATAGCGACTAGCATCTATAACAGGATAAGAAGCCTGATTGACATCGATATGGCAGTACCCATTCGGATGTTTCTTTAGATAATCCTGGTGGTAGTCCTCAGCCTTGATGAAATTGGTCAGTGGCTCTTTTTCCACTGCTAACGGTTTGTCGTATTTTTTTGCTTCTTCTTCAAAGACTTGGTTAATGGTTGGAAGGTCTTCTTGGGAGACATAATAGACACCTGTTCGGTATTGTGTTCCTTGATCATTTCCTTGACGATTCTTCGACGTTGGGTCGATAATCCGGAAATAATGCAGGAGCAATTCTTTCAGAGATACCTTCTTGACATTGTAGGTGATGTGAACTGTTTCAGCATGGCCTGTTTGAGGGACCAATTCATACTTGGTCGTTTCTCCCTTTCCATTGGCATAGCCTGATACGGCATCAATCACACCTGGAACACGGGAGAAATATTCCTCTACGCCCCAGAAGCAACCACCAGCCAAATAAATTTCACGATGATCCTTTGGATCAACCGTTTCATTTGTTTCCTTTTTGGCTACTGGAGTCTGACTCATCGATACTTTTTTAATCATCTCAGTGCTTGTTTCTGATTGATCCATTCCGTTTGCTCCCTTACTAAAGAAAAAGAAACCAATCGATAGCAAGCCAATGAGAAGGATAGCAAACACTTTCCATTTTGTTTCCATTGTCTATCTCCTTACTGCATGTTCTCTAGGGTCTTGAGGATATCCTCTTTATTCATATAGCCAATATGACTCTTTGCTAAAGTCCCATCACTATTGATAAAGAGCGCCGATGGATAAGAACGAATCCCATATTCTTTGAGCAGTTCCCCTTTACTATCTAGCAAGACTGGGAAATCCTTGTAATCCAAAGACTGGTACCAGTTTTTGAAATCTGCTGCTGATTTTTCGCCATTAAAGGTTGGAGCTACAACGGATAAAACCACATAATCCTTACCTGCCTCTTCTTTTGCCAACTCATTGGTATCCTCTAATGTCGACAGGCAAATAGAGCACCAGGAAGCCCAAAATTTGAGGTAAACTTTCTTCCCTTTGTAATCGGATAAGCGGTAGGTCTTGCCATCCACTCCTTGCAGGCTAAAATCCTTCACTTTCTTGCCAGATGGTTGCCTAGCCCCAGCTTTGGCTGTTTGTTGGTTCATGTTCTTATTGGAAGTAGCCATTCCTTGACTCGAACAAGCCCCTAAAAGTCCAGCGCATACGAATCCTGCAGCTACTAAAGCTAATTTCTTCATCATTATTACCTCTTTAAACAAGGAGAAAGTCATCCTCAGATGACCTCTCCCATCTTTCATTCCTTGTCTGATTTCATATCAGATGATTCACTCTTTTCATTTTTCATTTCTGAATCGCTAGATTTCATCTCATCTTTTTTCATATCGTCCTTCATTTCAGAACTGCTGTCAGACATCATAGATGAATCTTTCATGTCTTCTTTTTTCATTTTATCATCGGACATGGATGAATCCTTCATGTCATCCTTCTTCATATCGTCCTTCTTCATATCGTCCTTCTTCATCATACTACTATCGTCCGTTTTTTTCATATCTGAATCTGATTTCTGTCCAGAACAAGCTGCTAAAGTGACGATGCTAAGTGTAGCAATAGAAAGTGCAAGAATTTTTTTCATGATTTTTCTCCTTTAATCATTCAAGATTAGTGAAACAAAGATGCGAGGCTATTAAGATTTCCTAGCATCAGCAAGATGCCCATCAAGACGATGAGGGCACCACCAATTTTTTTCAAGGTTCCCATATGGGGCTTGAGTTTAGCAAAATGTTGTAGAACCCAGCTAGAAGCTAGAGCCAAGACTAAGAAGGGGAGCGCCAATCCTAATGTATAGACCAGCATCAGGAGAGCGCCTTGCAAAGCACCATCTCCTCCAGAAGCGGCAATGGCTAGAACAGAACTCAGAACTGGTCCGACACAAGGGGTCCAACCAAAACTGAAGGTGACCCCTATCAGAAAAGCATTGAAGAATTCATTGCGCTCCCGATTCTTATTGAGTTGGATGGTCTTTTGCTTTTGGAGTTGTCTCAGATTGATCACTTCCATTTGGTGAATCCCTAATAGGATCACAATCCCTCCTAGCAGATAGCGAAACCATGGAGCATAAAGCACCTGGCCAAGGGCCCCTGCACCGTATCCTAGAATCAGGAAAACAGTTGATAGACCTGCGATAAAACAAAGAGTCTTCACCAAGCCGTACCAAGAAATATCTCTTCCAAAAATCCGAACAGTTTTCACACGTTCAGAATCCAATAGAATCCCTACATAGACTGGCATCAGTGGCAAAATACATGGGGAGAAAAAGGATAGAACTCCCGCTAAGAATACTGAAATGGAAAACAAACTGGTTTGAATCATTTCACTACCTCCCTTTCTTTCTGATACCAGTATAAAGAAAAAATCCCTCTAAAAATAGAGAGATTGATAAGCAAAAACTTGAATTTGATTAGAAGGTGAATCTTCCTATCTGCCAACTCTACCTCGTACTTTCAAGTACGAGACTGATCTAACAAGATACTTCTAATTCTTCTTCAAATAATCAATAGCGTCTTGAAGGGTTTTGACGGGGACAATTTTCATCTTCGAATGAATTTGTTTCGCTGCTTCTTTCGCTGTTTCATAGTTTGATTTGGCCTTGGGATTGGCTTTCTTTTCTTCTTTGGAAACAGGATTATTAGGGGCAAAGAAAATTTCTGCTCCTTCTTTATCGGCTGCGACGACTTTCTTGTCAATCCCACCGATGTCGCCAACCGTTCCATCTTGGTTAATGGTTCCTGTCCCTGCAATATGGCGTCCCTGACGAAGATCTGGATCAGCCACTTGGGTGTAGATAGCTAGGCTAAACATCATGCCGGCACTTGGTCCACCAATCCCTTGAGTCGCAAACTGGACAGGAACATCTCCTTTGGCTTCAGTCCGGTCGATCAGGCTAATCCCGATTCCGTTTTTCCCGTTAGACAATTTGATGATCTTTCCGTCTGCGGTCTTGGTTTGTCCATCCTCAATATAGGTCACTGAAACAGGGTCGCCAATTTTTTGAGAACCGACATAGTCAATCAATTCTTTGGAACTCTTAAAGGTCTTGCCATTCACACCGGTGACGGTATCCGCAATGTTCAAGATTCCCTTAAAAGTCGAGTCATCTGCTACCTGCATAACATAAACACCAAGAAAGTCCATCTGGGTTTCTTTTCCAGCTGTCTTTAACCCTTGGTAGATGGCCATATTTTGCGAGGTTTCCATATAGAATTGGTTAATCCGTGTAAATTCTTGGCTCGAACTACCACCTGTCATATCCTTGGCAGAGTAGATATCTGTAAAAGGTGTCGCCCAAGCATAGATCAAATCAGCCGGGGTCGCTTCTTTCACTGCCACGGTTACAAAGTCATAAGACCCTGACTTGGTATCCATTTTTCCATCCACTGTCATGACCGATCGAATATCTTCTGCCGTACCCGGCATCTCAATATAATAGGGAAGGCGAATCACAAAAGCAGCTAGCAAGAGGAGCAAGAAAAGAACGCCTGCAATCGGCCATCGGTATTCTTTCAACCGTCCTTTTTTCTTTTTAGTGGTCAAGCTTGGTTTATTCGCTTGTGTCATCTTTGATTTCCTCCATTACACTCTTTGGGACATAAGGTGAGATATCCTGCTGAAAAGCCAGCAACTCTCGAATACGCGTTGAACTAATGGCCTGGTAAGGAGGCTGGGCATAGAGATAAACCGTCTCCAATTCAGGCGCCAACTGGTGATTAAAATAATCCATATTGGCTTCGTATACCAGATCCTGTGCATTGCGCAAGCCCCGGATCAAGGTGATGACCCCAAGATTGCGCGCCACTGTCACAGCCAACTCTTGAGTTGACGTCACAATTTCAACATTTTCCAAATGAGCCAAGGCCCCTTTCACCATGCGCACGCGCTGCTCAATAGAAAAGAGTCCGACTTTTTCCGGATTATAAAAAATTCCGACATAGACACGGTCAAACAAGCGACTAGCTCGCTCGATCAATTGCACATGCCCAATGGTAATCGGATCAAACGATCCTGTAAACAATCCACTTCTATCTGACATATACTGTTACCTTACTAATTCCATAGATTTTTTCTTTCCAGATTCCCACTTGTCCGATTTCCTCAGGAAGTTCTACGTGTTTATCGGTTTCGCACACAATCATGATGTCCTCTGACAAGAGATGGCGCTCGCACAAGGTTTCGATATCGCGAACAATCTCTTCCTTGGCATAAGGAGGATCTAAGAACACCAAATCAAAGGTGCCCGTTAAAAGCCCCAAGGCTTGTTTGGCCTCCATTTTTAGCAGTTGAAACCGTTCCTTTTCCTTGGTCATGGCAATATTGGCTGCTACAATCTCCTGCGCTCTACGATCTCGTTCTACTAGAACGGCCTCTGACATGCCTCGAGAAACGGCTTCGATAGAGAGCCCACCGCTTCCTGCATAGAGATCCAGCACTCTTCCACCGTCAAAGTAAGGACCAATCATATTGAACATAGCCCCTCTGACCTTATCAGAAGTCGGCCTGGTTGTTTTTCCTTCAAGTGTTTTGAGGGGGCGTCCCCCATAGGTTCCAGATACTATTTTCATAGGGACCATTATACCAAAAAAAATCAGAAAATTGCGATTTGATATGGTCAAGCGACAACTAAGAGAGGCTGGGACAAAAGTCCTAGCCTCTCAATTATTTTTGGATTGTCGAGCAAGACGCAGTGGTTGAGTGGGCTCTACTACGCTGATTTCATCAGCTTTTACAGCCCTACTCAACTGTGCGGAGGTGGGACGACGAAATCGAATTCTAACGAATTACCGATTTCTGTCCCACTCTCTTTCTTTCCTTATAGGATATTTTCATATTCATCACGGACAGATTGAGGCCAGACACTTGTTTGGACTTCACCGATATGTTTCTTACGAAGCAAGAACATAGCCAAACGAGATTGTCCAATCCCTCCACCAATTGTAAGTGGGAAGAGACCGTTTAACAAAGCCTTGTGCCACTCTAATTGGAGACGATCCTCGTCCCCTGTGATCGCAACCTGACGGCGAAGCGTATCTTCATCAACACGGATCCCCATTGAAGACAACTCAAAGGCTGAACCTAGAACGTCATTCCAGACGAGGATATCGCCATTTAATCCCTTGTAGCCATTTTCAGACTCTGTTGTCCAGTCATCGTAGTCAGGTGCACGTCCATCGTGTGGTTTGCCATCTGCAAGCTCTCCACCAATCCCGATCAAGAAAACGGCTCCGAATTCTTTGGCAATGGCATTTTCACGCTCTTTTGGAGTTAAATCTGGATAACGTTCCACCAATTCTTCTGTGTGAACGAAGGTAATTTGTTTTGGAAGAACTGACTCAATATCATAGCGCGCTTCTACTGCTAGTTCTGTTAAACGAATCGCCTTGTAGATTTTTTCAACCGTTTCTTTGAGGTAGGCGATATTGCGTTGACCATTTGGGATGACTTTTTCCCAGTCCCATTGGTCTACATAAACAGAGTGGATAGCGTCTAGCGAATCTTCATCTGGACGAAGAGCCTTCATATGGACAAAGAGACCTTCTCCTTCGCCAAAACCAAAACGTGCCAAGGTATGGCGTTTCCATTTTGCAAGTGAATGCACGACTTCATAAGTCTCATCAGGAATTTGAAGGACCTTTACAGATACCGGATGTTCAATCCCAGAAAGGTTATCCTGCATCCCGTCTCCGACCTTACTCAAAATTGGCCCTTGGACTTCAATGATATCCAATTTATCTTTTAAATACTGCGTAAACGTCGTTTTAACAAACGAAATTTCTTTTTGTTGGTGGATAAAACTTTTTTTCATATAGTTCCTCATTTATAGACATTTTAGAATTGATTATACTCCTTTTTCAATCAAAATCAAGTCTTTTCATTCGTTTTCAACTGAATTTTTCTCTTGCAAAAAGGATTCATTTTTGATAAACTATACGTAACCTTTAAAACGTTACGTAGGAGAAGCGACATGTTTGATGCAAAAAAACTAAAAGAAAGACGCCTGGAAAAAGGCTTGACCCAAGCATATGTCTACGAGGATCTCAAGATTTCTCGCAAGACTTACTCCAGTTGGGAGAATGGCTTAGCGGAGCCACACGAAAAAAATCTCAGGAGGTTGGCCAAGCGCCTCTCCGTTAAAGAGGACTACTTTATTAACAAAGACTCCGCACTCTACACCTACCCTTTATTAACCCCACCTCATCAAAAGAAAGTCGACCAGTTGGCCAGCCAGTTATTGGAACAGCAGCAAAAAGTTGTTTCCTTGACTGCTTATAAGGTTCTTTCGATTGAACTAGCAGCCGGTTTAGGACACACCTTTTATGACAACGAAACGGACTATGAAACTGTCTATTTTGATCAAGAGATCCAGCACGATTTCGCTTCTTGGGTATCCGGAGATTCGATGGAACCTCTCTATCCCAATGGCTCTGTTGCCCTCATGAAGCAGACTGGTTTTGACTATGATGGTGCTGTCTACGCCCTCATCTGGAATGGAAAAACCTACATCAAGAAAGTCTATCGGGAGGCTGAAGGCTTGCGCTTAGAATCCATCAACCCTGACTACGATGATTTATTCGCTCCCTATGAAGACGAGCCCAAAATCGTCGGCATTGTGGTCGGGCATTTTCTTCCACTCGAGGTTTAAATATGCTATTTGATTATTCACGTGAGCCTCATTCTGATATTGCTTTTGTGGATATGAAAAGTTTTTATGCCAGTTGTGAATGTGTCCGTCTGGGGCTCAATCCCTTGACGACTTCCCTTTGCGTCATGAGTCGGAGCGACAATTCAGCCGGCCTAATTTTGGCGAGCTCTCCCGTTTTCAAACAAGTCTTTGGCAAGAAAAATGTCAGCCGTAGCTACGACCTACCTTTTGACCTCAAAACCAGAAAATTTAATAGCTACGTCGCCAAAAAGCAAGGATTGCCTACAGATCCAGCTTTTATTGCATCCATTGAATCCTGGGCCAAGCGGACTCTGATTGTGCCTCCACGGATGAATGCCTACATTCAGGTCAATATGGAGATTCAAAAAGTTTTTCAGGAATTTGCAGCACCAGATGATATTTTCCCTTACTCGATTGACGAAGGCTTTATCGATCTGACCTCTTCCTTAAATTATTTTATTCCAGATCCCTCCCTCTCTCGAAAGGAGAAACTGGATCTCCTTTCTGCCAGAATTCAAAAAAGGATTTGGCAGGAAACTGGAATCTACTCTACCATCGGTCTCAGCAATGCCAATCCCCTTCTTGCCAAGCTAGCCTTGGACAATGAAGCCAAGCATTGCCGAAATATGCGCTCCAATTGGTCTTATGAAGATGTAGAAAGTAAGGTCTGGAAGCTGCCCCAGCTCACTGATTTTTGGGGCATTGGAAGTCGTACTGAAAAGCGATTGCAAAAAATCGGGATCACGTCGATTGCTGAACTGGCTCAGGCTCACCCAGATCTCTTAAAGAAAGAATTCGGAGTCATGGGTCTGCAACTGTGGTTCCATGCTCATGGCATTGATGAAAGCAATGTCCACAAGCCTTATCGTCCGAAGTCACGAGGCATTGGCAACTCTCAAATCTTGCCCTATGACTACCATCTACAAGCCGATATTGAACTGGTGTTTCGGGAGATGGCTGAACAGGTGGCTATTCGCTTGCGACGGAAAAAAAAGAAGACCCAACTGGTCTCCATTCATGCCTCCTACTCCAAAATCGAGGGGCTTCCGTCCATTCACTGCCAGCAAAAGATTGAGCCTACCCAATCCACCAAGGTTTTATCCGATACGGTTCTGCGGCTCTTTCGCTCCAAGTACGAAGGAGGCGCTATTCGGCAGATTGGTGTTTTTTATGGAGAACTTGTCGAGGAGTCTCTTCAACTCTTTTCTCTCTTCGATGATCCAGTAGCCCTGGAAAAAGAGGAAAAACTCCAGCAGACGATTGACCGCATTCGGGATCAATTTGGCTTTACCTCTCTTCAGAAAGGATCCTCACTACTAGAAAACTCACGCGCCATTGCACGCAGTAAATTAACAGGCGGACATTCCGCAGGAGGCTTAGATGGATTAACATGATTGACCGTTCTTATCTCCCTTATCAATCCGCTCGCGAATTTCAAGATCGTGGCATGGCCAAATGGGCCGGCTTCTTTTTATCCGAACACACAACTGCCCTGCATACAAAAGAAATTGACCGCAGTCAGCTCATGATTCTTCCACTTGCTGAACAGATCCAGCTCCTGGAGCAGGCCTTTCAACAACAAACGACGATTTCGATCACAACTCTAGAGGGGAATCAATTTGCTACCTACACAGGTTCGATTCACACCTTATCTGCTTCTGAGGTTCTTCTCAAAAGCGATGGCCACTACCACCGTCTCCTCGTAGACTCTATCATTTTTATTGAATCTGAGGAAACACCCTATGAAACCTATTCAGACTAAACACGAATTACAATTTGATTATTTTTCGGAGAATTACCACCAATTTGAGATGGACTTTTACAAGTGGGCCGCTACTTCTACGCCGCTCGTCTTTTTAGAAGATGATATCCTCCACTCTATGGCAGCAGGCCAGCGAAACTACTTTCGTCTTCACCACACCAAAAGTCGGGATCATCGAGACCATTATTTCTATTTTAAGGTTTCCACACTCTCCCAATCACCCCTGACCCGTATTTACGCTTATACAGGACATCACTTACAAAAGATAGATCCTCATCAGACAGAGAAAAAGGATAGCTTGATCTGAGAAGCTATCCTTTTTCTTAATTTATGGGATTCACTACAGTCCTTACGAGTGATTAGAATCCATCTACGTTTGTGTAGATTTTTTGTACGTCCTCGTCGTCTTCAAGAACGCTGTAAAGTTTTTCAAATGTTTCCAAATCTTCACCTGACAACTCAACTTCTGATTGAGGAATCATTTCCAATTCTGTTACTTGGAATTCTTCGACACCTGATTCACGCAAAGCAACGATTGCTTTGTGAAGATCAGTTGGAGCAGTGTAGACTGTGATCGTTCCTTCTTCTGCTTCGACATCATCTACATCCACATCTGCTTCAAGCAAAAGCTCAAAGATGGCATCAGCATCATCACCAGCAAAGACGATAACTCCCTTGTTGTCAAAGAGGTAAGATACAGAACCTGAAGCTCCCATGTTCCCACCGTTTTTACCAAAAGCAGCACGGACATTGGCAGCTGTACGGTTAACGTTTGAAGTCAAAGTATCAACGATCAACATCGAACCATTTGGTCCAAATCCTTCGTAACGTCCTTCTGTAAAGGTTTCGTCTGTATTTCCTTTTGCCTTATCGATCGCTTTATCAATCACGTGTTTTGGCACTTGTGCTTGTTTCGCACGGTCAATAACGAATCTCAAAGCAGTATTTAGTTCTGGATCTGGTTCACCCTTTTTAGCAGCTACATAGATCTCCACACCAAATTTAGCATACACTTTTGAGTTGGCACCATCTTTGGCAGTTTTTTTGGCAACAATATTGGCCCATTTACGTCCCATGAGGATTCTCCTTAAATTTTTTCAAATTATTTTCAATCTTTTATATTATATCACAAATCATCGAAGTTAGACTAGATTTTTCTATTTTTAGAAAGGGGATTTTATAGGAATTTTTCTTCGAGTTGGAAACTTTAAAGAGCTATCCTAACTATCAAAAAGATACTCTTTTAAAGACTTAATAATGATCTTTAAATGACAGAAAAGCGACACCTGACTCATCTAGCATATAAATCAGGCGATTCTCTGCATCAATCCGTCTTGACCATGCTCCTTGAAAGTCATATTTCAAAGGCTCAGGCTTACCAATCCCTGCAAATGGGTCCCTTTGGATCTCTTTGATAAGGGTATTGATTCGCTTCAGTGTTTTTTTGTCCTGACTTTGCCAGTAACAATAATCCTTCCAGGCATCTTCTGTAAACTTGAGTAACATCTGTTACCCCTCAATCTCATGGAGTTGAACCTGACCAGCTCGGACTTCTGCCATGCCCCGCAAGACCTTATCTGACAATTCCTTGTTCTGAGCTAGTCTCAGGGTTTCTTGTAGGCTGTCCCACTCGCTCTTAGAGATGACCACAATATCTTCGTCTGGATTCTTATTCACGACCGTCAAAGGCTCAAACTCATCATTCACCTTCTTCATATAATCCTTCAAATGATTGCGGAATGTTGAATAAACGACTGCTTCCATTGCCATACCTCATTCTACCTCTTTTCTATTATTATACATGAAAAAGAAAAACTTGTCAGGAACTTGTACAAGTTTTCCCTTCTCCAATTAATTATTCGTAAAAAATTTCTAAATTTGGTAAAAAAAATCTACTGTCTAAAGGAATTTTTAGACAGTAGATAAACACTGTTTCCGCGCATCATCACTTTCTTGCCTTACGTGAATGTGGACAGAGAAAATTTACGTCAGACTGTTGATTCTTCCACCCTCACTGGCACCCGACCCCAGATCTGCTCTGGCAATTGGGGATGGCCTAGTTGATACACCTGATCGGCTTGCTGGGTCAAACTGTCCCAAGGTTCCTTACCGATTCGGGTCACCAAGTCCACTTGACCTTTTAGTGATTTGAGGTGAGCTTGTCCCTTTGCGGAAAATCCTAAGACATGAATGGCATCGGGAAGAGATTGATCCATCGCCCCTACCAAGATGTAGGTCAAGATGCGGCGCACACGCGCCTTGGTATAGCGCTTGGTTGCGACTTTCTCCACCAGGTCTTCCACAGAACTAGCACTTCGAACCGCATCCTTTATCCGATTGGCCAGTTCCTCATTGACCTGAAAAATCTGTGTCAAATCCGGACGGGTTAGGATTTGATAACGGAGCAGTTGGTCATAATTCTCCCAAGATACCTGTGGAGCCGACTGAAAGAGTTGGCTATTGGGCATGAATCTAGCAACAAAGTCCTGATCTTCCTTGTGTAGGCGTAGACTAGTCGCAGAAGCATAGGCCACTTCTTTTTCTTCTGAATGGTAGCCCGCACCCTGGCGCTGGACGGGCTTAAGCGCAATCCCCTTCCCAGCACAAGCCTTGGCATAAGCCAGCCCTAGAATATGATTGGGAGTATCTCCTGTGAACTCCACTCCAGCAAAGGTTTCCCACATTTTTTGGGTCTTTTGTGGATAAGATAAATCGTCTGGAAGACTTCGCAAGAAACCTTCCATTTCCGCTCCTTTCTCCGAATAAATAGTCGCAATCGCTTGGTAATCCAAGACTTCTTCTGTCCCAAAAATCAATTGGTCAATTCCTAGACGGGACAAGATTTCTACCGCTCCCTTGGCAAAATGATCAGCCGACTGAACAGCCACAAGAAAGGGGAGCTCGACCACCAGATCCGCTCCATTTTCCAAAGCCATCTGCGCGCGAATCCACTTGTCTACAATGGCAGGCTCGCCACGTTGAACAAAATTTCCGGACATGGCCACAATCTTCAGCCCGTCTGCCTGTTTCAACAGGTACTTGTGACCATTGTGAAAGGGATTAAATTCTGCAATAATACCTATAACTGTCATGCTGTCCTACTTCTGTGCTACAAAAAACCATCGTTTGCTGGTCTTTGTTGGCGCTTTGTCTTCAAAGTCTGCATACAATTTGAAAGATTTAAAGCCAGCCTGCTCCAATAAAATGTCATAGGTTAAAACTTCATAGGTGCGTTCCTCATGAACTTCATCGTGGCGACTAAAGCTGCCATCCTCTTCTTGGACAAAGAAGGTCAGCTCATGGACGATCGAGTGAGGGGCCGCGTCCTCGTAAGTATCCCAGAGCATGGCAAAGTCTTCTGCGTTTTCGTGGTAAGAATAGCCTGGGAAGACCTCATCTGTCTGATAGGTCGAATGGACATCAAAGATAAAGACTCCGTCCTCATTGAGGGCATTATACACTTCTTCAAAGACATCCCCTACTTCTACCTCGTCCTGCATATAGCAGATAGAATCCGAGTAGCAGGTCACGAAATCATAAGTGCCTGCTTGCGACAGGTCCAGCATATTGCCCTCGATAAAATCAATCTTCTGCTTGGCTGAAGCAGCTCTTTTTTCAGCAATTTTCAGCATGTCAGCACTCAGGTCTAACCCCGTCACATCAAATCCAGCTTGAGAAAAGCGAACAGACTGAATCCCTGTCCCACAAGCCAATTCCAGTAATTTTTTCCGATCCTTGCTTTTAGGGAGATGCCGGA
Source organism: Streptococcus parasanguinis (assembly GCF_000963275.1). Classification (GTDB taxonomy): domain Bacteria; phylum Bacillota; class Bacilli; order Lactobacillales; family Streptococcaceae; genus Streptococcus; species Streptococcus parasanguinis_B. The sequence continues at coordinate 308,417 of NZ_JYOW01000001.1, read as the reverse complement.
GAGAAAAATCCGTCCACAAATCATACAGACTGTCATCCATGACCGCATCATAGACCGCCGCAAAGGTTTCATAAGTCGCCATATTCATGATACCAAGTCCGCCCGTAATCCGATAGAAAATTAGGAGCACGACGATGGAGCTAAGCTCCAAGGAGAGCTATCTATTTTCCGAGGATTACAGGACGGGTTCAAATCCTTTCTAAGATACAAAGAGCCTTAAAAGCATAGAGAAAATAGGAAACTTTCTGCCGTATCATCAGATACAAAGGAAGTTACTCTTTTTCTCACAGCTTTTAGCTCGTGTTCAATTATCAAATTAACCAAACACGAGGCCCCATCCTTTCTTTCCATAGAATTTCAATTTAACCAACAAAACTCAGTTGCTACCAACTGAGTTTACCTGCTTATGCTAGGGCTGCTGAAAGATCGACAGCACTTGCTTCGTGCCATAGCTTTTCTAGGTTATAGTGGGCACGCATTTCTTCTGAGAAGACATGAACCACTACACCACCTAAGTCAAGAAGGACCCAACCTCCAGCTGAATCACCTTCGACGTGGCTGGCATTGCCACCAGCTTCAACGACCTTCTCGCGAATATTTTCAGCGATAGCCTCCAATTGACGGCTATTCATAGAGCTTGCGATGACAAAGTAGTCTGTCACGCTGGTTAAGCTTTGAACATCCAAAGCCACAATGTCTTCTGCACGCTTTTCATCGGCTGCTTTGACAACTAGTTCAAGTAGTTCTTTTTCTTTCATGTAATCCTCTTTCCTTAAAAAATTGATTTGTAATCTAAGACATCCGCAAAACGTTCTGCCCAAATATTTTCATAAAATTCATTAAGCGTTTCTGCCGGAATATCCTCTCCATCAAAGGTTGTGACAGCTCCTTCTGGAATAACCAACTTATAACCGTATTCAAACCCCACTTTGACGGATGTATCGACACAATATTCTGTCTGCATACCACACAGGACCAGTTGTTCAATCCCTTGTTGATCCAAGTATTCTTTTAATCCTGTCTCTTTAAATATGCTATTGTATCGCTTCTGAAATACCTTCTCATCTGCCTGCCTCTTCAACAGGGGCGATAATTGCCAATCTTCCGAAGTTAAAGCCTCTGGCGTTTCAATATGCTGTATATAGATGATTTCAATCTGCTCTTTTCTAGCCTGATCTTGCAAATAAGCGATCTTCTCTAAGAGCTTTCCTGTCTCAAAACCTGTTTCCACTAAGATATTTTGTACATCAATAATGATAAAAGCTGTCTTCACTCACTGCTCCTCTTTCAAATACTTCACAAAGGCGTTATAGGTTTCAAGGGTTTGGGGATAAATGGGCAATCCTTGGTGGGCCAGGTGTTCGACTGTGCGAGCCGTCTCATAGGCCACGGCACGATCCAAGGAGACTTGGGCAATGTCGCGCGCCTGATCTACCCCTGGAAAGGCCCGGTTGTGCTCAATGTAATCTGCCACATAGACAATCTTGTCTAAGGTCGACATCTGTCCACTCCCCACGGTGTGAATCTCAATACTGCGAAGAATGGCTGGATCTGTCAGTCCGAGGTCTTCTTGGATCTTGTAAATCCCGACCATCCCATGCCAGACATTGTTGCCCCAGTTTTTTAATGCTGGATCCAGCTCATAGCGATCGATCAAGTCCAGAAATTTCTGATCTGATAATTTCTTGGCATAGTCATGTAAGAGACCTGCTAGGCCAGCCTGCTCTTCATCAGCCCCATAGCGTTTGGCCAAGTCACGCGCAGCCTTCTCAACCCCTAAACAGTGAGTAAGCCGCTTTTCTGGCAGGATTTGACGCATTTTTTCAAGCAAGACCTCACGAGAAAAGCCGAGATAGTTTTCATAGGTCATTGATACAAACCTTCTTTCTTGATGTAGTCCAAGACTGGTTTTGGCAACATAAAATTCGGCGTCCGACCCTTGGCTACAAAATCACGCACCATACTAGAGGAGATGTCCATTAGAGGAACGTCCACCCAGATCACCGGATAAGAAGTCCCTGCCTTATAGCGTGGTCGCTGGACCCCGACAAATTGCACAATCTCCACCAATTCATCGATGCGGTGCCATTTGGGTAAATAATCCACCATATCTGCACCAATAATGAAGTAATAATCTGTGTCTGGATCCCGTTCATTGAGCAAGAGCATGGTGTCGTAGGTATAGGAAATCCCTTTCCGCTCGAGTTCAATCGTCTCGATCTCCAGACCTTCAATGCCTTCAATGGCTAATTCCAGCATCTTAAGGCGATGGTGCTCTGCAATCGTCCCCTTGGCATCGACATGCGGCGGCTCATACTCAGGCATCAAGAGCACCTTATCTAACCCTAATTGTTGGCGCACTTGATCCGCAACGACCAAATGGGCATTGTGGACCGGATTGAAATTTCCACCCAAAATACCAACTTGTTTGCGTTTCTTGTCTTTGATCTCTGGCTCTAACTCTACCTTGGTAAAGGGAGTCAATAGTTCAATTGCCATAGGTTTGCTCTCCTCGATGTCTTAAATTTCTTTTACCTTCGCTGAAATTTTACGATTTTCTTTTTTGCTCGATTGTTTAAACAAGATGAGAATCCGACCAATCTTTTGGACCGTTTCCACACCGATTTCTTCTTCCAAGATTTCTGCGACTTCATGGATATTCTCATCCGTATTTTGAAGAAGAGTCACCTTGATCAATTCGCGCGCATCAAGCGCTTGGCGCACACTGGTTTTAATTTGGTCATTGAGCCCATTCTTCCCGATTTGGATAATGGGTTTGAGGCTGTGGGCTTGGCTATTGAGGAAAGCCCGTTGTTTAGATGTTAATGTCATATTTTTACTTCCTTTTTTGATTGTTATTTTAAGTGGTGGGGACGGCCGGAACTAATTTTTCAAAGATCTCATCTTTGAAAAATGGATTTCCTCACCTCAAAATGGAGCCTTGGTCTCCATTTTGCCCTTGCCAATCTCACGATTGGCAACTACACCACGGCAATAACGATCTCTTTATGAGCTCACTTTGTTCGCTCTTCAGATATATTTTTTCCTGTTTTTTTAAATAATAGCTTTGCGGGTAACGACGGCAACGCCTTTTGGTGCCCAGACAGCTACTTTAGCTTCTCCATTGACGCGGAGCCAGCCGAGTCCTGAGATGACCAGGTCTGTCTTGTCCTTAATGGTAAACTCATGAGAAACCAAGGGTGGGAACTCTTCTTTTTCTTTGCTATTAGGTGGAGTTAGCAAGCCACCAACATGCTTGTCATAAAAGGCGGTCGCGCCCTCTAGCTTGGTTCTGTGAAGCTTGAGTTCGTTGTCAAAGAAGGCGGTGAAACCTTGTTTTTCCCCCTTAATAAAGTCAAAACGTCCCAAGCCACCCAAAAAGAGGGTTTGCTCTGGATTGAGCTGATAAGTCTTAGGCTTGATTTCCTTTTTAGGGCTGACATATTTGAGATTTTTTGCTGTCAAGTAATGAGCCATCTGGTGGCGATGGATAATCCCTGGTGTATCGTAGATGTAGGATCCATCGTCCAGTGGGATTTCAATCTTGTCCAGTGTCGTCCCTGGGAAGCGAGAAGTCGTAATGATATCCTTGTCTCCAGTGATTTCTTGGATGATTGCATTGATGAGGGTCGATTTCCCAACGTTGGTCACACCCACCACATAGACATCACGTCCCTTGCGGTACTGTTCAATCTTTTCCATTAAGTCCTTGATCGCACTCTTGTTTTGAGCAGAGGTGAGGACCACATCGACAGGACGCATGCCTTCTTCGTGGGCCCGCTCCATCAACCAATGGGTCACCTTGCTATCCTTGACAGACTTGGGCAAGATGTCTTTTTTGTTTCCGACCAAGAGAACATCATTTCCTGCTACAAAGCGTGGTAAGCCTGGGATAACAGATCCATTAAAATCAAAAATATCCACTACATTGACCACGAGAGCATCACTATCTCCTACCTCGTGAAGGAGTTTTAGGAAATCATCATCCGTCAGATGCACATCTGTTATTTCATTGTAGTGACGCAGACGGAAACAGCGTTGGCAATAAACTTCGCCTGTTTCCAAACCCTTTTCAAGAGCTGATTGGGGAGTATAGCCTAGCCCCTCTTTGTTTTCTGTCTGAATGGGGGCTCCACAGCCAATACAGAATAATTCTTCCATTCTTAAATTCCTTTTTTATATACAATTGGACCATATTTTTCGGCCATTTGCTTCATGACACGGCGTTCACGCGCCCGGTTGATCTGCGTCTTGATGGAGTCATGCTCAACCAAAGGCTTGACCAAAATCGAACGAATGCCTGCACGATGGGCAGCCCGGATATCGGTCATCAGTTGATCTCCGACCATGACCACTTCATTTTTCTCATAGTGGAAACGTTTGAGGGCACGATCAATCCCAAAAGTAAAGGGCTTGAGCGACCAGGCTTCATAGTCAATATCAAATTTCTCAACAGCGCGCTTGACCCGTTTGGGGCTATTATTAGACACCACGATAACCCGAATCCCTCCATCACGAAGGTCATGCAACCACTGGCGCATTTCAGGAGTCCCATCCGGATTATTCCAAGCAATCAAGGTATTATCCAAATCCACAAGGACCGCCTTGATACCCTGTTTTTTCAAGTCTGCAACGGTGAGATCATAGGCTGCTTCCACCGCAAAATCTGGTTTGTAATTTTCGATTGACACGTTTTTCTCCAAACATTCGTATTCTCCCCATTATAGCATAAAATAGGCTTTTTAGCACGGATGACTTGATCTCAGAGGAGAGATCTACTCATAAACAAATGGAGAAGGTCTTCCTTACTTTTTTAGACAAAAAAACTTTCCAAAAAGGAAAGTTCTAATGTTAGAGTGGAGAGCCGTTTTATTCACAATTTGGACTTTTTTCCATTCTTTTCTTCCTGCGAATTCTTATAATATATGAATTGAAGGTCGCTAACAATACTAGTAGCACCTACTTTTTCTTCTCTTTCGATATGAAGCACTTTAGAAAATTTCTGAAAATCACTTTCTTCAACACTTGGTGCAATACGAATATCTACAGATTGCCAACTATCATCTTTCACTTCATATCCAACCAAAACAATCACAAAGTCATTTCCAACCTGCTGTCGACCTGATAGCAACATGGATGCTTTTCCAAACAACGCATCATAATATGTTGGATTAGATACCGCAAATAGGATAATATCTTGTCTTTTTAATTTTCCATCAACACTGGCTATGGGAATTTTATCAATATTCTCAATCATAGGTAAAACGGTGTCACGTTTTAACCCTTCAAAACTCCATTCATTGTTATAATCTGATTTGGGATTCATGATTTTATCATAACTGTATAGATACTCCGCACCCATACTAAGAAAGAATAAGACAAAAGGAATACAAGTAACAATCAGGACACGTTTTTTATTCCCAGCTAATAGATCAAACATGACATAACTGAAATAAATTAATAACCCCCAGGAAAGTGTATTTTGATTGACGAAAGTATCTCGTACATTCGTAAAAGCTATTTCCCATAATTTCTGATGGTATAAATTTATATATTCTTCCACTACATCCTCCTCTAATATCTATGATGCTAATTCGAGCCTCAATTACATCATTATACCATCTTTTAAGGCTTTCATCACCTCCATCACCAGAGCTTACAAATAGACAAAAAAATGGTATAGTAGAAGAAAAAACTACGCGGAAGAGTTATGATAACAAAAGAAAAAAAATTGAGGGAGGTATCCCCTCTTCTCCAGCACATCATTAATTGGTCGTCCATCATTGGGGCTCTTGGGACCTTGGCCTTTTGTATCTGGGCCTACTTTTCTGGCATCCTTCAATCCAAAGAAACCTTGTCAGCTTTTATTTTGCAAGCCGGAATCTTCGGGCCACCGCTCTTTATCTTTCTTCAGATCCTTCAAACAGTGGTCCCTATTATTCCTGGCGCCCTGACATCTGTAGCAGGTGTCTTCATCTACGGCCATATTATCGGGACCATCTACAATTACATCGGGATCGTGATTGGCTGTGCCATTATCTTCCACCTAGCCAGAATGTATGGACCTAAGTTCGTCCAATCCATGGTCAGTCAGAAAACCTACGACAAGTACATTGGCTGGCTCAATGAAGGCAAGCGGTTCGATCGCTTCTTTATCTTCATGATGATCTGGCCGGTTAGTCCCGCCGACTTCATCTGTATGCTGGCAGGTCTGACCAATATGACCTTCAAACGCTACATGACCATCATCATCCTCTGTAAACCCATCACCCTCGTCATCTACACCTACGGCCTGACCTATATCATCGATTATTTCTGGAAAATGGTCTAAAAATAGGTTACTTAAACTTTTTCTCTTACAGAATCATACAAAAAACACGGCATCCCGCCGTGTTTCTGTGTTTATTTAACCAACTTCTTCATCTCATCAATACGTGCAACGGTCGCATCATATTTAGCTTGGTAGTCGGCTTGTTTGTCGCGTTCTTTTTGGACGACTTCTGGTTTGGCATTGGCTACGAAGCGTTCGTTAGAGAGCTTCTTACCGACCATATCCAGTTCTTTTTGCCATTTGGCTAATTCTTTTTCAAGACGAGCCAATTCTTCTTCGACATTGAGAAGGTCAGCAAGTGGCAAGTAGATTTCTGCCCCTGTGATGATGCTTGACATAACCAAATCAGGTACCTCTACATCTGCTGCAATTTCCAAGTGTTCTGGGTTTGTGAAGCGTTTGATGTAGTTGACATTATCATTGAAGAAGGCATCGAGCTTAATGTCGCTTGTCTTGATCAAGATAGTGATTGGCTTACTTGGCGCTACGTTCACTTCTGCACGTGAGTTACGTACTGAACGAATCACATCTTTAAGAGCTTCTACACCAGCTGCTGCTTCTTCATTTTCAAATTCTGGACGAACCACTGGGTATTCCGCAGTCACGATCGTTCCTTCAGAGATTTGGCCGTAAATTTCTTCAGTCACGAATGGCATGATTGGATGAAGGAGACGCAAGATTTGGTCCAACGTATAAAGAAGAACTGAACGAGTGATGACTTTTTCGTCCTCATTGTCGCTGTAAAGCACTTCCTTAGTCAACTCAACATACCAGTCCGCAAACTCATCCCAGATGAAGTTGTAGAGGATGTGACCAGCCACACCAAATTCAAACTTATCAAAGTTTTCAGTGACTTTTCCAATCGTTTCGTTAAGGTTATGGAGAATCCAGCGGTCTGTCACGTTACCTGCTTGACCAGCAGCCACTTTAGCCACATTTTCACGCGCCACATCCAGGGTCAAACCTTCATTGTTCATGAGGATGTAACGAGAGATGTTCCAAATCTTGTTAATGAAGTTCCATGATGCATCCATTTTCTCATAAGAGAAGCGCACGTCTTGCCCTGGTGCAGAACCGTTTGAAAGGAACCAACGAAGGGCATCCGCACCATATTTCTCGATAACATCCATTGGGTCAATCCCGTTACCGAGAGATTTAGACATCTTGCGTCCTTGCTCGTCACGGATCAAACCGTGGATAAGAACATTCTTAAATGGTTGGCGTCCTGTGAATTCCAATGATTGGAAGATCATACGAGACACCCAGAAGAAGATGATATCGTAACCTGTTACCAAGGTTGAAGTTGGGAAGTAACGTTTGAAATCTTCTGAGTCGACATCCGGCCAACCCATAGTTGAGAATGGCCAAAGGGCTGAACTAAACCAAGTATCCAAGACATCTTCGTCTTGTTTCCATCCGTCACCTTCTGGCGCTTCTTCGCCAACGTACATTTCACCTTCAGCATTGTACCAAGCTGGGATTTGGTGACCCCACCAGAGCTGACGAGAGATCACCCAGTCGTGGACATTTTCCATCCATTGAAGGAAGGTATCGTTGAAACGAGGTGGGTAAAATTCAACCTTATCATCTGTGTCTTGGTTGGCAATGGCATTTTTCGCCAATTGATCCATCTTCACAAACCATTGTGTAGACAAACGTGGCTCAACCATAACCCCTGTACGCTCTGAGTGACCAACTGAGTGGGTCATCTTCTCAATCTTAACAAGGGCACCAATTTCTTCTAACTTCTTGATAACAGCCTTACGAGCTTCAAAGCGGTCCATGCCATTGAATTCACCAGCCAATTCATTCATGGTACCATCATCGTTCATAACGTTCACTTGCGGAAGATTATGACGTTGACCAACCAAGAAGTCATTAGGGTCGTGGGCAGGAGTGATCTTCACCACACCAGTACCAAACTCAGGGTCTGCGTGTTCGTCCCCTACGATTGGGATTGGCTTGTTCAAGATTGGCAAGATAACATTTTGACCAATCAAGTCTTTATAACGGTCATCATTTGGGTTAACCGCTACAGCAGTATCCCCAAACATCGTTTCAGGACGAGTTGTTGCTACTTCAAGGGCACGTGAACCGTCTTCCAACATGTAGTTCATGTGGTAGAAGGCACCTTCGACATCCTTGTGAATAACCTCGATATCAGAAAGGGCTGTACGGGCTTTTGGATCCCAGTTGATGATAAATTCACCGCGGTAGATCCAGCCCTTCTTGTAAAGGTCCACAAAGACCTTGCGCACGGCTTTTGACAAACCTTCGTCAAGAGTGAATCGTTCGCGAGAGTAGTCTACAGAGAGCCCCATCTTGCCCCATTGTTCCTTGATAGTAGTGGCATATTCGTCTTTCCATTCCCAGACTTTATCAAGGAATTTTTCACGACCGAGGTCATAACGGCTGATGCCTTCGCCACGCAAGCGCTCCTCAACCTTAGCTTGAGTAGCAATACCTGCGTGGTCCATACCTGGAAGCCAAAGCGTATCGAAACCTTGCATGCGTTTTTGACGGATGATGATATCCTGTAAAGTTGTATCCCAAGCGTGACCAAGGTGGAGTTTACCAGTCACGTTTGGTGGTGGAATAACGATAGAGTATGGTTTAGCCTTTTTATCGCCTGAAGGCTTGAAAACATCTTCGTCAAGCCATTTTTGGTAACGACCAGCCTCAACCTCGGCTGGATTGTATTTAGGTGAAAGTTCTTTAGACATGTGTGTGTCCTTTCTAGTTATTTCTATTTTTAATGTTGATCTTGAGTTTCCCACTCACTCTTCAGCAAGCCATATCTCAAATCATCACAGCGGTTGCCTTGAGCATCTTTGCGGTCTCTTATGCGAGCTTCAAGGATGAAGCCAAGTTTCTCAGCGACTCGTTGACTTTGAAGGTTGTAACCAAAGCAAGACAGCTCAATCTTATGAAGCCCCAGTTCTTTAAAAGCCAGGTTAATCAAGGCACACGCTGCTTCGGGTACATAGCTTCGCCCCCAATAGTCTGGATGCAAGGTATAGCCAATTTCCAGCACATCATCTTCGTAGCGATGGTTGAAGTCAACAGAGCCAATGATTTTATCGGTTCCTTTGACCACAATGCCGTAACCAGCTGGAAGATTTTCTTTTTGATTGCGATCGGGAAGGATATGCTCTAGATAATAGATCTCGTCTTCCAAGGTCTTGACGGGTGGAAAACCTGCTGGGTAAGAGACTTCTGGAAGACTAGCGTAAGCATGGATGTCCTCTGCATCAGCCACTGTTCGGACTCGTAAGACCAGACGATCCGTTTCGATTCGTTCTGGCAGTTCAGCTCTTGTCATTCTTCTTCCTCGCTTTCTTGATAAAGCACCCCATGGGATCGACTCGGTCATCTAGATAACGGTAAACACGCTGATGGCCGTCCCCCATAAAGTAAGTCGGCGCAAAACGGTCATTTTTAAAATGCCCCTTGTCATCTAAGAGCTCTGGATCAGCCAGTCGCTCAAGAATCTTAGCAAAGATATGGCAGATGCCATCTTCCTCGACAATCCGATCTACCTGGCAATCCAAAACGACTGGACAAGCCTCCAAAATCGGAGCCTGAGTCCGTTCAGAAATCTCGTAGTCTAGCCCTAGGTGTTCCAACTTCTCCCGATGGCTGATAAACCCAGCCTGCTCCATCTCAAGCATAAAGTTTTCATCAGGGATGTTCACAGTGAACTGTTGATAATGCTTAATCTGGTTAGCCGCATTTTCCTCACTACCAACCCCGATGACCAGCCAATCTCCCAGGCTATAAGAGGAACTGCAGGTCGTGATATTGTGCCCAAAGTTCTGGTCCTGATACCCCAAGATGAAGATCGGAAAACCATAGTAGAGTTTACTGGTGTTAAAAGATTGTTTCATGACAAGCTCCTTTGGCTAGGCTGCAACAAAAAAATCGCCCCTGTCATCAATCTGACAGGGACGAATGTTTTGATCCGCGGTACCACCCAATTTCGGGCAATGCCCGCAACTTTGTTTATTTCATTTTCATCCATTAGCAACCAGTTTTGACACATTTGTGGACTTCTCAGCACCGCCACTTTCTGTAAAATGTGGGACTCAAAACACCTCTAACAGGTTCATTTTAGCAAGTTTTCCTGGAAATAGCAAGAAATCATAAAAGCGATTATTTAAATTTAACGCCTAGTTCTTTCAATTTCTTGATTGTAGCTGGGCCGATTCCTTTAAGGGCCAACAACTCTTTTTCTGTCCAGTTTGCGAAGTCCGCAACAGAGCGAATACCTTCATCATAGAATGTTTGCGCACGATCAAGTGCCACACCTTCCAAACTTGCAGCAAATTCTTCCACTGAAGAAGCCGCTTGTTTCACTTCTTTCGCCACTGCTTTTGTAGCTTTCTCAACCTTTTTAGGTGTTTCTTTCACAGCTGCAGTTACAGTTGCGACAGCTTTTTTCAAAAGATGTCTATTTTGATGTTTGTATTGTTTCGCACGGTTTACGTTCTTCTTTGCCATTTTTCCTCCTAAATTCAGTGATCAATTCCTAAGGCAACAAGGTTTCATCACTATCATTCCATTCAAAAATCCGTTGATGTCATTTCAACTTTTTTATTGTATCACAATCCCCTAAAAAATCAAGTCATTGCTCAATTTTCAGGTAAATCTAGCTAGTAAAACGCCTTCAATAAGGTGTTTTTAATATTTTCTTTCACCAAAGAGGCCATCTGGTAAATCATGAAATCCTTTTCCAGCATGGAAATTTTCGAACTTCCCTTGCAAGAACTGATAAGCGTCCAAACGGCTTTCATAGCGAATCATAGCGATTTTAGCTCGTTCATCCTGGTCTTCATCAAAAACCTTCTTACTTTCTTCGAGAGCCATTTCATTGATCATGACCTGGGTCTTGATCCACTCCTCAAACTCCTTCATAAACTCTGTTTCGTAACTCATCTTTACTCCATTCCTCTATAAAAATCCGTATCGATCTCCCGATAAGGTTGAATGTCCTGAACATATTCCAAAACACCTTGAAACTCTCCAGCTTCATCACGCACGGCTGCATAGGTGACATGGACAAATTTCCCACGCGATTCGGATTTGAACCACATTTCATACTTGTCTTTTTTCCCTTCACGAAGCCCCTGCATGATGGCTTTGACCTTCTCCAAATATTTTGGAGGGTGACACAGTTCAACATTGCGTCCTACCTGAGATGGCGTCCTCTTAAAAATCATTTCCTCAAAAGGCGCTGCATCATTGTAATATTGGAAAATATCATCCTTATTGACAAAGGTGATCTCCATTGGTAACTGGTTCAAGATTAAATTCGCTTGCTCCACCGATAAAAATCCATGACCAAAAGCTTGTGGCTGCTTGCGATCGAAGCTCTCTTCTTTTTTCTTAGGCGTGAAGGTAATCGTCAATTGTCCCTCAGGAGTCTCAATGACCTGACGGTGCTCATCTCCTTTTGAAGAAGGAAGTGGTTCAGTTGAACCTTCTGACTCTTTCGACGCTTCCTCCTTGAAGTCCACACGTTTCGGCACCCATTTCTCACTTGGGAGAATAATGGCATAACCATAAGCATCACTTTCTTCTGCAATGGAGAGCCAGTCATCCTGGGTAAAGGCCTCCAGCAAAATCATCAAGAGGATCGACTCTTCCTTGAAGATCATGCCCTCAAACTCTTGTGCAAAGGCTTCAAAGCGTTCCTTGACTTTAGAAATACTAGAATCCGGTAATTTCTTTGCCGCATACAAAGCTTTCGCAAAGAGTTCCCGAATCTGGTCATCTACTCCCCACATCACTTTTGGTGGGGAATCATGCCCATATTTTTCCATAATCGGAAATATCAACTCTTCCTTACGACGGTAATGCCGGTCAAATTGACCCACCAAGCCCAGCTGACGTAACAAGCCCTTATGAATCTCCTGAATCATCTCAGGATCCTCAGTTGTCTCATAATTGTCTAGCAAGCGGCGTACCCGCATCATAGCCGCACGAAGGGCTAAGTTCTCCTGTTTAAAGATTTGAACAGGATGACCAGGGTGGTCGGTATCTGCTACTTCGACCCCTTGAACCGCATTCTTAAAGAGATTGGCATGGACATCACAAAGCTCCATAACATCTTCAAAAGTAACCCCTGCATCGGAGTTCATCAGTTCATGCTCCATAAGAGAGATTTCAATCGCAGAAACCCCTGAAAAGGTCGCATCAAAGCGCTCCTGAACCGACTCAGGGGAAGCTCCATGATGAAGCTCTAATAAGATATCTCTTAAGACATGAATTCGTTCATCACTCATTGATCTAGCCCCACTACTTCATAGCCATTGGCCTCTAGTGTTCGCACAATCTTCTCCATAGGAGTACCTTCTAATTTTGATCCTTGTTTTAAGGAAACCTTGCGCCCAACTGTATTTCGCATGATCGGATTGGCTAAGGGTTTAAAGCCCAACTCCACCAACAAATCCAATACCTCCGGATGTTGATCAATAACTTGAGCAACTGGAATCGATACATCAATAACATTGTCCATTTATTTATTTCCTCTACTCATTCCCTTTATTTTCTCTTTGACGAGCCCGTTCTTCTCCCCACCAAAGAGGCATCAATTCACCTAAAGTAATGGTCTTACGACTCTCATAATCCACCATAAATTCTAGATGACGATTCTCAGCATCTAGCTCAAGGAGAAATTCACGACAGGCCCCACAAGGCATCCCAGAACCTTCTCCATAAGGAGGTTTGTCTCGAAAAGCAATAATGCGCTTGACCTTGGTTTGTCCTGATTGTTGATACATGTTGAAGAGGGCTGCTCGTTCGGCACATAAATGAAAGACGCCACAGGTTCCTTCCATACAAAAGCCCGTAAAAATCTGACCATCTGCAGCCTCAACAGCAGCAACCACATGTCGAGCATAGACAAAATCTGAAACCTCTTGAGGCGCATAGAGAGCTTTCGCCTCAAGATAAAGTTTTTCCCAAATATCCATTCTTCTTCTTTCACTTCTTCACTAATTTCACAACTGCTTCTGTCCTTGCAGTATGGGGGAACATGTCCACTGATTGAATGTATTCAACCTGATAAACCTTCGTCAAAGCCACTAGATCCCGTGCCAAAGTAGAGACATTACAAGAGACATAGACCATCTTTTCAGGTGCATAGTGCAACAAGGTCTCGATTAATTTTGTCCCCAAGCCCGTACGAGGTGGATCCACGATCACAGCATTAGCCCGATAGCCTTCTTGGTACCAGCGAGGAATGATCTCTTCTGCTGTACCAGCCTCATAGTGGGTATTCTCAAATCCCATCCGTTTAGCATTGTATTTGGCATCCTCAATCGCTTCAGGAATAATATCCATCCCCCGAACACTTTTCACTCTATTAGCAAAAGCAAACCCAATCGTTCCAACCCCACAATAGGCATCAATCAGGTGATCCTCTGGAGAAACATCTAGAGCCTTAACCGCTTCACTATACAATACTTCAGTTTGTTCCGGATTCAACTGGTAAAAAGCTCGAGGAGAAAGGGAGAATTCATAATCCAAAACACCTTCCAAAATGGCCTCTTCTCCCCAAATAATCTGCGTTTGTTCGCCATAGATTTCACTGGATCGAGACGTATTTTTATTAACAGCAACTGTGACAATCTCAGGGTGTTTCGTGACCAAGTCTTGCACCAAATTATTTATGTTAATCTGACGACTAGTGACCACAATGATCTGAACTTGACCAGACTTCCGCGCCCGTCGAACCATCATGGTTCTGACACCCAGTTCTTTACGCTCATCAGCAATCGGAATCTGATAATAGGTCAATAAATCCGTTAGATCGTTGGCGATAGCTTGAATAACCGGGTCTTGAACCAAACAATCCTTTAATTCCACCAAATAATGTGAATTTTGGGCATAGAGGCCCGCCTTCACCTGGCCCTTGAATTTCCTAGTTTGAAATTGCAATTTTGCCCGATAGTAAAGCGGCTCCTGCATTCCAATTGTCGGCCGAATATCATACTGTTCAAATCCTTCAGGTGAGAACTTCTTCAAGGCCTGTTGTAATAAATCTGTCTTAAACTCCAGCTGCTTATCATACTTCAAATGCATGATTTGACAGCCACCACAGGTCTCATAGATATCACACATGGGCGTCACACGAAACTTAGACGCCTTATTCACAGATAGGAGTTTGGCTTCCGCAAAATTTTTCTTAACACTTGTAATTTGACAGAAGATATCTTCTCCCTTCAAAGCGCCTGGCACAAAGACAAGTGTTTTTTTATAAAAGCCAATCCCTTCTCCGTTAATTCCCATTCGTTTAATTTTCAAAGGAATTTTTTGTTTTACTTTAACGTTCATATCCCTATCTTAACACATTTTTCGGTATAATAAAAACATGAAAATTACAAAACTAGAAAAGAAAAAAAGACTCTACCTCCTAGAATTAGACAATGATCAAAAACTTTATATTACAGAAGACACCATCGTCAAATATTTCCTTTCCAAAGATAAAGAAATCAGTGAAGAAGAACTAAAAGAAATCCAAGAGTTTGCTCAATACTCCTATGGTAAAAACCTCGCCCTGTACCATCTTTCTTTTAAAGCTCGGACAACAAAAGAAGTCAGAGACTACCTGACAAAGTATGAGATTGAAAGTGGCATTATTGATAAAGTGGTCCAACACCTAAAAGAAGACAAGTGGTTAGATGATCGTCAATATGCAAGAAACCTGATAGAAGCCAACCTTCTCAGTGGCGATAAGGGTCCTCTCTTATTACAACAAAAAATTCAACAAAAAGGGATCCCAAAATCTATCCTTCAAGAAATTTTTGCAGACTATGATTTTTCAGAAGTGATCGACCGTACCGCAATAAAACTCGTAAAAAAATACCAAGGAAAATATCCGTTAAAAGCCATTGAAACGAAAATCATCCAAGCACTCATTTCAAAAGGTTTTGCTTACAATCAAGCAAAGATAGCATTCCAAAATCTCGAGCTCGAAACAGATGAAGAAACAACCAATGAGCTCATTCTAAAAGAGTTAGAAAAACAATACCGTAAATACAGTAAAAAATATGAAGGCTATGACCTCAAACAACGCTTGACTCAGGCACTAGCCAGAAAAGGCTACGATTATAGTGATATAACGTTAGCCATTAGAGAATTCTTAGATTCATAAACCAAATTGAAAATTAAATAGAAAAAAAAGAAAAAATTTGAAAAAATATGATACAATATAGAGGATATACTTAGATTGTAGAAAGTTGGTAAGTTATGAAACTACCTAAAGAAGGCGACTTTATTACAATTCAAAGTTATAAACATGATGGCAGTTTACACCGAACATGGCGTGACACCATGGTATTAAAGATAACCGAAAATGCAATTATTGGAGTAAATGATCATACACTTGTGACTGAAAGTGATGGTAGACGTTGGATCACGCGTGAACCAGCGATCGTTTATTTCCATAAAAAATATTGGTTTAACATCATCGCCATGATCCGTGACAATGGTGTGTCTTACTACTGTAACCTAGCAAGTCCTTTTCACATTGACCAAGAAGCCTTAAAATATATCGACTATGATCTCGATGTCAAGGTCTTTACCAATGGTGAAAAAAAATTGTTAGATGTTGAAGAATACGAGCAGCATAAAGAAAAAATGCACTATTCAGATGACATCGACTTTATTTTAAAGGAAAATGTTAAGGTTCTAGTAGATTGGATAAACCAAAACAAAGGTCCTTTTTCTGAGGAATATATCAAAATTTGGTATAACCGTTATGTTGAACTGCGAAATAAATAAAGTTGAAAAGAGCGAAAGCTCTTTTTTCTTGAAAATTAATAAAATAATAACTACAAAAAAAGTCTAATGACAACCATTAGACTTTTTCGATACACTATCGGGAAGACAGGATTCGAACCTGCGACACCTTGGTCCCAAACCAAGTACTCTACCAAGCTGAGCTACTTCCCGAACTAAAGCTTACGCTTTATGCACCCTAGAGGAGTCGAACCTCTAACCGCCTGATTCGTAGTCAGGTACTCTATCCAGTTGAGCTAAGGGTGCTCGTTCCTATTCAATTATTACATAGCCTTGCGACCATGCACCCTAGAGGAGTCGAACCTCTAACCGCCTGATTCGTAGTCAGGTACTCTATCCAGTTGAGCTAAGGGTGCTTCTTTCAACCTTCGTCTATGCCGAGGACCGGAATCGAACCGGTACGATCGTTACCAATCGCAGGATTTTAAGTCCTGTGCGTCTGCCAGTTCCGCCACCCCGGCCTCCTCAAGCGAACGACGGGATTCGAACCCGCGACCCCCACCTTGGCAAGGTGGTGTTCTACCACTGAACTACGTTCGCATTGCTTTCTTTATATAAAAAAATGCCGGCTACATGACTTGAACACGCGACCCTCTGATTACAAATCAGATGCTCTACCAACTGAGCTAAGCCGGCTCATTATTATTCTCTTATGCGGGTTAAGGGACTTGAACCCCCACGCCGTAAAGCGCCAGATCCTAAATCTGGTGCGTCTGCCAATTCCGCCAAACCCGCAAAATATGACCCGTACTGGGCTCGAACCAGTGACCCATTGATTAAAAGTCAATTGCTCTACCAACTGAGCTAACGAGTCTTAAAATAATTTTCATTATCTTAACGGTCCCGACGGGAATCGAACCCGCGATCTTCGCCGTGACAGGGCGACGTGATAACCGCTACACTACGGGACCTATGGGAGTTAACGGGATCGAACCGCTGACCCTCTGCTTGTAAGGCAGATGCTCTCCCAGCTGAGCTAAACTCCCAAATGGTCGTTTAACTCACTGGATCCCTGTCGTGCACTGACTTACGTCAGTTTCGACAAAGTCGAACTTACGTTCTCCTTAGCTGAGCTAAACTCCCAAATGAGCCTAGTATCTACTAGGCTCAATCTCTTGCTAAGCGACTACCTTATCTCACAGGGGGCAACCCCCAACTACTTCCGGCGTTCTAGGGCTTAACTGCTGTGTTCGGCATGGGATAGAGAGGGAATCCTCTCTATTTATATTCTTGTCTGTATTTGTTTTCTTCAGCTTTGTTAGCCCATACATAATGACCTGGTTTAATTTCAACCATTTGTGGTTTATCTTCAGAATAATCATGTTGTTCTGGATCGTAGATTTTTAGAACTTTTTTACGTTCTAGAATTGGATCTGGAATTGGGACAGCTGAAAGTAGGGATTGTGTGTATGGATGGATTGGGTGGTTAAATAGCTCTTCAGTTTCTGCTACTTCTACAATAACCCCTTTATAGATAACTGCAATACGGTCAGAAATGAAGCGCACAACTGACAAGTCATGGGCGATAAAGAGATAGGTCAAGCCTAATTCTCTTTGGAATTTTTTCAAAAGGTTCAAGACCTGTGCACGTACTGAAACGTCAAGGGCTGAGATTGGTTCATCCGCAATGACAAATTCTGGTTCCATGACAAGTGCACGGGCAATACCGATCCGTTGACGTTGACCACCTGAGAATTCGTGAGGATAACGTGTCAAATGTTCTGCTAGAAGCCCAACTTCATGCATAATATTTTTTACTTTTTCCTGACGTTCTTCTTCGCTGTTAAACAAATGGTGGTTGATCAAACCTTCAGAGATAATATAATCAACTGTTGCACGTTCATTCAAACTTGCTGCTGGGTCTTGGAAGATCATTTGAATTTTACGGATCAACTCTGATTTTTCACTATGAGAGTTTTTTCCGTTGATCTTGCGACCGTCATAAATAATTTCTCCAGCACTTGTATCATTCAAACCAATGATCGCACGCCCAATTGTTGTCTTACCACTTCCTGATTCACCAACAAGAGAGAAAGTTTCTCCCTTATTAATGAAAAAGTTGGCGTTCTTTACAGCAACAAATTTTTTACTTCCTTCACCGAAGGAAATTTCTAAATCTTTAATTTCAACTAATTTTTCAGTCATTTCCTTCCTCCTATTCTGTAATGTGAGTGAAGCCCATTTTTGAGCCAATCTTTTCGTGAAGGTTTTCGATTACTTCTGGTTTATGAACTGTTGGTGCATCTGGATGGAGCAACCATGTCTTAGCCCAGTGAGTATCGGTCACTTTGAAAGCAGGTGCCTCTTCTTCAAAATCAATCTGCATTGCATAGTCTGAACGAAGTGCGAAGGCATCTCCTTTGATTGGAGCATACAATGATGGCGGAGTTCCTGGAATAGAGTAAAGATCACCATCTGAGGTTGACAATTGAGGCAAGCTTGAAAGCAAGCTCCATGTGTATGGATGTTTTGGATCGTAGAAAATTTCTTCTACTTTACCAAACTCAACAATTTCTCCAGCATACATAACGGCTACTTTATCTGCAATACTTGCAACCACACCTAAGTCGTGGGTGATAAAGATAACTGTAAATTGGTATTCTTTTTGAAGGGATTTCAACAAATCAATGATTTGCGCTTGAATGGTTACGTCAAGGGCTGTTGTTGGTTCATCACAGATCAAGATATCTGGACGGCAGGCCAAGGCGATGGCAATAACGATCCGTTGACGCATCCCACCTGAATATTGGAATGGATACTCATCAAAACGACGTTCCGCATCTGGAATTCCAACTTTCTCCATATAGTCCAAAGCCATTTCTTTGGCTTCTTTAGCTGTTTTCCCTTGGTGTTTGATAATGACTTCTGTAATTTGTGAACCAATTGTGTTGATTGGGTCCAAACTTGTCATTGGGTCTTGAAAAATTGTAGCGATCTTAGATCCACGAATATTTTCCCAATCTTTATTCGATTTCAAATCTGTCAATTCTTGACCACGGTATTTAATCGAACCTTGGGCAATACGGCCATTATCTTCTAACATTCCGGTGAACGTCTTTGTCAAAACTGATTTCCCTGAACCTGACTCACCAACCAAGGCAAGAACTTCACCTTCTACTAGCTCAAGCGATACGCCACGAATCGCTGTCAGTACGCGATCGCGCACGTCAAATTCCACTACGATATCTTGAGCAGATAAAATAATATTGTTATTTGATGTCATATCTACTCCTCCTATCTATGTGTACGTGGGTCGCTGGCATCGGCCAAGTTTTGTCCGACGATAAAGAATGACAAGGATACTAAAATCAAAACAGTAAGTGGAATCCAGAATAGGTAGGCATTTGTAGTTACGTTTTGAGAATAGTCAGAAATCAACCGTCCCAAACTTGGAACTGTGATTGGAAGACCAAGTCCGAAAAAGGAAAGGAAAGCTTCGTAAGAAATAAAACTTGGTAACATTTGTGATGTCTGGGTCACGATTACAGATACCAATTGAGGTAAAATATTTTTCGTAACAATTTTCAACGTTGGTGTTCCTAATGTTCGACTGGCCAAGTTGTACTCCAAATCACGGTAACGCATGATTTGAACACGAATCATGTAGGCAATTCCGATCCATCCTGTTAAGGACATGGCAAGAATCAAATTCCAGAAACCAGATCCCATTGAGTAAGTCAAGACGATAACGATCAACATAAATGGAATGTTTGAAATAACGTTATAAACTTCCATCATGATACGGTCGATGGATTTTGAGATTCCCCAAATTCCACCAACGATGACTCCGACCACCACGTTAATAACAGTTGCGATAAAGGAAATGATAATCGAATTTCGAGCACCAAACCAAACTCCATCAAAGAGGGATTTACCGTTGTTATCTGTACCAAAGAAAGCTTTGGCACTTGGTGGATTCAAACGTGCTGAAAAGTCATTTACCTTACTTACGTCGTTGTAATCAAAATTTGAAAACATCGGGTAGATAAAACTCATCAAGAGAATCCCAATCAAAACAGCAAGCATAATGATCGTGGTTCTTTTTTTAAAGAATTGTCTGAATACAGATTTCCAGTATGAATACGCTGGAGCATCAATTACTTCAGAGGCAAAGTCATCGCGTTTTACAAACTGAAATTTATTTTTATCGATTGTAGCCATTATTTGCCTCCTTTCGTATTCGTTAATTTAATCCGTGGATCAAGCACTGTCATCAAGATATCACCTAACATGGCAGCAAAGATACCAAGCGATGTGAAGATGAAGACAAGTCCGATAACCATGGTGTTGTTTGATGCTTTAATAGAGTCAATCAACATTTTACCCATACCTGGGAAAGCGAAGACTGTTTCAGTAAGTGTCGCACCTGAGATAACTCCAATAATAGATGTCGGAATACCAGATACCAATGGAACCATCGCATTTTTGAAGATGTGTTTTTTTGAAATCTCACGTTCTGACAATCCTTTTGAACGAGCAAAACGGACGAAATCTTGTGAATGGATATCGATCATGTAACGACGAATCCAAACGGCGTTAAATGGTGCACTCAATAAACCAAGAATCAGAGACGGCAATACATATGAACGCCAGTCCTGTGCTCCAAGAACTGGGAATGAGTCTGGAAGCCCAAAGAATGAACCTGCTAAACGGACAATGTAGACCGAAGCAATGGTTGGAAGAGACATCATAAATGTCAAAGCAGCTGTTGAGATGCTATCAAACCATGAGTTCTTGAACAGAGCCATGTAAGATCCTAATGGGATCGCAATCAAATAAGAAATTGCAATACCAATCAAACCAATGATTGAAGAAGATGCAATCATGGATGGATTCTCATAGTTGCTCAACGTTGCTGTATAAGCGTCCCCTTTACCAAATCGACTGATATCTTGTGAGTCTGCCTTACTTGGTGATTTGTAGGTACGTGAGTAGATATCGATTGAAGATGTCTTTTTACCTGTTGGGAAGTTCACTTCACTCTTCTTAGTTGTTCCTTGTCCTTGTGTAATAACTTGAAGAACAGGGGTATTTGAATAAGTTGGATATGAATTTCCAAGGTTTAAGGTCACAAAGTTTTGGTGTACATATGGGAATTGACCATTAAAGTACAAGAGGTATTTGTGTTTCGTACCAGAACCTACAACTGACCAACCAATAGACGGATCATTTTCAATACGGATATAGCGTTTGAGGTTTGGATTTGAAGCATCTTTCACCCAACCTGGATGATCAAACTGAATCAAATTCGCATAGAAGCTGACGACACGTTCAAAAACTGGAATTTCACGCACCGCATAGAAAGACTTACTTTCTGGGAAACGTTTCAACTGCCAACCATGACCTAATTTGTTAATGTATTCCTTATAGATCTTTTCATTGGCAGTTGTCGCATCAACTGTTACAGAAGAATCTTCTTTACTTGCTTTTTGTTGCAAGCTCTTTGAATCCATGTATTCCAAATAACCCATGCGATCGTAGACAGTATTTTCGTAGTTGATCTTCGAATCTTTTGTCTTCGCTACTTTATTGTAGTTGGGGTCATTTTTAAAGATGAGATTTCTCGGTGTTAGCGTATAGATAATCATGTAGGTTAATGTCGTGACGAGAAAGATCGACACTAACGAACGCAAAATACGCATAAAAACATATTTTTTCATATTTCATTCCTTTAATGTCCAAAAGAACTTTCTCCCCTAGAAGAGAAAGTTCTAATGAAAAGCAATAATTTAATTATTTAACGTGTTTTTCAAGATCTTGTTGAGCTTTTTTGTTTGACTCAGCTTTTTCTTTTTGCCATTTTTCACGTGCTTGTTCGTATTGTTTCTTAGTAACAGGTTCATCTTGAACTTCTACATATTTGAAGTAAGCAGATCCTTTGTTACCTGTTTGAGCTGATGGGCCAGAGAATGGAACCACTTTAGAAACAACTGTTGCTGCGCCTGTGCTTGACATTGTTGGGATTACCAAGGCACTATCACTCAACCAAGCTTGAGCAGTAGCATATTTTTCGTAACGTTTAGCTACATCAAGTGATTCGCTATTAGCATCTGCAAGAAGTTTCGCATACTCATCCAAGCCAACTGCTTTGGCTGAAGCATTATCTACACCACCTGCAAAACCAAGGTAAACTTTTGTTTGGTCTTCTGATGATGGTTGAAGAGTATCAAGGTAAGTTGATGGATCATCGTAGTCTGGGTTCCATCCGACCAATCCTTGAAGATCCCAATCTGCATCTGCAGCTGATGGAACATTCAATGTGATGTTCAACACTTCGTCTTGGTCCATCATTTGAAGGTCAAGAACGACATTGTCTTTACCAAGAGTATCTTCCACTGTTTGTTTCAATGATTGCATCCGTGAAACAAAGTTTGTAGAGTTTTGTGCTACTGGTACGTCAATATGAATTGGGAATTGAACGCCATCTTTTTGAAGTTCAGCTTTTGCTTTTTCAAGTTGTGCTTTTGCTTTGTCTTTGTTGTAAAGACCGTCTTGACCATCTGCAAGGTTGACACCTTTCCATTGGTCTCCATAAGTAGTCAACTTATCTGCAACCACATCTCCAAAGTCTTTCCCATTAACTTGTACAAAAGCAGGAGCTGTATAGGTATTACGGATAGCTGGTTTAGCAAATGCTTTACTATTTACTTGCGCTGAATAGTTTTCACGATTCAAGGCAAAGGTGATAGCTTGACGGAAATCTTTGTTTAAGATTGCTTTCTTAGTAGAAGATTTTTCAGCATCTGATTTCTTAGCTGTGTGTTTGTAAGATTGACGATCAATGTTGAAACCAAGGACTGCTACACCTGAACCAGCCGGTGTGTTGTAAATGTTGTCTTTATATTTTTTCTCTACTGTAGCAAAGTTTGAGCTTGCTGGGAAAAGACGAGCAACTGTATAAGCTCCATCAGAGAAGCCACGCGCCAATGAATCTTGATCTGATCCATCGTAGTAGGTAAGTTTCACTTCTTTAAGGTGAACGTTTTTCTTATCCCAGTAGTTGTCATTCTTTTCAAATACAACAGATGATTTTGACGTAATAGATTTAAGAAGGAAAGGTCCGTTTGCAAGGATTGACTTCACATCGTTTGGTTGACCAAAATCATCTCCCTTACTCTTCAAGAAATCTGTGCTAATTGGGAACAAGATTCCGTTTGTTGTTTTAGAGTTCCAGAAGGTTTCAGGTTTGTTCAATGTGTATTGAAGTGTGTAATCATCAACCGCTTTGACACCAACTTGGCTAAAGTCTGTAGTTTTTCCTTGTACATAATCATCCAAGCCTTTGATTGAGCCTTGAACTAGTGAAAGAGTTTCCGATTTTTTATCAGCAGCGTGTTTCAAACCTGTTACAAAGTCTTTAGCTGTCACTTCGCCATGTTCTTCACCGTCTGCATCGTACCACTTAACCCCTTTACGAATTTTGTAGGTATAAGTCAAACCGTCTTTTGAAACAGACCAATCTTCTGCAAGTGATGGTACGAGATTACCATACTTGTCATTTGCCATCAAACCATCTACGACGTTTGTAGTAATATCGTGTGTAGCAGCTTTAGAAGATACAGTGTAGTCCAAAGTTTGAGGATCATCTGTGTAGACATAACCATAGTTCTTGTCTTCGCCTGAGCTTGCTTTGCTAGTATTTGAACTAGAACATGCAGCCAACAATCCAGCTGCAAGAAGTGTTACTCCGGCAACTGCAAATACTTTACCTTTTTTCATAGGAATTCTCCAATAGTTTTTTTAGATTTGTTTAAGATTATATCACAAGTAGAAAAAAAAGTAAACTAAATTTTCTGAATATTCGATTTATCACTATTCAAAAACCTTGCTATGACTGACTTTTTAGCCTAATTGATGATTTTACGATTTTCCATTAATCATTTGTATGATACAATAGAGAGGACTAAGCAACGAGGAAACAACTGTGAAAAAATTCTTTCTTTCTTTTTTAACTTTTATCTTGCTGTTATGCAGTTTACCTTATCAAGTCGTTCTAGCAGACGAGCTAGAACTTCCTGCTCAAAGTGCTATTGCTGTTGAAGCTGATACAGGTAAAATCTTATATGAAAAGGATTCAGAGAAAAAGCGAGATGTGGGGGGACTATCTACACTCTTGACCACTTATCTGATTTTCGAAGCCATTCATGAAAAAAAACTTTCTCTGAAAGATCCTATTAAATTGTCTGAGAAAGCTCTGGCCTTAAATGATATCGAAGGTGCTGGTACTCTTCCTATGGAAGCGAACCAATATACGGTTGAACAGTTATTGACTGCTCTTTTAGTTGGAAATTCTAGCACTGCTGCCTTGGCGTTAGCTGAGAAAGTGGGGGGCTCTGAGAAAAGCTTCGTTGAAAAAATGAAGAAAAAACTTTCTGAATGGGGCATTCAATCTCCTCATTTAATCAATGCTACCGGATTAAATACTCAAACCATCAGCGGAGATCCTGACGGGAAAGAAGACGAAAATCAATTGAGTGCTTATGATATTGCTGTTATTGCCAAGCACTTACTTCAGGATTTCCCTGAAGTGACCAAATATACTTCAAAACCCACTGCTCTTTTTTCAAACACGCAGATTGAAAACCCCAACCTGATGCTAGAAGGCATGCCGAATTACCGTTCTGGAGTTGATGGCCTACGGGTCAGCAACTCTACCAAAGGCGGCATCACCTTTGCTGCATCAACGACGCAAAATGGCATCCATATGATCACTGTTGTCCTAGGAGTGGAGGCAGTTGACGGTGATCCGTATGCACGTTTTGTGGCTACTTCTTCTCTGATGAACTACGTGGTACGGACCTTTGTTTCTTCCATTGTCGTCAAAGAAGGAGATCCCTACGGAAAAAGTAAGGCAACTGTCATGGATGGGAAATCCGAGACTGTTTTAGCTGTTGCAAAAAAAGACTTCTATATCGTCGAAAAGCAAGGCAGTCAAGCGGAACCAAAAATTCAATTCAAGAGTGACCAAGAATCATTCCGAGCACCTGTCAAATCAGGCACTAATCTTGGAAAAATACACTACACTGATCCAGATAAAATCGGACGTGGCTACTTAGAAGATCAAGAGCCAACGGTCGATATGGTAGCAGGAAGAACCATTGAGAAAAGCTTTTTCTTAAAGGTTTGGTGGAATGAATTCGTCCGGTATGTCAACGAAAAATTATAAGTAAAAAAATCACAATGGAGTCAAATCCATTGTGATTTTATTTTGTTATTAAAACGAATTATCCTACAGATCCTTCCATTTCGTAGCTAATGAGTCGGTTTAACTCAACAGCATATTCCATTGGAAGTTCTTTTGTAAAGGGCTCTACAAATCCCATGACAATCATTTCTGTTGCTTCTGATTCAGACAAACCACGACTCATCAAATAATACAGTTGTTCTTCTGAGATTTTTGAAACCTTGGCCTCGTGTTCCAAAGCAACTTGTGAGTTGTGGATTTCATTAAATGGAATCGTGTCTGATGCAGATAAATCATCCATGATAATAGTGTCACACTCAATGTGAGAAACTGATTTCTTAGAGTTCTTGTTGAAGGTCACTTGTCCACGGTAGTCTACCTTTCCGCCACCCTTCGCGATGGATTTAGATACGATAGATGAGCTGGTATGAGGGGCATTGTGGATCATCTTGGCACCTGTATCTTGGTGTTGACCTGCATTCGCAAAGGCAATGGACAACATGGTACCACGCGCTCCTTCTCCATCTAGATATACAGATGGGTACTTCATAGTTGTCTTGGCACCTAGGTTTCCGTCGATCCACTCAACTGTGGCATCTTTTTGAGCCTTGGCCCGCTTGGTTACCAAGTTGTAGACATTGTCAGACCAGTTTTGGATGGTCGTATAGCGCATGTAAGCACCATCCAAGGCAAAGATCTCGACAATCGCTGCATGGAGGCTATTGCTTGAGTAGGTCGGTGCTGTACATCCTTCTACATAGTGAACACTTGCTCCCTCGTCCACGATAATCAAAGTGCGTTCAAACTGACCAGTATTTTCATTGTTGATACGGAAGTATGTTTGAAGGGGGACGTCTACTTTTACGCCTTTTGGTACATAAATGAAGGTCCCACCAGACCAGACTGCTGAGTTGAGGGCAGCCAATTTGTTGTCCGTTGGCGGTACTAACTTCGCAAAATACTGTTTGAAAAGGTCTGGATATTCTTTTAGGGCAGAATCCGTATCGGTAAAGATAATCCCCAACTTTTCAAACTCTTCTTTCATATTGTGATAAACCACTTCTGATTCATACTGAGCAGAAGCCCCCGCTAAGTAAGCACGTTCTGCTTCAGGAATCCCGATACGCTCAAAGGTTTCCTTGATTTTCTCTGGAACTTCGTCCCATGAACGGGCAGGTTTATCCGAAGGTTTTTGATAATAGATCAAATCATCAAAGTCAATCTCTGATAGATCGGCTCCCCAGGTTTGCATGGGCATCTTTTTGAAGGTTTCAAAAGATTTCAAACGAAATTCGAGCATCCATTCGGGTTCATTTTTTGCTGCAGACAATTCACGAATAACCGCTTCATTCAATCCCTTCCCGGTAGAGAGAATGGGTTGAACATCATCGTGAAATCCAAATTTATATTCACCGAGATCAATTGGTTTCGGTTCGACTCTTTCTTCAGCCATAATTTCCTTTCTTTCTCTGTTTCTTCTTTTAACTATTTGCTACGTTCGATCGCTTTTTTAAGAGCATTCCATGAGAGGGTCGCACATTTAATCCGTTGTGGGAATTTTGAGACTCCAGATAAGAAGGCTGCGTCTCCCAATTCCTCTTGGCGAGGATCTGACTGGCCTTGGACCATTTCTGAAAAGACCTGCGCCAATTCTTCGACTTCCTCTTTTGTTTTTCCCATTACAGCATCCGTCATCATACTAGCTGAAGCGGTTGAGATCGTACATCCTGAATTAACAAAGGCGATATCTTCCACCCTGTCATTCTCATCAAATTTCACACTTAACTGGATCACATCTCCACAAGTTGGATTGTTGAGTTGGATCTGATCAACATCTTCAATCTGGCCCTGATGGTGAGGGTGTTTTGAATGGTCAGCTACGACCGCCATGTACAGCGAATCTAATTTAGAAAGTGCCATTGAAAAACTCCTTTGCTTTGATCAATGCCTCAATTAATTTATCACAGTCCGCTTTGGTGTTGTAGATATAAAAACTTGCTCTCGTTGTCGCTGGAACTTGTAGGTATTGAAGGAGCGGTTGTGCACAGTGGTGACCTGCACGAACAGCAATCCCTTCATAATCTAATGCTGTTGCTAAGTCATGCGGATGGAGATCTCCTAGATTGAAGGAAATGACGCCAGAACGTTTTGCTAAGTCTTGGGAACCATAAATGGTCAAGCCTTCGATCGCCTGTAATTTTGGAAACACATAGGCAATCAATTCTTGCTCATGCGCTTCTACCTGGTCCATCCCCAGCTCTTCTAAGTAATCGATTGCTGCACCGAGACCAATTGCTCCCGCCATATTAGGTGTTCCAGCTTCAAATTTCCAAGGCAATTCCTTCCAAGATGCAGATTGTTCGTAAACAAAGTCAATCATCTCGCCCCCAAACTCGATCGGAGACATTTGCTCTAAGATTTCTTCCTTCCCATAGAGGACACCAATCCCTGTTGGTGCAGCCATCTTATGGCCAGAAAAAGCAAAGAAATCCGCATCTAAGTCTTGTACATCAATGGCCATATGAGGGGTTGATTGAGCCCCATCTACGACCATGATCGCTCCAACTTCATGAGCTAATCGAGCAATTTCCTTGATCGGATTGACCACCCCTAAGACATTCGAAGCATGGGTGATGGAGACAAATTTTGTCTTCTCACTAAGCTTGCTCTTTAAGTCCTGCATATCCAGTAAGCCATCTTTTAGATAGACATAGACCAGTTTTGCTCCTGTCTTCTTGCAGGCTTGCTGCCAAGGAATGATATTGGAGTGATGTTCCATGATGGAAATCAGGACTTCATCCCCTTCCTTTAGGACTTCTTCTGCATAGCGGGCTACCCAGTTGAGTCCAGTCGTTGTCCCTCTTGTAAAGAGCACTTCCTTGGTTGATGAAGCGTTGATAAATTTTCTGACTTTCTCACGCGCCGCCTCATAGGCTGCTGTCGCTCGTTCAGCCAAAGTATGGACTCCACGATGGACATTGGCGTTATCTTGCAAATAATAGTGATTAACGGCTTCAAGAACACGTTTAGGTTTTTGCGTCGTCGCTGCATTATCTAGATAAACCAAAGGCTCATCATGGACTAGTTGATCGAGAATGGGAAAATCTTGAGCAATTGTATTTTTATCTAGCATTGTTTCTCCTTAGCGTTGAGATAACTTTTCTTCAATGGTGGCAATCATTTCATCACGTACTTCTTTAACTGGGATTTCAACAATAACAGATCCCAAGAAACCACGCACCACTAAGCGTTCCGCTGTGTGTTGATCCAGACCACGACTCATGAGGTAATACATATCTTCTGGGTCCACTTGACCGATCGATGCAGCATGGCCTGCTGTGACGTCATTTTCATCAATCAAGAGGATTGGGTTGGCATCTGAACGTGCTTGATCCGATAACATCAAGACACGGCTTTCTTGCTGAGCATCTGCTCCTTTAGCCCCCTTGATAATATGACCAATTCCATTGAAGGTCAAGGTTCCTTTTTCAAGAATAACTCCGTGTTGCAAGATATTTCCGATCGAGTTGCAACCAAAGTTGGTCACGCGGGTGTCAATTCCTTGTACCTGACGACCGCTTGATAAGGCAACGACTTTCAAATCTGCATGACTACCGTTTCCAACCAAGTCACTGTCAAAGTCTGCAACCACGTTACCTTCGTTCATAACACCGATAGCCCAATCAATGCTGGCATCCTGACCTAGTTTCCCACGTCGACTGATGTAAGCTGTGACATTTTCACCCAGACGGTCAATCGCCGCAAATTTCACTTGGGCACCTGAGCGGGCGATCACCTCAACCGTCACATTCGCAGTTGCTGTTGCTGAGCCTTCACCTTTTGATTCTAGGCGTTCCAAATAGCTAAACTTGCTGTTTTTGCCTGCGATAATCAAAATGTGCTTATTAAAAGGTACATCACTGTCGCTATCCTGGTAGAAAATACCTTCGATGGGTTCTGAAATTTCGACGTTATCTGGAACATATAGCACAGCCCCACTATTAAAATAAGCCGTGTGGTATGCTGCTAGTTTATCATCGTCGTATTTAACCGAAGACATAAAGTAGTCTTCCACTACCTGAGGAATTTCTTCTAGGGCAGTATGGAAATCTGTAAAAAGAACTCCTTGGTCTGCCAAGGCTTGTGGCACCTGTTCAAATACAGTTTGAGTTCCAACTTGGACCAATTTTAAGTTTGAATCGAGGGCTGTAAAATCGGGAACATTGGCAGAAGCCTCGCTTTCTGTGATCGTCCCATCTCCAAGATTCCAGCGGTGGAATTTGACGCGTTCAATCGCTGGCAATTCCAACTGATCGATCTTGTCAAAAGCTTTTTTTCGTAAATCTTGCAGCCAGCTTGGCTCAGCATGCAGTTCCGAAAAGAGGGTAATATTTTCAATACTCATTTTTTTCTCCTAATAAAGATACTATCTGTTTGATTTTATGACAACATTAGATCACTTGTCATCAGGTTATAGTTCTTCTTTATAGTCGTAACCGAGTTCTTCTGCGAGTTGGGCATATCCTTCACGTTCCAAGCGTGCAGCCAATTCTGGTCCACCTGAAAGCACGACACGACCTTCCATCATCACATGAACGACGTCAGGAGTAATATAGTTCAACAAACGTTGGTAGTGGGTAATGATCATCGCTCCAAAACCTTCACCCCGCATTGCATTAACCCCTTTAGATACGACCTTAAGAGCATCGATATCCAAACCAGAGTCAATTTCGTCCAAAAGGGCAAATGTTGGCTCCAACATCAACAATTGAAGGATTTCATTGCGTTTTTTCTCACCACCAGAGAAGCCTTCGTTCAAATAGCGTTCTGCCATTTCTTCTTTCATGTTGAGCAGTTCCATCTTTTCATCCAATTTTTTGATGAAATCACGAATAGAGATCTTCTCGTCCTCTTCTTTACCAGCATTCATGGCTGCACGTAAAAATTCTGCATTGGTAATTCCTGGGATTTCTGAAGGGTACTGCATAGCAAGGAACAAGCCCATCCGTGCACGTTCGTCTACTTCCAATTCCAAGATGTTGACACCATCAAAGAGAATCTCCCCTTTGGTTACTTCATAATTCGGATTTCCCATAATGGCAGCTGACAGAGTAGATTTCCCTGTTCCGTTTGGTCCCATGATGGCTGCGATCTCACCAGTTTTTAGGGTCAGGTTTACACCTTTTAAAATTTCTTTGCCTTCAATTTCAACGTGAAGGTCTTTAATTTCTAATGTCGACATTGCATTCCCTTTCTTTTTACTTTGAAGTCTAGAAGGTTCTCAAAGCAAAGATTCCTTCATCACAAAGTATTTTTTTACCTTTCAAGTATATCAAAAAAAAGCCCAAATGGCTTTTCTTTTGATTAGAACTATTCTTATTTAGTTTTTTCTTTTCGTTTTTGACGAACTTCCTCCCGGTAGGAAGAATTCCCTATATAGCGCAGAACATTTAACAAAGGACTATGATGTGGACCCAGTACCCCGATCAATTCTGCTAACAACTCTACTCCAAACAAGAGCCCGATCACAAGTAGGACACCCCCAATGCGACTCGAGATGTTGAGCAAGAGAGAAATCAAGGAGAAAATCATCGAAATCCCATAGATCACAAGTACAGTTCCCCGATGTGTCAAGCCCAGAGAAAGAAGTCGGTGGTGCAAGTGATTGCGATCCGGTTTATAAAATTTTTGACCAGATAGGGTCCGACGGATAATGGCTAAAAAGGTATCTGTAATCGGTACTCCGAGGATAATCATTGGTGTGACTACCGCAACAGCTGTCGCATTTTTCAAACCTTGCAAGGACAAGACAGAAATCATAAATCCGATAAACAAGGCACCGGTGTCTCCCAAATAGAGAATGGCCGGATGGTAGTTAAAGGGAAAGAAACCTGCAATGGACGCAACCAAGACAAAGATCGTCATGGTCAGAAAGAGATTGGGTACTGGTAGAAAGAAATAGGACACAATCCCCATTGTCACTAGGGAAATAATAGAGACCCCACTCACCAAGCCATCTAATCCATCAATCAAATTGACCGCATTGGTAATAGAAACAATCCAAATCACCGTCAAAAGGTACGATAGCCATGGTTCAAAATGAAGTAAGGGACCACCGAATGGAATCTTAAAATCATTTAGACGAAAATCTGTCAAAAACCAGACTAGACTCGCTGCCAGCAGGATACCGATCATCTTTTTCTTGGCTGACAACTCTTTTACATCATCGATCAAGCCTGTGAGAGCGATAATCCATCCTGCGCCTACGATCGGCAAGGTATAGGATAGGTAACTTTTGATTGGTGCGGTGGTGGATGTCAGCATAGGAATAAACACAAGAGTCGCAATTGAAAAAGCAATCACGATAGACAGTCCACCCGCGCTTGGCATGGGCTTGGTATTGATCCGACGCGCATTCGGATAATCTACGGCATCAATCTTAAAGGAGAACAAGCGAACCAAGGGCGTCAATACCAAGGCAATCATAAAAGTTCCAATCAGCACCAGAACAAATTGCAAGGAAAAAGACATCATAAGCTAGCAACTTTCTTCAAATTCTCAATCGCACCAGACACCATTAGTAAGTGACCATGTTCCTGCAGAACAGCTCGTGTCACTTCTGAATCATCCGCATACTCCCGAATGATGGCAAGTAACCAGGTTGGATATTGATTTGGTTGATCCTCTGTATCGATCAAGACGGTTAAATAATAATCAGATCCCATTTTGTATAATTCAGAGGTATCCACTGGAAAGCTGACCGTTTTTGAAAAGGCAACTGCTTGCTGGATATTTGAAAAACGCAAAATGTAATAAATATACTGACTTACTGGTGCTTCAGATGTAGGATCTTGTTCTTGATTGTCCCGCAACTCTTCTTGTTCCAAATGGTGAATAGCTTCTGCATCCCCTTTTGTCTTATCAGAGATGGTTTTTTCCAGGGTTTTGATAAATTCATCTGGCGTCATGCGCGACAACTCTTCCATATCAGGAAGATCTGACAAATCCTCAAAATCCAATTGTTGGTCAATTTTTGATTTGGTAACAAAAACATCCAGTTTATCTGGTTTTGGTGTCACACGAAAACTAAGCATCCCGCTATCCAGGAAGCTTTCTGGCATTTCGAGTTCATCCAAAATGGCGTAGAAAAACTCTTCTGTTTTTTCTTGTGGGACAAGGAAATCAGCAATTTCCATCCCACGTTCTTCTAAGTCTTCTAGTTGGATCGTGATCTTAATAGTTGAATCACTAATTTGCTTCATCTTCATAGCATAACCTCATACTTCTAGTCTTACTATTATACTAAAAAATTGGATAGAATTCAAAAAAAGGATGCATAGAAAAGAGGTCGGGACAAAAGTCTCCAACCTCGAAAAATAATTTGATCAAGTTCAACCGTTCTCTTAGAAAATAACACGGAAGAGTCCATACAATAGCAAGATGGAACCAAGAACAATCCGGTATTTCCCAAAGACGGTGAAATCATGATTTTTCACATAATCTGTCAAGAAGCGGATAGCGTACATGCTGACCACAAAGGCCACTCCCATCGCTACCAGTAGAATAAAGAGTTGCCCCAGTGCTAGTGAATGTCCGCCAAGAGCGAATTTTCCAACCTTTAAGAGGCTAGCGCCAAACATGGCTGGGATCCCTAAATAAAAGGTAAATTCTGTCACCACTGGACGACTAACACCATTGATCAAACCACCTACAATCGTAGCACCTGAACGGCTTGTTCCTGGAAATAGCGATAAAACTTGGAAGAGTCCGATATAAAGAGCTGTTCGATAAGGTAGCTTATGCAATTCCGTTACTGCTGGCTCAACTTGTTCCCGTCTTTCCAGATAGATAAAGGCAATCCCGTAGGTGATCAACATAATCGCAACGGAAATCGAATTGTGGAAATGCGCCTCAAACCAATCATCTAATTTAAAAACAAAGACAAGCGGGAGGGTTGCAACCGCAACTTTTGCCCATAATTGCCAAGTTCGACGTACTTCTAGTGGAGATTTCCCAGGTTTGAAGGGATACAATTTATCGAAATAAATCACCACAACCGCTAGGATCGCTCCCAATTGGATCACAACATTGAACATCTCCATAAAGGCTGGATCTTGATTTTTAAACTGCACAAAATCCTGTAACAGAATCAAGTGACCTGTACTTGAGATCGGTAACCATTCTGTAATCCCCTCGACAATCCCAAAAAGAACCGCCTTGATTAATTCGATCAGAAACATCTTTTTCTCCTAAACTTACATTTGCTCTATTATATCATAAATCTATGGACTGGACCAGGCCTTCTAAACTAGAAGGGAAAGAGCGACCAAGACCATTCTTAGTGCTACTTAGAAGGCACCAAAGCCTCCTCCGCCTCCTCCGCCAGAGAAACCTCCTCCACTACCAGAGGAAACTGTGAAATGACTAGCTGTCGATGCTGTCGATCCATAAGTAGACATGGCATGACTTGAGTGGGTCACATCATGATAGAACGGGGTGTAAACGAAGGCGTTTAAGGCTTGATTTTCTAAATGAATATTCCGAAGCTTCATGACCTTTGTGACCTGATCAGCTACACCATACAAGGCCGCATAGACCAATAAGCGATTCCATAGGACCAGAGACTGCAACTCTGCATCGTTGAGGTGGGCAATCTCTTTCAACATCCGACCAAAACTATCCCAGTAATAGCGTTGCTCAGCACCCGCAAGATTGACAACACCATCTCGTAGGCAGGCTTTAAAGACACCATTGAAGCGCACTGGCATAAACCAAAGTATGAGGATCCCTATCAAACAAGGAACAGAGAACCAACCCATCCCAAAGATGGCAAAGATTTCTGCTCCAAGGGCGATAAACCAAGCAGCCCAACCAAAGAAGAGACTTCGTCTAGCTTGCGCTTCTTCTTTTGCTTCTAAAGGGCGATAGTAGCTTGGCAAATGGAGATCTTCCACCTTGCGATGAACATCTCGGGCCACTTGGTTGACAGCCGTATCAAAGCGGCCTTGAGCCCAACTTCCTAGTGAACGAATGGCATCTTGATCTGCTTTTTTGGCATGTTTGTATACATCATCACTAAATTTATAATTCTCAAAGAGACGGTTAACAGGACAGGAAACTTGATCCCCAAAAGCCATATTCATAAAGGAACGTTCAAAATCATCTACATGCCCATGAGACTTTCTGGTCAAAACGACTTCATTTCCTTGTTGCTCGTAGACAATCACTCCACGATCCATCAAATCCAGCAATGTAGCTTGAAGCATTTTTTCAAATGTAAACACCGGCGGAGTTGCCTTCTCTTTATTGGTAGGGGAGGCCTCGTCTAATTCAGCTGAATAAACAACCGAGCTCATGACAAGAGGTGCAATATCCTGTGGAATTTCATAAAGACGAGTATCAGTCGGATAAGTCACACCAGGCCAAATCATTTTTTTGAACCGTTTGCGACCCAAGAGAGAAAGAAGCCAGAGTGCAATCAATAAGGCTGGTAAGATCCAGTTCCAAAACATGCGTGTCCAGTATTTTTCCTGTTCAATTTTAGCTTGGTTCTTGTGAAATTCATCCAATTTGGTCAATCCTGTATTTCGACCAGAATCATACAAGGTAGTTAGGTCTGACTTCAACCAGTAACCATACAACTCCACAGCTTTTCCTTTGCCTAGGTTATAGAAAGTGGCAGAATAGATTCCATCTTCTTTCTTTACAGTCACATCCGGTCCCATAAAGGCTGTATGGATATACAGTTCCGATTGGGCATTGGCTGGTGCAAACTTAGGAATGACACGAAATTGAACTTCGTCCACCTTCTGATCGCCATCCGTAATTGGTTTCCAGTTCAACTGCAAGATATCCTTGTGTGAATAAAGAAGATTTTTTAATTTCCATGTGACTTTTATTTTGACTGTATCTTGCGCTACACCACTGTTATAAATTTTCACTCGGTAGCCATCACCTAGATTCGTAATCTCTGGTTCTCTTTGAAGCTCACGACCTTCCACCTCAACCTTTGGCGGTATCTCAATTGCAAAGCCTTGTGGCATGTTCCCCGCAGTTCCTAGACTGACATACTGCCCTCTATAAGAATCTTTGAAATAATAAACCAGTTCTTCCTCATAGGTGGCGTCGTCCCAGGTGTCCAAGGTCAAGGTTCCACCATAGTAAAGTACATCATAAGATGGGCTAGATGCATGGACGTTCTGACTAACAAAAAGGCAGGCCAGAAAGGCGAAAAAAACATACAAATACTTTTTCATTTGATCACACTCCTTTGTATTATTATAGCATTTTTTAAATAAAAAGAGGACCATGTTTGAAATGCAGCCTATTTTACTGTACAATAGGAGAAGTTAAAATAAGGAAGAGGAGAAAAAATGAAAAAAACATTATTCGCGCTCTTAACAGGGCTTTTCATTTGCCTGGGGATCACACAGGTTGCTCATGCAGATGACTATTTACGAATCGGAATGGAAGCAGCCTACGCTCCTTTCAACTGGACCCAAGAAGATGATGCAAATGGAGCTGTTAAAATTGACGGTACCAATCAATATGCCAATGGGTACGATGTCCAAATCGCCAAAAAAGTTGCTGAGGAGTTAGGTAAAAAACCTCTGATCGTAAAAACATCTTGGAACGGTTTAATTCCAGCCCTCACTTCTGGTAAAATCGATATGATTATCGCTGGGATGAGTCCAACCGCTGAACGTAAAAAAGAGGTCGCCTTCTCCAAGAGCTACTATACCAGTGAACCGGTCATGCTGGTTCGTAAAGATGGAAACTATGCAAATGCTACTACCTTAGATGACTTTAAGGATGCAAAGGTCACCTCTCAACAAGGGGTCTACCTCTATTCTCTC
This sequence comes from Streptococcus parasanguinis, assembly GCF_000963275.1. GTDB lineage: Bacteria > Bacillota > Bacilli > Lactobacillales > Streptococcaceae > Streptococcus > Streptococcus parasanguinis_B. The sequence goes on along the minus strand of NZ_JYOW01000001.1, from coordinate 272,242 downwards.
ATTTCCCAACTCAAGGGTGCGAAACAAGAAACTGCAATGGGTGATTTTGCCCAGATGCGTCAAGCTTTAGAATCGGGTGTTATTGATGCCTATGTTTCTGAACGTCCCGAAGCCCTAACCGCCGAGTCCGCTAATTCTAAATTTAAGATGATTCAATTCAAAAAAGGATTTGAAGTTGGGGAAGAAGATGCGACTATCGCTATCGGGATGAAGAAGGGTGACACTAGAATTGACCAAGTCAATGTCGCACTAGCTAAGATTTCGTCTGAAGACCAAGTCAAACTCATGGATGATATGATTAAGAAGCAACCAGCTTCCAGTGATGCTAGTGATGATAAGCAGACATTCTTTAGCCAAATGATGAAGATTTTAAAGGATAATGGCCCACAGTTCCTACGGGGAACTGGAATGACCCTCTTAATCTCTATGACTGGAACTATCGCTGGGTTGATTATCGGTTTGTTAATCGGTGTCTTCCGGACAGCTCCGAAGGCTAAAAATAAATTCCTTGCTGGATGCCAAACTGCCTTTGGTTGGTTCCTCAATGTCTACATTGAAATCTTCCGTGGAACTCCGATGATCGTTCAATCCATGGTCATTTTCTACGGTTCCGCCCAAGCCTTCAACATTTCCTTGGATCGTACCTGGGCCGCCATCTTTATCGTATCCATCAATACCGGAGCTTATATGAGTGAGATTGTTCGTGGTGGGATCTTAGCAGTGGATCCAGGTCAGTTTGAAGCAGCGACTGCTCTAGGAATGACCCATGGACAAACCATGCGCAAGGTCGTCCTTCCACAGGTTGTTCGCAATATCTTACCAGCAACAGGGAATGAATTTGTTATTAACATCAAGGATACATCTGTTTTGAATGTTATCTCTGTAGTTGAACTGTACTTTACAGGAAATACGATCGCAACTCAAAACTATCAATACTTCCCAACCTTTACGATCATCGCTGTGATTTACTTCGTTCTCACCTTTACCATCACACGAATTCTTCGCTACATCGAACGTCGCTTAGATTCTGATACTTATACTACAGGTGCCAATCAAATGCAAGTCAATGAGGTGAAATAATGGCAGAAAAAATTCTTGAAATTCAACATTTAAAAAAATCTTATGGTCAAAATGAAGTCTTGAAAGATATTTCCCTTACGGTTGAAAAAGGAGAGGTAATCTCCATCATCGGGAGCTCTGGTAGCGGAAAATCAACCTTCCTTCGCTCCATCAATCTTCTAGAGACTCCTACTGCTGGAGAGATTCTCTATCGTGGGCAAAATGTTCTTGATCCTGACTATGATCTTACCCACTACCGCGAGAAATTAGGGATGGTTTTCCAAAGCTTTAATCTCTTCGAAAATTTAAACGTCTTGGAAAATACGATCGTTGCACAAACAACCGTCCTCAAGCGCGATCGTGAAACTGCTGAGAAAGTTGCCAAAGAAAACCTTGAAAAAGTCGGTATGGGATCTCAATATTGGGCTGCCCGTCCGAAACAACTTTCAGGTGGTCAAAAGCAACGGGTCGCCATCGCACGTGCTCTCTCAATGGATCCTGATGCCATTCTCTTCGATGAACCAACTTCTGCCCTAGACCCAGAAATGGTTGGGGAAGTCTTGAAAATCATGCAGGATCTGGCAAAAGAAGGACTCACCATGATTGTCGTCACCCACGAAATGGAATTTGCCCGCGATGTCTCTAGCCGGGTCATCTTCATGGACAAGGGTGTCATCGCTGAGCAAGGAGATCCAAAAGAAATCTTTAGCAATCCAAAAGAAGAACGGACCAAGGAATTCCTTCAACGCTTCTTACATTAATCTCTTGAAACAGTTTGCTTACCAGTATGGAAGCAAGCTGTTTTTTGTACCGCTTCTGCTTTTGAGGCATAGAAAAAAACCAGAGAACACACTCTCTGGTTTTCAATTGGAACAACAAATTAATCTTCAAATTTTTGATGATTTTTGTCATAAAAATCAATCAATCCAAGTGCCGTTTCAAACGAGATATTCTTCACTTTTGCACGTCCTTGAGCCAAGGCAATGATAGACATTTCACGGGCATTTGTTTCTTTGCTGATACGATATCCCGTAATTTTCTTATCGCGTACCCAACCAACAACTGATTCTACTTTTTCAAAGTTCGATTTGGCCATGATCTTTCTCCTATATTATTATTTCCAATACTAATATAAATTTTTTTGCACATTTTGTCAACTAAAATTGCTGAAAATACGAACCTTTTTTAAAAAATGATAAAAAGTTTACTTTGCTTTCAGGGCTGATAATATTTGTGTACGAATGTTTTCAACGCCATCAGGGTTTGCTGGTAGGAAAATCGTATTATTCCCTTCTTTATCTGCAAAATTATTTAAGGTATCTAAGTACTGGTTGGTTAGGAGAATAGACATGATTTGCTCTTCGGTCAAGTCTACATTCGCACCTTTTAACTCTTTAATAGAGTCTGCCAATCCATCGACAATGGCCTTCCGTTGCTCGGCAATACCAACCCCGTGCAAACGGTCTTTTTCCGCCTCAGCTTCGGCAGCAGTAACGATCTTGATCTTATCTGCTTCTGCCAACTCCTGAGCTGCCACGCGTTTTCTTTGCGCTGCATTGATCTCGTTCATGGATTGTTTCACTTCGGCATCTGGCTCAACTTTGGTGATCAAGGTTTTAACAATAATATATCCATAAGTTGACATTTCTTCTGCCACTTGTTTTTGAACTTCAAGAGCGATTTCATCTTTTTTCTCAAATAATTCATCCAAGGTCAACTTAGGCACAGAAGAACGAAGAGCATCTTCAATGTATGATTTAATCTGTGATTCTGGACGCATGAGTTTGTAGTAGGCATCCTTTACGTTGCTTTCGTTCACTCGGTATTGCGTCGCCACATTCATGGTAACGAACACGTTATCCTGAGTTTTTGTTTCAACCACGATCTCACTCTGCAAGACGCGCAATTGAACTCGTGCGGCAATTTTATCGATGCCAAAAGGCGCTCGCATATGAATGCCACTATCGCTAATTTTTTGATAACGTCCGAAACGCTCGATGATGGCAACTGATTGTTGCTTGACCACATATAGTGAGCTAATCACAATGAATCCTGCAACCATTAGCAAGAATAAAATAAAGATAAAAAATCCAGGCATAAAAAGTTCCTCCTTTTAATTTACGCATATCATATCACAAGTCTTCATAAAAAAGCAATATATTCCATAAAAATATATTGCTTAAATAGTCGATTATTTCTGCATGATACTCAGACCAGCATATTATAGAGAGTTTCATTGCCGTTCAAGTTAATGAAAGACGGATCAAAACGCTCGATACGGTTAACCAAGCCTGCATAGTCATGTTTATTGGCCAAAGTAACCCCAATCAAGACAGGGCCTGTTCCCTTACTAGCACGCTTGATGTATTCAAAACGTGTAATATCATCATTTGGCCCTAAGATATCATTTACAAATTCTCGAAGAGCCCCTGGACGTTGTGGGAAGTTGACGATAAAGTAGTGTTTGACTCCATCGTAGATCAAAGCCCGTTCTTCCATCTCAGGCATACGGTTGATGTCATTATTCCCACCTGAGATAATACAACAAATGGTTTTCCCCTTGATGTATTCGCGCAAGATTTCAAGGGAGGCCACACTGGCCGCTCCTGCTGGTTCAGCTACGATCCCTTGTTTGGAATAAAGATCAATCAAAGTCTCTGAAATCAAGCCTTCATCGACCCCAACCAAAGTTTCCACATGTTGACGGGTCACTTCATAAGTCAATTGTCCCACTTTTTGCACAGCAATCCCGTCTGCAAACTTATCGATTTCTGGCAATTTGACGGGACCACCTGCTTCAAAAGCAGCCTTCATGGAGCGCGCTCCTTCGGCCTCTACCCCAATGACTTCAATCCGAGGATCCGTTTCTTTGATATAGGTAGAAACACCTGAAATGAGGCCTCCTCCACCGACAGGGACAAGGACAGCATCAAAGGCAATCGATTCTTTTCGAGCTTCCTCAAGAATTTCATAGCCCACTGTTCCTTGGCCAGCCTGTACGTGTGGATCATCAAACGGGTCAATAAAGGTCCGCTTTTCTGCAAGAGTAAATTCTTGGGCCGCCTTCGCTGAAGCGTCAAAAGTATCTCCGACCAACTTGATTGTTACATAATCCCCACCAAAGAATCGGACTTGGCCGATCTTTTGTTGCGGTGTTGTAATCGGCATGAAGATGGTTGCTGGAATCTTCATTTCATTACAAGTATAAGCAACCCCTTGCGCATGGTTTCCCGCAGAAGCACACACTACCCCACGCTCACGCTCTTCTTTTGAAAGTTGAGAAATTGCAAAATACGCTCCACGAATCTTGAACGAACGAACACGTTGGGCGTTTTCTTTTTTCAAATAAATCTTTGCCCCATATTTTTCAGATAAATAGTGGTCGTATTCAAGGGGCGTATTGACAACGACTCCACTTAATATTTTATGGGCCTTAGCCACATCTTTTGCTGTTATCATTTCATACCTCTGTTGCTGTGTATTGATCAAAAAAGCAAGCCAGGGTGTCCCAACTTGCTTAGTCTTCTACAGACAATTAGTTGTAGATTTTGAAGGCGTCATCGTCGTTTTGACCAACGAACGGCATCGCTTTACGCAATTCAGCACCAACTTTTTCAATTTCAAGTTCTTCAGCTTGTTTGCGGAAGGCTTTCAAACGTGGGAAACCAGCATCGTGGTCTTCAACGAATTCACGTGCAAATTTACCTGATTGGATATCAGCAAGGGCAGCTTTCATGTTTTCTTTTACTTCTGGACCGATAACACGTGGACCAGTCACGAAATCACCAAATTCTGCAGTATTTGAACATGATTGACGCATTTTCTTGAAGCCACCTTCGTAGATCAAGTCAACGATCAATTTCATTTCGTGAAGGACTTCGAAGTAAGCCAATTCAGGTGCATAACCAGCTTCTGTCAAAACTTCAAATCCAGCTTCGATCAAGCTTGTCAAACCACCCATAAGAACGGCTTGTTCACCAAACAAATCTTCTTCTGTTTCTTCTTTGAAGGTTGTTGAAAGAAGACCAACACGTGCTGAACCAACACCTTTTGCCCAGTCCATTGCGATGTCTTTCGCGTTACCAGTAGCATCTTGGTAGACAGCGTAAAGTGCTGGTACACCAAATCCTTCAGTGTAAGTACGACGTACCAAGTGACCTGGTCCTTTTGGTGCAACCATGAAGACATCTACGTCTTCAGGAGCTTTGATGTAACCAAAGTGGATATTGAAACCATGGGCAAAACCAAGAGCTTTACCAGCGCTCAAGTTTGGAGCGATTTCATCTTTGTAGATATCTTTTTGGATTTCGTCTGGTGCCAAGATCATGATGATATCAGCCAATTTAGTTGCTTCTGCAACTGGGTAAGCTTCAAATCCATCTTCTTTTGCTTTATCGAATGATTTACCAGGACGCACACCGATGATGACATCATGACCTGAATCACGCAAGTTTTGTGCGTGTGCATGACCTTGTGAACCATAACCGATAACGGCGATTTTTTTACCATCAAGTGCTGGTACTTTAACGTCTTTTTCGTATTCCATTTGAACTGCCATAAGTAAAATCTCTTTTCTATTATATTATTTGCCTTTTTAAGGCGGGGTTAACAATGTTAAGGTGAGAATTAATCTCGAGTAAATCCGGTTGCACCGGTGCGGGCGATGTTTTTAATCCCATAAGGTCGAATAACACGAATGAGGGCTTCGCTCTTTTCTGCATTTCCCGTCATTTGAACGGTGATAGAGCTTGGGGCTACATCGACCACGGTCGCACGGAAAGGTTGAATAATGGCCAAGATTTCTGCTCGCTTCTCAGCAGGTGCAGAAACTTTCACCAGGATCACTTCGCGCTCCAAGTGTGGTTTATCAGTGATATCCCGGACACGGATCACATCCACTTGGCGGTTGAGCTGTTTGATGATTTGCTCTACTTCATCATGCGAAGCAACATCAATGATAATGGTAATCCGCGATACATTAGGGTTTTCTGTTGCGCCAACAGAGATGCTTTCGATATTGACTTGACGTCTCGACAAGACTCCAGTAAAGCGGTTCAGAACACCTGAGCGGTTTTGAAGTTTGGCTGTTAACATTCTACGCATTAAACTTCACCCCCAACATCTCATGATTACTCTTACCAGCTGGTACCATCGGCAAGACATGCTCTTTCCGAGAAATGTCTACTTCGATGAACATTGGTACATCTTCTGTGATGACTTCCAAATCCTTCTCAAGAGTTTCAGGATTATCAAATTTATAATTCTTGATCCCGTAAGCTTGCGCCATCAATTGGAAATCTGGAAGGCTATCAAAGACTGACTCTGACGTCCGACCATCATAGAAGGCTTCTTGCCATTGACGGACCATTCCAAGCGAGTGGTTGTTGAGCATAACGACCTTGATCGGAACCTTATAAATATTTAAGATTGCCAATTCTTGATTGGTCATTTGGAAACCACCATCTCCGACAAAGAGAACAACTTCTTTATCTGGATTGGCAATTTTCGCTCCGATAGCTGCAGGAACACCGAATCCCATCGTTCCTAGACCACCAGATGTTACCAATTGGCGCTCATTTTGGTAAGGATAGTATTGAGCTGCCCACATTTGGTGTTGTCCAACGTCTGTGACGACAATAGCGTCTCCCTTGGTCAACTCTCCAATGCGTTCAATCACAGCTTGTGGTTGCACAACCCGTTCCTTCTTATCGTAAGAACGAACCCGGTTCTTATCTTGGGTCACCTTTTCGATCCACTTTTCAGTGTTATTATGAACCGTTGGCTCTGCTAGCAACTGTTGCAAGGCTTTCTTTGCATCGCCAACGACAGGAATGTCGACAGCAATGATCTTACCAATCTCTGCAGGATCAATGTCGATATGGGCAACCTTAGCATTTTTAGCGAAAGTCTTTGGATTCCCTGTCAAACGGTCGTCAAATCGACAACCAACACTGATCATGAAATCCGTCTCTGTCATAGCGATATTGGCCGCGAAGGATCCATGCATGCCTCCCATCCCTAGGAAAAGAGGATGACTGGTTGCAATCGTTCCTTGGCCTAACAGACTGGTCACTACCGGAATTTGATAGCGCTCTGCTAGAGCAATCAACTCTTTTGCAGCTCCAGCGTAACTCACCCCACCACCAGCAAGAAGAACTGGTTTTTTAGCCTTACTCAATTGCTTCAAAATCTTTTTGATCTGCAATTCATTGGGTTCAATGGTAGGCTGGTAGCTTGGAAGCTTCACACTTGGTTCATAGATAAAATCTGTCTCTAAAGCAGACACATCCTTTGGAAGGTCAATTACCACAGGGCCAGGACGGCCGGTCGTCGCAATATGGACAGCTTCTGTGATAATTCGTGGAATATCTGCCGTCTCACGTACTTGATAGTTGTACTTGGTGATGGGCATGGTAATTCCCACGATATCCGCTTCTTGAAAGGCGTCTTTCCCGATCCCAGCACGATTGACTTGACCAGTGAAGACTAATAGGGGAACGCTATCGCTCATGGCATCTGCAATCCCTGTAATGGCATTGGTCGCCCCCGGTCCACTAGTGACGACTGCGACACCCAGCTTTCCAGTTGATTTGGCGTAGCCTTCAGCCTCATGCAAGCATCCTTGTTCATGACGACCCAAGATATGCTGGATACCCTCAAAGCTATAGATGGCATCGTATAAAGGCAAAACCGCTCCACCAGGATAACCAAAAATCGTGTCAATGCCCAAATCACGCAGGGTTTCAAGAACGAGCTCTGAACCGGTTTTTGCAGTTTCTAAGGTAATTTTCTCCATGTCTCTCCTTTCCAGTACTTTGTATATCAAATTAGCATGCTACTATCATACCATTTTTAGAAAATATTTCAAGGAAAAATAGTAAATTTTCTGAATTTTCTATCCAAATCCGAAGAATGAGAGTTTTTCTAAAAATGCTAGGTCTATCACAAAAAAGAGGCTGGGACATGTACTGACCCCAAAAAGTTAGACAATTAATTTAAGCAAAGGATTTAGTTCTGTATTGTACAGGACTAAGTCCTTTTAGTTTTACCTTAATTCGTTTGTTGTTGTAGTAATCAATATAGTCGACAATAGCTTGTTCCAAGTGCTCAAGTGACTGAAACGTATTCTCATAACCATAAAACATTTCAGACTTAAGAATGCCAAAGAAAGATTCCATCATACCGTTATCTGGGCTATTTCCCTTACGTGACATAGATGGTTGGATTCCCTTATTCTTTAAAAAATGATGATAGAAATCGTGTTGGTATTGCCATCCTTGGTCACTATGGAGAATTGTATTTTCGTAATGGTTCGCTGTAAAGGCTTGTTCTAGCATAGCTTTCATTTGTACTAAGTTCGGCGAAGTAGAAAGATTGTAGGAGATAACTTCGCTGTTAAAGCCATCTAAAACTGGTGATAAATAAAGCTTTTGGCTGCTTGCTGGAATGGCAAATTCTGTCACATCTGTGTAGCACTTTTGCATTGGTTTGGTTGCTTCAAATTGACGTTGAATAAGGTTATCTGCTTTCTTGCCAACCTCTCCTTGGTATGAAGAATACTTCCGTTTACGGCGAATTCGAGCCGTTAAACCAAGTACTTTCATAAGACGCTGCACCTTCTTATGGTTCACTACGAAGCCACGATTTCGTAATTCTAGAGTCATGCGACGATAGCCGTAATTTCCTTTATGCTCAGTATAAATTGACTGAATTTCAGCTTTAACTTGATCATCCTTATCGCTTTGATCCAGCTGTTTTAAGTGATAATAATAAGTTGAACGGGCAAGCTTAATAATCTTTAGAAGGATATCTAAAGAAAACTCTGCTACCAATCCTTGAACAATTTTCGTTTTTCTTCTTGCTCTTTTTCCTCCTTCAATCGGAGTTCTCTCAACTTTTTTAGAACAGCATTCTCCGCTCTCAGGTATTCATTTTCTGCTTGAAGACGTTCTAACTCTGTCATTTCTTCAGGTTTCTTCTTTGGCTTGCGTCCCATTTTAGGTGCTCTCCCTCTTGTTTTCTCAACAATAGTATACCCATTTTTCTTGTATTGTGCCAGCCAATTTGGAAGCATTCCTTGGTTTGGGAGAGCATAATCTAGAGACACCCTTATTTGTGAACGACCTTCAAGCAGAACTTTATCAATAATTTCTCGTTTTAATTTAGGAGAATAATAACGATTCTTCCCCTTTTTGACGAACTCTATACCGTAACGATCAATCAATTTAATCATGTACCTAAGATTAGGAATATTTATCCCGAATATATTTGAAAGCTCTTTGAAGCTTCGCCCTTGTTTTCTAAGTTCATATATTTGAACCTTATCCTTATATGTCAATTTCATAATAAAAACACCCCAAAAGTTAGATTTTTTCTGTCTAACTTTTGGGGTGCGGTTCAACAAAAGTCCTAGCCTCTTTTTTGTTTTTGGATTGTCGAGCAAGACGCAGTGGTTGAGTGGGCTCTACTACGCTGATTTCATCAGCTTTTACAGCCCTACTCAACTGTGCGGAGGTGGGACGACGAAATCGAATTCTAACGAATTACCGATTTCTGTCCCACTCTCTTTTCTTCCTTATAACCAACCCTTTTCTTGGGCAATTTTTGCCGCCTCGGTCCGGTTTTCCGCATCCAACTTGGTCAGAATGGCTGACATATAATTGCGGATGGTCCCGTTTGAGAGAAATAAGCGATCAGCAATTTCTTGGTTAGAAGCCCCTTTTGCGACTTCTTTTAGAACTGCCTTTTCTTGAGGGCTTAGAGGATTGGGATGGGTCAAAATCCCTTCCATTAATTCAGGCGAATATTCTTTTTGCCCTGCTAAAACGGTATGCAGAGTGGCCATCAAATCCGTAATGCGGCGTTCTTTTAAGACATAGGCATCGACTCCAGCCTTGAGGGCCCGCTCAAAATAGCCCGGTCGCTTAAAGGTGGTAACGATGACGACCTTGAGCTGGGGTTGTTGACTTTTAGTCCATTCCAACACTTCTAACCCAGTTTTGATGGGCATTTCGATATCTAAAATCGCAATATCGACTGGATGTGTTTCGAGTAAACGAATGGCCTCTTGCCCATCGCCAGCCTGCAAGACATCTTCCACATCCTCTTGTAGGAGCAAGAGCTGGCAGAGCGCATCGCGTAACATACTTTGGTCTTCAGCAACTAATAAGCGCATCTTATTTCCTTTCTTGATAGGGGATCCGTATTTCTATGCGGGTTGGCTTGTGACGACGACTGATCTCTAACTCTCCTCTCAACAAGGCAATCCGTTCGCGGATCGAGTGCAGATCCTTATCGGAAACTTTACTAAAGCCGATGCCATTGTCTTCTGCAACCATTTCTACACCTGTCTCGGTGGAGCAATAAGAGAGAAAGGCCTGCGTCGCTTTGGCATGTTTGATCATATTGGTGGCTAATTCCAGAGACACCATGGCTAGAGCAGATTCTAGGATCGGCGAGATGCTGGCTGTATCAAGCTCGTTCTGAATCTCCACTTTGATTTGAGCTACTTCCAGCATTTGCTTGACGGTTTCTAGCTCTCTTGCCAGGGTTCGCTGCTTCAAATTCTCCACAATCTCACGGACTTGGTGCATGGACTCTTGACTGATGGCTTGAATCTCTTGCACCTGCTCCTGGGCCTTCTCAACCTGACCCAATGCCAAGAATTGATCAGCTAGGTCCGCCTTGACACTCAGCATGGCAAAGGTGTGTCCTAGACTGTCATGCAGATCACGGCCAATCCGATGGCGCTCGTTTTCTGCCAGCAAGAGATTGATCTGGGCGTTTTGCTTGGCATGGTCAACTTTCAACTCTTCCATCATCTCCATCCGAACCATACTAAAGGTCATAACCGCGATAAACAAAGAGACGATCAGGACAAAAAGCCAATCATTTTCTCTCATCTCCCTATTAAATAATAGAGCTCCAAAAAGGATCAGTAGTGATCCAACAGCCGTCCAAAGAAAGGGCGAGCGAAAATCGCGAATCCCAAAACGATAGATCAAAATATTGCTCACATAATAGTAAAACCAACAAAAGCTAGTTCCAACAAAAAAGGTATTTCCTGCAATATAAAATAGAAGATAAATCCAAAAAAGCCAGGTCAGTTTCTTATTTTCAGTAATGAGGATTCCTAGATAGCTTATCATAAAGAAGATGGCTAAAAAGAAATGCCACCAGGGAATCTGCCCTAAGAAAATAGAAGCAAAGGGAAAGGCCATAAAGATTAAGCCTACATAAAACATATGGTGAATATGTTTGAGTTTTTCAATCATGAACGAACCTCAGAATGACGACGATAGACGATAACAAGGGCAAACAAGACCAGGGTAAACAAAGCTAAATAAAGACTAGCAAAGCCATTGACCTGTCCCTTGTTTAAAAAGGTTTTGATCAGTTCCATCAATTGATAGGTTGGTAGGCATTTGCCAATGGCTTGCATCCATTCTGGAAATAGGCTAATGGGCATCCATAGTCCACCCATAACAGCCAGCCCCATGTAAAGGAGATTGCCCACAACAGACATCAATTGACTGGAAGGAAGCAGGGTCAAAACTAGACCGAGAGCTACAAAAGCTAGACTTCCTAGGATGAGAATAAAGGCCGACAAGACCCAATCCTGTAGGGACATATTCACATGCCGCACCACATGTCCCACGGTAAAGACAACTCCAATCGATAGGAGAAAATCGACAAAGAGACCGACAACCTTTATTAAATAATATTCTACCATAGATACCGGAGTATGGCGCAATACTTTTTGCCAATTGTTGAGTCGATCGGTTTCAAGAACAGTTGGAAAAGAAAAGATAGCCGTAGACATCATGGAAAAAGCCGTCATGGACAAAAGATAATCCCTCATAAAGTGAGCGGGTGCCCCTGGCGTGTCCTGGTACATCCCTGAAAAGAAGAGATAAAAGGCCGTGGGCATCCCAATTGATAACAAGTAATAAATAGCTTGGCGACTGGTCAAATGCCACTCAACCACGCCGAGAGCTTTCATGCGTTTCATCTTCTCTACCTACTTCCTTTGTATTTTCAAAAATAGAATCCAATAAACTTCGATTGCTTACTTCGATTTCTTGGATCGAACATCCTTCTTCTTGCAAGCGAGTCCACAAACGATTGGCGTCGCGTGTCACAACCTGAAGAGCATCGGGTTTAATGACCACTTGACCAATGCCTTCCATCTCTGCCACTAGAGCTTGATAACGCAAAGGCAGGGTGAAATGTTTTTCTACCTCTTCGCTTCTCATAGCGAGAGGTGTCGTATCCCGAAGCAAACGGCCCTGATGCAAGACCAGGATCCGATCAGCTGTATGTTCTACTTCCTCGATGTAATGCGAAGAATAGACAATGGTCACGCCTTCTTCCTTTAAATGCCCGACGATCTCCCAAAAGCGTTGGCGGGTGGAAGTATCCATTCCAGCAGTTGGCTCGTCCAAAAACAAAAGACTGGGACGACCAATCAAGGTTAGAACAAAAGATAAGAGACGCTTTTGACCACCAGACAACTTACTAGCCAATTGCTTCTTTTGTTCTGAGCTAAAACGTAATAAATCATCAATTTCTTCCCCTGTTAAGGGATTAGGATAAATAGAGCGAAAGAAGTTGATCAGTTCCTGCACGGTTAACTTTTGAACGATAGCATTCTCTTGAGGGAGATAGGACACACTAGCCTTTAACTGAGGATGACCAGGTGCCTTCCCCTCTACTTCAATAGTTCCAGAAGTCGCCTTCATATCTCCCAGCAGACAGTTCATCAAGGTTGTTTTCCCAGCTCCGTTTGGCCCAATCAAGGCCAGGCAATCCCCCCGTTCCACTGTGAAAGAAAGATCTTCTAGGATCACCTTTCCTTTGATACTTTTGTTCAAGTTCTCTACTCTAATGACACTCATGAGACTCTCCTTTCAACCAAATCTGGCCAGCTGGAATGATGACATAGACGACCAAGGTCACTCCCCAAACCGTTTGGAAAAACCAGCTAGGAAAATGGGCAGAAAACCAGCCCGTCATCATCTCAGTTGCCCAAAGGAGCAAACACAAAACAGCTACCAATCCAATTTCAAGTTTCTTTTTCATTGCTCCATCTCCTTTTTAACAGCCTTGATCATTTTCAATCCTTCTTGAACCGCCCAGCTCATGATGCCAATCCCAGCAAATAATTCCCAAGGAAAATGGTAATAGAGACTATCATCCTTTGAAAAGATCAAATAGACGACCATCCCCACCACTGTTAACGTAAACACTTTATAGAACCATTGTTTCATTTTTCCTTACCTCTTACTTTCTGACTTTATTATATGAAAAGGAAGAAGAGGCAACTAGATGATTTTGTCACTGGCTCACATGACAAAAGTCACTAAAAAAAGCCAAGTGACTCCACTCGACTTTTTCTATTCTTCTTACTGGCCTTCTTCTTTCATGCCATGCAATTTCAAGGCCTTCACCAAGGCATCCGCCTTCATGTTTTTCAAATCATTGAGACCAGCATCTTTGAAGTAAGAAATTTCTTCTAGAGACTTGGCATCAATTTGGTTGAGGTCAATCACACTGGTTGAGAGCAATTTCTTTTCTGGTGTGACTGTGTATTCCAAACTAAAACCGGGAACGGTTTTTAGTTTCTTATAGTCTTCATTTTGCTCCAGCAAAGCTTGAATAGCTGCTGTGAGCTCTTCAGGTGACTTTTCTGCTGCGATGGTCCCAAGTTGTTGGGGCAGATTGGCCGTCACTTCGATGCGAAGGTTTTCAACCTTATCTCCCTTAGACTTGATGATATCCCGGTGTTTTGTTCCATTGATATCTCCTACTAAGGTTGTGGTTTTTTCTTCATTTTTTACTTCTTTTTTAACAGTGGAACTGCTAGATGAGCTAGCGGTTGTAATTTTCTTTGTTTGGGATTGCGAACAACCAGTCAATACCAAAATGGCTAGCCCAAGGGTTACAAAAAATTTCTTCATTTTTATAACTCTCCTTTCACATACTGATACCAGTATAACATATCGCGTCTTTCTTGTCTAAAAACTCCACTTCTCAAACCATTTCCCCCTCTTTTCAAGCTCTTCAATTTGAATAAAAATCTGATGAATATGAGACTTTTTGCAGAAACTCCTTTTTCTCACGAATAAAGCCTCAGTGGACGGTTCACTTCAGTCTCAATCCCTCTGAATCACGCCGATTTCATAGGAATCTCCTCGTTTTTCTATATACAAAAAAGGTTCCGAAAGGAACCTTCTGTTCAATTATTCTACACTAAACAAGTATGGGTAGACCGGTTGGCCACCTTGGTGGATTTTCACTTCTACATCTTCATACTTCTCAGCAAGGGCTTGGGCCAATTCATTTGCCAACTCCTCACTGCCGTCTTCACCGACATAGATGGTCACAATTTCACTATCTTCGTCCAACATATGAGCGAATGTTTCTTCCAAGGTTTCCATCATATCTGGATTTGAAACAACGATTTTGCCATCGACCATTCCAAGATTATCATTTTCATGGATTTCAAGCCCATCAATAGTGGTATCACGAACCGCTGTTGTCACACTACCAGACACAACATCGCCCAATGAAGCGCTCATGCGTTCGTAGTTTTCTTCGATTGATTTGCTTTCATCAAAGGCAAGAAGACTAGTCAATCCTTGAGGGATGGTCTTGGTCTCAACAACTGCTGCAGGTTGCTCAATCACTTCTGCTGCAGATTGAGCAGCCATCAAGATATTTTTGTTGTTTGGCAAGATAATGATGTTGCGCGCATTCAACTCTTCAACTGCTTTGACAAAGTCTTCTGTTGATGGGTTCATAGTTTGACCACCAGAGATGATGTAATCAACTCCTTGCGCTTTAAAGATATCAGCCAATCCGTCACCAGCAACTACTGCGATGATGGCATATTCTTTTTCTTCAACTGGTTTGGCTTGGCGCTCTTCTTTTTCAACTTGCGCTTCGTGTTGGTTGCGCATGTTGTCGACTTTGACCTTGACCAAGCTTCCGTACTTAAGACCTTCTTGCATGACAAGACCTGGATCTTCTGTATGGACGTGAACTTTGACAATCTCATCGTCATTCACCACCAATAGGGAATCCCCAAGGTTGTTCAAATAGTTACGGAATTCATCGTAATCGAAGTCTTTGACATAGGTTGGACCTTGTTTCAAAGCGACCATGATTTCTGTACAGTAACCAAACTTGATGTCTTCAGTTGCGACATGGCCAGCAACTGACTTGTGGTGTTCTGCATTGATCATTTCTGACATGGTTGCAGGTGTTGCTTGGAACTCTTCAGAAGCGATGAATTCACCTGTCAAGGCTGACAAGAATCCTTCATAGATGAAGACCAACCCTTGACCACCAGAGTCTACCACGCCAACTTCTTTCAAGACTGGCAACATATCTGGAGTCTTCGCAAGAGCAGTTTTAGCTCCTTCAAGAGCGGCACGCATAACTTCTACTGCATCGTTGGTAGATTCTGCTTTTTTCTTAGCCCCGATGGCTGCTCCACGAGAAACCGTCAAAATGGTTCCTTCAACCGGCTTCATAACGGCTTTATAAGCAACTTCTACCCCAGATTGGAAGGCTGCTGCAAGTGCTGCTCCATCCAATTCTTCTTTGTCTTTGACACTTTGAGAAAATCCGCGGAACAATTGAGAAGTGATGACTCCTGAGTTCCCACGCGCACCCATCAAGAGACCTTTAGCAAAGATTCCTGCTGCTTCTCCAACAGTTGATGCAGAACGGTCAGATACTTCTTTGGCCCCATTTTCGATGGTCATTCCCATATTAGTCCCTGTATCTCCATCTGGTACAGGAAAGACGTTCAAAGAGTTTACATATTCCGCTTGTTTATTTAAGCGCGTAGCCCCCGCTTGAACCATTTCTTGAAATAAACTTGTAGTAATATTAGCCACGATTATTCTCCCACAATCTTGATATTTTGAATATAGACATTCACAGTATCCGTAGTGATTCCAAGTTGATTTTCCAAACTAAATTTCACACGTTCTTGAATATTTTTTGAGACTTCGCTAATCTTTGTTCCATAGCTCAAAACAGTGTAAACATCAACTGCGATAGTTCCTGCTTCCGTTGTTTTGACAACAACACCTTTAGAGAAGTTTTCTTTCCCTAGGAGGGCTTGGAAATTATCTTTGATCGCATTTTTGCTGGCCATTCCAACCACACCGAAGATCTCAGTAGCGGCACCGCCTACAACAGTTGCGATAACCTCATCAGTCAATTCAATTTGACCGTCCTTTGTATTGATTTTTACTGTCATAATTTCTACCTCAAAAGTATTTTATATTCTATTTTACCATAAAAGAGGTCAACTGTAAAAGGGTAGGGACTATTCTTCTCCCGCTGTGACAGCTGTCTCTAGAGAAAAAGAAAAGAACCTCTATGAGGTTCTGTACTCTTTATTAAACGCGTTCTACTTTACCAGATTTCAATGCACGAGCTGAAGCCCAAACTTTTTTAGGTTTACCATCGATAAGGACAGTTACTTTTTGAAGGTTTGGTTTTACGGCACGTTTTGTTTGGTTCATAGCGTGTGAACGGTTGTTACCTGATACAGTCTTACGACCTGTGAAATAACATACTTTAGCCATTTCTGTGTTTCCTCCTATTAGATCTAATATAACGGATGTGCTAGCACCACATACCGTACTATATTACCAAAAAAAATCTCTCTTGGCAAGCTTTTGGCCAAAGTTTTTCATTTCCGACTTAAGAAAACGAATTCGCTCCGACATAGATAATTTCCAGATTTCCTAAGGAAACATCGCCCGTAATGTAGAAATCCTTGCTTGTCAGAGCACTTGGATTTTCCTGATGCTGGATAGCCGAAAGGGAATTATCCACATGAACATGGACACGCCAATCACTTGGTACATAGAGACTCAAACTTCCAAGGGAAACATCGACAACAAACTGGGCTGACGGACCTTCGATGCGGCAATTGTCAAAATAAACCGAAGCTTCTCCCATACTCACATCTGCACTTCCGTGGGTAAAGTGTTGGTCATTGAGATATTTTGTCACTGTTGAAAAAGTGACATCGATGTCATTGCCATCCGACTTACTCATGGACCCAGCAGAATAGGAAGCTAGGCGGGCTTTTGTTTTCTTAGAGGGTTTAAACAAAATGTTGAGCCCAATCACAGCGAGAATTGAGGAAAGGATGACAACTGAATTTGAAACTGGGAGGAAATGGTATTGCCCATTGAGACAAAAGAGGGCTAAAAGTCCATAGATGAAGCCCCAACCAAAATGGCGTTTTAAGAAACTAGAGAGGGATAGGACTGCAAGCAAGGTAACCCAAGCTAAGGTCCAGATGCTAATGTCCCATTTTACAAAATAGCCTTGTAAGAGGATTAAAGCTGCTAAAAGGATTAAGAATACTCCGATTAATTTTTTTCTCATGATATTACCTCATTTCATTTAGTCGTTCTTTTAAGAGTTGATAGTAGCGTCTGGATACGTGAACCTGCTTATGGGTCTGATAGAAATTGACCGTGCTGGTTCCTGAAAAAGACTTTTCTAGAGAATAGATCTGCTTTGCGTTGACAATGGTGGATTTGGAAATTCGACAAAAGGCGATGGGAAGCAGCTCCTCCAACTCATAGAGCTTTTGCTTGACCTCATAGGCCTCGTCCTTGGTGTGTCCAAAAATCTTCTCCCCGTCCGTCTCAAAAAAGAGGATCGATGCCACATCCAGAAAATATTCACTTCGATCCTTGTAAAAGGCCAAAGGAGCAACCTTTTGTTCTAGGATTCTCTCTTGCAGCTGGGTCAACTCCGGGGTCAAGCGCGGAGCTCGAATCAAGATCTCAGGCTCGTCCATAGATGGATCCAATTCGATTCTAACTTTCATAAAACTCCTTTCCCAACGTTTTGATAGTACCATTATAACAGCTGTTGAAAACAAAACAAGGGCTTTTCAGTAAGTGGCACGTTTTCCCCATCAAGAGGTCGTATTTGAGAAGTAAAAAAGAGAGTGGGACAGAAATCGGTAATTCGTTAGAATTCGATTTCGTCGTCCCACCTCCGCACAGTTGAGTAGTGCTGTAAAAGCTGATGAAATCAGCGTAGTAGAGCCCACTCAACCACTGCGTCTTGCTCTACAATCCAAAGACAATTGAGAGGCTAGGACTTTTATCCCAGCCTCCTTTCTTTATTTATTGCTTTCCTTGTCCGGTAAAAGAAAACTAAGACCCACGCAAGCGAGCACACCTGCTGTGATAACTAGACCATTTGAGACCGGCAAGAGATCGTAAATCGCATTTGCGATCATAAATGCGATCAAGGCGCAGATAACACTTGCCTTGTAATCTTTTTTCAAGAGATTTTCAAGTGTAAAGAAAGCAAATAAGAGAACAGGGAACAAAGGCCAGATATTCACATCGATCTTTGGAAAGCCAACCATTCCCATTATCACAACTGCAAGAGCAGCAAGAATCAATGCAAGTCCAAGTAATTTTTTCATCATATACCTCATTTTGATTATTTGGAAGTATTTCTTCCTTTGATGATTCTATGATAGCAGAGAGCCCCAACGGCGACAAGGACTTTTGACTAAGTGGTCAAAAATGGCGCCTATGCGGTCAAAAAAGGAGCGAGACCGAACGAATATGTGATCACCATCATTCGTCGTCTCGCTCCTTTAAAGCAGTTTCTTCCTATGCCGATTGCAGGGATCGAACCTGTGACCTACGCGTTACGAGTGCGTTGCTCTACCAACTGAGCTAAATCGGCGATTACCTTCTTAGTATAGCACTCTGATAGCGGATGTCAAGCACTTTTAGTTGATCTTTTTAATCAGAATCTGACATGGATTCTGTGGATCCCATAGTTGCGGAAAAATCTCTAATTTTTTAAAACCAAGACTGCGATAAAAGACATTTGTTCGGTCATAATCTTTATTTGAACCTTCTGCGACTGTTTTGACCTGTAGGTAGTCCACTTGTTTGACTGCTTCTCTTTCTATAGTCGTAATTAATTCCCTTCCAATTCCTTGACCTTGGAATGATTTTTTCACGCCTAGACAGTCAATTTCAGCACAATCTTCACTCGAATATGATAAACTTATAAACCCTACTACATCATTTTCTTGATAAGCAGCCCAAACTCGTAAATCCTTAGCTCCTTTAATGTAGGCTTGCGTGCTTTCTGGTATTCCAAACCATTCTGGCAAATCCCTTAAAATCTCAGCGACAACTGCCATTTTTTGATCTTCACCCTTGACTTCTTTAATTACAAACATCATAAGTTCCTTTCTTGATTTTAGTCTTACTTTACCTCTTACGAACCAGCACTTTCGTAGGCATCCAATCCCCTGTCCCAAAGTTTGAGGGAAATAACAAAGAAAACAAGGGAAATCAGAATCAAACCACCAATATTAAAGAGTCCATCCTTGTCCTGCAAGAAATAGCTGGCAGGATAGTAGGCCGTAAAGGCGAAAGGTACAATAAAGCTAATTAACCAACGAAGGAGCGAATTGTAAATAGAAATAGGATACTTGGCAAAATCATTAAACATATAGAAAATGTAAATCATGGCACCTGACTGCTTGGTCCAAAAAGCGATGCTGGCTGTTGCAATTTTCAAGGAAGTATAAATCAAGGTCGCAAAAGGAATACAAACTAGAAAAATCAGGAATTTTGGAAGAGTCCAAGCAATGCTAGTCGCCGTTGTCGCTAGTAAAATTCCACCGACCAAAAGTTCACCCAAGGCATCAATCTGAAAGGTCTCAACGAGGATGTGAAAGAGAGGATTGATAGGACGAGTCAGATACTTGTCAAACTCCCCTTTTCGAACTAGTCGTTGACCTAAAGCCCAGAGATTGTCAAAAAAGAGATGATCTAGTCCCTTTGGAATTAAGGAAAATCCATAGATAAAGGCAATTTCTTGAAAAGTCCACCCTTCTAGGGAGGGAATGTGTTGAAAGATGACATTGAGAAACAAGAGGTTCAGGCCTTGAGTCAGAAAGACTCCCAACACACCAACCACAAAATCTACCTTGTATTCCATGATTTGCTTGATGTACTGTCTGATAAAAATCAGATGCATGCGTTGATATTTTTTCATACTAACCTCCCTGAATGGTGATAAATGACTGGACTCGTTTCCAAATCAACTGAGACAAGCCCACCATCACTATAAGCCAGAAAAGCTGAAGCAAAAGTGCTTGAAGAATCTGACTAGCATCGTATTTCCCAACAATAATCATGACCGGAGTGTAAATTAAGGATGAGAAAGGTAAGAAGGACAGAATATATGAAATGACCTTTGGAAAGAAAGTCAAGGGAATCAAACTCCCAGACATAAAGGCCACTATGGAAGTCTTAAGTAGGTTGGAACCCCAAAGATTTTTAAATACAAAGGCTGAAAATCCAAAGCAGATATTAAAGAAAAAGTTAATCAGATAGGCCAGCGTTAAGCTAAAAAGATAAAGGGTAGTTAGTCCCAGCACTTCTACAATCCCTTGCCCAGATAAGATTTTCATCAAAACAATGACACTTAAAAATGGCAGTCCAACAGAGATAAAAATCAACCACTTGGAACCAAGCTCCGTAAAGAGGTAAGAAGCCGCAAAATGCACTGGTCGCAACAAGCGCATGATAATGGAACCATCCTTGACCTCATCACCAATCATAAAGGAAGAATCCGACCTAGTCAGAAGATTAGTCACAAAACTCATGATGATGTAGAGGGTGATATCCGCCATACTGAAGCCCTGAATCAAAGGCTCCTGGGAGGAATCAAAGACAGCCTTCCATAGATAAAAAGCCACAAAAGCACCCATGACATCGCCAATCCGATAAAGAATAAAGTTGACTCGATAGCTAATCAACTCCTGAATCCCTGCATTGATAAAGGGTTTATAACGTCTCCACAATTTGACCATCTTAGAGCTCCTTTCGATAGAAGCGACGGATAATATCTTCAATATCCGTATCTACCATCTTCAAATCACGGACCTCAAAATCAGATAAGGTTTGCTTGATAATATCGGCCGACTGGTAGCGGGAACTATCGAATTCAATATTGAGAGTATTTCCTTGTCTATCAATGGACATATCAGGCAAGCCCTCATAATGAGAGACTAGATGATTTTGACCTGGCGTCAGGTCAAAGGAGAGAGTCTTCATCTTTCCAAAGGTCTCCTTGAGCTGGCTAACCGTTCCATCAAAAATCTCTTGCCCCTTATCAATCATAAAAATCCGATCACAGAGTTGCTCAATATCACTCAAATCATGAGTAGTCAAGAGAATAGTTGTCTCTTCCTCCTGATTAATCTGGGTGATAGCACGTCGAATGTTGTCCTTGACCGACACATCCAAACCAATAGTCGGCTCATCTAAAAAGAGAACTTTGGGATTGTGAAGTAAGGAAGCCGCAATATCCGCCCGCATCCGTTGACCCAGTGAAAGAGTCCGCACAGGATCCTTGATAAATTCCTTCAAATCCAATACTTCATTCAAAAAGTCCATACGCTTATGGAAAAGCGAGTCTGGCACATCGTAAATCTCCTTTAAAACCGTGTAGGTCTCTTGCAGTGCCAAATCCCACCATAGCTGGGTACGTTGTCCGAAAACGACTCCAATATCCTTGACATAATCTTGGCGATTATCCTGGGGAATCTTGCCGTTAATCCGACAAAAACCAGATGTCGGTTTCAAAATCCCTGTTAGCATTTTGATGGTTGTCGACTTCCCAGCACCATTAGCTCCGATAAAGCCTAGAATCTGCCCCTTGGGTACTTCAAAAGTTAAATCCTTGACCGCTTCAAAGGTCTGCTTTTCAGGATGAATAAAGGAGCGCAAGGCTCCCTTTAACCCCGGCTCCTTAACTGTCTTCACAAAATTTTTCTGAAGATGTTCCACTTCTATCATTGCCATATCCATCTCCCTATCGTAAGAAGCAACATTGTATCTTTGACTACAAATATTCTAAATCCTTACTTTCTACACTTACTCAATATTATTACAGAAGGCTTTATACCAACCTATTATAATCTAATAAAAATAGGAATGCAAGCGTTTGCTTATTAATTATGAAATTAGAGATTTCTCTCTTAAAATGAAACTTTTAATCAAAAATTCTGTTAAATAGTTTCCTTAAGACACCAAAAAACCTGCCCTTAGGGGCAGGCTTATTGTTAAGAAAAAGAATTTTTTTAATCGAGAAAATTAACGATTCTACTGTTAATCCTTCAGCATTTAATTATTATCATCAGTCTCAATGGATTTTTAAGCCCTCAATTATTCTCTAAAAATTCTTTAATACGAGAAACAATAGCATCGCTTTGATAATGATAGAGGTCGTGAGGCGCATCTATATAGTCGACTTGAATATTCGACTGGTTTCTAGAAAAATCTTTTGCATAGTTCTGCCACTTCGATTGACTAAAGCTGGTTCCCTCCCCATTTGAAACCAAGAGAAGTACAGGGATTTTGGGATCAATGGTAAATTTACTAACCTTTTGGGCATTTTTCTTTACAGTACGGGTCTCATTGAGCATAGCCGTCGACAGCAACTGCTTGTAGGCTAAAAATCGGTATTGCTGGCGCTCTCTTTTGGTCAAGTCAGAATTCTTCAGGTAAACAGACTCTGGGAAATAACGAAGCAAGCCAATCTTACTCGTCCAATAAGCTAAGGTTATGAGAGTTGGATGTTCTTTTAAATCTTCATAGCTCGCTGGCAAGGCCCAATCCAGGCCAATCAAAGCCTTCACTTCATTCGGATATTTCTCTTGCCAAGCAAGACTCTCTAAACTAGCCATAGAATGCGAAATAATCACATAAGGACCTGAAACATGAGCTTGCACCAAAGCTTGACGGGTCTCAGAAAGGACCTCCATCACATCTCTTGAACGATCACTATCTTCACTAAAACCATATCCTGCTCGCTCCACGACAACAACTTTGTATTTTTTGGATAGGGAATCTGATAGATTCTTAAAGTCTAAAATAGGAGAGGCGATACCTGCACCGGAAAGAAAAACGATTGTTTCAGATCCTTCTCCTTTAACAGAGACATTCATTCGATGTCCATTGACTGTCACTTGTTTACCAATGGGTGTGAGAAGCTTACTTTCATTTCGTAAACTAAATTGATGAAAAACAAATGTAGCACCTAAATAGAGCAGGAGAAAGCCACAAACGATCCAGCTAAACTGTTTAAATTTTTTCATAGGCATATTGTACAAAAATTAAATCCCGGAAGCAACTTTTCCCATACAAAAAAACAAGATCCACACGGGACCTTGCTTTCCTGTTTTTATTAAGCTTTGCCTTCTGAACCGAATACGTCGATACGTTCTTCAACAGCTGCAGTAATTGCTTCGAAACCTGGTTTCAAGAATTTACGTGGGTCGAAGAGTTTCTTCTTGTCGTATTCTGCTTCGTTTGCATCGTATTCACGTACGAATTGACGAGTAGCATTTGCAAATGCGATTTGGCATTCAGTGTTAACGTTAACTTTTGCAACGCCAAGTTTGATAGCTGCTTGGATTTGATCGTCAGGGATACCTGATCCACCGTGCAATACGATTGGGAAGCCTGGAACAGCTTCAGTCAATTTTTGCAAGTGGTCAAGGTGAAGACCTTTCCAGTTTGCTGGGTAAGGACCGTGGATGTTACCGATACCTGCAGCCAAGAAGTCGATTCCTGTAGCAACCATTGCTTTAGCGTCTTCGATTGGTGCCAATTCACCGTCACCGATGATACCATCTTCTTCACCACCGATTGTACCAACTTCAGCTTCAACTGATACACCGTTAGCGTGTGCAAATTCAACAACTTTAGCTGCTTTTTCAAGGTTCTCTTCAACTGGAAGGTGTGAACCGTCAAACATAACTGAAGTGTAACCTACACGGATACATTCCAAAGCATCATCGTAGTGACCGTGGTCAAGGTGAATAGCAACTGGTACAGTGATACCCATTGATTCAACCAATTCTTCGATAAGGACTTTACACAATTTGTAACCACCCATGTACTTAGCTGCACCCATAGAAGTTTGGATAAGTACTGGAGCTTGTTTAGCTTCTGCTGCACGCAAGATAGCTTGAGTCCACTCAAGGTTGTTTGTGTTAAATCCACCAACTGCGTAACCATTATCACGAGCTGCTTGGACAAATTTTTCTGCTGAAACGATTGCCATTTGTTATAGGCCTCCTATAAATTTTTGTGGGGTTAATCCCACTTACATTGTTTATTTTATCACTTTTTAGATGAAATTGCTAGCTTTTCCTGTAGCTTTAAGCGATTTCTTACGATAAATGAGGAGGAACCCTCTCTCTCCTAAGACTTCTATCCTATTCAAAAAGCAAAAAAGGGAGCGCAAGCCCCTTTCAATCCTTCTCTTTAAAATTTTTTAATGAAAGGAGAAAGGCAATCCCGCAAATCATAAGGGATACCGCTGCAACCCATTGAGAATAGAAATATGCGGCAAATAACTGACTGTCGGTAAACATTTTCCCAAGAAGTCCATTTACCAATCCCTCAAGAAAGGGAATATTCTCACACACAGCAAGGATTGAGGCAAGAAAGAGAATACTGCCCGCTATCAGAAAAAGATAAAGAATCCATTTTTTGATTCTTTTTTCATCTCTGAGCAGATACTTAGAAGCAATCGCCACTAAAAAAATGAAAACATTCCATATGTTTAAGGCGATAAAATATCTAAAAGTATCCTTGTATGCGCCTATCCCCATCGCTAAAATCAGGATAGGACCGAAAAAATTAATGGCACTTCCCAATAGTGCAAAAAGGCCATCAACCAAAACCAGATACTTCTTCTTCATGTTCTCACCTCATCTCACACCTATTCTACCACAAAGAAATTTGAAAACAAAAAAAGATAGCCGAAGCTATCTTGATCCGATGCGGAGAGAGGGACTTGAACCCTCACGACCTAAAGCGGTCACAGGATCCTTAGTCCTGCGCGTCTGCCAATTCCGCCATCCCCGCGATTGAGTACTTTACTAGTATATCAATCAACGACTTTTTTGTCAAGATTTTTTTCAAACTTTTTTCAGAGTTTGTCATTTTTTCACAAAAAGGGAGCAGGTCGAATGACCTGCTCCCTTAATTTTTATTTGCTATCGTGGTTTTCAACTGCCGCTGTAATAAAGGCTGTGTAAAGTCCTTCTGGGCGGTTTGGACGGCTTGACAATTCTGGGTGGTATTGGCAAGCAACAAAGAATTTGTTTTCTGGGATTTCAACGATTTCGACCAAACGGTTGTCTGGTGAAACGCCTGAGAAGACAAATCCTGCTTCTTCGAACTGTTCACGGAAAGCATTGTTAAACTCATAACGGTGACGGTGGCGACGTTGCACCACTTCTTGATTGTCATAGGCAGCGGCTGCTTTTGAGCCTCGTTTGAGTTTAGATGGGTAAAGACCGAGACGGAGCGTTCCACCCATGTCTTCCACATCGATTTGGTCCCGCATGATATCGATAATTGGATACTTGGTTTCTGGATCCAATTCTGATGAATTGGCCCCTTCCAAACCTAAAACGTGACGGGCAAATTCGATACAGGTTAACTGCATCCCCAAGCAGACACCCAACATTGGGACGTCCTGTTCACGCGCATACTTGATGGCTTGAATTTTTCCTTCTGTTCCCCGTTGACCAAAACCACCTGGGACAATGATCCCATCCGCATCTCCAAGGAGTTCTGCCACATTTTCAGCTGTCACATCATTGGCATTGACCCAATTAATCTTGACTTCTGCATCATTGGCATACCCTGAGTGCTTCAAGGCCTCAACGACAGAAATGTAGGCATCTTGCAATTCTACGTATTTTCCAACCAAGGAAATCTTGACCTGCTTCTTGAGGTTCATGACCTTGTCGACCATTGCAGACCATTCTGTCATATCTGCTGCAGGAACATCCAATTTCAAATGGTCACAAACGATTTGGTCCATATTTTGTGCTTGCAAGTTCAATGGGATTTGGTACAAATGTTCCACATCAAGTGACTCAATGACAGCTTCTGGTGCCACATCACAGAATTGAGCCAACTTGTTCTTAATTCCTTGACCAGCTGGTTTTTCTGTCCGGATGACCAACATATTTGGTTGAATTCCAAGACCACGCAATTCTTTCACAGAGTGTTGGGTCGGCTTGGTTTTCATTTCTCCCGCAGCCTTCAAGTAAGGTAGAAGAGTGGTGTGGATGTACATAACGTTTTCAGCACCAACATCTGCCTTCATTTGACGTAGAGCTTCAAGGAATGGAAGGGACTCAATGTCTCCAACTGTTCCCCCGACTTCTGTGATGATGACATCCGAATCCGTCGTCGTCGCTGCTCGTTTGATCTTTTCTTTCAAGGCATCTGTAATATGAGGAATAACCTGTACAGTCGCGCCCAAGTATTCTCCACGACGTTCCTTGCGAAGGACTTCGCTATAAATTTTCCCTGTTGTCACATTTGAGTACTTATTCAGATTGATATCAATAAAGCGTTCATAGTGACCAAGGTCCAAGTCTGTCTCTGCGCCATCGTCTGTGACAAATACTTCCCCGTGTTGGTAAGGGCTCATTGTCCCTGGGTCGATATTGATATAAGGGTCAAATTTTTGGATCGTCACTTTCAATCCACGATTTTTGAGCAAGCGACCAAGACTTGCTGCGACAATCCCTTTTCCGATGGATGATACGACACCACCCGTAACAAAAATATATTTTGTTGACATGTGCTTTCCTCTTCTTCTAATGTTGTAGAGGCCATTCCTCTTTGCAGAAAAAACAAAAAATAGCTCCCTAATCCTTAGGGAGCTCCGACCTCAAAATGAGGTGCCCGAACAATATCTTACCGCAAATGGTCTACTTTGTCAAATTGAAAATTTCATGAAAATAATGTTCGCTGTTTACACGACCTTTTCCACTCCATTTTGTGTGACGAGAAATTTCTCAAATTGAAGTTGAGGCATGCAAAGAGCAAGGTCCTTGTGGATTCGTTCTAGCGCTTCTAAACGCATCTCGACTGACGTCTCGGTATTTCCTTGGATGACAAAGAGGGCGTTTTGCGTAGTCTCCTCAAATTTGTAATGGTCACTATCGCGTACATCCAACCAAGCCAGAACTCCTTTTTGATCCCGGTAGACAGGATCTGTCGGTGCGACATGTTTTTCACTAGAAAGGATAGGGAGAAAGAGATCGTCTCTTTGACTCACTGTAAATTCAATCGGTCCCTCAATCTTATCTAGGTCAGGTCCTCCGATCGCGAGAAAAGACTTCAGAGATTCGACATTATAGATATCGATGATGCTATTGATCTGAGGAAGAGCTCCTCGATGCTGGATGTTTCGGATAAGAGCTAGGACTGTTGGTGGATTTTTCTTGATGCTACGCCCTACTTTTTGCAAAAGGTCTGTATACCCTTTGATGACAGGGGATGTCGCTACTTCTTCTGTCTGACACTGGAGCGCCCATTGTTCAAGCTCTTTCTTCTTTTCAAGAAAAGAAGGGGGCAAAACTGCTTGAGTATCCACATTTCTAGCAATTCCGACCACAACCGTATCAATACCAAGAGCTACTAAACTTTGATCTAAACGAAAGTCCATCTGAACACCTCCTATTGGGAAACCTTACACGTTTATCATACGCCATTTCGCCACTTTTTTCAATGCAAATAAAAAGAGAGTGGGACAGAAATCGGTCATTCGTTAGAATTCGATTTCGTCGCCCCACCTCCGCACAGTTGAGTAGGGCTGTAAAAGCTGATGAAATCAGCGTAGTAGAGCCCACTCAATCACTGCGTCTTGCTCGACATTCCAAAAACAATTGAGAGGCTAGGACTTTTGTCCCAGCCTCTTCTTATGATTTATTCTTCTTCCTCGTCTTCAGAATCCTCTTCTTCGTCGTCTTCTTCGCTTAATTCAACTTCCTCACCCAAATCATCTGGTACGATTTCATTGATTTCAGCATCGTAAGCTTCGACTTCACTCTTTTCATCATCTGGATTTTCTTCATCATATGAAAGAGCTGGATCTGCATCGTAAACTTCTTCGTCTTCTGGATCGTCGTCGTTGTAGTCGATCGCATCTTCGTCTCCATCCATGAAGGCATTGACACGTTTTTTCTTCCGTTTCTTAGGAGCATCTTCTTCGTCAGTTTCTTCAAGAGCGATGATTTCTTCGTCAACTTCATCGATGGCATACCATGAACGAAGACCCCATTTGTTATCTCCAAGTGGGATAAAACTTCCATCTACATTCAATTCTGTGTAGAACAATGGAAGAGCTTCACGGATCTCGCTGTTTGATTTTTCAAGGTAATTTTGAATTTCATTTACAAGATCGCTAAAGTACATTTCATGGTCACGTCCGCGTAATTCCAAAATCGCACGCGCCACTTCAATCATAGAAAGTTCACTTTTTTCTTGTCCAGCAAATACTTCTAATTCCAAGGGTAAATCTCCTTATGTTTCATTTCCTAAATGGAGAAGGATCCGGTCTTAAACCTCATCCTATCCTCGATGATAGATTGAAAACTTCTCGTCACTAAATCTATCACGCATTTTATCGTTACACTCTATTGTACGATAAATTTCCCCTTTCGTCAAAGGAAAATTCCAGGATTCTCCATGAAATCAGAAAAAAGAAGAGCCTTACGGCTCTTCTTTTTAATCTCAATTATTTTACTTTTGCTGTGCTTGTGATTACGTTCACGGCTTTCTTCACTGTGATGTCATGTTTCAACATTTCTGGTGAAAGAAGGTTGCGAACTTGTTCAACTGGCATGTTGTAATCTGCTGCCAATTGTTCGATTTCAGCGTTGATTTCTTCTTCAGTTGCTTCAAAGCCTTCTGCTTTCGCTACTGCTTCAACCACGAGGTTTGTCTTCGTGCGGCTTTCAGCTTCCGCTTCATATTGTTTGTGAAGATCATCTTGAGTTGTTCCAGTAATTTGGAAGTACATTTCAGGTGAGATTCCTTGACGTTGCATATTTCCAAGGAATTCGTTGATTGAACGGTGTACTTCTTCGTGGATCATTTCTTCTGGAAGTTCAACGATTTCAGCATTTTCAACTGCAAGATCGATCGCTGCTGCTTCTACTGCATCGTTGTATGCTTCTTCTTTTGCTTCTGCCAATTCTTTGCGGTATTTTTCTTTCAATTCAGCAAGAGTTTCAACTTCTTCATCGATGTCTTTTGCCAATTCATCGTCAAGAGCTGGTACTTCTTTTGCTTTTACTTCGTGGATAGTTGTCACGAATTTCGCTTCTTTACCTGCAAGGTCAGCTGCTTGGTAGTCTTCTGGGAAGGTTACGATCACATCAACTGTTTCACCAGCAGAGTGTCCAACCAATTGGTCTTCGAAACCTGGGATGAATTGACCTGAACCAAGTCCAAGTGAGAAGTTGTCACCTTTACCACCGTCGAATTCAACACCGTCGATAGAACCTACGAAGTCGATCACAACTGTGTCACCTTCTGCTGCAGCACCTTCTTTAACAACCAATTCAGCCAAGTTGTTGCGTTCGCGTTCGATACGAGCATCCACATCAGCGTCTGTTACTTCTTTAGAAACTTCTACTGATACTTCAAGGTCTTTGTAAGCACCCAATTTAACTTCAGGTTTTGTGACAACAGCTGCTGTCAATGTCCAGTCTTGACCTTTTTCCATAGATACAACATCAAAAGTTGGTTGTGCTACAACTTCGATTCCAGCTTCTTTAACAGCTGCTTCGTATGCTGCTGGAAGAAGATCGTTCAAAGCATCTTGGTAAAGAGCTTCTTCACCAAAACGTTGGTTGAAGATTGGACGTGGAATATGACCTTTACGGAATCCAGGTACGTTCAAGGTTTTCTTAACAGACTCAAACACACGGTCCAAAGCAGGTTTGATTTGCTCTTGGCTGATGGTGAAAGTCAATACACCGTGGTTAGTTTCTTTGTTTTCAAATGATACAGACATTCTGTCTCTCCTTAAAATAATATAGTCATTCCTTATAATTTTACCACAAAACTTTGAAATTGCAAGTTTTAAAACGTTTTTGCCTCTCTTTTCATCCAAAAAACTAGCCCCTAAAAGCTAGTTCTATTTATGATTTTCGGATAGGATCATCTAGATAGAGAGCACGGGCACCACCGATCAATTTTGGCCGACTAGCGAGGGCTGTGACATGGGCTTCCCCTAGTTCACGTAAGACAGGGCGAATTGGAACTTGCACGTGTTTGACATGCATCCCCACTGAGGTATCTCCGATGTCTAACCCCGCTTGAGCTGTGATAAATTCTACTTCAACAGGATCCTTGAAATACTTGAAAGCAGCGAGTTGTCCAGCACCTCCTGCATGGAGACTTGGAAGGACATTGACAATTTCTAACTCCTTCTTGTCTGCTAATTCCCGCTCGACCACTAGGGCTCGATTGAGGTGCTCACATCCTTGTACCGCTAGATAAATCCCTCTTGGATTCAACTCATCTAGCAAGACCTGGACAACAGCTTCGGCAATGTCGATGTTCGAGGCCTTTCCAATTTGCCCTCCTGCAACTTCACTTGAAGACATCCCGAGAACTAGAATCTGTCCCTGATGGAGACGGCTTTTTGCCAAAACATCTACCAGAATTTCTTTTGTATCCTTCTTCAGTTGCTCCAAATCCATGAATTAGTTTCCTTTCTTTTGGAAGGCATAATAGACCACATAGCCTAAAGCCATTCCGACAAAATTCTGAGCGAGGTTATTCGGAATATCCGAGATAGCAGCCCCCCAACCATTGCCTAAAAAGAGAGCGGAAGCTAGTGCGTAACCGCCTACCATGACGACTGTCGCAAGGAGCAAGCCTAGGTAACGAGCTTTTCCCTTGAAGCCAGCGAAGTAACCTTGTCCCCCGTGAAAGAGGAGGCTAAAGAACATCCACTGAGGATAGCCTGAAATCAGATCGAGTAGGAAGGCTCCGACACCACCTACAATAGCACCTTCCTTGCGTCCAAAATAGAAGGCTGTGAAATACACTCCAAGATCTAGCAGGGTGACGATCCCTGTAGGGGTTGGAAGTTTTGTATAGTAGCCAAGTACAACTGTCAAGGCTGTCAAAATAGAGAGGCGGGCAATGAGTTGAGTTCGATTAGATGTCATATTGTACTACTCCATACTGGTCTGAATGTTGAATCGCTTGGAAGACAAAGTCTTTAGAGACTTTAACAGCTTCAAGCGGTGATTTCCCTTGCACCAACTGGCTGGAAATGCTAGACGCAAAGGTACAACCAGCTCCTGTATTGTTCTTTTCTAAGACTGGCTCTTCAATGACGGTGAAGTCTGTCCCATCATAAAAGACATCAATGGCCTTTTCTTTATTGAGACGATTGCCTCCTTTGACCACGACATTCGATGCTCCTAATTCGTGGAGCTTGCGCGCTGCCGCCTTCATATCGTCGAGCGATTGAATCTTGCTTTGGGTCAAGATCTCAGCTTCTGGTAAGTTTGGCGTGATGATGGTCACATAAGGGAAGAACTTAATCAATTCGTCTCGAAGAGCTGAAACTTCTACATCATGGCTTTCCTTGCAGACCAAGACAGGATCTAGTACCACAGGGATCTCCGCATGGGCTTTCACATAGTCCAAGGCTAAGTCTGCCACTTGGACATTTGGCAAAAGACCGAGTTTAATAGCAGAAAAAGGAACATCTTTGAGAGAGTTGAGCTGTTGCGCAAAGGTCGTCGGATCCACCGGAATCACTTCAAAACCGTGCTCCGTCATAGCGGTCAAACAAGTCACCGCTACAAAACCATGCTGTTTGTTAGTCGTATAAGTTGCAAGGTCTGCGTGAAGACCTCCCCCACTAAAAATATCATTTCCTGAAATAGCTAGAATCAATTCATTACTCATAACGGATCTCCTTTAAATATAAGCCATTTGGCGCTGCTGTAGGACCTGCTAGATTGCGGTCCTTCTTTTCTAAAATTAGATCGATCTGCTCGATCGGCATCCGATCATTTCCAATCTTCAACAAAGTTCCCACCATATTGCGGATTTGCTTGTAGAGAAAGCCATTGCCCGAAAAGGTAAAGACAAGGCGATGATGTTCTGCATCCTCGACCAAGCGAGCCTCTGTAATCGTACGAACCTTGTCTTCCACACTGGTTCCTGAAGCTGTGAAACCGGTAAAATCATGGGTTCCCTCCAACTTTCGGATGGCTGCTTGCATCTTTTCCACATCCAAAGGATAAGGGTAGTGGGTCGCATAGTGGCGCATCATGGGGTTCTTAGGACGACCATAATCCACGATGAATTCATAGGTCTTGCTGTGCTTCTTGTAGCGTGAGTGAAAGTCATCTGCTACTTGCTCCACTCGGATGAAATCAATATCCTCTGGGGTTTGGGTATCGAGGGCAAAGCGGAGCTTTTCCTCATCCCGCGCTTGGGGGAGATCAAAATGAATCACCTGCCCAAGAGCATGGACACCTGAATCCGTCCGCCCCGCTCCATGAACGGTAACAGGGGTTCCTTGATTGAGACGCGTCAAGGTCTTCTCGATTTCCTCTTGCACACTACGGGCATGCGGTTGGCGTTGAAACCCTGCAAACAAGGTCCCGTCATATGAAATGGTTGCTTTGTATCGTGTCATGTTTTTATTTTAGCAGGATATAGAAGGGGTTACAAGAGTGAAAAAACAAAACTGTCCGGGTACAGTTTTACAAACACAAAAAGAGGCTGGGACAAAAGTCCTAGCCTCTCAATTATTTTTGGATTGTCGAGCAAGACGCAGTGGTTGAGTGGGCTCTACTACGCTGATTTCATCAGCTTTTACAGCCCTACTCAACTGTGCGGAGGTGGGACGACGAAATCGAATTCTAACGAATTACCGATTTCTGTCCCACTCTCCTAACTTCGACCTGTTACAAGTCAACTAGGTCTCAGTCTCTTTTTTTATTTTTCAAGTCTATTCCTGCTGCTCCTAAGATCGCCCCTAGTAAAGCGAGTCCCAGAGCAGATTCCACTCCTGTTTCCGGGAGTTGCTTGTTAGAAGATACTGCTTCTGAACGAACCTCTTTTTCCACAGCTGCTGGAATTGGCGATGGGGTATTTACTGGTGCTACTGGTTGATCCTTCGCGATCACTTGAGGTGTTGAAGGATCTGGAACCACTTTGTTTACGAGCACGTCTGATTTCACTGGTGCTTCTACTGAAGGGCTTGTTGGGATCACAATTTCTTTGGTACCGACTTCAACAATTTCTGCAACCGGCTCTGTGGCAACTTCTGTAGCGATCACTTTTCGACTTTGATCAAATGCCGAAACCTCTACATACTCAAGACCTTGCCCTTTAACCCCAGCCTGGATCACTCTGCGTTCTCCTTTAGCGAGATCTGGATTGGTCCGTTCCACAAGGTCAAAACCAAGTTCTTTTTCTACGATTTCAAGACTTGGTTTGTCTTCCACTAGGGCTTTGACGTCATTTTCAGCCAAGCTACCTACTTGCGTAATTGGCTTAAGCCCCGCAAGGGCTTGGGTCAGAGCAGCCACTTCTTGATCCACCTGATCTTGATGAGCACGGCTCACATTCCAATTCAAGCTATCTAAGACTTTCTCAAGTGCTGCGCGAGATTCTGGTGTGTATATGTCTAGATCTGTTGGCACCGTAGCAACTGCTTTTCTAAGAGCAGTGAAGTCTGCTTTGAAATAGTCCTTGTTATGGTTGGCAAAAGCTTCCATGAGATCAAAGACATTTTTTTCGATGTATTCTTCACTTGGGGTATCACACCAAACAGCTACCATGCTACCGACCATCGGCAAAGATGTTTCTGGATATGTTGTACTTGGGAGTTGTCTAAATGGAGTAGCAGCTGCATTGGCAATCGCTTTTTCAATATAACCACCACCTGTTTCAGGTGTTCTTCCCAAAACATAGTACCAGTCTCCGTTGGTGTTAAGGAATTTATACCCCTTATCTGCCAAATACTGTGGAGATGCGAGGTTATAGCCCCACCATCCCTTAGACCAATATGAAATCAAGACGTCCTTGTCAAAAGCAACATCATCTTCATCTCCATAATAGAAGCCATCGTTAAAGGCCATTGGCTGCAAGCCTTTTTCACGCGCCATAGCTGCAAGACTATTGGAATACTCCGCAAATTTACCATAGAGGTCATACCACTTGAGATAGTACCAACCTTGTGCACTGGTAGCGTCATTGGCATATTCATCTGTTCCGTAGTTAAAGATCTTAGACTTGTCTTTGAAGTAGTCCATGTACTTACCAATCAAGGCTTTGGTAAAGTTGACTGCTGCTTCATTGGTCAAATCCATGGTTGTTTTTGAAACCGTATCAAAGCTGGCTTGTGGGTTTTCAATGCCCAATTTTTCCATGGCCACCAACAAAGCATCCATGTGGCCAGGACTATTGACTGCCGCAATCAAGCCGATTCCTTTAGCAGCAGCATAAGCATGGAGTTCATCCATTTCTGCTTGGGTCAAGGCTTGGCCATTTGGATCATCGTAATAGGCCTTGGTGCCTTCTAAAATGGCCTTTTTCACATCATCACTGGCATAGGTTTTGCCATTGGCTTCCACCGTCATATCATCGAGCACGAAGCGCATGCCATCGTTTCCGACAAGGAGATGCAAGTCAGAATAACCCAACTCACTGGCCTTATCGACGATTCGTTTCAACTGATCCAGCGAGAAGTATTTGCGACCTGCATCGATCGAGATGACCTTCTTCATGGCGAGTTTTTCTGCTGCTTCTTTTGCAGCAACTTCTTTCGCGTAGCTTTCCGTATACACCAAAGCATCTTGAGCTGCTTTGAGATTGTCGATCAAGGTTTTGGCCTCTGCTCGAGTGGTGTTTGCTCCTGCCCCTTCTAAAGCTTTTTTAGCTGCCGTAAAGGCTACTAGAGATTCCGGTGTATAGTGATCCAAATCAGTTGGAGCTTCTGAAATAGCTTTTTCGACGACTTCAGGATCTGCTACAAAGTAGTCCGCATTCTTGTCCGCAAAGGCATGCATGAGCTTAAAGAGAAGGTCTTTTTTGTAGGTTGCG
Source organism: Streptococcus parasanguinis (assembly GCF_000963275.1). Lineage (GTDB taxonomy): Bacteria > Bacillota > Bacilli > Lactobacillales > Streptococcaceae > Streptococcus > Streptococcus parasanguinis_B. Next base: position 237,179 of record NZ_JYOW01000001.1, on the reverse strand, counting down.
GATGGCGTATCTGCCCAGGCAGCTACCATCCCACCGATGAAGGGCACCTTAGCCCCATCATTTTTTTGAACCACATCAATCGCTGACTTGGAAATTCCTTCGAGACCTTGATCGAGGTTGTACCAACCAGATCCAGCCTTGTCCCGTCCAAGCACATAATACCAAGCATCATTGGTATTAAGAATCTGATGACCTAGTTCAGACAAGAGTTTTGAAGAAGCGACATCATAGCCATTCCAGCCACCTGTCCAGTAGGAGACAATGATATCCTTGTCAAAAGAGCCATAGGAAGTATCGCCATTGTAGTAGATTCCGTCATTAAAGGCCATTGGTTTCATCTTGTGTTTTTTCACAATAGCTGCTAGATCATTGGCGTATTGGATGAATTTTTCATAGCCTTTTTCTGGATAGCCTTCACCTGGCCAATGCTTGCTGGCTTGGAGAACCTGCCAACCATGGGCATCTGTGGCATCGTTAGCATATTCATCCAAACCAATATTGAAAATATCTGCCTTGCCGCTGAAATAAGCCGCATACTTGTCTACCAATGCTTTGGTAAAGTCTAAGGCTTTTTGGTTGTCCAAATCAACTGTCCGAGCTGATTTCTTTGTACCAAAATAATTAAAGTGAGGGTTTTCGATGCCCAATTGTTCCATGGCCGTCAAAATCGCATCCATGTGACCTGGACTATTAATGGTTGGGATGACACCTACTTTCTTCGATTTGGCGTAGGCCAAAATATCATCCATTTGAGCCTGGGTCAAGGCTGTCCCGTTCGGATCATCGTAATAAGCTTTGGTCCCTTTTTCAACCGCATCTGTCACGGCTTGGCTAGAATAAGAAGTATCTCCCACTTTCAAAGACATATCATCCAGCACAAAGCGCAAACCGTCATTTCCAACTAGAAGATGCAAGTCTGTATAGCCCGTCTTACTTGCTTCATCAATGATTTCCTTGATTTGGTCTGGCGAGAAGTACTTGCGACCGGCATCGATCGAAACAATCTTTTTCTTGGCTAATTTTTCTTCTTGATTAGGATCTTTAGCAGGCGTTTCCGTCGCTGCTGTCGCTGGTTGAGCTGCCACATCCGACGCTGCGACCGAGCTTGCTTCTTCGCGAATCAAACGGTCAAGATCTGATACCCGCAGTTCACGATCAGGCAGTGTCGGTTGACTTTGATCGACGATTGGGGCAGGAGCCGTTGGTTTTTCTACTGTTGGCTGAGAAGCTTCCTCATTAAGAGAAATCGTTGACTCACCTTTGCTTAGCTTAGTTGGAACTGTCGTTGAAGGACTGTCTGTAACGCTCGGCGTATCTGCCGCTACACCCTGAGCACCAGCAAAAAATCCTATGAGCACCGAAGCAGCTCCTACTGCATACTTGCGAATCGCATAACGTGGTTGATGTGATTTCATCAGGACCTCCTAAATTGTCTTTGTAATCGTTTTCTTAAATTTACCACGACATCTTAATAAATTCAATGAAGCTTCTCATTATTCTTTAATTAGGAGAGGAAGTTCTTGGATTCGATCCAAAATAAAACGAGCTCCTTACTCAAAAGGAAACTCGTTCATTCTTATAAATCATCTAAAGCATCTTTGACCTTGTCAAAGAACCCTTTTTTCTTTGGGTTGACCTTCAAATCACTTGCTTCCGCAAAGGCTTGAAGGGCTTCTTTTTGCTTGTCATTTAAACCAGTTGGGGTGACGACATTGACAGATACATATTGATCTCCCATGGCACCACCACGTAAGCTTGGAGCCCCTTTTCCACGGAGGCGGAATTTCTTACCGGTTTGGGTTCCTTCAGGAATGACTAAATCGACATCTCCGTGAACAGTTGGCACATGGACCGTATCTCCAAGAGCTGCTTGGACAAAGTTCAAGTCTAACTTGTAGTAGATAGTTGAGCCATCTCGTTCGAAGCGATCGCTCGGCTCAACATTGACAACAACATACAAGTCACCATAAGGTCCACCGTTAAAGCCAGCTTCCCCTTGACCGGCTAAGCGGATTTGTTGTCCTGTTTCAACTCCGGCAGGAATCTTGACGTTCACGCTATGAGCTTGTTTTTCATGACCTGTTCCACGACAAGTCGTACATGGATCTTTGATTTCTTGACCACGACCATGACAGACATCACAGGTCACTTGACGACGCATCATCCCAAGAGGGGTTTGCGTATCCACATTGATGACTCCAGAACCATGACAGCGTCCACAGGTTACCGGACTAGTGCCTGGCTTAGCCCCAGAACCATGACAGGTATGACAGCTAGCTTCCCGATGGTACTTGACTTCTTTTTCCGCACCAAAAATCGCTTCTTCAAACTTGAGATTAACGCGGTATTGGAGGTCATCCCCTTGACGAGGTGCATTTGGATTACGACTTGCACCACCACCAAAGAAGCTAGAGAAGATGTCTTCAAAGCCACCAAAGCCAGCACCATCAAAGCCACCAAAACCACCTGCTCCGCCACCGAAGCCACCATTGGCACCCGCAGCACCATATTGGTCATAAGCAGCCCGTTTTTGCTCGTCACTCAAAGTCTCGTAAGCTTCTTGAACTTCCTTGTATTTTTCCTCAGCACCAGGCTCCTTGTTGATATCTGGGTGATATTTTTTAGATAATTTCCGATAGGCTTTCTTGATCTCATCCTGAGATGCGTTCTTTGAAACGCCCAAACGGTCATAAAATTCAGTATTGTTCATACAAGATACTAAGAGCGAACAGAAAGCGACTGAAATTTAGGAAACCGACAAGAAATCCTGATTTCTTAGGCGGTTTATCTAATTTCCAAGCTTTCCGCTCGGGTTCAATTCCCCGAACACTCTTTGTTCCTTTCTTTCATTTTGAGTAAGAATTTATGGAACCCGTGTTCAGTTACGAACACTCTTTGTTCCTTTCTATAATTTTCATGTACATCTTTAGAGGGTGTTTTCTATACTTCGCTTCACTTGATCAAACTCTTGGTCCGATAGAGTAAATATCAAATCCTCTTCTGAGTAGTCGTTTCGTTCTTTAAAATAGTTGTCCGTATTCTCTGCCAACCCTAAGCTTAGAATTACTTTTCTTGCAAACTCTTGATGGGCAAAACCGATAGCCGTAATGATTTGTTTATCTTGCACAAGAACTTTCGGTTGGAAATTTTCACGTGGAAGAAATTCAAAATAGTCAAAGAAGTTTTGCCAAATTCCACCTGTAAATTTCGTGTCCTTCAACAGACCTGCTTTCGCTAATAAAAGAGGCGCTGAAGAAATGGCTGCAATGAGGATATCTTGTTCACCAAGATCCCTCAAGAACGAAATCAATTTCTCATCCTGTAGGGCAGGTCCTATATTGACCATTCCTGGCAAAATCACGCAAGAATACTCTTCTATACGGATTTGATCTAGTGTTTTCGTTGGTTGACAGGGCAAGCCATCCTCAGAGACCACCATCGAATGATCTGAAGCGGCATAATCAATCGTACTATCAAAAGACAGAGCTAAAGTACTCGTTAAAGCAGTTATCTCATAAAGAGAAAAATTAGGATAAATGATACAAAGTACTTTTTTCATACGCAACATCCTCTATTTTACCGAAAAACAGAGGCTGGGTTGCAACCTCTGGATTTCTTTTTATCATTTACTAGTTAGGCTGAATTGAGTTTCGGCTTAAAGGAATCCTCAAATCTCGGAACCTTTCTTTATTTCAGGAGGTTCCGCTAAAACAATCCACTGGATTGTTTTACTTTTCCGTAAACTCTCCGTCTACGACGTCATCGCCTGCGTTGCCTGTTGCTTGTGCGCCTTCTGCTCCTGCTTGTGCTTGTTGCGCTGCTGCAGCTTGTTCGTAAAGTTTAACAGCCAATGCTTGTGCTTTTTCGTTCAAGGCTTCAAGTTTTGCTTTCATTTCTTCAAGGTTACCTGATTCTTGAGCTTTTTTAAGATCATCAAGTCCTGCTTGAGCTGCGTCACGTTCTGCATCAAAGCCTTTGCCTTCAGTTTCCTTGATTGTCTTTTCAGTCGCAAAGATAGCTTGGTCTACTTCGTTACGAAGGTCAACTTCTTCTTTACGTTTCTTATCTGCTTCAGCGTTTGCTTCTGCATCTTTCATCATGCGGTCGATTTCTTCGTCTGTCAAACCTGAGTTTGATTGGATAACAATTGTTTGTTCTTTTTGAGTTCCAAGATCTTTGGCCTTAACAGATACGATACCGTTCTTGTCGATGTCAAATGTTACTTCAATTTGTGGGATACCACGAGGTGCAGCTGGGATATCAGTCAATTGGAAGCGTCCAAGAGTCTTGTTATCTGCTGCCATTGGGCGTTCCCCTTGAAGAACGTGGATATCAACGGCTGGTTGGTTGTCTGCTGCAGTTGAGAAGACTTGTGATTTAGATGTTGGAATCGTAGTGTTGCGATCGATGAGTTTTGTGAAGACACCACCCATTGTTTCGATACCAAGTGACAATGGCGTTACGTCAAGAAGGACAACGTCTTTCACGTCACCAGTGATCACACCACCTTGGATCGCAGCACCCATAGCTACAACTTCGTCAGGGTTCACTGATTTGTTTGGTTCTTTACCAGTTTCAGCTTTAACAGCTTCTACAACGGCAGGAATACGAGTTGAACCACCGACAAGGATGACTTCGTCGATATCTGACAAGCTCAAACCTGCATCTGAAAGGGCTTGACGAACTGGAGTTTTCGTACGTTCTACAAGGTCACGAGTCAAATCGTCGAATTTCGCACGAGTCAAGGTCATTTCCAAGTGAAGAGGTCCAGCAGCGCCTGCAGTGATGAATGGCAAGCTGATTTGAGTTGAAGTCACACCAGAAAGGTCTTTCTTCGCTTTTTCAGCTGCATCTTTCAAACGTTGAAGTGCCATCTTGTCTGTTGACAAGTCGATACCATTTTCTTTCTTGAATTCTTCAACCATGTAGTCGATGATTTTTTGGTCAAAGTCATCACCACCGAGTTTGTTATCCCCTGCAGTTGCCAATACATCAAAGACACCATCACCCAATTCAAGGATAGATACGTCGAATGTACCACCACCAAGGTCGAATACCAAGATTTTTTCTTCTTTATCAGTCTTATCCAAACCATAAGCAAGGGCTGCTGCTGTTGGTTCGTTGACGATACGTTCTACTTCAAGGCCCGCGATTTTACCAGCATCTTTAGTTGCTTGACGTTGTGCATCGTTGAAGTAAGCAGGAACTGTGATAACTGCTTTCGTTACTTTTTCACCAAGGTAATCTTCAGCATAACCTTTCAAGTATTGAAGAATCATAGCTGAGATTTCTTGTGGTGTGTATTCTTTACCGTTTGCAGAAACTTTTTCAGAAGTACCCATCTTAGATTTGATAGAGATGATCGTATCTGGGTTTGTGACTGCTTGACGTTTTGCAGCGTCACCAACGATGATTTCACTGTTTTTGAATGACACAACAGATGGAGTTGTACGGTTACCTTCTGGGTTTGCGATAATTTTTGATTCAGTTCCTTCAAGAACTGCTACTGCTGAGTTTGTTGTACCTAAGTCAATACCGATAATTTTAGACATATGTTTTTCTCCTCGTTGTTTTTTATCTTTTTTTCTTTTTGATATTTCCCTTAAGTGGTGGGGACGTGAGCAACTCCCTTCGGGATTTCATCACTTATTTTTGAGCCTACTGTCTCAAAAATCCCCTGTTTCAGTAGCACAAGCTACTGAAACTTTCACCACGGCGGGAAATATCTTCCTTGCAAGCCTCCGGCTTGCATCTTATCTTTCTTTCATAGTTTAGTGTCGTTTCGGACAAGATATCCTAATTGTAGACAACTACCATAGCCGGTCTTAGGATGCGGTCATGGAGTTTGTAGCCTTTTTGGAAGACTTGTGCGATAGTGTCTGCTGGATGTTCGTCATCAGCTGGGACTGTTTGAATAGCCATATGATAGTTATGGTCAAATTCTCCGTCCGCTGCGATTTCTTCAATCCCTTCTTCTTTCAGGGCGTGAATCAAGCTTTCTTGTACCATTTCCAAGCCCTTCTTCACATCATCTGTCAATCCTTCGACGGCAAGGGCACGTTCGAGGTTGTCCAGTGATGGTAAGATCGCTTTTGCCAAATCTTGGCTACGGTATTTTTGTAATTGTTGACGTTCTTCATTGGCACGGCGCTGAATGTTTTGCATCTCTGCATGAGCACGAAGGTATTTGTTTTCAAATTCCTCGGCACGCGCTTGTGCTTCTTCTAACTCAGAAGGTTGGTTGCTTTCCTCTACAACTTCTTCAGTTGTTTGGTCAACTTCTTCTTTCACGTCTTCTTTTTTGATATCTTCTGTCAAGGCATACACCCCTTTCATTTGGTCTTAATTTACTTCATAATGGTTGCTGTTGAGGTAACGGTAGTAATCCGTCAACTTCATGACCAATACCCGTCCGATGACATTGACCAAGCTAATCACACGCCTGTAATCCATCTCTACGGGACCGATCACATGCATGAGGGCCATCCCACGATAAGGAACTAAGAACTTGTGACTAATGACCGTCACATTTTTCAAGGCCTTTTCTTGGGATTCCGCAACCAGGATCTGGGTCATTTGGTCTTCCGGCATTCCTCCTCGTAACTCCAAGGCTACGTGTTGGGGATTATCTAAGAACTGATAGGTCTGAAGATCGGCATAACTCAAAGATGAAACCTTTCCTTCTACAAAGACCAGTTCTTGAAACAGTTGCGAGAAGACGTAATCGAATAGATCCAAGACATTGTCTGTCGTCTTGAAATAGCGCTGTACAATCTGTGGAATCTCCGTCCGCAAGCGGTAGTGGATATCCAAGACCGTATTTCCAATGAAACGTTCTTGAACTAGCTGATGGAAGATTTCCAAGTCACTGGTTAAGAAATTCTTTGGAATAGCAAACTGTACGGTGACAGGCTTTGATTCATCCAAGGTCAGAACTGCTAAGGCATCGTGATTGGATAATGGAACAATTTCAAAACCAGTCAAGCGCTGACGTGTCGGTTCAACATCCTGAATCACTGCGGTGTAACCCGTCATCTGGGCTAGTAACTTGGCCGTAGCATCCAAGATATCGTCTAACTTAAAGGCTTCGAAATCAAAGGCTTTCACCACCTGGTAGACATCTTGCTCATCAATCAGCTCTAGATCAAGCGAGTTCTGAACAAAATATTGGAAACCAGCTCGGCTAGGCATGCGTCCACTCGAAGTGTGGGCTTTTTCTAGTAAGCCTTGCTTTTCGAGAGCAGCCATGTCATTTCGAATGGTCGCACTACTGGATTGAATGACATCTTGTAGCGCTTTTGAACCGACTGGTTCGTGGGTCTTGGTAAAGATATCGACAACAAGATTGAGAATCTCATTTTGACGTTCTGTAACCATGACCTCACCTCTCTTTCATTTTTTAGCACTCTAAACACTCAAGTGCTAAACCATGATTCTATTATACACCCATCCAAAAGAAAGTCAAGAGAAAAATCCAAAAAATTAGCACTCTTTTTTCAAGAGTGCTAAAAATCATTCTTAAGACCTAGAGAAGTGAATCTCCTCTTATTTGCCAGCTTTTTTCAATAGCTGAATATATTCTTCCAATACTAGCTGATGCTTGGCCATATACTGAGCATTTTCTACGCCAACATAACGGAAATGCCAATTCTCAAAGTTCACACCCGTGATGTTGCTCTTCCCATCTGGGTAGCGAAGAACAAAGCCATATTGCGGTGCGATGGCAGCCAACTGCAAGCCCAACTCATCACTTTGACCAGCTTCGACACTCATATCAATCGCAAGTCCTGTCTGGTGTTCACTCGCACCAGGGACCTGTACCTGGGTCTGCACCTGCTTTTCAGCTTCTTCGTGCGAAAGGCCGCTAGCCTCTAGTTGCGCAACACGCTCATTATAGAGCTCTGTTTGCTCGGCCACACTTCGATAGCCTGATATCAAGGTTTCTTCTGGGGCAATTTTGCGAGCTGCTTCTAAGAATTGACGAGTTGGTTCTACAATCCGACTATCCACTTTGATAGCATCTACATCTGTCAATTGTGGGTTCAGCTCTGGCTTCACATTGTCACGATTGACCAAGATCAACTGCCAGTCTTTGGTCGAAACGGCTGGTAAATCTGATTTTTCTTTCTTTTTCTTAGAAGAAGAGGGAGTCGTTACAGCTGTTTTTTTAGCCTTCCAAAACTGAAGCCCTGAAAACAAGCTTGGTTTCGCTAAGTAAGCACCAATTCCTGATCCAAGGACCACAAGAAGAAAGAAACTCAATAGGTAAGGCCACCACTTCTTACGTTTTTTTCTTGCGCGTCTATACTTATTCGTCATGGCCACCCTCTAGAAGTTTTGCTCCAACCTTACGATAAGATAGATCCCCAATCTTTTCAATACTGAAAGCACCATCCTCATAGGCCAAAACTGTCACGCTTCCGTTGTCCAAGACCAATTCTTCGACTGCTTTTGGATCAATGAGATAAATCAAGGTCGTAATGGTCATACCATGGCTAACCACAATAGCATTGCCGCCGCCAGCTGCTTCGACCTCTTTTGCGATGGCTTCAAAACCTTCTTTGATCCGACTACTCAAGGCTCCCCAGGATTCAGCCCATCCAGTGGTATCCACTTCGACGATTCCTTCTGCTAACTCCATTAGGCTCAACTGATGGAAATCATCGACCTTAAAGACACGAGGTAAGACCCCCATGAAGAGATCACCATCATAAGCACCGTCAAAACTACCAAAACACCACTCGCGGATCCGTTTGTCATAACGATAAGGGATTTTCCCTGTCAGACCGAGTTCTTGAAGAATAATTCCCATGGTTTGAATGGTGCGTCCAGAATCACTCGAAACAGCCTCTTCAAAAGAAAGCCCAGCTTCCTTGAGACCAAGTCCTAATTCTCGAATCCCACGCTCTCCTGCTTCTGTCAGCGGAGTGTCTGACCAGCCCTGTGCTCGCCCAATGGTATTAAACATGGTTTTTCCATGACGAGCAATATATAATCTGGTTTTTGTCATTCTATTACCTCCGTATGTATCTCTTTCATTATATCATTTTTTGCAAAAAGAAAGTAGGAAAGCTCTTACAAGTTTTGAGAGAAAGAAAAGGCCATGACCAAAGGGTCAGCCTTTCAGGATGGACTAGGATTCTTGCAAGCTTTCACCTACCTCACGGTAACTGCTATCTCCAACCCCCTTAACCGTCAATTTTCCATCTTCATATTCTACAAGGGTAACACTACCGTTTGAAAGAGGCAGATTGAGATTTGGTTTTCCTTCGATCAAGCAGACCAAGGTCTGAATGGTCCAACTATGGCTGACCACCAAGGCATTGCCTCCACCATTTTCTTCTACTTCTTTGGCGATGGCTTCAAAACCTTCTAGGATTCGGCTTTTCAAAACTTCCCAAGGTTCAGCCCAATTCGCTGTGTCCACTTGGCAAATGCCATTGGCCAAGTCTTCCAAGGTCAAGGTCTTATAATCCTCTACATCTAGCACGCGCGGCACGACACCGTGAAAGAGCTCCCCACCGTATGCCCCATCAAAGCTACCAAAACACCACTCGCGGATCCGTTTGTCAAAGCGATAAGGAATCTGGTCTTTCAAGCCCAATTCATCGAGAATGATCCCCATGGTCTGAATGGCACGGCCTGAATCACTGGAATAAGCTCGAGTAAACTCCAAACCAGACTCACGCAAGCCGATTCCCAGAGCCTGAATCCCTCGTTCTCCTTCTGCTGTCAAGGGTGTATCGGACCAACCTTGAGCACGGTCAATGGTATTAAACATGGTTCTCCCATGACGAATCACAAATAATCTTGTTTTAGCCATCTTGTCTCCTTTTGCAAGAAAAAAGTCTGGAGTTTTATCATCACAGACTTTTCTATTTTCTACTATTATACTAGATTTCTCTTAGTTTTTAAAGCTATGAACCGGAGCTGGAATTTGACCACCACGGGCAATGAAATCAGCTGACGAAGCCTTGTTGACCTTCATTACCGGAGCAGACCCAAGAAGTCCACCAAGCTCTAACATATCGCCTTCCTTGCCATAAGGAATGATCCGAACGGCTGTTGTCTTTTGGTTGATGACCCCGATAGCTGCTTCATCGGCGATCATGGCCGCAATGGTTGTATCTGGAGTATCAGCTGGGATGGCAATCATATCTAGACCGACTGAGCAGATAGCTGTCATGGCTTCCAATTTTTCCAAGTTGATATGACCGGATTGAACCGCCGCAATCATCCCCTCATCTTCTGAGACCGGAATGAAGGCACCTGACAAACCACCGACTTGATTACAAGCCATGATGCCACCTTTTTTCACTTGGTCATTGAGCAGAGCGAGCGCTGCAGTAGTTCCATGGGTTCCTACTACTTCAAGCCCCATAGCCTCAAGGACACGGGCAACCGAATCCCCAACAGCTGGCGTTGGTGCGAGAGACAAGTCCACAATCCCAAACTCAACACCGAGACGTTCACTAGCCATTTGACCGACTAATTGACCGACACGGGTAATCTTGAAGGCTGTCTTCTTAACTGTTTCCGCCAATACATCAAAGCTTGCACCGGGGACTTTTTCAATGGCCCGTTGGACGACACCAGGACCTGAAACCCCAACGTTAATGACAACATCCGCTTCACCGACACCATGGAAGGCACCCGCCATAAAAGGATTATCTTCTACTGCATTGGCAAAGACTACGAGCTTACCTGGTCCCATTGGATCCGCTTGGGAAGCTTCTTTAATGATGCGCCCCATTTCTCGGACAGCGGTCATATTGATCCCCGTCTTGGTCGATCCGATATTGACTGAAGAGCAGACAAAATCTGTCTCCGCAAGGGCGCGAGGAATAGAATTAATGAGGATTTCATCCCCCTTTTGGTAGCCTTTTTGAACAAGGGCTGAGAAGCCACCGATAAAGTTGACCCCAACTTCCTTAGCTGCACGATCCAGTGCCTTAGCAAAGGGGACATAATCTGTCGCATTGGTTGCAGCTCCGATAATAGAAATCGGAGTGACCGAAACCCGCTTATTCACAATGGGAATGCCAAGTTCTGCCGCAATCTCGTCTCCAACAGCCACTAGGTCTTTGGCCTTTGTCACAATCTTATGGTAGACTTTTTCCGCTGCCTTTTCGATATCTGGATCAATACAATCGAGAAGGGAGATCCCCATGGTGATAGTCCGAACATCGAAGTTCTGCTCCTCAATCATGGCAATGGTTTCTGTTACCTGTTTAATGTCCATAAATTCTCAACCCCTATCTTACAAATTGTGCATGGCATCAAAAATCGCTGCGCTTTGGATATTGATTTTCACATGCAGAGACTGACCGAATTCTTCCAACTCTGAACGGAGCTGTGTGAAATCTTTTTTCTCATCCGATGATACGACTGCCATCATGGTGAAGTACTCATCCAATACGGTTTGAGAGATATCATCGATATTGAGTCCTAATTCTGCCACTTTCGTTGCAACACCCGCTACGATTCCTTTTTGGTCTTTACCAACGACTGTAATAATTGCTTTCATTTCACTGCTCCATTCTATCTATTTGCTTCCATTGTAGCACAATCCCCTTAAAATCGCCCTTCTCAACTGGGAACGTTCGGATATATTAAACGTGTATAAAACAATAAAGAGGCTGGGACAAAAGTCCTAGCCTCTTTATTGTTTTTGGATTGTCGAGCAAGACGCAGTGGTTGAGTGGGCTCTACTACGCTGATTTCATCAGCTTTTACAGCCCCACTCAACTGTGCGGAGGTGAGACGACGAAATCGAATTCTAACGAATTACCGATTTCTGTCCCACTTTCTCTATTTTGACGATTCAGTTTCATCTTTTAAGAGCTCTTTCTTCACGCGCACCGTACTCTCATACTCAGCTCCAGCTAGACGATCAAAGGGAAAGCGACGATTGAGTAAGACGATGGCAAGAGTGAGAATTAGGTACAATAAAACCACAAAGAAGAGCAATAAAATCATGGACAGGGTTAAGAGGGAATTGTCCGTCAAATCGCTATTCAAGAGCGAAATCAAATAGAACAACCCTTGAGGAATCAGATAGAAATAACCTACTACCAGGATTCCCCGCCAGATGGTGCGAAGCCATTTTTGCTTGTCAAAATGCAGGCGGAATTTCAATAAAGCCATTCCCAAGGTTTTTCCCCGCCACAAGGGAATCAAGGCAAAATAGACAGCCAAAACCGCTACATAAGGAACCGTCTCTAAACGCTCGATTACCGCGTAAAGCAAGGATAGCATCACAAAGTCGATCAAGAAGGCAAGACCCATCCGGAAACCAGATACTCTGGTTCCTACTCGGAAAGAATGCTCGTCAATTTCGTCTCGTGTCGGCAATAACCAAACCAGGAACCAACCGAGCAGATAGCCCACTCCACCACCAGTGGTATTTTGAATAATATCATCGACATCTGCTAGGCGGTAAGGACCTGGATACAGAAAGTAGAGACCTGACAACTGGGTCAGCTCCAAAAAGAGACTAAAGAAGGCTGTCAGAAGGATCGTTTTCTTAAAACCACACTTGAAATAATAGCGCAGATACATCCCAAAAGGAATCAACATCAGGACATTAAAGGCGGGCACATAAAAAGTCGGATGCTTAAGGGCTTGAATCCAAGTACCAGTCTGCGCTAAATCAAAGGGGCTCTCCTTGAAATAATCCACCACAAAAGCAAAGGGATGGAGATTGACCATTTCCGAGTAGCTAGTATGAATCTTACTTGGATCCGGCAGAGGCAAAATCACCAGCAGATAGACCGTCATCAAGTAAAGCATAAAAGAATAGAAAATCAGCACCCGCAATTTATTGACCGAACCATATTTTCGATAATTCAAAATCATGTAGGGCAAGGTCAGCAAAAATGCCAGGAAAGGGAAGAGCTGAACCGCCGTTTTAATAGTAGAGATATACCCCATTGTGTCTCCTTTTTTTCGTTATAAAATCACCCTTTGCACAATGACAAAAGGTGATTTCTTCATTGATATAGAATATTATACGGCCTGGTAGAGGAAGAGTCAAGGAAGTACGATGAAAACCTTACTGAGGAGCCGTCTTAATAGTTAGCTTCTCCCCTTCAAGATAGTACTTCCGATAAAGACCAATAGATAACTCACAATCCCTGAAAGATGCAATAGCGTTGAGATCCATCCGGTGATTACTGGTAAGAGCATGAGACCAGATAGAAAAATTAAAAATAGATAAAACCATTTTACGGTGCGTGAGAACTCTTTCCACACGTTTGGCAGGATCATAACCCCTCCGGTCACAAAGGCGTATCCGACAGCAGATATCCCTGTTGCTTGAATGTCCTGCTCCTGGGTTAAGAGGTGAAAAACGATGGAAGAGAGGACTGTCGCCGTCACAAAAACGATCAAGACTTGTCTGGAGCCTCTTTTTCTTTCTAGCAGTCCTCCAAAAGGAAGGATCATGAGTCCATTTAAAATCAAATGGACCCATAAAAACCAGATAGGGGCTCCTTTACTACCGTGCATCAGGGTCCCGCTGACATATTGCCAAGCATAGACTGGCTTCGAATGAAAGGCCAACAGGTCATACATAGCATCCCCATAAAAGGAAGTCAATAGACCGAGCAACAAACAGATTAGAGCTAAAGTACTGATAACCGGGTAGATTGTGAGGATTCTTTTCATGTTTATCTTCTCTTTTTCAAAAAATAGCGTTACGATGTTTCCATTCACGACCATTATACCATTTATTTCATTGGAGACAGAAAAGTTTTTGCTTCTTTCGTTTCAAATCTTTGCTGGAAAAACGAAATATCGTGACTTATTAGTCGGTCATTATTCGTGACCGGAAAGCGATCCTGTTTTTTAGCCGTAGCAAAAATTTGACTTTCCATTTTAAAAAGAATATACTCATTCTAATCTGAGACAAATATTTTTTATTTTTTTAAATCAACAGTATTGCATTCAGAGAAATAAACGACTAACTTCATGGAGGTGACGCTATGTCATTAGAAGAAAAATTGAACCAAGTAAAAGGTTCTGTTAAAGAAGGCTTCGGTAAATTAACCGGTGATACAAAAACAGAAGCTGAAGGCACTGCTGAAAAAGTTGCTTCAAAAGCAAAAGAAGTTGCTGAAGATGCAAAAGAAGCTGTCGAAGGAGCTATCAAGGGCGTTAAAAATATCTTTCATAAAGACGACAAATAGTCTTTAACATCCTAGACCCACTCTATTTTCTACAGTCATGTTTGACTGTGGAAGATAGGGTGGGTTTTTATTTTCCATTTATCTTAGGTATAGAAAAAACACCCCGAAGGGTGCTCTTTGTAAGTATAGTAATTCTTTCGAATTAACATTTTGCGTGCAGTGGTTGCTATCCATTCAAATATCGCTTCGCTTGTTTTCTTGGGGCAACTGTGCATAGCATATCTCTACGCGACTAAAGTCGCTAGAGCTATCCTAATTACGCACCGCCAGTTCTCATAGATAAAAACACCTTGCAAGATGTAAAATGTTTTCGCTTGTATTCTGTATTCCAGTAACGAATTAACGTTTAGAGGCAATTGACTTCGTCGAATTGCAGCCGTATTTGTATGTAGTTAAAGCCACAACAACTGTGTCAATTGTACCAATTTAGTATGGAAGCATAAAAAAGAACACCCCGAAAGGCGCTCTTTACAAGTATTGTAATTCTTTCGAAGAACGTTTTGCGTGCAGTGGTTGCCATCCAATCAAACATCGCTTCGCTTGTTTTCTTGGGGCAACTGTGCATAGCATATCTCTACGCGACTAAAGTCGCTAGAGCTATCCTAATTGCGCACTGCCAGTTCTCATAGAAAAAAAACACCTTGCAAGATGCAAAGTGCTTTCGTTTGTATTCTGCTGTCCAGCAACGAATTAACGTTTAGAGAACTGGCTAGCTTTACGAGCTTTCTTAAGACCTGGTTTGGAAAGTATGAGTTTCAGTTGGACTAAAAACAGCGTAATATCAAGTCTTTTCAGAACTAAAACTACTTATTCATTTCATAAAATTTGAATCAATATTTTTTAAATAGGGGAATAGTTTAGTTCTGTAAGTATTGATATAACACACCTACAAAGCTTATTATATCAGATTTTTCTCAGTTTTAGAAAAATAGGTAGAGAAAAAAACAACATCTGGATTCTCCAAAAAATCTTGATCAAACAATCTTTACAACGAGTTGACGTATTTATAAATAAAAGGAATCGCTATCAAAAATTAGTTCATTTTCAATTTGGAATTTACACAAATTTTCGGACAATTGGAGCAAGTAGTATTACTATAAAGTATTATAAATAGTGATAGGAGTTACACCTTCTTCTTTTCTTCTTCAAGAGATTCCATGCTTTTATTATAAAGTTTATTTTCTTCCTGATACGTTTGGCTTAATCTAGTTTCAAACCTAGAAATTCTCTTTTCAAAATTATCTCTATTTTCTTCTAATTGCTGCAATTCATGTATTGGAAGTTCTTGATTATGTTTATGACAATAGGAGATGATAAAGTCAGTTATATCTTCATATAGTCTTTTTGCATCTCGCTTCATATCTTGATAATCTAATTCATAATCTGCTACTTTTCTTCTGAAAGCTTGATGATCACTCTCGACTTTATTAATTTTATCATTAATATTCATGTATTCTCTTAAAGTATTGGGCTGGACAGATCAGGTTTAGGTACTTCGGTTAAAGTTTTGTTGATGGCATCAGCAGCACCCCCCGTTAATCCTCCTTCTAGGGAAGCAGGTACTTGAAAAGTGGAAAAATTCTGCATCTCAAACGCCTGATAGTCCAACCATGTTTGTAAAATAGCTCCTTCTGCCATTAGGACAGCTCTTGTTGTTGAAACTAAGGCCTGGATTGCCAATCGTTCTTGAACTTTCATATATTCAATTTTTATGCGCTCTGCTTCTAAACGATCTTCAGTATTCGGTTCAATCATTCATTAACTCCCTTTTAATTGCTAAAAATCTTGGCACCTATTTGATCACTTTCAATAATTCTATCAGCAACTTTATTCAGATTATCTGAAATTTGAGACATTCTATTCCTATAATCGCTTGCCGCAGAGATAGTGTTTGACTCTTTCACACTGTTCCATGCAATATCTAAACTTAGTTCAGATAATAGAACCTCTACTTCACTAGATGGTAAGTGATGAGCAATACTATATGCTTCAGATTTAAGGGATGAAATTTTTTGAGAAACCTTTTCCTTTTCAGATTCAATTTTTGATTTAATTTCTTCTTCGTAAACCTCAGCTTGAAGTTTCGTGGTTTCCGCACTTACTCGGACCAATTCTTCTCTTAAACTAATTTTTTTACTACCAGAACTAGACTTCAAAGAGGCCTTTATCTCTTTTATTTGTTTGATATTTAAAGTGATTAAATCTTGTTTAGTTAGCTCAGAAGCGAAAGGACCGTAATTATCTAGATACTTTTTGACGTAAGACTCTGGTAAATTATAACTACCTTTTACTTTAAAATAATCAAGTATTTTTTTCGTTTTATATTCTGCAATCTTTCGGACTTGTTTTTCTGTCATGCCAGAAGCAAAACGGTTATTCTTATAATACCAGTCAATGTCTAAAGCATTACCCTTCATATGTGGTGTCCTAGGTGAATGTCCATCTTCGTCTCCAACGACTTCAAACATCATTGTTTTTCCATAGGGAACAGCACCACCATTACCATCAAGATTAACAACGTCCCTTCTACTATCTCTATAGATCGTAGCGTTCTTATTAAGATAGGCTACCTGTTCCTTTGAAATGCCACCTGTATCTACAGCTTTTTTAGCCGCGAAATCCATGAAATTTGTAACTTTAATATTCCGATTCTCTTTAAGACCATACTTTGAAGCTGTATATGCAACTCCTGGACCTGATTGACTATGACCAGACATGTTAGAGATCACACCATTTTTATCTTTGGATTTAATCTTCTGTTGTGTATCTAAGTAAAATTTATCAATATCCTTTGCCTGAGCCGTCAAGCCAAATACTGTAGAATCTATGGCATTTGAAAAAGAAAACGTAATATCGAAATCTTTTTTCCAAAAATAGCCTTGCTCATCAAAATACTTTAAATGCTCAAAAGGAATCTGAGTCCCCGCCACAACTATCGTTGTTTCCTGATAATTAGGATTATTACCTTTTTGATCATCAACAGGGACAAAAGCAATTGCTTGAGTAGTGGCATCCATACTGTTAACGATTTGGAAATATCTTTCCTCTTCGTTTATATAATAACGGATTATCTTACCAGGCTTTTCTCTGACTTTACTTTTTAGCCCCAACTGTAAGTTCTGTACTTCTTCATCAGACAAAGTCATATCATTAGTCTCCTTTACTCAAGTTAATATTATAAACAATTTCTGCAGTCGGACTCCCTTTACCATTCTTCATAACTCCTTTTAATTGACCATCCTCAACTAATAATTCGATATTTCCATCGATAAAAGGCTGTCTAGTCAGTTTAACTTCATTAGGTAAGTGTTGTTCATTGGAAACATCAATAAATTTCCCATTTGAGTCCTTTAATTCTATAACTTCATTCCCATCTCCATCAAAATCAACTATTATATGTGAGACGATACCAATGTCACTTGAAATTACATTTTTAACTTTAGTACCAAGAGTAGCTTTATTTCCATACTTATCATATATAGTTGGACGCACATAGACATTTGAAAATGTTGAGCCTTCTTCGGTAACGTAGATTGGGGAAAATTCAATCTTTTCAACTCCTGAGTAATACTCTTTGATATAAGTTCCTAGTTGCTCTTCTAGCAAACGAAAGCCATGCTGATAGAGTTTGGCTGTTTTGGGGCCAAGATTTGGTTTAGTCAGCTTATTATACATATATGTTCCTCCAAATATAAGAATGATTACAATAGCAATTATTTTAGTAACCTTATTTCTCATTAGTCGCCTCCGATCTAATTGATTATCCACCATTTTTTCATGCAACCATATTACTTATTATAACATAATTGCAAATTTGTAACATTAAGCCAAACAGAAAAGCATCCCGTATGTTGAATACGAAATGCTTTCAATATCTGTAAATAAGTTTTAACGTTTACTAAATTGTGATGCTTTACGAGCTTTCTTCAAGCCTGGTTTGGAAAGTATGGGTTTCAGTTGGACTAAAAACAGCGTATTATCAAGGCTTTTCAGGACGATATCTACTGATTAATTTCATAAAATATGAATCAATAGATTATAAATAGGGGAATAGTTTAGGTCTGTGAGCATTAAAATAATACACCTAACTTTGATCACCATTTTTTAGTTATTCACTCTTTTTTCAGATAGTGTTTTTAAAGTTATGATGTAAAATGCCGCAATCAAAACACTATACATCATAATCGGAGGATAGAGAATTAAGGATAGAATCAATCCCACTCCTTTAATTATTAGGTCAGGTATCAATAACTTTCTATATTGTGCGGTAGCTTCAAGTAATTCTTTCTGATCTATATTGGGTTTATCAATTACTTTATGTAAAAACCAGTTTGCTACCGTTGAAACAATAACGATCAGTCCATAAAAGAGCTGTGCCGTATGATTCATGAAATGACTACTAACTATTCCAGTAGCATAGGACATAAATGAAACAAAAAATAAAAGATACAAATCCTTTCAAATTCCTCCCTTTTCAACTTGGCTAACTTGACCTGCATTACCTAGGTCGCTTTGCTTTAAATTATACTTTTTTCTTAAACATTTGCTACGAGCAGGTCTTTCTTGTGAGTAATTTTCATCAAAAAATTTCATAGATAAGTCCTATATATAATCATGGAAAAGTAGTAAAAATAGTTGTTATCCTAGTTGATTAAAAAAATCTCTGATTTCCTCATCTTTTATAAAATAATATATAATTTTCCCCTCTCTTCTAGTATCCAAGATGTTTTGATTGGCTAGTTTACGAAGATGGTGAGAGGCAGATGCCATACTGAGATTTAGTAAACAGGCTATATCGCAGACACAGAGTTCTTCGACGGCAAGGAAATAAAAGATGATATTTATCTGTTTATTATCGGTAAATTTTGATAAAATGCGAAGTGATTTTTGGACTTTTTCCTTTTTAAGGTAGTTCGTTGCGGTTGTAACATTTTGTTGATTTATAACATCCACTTGACAGATACTATCTTTTTTCATAATTTTTTCTCCTAGCCTAACACAGCCCATAGCATGTCAAAGCTGTTGTTTTCAATCAGGATATACATCCCCAATCCTAAATAGACAACGGCAATAAACCATCTGCTATATTTTTCCAAAGTTTCTCCAACAGAAGGGACTTGTGCTAATTTTTGGGCAGAAAAAACCAAGAGATAAATCATGACTAGAAAAGTAAGTAAAGTCACTATCAAATTCGCTAAATTTAAGGTGGTAAAATATGGGACAAAGACACCAATATTGTCAGCGCCACAACTTGCAAAAGTAATCATAGCGACTAGAAAAATCAGGTTTTTATTGTCTTTTCGCAAACCATCTTTTGCAATAGCTTCTCCATCAGAATCTCCTAAAAGCAAAACTTTGAGGCCTAGGAAAATTGGAATCAAACCGAGTAAACCTAAAATCTCTTTACTAGGAATATAATTCAAGACAAATGCAAAAAGCAAACTTAGGAATATTAGACTAACAGAGCCTAGAAATTGTCCTAAATAGATGTTAATGATGTCCTTTCTGCTTTTTCTTTTGGCAAAAAATAACATTAGGATAATAAGTAAGTCTACGGCTGTCCCAGAATACAGGATTATTGAAGTAACAACATTTTGAACCATAAAGCACCTCATTCAAATATATTTTTGAATGTATTTTAACATTAAACTTTGTAGATGTCAACTTAAAATCCACCAATTAATAATTGCATGTCAATATTTGTATTGTGAAACTAGTTTCAGAAATATATAGTCTTAAAGTATGTCCACTGCCAATGGTTTTTTCAATATTTAAGAAGAGATTTATAATGGTTCATTTCTATAAATTTATAAACGAGTTATATATTTTGTTTAACCAATTATTAACTATTTTTATCAATAATCACTTCATTAATTTGTACTTTTTAATTTTCCCAATTTGTAAAATTAAACCAGAAAAAAAGCATCTCGTATTAGACGAAATGCTTTCAATAAGTATAAATAAGTTTTAACGTTTACTAAATTGTGACGCTTTACGGGCTTTTTTCAAGCCTGGTTGGAAACACTTCTATTTGAATAAGTTTTAATATGTGCTTAAAATCAATGTTTTCCAACATTTTCAGAAAACAGAATTTCATCTAATTTGAATAACTTTCATTTTAATGGTGTGAATTTTACCCTAAAAATACACGAATTGAGCTAGATTTTACCCAAAAGTTCACACCATATATAGCAACAATCACTATCAAAAAATAGCTTACTTGATATCAAGAAGCTATTTTTTATATAGTGTAGTAGTAGTTTCTCCCTGTATTTTTTCAACTTTCACTAAGTTGATAAGAGTTTGACTCATTTCATAATGTTTTGCGGTATTCCCTGCTCTCATTTCGCTCTGTATTTTTTTTCGAAAAACTGAAACTGGGTAGCAAATATCAGTATTCTTAACCTTCTTAGCGGATTTATCAAATAAAAAATAAAATTCCTTATCCCTATATTGAAAATGTAATAAATACTTTGCTTTAATATTAGAACCTATTTTTTTGGGATCAAAATAATACAACCCCTTTAAGTTACCCCTTATATTATCCAACATCGTATAAATTAGATTCAGAGAAGTTGCCCTAGATAAAAATGCGGCCTTGTGCTGAGATGTATCTTTATCTAAATCATAAAAAGTAATATGGTTTCCCAAAATTTGGTTATATATATCCTGAGCCGTCTTACCGTTGAAACACTTGACTTTATCTACCCCTTTAAGCTTGTGCAAACCTATAAGATGATGGAAATTCGGTTCTGTGAAGCTTAATTCAATATATTTTTCTGTAGTTTGTCCAGAAATGGTCTGAGTAGTAGTAAATTTATACTGAGTGTCCATCAACGTCCTATAACTAAGAATTAAATTCCTTAACATATTATACCTTTTCTCAAAAAAATAAAGAGGCTATTTACACCTCTTTCTACGATATATTTATTCGTCTGCTTGCGGAAAATATATAAAACCCAAATAAGCCTATCTACAAACCACTGACCAAAACAGACCGACCAGTGATTCTTTGGCTACGCTAAAAGCGATAGTTGTGTTCTACAATTACTATACTACCTAATTCCCATCACTTTGTCAAGTAAAAATTTTTAAAAAAACTTTTTAATCAATACGTTCAATAATTTTTATGACTCAAATTTTCATCTAATCTAACTAATATAATCTGATAAGAAAAAATCTCTACAAATACATGAATTAGAACACATCTTACCCAAAAGTTCTCTCCATTGATAATATTAGTCTCAAGAATTAATTTTCCTAGTAATTAGATTTCAAACTATTATGGTGCTTACACAACATTTGAAGGTTGTTACGCTCTGTTTTTCCACCTTTACTCCATGGTACAATATGGTCACCAGCCATTTCGTTATATGCCCATATATGAGTCATGTGGTCATACGGTGTATCAGTATTACAAACAGGACAATTTGAAACGTTTGTCTTTTTAGCTTCGTTGGTTTGTTCTTTATATTTTGATTTTTTATCCGTTTCAGTAAATGCTCGAATTGATAGTAACTTTATTAATTCGGGTTTTTCTTTACTCAATAAATACTCATAAATACCTGATTTCTTTGAAACATCACTATCCTCATATAATTCAGATAGCCGTTGTTCTATTTCAGAGGGATTATAGGAATTATTATGGTAAGTCTCATATAATCTACCCCATTCCAATCCACGCATCTCAGTTTCTACATTGACAAAGACACTCGAAACCCAGTCAATAACGGTGTTAAAATATATCTTCAACTCATTAATAGTCGTATCTTGTCTATGTTTTGACATATAGGCGTCTATGTCACCCATGCTTACCCATTTCAATGCTTCTTCCAAAATCTCTTGCCTATTTGGTACACCTTTGATATAAGATTGCCATTTCTGCTGATTCGCATTTTGTGAGTTTGAAAATTCTTGCTTAGACAATGATACAAACGAACCTGAATAAATAGCATTTCTTAACTCTTGTTGATTTAAGGGAACACCAGCGATATTGATTGTTTTAAACCATTCTTTAATTTCTGTCTCAGTCCCTTCACACTCATAGACGAGTAAAACAGAATTTAAAATAAGTTCTTGTTGCTCTTGACTCAAGCCAGAAAAATAATGTTTATTTCCATTAAATTCTATTGCAAACTTTCCATTCACATATCTACCTATAGACGTTATCCGTTGTTGACCATCTAATACTTCATAGTTATCTTCATCTATCTTGTTGAAATATATCAATCCCAATGGATAGCCCTTCATGAGTGAGTCAATACAGGCTACATCTCTTTTTCCATCAGCATAAATATAATTTCTTTGATATTCCGGCTGAATTGTCAGCTTCCCAGACAAGCCGAAAAGACCCTTTCCTTCAAATTCGTTGTAGACAAAACCTTCTGTGATTTCTTTTACTGTGTATGTTTTTAATTCAGTCTTCATTTTTCAGAGCCTCAATAAAAATTCTTTTATATACTTTACGACCATTTATATATGGCTCGTTGTGTTTCTTAAAGTGAGTCAATTTGTATTTATCATCGATAGCGCCATTATCGCTTGCACCTAATATTTTAAATTGTTCAGGATTGTACTTATCTAAAAATGATATTGGAACTCCCATAACACCCTTGTAATCACTGGGGATTGCATCTGTATATGGTACTTCTAGAGCATCGTAATTTTCGTAATATAAATACTCCTGCCCTTTGATATTTTTGTGTTTACTATACTTGATATTGTCAGCCATCGTCATTAAAGATAAAGGTTGATGACGTTTCCCATGGTCAATATTTGTCAACCAGAGTGCATTATTTGTCGATACAATCCGAGCACCTTCTTCAATCCTGGCTTCAGTTCCATACAATTCATAACTCTCAGGAACAATGAAGCCTGAAATCCAACGTCCCATTCCAGTTCCAAGCCATATTTTATTTTCCTTAATTAATGGGAATACTTCTTTATAGGTAATTGCATTCATATTTCCAATGATTAAGAATTGTTTCTCCAATGGATTAATCCAACTTAAAAACTCACGAAATAGGGAAAATGGTGGGTTAGTAATTATCATATCTGCTTGATTTCGTAGTCCAGTTACCTCTTCACTTCTAAAATCACCTGCAGAAAACCTGCTAATGCCATCTGGGTTATTATCTCCATTCAAATATGATAAAATTTGACTATTTTGGCCTGAATCTATTAAATCTTTTTCTTTTTGTAAACGTTTTATAACATCTTCTATATTAACTGTACCAGTCCCATCTTCATCAATCACTTCATTTAATTCTATTTTGTATGCTCCTTTTATCTGCTTATCACTAGATACTTCAAAATCGATATCCGGAATAAGTTCAGGTAGCAAACTTAATTGGGTATTGACAATAGGGCTCGGAGCATATGAGGTCGCTATCAGCTTTTTGATTCCAAACTCATTAAACTTTGTCGCAAAAAACTTAAAAAAATTGCTCTCAAAAGGGTCATCAGCTGGGAGTAAAATTATTTTGTTACGAAAAACATCTGGATTATATTCGATATATGCATTAACCTCTTTTTCTATATCCGACCACTGAGTATAAAATTCATCATTCTTTCCTTTTTTTGCTTTTGTCAAATGCGCTTGACGCGAATTAGCCATTTAGATTCTCCTATTATTTTGATATTCCTTATTTAATCATTTCTTTAAATATCCCATTAAAAAATATATTTGTTAAACTTTATACTATATTTCTTTTCTTTAATTATATCATGTAGTTCCCATAAATAGAAAACTAGAGCCGATAAAAGCTTAGATTTCTTATTTTATTATCATATTTTCATTTATCAAGCAGTTCAAAGTATTCATCAGCTTCCATATAATATCCATACTCGATTAAATCAATATTTGAGAGATAACTATTATACTTCTTTAACCAATCACTATGAAGATTTTCAATATCTGAACACGCTATATAACATCTTTCTAGATCCTTTTGAGCAGAATCTACTGATCTTGCTCCATCTGTAAGCCACTGAATATGTTTGAGATCAGATATGTAAACTTTGGTAGTTTGCAACCACTTCTTATACATGTTACTATTCGGATTTGTAGTATCATCAAATTGTTCTTGAGAAACTTTACTTGCGTAAGAAAAAATACTTTCAATATCTGTTTCAATAATATTTTTTACTCTATATCCAAGCGAGTAGTTTTTAAACTCATCCGAATCGCCTAATAATTCCTTGAAAAACGGTGTTAGAATATTCAAAGTAAATTTAGATATTTTTTTATTTAAAGATTTAAAATTATCCAGTTGATAAAAATAATCTTGAAACAATTCAAGTAAACTATCAAAATTTGTATAAATGATACGGCCAATCGCCTCTCTCCTGAAGTATTCTATATTTGTTCTCAATATCTGAAATGAAATAAAAACAGAGTGTATATCATTTCTATCCTCATTTTTCCCAACCAAATCCATTATAAAATTAATTGTTGCATACATGATAATTGCCAAATAGTCTCCTTTTTGTAAACTATTAATTAGGTGTTCAAGATCATTATCTAACAAATTAATAAATGTATTCCATATTTCACTATTTTTCTTTTTAATTCCCATCAAATCTGACTGATCTGAAGATTCACTATACTGTTCGATACATCTCTCTACAATCATTTGGTAATACGCTAAATCTCTAGAATAAGGAACATAATCTATTAAACACAAATTTAGTATCTCACTCAATTCCGACTGATTATCAGCCAATACTTCTTCAAACAAATTTGTATAAAAAGTCTTTGCTATATATTCAGTTTCAACAGACGCTCCCCAAAATAGCTCGCGTTTACTATTAAACTGTAACTGTTTTACTAATAATTCTTCATATGAAGGTGGGATCAAAAAAGGATTCGGGGAGCTTCTTCTTCCAATCTTTCCCCTCTCATTATTAATAATTCGTGAAATTAAAGTAGAGTCAAATTTCGTTTTCTCTATATTATCCTCACTTATAAATTTTTCAGGCTCATCTTCATCTGTTGCCCAATCCTTATACGCCTCGTAATGCACAAAAATTTTTTTTCTAGCAATCACATCATTTGTTAATTTCAGCACCTCTCTACGTCTTTTCAACCTATCTGCTGTATATTGGTAAAATACATTACTACTATTAATAAAATCCATCTTCCTCACCTTTGGTGTATTTTTTTTATTAAACCATCTGAATTCTACACCAAAATACACCAAATGGCAAATGATACAATTAAATCACA
This sequence comes from Streptococcus parasanguinis, assembly GCF_000963275.1. GTDB lineage: Bacteria > Bacillota > Bacilli > Lactobacillales > Streptococcaceae > Streptococcus > Streptococcus parasanguinis_B. The sequence continues at coordinate 211,763 of NZ_JYOW01000001.1, read as the reverse complement.
AAGAAATCTTGAAAAGAATTTTTTTGTGATAACATCTCCTGTTGGCGGAGAACTTGCCAACTAGAATTTTAACGAGGTTAGTAACATGGTTACAAATTTAAAACAAACACTTCGTGATTTACGCACTAATCGCTTGGTAAATTACGGAAATACGGCATACCAACGAGCGAGTGGCGATTATCATTTTAAAAATGTACCAATTGAACTGAGAGAGCTTTGGTATAGACAAGATGACTTGTCGTTCTTAACTTTATCTATAGCTTATGATTCAGATATCGATGTAATGTCTGAAAATAAGCTACTAGATCAGATTGACAAAGAACGTCAAATCAAAATTCGTTTGGAAGATATTTTTTCCAACCTTGACAAAAAGAAAGTAGGTAAGAGCAATGGCAAAAACTAATTGGAATCGGACTCTTGCGGAAGTTCTAATGCATGAGACTCAACCAAAAGTAATGACTAGTGAAAAAACTGGAAATGAGTATACAACTGATGTTATCCCGACTTTAAAAGTAGTCTCAATTGGTTCAATTGAGGAAATTGATGGCAAATACAAGTATTCTGTCGTAGACACCACCCACGACCTCGAATATACCATTAAAGCACCTAACAAAGTCGAAGTTAAGTTCGGTACCATTCTTCAATTTCAAATTGTACGTGGTGGTGCAACTGCAAATGGTATCGGTTGGTATGCTGCTGATTCAGTATCTGTGGTCCCACGTAATGCGTAGACATAAATACCGAAGAATCAGACCTATACCAAATTGTACACCTCAGGGCTATCAACTCTCTCTGATAGCCCTTACGGTTACAATTGGGTTGACTGGATTGATCTTCTTAATAAGCCAAACAATAACAGTACTGTCATTATATCTGGTAAAACCATTGATATACAGTATCGCTGTAACGATCATCACATTCCTCATACTATTATATAATTGGTTTCAACGTGAAGAAGTTTCATCGATCGAGATACCCCCCATGTCTAACAAAGCTCGAAAATTAGCACAGCAATTAACACATTTAATTAACGACAAGCAGATCACAGATGTCCTCAAGTTATCTAATACTACACGCTACGGGCATGAAATGCCAGAAATTCGTGTCTGGGTAGATGAAGACCTACTGAATGGTTATATTGCTATCGAGAACATCGCAAACTGGGAACGAGCAAACCGCGAAAAATTTGAGCAACGTGTATCTGGAATCTTAGCGGGTAAATATCAAAGGTTTGCTGTTATAAGCTCAGAATTGTCAGTCGGTGATAGTTTTATCTTATTTTATTTTGAAGATGTGTTAACCTCTCAACGATTAACTGTCAGAGACAAGGACTCCTTGAACAGTCTGGTATGTGAAAACAAACAATCCATACGCCTATCTAAAGACCTTATTTGGCATTCCGATATTGTACCTCATTTGAGCATCATTGCTCGCACTCGAGCAGGGAAATCCGTGCTTGCTGGTCGTTATATGGCTCGTTTAATGCTGTTACAAGGTTGGGTTGTTGAATATAATTCCGCTAAGTATGATAGATACGTTAAGGAGTTTGATGGTCAATCAGACCCTGTTAAAATTGTAGAGCGTGCTGAGTTTTGGTGTTCTGTGATGGACGAACGGCTTGCTGAAATCAACGAAGCTAACAAAGAAAAGTACCTCGAAATGGAAAATATGCCAGATATTGGACTTTTCATAGACGAGCTAGGAAACCTAAACGCTTCTCTCGAATCTTTAGATAAAGTGGATAAAAATCTAAAACTCACGTCACGCTGGACTACTGCTATCAACCGTCTTTCCGCTACTGGCGGGTCTGCTGGGATTCATATTATCGCTATATCTCAATATGCTACTAAAGAGGGATTCTTACCTAGCTTAGCTCGTGTAAACTGTTCCGATGCAGTAATTATGTTGGGTGGTGCTGCCGATTCTGCGGATGAACGCAAGTATCTGATGAGCGGGTTTGCGGACATGCCTAAACGTAGCTATGGGAAAGGACAAGGAGTCGCTCGTATCCTTGGTTCTGGAAAAAAGTGGGAGGTCCCCCACTTTTATGAAACTCCTTGGTTTGAGGATTAGATAACGGATTCATGACGAAGCCGATGAGACACATGATCGGTCATCTTGAAAAGATGAAACAAAACTAATTCTAACTATTCCAACGCCTGCACGGCACTGGGCTTGTCAAGTGCCGTGCATATCAAAAAAACAGATAGAACAAGGCTTTGAGCATTCTTGATAAAATTCAAACCCTTGTTCTATCAAGGGAATAGTTAAAAGAATAATTATATTAAACGAGGTAACTATAACTATGGGGAAGAAAGAAGCAAATCTTACCGCAATTATGTTGGTACAACAATTAGAAGAAAAATACTGGCTATCACCTGACTATAAAGGGCCCGTCCAACAGGCTAAGAATGGCGATTGTCGTCCATTGCTTGAAATGATTATCAAGAAGCTCAAATCTAGCGATATTATCGTTAAAGAAGCTTATATCATTAGACATGACAAAGACAAGATTTCGACTTGGGATTCCAACCTGATGACAAATACAGTCGAAGATAAAGCAGTTCACGTTCATGCTTTGTTGAAATTTGAAAAAGGCGCTTCCTTGAATAAAATTGCATTAGCTGTTGAAGTTGAACCACAGTACCTAGAAAAACTCAAGTCTGGTAGGTATGGTTATGACAATTGCTTAGCATACTTAGTGCACGCAAAAGATGAAACAAAATATCAGTACCGGCCAGAAGAAGTCACCACCGTCTTAGGCGAAGATTACACAAGCATCTACAATCGAAGCATAGAGACATGGCTTAAAGGTAGAGCTACAAAAAAAGCCAAGGAAACAAACCTCAGTGTTGATTGGCTAGTTGAACGGATATTAGATGGTGAAGTGACTAAACGTAATATTATGCTCACAGACGAGTATTACGCCATTTATGGCCAACATAAACGCAAAGTAAATGAAGCTTTAGAAACTGCTGGGGAGCGTAGAAGTTACCGTACAATAGCAGAACTTGAAGCAGGGAAATTTAAGAAGACAGTAATTTTTATACAAGCTAGTAGCGGTGTAGGAAAAACGAAACTCAGCAAAGACTTGATAGAGCTTATTCAAGCAAGCGCAGTGAAAAATGGATTAAATTGGGAAGCATGTATGACTGCTTCTACAAATGCATTCGACGAATACAGCGGTCAAGAAATTCTATTCCTTGATGATATTAAAGGAAATAGTTTCACTGTTTCCGACTGGTTAAAGTTATTAGATCCATACACAATAAGTCCAATATCAGCTCGTTATCATAATAAAATGGGCTCAGCAAGAGTGATTATAATAACAAGTACAAAGTTACCAGTTGAGCTATTCTATTTTGCGAATGGAAACCACAATGAAGACTTAGGACAATTTGTACGAAGAATTGACTTGTTAGTACACATACACAATGACATTTTTCATGTTTGTCCTCACGAAAAAACAGCAGAGGAAAGCACAATAGAAGCCTTCGGAACTAACATTCGGGTCCACCATTCTTACACTTTTCAAAAGTCTCCTGCTATTCAGCGAGATGAGGCGTTAGAAGAAATTCTAGAAACAGTGACGACAAATATGAATTGGAACAAAACAAAAAAGGTTATCGATGCAAGCGACCAAACGAACAACGATAACCCAAACAATCAACAAAAATAGCACAACTACTTTTGTTGTTGCTATTATCTCAAAATTCCCTGAAAGAAACAAGAGGTAAGTAAATGCAAGTATTTTTACCAGATGAACAAATTAAGTTTCTTATTGATGATGCAGTCAAACGAGAAATTGAAAATCAACTAAACAACAGCAACATTGAAAGTTCATATTTAAACAAACGACAAACCTGCGAATACCTTGGGATCTCCAATAACACTCTTGACAGTTGGATCCAAAAAGGTTTACCAGTCATTCGTGTCGGAAAAACTGTCCGATTTAACAAAATTGAAATCAATCGTTGGTTACAAAAGCAGTAGAATTTTTGCCGTGGTTTGTTTATAATAGAGCCACGGTATTTTTCTGGCTCAATTCAAAAGGAGAATACTATGTCTATTACAAAAACTAAAAACGGAACCTATCGCTTACGTGTTTATATTCCTGAGGAGGTTAAACCTTCGCTAGGTATTGATAAGAAAGTAATTGAAAAACGGTTCAAATCAAAGAGTGAAGCAAAAAGATACGAACTAGAACTTCGCAATAAGATAGATAAAATCTTAAGTGGAGAATCAACATCATTGAAAACAAATGGTTCAATACTCTTTTCCGATTTTTATCGCGATATTTGGTGGGGAGCCTATACAGCAGGTCAAACAACATCTACCATAAAACCACCTTCACAAGCTACCATTGACGGTACAGAAATTGTCTTCAGAAGACACATCTTACCCTTACTTGGAAATTATTCAATAGACTTTCTTAATCAAAATAAGCAAGTTGTACTAAATCTATTGACTCAAAAGGCTGAAGAATATGCAAATTTCAAAGTTATCAGGAGCTACGTTAACTCTATCTTTGACTGGGCAGAAGAATTAGAGTATATCGAAACTAATCGCCTATCAAAAACTATAAGCCGTATCAAAGCCACTAAGAAAATCAAGCTACAGGAATCTAAAAAAGATGAAGATTTATATCTATCTCAAGAAGAACTTCAAGCATGGTTTACAGCTTTTGAAAGGGATTTAGAGACTGAAAAAATTCTATTCAAAGACTATGTTTTGTTCTATACTACCTTCTTTTTAGGAGATAGAAAGTCAGAGAGCTACGCTTTGCAATGGAAACATATTGATTTCAAAAATCAACAAATTCAATTGGTTCAAGCCTTAGATCGATATAAAAATCAAAAGTCAACTAAAGGGAATAAAAAGACGATTTTTTCGATTCCACAAGAACTTACCGACTTGTTAAATTCTTGGAAGAAGCAACAAAAATCTGAACTGGCTTCATTTAACATCATGCAAACTCCTGAACAGTATGTTTTTACGTATATTGATACAAAGGGAAATGTAAACAGTTGTCTCCATGCTGATTATCTTAACAACAAGATGAAATCTGTTAAGCGTCGTCATCCAGAACTCGCACATGCAACCCCTCATAAATTACGACATACAGGAGCTACACTCGCTAAACAGGCTGGAACCTCTATGGAGGCTATTTCTGAAGCACTCACTCATAGTGATACGATTACAACTAAGACTTATGTGAACACTTCAAACGTAATCCCAATGGCTGTTGGAGAAATTGCCTTTCGCAATCTTAAAAAGTAATGGTGTGAATTTGGTGTGAAAAGTGGTGTGAATTTTGCTAAAAATCATCAAAAAAACACTCCATGGTGTGAACCATGAAGTGTTTCGAAACGTTGATATAATCGTTTTGATTAACGTTTTGAGAATTGTGAAGCTTTACGAGCTTTCTTAAGACCTGGTTTCTTACGTTCAACTTTACGTGAGTCACGTGTAAGAAGTCCTGCGCGTTTCAATGAATCGCGGAAGTCTGGGTCTACTTGAAGAAGGGCACGAGCGATACCGTGACGGATAGCTCCTGATTGACCAGCGTATCCACCACCTACAACGTTAACGAAAACGTCGTATGAACCTACAGTTGAAGTAACTGCGAATGGTTGGTTGATGACCAAACGAAGGTCAGCGTGTGGGATGTACTCTTCAACATCTTTTTTGTTAACAGTGATTTTACCAGTTCCTGGAACAAGGCGAACGCGTGCAACAGCGTTTTTACGACGTCCAGTACCTGCATATTGTGCTTGTGACATACTTTATTGTTCCTTTCCTTAGATAAGTCCTGAAATATCAAGAACTTCTGGTTGTTGTGCAGCGTGAGTGTGCTCAGCTCCAACGAATACTTTCAATTTCATACCTTGAGCGCGGCCAAGAGTATTGTGTGGAAGCATACCTTTAACTGATTTCTCGATCAAACGAACTGCATTTTTAGAACGAAGTTCACCAGCAGAGATTGATTTCAATCCACCTGGGTGGTTTGAGTGAGTGTAGTAGATCTTATCAGTTGCTTTTTTACCAGTCAATTTAACTTTTTCAGCATTGATAACGATTACGAAGTCACCTGTATCAGTGTGAGGTGTGAATGTTGGTTTGTTTTTTCCGCGAAGCACGCTAGCAACAACTGCTGAAAGGCGTCCAAGAGGTACATCAGTTGCGTCAACAACGTACCATTTGCGTTCTACTTGGCCTGGTTTAGCCATGAATGTAGTTTTGTTCATGATTTCTCCTATATGAATGTCGTTTTTGTTTACAGGGCGGATGTTCCGGTCCGCGAGTTATTTGAAAGGTTCCGGGGCCTTACAAATGGGGTAAACAATACCGCCTACTATTGTATCAAAATTCTAAGATAAAAGTCAACCGATTTGGAAAATTATTTACGATTTTCTTTTCCAATGACAAATCCGATCAAGGAATTCGGGCCGACGTGGGCTGAAATAACTGGTCCAAGAGGCATCACGAAGACTTCATCGATGCCTTCAAGCGCAAGCATTTCTTGCTTCAGTGCTTCTGCTCCTTCTAGATCGTTGGTATATGATACCAAGGCTGTGCTTTCACCGATATCGGCTTTGATCAGCTCCAGTAATTCTCGGACAGCTTTTTTGCGTCCCCGAACCTTGCTAATAGGAACTAGTTTTCCTTCCGCATCAATCCAGAGAATGGGTTTGATGCTGGCCAAACTTCCCATGATCGCAGCACTTTTTGAGAGACGGCCTCCACGCATGAGGTGGTAGAGATCATCGACGAGGAAATAAGTCCGCAATTTTGGCGCTAAGTCCATGATTTCTTCTTTGGCTTCTGCTAATGAACGGCCCGCATCACGCGCAGCTACTGCCCGCATAACCAGGTAGCCCTCTCCAATCCCAGCAGCCTTCGGATCGACAATCTCGATCACGGCTTCCGGGTAGTCTTCTAAAACCAGGTCTCGTGCCATGACTGCACTCTGATAGGTCCCAGATAAGACCGATGAAAAGGCTACATAAAGTACAGCTTTTCCTTCTTTTGCAAAGTGCTTAAAGGTCTCCTGGAATTGGCCCACATTGACCTGACTGGTTGTCGGTTTTGCTCCATTTTTCATAGATTCTAAAAGCTCCGGGCTGGTCAATTGACCTTCTCCTACTGTCTGGTAAACCGTCCCATCTAACTCAATGGTCAACCCAAGAATAGTCACCTGGTGTTCCTTGGCCCAGTTTTGGTCCAAATCTGCGGTCGAATCAGTCAAAATAGCAAATGTCATTTCTTGTCTCCCATCATTTCTTGTAATTGTCGCAATACTTGGTGATCGAACGGTCGCATGGGTGGTTTTTGATCATTGACCACTCGTTGCGCCTGATTAAGGTTTCCTTTGACGACCGCGACTCGTTTCTCTAACTCTCTAGCAGATACCCGAAGGGCTCCTTGAGCAAAGACGGTCCATTGCTCATGTAAGTCACTGGTCGCGACGGATACCTGGTGGAGGGGCGTATTGAGCTCTGCCGCCAAGCGCTCGATATAGTCATCTGCCGTCTCATCCTCACCGGTAAAGACCACCTGAACATTGAACTCATCGTAGGTCTGCCGCACTCCTGGCATATACTGGGCATCAAAGACACAGATGACTTCGATCCCTTCAAAGCTAGCATAATGGCTCAGTTTTTGCAGGAGGATGTTGCGCGCCGCATCGAGCTCACTTTTTTGAAAGAGCTGGCGGGTCTCCTGCCAGAAGGCAATCATATTGTAGCCGTCAACCAATAAGATTTTTCGTTTCATATCATTGCCTTTCTACTATTTATAGTCGGTTGCGAAAGACCTCATACATGAGGATGGCTGCTGCCACACTGGCATTGAGGCTTTGAACATGGCCATTCATAGGAATGGTGATCATCTCATCGACTTGCTTTTTGATATTGGTTGAGATCCCTTTTCCTTCATTACCAATGATCAAAGCCAACTTACCAGCCGTATTCCACTGATGAGATGGCGTGCCGTTCATGTCGGTTCCAAAGATCCAGAAGCCCTCTTCCTTTAACTTGTCTAGGGTTTGGCTAAGATTGGTCACACGCGCAATGGGAATGTGTTCCACTGCTCCAGTAGAAGTTTTTGACACCACTGGGGTTACCCCGACTGCCCGATGCTTAGGAATGATGACTCCTGAGACATTGGTCGCATCAGCTGTCCGTATGATAGATCCAAGATTGTGCGGATCTGTTAAGCCATCGAGAATCAATAAAAGAGGGTTCTCTTCTTTGGCTGTCTGTTTCAGAATCGCTGCCAAGTCTGTGTAAGCAAAGGCTGCCACACGGAGAACAAAGCCTTGGTGAACAGCTCCTTCCGTCATTTCCTGCAGGGTTTTCTTTGGCGTCCAAGAAATCGACACTTTTTTCTCAGCTGCTAAGGCCTTGATCTTGTCGACATTTTTTCCTCGGAGGTCTTCTTGAATATATAATTTATTGCCTGTATTGGCTTGTAAAGCCTCGGTGACTGCGTGGACACCGTATACGATATCGTTATTTTCCATAGAACTAGTATACCACAAGAAAGGAGGAAGAGGCCAATTCATGATATAATGAAATCAAATCTATCTCAATGAACGAAGCAAACTAGAAAGGAAGCCATGCCTCTTTTTCAACGAACCATCAAGCTCACCTTGGCCACCTGTTTAGCAGCAGCCCTTGCTTATGCTCTGGGCTTGACCTATGCCATCTCAGCTGGCGTCATTGCCATCTTGAGTATCTCTGATACGCGTCGCAGTACCATCAAGCAGGCCTACCAGCGCTTTATGTCGACCTTACTGGCCCTTGTGATCGGAAGTCTCGCTTTTTCCTTTTTTGGATTCAACCTTTGGTCACTGGGAGTCTTTATCGCTCTCTATGTTCCTTGCGCCTTCCTATTGGGTTGGCAGATCGGCATCACGCCAAGCACGGTGCTGGTCACCCACCTCTTGATTGAGCAGTCTACTTCCTGGGGACTCTTGCTCAATGAACTTGCTCTCTTTTTAATCGGGACCAGCTTTGCCCTGCTGGCCAACCTCTATATGCCTTCTAACCAAGGAGCGATCGATCATTACCATGATGTTGTTGAAGAGCAACTGAAGAAGATTCTTGGTCGTTTTGCGGAATTACTTGGTAAAGGGGATGGCCGAAATGATGCGCGCTTGATTAAGGAATTAGATAGCATCCTACAGGATGCCTTGAATCTAGTCTATCTGGACCATTCCAACCACCTCTTTCACCAAACCAACTACCATATTCACTACTTCGAAATGCGCAAGCGGCAAAACGATATTCTGCGGGATATGGCAGAAAACGTCAACCGCTGTCAGTTGGCGGCGAGTGAAAGTATGATCCTAGCACAACTATTTAAGAAGACAGCCCAACAGTTAAGTCAGGAAAATCCCGCCCAAGATCTTCTTGATGATATTAGTCAGTATTTAGCGATCTTTCGCGAACGCCCTCTTCCTAAGACCCGTGAAGAATTCGAAACACGCGCTACCTTGCTCCAACTCTTAAGAGACTTAGAAACTTTCATCCAGGTCAAGGTTGATTTTTACCAACAATTCCATGAGGAAACAGAATAGACAAAGAAGCCCTTGCAAGATGCAAAGGCTTTTTTATTAGGGCAGTTGTTGTAAACGCTTTCCTAAAATGGTATACTAGAACTAGAAAATAACTTTTTAAGGAGGGTCTTCTATATGAAGTCTTCGTATAAGAAACATTTGTACACTACAACACTCAGCCTCTCAGCGGCTGTCTTGCTTTCCGTTATCGGTCATGGCCAAGCTTCAGCCGATAGCTTAGAAGCGCCTCAAGCGGAACCAAGCACGGTCCTTGAAGCGACACCTGCTACTGAGCAACCTGTGACAGCCGAGACGACCAGTCCTTCTGTAGCTGAAAAAGAAGACACCGCAGTCACTGCCACTTCTGCGGAACCAGCAGCGACTTCTGATGCGACTTCTACTACAGAAGTTGCTCCAGCCGCTAGTCCAAGCACTAACCGTGCTACAACAACCGCTGACCAAGCGACTCGATTGGCGGATAGCACCATTTATCTCTCTGAAAAGAGTACGATTGATGACAAAGTCCAAGAAAAAGCTCAAGCTGCTGGCAAGATCAACTGGACCTTAGACAATAAGCCTCTCTCTGAGTGGAAAACTTGGGATATGGAGACAGGAACACTGAGCAAGGATCCATTCCTCACTATCACAGAGACCGCAAACGGCAATGATCTGGATCTCCACATTGACGTGCAGGATCTCTTTGGTGAAGATCTCAGTCTTCGTAGCCCAAATAATATTCGCCGGACTTATCGCAACTACATCGGCAACCATGAACTAGTCGGGACCAATGCAGACTTGGGTGTGACCATCAATAAGACCCTTGTTTTTCGACCTTACCAAGACTACCATACGCATGAAGAGATGCTAGCTGCTATCGAAAAATCCAAGGAAGAAGCGAAACCCGATCGTTTAGTGCAGCTGGAAACCCTTGGCAAGAGTGCCCAAGGACGGGATATGAAGATGGGGATCGTGAGCAAGGACCAAGCCAGCATCGATCACTACCTCTCTAGTACCAACCCTACAGCTTTGACTAAGCCAAGCGAAATGCTGGCCGCCCTAAAAGACAAGACCTTGGATTACAAATTACCTGTCTTAGTCCACAACACCCACGCGGATGAGCAGCCAGGCATTGATATCATCACAGGCCTCTTCAATACCTTTGCGACCAAGGAAAAGGTGACCTTTAACACTACAGATGAAGCTGGAAATGCTAAAACTGTCACGCTAGATATTCCAACCTTGCTCAATAAATTCATCTTCTTATTTGACTTCACGGAAAACCCAGATGGGGATGCTCTCAACCTGCGGGCCCTAGCAAACGGACTCGATCCAAACCGGGATGCCAGCTACCAAACCAACCCTGAAGTTCGCACGGTTATCCAAATGATCAACAAATGGAATCCGATCGCTCTCTACGACTTACACGGTTTTATCAAAGAATTCTTGATCGAACATGCAACGCCGCCACATGATCCGAACTTTGAATATGACCTCATGTCCAACCTCATGCTGGAAAATGCTCACCATATGGGTCGCGCAGGGGTTGCCAATTCCAAATACGAAAGTTACATCATTCCAAAACTGGATTGGGGCGATGGCTGGGATGACTCCTTCTCTGGCTATACAGGGGTTTATGCAGTCTACCATGGTATCTTAGGCCATACTATCGAAATTCCGGAAGGAAATGAAGAATCCTACAAGGCGGGACGCAATGCTGTCCTAGGCGGAATTGACTTCCTCAACCAAGATCCAGACCGTCTCCTTGAGATGCGTCTCAACTTCTACCTGCGCGGTCTCAATAAAACCGAAGATCCAAAAGCTGAAAATGAACTGGTCGGTCCAAATGGGGAAATCGTTGGACGTGTGAAAAATGGTCGTCCGAAATTCTTCCCAGACTACTACGTCATCCCAATGAGCCTCGACAAAGACAACGATGCCCAAGAAGCCTTTAATATGATCGACTACTTCAAACGCAATGGTGTCCTCGTCAAGGAACTCAAAGAAGATATTGGCAACTATAAAAAAGGGGACTTAGTCATTGACATGGCCCAAGCCAAACGTGGCTATGCTAACCACATTCTCTACAAGGGCTCCAACGAATCTGCCTGGGCTGCTATGTACGCAGAGTTGCTGGTCAACTTCCCAGATATGAGAGGGTTCAAGTCCGAACCTGTCTTTGCGGATGGTCTTTTCAACGGAAAATTAGGAGAAGTCACCACCACCCGCGCCACTCGTACCTCTGAGATCGATCCAAAAGCTCCTTACTATGTGATAGCAAATACCTCAGCCAGTGCCGTTAAAGCTGTCAACCAGGCCATCGCGCAAGGTAAATCTGTCTATCTAACAGACGATGGCTACATTGTTGACCGCGATACCTTTGCTTCGCTCCTGCCAAACTATGCCATTTATGGTGATGCCCTCTACAAGGTACCAAGCGGCCCAACCTTGAAACCGATGAAGGTCTACTCTCCAAACTACCACTATAATTGGGCTGGAGTAGATGCGCCTGCTCATACTAGTTTGGTCCTTGAAAAATTAGGCTTCCAAATCGTCAATACGCCAGAAGAAGCGGATGTTGTTATTTTGGAAAGCAATCGCTTTGACGCTTCCATTTTTGGCAAGAAACCAACCCTTGTCATTGGTGGGGAAGCCATGCAAAAATTGGAAAAATTGGGAGTTCTTGCAGGATTTGACGCTGAAAAACTAAAAGGCGGTAGTGACTACGAAGGCTTGATGAAAGCCATCATTGATGATCAGGATCCATTGACCAGCGGATACAAGAAGAATACCCTCTTCTACTCCAACTCAGGAAACTGGATTGAAAAGGTTCCAGAGCATTTCAAGACCTTGATGAGCATCGCTCCGAGCGATTATTATATTGCAGGTTGGTGGCCACATAACGATGTTCTAGCCAACAAAGTCATGGCCATCTCTGGAGAACTGATGGGACAACCACTCTTTGTCTATGCAGGAAATCCAACCAACCGTCAACACCCTATCCACTTCTTCCGTTGGGTAACCAATGCGATCTTTGGCAGCAAGTTGGCAAGTTTGATGGATTACGTTCCAGCTAAAGAACCAGATCAAGTAGTGGTTCCAATTCATAACCAAACAACCAATCCACAGCCAATCTTAGCCAATAAGGACACTCCTAAAGTGCTCCTTCCACAAAAAGAAACGACAACTGAAAATGGAGAAAGCGTGCAAGCCTTGACTTACCAAGTAGGACAAAGCTTCCAAGAAAGTCCAGCTAAGGCACAATTGCCACAAACTGGAGAAGACACAACCGCACACTTCATTCTTTCAGGCTTCTTGTTAGCCGTTAGCGGAGGCTTCCTCCTCTTGAAAAAGAAAGAAGTTGAGTAAGTTCCAGGTTTAGACCTGGATGACATGAAAAGAACCTTCGCATCTGCGAAGGTTCTTTCTATTCTGCTAGTTCCAACACAACCGTTTGGTAAGGGACTAATTCGAGCACTTGGTCTCCTTCTTGGAATAATCCTGCTGTATTATTTAAAACGACTGTTTTAATCGGAGCTGGCAACTCCAAGGTAGCCTGGCGATTTTGGAAATTGCTGATTACCAAGAGACGCTTGTCCCCACGGCGTTCAAAGGCGATGATATTCTCGCGGTCCCGATACGCTGGGATCATATCTCCAAACCGGATGGTATTTCCATATAGGGGATGGCGATACAAGGCCGTCAGCTGACGGTAATAATTCAAAATAGAATCTGGATCCTTTTCCTGGTCTTCTACATTAATAGAATAGTCTGGTTTGGGACTGATCAGCCAGGCTGGTCCATCGCTAAAGCCCAGACCTGGCTCCGCTGACCACTGCATCGGTGTCCGCGCATTGTCCCGGCTGTATTTGGCAATCGCGGCCAAGGCTTCTTCCTCACTCAAACCAGCTTCTTTAGCAACGTGGTAGCCATTGATGGTCGCGATATCATCAAAGTCCTCCACTGATTCAAAGACTTGGTTCTCCATTCCAATTTCTTGACCTTGATAGATAAACGGAATTCCCTTGCGCAAAACCTGAATGGTTCCCAGGGCTTTTTTACTGGTATCGTTTACTGGACCTTCTGCGATATAATGGGACACCCCACGAGGTTCGTCGTGGTTTTCGATGATGGTCGAGAGAACACCAATCCTATCTGCGCGCTCATGCGCTTGGAAAATACTTTCCTTGAGTTCTTCCGCTGTTGGAAGAGTATGGTCAAACCAGCCCTTTCCTTCCTGCCCCAAGCAGGTTTGCTTGAAGTCAAAGATAGAAGAAAAGACACCGTCTTTTCCAATGAAGAAATGCAATTCTTCATCGGTTTCATTGAAAACTTCTCCTACAGTGAAAGCATTGTACTTGGCAAAGGTTCGCTCCTTTAACTTTTGCAAGAAGGGTTCAATGGGTTGCGCATTCACCAACGACTCCGGCACTGGGACCAGGCCATTCTTACGGTCTGATGGAAGCGAACGCCATTCTAAATCCTTTTTAATATTGATGATGGCATCAATCCGGAAGCCCGCGATTCCCTTATCCAACCACCAATTGATCATCCTGTAAATTTCTTCGCGCAAGACAGGATTTTGCCAATTGAGATCTGGCTGATCCTTGTGGAAAGAATGAAGATAGTATTTGTTGGTGCCAGGAACCGGCTCCCAAACACTGCCCCCAAAGTAACTTTCCCAGTTGTTGGGTTCTTTGTCACTTTCGATAAAATAAAAGTAATCCGCATAAGGGCCATCTGGATCCGCTAAAGCCTTTTGGAACCACTCGTGATGACTGGAGCAATGGTTAACCACCAAGTCCATAATGATAGAAATCCCTCGCTTCTTACCTTCCGCAATCAACTCTTCCATATCTTCCATGCTCCCAAAAAGGGGGTCAATGGCATAATAATCGGAAATATCATATCCCTGATCAATAAAAGGGCTCTTGTAAACAGGCGATAACCAGAGAATATCAATCCCCAACTGTTGAAGGTAATCGAGTTTCTCCGTGATTCCTTTTAAATCACCAACACCATCGCCATTGCTGTCCTTAAAGCTTTTTGGGTAAATCTGGTAAGCGACCTTCCCCTTCCACCAGTCTTTTTCCATGTCTTGTCTCCTTAAAATGAAAGAGACCGAGACAAATCGTCTCAGTCTCTATAGTGTCAGTAGGTATTAGTATACTGTTTTTTCAGTTTCTTTATCGAAGAAGTGAGCTTTGTTCAAGTCAAATCCAAGTTCGATTGTTTCACCAGTTCCAAGGTAGTCACGCGCATCTACTTTTGCGATAAATTCGTTGTCACCAACTTGGCAGTACAAGTGAGATTCAGAACCGAGCAACTCAGACACTGAGATGGTTGCTTTCACGACTGATTCTGGGAAAGTTTCAAGGAAAGCAGCTTCTGTGTTCACGTCTTCTGGACGGATACCAAAGATCAATTCTTTACCATCATAGCCTTTTTCACGAAGAACTTTCAAAGCACCTTCTGGAACTTTCAAATTCAAGCCATTGGCAACGATGTATCCACCTTCCAATTTCACGTTAATGAAGTTCATTGCAGGGCTTCCGATGAATCCAGCTACGAATTTGTTGACTGGGTTTTTATACACTTCTTGCGGAGTACCGATTTGTTCCACACGTCCGATAGTACCAGTACCAGCTGGGTTTTTAGTAGCAGACATGATAACGATACGGTCAGCCAATGTCATCGCTTCTGTTTGGTCGTGGGTTACGTAGATGGTTGTAGCTCCGATACGACGGTGGATTTTCGCAATTTCAGCACGCATGGATACACGAAGTTTCGCATCCAAGTTTGACAAAGGTTCGTCCATCAAGAACACTTTTGCATCACGTACAATGGCACGTCCCATAGCCACACGTTGACGTTGACCACCAGAAAGGTCAGCTGGTTTACGATCCAAGAATTCTTTCAAGCCAAGGATTTCAGCTGCTTCTTGTACACGTTTGTCGATATCTTCCTTGCTATATTTACGCAATTTCAAACCAAATGCCATGTTATCGTACACAGTCATGTGTGGGTAAAGAGCGTAGTTTTGGAATACCATGGCGATGTCACGGTCTTTAGGTGCCACGTTGTTTACAACAGTACCATCGATTGAACATTCACCTTCTGTGATGTCTTCAAGACCAGCGATCATACGAAGAGTCGTTGATTTACCACATCCTGAAGGACCTACGAAAACGATAAATTCTTTGTCTTTGATGTCCAAGTTGAAGTCTTCAACTGAGTAATGTTCGCTATTTGGATATTTTTTATAAATGTGACTAAGATTCAATTCTACCATGATGGTACTCCTTTGATTTTTATAGTTCTATTGTAAATGAAAACGTTTTACAAATCTATGGCAAGTCTCACAAAAAAGAAAAAGAGTTTTGTGCAAGTTGCACAAAACTCTGGATTTATTTCGTTTAAATCACATCTTGTAAGACCAAATGATAGCACAGGGCTAGATCTGTCAGATTTTTCAACTGAAGACCCGTCAACTCCTCCCACTTGTCAATCTTGTATTGGAGCGAATTGCGGTGGAGATAGAGTTGCTGGGCGGCCTTGGTTACAACTGCCCCATTGTCCCAAAGAGCAACAATGATGTCTTGCAATTGATCTTGACTTTCAATCAACTGATGCAAACTTGCCTTGATTGGAGTGAGATCCAAATCTGCCTGCTCGATTCCCCACAGATAGAGTTGAGAAAAGCGATAGACACCTTGATGACCTTCTCGAATCCAAGCTCGAAAGACGGCCTGTTCTGCTCGGATAACCGGAGATACTTTCCCAGCTTTTGACTCAGTCCATACTTGCCCGACCATGATGGATAAGCGAATGTTGAAATCATACTCCATGGCAGAGACGGTATCTTTTAAGATATCAGCCACAACCAGCGACTGCTCTTGATCTAGAATGAGTACATAGTCCTGTCCACTCAGTTGCAAGACTGCCCGAAAGTTGGGCAAGAGTGTCTGCATCATCTCTAACCAAGAAGCCGTCCCTTCTGCTGTTGAATGCGAGAGGTGGCAATAGACGAGCTGCATTTTTTTGATGACTTGAGGGGCTTCTCCCTTTCCATCGATCAGGTACTGGTACCAAGGATTAGGGGCAACCTCTTCTTCACCACCCAACCAGGAAATCAATTGTTTTTCTCGCTCGGTTAGCTCTTCTTCCTTCAGCAGCAGCCATTGATGAGCCTGAAGGGGAATGGCTACATAACCAGCTGGTGGATTGGCTTGATCCGTCACCTCTGCATGAGGAAACCACTCTCTGATATTTTTCACTGCTTTCTTCCTTCTTCTACTTGCTGGATGCACCAGTCAATCAGCTCTTCTAGACGAGAGAACTCCCCCGTCATATGGAGATAGCCCATGACAGCCTCAAAGCCCGTCGACATGCGATAGGTCACGACATCCGCATTTTTGGCCTTGGTATGGCTATTGGTATTGCGACCGCGCTTGTAGATCTCCAACTCTTTTTCCGCCAGAATTTCTTGCTCCAGCATGCTTTCAATCAAGCTAGCCTGAGCTCTAGCAGAGACGTAGCGGGTTGCAGCCTGGTGAAGCTTATTGGGCTTGGTCATCCCTTGAAAAATTAGGTGCCTGCGAATATACATGGAATAGACCGCATCCCCTTCAAAGGCAAGGGCGATCCCATTGATTAGATTGACATCAATCACGTGTCCACCTTACACCTTCTTTTGTATCCAAGAGCTTGATTCCTTGCGCAGCCAATTCATCGCGAATCGCATCTGCTCGCGCAAAATCTTTCTTAGCCCGCGCTTCCTGACGTTCAGCGATCAAGGCTTCAATATCCGCATCCAAAACTTCTTCAACAAAGACCACTCCAAAGACTTCTAACATCTTTGCCAAGGCATCCTTAACGTCTTGATTGTAGTGACCTGAATTGATCCATTTGGCCAATTCAAAGACAACGGTGATTCCGTTAGCGGCATTGATATCCTCATCCATGGCCGCAATAAACTTGTCCACAAAGTTTTGTAAGTCTGCTGGATCCACTTCTCCGGCGAAAGGTTGCTCATAAGTATTTTTCAAATACTTGAGGTTAGTCTCCGCATCGCGGACAGCTTTTTCTGTAAAGTTAATCGGCTTGCGGTAGTGCTGGGTCGCAAAGAAGAAGCGAAGGACTTGCCCATCGATGGTCTTCAATGCATCATGCACAGTAATGAAGTTACCTAAGGACTTGGACATCTTGACATTGTCGATATTGACAAAGCCATTGTGCATCCAGTAGTTGGCAAAGGTCTTGCCCGTTTTAGCTTCAGACTGAGCAATTTCGTTGGTATGATGCGGAAACTCAAGGTCGGCTCCACCACCGTGGATATCAATAGTATCGCCTAAAATCCCCGTTGACATGACCGAACACTCGATGTGCCAACCCGGACGACCAGGTCCCCAAGGGCTATCCCAAGAAATCTCTCCTGGTTTAGCAGCCTTCCAAAGGGCAAAATCGACTGGATTTTCCTTGCGGGCCGTCTCTTCATCTGTCCGACCAGAAGCACCTAGCTCCAAGTCTTCTAGAGTTTTGTTGGCTAACTTAGCATAGTTGTGAGATTTTTCCACACGGAAATAGACATCGCCTTGGCTCTCGTAAGCATAGCCTTTTTCGATCAAATCAGCGACAAAACGGATGATGTCGTCCATAAACTCAACCACACGAGGGTGGCGGGTTGCAGGCTTGACACCAAGAGCCGTCACATCTTCACGAAAGGCCGCGATGTACTTATCCGCCACTTCCTGAGGAGTAATGCCTTCTTCCTTGGCACGGTTGATGATCTTATCATCCACATCGGTAAAGTTGGAAATATAGGCAACTTCGTAGCCACGATACTCAAAGTAGCGACGAATCGTGTCAAAGGCTACCGTTGAACGGGCATTCCCAACGTGGATATAGTTGTAAACTGTTGGCCCACAAACATACATGCGGACCTTCCCTTCCTCGATGGGGGCAAATTCTCGCAAATCACGAGACATGGTATCATAAATTTTTAACACGCTTCATTTCCTTTCTGTTTCTACTCTTTTGGCTTCAAATAAACCACCTGAGTCTGTTTGACAAAGCCAATCTTTTCATACAAACGTTTGGCACCTACATTGCTGTCTTCCACTGCAATCTGAAATGCCTTATCATTTTGCTCCATGAGTTGGTTGACGAGGGATTTTGCTAAATAGCTTCCATAGCCTTTTCCGCGTTCAAGTTCAGCAATTGCTAAACCGTAGAAGTAATTGGTATTACTCGATAAATCAACCGTGCAAGTCCCAATAACCTGACCATTTTTTAGCAAAATATACAGGCGACTTTCTGGATCTTTCAGAGCTTTGGCGACATATCTATCCACAACTTCTCTCGATTCATGTTCCTCTGAAAATGCCTCAAATTTTAACTGACTAATTTGATCCTGATACGAACGATCTGCTAACAAAACTTCCAGATTGGAATCATTTACTAACGGATAAGGTCTTCTATCTTTATATAACCAGGTTTCTGTTTCGTCATCCTCAACCAGTCCCCAATTGCTGGCAAAATCAGGATGATTCTCTAGAAAAATACGCTCTGTCTGAAAAGTCACAGACTCAATTGGATAAGACGCCGTTTCTTTCTCAAAACTTCCATACAAAGCACGTGCAATTCCCTGACGACGGTGATTAGGGTGGACCAGGATCGCTACTTCCACATCTTGGTCATCCGCATAGATAGTTAATAGGCCAACAAGTTCACCTTTTTCATAATAAAGGAAAAAGGCCGGCATATCGGGATCAAAATTGAGCATATTGGAGAGATAAGGATCCCGAAACGTTCCGTCATACTTCTGACAGATGGCAATAAGGGCCTTTGCTTCCAGTAGTTGGTGGTCATTCAATGTATTGGTTGATTGAATCACGTAGCGATCTCCTTACAAGCTCGAAGACCGATGGCTAGCTTCCTTAGCATGCTCCAGCTTGTTCATGTAGTATTCCCGTTTTTCTTCTTCTTGATGAATGACTGGTTCGTCTTTTCGACCGTGTACCCGCACAATCTTGGCAGGAACACCGACAACGGTCACATCACTTGGTACATCTGAGACGACGACAGCCCCTGCTCCGACTTTGGCCTTGGCTCCGATTTCCACCGGGCCGATGACTTGGGCATGGGCGGAGACCAAGGCTCCTTCACGTACCGTCGGATGGCGTTTGCCGACATCCTTTCCTGTTCCCCCAAGGGTCACCCCATGGTAGAGCATAACACCTTTTTCAACAATGGCTGTTTCCCCGATAACGAGGCCCGCTCCATGGTCGATAAAGACACCAGAAGCAATGGTCGCACCTGGATGGATCTCAATCTGGGTCCAAAAACGCCAAAATTGGCTATGCATCCGCGCCAAGAGCTTAAAACCATGGTTCCACAAAAAGTGGGAAACACGGTGAGCTGCCAGTGCTTTGACGCCCGGATAGGTCAAAAGGACCTCCAGCGAGGTACGCGCTGCTGGGTCATTTTCTTTTACAATATTGATGGTTTCACGCCACCATCCCATACCGTGCTCCTCCTTTTCTAATGCTTATTCTGAATCTTTTTGTGTAATGGTAAAGTCTTTTTTAGGTTTGTGGTCTTTGTTGTGGTGACGAGGACGATCGCCGTGACGAGGACCCTTTTCACCTTTTTCTTCTGAATGTTCAGGTTTTGGCGGACGTGGCAATAGTGCCTTCATAGAAGCATCGACACGACCTTTTTCGTCAATCTTGATAATCTTAACATCCACTTCATCGCCAATCGCTACCAAGTCTTCGACACGGTTAGTGCGCGTCCAAGCCATTTCAGAGATGTGAACGAGGGCATCCGTCTTGTCAAAGAGGTTGACAAAGGCACCAAATTTCTCGATCCGAACCACTTTGGCATGGTAGACTTCATCCACTTTGGCTTCACGTACCAAACCTGCAATGATCTCTTTGGCGCGGTTAATTGCATCTTGGTCGCTCGAGTAGATCGATACGTTTCCTTCTTCGTCGATATCAATCTTAACGCCTGTTTCAGCGATGATCTTATCGATGGTTTCTCCACCCTTACCGATGACAATCTTAATCTTGTCGACATCAATCTTGATGGTATCAATTTTCGGAGCAGTTGGAGCCAATTCTGGACGAACTTCTGGAATGGTTGCTTCGATGACATCAAGGATTTCAAAACGAGCTTTCTTGGCTTGAGCAAGTGCCTCAGTCAAGATTTCTGCAGTGATCCCTTGGATCTTGATATCCATTTGAAGGGCTGTGATCCCGTCACGAGTTCCTGCAACCTTGAAGTCCATGTCTCCAAAGTGGTCTTCCAAACCTTGGATATCTGTCAATACTGTATAGTTGTTTCCATCTGAGATCAGACCCATAGCAATACCAGCTACTGGCGCCTTGATTGGCACACCACCAGCCATAAGGGCAAGTGTTCCCGCACAGATAGAGGCTTGAGATGAAGAACCATTTGATTCTAAGACTTCTGCTACCAAACGGATGGCATATGGGAATTCTTCCAAGCTTGGCAATACTTGAGCAAGGGCACGCTCACCGAGAGCACCGTGACCAATTTCACGGCGACCTGGTGCACCGTAACGTCCAGTTTCACCAACAGAGTATTGCGGGAAGTTATAGTGGTGCATAAAGCGTTTCTTGTACTCTGGATCCAGACCATCGATGATTTGTGTTTCACCCATTGGTGCCAAGGTCAAGATAGAAAGGGCTTGCGTTTGTCCACGCGTAAAGAGACCTGAACCGTGCACGCGAGGAAGGAAGTCGACTTGCGCATCCAAAGGACGGATTTCATCGACCTTACGACCGTCAGGACGAACCTTGTCTTCTGTGATCAAACGGCGCACTTCTGCGTGTTCCATTTGTTCCAAGATTTCAGCCACATCCCGCATGATGCGATCAAACTCTTCGTGGTCGGCATATTTTTCTTCGTAAGTAGCAATGACTTGGTCTTTGACTGCTTGAGTTGCAGCTTCACGCGCCAATTTTTCTTCTACTTGAACCGCTTTTTGAAGGTCGCTGTTGTAGGCTGCGATGATTTCAGCCTGCAAGTCAGCATCTACATGAAGCAATTCCACTTCTGCTTTTTCTTTACCGACCGCCGCAACGATTTCTTCTTGGAAGGCAATCAATTCTTTAACGGCTTCGTGCCCTTTAAGAAGGGCTTCCAACATGATTTCTTCCGACAATTCTTTGGCACCAGACTCTACCATGTTGATAGCGTGTTTGGTACCAGCTACTGTCAATTCAAGAAGAGAGCGCTCAGCTTGTTCTTGCGTTGGGTTGATGATGATTTCCCCGTCAACATAACCCACTTGTACCCCAGCGATTGGTCCGTCAAATGGAATATCTGAAATAGACAAGGCCAATGATGAACCAAACATGGCAGCCATTGGTGCAGATGCATTTTCATCGTAAGAAAGCACTGTGTTGATGACTTGCACTTCGTTACGGAAACCTTCCGCAAACATTGGACGGATCGGACGGTCGATCAAACGCGCTGTCAAAGTCGCATCTGTTGAAGGACGTCCTTCACGTTTCATAAAGCCACCAGGAAATTTCCCAGCCGCATACATTTTTTCTTCGTAGTTGACTTGAAGTGGGAAGAAATCCCCAGTTGCCATTTTCTTAGACATGACAGCTGCCGTCAAGACAGTTGACTCACCATAACGCACGACAACAGAGCCATTTGCTTGCTTAGCAACCTGACCAGTCTCTACGATTAACTCACGACCCGCAAAAGTCGTTTGAAACACTTGTTTTGTCATTGTAATCCCCTTTGGATTGATAAAATTATACGACTTGCCTACAAAGATCAAGATATTTTGGACGGTTCGGCTTGCCGAACATTTCTGTAGAAAAATAGGAAGGTGACGCCGCACTCGATGAGTGCTAGGAAGCTTATCTTTTTTCCTAAGAAATGAGGCCGAAATTCAGTTCATCAGGATACAAAGGGCGTGAAGAATCCCGTATGAAAATAGGAGATTGACACAGTGTGCGATGCACACCAGGAAATCTATCTTTTTCACTAGGGATTTAGCCCGTGTTCAACTATCAAGATACTAAGGCCGTCAAAAGCAAAGTAAAAATAGGAAACTGGCGAAGTCTTCGATGAAGACAAGACAGTTTATCTTTTTTACACAGCTTTTCGGCCGGGTTCAATTACGCATGATAGCATTCTATTGACGCAGCCCATCTGTATGTTATATCCTCATCTTTGTATCCAAGCACGTATACCTTTTATTTTAACATATTCAAGCCCAAAAGAAAAAGGCTTTAAGGGCCTTTTTCTGCGAATCTTCCAAGAGACCTATATAAAAATTTTAGATCCAGGTATAGCTTCTATTTATTTTTAAGATTTCGCGAATTCAGTGCTGTCGACATAAAAGCGTGTTTTGTGGGTTCCACCCTTGTAATTCTTGTTGTTGCGTTTCAAGACAAAACGTCTGTATGGATCGGAAGTTCCTTGGATGGTCGTTGTCACTTCAACTGAATCTTCATTGATCACCCATTCATCCGGTGAAGAGATTTCCATCGGTGGCATCGCTCCGCCACGACCACCAGGAACAACTTCGTAGAAGGCCTTGTCTTTTGTCGAATAGATCCAGCCATTTTTCTTTTCATTTGTTAGTTGGATCAGCTGGTCTTGTGAAAGACTGCGGATAGAGTCCGATGTCTCTTCTGCATTCAATTTATCAATGACATCTTGCAGATTATAGGTCCCAGGCGTGTAGGTATTGTAGTAATCAATGAACATGTCTTGTGGGTAACCATCAACCGCACCGTGATCATTGTTCAACTCCAGCAAGCGAGTCGGTTGTACCTGAAGCGAATAGGTCAAAGACGCACTGTTTTCAATGATCGAATAGATGTCCGCTTGGTCTGCTTTTGACAAGGTCCCAATGGCTTCTTTGTCCTTTTCATCTGACTTTTCTTCTTGCGACTGCTCTTTTTCTTGGGTCTCACCAGAGGACTTCTTGATGGATGAAGTTCCTACTGGAGCATGCTTACGCTCGTAGCGTTTCGGAGCACAGGCTACTAAAGATAGAACAGACACACCCGCCAGTAGTGAAATCATCAATTTTCTCATAGTACCACTCCTTTAGTCCACACGGTAGAAGAAGTCGCTTGCTTCCCACCCTGCTGATTGACCTGTCCAAATACGGTCTTTTCCAATATCAGAAGGATCTGCTATTTGTTCAACGTATACAGGTAGGGAAGTTCCTGCTGGAATGAATCTTATAATTGCACCACCCACCTTATACTTAGGATTACTGAATCCTCCACTAAGGTGATTATCTGTTTGTTGAATTCGATTGACCAGCATATTTTCACCATTCAGGAAAACCTGATCTGGCGATCCAGCACCATCAAACACTAGCGTCCAACCTTTCCCATTTCTCCAGGTTCCTGCAATACTTGAAAAATCACCGTTCTGAATTTCTTGAATGTTCATTTTGTTGCTTGTCTTACTTGAGCTTTCTGATTTAGAACCATTCACGCGCGTTGTATAGTCAAGGGCGATCCAGCCTTGCCCAGATTCCAATTTGCCCCAAGTATGACCTTCCGCTTCTACAGTTTCCGTAATGGTGTGAGTTCCTTTTGCAATCATTCCTGCAGAGGGTGCTGAAGTAGACGGTTCTTTCCGAATACGAAGATCGGCCACGCCAACTTGTACTTGGAAGCTTTCTGATTTTTTCTCTTCTGCTTTCGCTGTTGATTTGGAATCCCCTGAACCATCAAATTTTTTCCAATCAAGCTTACTAAGGTCCAACTTCTTGGCTGAAATCCCAAGAGCCTGTTCTGCCGTTTCCTTCCCACCAATTTGAATGGTTGCTTTCTTTTCTTCCTTGGCTTCCCCTTTTCCTAGCGAATAAAGGGTCAATTCCATTTCTGGATTCACAGATTGCCAAGTAGCATAGACGATTTGTCCATTGTCAAAAACATCTAAGCTAGAGCGATAGCCACCCACCGCAGCTGTATAAGCTGTATGGAGCAATTCAGCTTTTTGACCTTTAAGGTAATAGATAGCAGAAACATACTGTTTGTTTCCCGTGTATTGATTAGACACCAAGAGCTCATCCACACCATCTTGGTTCAAGTCTGTAAAAGCGTATTGGAAAGTTACGGGAGTTCCCAAGCGTTCCAAGGCATCCAGATAGATATTTTCTTCTGAACCCGATTGTAATTTGCCTAATTCCTCAAATAGGCCTGTTTTATCCCCATTTTTAAGAGCTGTATCATACTTAGCATACCGCTTCAAAACCTCTTGATAATACTTCTGACCTGTATCCTTCTTTTCTTTTTTAACCGATGATGACGTTGCTGTCTTTGGCTTGCTTTGGCGTTCATAACGTTTGGGCGTGCATGCCACTAAAGATAGAACGGACGCACCCGCCAGTAGTGAAATCATAACCTTTTTCATAAAGAATTCCCCATTTAACAATCTTTTTCTTAAAATTATATCATTTTAGGCTGGGTTTCCCCAGCCTAAATAGTGTTTTTATTTTGATTCACGTTTGCGTTTCAATTCAACAAAACCTAGAGCTGCCATTACTAGCCCCATAAGTCCAAGTGCACTTGTAGTTTCACCAGTTGATGGCAATTCCTTCGTATTTGCTTGTTCTTCTTGAGCTGCAACTGGTGTTTTTGCACCAGGAGTTCCTGTTACGATCGGGACGATTGTCTTCATCACTTTGTTTTGAGTGGATTCATGACGAACTGGTTCGTTGCGACGAGTTTCATTTTCGTGTTTGATACGTTCTTGCTCACGACGAATTGTTTCTTCCAATTGTTTTGCTTTAACGAGTTTTTGGTAAGCTTCGAAAACACGAGTGTAATCTTCTTGAGAAGCTTTCGCTTTCAATTTCAAAGCTTCAAGTTTTGCAATTTCTGTTTCAAGAGTTGCTTTAGCTTCAGCTGTTTTAGCTTTAGCTTCAGTCAATGCTTTTTCAGCTTCAGCAAGTTTCACAGGTGCGTTCTTAAGCAACTCAAGATAGTCTTTTGCGTCTTGTACAGCTTGCTCTGCTGATTTGACAGATTGTTTAGCACGTTCAACTTGAGCTTTTGCTTCAGTTGTTGCGAGACCTTTTGCTTTCAAATCGTTTTCAGCATCAAGCGCTGCCTGAAGGGCTTGTTTCAGAGCTTCTTCTTGAGCAATCAATTTAGCTTTAGCGTCTTTCAATCCAGATTCGCGTTGCGCACGAACTTGTTGCAAGTTTGTAAGATTTGATTGAGCGGTTGCCAGTTCTGCTCTAGCTGTTTCAAGAGCTTTAGCTGTCTCTGCTACTTTAGCTTGAGCTGCTGGAGTTTGTTCTTTGACCGCAAGTGCGTCATCGTATGCTTTTTGAGCTTTCGCAATAGCATTTTGAGCAGCGTTCAATTTTGTTTGAGAGTCAACTTGAGCTTTTTTTGCGGAAGCAAGATCATTTTCAGCAGATTTAACGGCATTATCTGCCGCTGTTTTCTTATCTTTTGCTGCCTGAAGGGCCTGTTCTTTCTCTGCAATCGAAGAAGTAAGGGATGCTTTATATTCAGCATCAGTACTAATATAGTCTGATTTATCTTCGTTCATAGCACGACTTGTTGACAAGATGTGGACTGCACCAGAACTTACGCCGATACCAATACCAGTTCCTTGAAGTGTGATTAAATGTTTTGTGTGACCGTTAGATTGGTCACCATCGGCAAACATCATTTTACGGATAGCGCTCGCAATGTCTTGTTTGATATTTAACATAGTGTATCCGTCAAAGTTTTCTTTATGCCATTCTGGTAAAAGTCCCCCAAGAGATTCTCCCGCACCGTATTGTCCAAGAATTGAAGATAGATGTTCCCAATTTTTAAGAAAATTAAACTTATCTGGTGTCCCTCCATTATCCGCATAGAACTTAGAATATCTACGAGCGATAGTGTCAGCCATTTCTTGACCACCTACTGTCAATTGGAGCGGTTCAATTGTTTTACCAGGTTCGCGTTGTGACCAGTATTGTTGGTTAAGGTCGTTCAACATTTGAGAAGAAAATTCAGCAAGTTCTTTACGTTGAGCTGATGTAAGATTTGCAAGATCGATAACTTCTTTGTTAGAACCAATGCCTGTTTGGCTATATGCATCCCAGTCAATTTCTGGTTGCAATTTCATATATTCATCTTGATGAGCAATAAACCATTGGTAATCAGTAATATCATGTTTTGCATATTCTTTAGGAATAACAATTTTACGAATGGATTCGTCTTGCTTTAATTTGGCAAGTTTTTCTTGATACACTTTATTAGCATCGTCAAGTGCTTTTTGAGCAGCATCGACTTCGGCTTGTGCAACACCAGCTTTTGCTTTTGTTTCAGCAAGAGCTTGTTCTTTAGCTTCTACGTTAGCTTTTGCATCAGAGAGACCTTGTTCAAGTGCAGGAACGTTCTTTTCTGTGCGTTCTTTATCAAGAGCTGATTTTGTTTCGTTAATCTTAGCTTGACGAGATGCGTCGAATTGTTTTGCACGATTCAACTCATCTTGAGTCGCTTTGTGAGTTGATTCAGCGTCTTTTAATTTGTTCCCTGCAATCGTTACTGTCTCTTGTGCTTTGCTTAATGTCGTTTCATTGAGAGCTTGTTCTGCCTTCTTAACTTCTTCCTTGGCTAATTCTACTTTTACTTTTTCATTTTCTACTTGTTTAGTAGCCTCTTCATAAGCTTTTTCTGATTCAGATTCTGCTTTTTCAGCTGATTTCACACCTTCTTCAGCTGATTTAACAGTTTCTTCAGCCGATTTTACACCAGCCTCTTTTGTTTTAATGGTATCTTCAGCTTTTGCGATATTTTCTGGTGTTGCTTTTTCTGCAGCTTCCTTTGTTTTTTCATAGTTTGCTGCAGTCGTTTTTTCAGCGGCTTCAGCTTCCCTAGCCTTTTGATCGGCCACGCTGACAACTTTTTCTTGTTCAGCTACTGATTTAGCTGCTTCATCAGCTTTCTCTTTTGCTGTATCAACTACCTCTTTTGTAACCTCAGCAGTATGATCGATATTTGAAACAGTTGCTGATGTCCCTGTCTGAGGTTGAGCAACTGACGCTTCTTCAGCTTGTACAACTGAAGTTACAGCAGTAGCGGCAATAATAGTAGCACCAATAGCAATACTTTTCTTTGTTGTTTTATTCATAATTATATTCCTTCTATTTTCTTCCCTACCTATTTATCCCGGATTTCTTATCTTCCATAACGAATATTCTCAAGTTCACTTGCTACAGCACGTGATGCAGCAGCTGCTTCTTGTGTTTCTGCAATTTGTCTTGCACTTAAAATATTTGCATGTTCTTGAAGCTTGATCATCCGTTCTTGATTAATAATCTGCTCTTTCTCAAGTTCGATCATCTCTGCCTCAAAGGCTCGACGTGCTTCTCGGTCTAAATATGTATCATATAAATTAATCGCTTCTTTTATGTTATCTGCTTTAAAGTTATTAAACGCGTGAATTAGATAATTCACTGCATCTAGTGCGTAATAATCCTTAGGGTACCATCCTTGACCAATTGCTACAGCTTGATTCCGGAAATTTTCCATCAAACGTCCCTCTTGCTGATAGGCCAATTCTAATCGTTGATTTTCTGCAACCACTGCTTGGTAATCTCTTAAATGCTGTTCATTTTTATTACGAATACCTTTATTCACAAACGCAATCATTAATTCCAGCTTATTTTGAATGATAAAATAAGTGGCTACAATTGACACTCCAAGTAGAATTAATGTTATAGGATTAGGAGTCAAAAGCAAACGTAGAGGGAATACAAGTAAGATCCCTCCCATAATCAGTGTCGCTGGATAAATCCAGCTATCCTTTGAACCTTTCATACGACGAAATAATAGAAATAAAAATCCTGATAAGAACAAAACTTCAAAGATAATATCACCGATTAATCGATTCACAGCACCAAGTAAGATGACATACAATAAATCCCCTAATAGTATCGAAATACTTGAAAATACCATAATTGAAAAAGCAAGCTTGAGGGATTTATGAGACAATGTGTTTTCGTTATATTCATCTTGTTGAATCAATTTGGCTGTTCTCATTTGATTAACAAGTGTAACTTGACGTGAACGGGCTTGAATAAATCCCAATATATTCTCACGAATGAGTTCTAATTTAGAGACAATTTCTTCTCTTGTTTCCATTAATAACCTCCTCTATCACTAATTAGCAACATTTTACTAAAATTTTGAATATAAGAATTGCCACAAAAAATTATTAAGCAATCCTTATATTCTTTAGAGCCATTAGTGTTGAGTATTGCATGAAATGCAATACTCTGATGTACTAAGTATATCAGCGAAATTCCAATCCATGCCTTACCTAAATATAGTGGTTAAACTTAAGTTTTTTAATCTTAACTTTTTTCCAGCTCTTTTCAAGATTTTTACACAAGCATTTTCCCCTCTCCCTCTATGTTTCTGCCCTTTTTTCTGATATACTTAGTATAGTTATTTGATCAAAAGGAGAACACTATGGAATTAAAAAAACGTTCTGAATTTCCTGAGAACGAACTCTGGGACCTCACAGCCCTCTATCAAGACCAGGAAGACTTCTTGCGTGCTATTGAAAAAACGCGCGAGGAAATTAATGAATTTGTCCGTAACTACAAGGGCAACCTCCACACCTTTGAAGACTTTGAAGCTGCCTTTGCAGTCTTTGAACAAATTCAGATCCAACTCAGCCATATTGGCAACTACAGCTTTATGCCCCAAACGACGGATTTTGGCGATGAAGCTTTTGCGGAAATTGCCCAAGCAGGGATGGATTTCGAAACTTGGGCAAGCGTTGAACTTTCCTTCTTTGATGATGCTTTGGTAGAAGCGGATGAAGATGTCCTTGAACGCCTGGGTCAACTCCCTCACCTCACTTTTGCCATTCGTCAGGCTAAAATCAAAAAAGCTCACTACTTAGGAGCTGATGTCGAAAAAACGTTGACCAACCTGGGTGAAGTCTTCTACGGACCACAAGACATCTATACCAAGATGCGGGCGGGCGACTTTGAAATGGCTGATTTCGAAGTGGACGGAAAAGTTTACAAGAATAGCTTTGTCACCTATGAAAACTTCTACCAAAACCATGAGAATGCGGAAGTCCGTGAAAAAGCCTTTCGTTCTTTCTCAGAAGGTCTCCGCAAGCACCAAAACACAGCTGCAGCTACCTATCTAGCTCAAGTTAAGTCTGAAAAACTGATCGCAGATATGCGGGGCTATGACTCTGTCTTTGACTATCTCTTAGCTGAGCAGGAAGTGGATCGCTCTATGTTTGACCGCCAGATTGACCTAATCATGAAGGACTTCGCTCCAGTCGCTCAAAAATTCCTCAAACACGTAGCAAAGGTCAACGGTCTTGAGAAAATGACCTTTGCTGATTGGAAGTTAGACTTGGACAGTGCGCTCAACCCTGATGTTACCATTGATGATGCCTATGACTTGGTCATGAAATCTGTGGCACCTCTTGGGGAAGAATATTCCCGCGAAATTGCCCGCTACCAAACCGAACGCTGGGTTGATTTCGCAGCCAATGAAGGTAAGGATTCTGGTGGCTATGCAGCCGATCCATACCGCGTTCATCCTTATGTCCTCATGAGCTGGACAGGACGCATGAGCGATGTCTACACCCTGATCCACGAGATCGGACACTCTGGTCAGTTTATCTTCTCAGACAACAACCAAAGCTACTTCAACGCCCACATGTCGACCTACTATGTGGAAGCTCCTTCTACCTTTAACGAGCTCCTCCTCAGCGACTATTTGGAACACCAGTTTGACGATCCTCGTCAAAAACGCTTTGCCTTGGCTCACCGTTTGACAGATACCTACTTCCACAACTTCATCACCCACTTGTTGGAAGCAGCCTTCCAACGCAAGGTCTACACCCTGATCGAAGAAGGTGGTACCTTCGGTGCTAGCAAGCTCAACAGCATCATGAAGGAAGTCTTGACTGAATTCTGGGGAGACGCCGTTGAAATCGATGACGATGCAGCTTTGACCTGGATGCGCCAAAGCCACTACTACATGGGGCTTTACAGCTACAC
This sequence comes from Streptococcus parasanguinis, assembly GCF_000963275.1. Taxonomy (GTDB): domain Bacteria; phylum Bacillota; class Bacilli; order Lactobacillales; family Streptococcaceae; genus Streptococcus; species Streptococcus parasanguinis_B. Next base: position 181,146 of record NZ_JYOW01000001.1, on the reverse strand, counting down.
CTACTCAGCAGGCTTGGTTATCTCAACAGCGGGTTACCTGCATTTGAAGAACTCCGAAAATGGAGCTAAAGATTGGCTGGACCTCCTCAAATCAGGTGGTAGCAAGACCCCACTTGAGTCAGCCATGATCATCGGAGCAGATATCTCAACTGACAAACCACTTCGCGATACCATCCAATTCCTTTCAGACACTGTGGATCAAATTATTGCCTACAGTGCAGAATTGGGAGAATAAGAACAATTTTCAGACTTAGTTTAATCTAAGTCTGATTTTTTTATTAAAATGTTACCAGTTAGTGATTGAAAGCGCTCTTATATTGTGGTATGATTATTGTGAAAAATATTACTAAATATGGAGAAAAAAATGAAAAAGTTTGTCGATTATATCATGGCCCAACCAGTTTGGAAAGTCGTTCTTTACGGTCTCGAAATCCTCTTTATGATTTTTAATCCCAAGATCATTCTTCCTATCCTATTTTTTTGTGGTATAGGATTTGCCTGGTATTTTGCTAAAAAGAAACCCAACGCTGCTAAAAGAAATATCGCTGCTATTGCTTCAGTTCTTGCAGTCGGAGGTGCATACTTAATCAACCCTAATATTGCTTCCACTAAGCAAGAAGAGCAGGCTCAAGCCACTCATTTTGCATCCACTCCTTCTAAAAATGATGAAAGTGCGAAAAAAGAGGCTGAGGCAAAACGTGAAAAAGAAGTAAAAGAAAAAGCTGAGAAAGAGAAAGCAGAGAAAGCTGAAAAAGAGAGAAAGGCAAAAGAAGAACAAGAACGAAAAGAAAAAGAAGAACGCGAGAAAAAGGCGAAAGAAGAACAGGAACGAAAAGAAAAAGAAGAGCGTGAAAAAAAAGAGGCTGAAGCAAAACAACTTGCTGCTCAAGCTGAGTCTGCCGTACAAGCCTTAGAAAACAATCAAGTAATAGAAAATATTGCTCCAGCTCAAGCTGCCATCGCAAATGTAGCTGATCAAGGAACAAAAGATCGCTTAACTCATCGTGTTGGATTAGTACAAAATGCTATTACTGTCAGAGAACAACAAGCTGAACAAGCTCGACAAGCCGCAGCTGCTGAACAGGCAAGACAAGCTGCCCAACAAGCGCAGCAACAACAAGCACAAAATCAAACTGTTTCGGGCGGTGGATATTATAGAGATGCAAGTGGAAGATGGCACAGACCAAATGGGCAATTCGCTTCAAAAAAAGAAATAGCCAGTATTGGATTAGCATGGTAAGCTCTCTAATAGAAACGAATGTCATCGCGCATAAAAAAAGCTAAAGAAGGTTCATTCTTCTTTAGCTTTTTTGCTTTTTAACTCAACTCCGCCACAATGGCCTTAATTTGTGCTGCGGTATGCACTCCTGCTACTTGTTTAACAACCTGCCCATCTTTTTTAAAGAGCAAGGTTGGGATAGACATAATGCCGAAAGCACGCGCTGTTTCTGGATTTTCGTCCACATCCATTTTTAGGATTTTTAACTCATCTTCCGAAAGTTCTTCCGATAATTTTTCTAAAATAGGAGCTTGCATGCGACATGGACCACACCAGGTTGCCCAAAAGTCTACCAAGACCAAGCCTTCTTTTGTTTCTGCTTCAAATGTTGCGTCTGTAATTGCTTTTGCCATTTTCTTTCTCCTTTAGTTTTGGTACTGCGTCAAATCTTGCTTCATCAAATAGAAGAAGACATCTCCGTATGTCCCTTGGTAATCCAACTCATGACCATTATAGGTTAGTTTCACAACAGGATAAAAATCTGCTACCCCAATTAAGCAAGCTTGTTGGGAGCGTTCAAACTCATCGTAGGAATCAAAATGCATGACTCTTTCTTGTTTTGCACCGTCTAGATATGTAATATCAATCATATCGATAACCTCTATTTCTTATGATGCATCAATTGTAACTCTATACATTACATCTGTCAAACAAAACGACTCCCTCAGAATAATGAATCTCGTTCGATAAGGAAAAGACAAGAAAACAGCCCTCTGAATTCAGAGAGCTCCATTCTTGCTGGATAAAACGTTTCTAGACAAGGCGACGAACCGAAGATTGTACTATAATTCTAGTGAAAAAGAAAAGCTACTCTACAATAGAGTAACTTTTTTGTATTCAATTGAACACGGCCTAAGCACTTGGCAAAAAATAACAGCCCTCTGAATTCAGAGAGCTGTTTTGAGCTCGGGCTAAAATCCTAGTGAAAAAGATGAAACTCCTTGTGTTCATCGAACACTGTGTCGTTTCCCTATTTTCATACGGATTTTTGGCGCCCTTAGCATCATGATTAACGACGAAGTCCAAGAGAGTTGATCAACTCACGGTAACGGTTAACGTCGTTTGTACGAAGGTAAGCCAACAAGTTACGACGGCGACCGATTTTCTTCATCAAACCACGGTAAGTAGCGTGGTCTTTTTTGTGTTGTTTGATGTGTTCGTTCAAGTGGTTGATTTCCCAAGTAAGGACAGCAACTTGTACTTCTACTGAACCAGTGTCACCTTCGTGACGTGCGTATTGTGCAATGATTTCATTTTTTTTCTCTTTTGAGATTGCCATGATAAGCTCCTTTTCTTTATGCTCTATCCGAGTGGCAGGTTTGGCATATCCTGCTACCAAGAAAGAGTTAGTTGTCTATTCGACCTTTTTATTCTACCAAGATTTCATCTTTCTGTCAAACACTTATGTTTCCTTTAAGAGGAGCTTTACTCTTTTCTAAAAAGAACCTTGGGAATTTGGACAGCTTAACGAATTCATTCTTCAAGCAACTTATTCAAAAGAGAGTGGGACAGAAATCGGTAATTCGTTAGAATTTGATTTCGTCGTCCCACCTCCGCACAGTTGAGTAGGGCTGTAAAAGCTGATGAAATCAGCGTAGTAGAGCCCACTCAACCACTGCGTCTTGCTCGACAATCCAAAAATAATTGAGAGGCTAGGACTTTTGTCCCAGCCTCTTTATCGGTATGAAGCTTATTTCTCTTTCCGTTTACCACGCAAGAGTAAAGCCAAAGCAAAAATTGCTAAGAGGGCACCGAGTATGGTCAATCCGTAAGCAACAACTTCACCAGTTGATGGAAGAATTTTTTTCTTTCCTTCTTTTGGTGTAGTTGGAGTTTCTGGTTTTTCCGGTGTGCTTGGCGGCGTTGTTGGTGGTGTCGTCGGTGGTGTCGTCGGTGGAGTTGTAGGCGGAGTCGTTGGCGGTGTGCTTGGTGGTGTACTTGGTGGAGTGGTTGGAGGTGTTGTTGGTGGCGTATGACGGTTGGTTACCGTGAAACCATCAATAGTTGTTGTATAACCAGCTACTGGATCCTCTGTAATGGTGTAAGTAATCTTCTTACCTTCCTTGTATACGGGTAGATCCGTAAAGCTTACCTGCCAATTATCAGTAGCTGTGATTTCTTTTACAGCCACTTCTTGACCATCCGCAAGGAGACGAACAGTGATTTTTTCAGGACGAAGACCCTCTTTGTTGTCTGCGTCATCCCAGATCTTCTTAACCGCTACTTCCGTTACTTCTGGCGTACGGCTATTAGTGATCACTACATTTCCCTTGTTACTGTCATCAACCGTACTAGTATAGCCTTTGACTGTTCCAACTTCTTTCACTTGGTACTGAATCTCTTTGCCTTTCGCTTTTAGAGGCAAATTGCTAAAGGTATGAGTCCAGTTATTTTTAGCAGAAAGTTCCACTTCTTTTCCTTGAGCTTTGCCGTCTGCATAAAGCTGTACCTTAATGATGTTTGGACGTTTTCCATCTTGGTCATTGTTGTCTTCCCAACGTTTTGTAACAGTGACGCTGGTTTTACCTGGCTTGTAGCTATTGGTAATAGTTGTTCCATCAATCGCAGCAGAGTAATTGGCTACTGTGTCTTCTGTGACTGTGTAGACAATTTGTTTACCGTTATTGTATTTTGGAAGATTGGTAAAGACTGTCTTCCAATCAGTCGCTGCACTTAGCTCTTGGCTAGCTACTTCTGTACCATCTGCAAGGAGACGAACAGTGACCTTGTCAGGACGAACACCATCTTGATTATCATTATCTTTCCAGATCTTCGTTACTGGAATTTCAACAACTTCTGGTGTACGAGTGTTGGTAATATTGGTTCCTTCGATAGTTGTTTCATAGCCTTCAACAGGTTCTTCTGAAACAGTGTAGGCAATGACATTGCCAGCATCATCGACCACATCGAGATTATCAAACTGATAAGCCCAGGTTCCTGCAGCATCTGGTTTCACTTCTTTGGAAGCGACTTTGACACCATTTGCTAGGAGATTGACGGTGATTTTTGATGGACGCTTGCCATCTTGGTTATCATTATCATTCCATGTCTTTTGACCAGCAACGCTTGTTTTTTCTTTTTGGTTTACGACATCACGAGAAATCGCGAGGTCATTTCCAAAATCATCCTTGCTGATCTTGATAGGTTCTTCAGAGAGCACATAGCCTGTCGGAGCTTGAATTTCTTTAACCGTATAAGCTTGCTTGATCAAACCAGTAATGGTGCCAACACCATTCTCATCTGTCGTAATGGTTCCAACTTGCTCACCTGTATCATCTGCTGTCACGGCAAAGACAGCACCTGCAAGAGCTTGACCATTTTCACCTTTTTTATGAATAGTGAAGGAGTATTTCTCACCATTGAAGTCTCCATCAAGAAATTGATACAGAATATCTGCAACCTTATTTTGCTCCTTGATTTCTGTAGCTGTCATCTTCGCATTGTTTTTGTAGGAAGTATTGATGGCTGGGACCTTGTCCAAATAAACATCATAACGAATCGTCATTCCTTGTTCAGGAGCTAGATCTCCAATATGAACCGTTAGAGAACGACCATCAGCGCTGACAACAGGGGAATAATTCTTGGTGACGTTTGTGGTATCTTTTAAATGATAAGCCCCATCTTCATCACTGACCTGCCAAGTTCCTGTATGGATGTTGACAGAATCTGCTTTGATCTTCCCATCTGTAAAGGCCAATTGGTCTTTAATGTCAATATTATGAAGGGCTGTGTGGCCTTGATTGATGTTCAAGGTATAGGTCAATTTTAATTTATCGTCTGAGTTGGTCCACCCCCACTTGCTAAAGACTTCTGGAGTAGGAGGATTCTCACCCGGGTTCACCCCTTTGTAATCGATATTCCCACCTGAAATCACTTTCTTATCGATCGTGAGAGTAAAATCAAGTGTCTTTTGACCTTTGACGACTTGGTGGTCTACACGCGCAAAGAAACGCAGTTTCCCTGTCACATTGGCCATTCTTTCAGGATAATCCGTATAGGTTACAGTGATGACTTTTCTTTGATCATCTACTGTTGCTGTCGCGACCTTTTGACCACTTGGATCCAGCAGGTCAATGGTATCCGTTTCAAAGACCTTAAAGTCATCTCCAAGTTGGATAACGGTCTGATCTCCCTTTTTTACACGTCCATTTGGCAACACAAAGTTTGCTTCAACTTGAAAACTTTCCCAAACACCGAGTGGATCTGTAATGGCCCCACCAGTTGATTTCGAGATGTTTACAGATGTCACAACATCATTGATCGTATCTGCATGGACTTTAGCCGGACTATTGGGTTTGGCAAATCCTAAAGCCGCTACCAAAAATAGGGCAACTGCTATCACAACAGAATAAAGCCTCTTTTTCATAAACGATTTTTCTCCTTTTTCTACGTTTACTAGATAAGGTATGTGAGTCGAAAAATTATCACTACATATTGTGATTTTATACACAACCCATCTTTTTTCATTATAATCGATTTACTTTGAGAAGACAAGCTATTATATATGCTTTTTTGTATTTTAAGTACATTTTTTTGATACAAAGAAAAATAGAGAGTGGGACAGAAATCGGTCATTCGTTAGAATTCGATTTCGTCGTCCCACCTCCGCACAGTTGAGTAGGGCTATAAAAGCTGATGAAATCAGCGTAGTAGAGGCCACTCAACCACTGCGTCTTGCTCGACAATCCAAAGACAATTGAGAGGCTAGGACTTTTGTCCCAGCCTCTTGGTTTTTTGCTTATAAGGGAACTCCAAACACCTCTAGGAACTTGAGTTCAGAAGATTGGAGTCTCCGCCATTCTCCCAATTGAAGAGTTGGATCTAGCGTTAGAGGACCCATCGAGATCCGCTCTAAATCCACTACTTCCTTGCCACAGGCAGCGACCATGCGCTTGACCTGACGGAATTTTCCTTCTGCAATTTCAATTTCGACATAGGAACTGGCGCTTGTCTCATCCACCTCTAAGATCTGCAATCTCGCAGGCAAAGTCGTGAAGTCTTTGAGGGCAATGCCTGCTTCAAAACGGGCCACATCTGCCTCATCCATGATCCCAGCCACCTGGGCACGGTAGACCTTCGACACATGTTTCTTCGGTGAAAGCATGGCATGGGCGAGCTTACCATTATTGGTCAAAAGGAGCAAGCCATGGGTATCGATATCTAGGCGCCCGACAGGAAAGACTTCCTTTTGACGGGCTGTCTCATCCAATAGATCCAAGACAGTTTGGTGATGGTCATCCTCAGTCGCTGAGATGACTCCAGCTGGTTTATTAAGCAGATAATACACAAAGGTTTCATGGACCAGATTTTCCCCCATAAAGGTCACCTGATCCTTGTCTGGATCAATCTGTAGCTTCCCTGCTGTCTCTTTTTTTCCATTCACTGCGATTTTCTTTTGCTTGAGAAGCTGCTTGACCTCGGTCCTACTCCCCACGCCACAATCCACTAAAAATTTATCTAGCCGCATGATTACTTCCCGCTCTTTCGCACAATCCAAAGGCCAAAAAAGGAAATCAGGATCATGAGGATACCAGAAAATCCAAAAATGAAGGCTGGAGCAGATGAGATCGTCCCTAATAGACTAAGGACAAAGGTCGTTGCGATCGAACCTGCACTACACCCCAACACCGCAATGGATGTTGCCTGACTTAATACTCCAGCTGGCATCTGATCAGATAAGACATTATAAACAGTTGTGAGAGCCACACTATAGGCAAAACCTGCAAGGATGGTCACAATGGCGAGCATCCAGAGATTGGTAGAAACCCCGATCAACAGTTGGGTCAAGCCATAGGCCACTCCCGAAACTACCAACAAGCGATCGCGAAACAGCTGGGTTAATGGGGAGAAGGCTAATCCTGCAAGGATTCCGACAAATTGCATGGTTGCTAAAATAATCCCAGCAGTTTGGGCAGTACCATGCCCTACTTGCTCGACCACACTTGGAATCCGAACGGTGATCATGACATTGGACAAGACGATAGCTGCCGCAACGACTGCTAAGCCTAGTGCCGTCCGCCATTGACCAGCTGTCATCTGATCATTCCGATGTTTCTCCTCTACACCAACTGTTTTCGAACTATATGGCACAAATAAGAGATACAAAAGTAAGATTGGAATACTGATACCGTAGACGAGAAAGGCAGCCTGCCAGCCAAAGCGAATCAAGAGACTCACTCCAAAGGTCAAAACAGCTGTCCCAACAACCTCTGCAGAACCCCGAATGCCAAGTGTTTGGACACGTTCTTTTCCTTTATAGCGCTCACTGATAATGGCAATGGCAGAAACATTGAGCAAGCCAACCGCCATCCCGAAAATAATCCGAGACAAAAAGACAACTGGATAGGCTGGACTGATTAAGGGAATAAAGCCACATAGAGCGTAAGCGACTAGGCCTGTCACAATCATCTGACGCTCTGAAAATAGGCGCCCAATCCATTTATTGAAGATGAGTGAAACCATGATCCCTGCAGAAGGAAGCGAGACCAAGAGCTCAATCATGCTGTGAGGAATTCCCTTATAATAGGCAAACATGGCCGACTGCGCACTCGAAATCGAAAACGAGGTCGTCAATATAAATGAAAGCGCGAGAATACTCACTTTCTCCATGATTCTTTTCATTATTTTTTCCTTTAAACTATTCTTTTTTTCACACTCCTCCTATAATAACACGAGCTAGTGACAGGACGCAATAGATTGAATTAAAAAAACGAAATGATTTTTCAATCATTTCGTTCGTGCTAGTAATTGTGAGGCGAAGACTCCTGTTAGGAGCATCAAAGCACCAATCAAGATAAAGAGCAGATGATTGGAAGGAGCTAGTGGCGTCACCAACTGGATGAAGAAAGAGGAGACGGCTGATCCAAGATTGCAGCCAATCAAGACAAGCGAGGTCGCAAGGTTCAGGAGATTAGTCGGAATTTTTTCAGATAAGTGATAGAAGATACTGGTTACTCCCGTACTGTAGGTAAATCCTGCCAAGAGGGTTCCTAGAACCAGGCTCCACAGCTGTCCAGACAAGCCGATCAAGGCTAACGCTAGACCGAAACCAAAGCACATGATCATGAGCAAGTTCTTTTTGAAAACATGTGTCAAACTAGCAAATCCCACTCCCGCTACAATCCCTGTCAATTGCATCAGACTTAGGACTGTTCCAGCTGTTGTCGCCGTTCCCATACGAGCATCAACAATGATATCCGGCACGCGCAGGCTAATGATGGAATTGAAACAAATGATGATGCCAGCAATCACGGCTAGCATCAGACTAAAACGCCATTGAGGGGAGCGAAGGCGTGCGGAACCTTTCTTTTTCTCCTTCAAGCTAGCCTGTTTTTTCCCCTTAGGATAGGGGACAAAAAGGATATAGAGGAGTAAAATCAAGTAACCACCTCCATATACGGCAAAGATCGCTGGCCAGCCTAGGGGTAAGAGTTGTCCAACAATAAAAGTCAAGATGGCAGAGCCCACCACTTCAGCAGACCCCCGATAGCCCAGCATCCGAGTCTTGTCATTGCCTGAGTAGCGCTCACTGATAATCGAAATAGCCTTGGCATTGATCATTCCTGTCCCCAAACCAAAGAGAATACGACTCAGAAAGATGAGAGGATAGTCCTGCACGACCAAAGGCACAAGGCCGCTAGTTGAAAAGAGCAAAAGCCCTGCGACAATCATCTGGCGCTCACTCATCCACCGCTCGATCAGGCTATTTAAAAAGAGCATGGCCACAACCGCAAAGGCCGGCAGGGAAACCAAGAGTTCCACCTGGCCTGCTGAATATCCAAATTGGCTAAAATAGGCCTTCATAGCCGGCAAACCGGCTGTAATTGAAAATGATGAGATCAGCATGAGCGACAAGCTCAAGAGACTGATTCTTTCCATTATTTTTTTCATTTTTTTATTTCCTACACTTTACTGGTAACATTTGACTTTACTAATTTATTTAGAAAAGATTCAAACTGGTATTTTCAATAGAATCCTAGTATAATCAATTTAGAAAGAGAAAAACAGGACATTTGTCCTATTTTAGGAGATTAAGATGAAAAAAATTTCCCCATCTACGAAACTCATGGAGATCATCACTGACTACCAATTGGATCAGATCTTTCCAGGTGACTGTCTTAGTCAGCTGGACCTTGTTCTCTATCAGGCTGGAGAGTATATCTGCCGCCAGGGTTCTGACCAAGATGTCATTCCTTATTTTCTCAAAGGCCGGCTCAAGATCGTCCACAGTCTTGAAAATGGTAGCGACACCATCCTTGAAATCCAAGAAAAACCTGGACTGTTAGGAGAGATTGAGCTCCTGCTCGATCGGGTCTGTATCACATCGGTCATTGCAGACCAAGACTCACTAGTCGTCCAGCTCTCTGCTCGGCATTTCAAGGACCGCCTACTGCTGGACCCGACCTTTTTGCGTTCTACTGCCAAGACCTTGGCTGAGAAATTACACCAGATCAACTATTTGGCTCCTGCCAACTTTCATTATTCGGTCAAGGAGCGCCTCGCTACACATTTTTTGGAACATGGTGATGAAAACGGGACCCTCAAGCCCAAGATGAATCAACTGGCCCTGCGTTTTGGGATCAGCTACCGCCACCTCAGCCGCGTGATCAAGCAGATGATTGACGAGGGGTTGATCCAAAGAGAAGGGCGAATCTATACGATTTTAGACCGAAAAAGAATGGGCGACTTGTCCATCAAACACACGGAAACAACTGACAGAAAACTTTAATTTCAGGTTCTTTTGTGTTATCATGGAAGGTAGAAAGAAAGTGAGAGTAAAACGATGAAAGCAATTGAAAAAGTTACAAGAGCGTCCCATTTGATCGATATGGATGACATTATCCGCGAAGGAAATCCCACACTTCGAGCTGTTGCAGAAGATGTGACCTTCCCTTTGTCTGATCAGGAAATTATCCTGGGTGAAAAAATGATGCAATTCTTGCACCATTCTCAAGACCCTGTCATGGCTGAAAAACTTGGCCTCCGTGGAGGAGTGGGACTCGCAGCACCTCAGCTAGATATCTCAAAACGGATTATCGCTGTTTTGGTTCCCAATCCAGAAGATGCCGATGGCAACCCACCAAAAGAAGCCTATAGCCTTCAAGAAGTCATGTACAATCCAAAGGTTGTTGCCCATTCTGTTCAAGATGCAGCTCTTGGCGACGGAGAAGGCTGTCTCTCTGTAGACCGCAACGTCCCAGGCTATGTGGTCCGTCACGCGCGCGTGACCGTGGAGTATTTCACAAAAGACGGTGAAAAGAAACGCATCAAACTTAAAGGCTACAACTCCATCGTCGTTCAACATGAAATCGACCACACCAACGGCATCATGTTCTATGACCGCATCAACCCAAATAACCCATTTGAAATCAAAGAAGGACTTTTGATTTTAGAATAGAGCAAATGACAAAAAAGTAAGGTAGTAGTGAATATCACTACTACCTTACTTTTTTTACGAGACTGCATCTACCGATTTCTGTCTCTCGGAACAGGGGTTGATTGACGGTACTTGAACCTTTCGGTTCTTCGTCCAGTCTAATCAACTGTGTGGGGGCACTAAAAAGGTCCTGTGGACCTTTTTTGCCCGAGCCTTAAAATCGAAAAGCGAGGGAGAAATCAAACTCTTCGAGTTACTGATTTCTGTCTCTTAGCACAGTGGTTGATTGACGGTACTCGAACCTTTCGGTTCTTCGTCCAGTCTAATCAACTGTGTGGGGGCAGGACTACGAAATCGAGACTGCGTCTACCGATTTCTGTCCTGCTCCCTATATTGCCCAATCTCCGTTGCGGAAGACTGGGACGCGGGTGCCGTCTTCTCGGATGCCGTCGATATCCATTTGACTTGAGCCGATCATGAAGTCGACGTGAACGTCGGAGCGGTTAAGGCCGGCTGCTTCGAGTTCTTCTTCTGTGAACTCTGCACCACCTTCTACGCTGGTTGCATAGGCTGCCCCGATGGCCAAGTGGTTAGAGGCATTTTCATCAAAGAGGGTGTTAAAGAAGGTAATCCCTGACTGTGAAATTGGACTTGGATCTGGTACGAGGGCACATTCACCCAAGGCACGCGCTCCCTTGTTTTTGAAGACCAAATCTTTCATGACTTTATCGCCTTTTTCAGCGGTGATATCCACAATTTCTCCATTTTCAAAGGTCACTTTGATCCCTTCGATGATGTTTCCGCTGTAGCTAAGCGGTTTTGTAGACGTGACATAACCTTCTGCGCGACGGAAGTCAGGAGCTGTGAAGACCTCTTCTGTCGGCATGTTTGGCAAGAAGCTTTCACCTTGGGCATTGATGGCTCCGGCAGATTCCCAGACGTGGTTTTTCGGCAAGCCAAGAGTCAAATCTGTACCAGGCGCTGTGTAATGAAGGGCTGAGAATTGTTCCTTATTCAGTGTATCTGCCTTGCTCTTGAGAATAGCAGCATGCTCTTCCCAAGCCTTGACTGGATCTTCCTCATAGACTCGGCAAGTCTTGAAGATTTGATCCCACAGGAGATCCACTGCTTCTTCATCGCTCGCCGCATTTGGGAAGACCTTTTTCGCCCATTCTAAACCTGCTGCTGCAGCAACTGTCCAGCTGACCTTGTTAGATTGAGTAGCGATGCGCATTGGTTTCATGGCCATGCCCAAAGCCTTAGCCGAGGCAGAAAGCTTCTCTGCATCAACACCATTTAAGGCACCTGGATCAGACGAGCGCACACCCAAGCGACTAGCTTTGTGGTCTAAGAGGTAGTTCATCTCCGCGATCTTATAGTCTGGCACATTGTCCAAACGATCCATCGGTGCATGGAGGAATTTTTCCCGAGTAGTAAAATCATCTGCCCATTGGACAATCACTTCGTGCGCCCCCAAAGCATAGGCTTCCTTTACAATCAAGTGGGCCAATTCTCTTTGTTCCACATCGATGTTCAAGACCAAGGTATGACCAGGTTGCACATTGATGCCGTTCGCAACCAATAATTTAGCGTATTTTTCGAGGTTTTCTTTAAAATTTGGTAAAACCATTGTTTTCTCCTTCATAAGTGAATAATCTTCTCCTAGTATACCATAAGTCCATGCAAAAAGAGAGTGGGACAGAAATCGGTAATTCGTTAGAATTCGATTTCGTCGTCCCACCTCCGCACAGTTGAGTAGGGGTGTAAAAGCTGATGAAATCAGCGTAGTAGAGCCCACTCAACCACTGCGTCTTGCTCGACAATCCAAAAATAATTGAGAGGCTAGGACTTGTGTACCAGCCTCCTTTTTCTTGTTCCTTCTAACTTAAGGAAGAACATAGCCTTGATCATCCACGGTATGGGGGTGTTCAGAATTGCTATTCTCTCTCAAAGCTTCCAAATCTTGATCCAAAATCGAATTGTAATCCGTACTACCTTCACGAGTTACCCGAGTCGATACTTGGCGCAAGAGTTTTTCATTAAGATTGCGAACCCAGCGACCATTACTATGGTCATTGGCACGCATATAATTCCTTTTCACAATCTCTCCGTATAGGGCTTCATTGACTTGGTAGCCTTGCTTACGCAATCCTAACAGACCGATCTCAACGATCTCATCTGGGCTGTAGTCTTCAAAATCAAATGTAGTCGGGATCCGGCTTTGCAGACCTGAATTGACCTGCAAGAAGTCGTGCATCTCTTTTGTGTAACCTGCAAAGATAATGACGATATCGCGACGGTGGTCCTCCATAAATTTGAGGACTTCATCCAAAGCTTCCTTCCCAAAATCATCATTTGAACCGGTAAAGAGCGTATAGGCCTCATCGATAAAGAGGACCCCACCCAGTGCACTCTCTAAAACTTCACGCGTCTTCAAAGCTGTATGCCCTTGGTAGCCTCCAACCAGATTGCTCCGCGAAACTTCGATGAATTTCTTCTGCTTGATCACCCCTTTTTGGAAGAGGATATTGCCCAAAATGCGGGCCACGGTCGTCTTCCCTGTACCAGGATTTCCAAGAAAGAGAGAGTGCAAGGTCGTATCTTCGACGATGCCACCTTGTTCAGCCCGTTTTTGATTGAACTCAGCCATGGCCACGAATTGTTCCACTTGCTCTTTCACCTTGGCAATGCCAACTAAACGGTTGAGGGCAGCCATTCCATCTTCTTCCTTATCGGCTCCTGCTTGATACTTACCTTGGTTAAGGACAGCATCGATATCGCTATTGAGGATGGTCTCAATATCATCGGAACCTTGGGCCACTACCCGATCTGCCATGGTCTTAGTCAATTGCTCATCGAGATTACGGATCCAACGACCATTGCTCTTATCTAGTGAGGCATCATAAGCCCGCTTAATATGCCGCGCATAGTAATCCCGGTCTTCGAGCTTGTAATCCCCTTTGCTTAGGATCATTTCGCCCAGTTGGACAATCTCATCTCCTGTGAAATCTTCAAAGATGAAATTATTTGGCACCCGAGAACGGAGGCCTGGATTGGTCTTTAAGAACTCCTCCATTTCCTTGGTATAGCCGGCAAAGATGATCATGATGTCATCGCGATTGTCCTCCATAAATTTGAGGATGGTATTGATCGCCTCGATCCCAAAATCCGCACCACTGTCCTTTTTATCTAAGCTATAGGCTTCATCAATAAAGAGGATGCCTCCTCGCGCTTTTTCGAGCAGGGCTTGGGTCTGTTCAGCCGTTCCTCCAATATTCGAAGAAATCAGATCGGACTCCGTTGCTTCCACGAAACGGAATTCTTCCCCTGAGAGAACACCTGCATCAAAGAGCACTTGTCCCAACAGACGGGCCACAGTGGTTTTCCCTGTACCAGGATTTCCCATAAAGGCAGCATGCAAGGTTTGCTTTTCAGGTGCCTTGCCACTGGCGATTCGTTTCTTGTTAAATTCCACCATGTTGATCATTTTCTTGATCTCATGTTTGACTTTTTCAAGACCAATCAGGCTATTGAGTTCTTGAAGAGCATCTTGTCTCTTCTCTGGTCCAGAGCCCGTTGTAGGGGTTGATGCCACCGTTGCATCCGTCGCCTGTCCCGTAGGAACGACTTGCGCATTGCCCTTCGCCACTTCTCTGCCAACAAGATAGTCACAGTCATCCTCGATTTCCTTGGTCAGATCACGCGCATCCCCCTGGCTATAGGTCATGGTGCCCACCTTCGCAAAGGCTCCACCTTGAAGCCGTATATTGGGAGCCGCAATCTTATGACAAATCATATGCTCAGCCATCAGCACACCATCATCAAAAACTCCAAATGAAATGGTTTGGGCATTCTCATTCAAGAAGGTCGTTTCCCCAGTCAGGGAAGCAAAGGACTCTTCATAGACGCATAAAAATTCTGTAAATGTAGCCTGGTGAGCTCGGATCATACTATTGAATGAATTGATGGAGGTCATACGATCCGAATCCGAATTGAATTGAACATTATTGTCAAGACAGACTCCAGTACCGGTAGGCAACTCAATTTTACAGTTTTCAGACTCCCAGATGACATTCCTCAACCAAACTGGTGGAAAGTCCTTTTCCAGATCCCCGCCTGTAATCGTTGAATTTTTTGCGATCACTTCTGAGTCCTTGGCATGGATCGTATTATTCCCAAATTTTTCAATATGGACATTTTCTAAGGTCAATTTAGATCCTTCTGACAGATCTATCTTAGAAAAAATCGTTGAATTTTGAATGGACAATTCTGATGCTGACATTCCGATGGCACTTTGGTGTTTTTCCGGAACCTTCATCCCAACTCCATCCAATGTCATTTTCGAATGCGTATCCATATAGATAAAAAATTCACTATTTGTCGGAGTGGTGATTTCAAAATAGACCTGTTTACAGGTGATAGCCGACTCATTCCATAAGGTCAAGGCAGTATAGTTCCCACCAGCTTTAAACCACAGATCTTCAAATGTCACCTGAGCTCCCTCTACAAATCGGAAAGAAGCCTCAATCGTGTTGTTAAACATGCGCCCGTTACCATTTGGATTTGGAACTACGTGCCCCACAAAATGAAGGCTCTTGTTGACCACAATCACCTCATCTGTCGGCCATTGAAAGACATACCCATTTTCAAACTCGATGGTATCTCCATCCTGCGCTTTTTCAACCGCATCCATAAAGTTCCAACTGTTGTTGTAAGGGCCTACTAAATATCTTGCCACGCTCTTCTCCTTTGTTTCATCTTTTTGAAAGAAAATCCATTGTTTTTCTATTTCCTTGTCATAAACAATCGTTACTAAAAATTGTAACACAATCCCGTGCCAAAGAAAACACTTATCAGATCTGAAAGGACTGAAAAACCTCTATTTTCAAAAGGAAAATAGAGGCTGTCAGTTAATCTTTCAAGGCTGAAAATAAGCCGGCTAGAGCAATTGCTCCTGAGAGCATGGCAGTGGAAAGGAGCAGCACATTGTCTGCCACTTCTAGCTTGTACTCAAAAACTTTTTCAGCTGGTTTGTCTTCTGCAAAAATTTCTACCTTCATATTCTCCTCCTTTGTTTCTAGAACAAATCATCAAAGAGGCTCAACTGGTTATCCTCCGGCATATTGCCAAGAATGCCCATCTCATCCATCTTTTCAACCAGTGTGGACGAGACACCGCCGCGCTTACGGAGTTCTGTTTTAGAAAGGAATTCTCCTTCTTCACGCGCCCGCACGATTTGCTTGGCAACGTTCTCTCCCAAACCATCCATAGCAACAAAAGGTGGAATGAGGGTATCTCCATCGATCAAGAATTCTGTCGCCTGACTACGATAGAGGTCTAGCTTGCCAAACTTGAAGCCCCGCTCCCACATCTCATTGACAATCTCAAGGGTGGTGTAGAGATCGATCTCGACGTTGGAAGCTTCGTTGTTCTTACGTTTCTCAGCAATTTCCTTCATCCGCGCTTTCACGGCCTCAAGGCCGGCCCCCATAGTCTTGATGTCAAAGGCCTTGGCCCGAATCGAGAAGTAAGCACAGTAGTAATAAAGTGGATGGTGCACCTTAAAGTAGGCTACACGAAGGGCCATCATAACATAGGCCGCCGCATGGGCTTTCGGGAACATGTACTTGATCTTTCCACAGGACTCGATGTACCATTCAGGGACATTGTTTTCCTTCATGGCTTGGATGTAGCCATTGCGCTCTTCTTCTGAGATCTTGAGCCACATGCCTTTCCGCACGCGCTCCATGATGGTAAAGGCCATCTTAGGCTCGAGCCCCGCGTGCATGAGGTAAACCATGATGTCATCCCGACACCCAATAACGGTCGATAGATCGGCAATTCCTGCCTTGATCAAGTCTTGGGCATTTCCCAACCATACATCGGTACCGTGAGACAAACCAGAAAGCTGGAGTAACTCTGCGAAGGTCGTCGGATGGGTCTCTTCGACCA
Source organism: Streptococcus parasanguinis (assembly GCF_000963275.1). Classification (GTDB taxonomy): domain Bacteria; phylum Bacillota; class Bacilli; order Lactobacillales; family Streptococcaceae; genus Streptococcus; species Streptococcus parasanguinis_B. The sequence continues at coordinate 164,539 of NZ_JYOW01000001.1, read as the reverse complement.
TGCCCCGAACAAAGTTGGTCCCAAACTCTGGAATCCCCAACATCCCTGTCGGTGTTCCGATCTGCTCGGCTGTTACCCCTAGCACTTCTGTCCCAGAAAAGAGGGCCATGACTCCTGGATCATCCATAGGGATATCATTTGGATCAATGCCTGATAAGTCCTGAAGTTTCCGAATCATGGTCGGATCATCATGTCCCAGGACATCGAGCTTGAGGACGTTCTCATCGATATCGTGGAAGTTAAAGTGAGTGGTCTGCCATTCAGCGGTCACATCATCTGCCGGGTACTGAACAGGAGTGAAATCATAGACGTCCATATAGTTTGGAATAACGACGATTCCCCCTGGGTGCTGACCGGTCGTCCGCTTGACCCCAGCGGCACCTTGCGCCAGACGTTCCACCTCTGCATCCCGGTAATACTTGCCGTAGTCTCGCTCATAGCCTTTCACAAACCCATAGGCAGTCTTAGCTGCGACCGTACCAACTGTTCCTGCCCGGAAGGCATATTCTTCCCCAAAGATATCCCGAACATCCAAGTGAGCACTCGGCTGGTCTTCCCCAGAGAAGTTCAAATCGATATCGGGTACCTTGTCCCCATCGAAACCAAGGAAGGTTTCAAAGGGAATGTCCTGTCCGTTTTTGCTGAGCTTGTGGCCACAGTTTGGACAATCCTTGTCCGGCATATCAAAACCAGATCCATAAGAACCGTCTGTGATGAACTCACTGTACTGGCACTGGCTGCAGACATAGTGAGGCGAAAGTGGATTGACCTCAGTGATCCCGATCATGGTCGCGACAAAGCTGGATCCGACGGATCCACGCGAACCAACCAGGTAGCCCCGTTCATTGGAACGATGCACCAGCATTTGCGATGCTAGATAAATCACGGCAAAGCCATTCCCCAAGATGGAGGTTAATTCCTTTTCAATCCGCAAATCGACAATATCAGGGAGCGGATTACCATAGATCTCGAAGGCTCGCTTATAGGTCAATTCTGCAACTGTTTCTTCGGCCTTGTCGATAAAGGGTGTATAGAGGTCACCCTTGACCACTTCGACCGGCTCAAAGGTCTCTGCGAGTGCATTGGTGTTTTCAATAACAATCTTGCGCGCCAAGTCTTCTCCCAAAAAGGCGAATTCATCCAGCATTTCATTGGTAGTTCTAAAATGCGCTTTTGGCAGAGGCGCTGGCTGGGCATCTTCTCCGTGCCCAATGGTCCGGTTGATCATAGCCCCTTGACCGAGACTACGGACAATGATCTCCCGATAAATCTCATCTTCCGGCTCTAGATAGTGGACATTTCCTGTCGCAAGAACAGGCTTGCCGAGACGATCCCCCACTTCGATCAAGCTCTTGATAATGGTCTGGAGTTCCTCCATATCCTTGACCTGCTCCTTGGCAATGAGGGGTGCATAGATAGCCGGTGGCATAACCTCGATAAAGTCGTAGTACTTGGCCACTTCGACTGCCGCATCCACACCTTGCGACATGACCGCATCAAAGACTTCCCCTTCTGAGCAGGCCGATCCGAGGATCAAGCCCTCGCGGTGAGCGTCCAGCACGGTCTTGGGAATCCGTGGGACTCCTTCGAAATACTTGGTCCCAGAAAGAGAGACCAGTTTAAACATATTCTTAAGGCCAGTCTGGTTCTTGACATAGAGAGTCGCATGCTTGACCCGCGCCTTCTTATAAGAATTCTCATCGATCAAATCGATATTCAGATCCTTAAGATTGGTCACGCCATGCTTTTCAGCGACATCTTTGATGAAGATAAAGAGCAGGCGCCCCGTCGCTTCCGCATCGTAGTTGGCCATGTGGTGGTGCTCCAAGCCTACTCCAAAGCGCTTGGTCAATGGTCCCAAGCCATGCCGTTTAAAATCTGGATAAAGGTTACGAGCAAATTCCAGGGTATCGATGACTGGCTGAGTGATCTTGGGAAGGCCATGACGCTCGTAGTTGGCATTCATGAAGCCCACGTCAAAGGTAGCATTGTGGGCGACAAGAACCGTTCCCTCACAGAAGGCTTGAAATTCCTTCAAGACCTGCACCAAGGGCTTAGCCCCCCGGACATGCTCATTGGTGATCCCTGTCAATTGGGTTGTAAAGGCGGACAAAGGATGGCCCGGATCGATAAACTCATCAAACTCCTCAATGACATTGCCCTTGTACATCTTAGAAGCAGCGACCTGGATCAAGTCATTGTAAATGGCTGAAAGTCCTGTCGTTTCCACGTCAAAGACCACATAAGTCGCTTCATTGAGGTCCAGATCCACCTCGTTATAGGTGATGGGCACCTTGTCCTCTACGATATTGGCTTCCATCCCATAGATCAGCTGGATCCCAGCTTTCTTGGCTGCTTTAAAGCCATGTGGGAAACTCTGCACATTCCCATGGTCGGTGATAGCCACCGCCTTATGCCCCCACTCAGCTGCCTTGGCGATCAGCTCTTCGACTTCCGGCAGGGCATCCATCGTCGACATATTGGTATGCGCGTGGAATTCCACCCGGCGCTCGCCTTCTGGCATCAGGTCCTTGCGGGCATAATGCACAACTTCCTGGATGTCTTGGACATTCATGGTCAAGTCGCGCGTGAAATTGTTCATTTCGATATTTCCCCGCACTCGGAGCCAGCTGTTCTTCTTGATCATATCAAACTTCTGGGCTTCTTCCTCATTTTTCACCCATTTCTGAAGGGAAAAACTCGAGGTATAGTCGGTCATCTTAAAGCTGATCAAGACCCGACCGGTCCGCGTCACCTTGTGCTCCACGTCAAAGACCACACCCTCAAAGACAATCCGGTTCTCTTCTGTCGTGATCTCGATCATCGGAGTGATCTCAGCCTTGTCTAGCTTAGGTTTAGCTACGGCTTTCTTAGCCTTGAAGTCAAAGGCTGGCTTTTCTTCAACCGCTGGTGGCGGAGCCATCTGGGCCAAGAATTCCATAGCCCGCAAGGTTTCTTCATTGGCTGCTTGGAAGATCTTTTCATTTTCCTCTTCAAAGCGCGCCACTTCTTGCTCTGTCAACTCCTCATCAGACTCCACCCGACAGGTGAAATGCGGAAAACCAAAGGCTTCCAATTGCTTGGCAAGGTTAGGCAAATGATTCTTACGAAAATGCTCCGTATCAACCGAAGAAGGCCCTGAGATGATCAATTCCTGCCCTTCCGCACGCACCTGCAAGTCTTGGTAAAGTCCCTTAAATCCTTGACTAGCACAAGGTCCATCCTCAAAGACCTCCCGATAGTAGGCCTGCAATAAATCATCAGAAAAGTCCTGATTGGCCACTTGGATGGTAAAGGTCGCCTGGTTTCCTGTCTTTGAAAATTCATCCTTCAAGCGCTGGCGCAATTCCTTAAACAAAGCAATCGGCAAGACCTCCGCAAAAGCAAAGCGGAACTCCCAAACCCGACTGACCTTATGCACCACGACTTCTTGAATCTCCGCATGCAAAAAGGCACTGGAAGATCGCATCTCCAGCGGCATATCCAGCTGATCCATTAAAATTTCAAAGGTGTTGGACATTGTTTCTCCCTTGATCTTGATTCTTTTGCTCGCTTTTGAGCGGCCCGTTTTCTAAGCAAAAACAGACCAATCAAAAACATTCGTAACCCTTATTTTATCACAATTTAAGGATTAATTCGAGGGAGAAGTGAAGACAAAAAAATCACCGATAGGACGGTGATTTCTCGATGGTTGGCCAACAGCAGGCAATCCAGATCATTCCCCACTTGTTGCCTCTGTTTCTGAACTGGAGCTCGGTGTCCGAAGCAAATCCTTCATCTGAGACTGGACCGCTTCTCTCGAGCTTTGTTCTTGCTTTTGGATATCCTCCATGACAGGCTGCAACTTCTGCCGGATTTCCACTTTCTCCTCTTGCTCTTTTTGCGCTTGGAAAGTCGGACGATACATAGCAAAGAAAGCCCCGATGACCACGATCAAAGCAATCAGGCTTACTCCGTAGCGTTTTGACTGCTCTTTAGAGTCGACCTTGATGCCTTTGATCGACAAGTCCTTCCACTCCGGATGCTCTTTCTCACAGGCATCTTTCTTGGTCTTGGTTGGCATGACCAAGACTTGGTTCATCAAGGAAATCATCCCCATGACCACGAGCAAGTAGGGAATATAGCGTGATTGATTGAAAATCATAATGATCAATAACACAAGACCAATCCCCGCAATCCCCACATTAAAAACAAAACGCATCAAAAATTCTTTCTTCAGCTGTAAATAAGTTTCTTTAGACATTGGTTACTCCTTATCAATCATTTATACATCATTCCTTACTATCATACCGAAAATTAATTTGAAGATCAAGTTAGTTACTAGATGGTCATACGGAAGTACTATTTACACCGCTGGCACCTTTCGAAACAGGAAGCTTTAGACAAGATCTGCTATGAATACAATCGCATACTAGGGAATTTTGAAGTGGAACCTCTGATTGCGATCCCTTTTTTCATCCATGATTTCTTATGCATCCGCCCCTTTAACAATGGAAATGGGAGAATGAGTCGGTTATTAACGACCCTATTATTATATCGAAGTGGCTTCTATGTAGGGAAATATATCTCCTTAGAAGCTTTCATCGCCCAAAACAAAGCAACATATTATGAAGATTTAAGAAAATCAAGACACCATTGGCATGATGAACAAGAGGACGTACTACCATTTGTGAAATACCTGCTTGGAACCATCCTTGTAGCCTACAAAGCCTTCGAAGAGCGATTTACCATCATCGAAGAAAAACTTCCTGCTCTGGAACTCGTCCGAAAAGCAACCCAACAAAAACTAGGACGATTCACCAAGCAAGACATTCTTGAACTCTGCCCATCCCTCAGCATCAGTTCCATTGAAGGCGCACTAAGAAAATTGGTAGCAAGAGGCGAGATCCAGCGAGAAGGCATCGGAAGAGCCACAAAATATAAGAGATTAAAATAAGGTCTTAAACTCCTTAGGAAAGCAACTGTCAGGAAGGCAGTTGTTTTTGTTTGCAAGATTAGGATTGCTCATCAACTGATCAACGACATTAAGATTTTTCGAAAACGTAAGAAATTAAAAAACTAGTCTACGTACTGCCTTGAACATCAAAAAGGAGAGAACCAATTTGGTCCTCTCCAGGTTGTAACTTTTCGCCACTGACTATAGTTGATAAAGAGCCAACTAATCAAGGTAAACCATCTGCTGCAGCTTTTTCACCATCAGTAGGCGATGTAGCTGTAGTATCATTTTTCGGTTTTCCATACGATTCTACTACACCACCTTTGGAAATGGAGTTGGCTATCGAAGCATCTGCTTTATGAAACGATGTCGCTACATGGTCTAAATAGTTATTTAGTTTACTCACCACTGTGGCAACATTCCCCACTATTGACTTGATTTCATTTGTTCCAGATGAAATCAAGTCCCCTGAGTCATCAGAAACAGACGAAGCTCCATCAGTGATCTGATCACCCAGTTCTTTTGCAGCAACTTGAATACCATGAATATGAGCAACATCTATTTCAACTGTCGAGTCCATTACCATATAATTACTTCCTCCTCTTAAATTCTATATACATTAATTTATCCCCATTCTACCATTATAATATTTCTGTATATCTTCATAGTTTGTGATTTTGGTTGTCTTCCCTTCGATACTCCATTTAGCATCTAAGTATAAACCATCGTAAACAGATATTCCAGTTTTCAGAAATTCTGTCTCAAGATTGATGAGCTCTCTGCCATTTATAATAGTCCCATTCTCCTCATTAATTACTTTATAAGCAAAGCTATTCTTTTTAGAAAAAAGGTTAAATGCTGATCGATCGGAATGTTTTAAATTGATGTTTCCGTTATAATCTTGTGATTTCCAAAATCCGTTATCAAAAGGCTCAACACCCGATCTATTTTTTTCATCTGTGAACAACCTGATGTCAATCTGATTTTTCACGTTAAGCTCTTGCTCTGTTTTCTCAGCATCTATTTTTAGAGTTCTAAGATTTAGTAAAAAGTATCGATATTTTTTCTGTTCGGTTATCGAGAGAACAACATAATCATTGTCACCTATTCTTCTAAGCGTTGACAGCGTACCATGTAACTCTATATGATCATTTTTCAAATAATTTACCATTAATTTCCAAACATCTATTTCTTTTTTAGAGGCTTTTTTATTGGTTAAATCAAAAATGTCCAGATATACATATTCATCTGACTTCATTTCTTTACTAGCAGTCGCTCGTCTTAATTTTTCGCGCTCTCTAACAAGAAAATTTGGATTTACTCTAATCCAATCAGAGGAATTAATAGCTTTCGCCACCTTGTTATTTTCAAAATCCCACTCAACAATAACACCGTTTTTATCATCAATAAATTCAAATTTTTGAATATCCGCATTGAGGTTATAAACACTAAAATACTCATTTCTATCTGAACTACTAGATTTTTTTTGGTCATCCTCTAAATGGTTTGAACAGCCAAAAAGAAGAAAAATAAAGATAGTTCCTAATAATAATCGAGAAGAGGCAAATATACTATTTTTGTTTTTGCTATTTGGCACCATACGGCTTCACCTCTTCTATTTGGTATTCTTTATCAAAATAGTCTCCCAAGCCTGACATACCATCTCTTCCGATATTCTTAACAATAGTAGTAAATTTTTCCAATTGTTCTGGAGACATATCTTGTAATTTTAAAGCTGTTTCTTTGCCTCTCGCATAGGCAATGACATCCGAATAGGCTTGTTTGTCTTCTTCTGTAAATGTCTTATTGATCGCAGCATCTAAATCATTCTCAGTAAGGTTTGTCGCATTATTAATGTAACCCTTTAGACCTAACTTATTTAATTCCTTCACTCTCAGAATTGCATTAAAATCATAGTACTGGCCAAATCTTCCATTTGCTATAGTAGATTTACCATTTTCTGATAGGTCCCATCCTCCATAGTCCAAAATCTTTTCCATAAAATCGTTTCTAGCTTCGGAAGTTTGCTGATCAATCTGACTAATAGCAGAATTATAAGTGTTTACAGCTTCTGCTGCATCAGATATTCCGGAGCTCAACTTACTCCAATGATCCCAGAGTTTATCAAATTTTGTATCAGGGATATCCTGACCTGTAGTTTTCTTATAGAGACTCTTATAATCATCTCTTGCCGACTTAATAGCATCCGTACCGTTAGACTGAAACTCATTACCTTTAAATCCATCACTCACTGCACCCAAAGTCTTGACGACCGATAAAGCAGTCGAACCAAATGGAATAAAAGATATTCCTGTTTCAGCTATTGCTTTTAGGATACTATCGTTAAAATCATCATGCGCTTTCTGTCTTTCTTTCCGAAGTCCTTCTAACCGTTCACTGTACTCCGAAGCTTCCATTCCAAAATCTGAATATTCCGTTGTTGCTGTGTATTCATTATACTCTCCCCAGGTATAATCTTTATCAGTAGGCTTAAGTTTCCTCTGTTGATAAACCTGCTGTGCCGAGCTAGCGTCGAACTGAAAGAATCCTTTATCTGTTTTAATATTAAACTGACCGTTATTTAATTCAACTTTTGCCACTTTTTTATAGTAGTAATATTCCATTGTTCTTCTATTTTCGAAGAATTTGGACTCCATGGAAGTTCCTATTTCTAAAACTTGTAGAGAGTACATCAAACCTGTATTACTATTGATTGCATTCAACTCCGATTGATAGGAATCATACAGAATTTGATAATTTTTCATGTCTTCTTCATATTTCTCTATTTGTTCAGGAGTTGCATTCTCTGGTAAAGTTGGCTTATCCTCATACAGTTGATACATTTGGAACATTAATATTTGTGCAAGATGATCCTCTGCCTTTAATATACCATTTGTGAAAATGTCATTTCGTTCAACTGAATAATCACCTAAAGCATTTACAAAGTGTTGCCACATTTCATTATTCTCAGCTAGCGTCCAGTCATTCTGTTCATTAGCAATAACCGCATACATTTCTTCAGAAATTTTATTCGGATCTACCTTCAATACGTCACCAGGCTTATCACTAATAATAGCTTTCAGTGCCTGAGCATCCTCCTTAGTCTTAGGAACATTTAAATAGTACATTTGAATTGCTGTGAGATGACCATTTGCAATAGCTTGAAAGATTGCTGAACTAGGAATATCAGAAAAGTAAATCGCATTATTTAAGATAGCCTGAAAGTTTTTTATTACATCAGTCGCATCTTTAATATTATTTATAAATTTATCATAGGCTTCTTGTACCGCCTTATCTTTTTCAGTTCGTTTAGTAGCTGCATTCTCTAAATCTGTCGTAGCTGTATTAAGAGCCCCTTCTGTATTATATGGAGAATTTCCCATAGCATCCGCAGCCTGTTTAAAAGCCCCATCTAAATCTTTGGATAGATTGAAAATATCATTTGTTTGTGCTCCTTTAAGTAGGCTTGATAAATCATTCGCTCCCGTATCGCTACTATAACACTTATCAACAAACTCTGCCGCTCTAATTTCACTAACATACGTTGTTACAACTTCCCCATATTTTTTAATGGCAGACGGTAATTGAGAAAAGATTTGACTTTGTATTGTATTTAACTTTTTAAAGTAAGCATTTACGGCAGCCCCTTTACTATCATTACCTGCTTTATCAGTAAAATTGCGATACAGAGCATTGGTTTCTACTTCATACTTATCAGAAAAGTCTTTTATATTCTTTCCATATGACTCTAATTCTGAGATGCTATTAATTTTAACTTTAGCCATATTGTACTCCTTAACTGAGTTGTTTTTGCAATGATTCCAACAAATAGCTATTACTACTTATAATAGTATTTTCTTGTTTAATAGCTTGCTCTAACTCATTTGATACAGTCTCCCGTACTTTTTTAAAATCTGTATTTGCCTGAGTAATAACTTGTTTTTCATCAGTAGCCATCACATCATATGGAGCGCCATATAAATCATAGGAATCTTTTATGCTTTCTGCATTTTCGGGAATATACTTCAACGCAATCTCTATCGTATCTACTTTGCTCTTAGCGGCTAGTAGTTTTTTTAATTTCTCTCTTGAAGTATTTACAATTGCATGAATTTTGTTAATTTGTGCTATAAGTTCAGATTTACTCATATTGACTCCTTATCTACTAAAACCTTAATTTTATTCAAGGTATTTTGTCTAATATAATAATGCTCTTGATAGTTTAGTTGCCCTTCTCTAATTGGTTTATTGACTGCTGTAACAATTGTCTGATCTGTATATCGAAGACCTAAAAGAACCTGTGATATTTTCTTCACTTCTTTTGTTACAGGATCATAACGGCTAGAAATACCTGAATCACTCATAATTACAGAACTGTAACCTACACGATAGCCTTTTTCTAATACACTGATTAATTTTTGCTGTGTTACTGAATCTAAACCATCTACAAAATGTGCAAAATCAAGGATAATGATTTTCACTACATGATCTGTCAATCGTTTATCTAGTCGCTCAGAAACCTTTAATGCTAACCCGCCAATCATATCCATTACATCTTCTTTTGAGCTTAATATTTCTATATTCTCTATTTTAGGTAAGAAATTATGTTCAGGTGCAAATACAACTAATTTCTCTTGATGTTTTTGACCATACTGGATTAATTGTTTTAGCAGATTTGTCATTTGACTTTCTTTACTTGTTAAATAAAGTAAGTTTGATACATCAGGATCCCATGTTACCGGTTCAACTGTTTCCAGATCCAGTCCGAGAGGTACTTTACCTCCATCCAGCAAGGCCGCTACATCCTCACGTCCATAGAAGGCTGCTTCTGTCAACTCATCTGGCACCATTGGGATACCTGCTGGGGTGTGGCCTGTCCACATCTCTTTGAGACTTTGGACTTGGTCGCGGAGGTTGTTAATGATTTGGATATCATTGTCCCCTGCAACTGGTAGGGCGAACTGGACGACATCGACTTCGTCACGCTTCATGAGGGCGCGTCCCTTAATGTCTTCCATCGTAGACGCCAGTGGGGTTGCTCCCACGATACCGCGGACCTCAGAGATATCATTTTGTGGCAAGGTCAGCTGATGCTTGAAGTTTGAATAGAGCTGAGCCCGCAGGTTGTTCTGACGGCTAGCTGTGATGATCAAGTGCACACCGATGCTGAGACCTTCACGAGAGATCCGCATGAAGAGCTTGAAGAGGTCTGTCTCATAAGGCTCGTCCTTCATGGACTCATAGCTATCCATGAGGATGACCATGGTCGGCTCTTGCTTACCGGTTACTTCACGGTAGAGGGCGATGGTGCCGACACCATGCTCAGAAAGCAGCTTCTTGCGGCGATCCAACTCACGGTTGATGATCCGGATGAATTTCTGGATTTTCTCCGTCTGATCCAGCAAGAGGCTATCGGCCACATGTGGCAATTGAGTCAAGGGTGCTAGACCATTGGTTCCGAAATCCAGCAGATACATAGTCAGATTTTCTGGGCTCTGCTTGCGAGCCAGATCCATTGCGGCTGTCTGGAGGAAAGTGGTCTTTCCTGTACCTGGACTTCCGTAAAGAAGGATATTGCCATCTTTTGACAGATCGATGGCGACTGCTTCTTGCTTTTGCGCTTGCGGGATATCGGCGACCCCGATCAGGACGCTTGGAGCTGTCTGTTTTTGCCAAGCCTCGATTGGTACGACCTTTTCTAACTCATCCAGCGTGATCCGCTCTTTGAGCGGTGGCAACCATGGTTGGGCCACAGCTGCGATGCCTTCTTGTTGGTGCAAGTGATTGATTTCTTGCACGATGACATCCAGCTCTGTTGGCACTTCCTTGATTTCTTCTGCCATATCCAGACCAGAGAGGTCTTGGTTGAGGACTTCGTATTGGCCCAGTTCATTGATCAAGTAGATGGTATGGTCTTCGATCCCTAGCTGGTCCTTCTCAGGCTGGTAGTCTGCTCCTGACCAAGCGGTTTGGAAGAGCTCATAGACTTCGTTATTTCCGACTTGGAGGTAGGCACGACCGGTCTGGGTGATCTCAGCCGCATCTGCCGTCCGCAGCATCTCCATAGAGTCCCCACGGTCTGCCACCTTGAGGGCTAGCTTGAAGCGGGAGTTGGACCAGATCTGGTCATCCACGACCCCAGAAGGTTTTTGCGTCGCAAGGATCAAGTGTACCCCGAGGGAACGCCCGACACGCGCGATAGAGACCAACTCCTTGATGAAGTCTGGTTGGTTGACCTTGAGTTCGGCGAACTCATCACTGATCAAGAAGAGGTGAGGAAGCGGTTCTGTCGCTTCACCTAGTTTAAATTTCTTTTGGTATTGGTTGATATGGTTAACCCCATATTGGCCAAAGAGACGCTCCCGACGATGGATCTCCGCATTGATAGAGGCTAGGGCCCGCATAGACTGGGCACCATCCAAGTTGGTGATAGTCCCAAGCAAGTGAGGCAGATCCTTGAAGAGGTTGGCCATTCCCCCACCCTTGTAGTCGATGAGGAGGAAAGCCACATCGTGTGGGTGGAAGTTGACGGCAAGGCTCAAGATGTAAGACTGAATGGTCTCAGACTTACCAGAACCGGTTGTCCCTGCGATCAAGCCGTGTGGTCCATGAGCTTTTTCATGGAGATTGAGGTAGACCAAATCGTCCTTCCCGCGCAGACCAATCGGCACGGCCAAACTTTGGTAAGGGGCATGACTCTCCCAACGACTCAAAACCTTGAGGTCATTGAAGGTCTCCGCCTGATACATTTCAAGGAAGGTCACCGAGTCTGGAATTGAGCTCTTGAGCTGTTGGATATGTTTCAGTGGGGCTAGGCCACGCGAGATGGCTTCCTTGTCATAACCTTCAGGAAAGTGATCCAATTGGAAGTCGAGTTCGCGAAGAACCCCTTCTTGCAAGAGCAATTGCCCTTGGTTGCGGTCCTTAATAGAGATAACCGTTTGAATATTTTCAGAAAGAGATGAGAGTACGTCTGCCACATAGATAATGGAGCAGCCTAGCTCTGTCGGATCCTCACGGAAAAACTCCATGATGACATGATCCAAAATCAAGGTTTCATCAGTGATGAGGACCACATAGTGAGGGTGGAAGATCTTGGTATCATTGGCTTTTTCTTCCTCTTTTTGCGCCTTGCGGAGCTTGAGGATCTGGTTGAGACTGTTCAAGACCTGATCACGTGTCCGCTGATTGTAGACAAAACTACGGACATTCATGTCTTGCAGAGTCGCATGAGGCAACCAGCGCATCCAATCCCAGCTTTCTTTTTCTTCTTCTGGAATGATCGGAATAATAGTCAGATCATGGTAAGAGTGAAAGACAGCCAATTGGGCAACGAGGAGTTGCAACTGCTCTAACACGATAGGACGAGGACCGACATACCCTACAGGTCCCCGATTAAGGCTGGCTACAATCGGAAGATTGTCGATCTTTTGGTGAGCTTGGAAAAGGGCATAGCCTTCTTCTTCCAAGGCATCTTTCTTCCCACTGCGCTCTTCCTGACCATATTTGAGCTCATAGCTGGTTGGAACCTTGCCCAAGCCCAAACGATAGGCCAAAAAATCAAAATGAAGCGGTGTTTTTTCGTAGATCCGCGAGTCATAGCGTTTGACCATCTTAGTCAAGTCTTCAATCGCTGGGAAATGGTAAAACATGCCTTCTCGCTGCTTCCGAGATAGCTGTTCCAAGTCCTTAGCCTTGTCCTTGAGATAGAGATGGTAGAGCTCCACGCGCTCTTTCTTGTCTTCTTTGTATTTCTTACGATTCTTGAAGAATCCTTGGACCGAAAAGATCACACTGACCACAGACATGGACACCGTCGCGATGATATAGAGCCCCCGCGGTTGGAAAATGGTGATCAAGAGGGTTACCCCAACCATGATGAGGGGTGGCATGATCAACTTCAAGAGTTCATCTGATGGCTTTTGAGGCTCCGCTCCCGGAGGATTGATCAAGATCTTGTCTTCCGAACTCCGGTAGATAATCCGCGGAGACCGGTGGTACTCTGGATAGTCCTTGTAGAAGTCATAGCGTGAATGCAAACGCGGCACTAGATAAGGACTCACTTCGACAGCCCCTTCCACACCAAATTCTTCTGGATAGAGCTTAAAGGTCACATCTCCAATAGCCAGTTCATCCCCAAAGGCCAGTGGAAAAGTCGCTTCACTGACGAGTTTGTGGTTATGGTAGAGTTTTCCGGATAAGAGCTGACAAGTCCAAGTCTGCTCTTTTTTCACAAGGAGAAAGCGTACTGGATAGTGCAAGCGCACATCCGCACCCTTTTCATCTGCTACGAGAATTTCTTCCTTATCAAGCAGTTCATAGGTATGGACTTCCCCTGTCGCCAAGTAGCAGACCACATCTCCAAGAATCTTGCTATTTTCAAGCACACCCTTGTCTTCACCATACTGGTAGAAGATTTCTCCTTGACTCCATTGGAAATGAAGGGGTTTTTCTTGCGAAGCCAGGGTCAACTGAGCTGTTTCTTGATTCGATACGGTCGCTGTTTTTCCCTCTTCTAGCGCTAGCTCATAGCGAAAACCTTTTTTATAGAGTATGATACGTTTTTTCATAGACTACTCCTTGTGTTCGCTAGACTCAGTCGAGCTTGCAGTTGTAGAAGACGAGCTTTCTGTTGAGGAACCTTCTGTAGATGAAGCTGTTGTTGAGCTGCTAGTGGAAGCTTTGGTTTCATCTGTCTCTGCTTCTAAGAGTTTAGAGCGGGCATCCCAGTATTTCTTATATTCGCCCTCAAGCTCAGAGAGTTTTTTCTCGCGCTGTTCACCAGAGAGTTTTTCGCTATCACGTGTCGCCTTGATTTCTTTACGAAGGACGTAGATGATCAAGTCTGAATCGTCGATCCGCTTGGCTGTATCCAGCGCTTGGGTAAAGTCATGACGGCCGATATAGATCCAGTAGTGGAGATAGAGGCTGTCTGACTTGAGCGTAACATTGTTAAGGATGACCTTCTTTTGGTCCTCTGAGAAATTCAAGCCTTGCAAATAAGACGTCGCCAACTCATATTTCTGTGTCGTTGGAAGACTGCTTGGAGCCACTCCCTCCAACTCATCGATCACACCGGTATAGTCTACCTTGAGATAGGCTGTATCCGCTTGAAGCAACTTTTCTTTAAAGGGTGCTTGGAAAAAGACCAAATAGATCAAAGGCAAGAGTAAGAGGGCCACTACAGCGGAAAGCCACACTGTTGCCAACTTAAAGATTCGGTGTTGACGGCTTGAGACCAAGGTCAAGGTCTTTTCTTCCTCTTCCTTGCGTTCTTGGTAGGCTTTCTCTAAGAGAGCTTTCATCTCTTCTAAGCTAGCAGCATCACGGATTTCCACCAAGAAATCTGGCAGATCTTCTAATTCGAGCGTGCCTTGATAGAGCTCCATGAAATCCCAGTCCCCAAAAAGAGTGACCGCATAACACTTGGCCTGGCGCAAGAATTCAACCTGATCCCACTTGCGTGGCACCATCATTCCCGGAACCCCGCGGTAAGCGATCTTGACTTGCGCATCCTTGGTCACAAACAAATTGATGGGATGCAACATAAAGGTCACCGGAAGCTCCAAGGCTGGCGCCAAATCTAAGACATTAATAGCTAGACGTAGACGGTCTGAAACCGGTAATTCTTGGATTTCTTCTGCACTCAAGCCCAGAGCATCTGTCTGATAGGTCAGATGAATCTGGTCTTGATCCGCTGTCATGCTCTGCTCTAAAAACAAGGGATGATGGAGATCCAAAATCCATAAATTGCGTAAATCCTGGCTATCCACTTCTGAACGCTTGAGGTCCAGCTGCCAGCTCGTGTCTTCTTTTTCAAAACGGAAGACTTGTTCTTCCAGTGTAAATTGTTCTTCTTTCACCTTACCACTCCTCAATCTCGATCAGATCACCACTTGTGATCGGATACTCTTGTACCACCTTGCCTTCATCCAGCAAGATGCCCTTATTTACCACGCGCAACTGATACTTACTTCTAGGCTCCATGGCAGACCCAAAGATCTGATCCAATTCGCGAATCAAGCGTCGCACCTCCATCCGTGTTGGGATTCGGAGGTCATGGCTTGCACCATTCATACGGAAGGTGACATTGATATGTTGGTCCATTTAGGCCTCTTTTCTATAGATTCGATAGGAAATATAGCCAGCAATCCCAAAGAGAAGGGCACTCCAAGCCAGCATTTGCAAGGCTGGAATAAAATCCGACAGGCTAGCCGAATTGTCCTCCACATTGGACTCGAATTTAGATAATTTTTGATTTTCAGGCTGGAACAGGTCCGCTTCAGGCCCCGTTTTTTTCTTTCCCTTTATAGCAGAAAACAACTGGCCGTCTGAATCGGTCAATTGTTTCTCTTGCTTGCGTTTTTCATCTGCTAATTTTTTCTGATCCTTCTCATTGAAAAGAGACTCAGTCGCATCCAATTGGCCCCCAAGTGTCTTTTCCTGCTCTGTCTCAAGACGTGAGTTGTTGACCTGCAGACGATTATCAATAAAATCATCTGCAGAAACAACAGCTACTGGCAAGAGACTAAAGACAAAGAGAAGATACATCATTTTTTTCATAAGCTTGATTCAATTTCCTTTGTTTGAGTAAACTTCTTAGGAATGAAGATATTGGCAAGGGCCAAAAGTCCGAAGAAGACCAACAATCCGAAGAAGACGCCGATACCGGCTGTTTGTCCATCAAAGTAACCCGCAAACTGTCCTTCTAAAATAGAAAGGAGGTTGACATTTTTCACCAGTGCTGGAAGGCCTGACAAGGTCGCAGTCGTTCCGATCGCACTTGATAGGTAGACGTAGCTGATCAACATGAAGAAGGCTAGTCCCATTCCAATCACACGGAAGTGTTTCAAGAGAAGGTATTGTAGTTGTACCAAGACAAAGCTTGCTAGAACCGCTAAGAATACCCATGAAGGTACATATTCACGACCAACAGAGAGTTGAATACTTGAAATCATTCCGATCACCAGTCCAAGGATGAGAGAAAGTCCCACAAGGACACCGACAGACAAGAGATCTGATTCTTGCAAACGATCCAATTTGAAACGATCCTTAACCTTGCGAATGATTGGTTGCGTCGCAAAGAGATAAGCTGTAAAGAGACTCAAGACTTCCAACATAAAGATCCAGATAAATGGACGGTAGACGTTGATAGTCGCTTTCACAGAAGAAGATTTCTCTGCAACTGGATTTGACAAGAAGTCGAGCAAGACTTCATTCGGCACTCCGTTTTCATAGGCATTGTTGAAGACCTTACGGAAGGCTTCGACGAAGTTCCCATTTTCAGACAATTCCTTGTCGAATTCACCCATCAAGCTCTCTGCATTGCTAGACAATTTCTCTGTATTGCCTTGGGCTTTTTCCAATTCTTTGTTCAATTGGCTAAAGATTTCATTGGTAGAGTTAGCAGCTTCTACATTGCTACGAGATGAGCTCTTAACGCCTTCTGTCGAGCTCAATAATGACGTGTATTCAGAACCAAGAGCTGACAAATCTGCATCGGTCTTGGTTTGAGCCTGTGTCACTGTTTCTTGTGCAGATGAGATAGCTTCTAGGCGTTTTTGAAGGTCTGCATACTGCTTCAATTGATCGTTGATATTTTGGGTTAGATCCTTGTTGGTGTTTTCGATTGCTTGAAGATTTGCCTGCAATTGTGGTCCCAAGTCTTGCAACTGTTTAAGTGTACCATCTAACTGGGCTTTCACACTCTTCGTTGCATCCCCAGATTCATCCGTTTCAATGCTCTTACGGTAGTCCTTCATGTTACTTGAAACAGCAGCCTTCACGATGTCGACCAAAGCGTTTGTCAAATCCATATCTTCGATTGGATCATAGAGTGAATGACGAACATGGTTGTCATCTTCTGGGTAGTAGGCATTGATCAATGCTCCTGCGCGTTGATAATCCAAGGCGATTTCACTAGCTTTCGATGCGTAGTTAGCAACCGCTGTTTTCAAATCTTCTGCAGATACGGTCACACTGGTTGAAGAAACCCCATTCACAAGGACTTCAACATCAATCGCGCTTGGCATAGCTCCTCCATCTTCAACAAGGTGAATTTGAATTTGTTTGCCATCTTTCAGTTCGACTTCCTGCTCACCACTGCCTGCATAAGTCTGTCCATCATAGGTCCAAGTATCAACCTTGACCCCTGCAGGGACATGAATACTAACTTTCTGTTTCCCAGATTTAGCATTAAGGACATCCGCAACTGCCGTTAATTTGGCATCCACTTCTGCAGCCAATCGTTTTAATTCATCGGCATTTCCTTTTGCTTGCGCCTTCGTTCCAGCAAAAGCACTATCAAAATCAATCGCTGCGTTGAGATTTCCATACTTATTCAAATTCAGACTAGCAGGATCTAAAGACGGAAGTTTTTCAATTGCTTGACGAATGTCATCATCCGCTTTATCTCGAGCCTTGCTGATAGTTTCGATTTTTGGCTTTCCAAGCAAGGTACGAAGAGTGACTTTGTCTCCTTCTTTTAGACCATAGTAGTCAAGGATCTTCGATTTTACAGAAGACTCGATGTTATTTTCGTGCTCATCTAATTTGTCGCGTTCTGCCTTGATCCCTTTTTCGAGGTCTGCCACACGATCATTCACATCTTTTGTCAAGCCTGCATAGGTCTTGGTACCTGAAGCATCTCCTTCGGTTTCAGTTGGTTGACTCAATTGTTTGGTAATTGCTTCTTGGTTTTGTTGTAGATTCTTATACAACTCTTGGGTCTTTTCACTGACAACAGACTGATTCATAGACATCAGCTGATTCATGAACTCTTCATGGCTAATTTTATCCTCAGAGCGTTGTTTGATCAATGTATCGAAGTTTTGACCGTACTGATCCTGAGATTGGGTCAATTGATCAAAAGCCTGTGTATAAGACTCAAGGACTGTCTTCAAGGCATTATTCGACTCAACAGAAGACGTAGACAAGCTATAGAGACTTGGGAAGATATTCTTGGAATCCAAGGCCGAATCCAGCAAGTTGCTTCGGTATGAACCAATGTTGGTCGATTGGATCTTGTTACTTGTCTCCACGTTTTTCTGAGCTGTATAGAGGTTGCTCAAAATGCTGACCATATACATATCAACCAACTGGCTATTCAAGTCTGAAACGATATCTTTAGCGACTTTATTGGCCTCGTTTTCAACCTGAGAATTTCCAGCCGCATTGACCTTATACGTCACCGTGGTCTTCTCTGCATTAACCGCGTTCACTTCCAAGACCTTCTCTGAAAAGTCACTTGGAATGACAATCATCAATTGGTACTTGCCATCTGCAAGCCCTGACTCAGCAGCTCCACGAGGGAGTACAGACCAGTTTTGCGAATTATCCCGTTCGATATTCTTTACATAGCTAGCCCCAAGGTTGTATTCTTTATCATTCAGTTTGACCGCCTTGTCTTCATTGACAACCGCAATGTTGAGCTTGGTGTTTTCTGTCGTTTGCACGGTCTTTGCTTCGTTTTGCTTTTGGTTCTTTTGAACCGTCGTATAAAGACCCACTACAGATCCCATCAAAAGGAGCACAACCGCACTCTGACCGATGTATTTTAACCATTTTTTATTTTTAACTTCCATACCTTTTCCTTTTTCTAATTCATAGATACAAAATAGGGGTTAGGAATTAAGAATCTAACCCCTATTTTCTATATATCAAAAGACAAAAGGGTGATCTACCTACAAGAAGTAAGATCACCTCCAAGACTATCTTAGTGGATTTGTGCAGCGATATCTTGGTCAGTTTGTTCAACGATATCAGCGACTTTGATCAATTGAGCGTTGATGTCTTCCAACAATTGAGCGAATTGTTTGATTTTTGGAGACAATTCGTTGAATTGTGCTTCAAAGCTATCAAATGCAGATCCATCCCAGTTTGCGTCGATGACTTGTTGTTCATGAGTCAAAGTGTTAAGGATTTGATCGATTTCTTGAGAACCTTGTGCATAGCGTTGTGCTGATTGACGTAGTTCTTCTGGAGTTAATTTAATTTGAGCCATATGTTTCTCCTTTTGGGCTGATACCCTTATATTTTTTCCATAAACAATACATTTTAGTACGAATTAGTAAAATGCCAGATAACTGTATATTTTACCTTTTGCTCCCTTTTTGTATTATTTACTTAAAAATATCTTAATGAAATATTGCCAGAATGTCAAGTTTAGAGGGCTAACTGATAAAACATTGTAACTTTGTTACAATTGTGTAACACTTTGTCATAAACATGTAATATATTTTCTGAATTCCTTGCCCCAGTAGTCTCCAACTAGTATTATTTCCGGAAATAAAAGAAGACACTCTGTCCTTTCATATTAACTCGACACATAGATTAAAATTGTTGATTTTAGGTGTTTTTAAAAGCAAATTTTGAAGATTTTTGTATATTTTTTCATTTTTAAAACTTTTATGGTATAATGAAACCTGTTCAAAACTTGTTTCATACAAGATCGAACACCATTAACCTATAAGGAGTTTCTATGAAAAAAATATTATTGACCTCTGTCTGCCTCCTAGCTCTTACCGCTTGTAGCCAAGGCCAAGCAGAAAAAGGAAAAGCTTCAACAACATCTAGCCAAAGCACTTCCCAAGTGAAAAAAGAAAAAGAAGAGAACATTCGAACCAAAACTTTCTCCACAGAACTTAACGATCACCACCAAAACAAAATTCAAATCGGCTACAAAAAAGATGAAATTGTCTCTTTTACTTTTCTTAGTTTTGAACCCATTTCCTCAGATTTGCAAGACATGGATCTTTCCGAGTTAAAGGAAATCTACCAAGAAGAATTAGAACATAGCGATATCTATAAAAGCTTAAATGGCAAGCCTGGTCTTAGCTTCCGCATTCAAATTTCGAAAGATAAACAATCCTATGCCAAGGTCTTACAAGCTGACTTCTCAAAAATCAAGAAAGATGAGTTTGCTTCCATCTACGGGGATCAAGGGGAGGAAGAAACAGCTGAGTTCAAGAAATACCTCAATGGCAAACCTCAAGATCTCTTTACCTATTTCAAAGATCAAGGTCTCAAAGAAGAAAAATAAAAAGAGCTTCCTGAGTTTCATCACCACACTGGTGAGGGCTCAGAAAGCTTTTTCTTATTTATTCAAGATTGAAAGGGTTTCAAGGAGATTGTCCGCATGAACTTCGATGGTATCTCCCGTTGCTTTGATTTTCACTTCTACGATACCTTCAGCTGCTTTCTTACCAACTGTTACGCGGATTGGAAGTCCAATCAAATCACTATCGCTGAATTTGACACCAGCGCGTTCATTTCGGTCATCCACCAAGACTTCGTAGCCTTTATTCACCAAGGCTTCTTCGATCCGATCGATCAAAGCAAGACTCGCTTCATCCTTGACATTGACTGGAATCAAGTGCACATCAAATGGCGCCAATTCTTTAGGAAAGTTAATTCCCCAAGCGTAACGGTACTCCCCTTTTGGAGTCTTATTGACAAAGAGGCGAGCATGTTGTTCCATAACGGCTGAAAGAAGACGGCTGACACCGATTCCGTAGCAGCCCATGATGATTGGAACTGCACGACCGTTTTCGTCCAAGACATCTGCTCCCATGCTAGCGGAGTAGCGTGTGCCGAGTTTGAAAATGTGACCGATTTCGATCCCACGTGCAAAGTTCAAGACCCCTTTCCCATCTGGTGAGATTTCGCCTTCACGAACTTCACGGATATCGACGTATTCTGCAGTAAAGTCACGTCCTGGGTTGACACCAGTTAAGTGGTAGCCTGTTTCATTGGCACCGACTACTGCATTACGGCTGTCTTGGACCTTGCGGTCTGCGATAATCTTAACATTTTCAGGAAGATCAACTGGACCGAGAGAGCCAAAATCAGCTCCCAATAATTCTTTCACTTCCACTTCGGTTGCAGGTTCAAAGAAGTCTGCGCCGAGGTGGTTTTTCAACTTCACTTCATTGAGCTGATCATTACCTACAAGAAGGGCAACAACAGGCTCACCATCTGCGATGTAAACCAAAGTCTTAATAGTAGCTTCTTCTGGAACATTCAAGAATGCAGCTACTTCATCAATCGATTTGACACCTGGTGTTTCCACGCGCTTCACTTCTTCTTCTGCTACAACACGGTTACTTGGCTTGTATTCGTTAGTAGCCATTTCCAAGTTGGCAGCATAGGTTGATTCACTTGAATAGGCAATGGTATCTTCACCAGAGACCATCCATTTGAGCAATTCTGCTTTGATTTCTTCTTGGACTTCTGCTGGAATTTCATCAAAGGAAGCCACTGATTTGTCTAAAACAACCCAACGATCCAAGTCTGTACGAGCAGGCGTAACAGCCATAAACTCTTGGCTATCTTTTCCGCCCATGGCACCACCATCACCGATGATGGCTTTGTAGTCGATACCACTGCGTGTGAAGATCCGCTCATAAGCTGCCTTATATTCATCATAAGTGACATCTAAGCTATCGTAGTTAGCATGGAAGCTATAACCGTCTTTCATGATGAACTCACGGGTCCGAAGAAGACCGTTCCGTGGGCGTTTTTCATCGCGGTATTTTGGTTGAATTTGGTAGAGATTCAACGGCAATTGTTTGTAAGATTTTACTGAGTCGCGCACAATAGCGGTAAAGGTTTCTTCGTGAGTTGGACCTAAGATAAAATCAGAGCCTTCACGGTTTTTCAACTTATAGAGGTCTTCCCCGTAAGTTTCGTAACGACCAGATTCACGCCAGAGATCCGCACTCAAAAGGGCTGGAGCAAGCATTTCTACTGCTCCAATTTTTTCGAATTCTTGGCGCATGATGCCTTTTGCTTTTTCAATCACTCGATTAGCTAGTGGCAAATACGAATAGACACCAGCTGATACTTGGCGAACATAACCTGCACGCAACATCAAAGCATGGCTAATGACTTGAGCATCGCTTGGCATTTCGCGAAGCGTTGGAATCAACATTTTACTTTGTTTCATGGACAATATCCTTTTCTATTTCAAAAATAATTTCATAATATCATTCCAGGTGACAGCAATCATCAAAATAACCATTACAGCTACACCTGCAAGTGTCATATAGGTTTCTACTTCTTGTTTCAATGGCTTTCTCCGGACGACCTCGATCAAATTGATCAAGATTTTTCCTCCATCCAAAGCTGGAATCGGGATTAGATTGAAGATCCCAATATTAATAGAGAGCATGGCCATAAGAGACAAGACTGCTGGAATCCCTAATTGAGCAGCTTGTGAGCTGGCATTGTAGATAGCAACCGGTCCACCCAGTTTATTGAGACTAAAGTGGAAAATGATATCTTTCAAAGCTCCCAAAATCCGTGTCGCTGTATTCCAGGTATCTGTAAAACCAGACAAGAGTTTATCCACAAATCCTGTCTTGAGGCCATTTGTCACACCCAAATAGTAACGATTCCCTGACTTAGTTGGCTTCACTTTGACTTCTTTTTCTTGGCCGTCTGTCTTGACCTTCAGGGTCAATTCAGGAGCCGTCTTGCTGTCCTTGGTTGCTTTCTCAACAGCGTCTGTCAGCTCATCCCAGTTGCTAACGGTGTCGTTGTTGACTTGAAGGATCTGAACATTGCTTTTGACACCGACCTTAGCCAGCGCCCCATCGGGTGCCACCTGAACATTGTTGCTGTAGTAGTCAATCGCACCACCGCGCATAAAGGCTAAAAGTGAGTAGACGACAATACTGAGGATAAAGTTGTTCATAGGACCCGCAAAGTTGGTGATTAATCGTCCCCAAATGCTGGCATTCTGATACTGAACATCTCTCGGTGCAATCCGCACTTCTGTTCCATCTTCCTCAACGATGGTCGCATCATGATCGACATCATAAGTCTTAGTCTCATCGAGAACCAAGCCCGTAATTTCCAGTTTGTCTTCAAAGTCAAACTGGGTAACATTCATGGGAAGGGCTGTCTGATCCAGATTCTTTCCTGAAAGATTGATCCGGACGACCTTACCAGCCTCATTTAGCGTCAAGCTGACAGGCGTTCCGGTTTTAATCTCAGTTGTATCCTCACCCCAGCCAGCCATCCGAACATAGCCACCTAAAGGTAGAATGCGAATCGTATAGGCTGTTCCATCTTGACCAATATGGGCAAAGATCTTTGGACCCATCCCGATCGAGAATTCTCGCACCAGGATGCCCGATTTTTTTGCAAAATAGAAATGACCAAACTCGTGAACGAGAACGATCACTCCAAAAATAACAATAAAGGCAATAAACTGCATCGTTCTATACGTGGTTTCCTTTCTATCTCTTCTGTCTTAGAACAAGCCCAAGAAATGCATCAAGGGAAAGACAAAAATCAAACTATCAAAGCGGTCTAGAACACCACCATGTCCTGGAATAAATTTCCCAGAATCTTTCACACCGAAGTGGCGTTTAATCGCACTCTCTACCAGATCTCCAAACTGACCTGCGATACTAAAGAGGATGGTAAAGAAGATCATAGCAAGAAAACCATGTCCACCCGCCACAGAACGATCCACGATCATATAGATCACAGTTACCGCAACTGCAGACAAGATTCCCCCAAGACTGCCTTCAATCGTTTTATTAGGAGAAACCGCAGGCATGAGCTTGCGTTTCCCAAACCGACTTCCTACTAGATAAGCACCTGAATCTGTAGCCCAAACAATAAAGAGGGCTAAAAGAACCTTATCAATACCAGCAATTCGCGCATCTACTAAGGAATGGAAACCAAGTCCAACATAAAAGCTAGACGCAATGGGATAGACCACATCTTCATAATTGTAATTCTGAGCAAGAACAGTTGTTCCCATGAGAATCAAGACAACCAAACCATAAGCAATCATATTGCCATCTGCTGGAAGGTAAGGGAGGTAGTCCTCGATCGGCAACGTCAGGACAAAAGCCGCTAACATGGCTAGCGCTCCTTCAAAGGTCGCTGTCTCAAGCCCCTTCATCTTGAGCAATTCATGAACCCCTAGCATGGCGATCAAGCCAATCACAATCTGGAAGAACACCCCTCCAACCATTACTGTTGGAATGAAAAAGAGCAGGGCAATTCCTCCAAAAATCACACGTTTTTGTAAATCTTTCGTCATCATCTTCTCCTAAACACCACCAAATCTCCGATGGCGATGGCTATATTCTACTATGGCACTTCGTAGTGCTTCCTCTCCAAAATCTGGCCACATCACATCTGTGAAATACAACTCACTATAAGCAGCCTGCCAAGGAAGGAAATTACTCAAACGGATCTCTCCGCTGGTACGAATAATCAAATCCGGGTCCCTTAGGACACGTGGCAAACTCTCAGTATAGAGAGAATCTGCGATCATCTCTTCTGTGATATCTTCTGGGCTGAACTTCGCATCCAAGACTTCTTGGGCGATCTGCTTCACAGCCTGAGTGATCTCAGCACGTCCACCATAATTGAGTGCGAAATTCAGGATCAAGCCTGTATTGAGATGGGTCATCGCTTCTGCTCTTTCCAAAGCTTCCAGCGTTTCTTTTGGTAATTTCTTGGTATCACCGATCATTTGAATCTTGACATTGTTGCGATGCAATTCGGGGACGAAACGATCATAAAACTCGACCGGCAAGTGCATGATGAACTTGACTTCATCTTCAGGGCGTGTCCAGTTTTCCGTAGAAAAGGCATAGACAGTCAAAACCTGAACCCCCATATTTTTTGCTGCAATCGTCACTTCTTGGAGAGCTTCCATCCCCGCCTTATGACCGAAGACGCGCGGTTGCATCCGCTTTTTCGCCCAGCGACCATTGCCATCCATAATGATTCCAATGTGTTTCGGGACTTCTAAAGGTATCTCGATTTTTTCTTTTTTCTTAAAACGAAACATGTTTTTCTACCTATTTCAATATTTATCGCTTCATTATACCATAAATCCCCATAAAATAGGGACTCTGGCCTCTTTTTTGAACCAGCAAGGCTTTCCTTCATCACATCGTCCTATTTGCCCACCAAAAAAGAGGCCTTTGCCTCTTCTTTGATGATTATTCTTCGATGGCTGAATCGGCATCTGAGCTAGCACCTTCTGTAGCAGTAGCTGAGATTCCTTCTGATACAGGAAGAACTGTTTTGATCGCTCCCAATTCAAAGGTCAGGTAGACACCATCAACATCCAAGACAACGGTCTTGCGATCTGTATCGACTTCATCGATGGTTCCGTACAAGCCACCAATCGTGATGACTTCATTTCCTTTTTGAAGTTTATTCAAACTTTCCATCCGTTTTTGATACTGTTTCTTTTGGCTACGGCTCATGAAGTACATCAAACCGACCATAAGAACGAGCATAATTAGCAAACTTCCGCCTTGCATATGTTTCTCCTTTAATTTTCATATATGCTATACTATATCAAATTTCGCCCGTCTTTTCAAGTTTTCCCATCCTCTTCAAGTAAAATCAGACTCCAGTCTCAGAGAAGAGGCACGTTTTGATGAAAAAGAAAAAAACCACGAAAAGTGGGCTACTGACTAGTCAATCGTAATGCCATACTTTTCATGATTCTCATCATACCAATCAATCAAGGCCAAAGCCGTTTGATAGGTAATATTTTTGATTTTACTCGTTCCCTTCGTCAAAGTCGCTAGGCTCATTTTGCTGATGTTTGTTTCAGTTGCGACACGATAGCTCGTCAAGCGACCGTCAACCATCAGTTGAACAACGGCTTCCACTTTTCTGTATTCGGGAGTTGAGTAGATATCAATTGTATTGCTCATCTTACTTCCAATCCTCAAATTTTATTCTTGTATAGATTATATACTTATTTTCTTTATTTATTAATAATTTTGCTCAAATTGGATTAATTTCACTAATTATTGATGTTTTTTTAGCTCAAATAGGAGGATTTTGGCCTTCTACGGCGAATAATTTCCCCCAGGTGGGAAGAAAAAATAAAGACTGCTATATGATAGCAGTCTCTATTTTTCACAAACTAATTCGCCTTAATCTGCTTGTTTATCAGCGTTTTCTTCCTTCTTTGTGTCTTTTTCTCTAATCACAAGGACACCATCTTCCATGTCTGCTTCGAGATGTTTGGCATCCAAGTTATCCAAGTGGAAGTCTGTGACTTTGTCACGGATTTGTTGTTCAACTACCCGACGGAGTGGACGAACACCCATGACTTCATCATAACCTTCTTCAGTCATATATTCTTTGGCTGCATCGCTCACTGCCAAGTCGATTTCTTTCTTAGAAAGGGTCTTATTGACATCTACCAACATCAAATCAACAATCTTAGAAAGATCTTCCTTGCTCAAGTGTGAGAATTCAATGACAGCGTTGAAACGGTTGAGGAATTCTGGACGGAAGTAAGGTTTCAAACGATCCATGAGTTCTGGTTTATCCGCATCTTCTGTCAAGTTGGCTTCGTAACCAAAGCCAGCGTTTGAAGTGGCGATAATCACAGTGTTCTTGAAGTTGACCGTGTTCCCTTGACCATCTGTCAAACGACCATCATCCAAGACTTGAAGGAGAAGGGTGATCACTTGAGGATCTGCCTTTTCAATTTCGTCAAGAAGGACGATTGAGTAAGGGTTACGGCGAACACGTTCTGTCAAGGTATTGCTGTTATCATCGTAACCAACATAACCAGCTGTTGTACCAATCAATTTAGAAACGGCTGTGCGGTCGCTGTATTCTGACATGTCCAAACGGATGATGGCATCTTTGGTTCCGAACATATCAAGAGCCAATTGTTTAGCCAACTCAGTTTTACCAACACCAGTAGGACCTACAAAGAGGAAGCTACCGATTGGACGGTTCCCTTCGTCAAATCCTGCACGGTTCCGACGGATAGCACGCGCTACTGCTTCAACGGCTTTATCTTGACCGATAACCTTAGTTTGCAAACGGTGACCCATATCTTTCAAACGTTCGATATCAGTTGCACCCATTTGAGACACTGGAATACCCGTCATCCGTTCTACAGATTCAGCCACATCGTTGATTGTTGCTGTTACTTTATGGTCTTCCGTATGATTAGCAATTTTCTTTTCAAGTTCTTCGATTCGAACTTTTGCTTTCAAAGCTGCTTCGTAATCTTCTTTAGCCGCAGCTTCTTCTTGTTTGGTTTTTTCTTCTTCAATTTCATGTTCCACAGCATGAACATCCGTTACTGGATGTTGGGCTGCCAAGTGAGCAGCTGTCACATCGACTAAGTCAATGGCCTTATCAGGCAAGCTACGTTGTGGAATGTATTGGATCGAATAATCAACCGCTGCTTTCAAAACTTCATCTGGCAAGATGACATTGTGGTGTTTTTCATAAAGATCACGGATCCCTTGGAGGATCTTGAAAGTATCTTCGGCTGATGGAGCATTGACTTTCACTTCGTTGAAACGACGAGCAAGAGCCGCATTCTTCAAGATGGTGTTACGGTATTCATCTTGAGTCGTTGCCCCAATGACTGTCAATTCCCCACGTGAAAGAGCAGGTTTGATGATATCCGCAAGACCTTTAGATCCTTGACCATCACCTGTGCTACCTGCACCAAGGATTTGATGGATTTCATCAAAGAAGAGAATAACATTTCCCATAGCCTTGACTTCTTGGATCAGATTTTGAATATTTTCTTCAAAGCTACCACGGTATTGCGTACCAGCTTCTAGACCAGAAATATCAATCGAGATGATTTCTTTGTTCTTGATAGCAGCTGGAACATCCCCGTTCACAATAGCTTGTGCCAAACCTTCTACAACTGCTGTTTTACCAACACCGGCATCCCCTACAAGAACAGGATTGTTCTTGGTACGACGAGACAAGATTTCAGCAGTTTCTTGAATTTCTTTATTACGTCCGATGACCGGATCCAATTTTCCTTCACGAGCTTCTTCGGTTAAGTTGCGACCAAGTTTTGCAAGGATCCCATCTTGTTTCATTCCTTTACCTTGATGGTGTTGCACTTGCTCGCTTCCTTCATTTGGAAGTTGACCAGTTTGGCGGTAAATAGCGAATTCTTCTGGTGTCACTTCACGACCGTTGATCATGTAGCGACGGTTTTCAGAACGAAAACCACCCATGTTTCCCATTAGTTGATTGAAAAGATCATCCATATTGTTAAAGTTGTTATTCATATTGTATACCTCTAATTACATAATTTTAATTCATTCTTGAAAATTAGCAGACCAATTGGCTGCTGTTTAATTGTTTACATAATTTTAATTCATTTATTTAATAATAGCCCTACAGGCTAACAGTTTCTATTTTCCCTTTTATCAATTAGTTGTCTTAATTCTGGAAATAGCATATCACCATCTCCTTTCCACTATTGATCTTGTAAACCAGTAGGTTTTCCCAACCTCTTTTTGTTTACATAAATTATTATAACGCAGACTGATTTCTTTGTCAACACTTTTTTACATAATTTTTAAAATTTATTAAAAAAATCTGGAGTCACTCCAGATTCCATATTTAAATAGAAGTTCTTGGCTAGATAGATTTAAATTTCCCAGCTTTTTCTTGAATAACTGTCTGTACATTTTTAGCAAATTGCCCCACCATGGACTGATCCAGTTGTTTTCCAACTACCTGGACGTCTTCTTCGGCTACTGTTGCAATCGCAGTCAATTCCTCATTGTAACGCTTCTCAACTCCTGCCTTGCAGGTCAATAAAACAGGCGCATAGACAACACGGATTAAATCTTTTTCAAGTTTCTTTCGGCTTTCGATGATCCTCATCTTATCTTTCATATCTAAATCAAAGAAATCTTTGACTGGACTATCACCCATACTTCCTCCTCTTCTATACTATGAAACTTTATCTTGTGCAAACTCCTCTTCCAGTTGGCGTCTATCTTTCCGGTAGGATTGCCATAAATTCTCTTCCTCGATTTCGATCTGTTTTAAGGCTACTTGTGCAGCTTCTCTAGCTTCGAGATCATACTCTTCGATACAGCGATGGAGGGACTCCCATCCACAATTGACATCAACCTTCTGCTCTTGTAAGAAGGAAGCTGCCATCGCATACTCTTCTTCCAGCATCTGGGTGAAGAGCTGCTGTTTTCTTTCCACTAGGCAACGCTTTTCATCTAGCTCCAAACGCGCTTTTTGAAACTCTCTTTCCAAGTGATCTAGTTTCTTTTCCTTTTTCGAAAGAGTCGATGAAATTAATAAGCTAGTTGTTCCCACTGGTTCATTTCTCCTGCTATTTCTTGATCTTTTGCTTTTAAGAGCTCAATTCCTGCATTCACTTGCTTGTTTAAAGCATGGAATTCATTCGATAAGGACTGATATGCAGCCAAACGGTTGTCGAATCTTTCTCTTACTTGAGTGACAACTGTTTGCCTTGTTGCACCAGCCTGTGCATAGGCCTCTTCTACTTCGGCAAGATTGAGAATGAAGCCTTTCGGAACGGTCTGTAATACTTTCTCCAAAGCTTCTAAATCTGTATCCAGTCGTGCCTTAGATTTCTGAGCTTGCTCCAGCCCTTCATCCACTACTCGAATCAGCTCATCAGAAGCCAAGCGTGCCTGCAAGGCATCGAGATAGATTTGTTCACTTGAACTCAGTCCACCACCTGTTTTTTGTAATTTATCCTTTAGGCGATAGTAAACCTTCATCCGCTCTTCAATGATTTCCTTGCGAGTGATGGCTTCCGTTCCCTTTTCAAGAACCAAATTCCCATCCTTATCATAGATATAACCATGCATCATGTGCTGCAGACCAGTATTTATCAAATTCTTAGTTTTGAGGTGCTTGACAATCCCACTGGATTCCTTGCTTCCAGAATCCTGATAGCCCAAGCTAACCAAATCTTTATGGTCAATGTGGTTGTAGATTTTGTACTTCAGCGAATCTATACGCGCTTTTTGCTCGGGTGTTAAGATGGAATAGGCATTAGGGCCATTGTATAGATGGACAGTCCCAATATGAGACGCTTCTTCTTCCGTCAAGCAGGCAAGCGCATACTGAATATTCATAGACCCCAGAGAGTGACCGTATAGATCGATCTTGGCATTGGGGTATTTTCGGATCACCTCTTTCAAATGAGCTGCAGCATCTTTAAACTGGGGAGGCGGGAAAGTACCTCTATCTTTGTTGTACTCTTTTAAAATGGTAGCCCCAATAAATACTGGAAACTTTGCTTGACTATCAATTAGAATATCCGTTCCCATACCATATAGATTTGCTTTCGCCTCACGATAAGCATTTGTTATTGGATTACTTCTAATACTCTTGACAAAGCTTTTTACATTATTTCCAACATTTTTATCGAGTAAACTAAACGGATAACTAATAAGCTCCGAAATATTAGAATCGGCAGTTTCATCCCTTTTTTTCAAATTCTCCTTAATCTTATCTCTGGTGAATCTTTTCGCATAATCTGTCGCATAGTTTGCCGCTCCATTGGGACCAAGAATGTTAGAAGCAGCAGGCAAATCTGTCTTTACCCAATCCGTAAATGTATCATGGAGTAATTTTTGGGTACTTATTTCAGTTTCAGATCCCTTCATCAAAACTGTTACATCATGGATTTGAGCACGATCTTCATCAGAAGCAGAATAGGGGACTGCATTTTGTTGCGCGCCTTGGCCATTGTTAGTAAGAACGAACACCTGCTCCTCGTTGCCATTGGTACTATCATAAATGTGGGCGACATTACCAATGTATTCCTCTTTCTTAGCCCCAATTTTAAATTTTCCATTTATTTTGACATCTTTTTCGTATTCAAGTAGGGCAGCTTTAACATTTTGTTGATCATTGAAATTTAAATTATTAGCCATTATCACTCCTTATCTAATAAATCACTTAACTCCTCTGTTTCCCCAAAATAGGTCTCTTCATATTTCCCTGTTGTAGCATCCTCTTGTATAGTTGTGCTTAAAATTAGCTTTTCATCATTATTTATAACTATTTTCACTAATAGCCCTCCCATCGGATTATAATCTAAATCATCTTTAGAAATTTTATATGATTTGATTTTTCCTTCTGGAGTAAGAGCTTTAGGGTCTAATTTTTTCAACATATTTTCAATCGCCACTTTCATCTTCTTACTCTCTGCGATTTGAATCATTTCTTGTTTCTTGGCAGATTGTCCATTAAAAAAGCTACAGCCTCCTAAGCTCAGGCTAAATACTACCATTATCAACACAATAAATTTACTTTTTTTCATCTTCTTCCCATTCTTTCTTCAGGTTTCTTAGAATTTATTATACAAAATTCTATTCATACCTGAAATGTTACTTTTGTTAAAAAATGTTGCCAAATCGTTACAAGCACTAGCTATTAATGTAACATACCAGCTTTGATCCAGAAATATTTCTATTTTCCTATATTAGGGGTATTTATCTAAATGAGTTTATTTCCCAGTCTCTTCTGCTTTACTTAACAGATCACTTAATTTTGCTGAAATACCGTAACTACCTGCTTCGAACTGTCCTGAATCTTCCATTTGAACAGTCGTATCGATCGTTAACTTTTTATCGCCATTGATAACGAGAGTGACATTCATCCCTCCCATTGGATTGTATTCCAATTCACCTTTTATCAGGGTATAGGAGTGAATGATTCCTTCTGAAGTGAAAGCTTTCGGATCGATACTGATTAACAAGTGTTTTATCGCTCGCTCCATTTTCGTACTCTCTGCGATCTGAATCATTTCCCTTCTCTCAGCAGCTTTATCCGTAAAAAGACTGCAACCTCCTAGAAACAAAGTCAGTAAGAATAGTAGTACAAATCGTTGTTTTTTATCAGTCATATTTCCCTCTCACTTATATTATTCGTAATGATTTTTAAAAAATGACCCAATTTTTAAAAATTTTTTCCAGATCCTAAAAAACACACCCTTACTGGGTGTGTCTCCTGTTAAATCATGTATTCAACGCTATAAGTGGCGTCGGATAAAATCCGTGAGAGGAATTGTTTGGTTCGTTCTTCTTTTGGACTGTTGAAGAATTCATGCGGTTCGTTTTCTTCGATGATGTGTCCGCCATCCATAAAGATAACGTGGTTGGCCACATCACGCGCAAAGCCCATCTCATGCGTCACCACAACCATGGTCACTCCTTCTTGGGCCAGTTGCTTCATAACACCAAGTACATCCCCTACCAACTCTGGGTCTAGCGCTGAAGTTGGCTCGTCTAGCAAAATCACGTCTGGTTTCACTGCGATGGCACGCGCGATTCCGATCCGTTGTTGCTGACCACCTGACAATTGAGAAGGATAATAATCCTTATAAGCGAGGAGACCAACTTTTTCAAGGGCGGATTCTGCCCGTTGGATGGCTTCTTCTTTTGGAATCTTACGGGCTACAATCAGGCCTTCTAAGATATTTTCAAGCGCTGTTTTATTGGCAAAGAGATTGTAATGCTGGAAGACAAAGGCTGTCTTTTGGCGGATTTCTAAAATTTCTTTTTTGCTGAGTTTTGAGAGGTCATACTCTTTTCCACCCAAAGTCAAACGGCCTGTGTCTGCCTTTTCCAAGTGATTGAGGCAGCGAAGGAAGGTTGTTTTTCCTGATCCAGATGGCCCCAAAATAACGACGACATCCCCTTGGTTGACCTTGAGATTGACATCTACCAGGACTTGGTGGTCCTTAAATTTTTTCGATACGTGTTCTACTTCTAACATCTTCTTATTTCTCCTTCTTCTATACGAGTGTCAGGCGTTTTTCTAAGCGATTGAATCCCCACTGAATCACCCCACAAATGACAATATATAGAATAAAAATCACTAGATAGGATTCAAAATATTGATAGCCATAAGAGGCTTCTACCTTGGCAATGGCGGTGATATCCTTGATGGTCATGACAAAGACAAGGGAGGTACCTTTGACCAAATTGATAACTAAGTTACACAAATTGGGAAGGGCTGCACGCAGGGCTTGGGGAAAAACAATGCGGATATAGGCTTGGCGGTTGGTCAAACCAATGGCTTGCGCTGCTTCTAGCTGGCCCTTATCCACCGTCAGAATGGCTGACCGGAGAATTTCAGCCAGACTTCCTGTTGTCATCAAGCTAAAGATGATAAAGGCATAGTAAATGGGATTGATCTCAAAGACATTAAAGTGACTACCAATACTCTTAAAAAAGCTATTTAAGAGGCTGGGGAAGAGACTATAAAAGAAGAGAATCAATAGAATCGGAGGTGTCGCGCGGATAAAGGCTAAGTAAACCACTGAGAAACTGCGAACACCTTTGACCTTATAGATCTGACCGAGTGCCAAAAAGAGGGCTGGAAAAAAACTCAAGAGAATCGATACGACCATGATCAGAAGGGTCACTGGAACACCACCCAAGGTGGCTAGAAATGTTTTACTAATAAAATTGAAATCCATAAGCTACCTTTCTGTTACACTGAGTCGTTTTTCAAGCAATTGAGCGGAGAAAGAAATCACAAGGGCAATTGCCCAGTAGATTACTGCTACGGCTGTATACGTCTCGAGGGAATAATTCCCAAGATTTCGGCTGATCAAGTTATTTCCTGCTCCCATGATATCGATAAAGCCAATGGTATAAGCCAAAGCTGCATCACGCATGAGGTTCAAGATGGCAGTCGTCATATTGGGAAGAGCTACGCGAAAGGCTTGGGGAAGGACAATCCGCCAAATGGTTTGAGCTGGCGTCAAGCCAATACTCAAGCCTGCTTCCATCTGACCTTTTGGAATGGCCAAATAGGCTGCCTTGAAGACCTCAGAGATCATAGCGGCAAAGAGAAGAAACATGGCAACAAGGACAAAGACAAACTTGGACCAGTGGTCAATGTCAATGCCCAACCACCAGTTCAAAAATTGGGGAAGTCCATAAAAGACCAAAAAGAGCAAGACAATCGGAGGGGTACAACGCAAGGTAAAGACATAACCCTTTGCCAGACCTGCTCCTACCTTATCTTCTGATACTTGTGCCCAGGTCAAAACCAAGCCAAATGCAGAACCGAGAACCGTCGTTAAAACCATCAAAGCTAGGGTCGCTGGTAGAGCTTGGACCAAGGTTGGAAGAAATGACCAGACCTTGGAAATGTCGTATGAGACCATGTTTCTTTTCCTTTCTGTATCCGTATAGAAATAAGGAAGCTGGGGCTATGCGCACCCAGTTCCATCTTATTTCTCTTTATCTACATAACTGAAGACATCTTCACCGAAATATTTTTTCGACAATTTAGCAAGTGTGCCATCTTTTTCTAATTCTTTGATGGCCTTGCTGTATGCTTCCGCAAATTTTTCGTTTTTCTTATCCTTATGGATCAATGGGTAAGTTGGAATTCCTTTGTAGGCAAACCAGCTCAGTTTGTCCGCATATTGGTGGTAAGAACCATCTTTATCTGTGACAGCTTTTTCAAAGGAAAGTTTGATGTCAAAGAAGGCATCGTAACGTCCTTCAAGAACCCAAGCATAGGCATCTGCGACTTTGAAAGATTCGGCAGCTGTTAATTCGATTTGTTGGTCCTTATGCTTTTCATTGTATTCTTTAATAACATTCCACTGCGCATTTTGTGGTGAAATTGGAACCAATTTTCCTTTTTCTTTAGCGAAGTCATCGATATTCTTGTATTTATTCGCATCTTCTTTCCGAACGGTAAATCCGATGATACTTGCTCCGATTGGTTCTTTTGGAATGATAAATTTCTTGGCACGTTCTTCGGTATACCAAGCTCCTTTGGTTCCGATATCGTATTTACCAGATTCTAGACCGATCAAGAGATCGTCATCACTTGTTCCAGTGTACTCAAACTTGTAGTCTGGTAGTTTTTCGTCAATGGCTTTGAGCACGGCTACTTCATAACCATCTGATTCCCCTTTTTCATCGACGAAATCGTAAGGCACATAGTTTTGAGTGTGGGCTACTTTCAAGGTTGTTACTTTATTAGATCCTGTTGATCCTTTACTTTCGTTTGCGTGGTTCAAGCTTCGACCAAGAATGGTTGCACCTGCAAGGGCAAGAACGGCCACCCCACCGATAATCCATGTTTTTTTACTCATACTCTGTTCTCCCTCTTTCTATTTTCCTTATTCTGCTGCAGCTTCACGAACCCATTCGATTCGTTCTTCATCAATGTCACTTGGGATGGTACAATCGGCACCAATGACCAAGCCTGTGGTTCCAGTTTCTGCGATGATGCGTTTGGTTTCTGCTTGGATCGCAGCCTTATCTCCTGTGTAAAGAAGTCCATTTTTTCCATTTTCAAAGCCACCAAGAACCGTGCGTCCACCGAAGATTTCGCGTCCTTCTGCTAGGCTGATTCCTTCTGGCCCGACTGCCCAGTTAATGACTTGGGCTGGGTAGTCTGTGAAGAGATGGATATCATTGCGAGCTCCTTCGTAGCCACAGATATGAAGAATATTTACGCCACCAGCTTCATTGGCTGCCTCTAAGACATGGAGTTCACTCGGTGCAATAATGTTTTTATAAACTTCTTGTGTAACCCGCGCATCCTGGATACTTTGAACACTGAGGTAGATCCCGTCTGCCCCTGCTTCTTTGATGATTCGTTGGCTCAAACTTGCAATATCTTGGCCAATTGTATCCAATACTTTTTTAAGAGTTGCTGCATCTTGATCGATAAAGTTGGCGATCAAGTCATCTCCTCCTGAAACTTCTCCGACCAACCATTTGAAGTAGGTCACTGGAGCAAAGATATTGTAGATAGCCACAATGTCTTCTTCAAAACCGGCACGGATTTTTTTAACGAGCTCTACTTGCTCTGTGATCCATGGATGATCTGCTCCGAGTGGTTCAATCCCTGCTAAGTCAGAGATATTTTCAAGGCCTTTGTGAATGGCTGGATTTGGATAAGCAAAGTAACCATCACTCATGAGTTTGACAAAGTCTGGTTTGACCTTGTGAAGGAAGTTTTTATGGCCATTGAGGTTTTTTTCAATAATTTCCGGATTTGAAAATCCTTTCAACCATTCTTCTTCTGTTGTAAAATGATGCCAAAATCCAACTGGCACACGGTCGACTGCTTCTCCTTTGAAAGCTTTTAACACTAATTCTCTTTTTGATGACATGTTCTTACCTCGTTCTAATCTTTTCTTGTTTGTTATCTTATCACTTCGATAATTGTTTGACTAATATATATTTTTTATCAAGCTCTTCATCTTTTTTTATCACTGATCTTCAAGGAGTAGAATTCCTGCTAGGTCAGATGGGCGAAGGAGGGAGAAACTATGAGCTGGAATCTTCTCCAGTCTTGCCATATCTGGATCTTTTTTTGCTTTCCCCTGACTGCTTGCTAGAGCTACTTTACTGAGCCCTAGAAGCAAAAACAAAACGGTTACCAGGATACACCATACATTGATCTTTTTCATCTCCCTCTCCTTTCTTCTTACAATACAGCTGCTTGACGTACCCAATCTAAGCGTTCCAATTGGAAATCATCTGGCACGGTACAGTCTGCTCCAAGAATCAAACCACGGCTTCCGGCTTCAGCCACCAAGCGACGCGTTTCTTGCTCAATAGCTTCTCGTTCCCCTTGGTAGAGCAAACCTTTCTTGCCGTTGACAAAGCCACCCAAAACGGCACGATCGCCGAAAAGTTTACGACCTGCGGCTAGGCTCAGACCTTCATGATGGGTCGCCCAGTTAATGACTTGAGCTGGATAATCCTTGAAGAGCTCCACTTCATTGCTGGCCCCTTCAAAACCACAAATATGAAGGATATTGATGCCTCCAGCTTCATTGGCTGCTTCTAGGACAGCGATGCTGCTAGGCTCAATGAACTTGCGGTATTCTTCATCTGTCACACGCTCATCTTGGATCTGCTGAGTTGAAAAGTAAATACCTTCAATACCTGCTTCTTGGATCAAGCGGCGACTTAAAGTAGCGATGTCTCCTGCAATCACGTCAAGGACATGAGCTAAAGTTTCTGGATCTTCCTTGATAAAGTCTGCAATCACTTGGTCTCCACGAGATTGATCCGTACGGAACCAGCGTTTCAAATAAGAAATGGGCGAGAAGATATTGTAGAAAGAAGCAATCTCTTCATGAAAATGAGAACAAATTTCCTTGACCACCTCGATTTGTTTTTCAATCCATGGATGATGCTCTCCAATCGGTTGAATATCCTTCAATTCTCGGATCGATCTGATCTCTCTCGAATAAAGAGCACTCGGATAGCGGAAGAAGCCATCACTCATGATCTTGACAAAATCAGGTGAAATTTCTTCTACATAGTGTTGGTGGCCCTTAATACTTTTTTCTACTACAGCCGGATTGTCTAGACCCAATTCTTTTTCTTCTTGGGTCACATAATGGAGCCAAAATCCTACAGGGATTCGCTCTACTGTTTCGCCTCGAATGGCACGAAGAACCAATTCTTTTTTACTCATACTGTACATCCTCCTCAATATTTCTCCAACAGAAAGACTAACTGCTTTCCTTCTGGAATTTGTAACCATGATATCACCTCG
Organism: Streptococcus parasanguinis; assembly: GCF_000963275.1. GTDB lineage: Bacteria > Bacillota > Bacilli > Lactobacillales > Streptococcaceae > Streptococcus > Streptococcus parasanguinis_B. The sequence goes on along the minus strand of NZ_JYOW01000001.1, from coordinate 127,275 downwards.
AAAAGTAGCTGACTAATATATTTTCCCTATCAAGTCCTTAAAATTTCTTTATTAAGGAAGGCATCAAAAAAACGCAAGCCCTTGAAAATAGGGACCTGCGAGTATCTTTCTTTATTGCTTCATTTTAGAAGAAAAGGACCGCTTTGATCATTTCTTGATCCGGTTATAGCAGAAAACTATACCCCTTCTTTTAAAGGAAAAAATGGCACATGTTGATGTGAAAAAGCCCTTCATATCAGCATTTCTTTCTTCCTATTCATTTTACCATTCCCTGGTTCGCCTTCTCCTCTTTCTTGTCAGGCAAGATTGAAAGGAGTATAATTTTTATAGAATAATTTTAAGGAGTGTACGGTTTATGAAAACAACAAAAACCACCTTTACCATCGTTTCTGCTCTTGCTTCTGTCATTTTACTGACGAGTTGTGGAAGCAACACCAACAAAACGCAAGAGACAAAAGCAAGCAGCACTAAAAATCAGGTGACGATGACCTATGATCAACAGCGCTCACAAGAAAATACCATGTCTGTCCTTTGGTACCAAAAGGCAGCTGAAACTAAGGCTTTGTATTTACAAGGCTACAATGTCGCTACTGACCGTTTGAAAGAGATCCTCCAAACTCCTTCTGATAAGCCTTATTCCATCGTCTTGGATTTGGACGAAACTGTTTTAGACAACAGCCCTTACCAAGTTCAAAACGTCAAAGATGGTACGGCCTTCAATCCTAAAGATTGGGATGTTTGGGTGAAAAAAGCAGCCGCAAAAGCGGTGCCAGGTGCCAAAGATTTCCTTCAATATGCGGATCAAAACGGGGTTCAAATCTACTACATTTCTGACCGTACAACCTCTCAAGTAGATGATACCATTAAGAACCTTGAAAAAGAAGGCATTCCTGTTCAAGGACGTGACCACCTCATGTTCTTAGAAGATGGCGTCAAATCAAAAGAAGGCCGTCGCCAAACTGTACAAGAAAAGACCAATCTTGTCTTGCTCTTTGGGGACAACCTGGTTGACTTTGCAGACTTCTCTAAGACCTCTGAAGCTGATCGCGACAAGAAATTGGACGAATTGCAAAAAGAATTTGGTGAAAAATTCATCATCTTCCCAAATCCAATGTATGGATCATGGGAATCTGCTGTTTACCAAGGTAAAAAACTAGATGCCAAGGGACAAACAGAAGAACGCCTCAAAGCCTTGCAAGGTTTTGATAAATAAAGCAAACATCCTCGCTAGGAAAAACCTAACGAGGATGTTTTTTTCTATATGGATAATTTTATTCAACGGTTACAGACTTAGCAAGGTTCCGTGGTTTATCAACATCAAGCCCACGATGAAGGGTTGCAAAGTAGGCAATCAATTGGGTTGGTACCACCATTGAGATTGGAGAGAGGTAAGGGTGAACCGCTGTCAAGACCAAATCATCTGTCTCTTTAGCGACATTTTCTTCTGCAATGGTTAAGACATGAGCCCCACGTGCTGCCACTTCTTGGATGTTTCCACGTGTGTGGCTGGCTAGGACTGGATCAGACAAGAGGGCGATAACCGGTGTACCCTCTTCGATCAGAGCGATAGTACCGTGTTTCAACTCACCCGCAGCGAAGCCTTCACATTGGATGTAAGAAATTTCTTTTAGTTTCAGACTGGCTTCCATAGCAACATAGTAATCTTGACCACGTCCGATATAGAAAGCATTGCGGGTTGTTTCCAACAAGCCACGGACTTTTTCATCGATCACTTCTTTTTCTGAAAGGGTTGATTCGATCGATTGGGCAACGATAGACAATTCGTGCACCAAATCAAAGGCTTTGGCCTTTTCATTGCCATTGGCTTCCCCAACAGCTTTTGCAAGAAAGGCAAGGGCTGCGATTTGAGCCGTATAAGCCTTGGTGGAAGCGACCGCAATTTCAGGACCAGCATGGAGCAACATAGTCATGTCTGCTTCACGTGAAAGAGTTGATCCTGGAACATTGGTTACTGTCAAGCTTGGAATGCCCATTTCATTGGCTTTGACCAATACCTGACGACTATCAGCTGTTTCACCAGATTGGCTGATAAAGATGAAGAGTGGTTTCTTGCTGAGAAGTGGCATACCATATCCCCACTCAGATGAAATACCGAGTTCTACTGGGGTATCCGTCAACTCTTCCAACATTTTTTTAGACGCAAATCCAGCATGGTAAGAGGTCCCAGCCGCAAGGATATAGATGCGGTCTGCTTCTTGAACAGCCTTGATAATAGCTGGGTCTACTACTACTTGACCAGATTCATCTGTATAGGCTTGGATCAACTTACGCATGACAGTTGGTTGCTCATCGATTTCCTTGAGCATGTAGTATGGGTAAGTCCCTTTTCCAATATCAGAAAGGTCGAGTTCAGCCGTGTAGCTAGCCCGTTCTTTGACGTTGCCATCATAGTCTTGCACTTCAACGCTGTCAGCCTTGACAATGACCAACTCTTGGTCATGGATTTCCATGTATTGGTTGGTTTCACGAATCATGGCCATGGCATCAGAGCAGACCATATTGTAACCATCGCCAAGACCGATCAAGAGTGGTGATTTATTTTTTGCCACATAGATCGTGCTTGGATCTTCCGCATCCATCAAAGCAAAAGCATAGGCCCCACGGATGATGTGGAGGGCTTTTTTGAAGGCTTCGAGCGTAGATAAGCCATCTTCTTCAGCAAATTTTCCGATCAAGTGGGCAGCGATTTCTGTATCTGTTTGCCCCTTGAAATGGTGACCTGCTAGGTATTCTTCCTTGATTTCAAGATAGTTTTCAATGACCCCGTTGTGGACCAAAACAAAGCGACCTGTTTCAGAGCGGTGTGGGTGAGCATTGTCCTCAGTTGGTTTTCCATGAGTGGCCCAACGGGTATGTCCAATCCCAGCTGTCCCTTCGACACCTTCTGCCTTAGATGACAATTCTGCAATACGGCCAACTGCCTTTACCAATTGGCTCTTGCCTTCACTAGCCAGAAAAACACCCGCAGAGTCATAGCCTCGGTATTCGAGTTTTTCAAGTCCTTGAATCAAAATATCAGTAGCATTTGTATTTCCTACAACACCAACGATTCCGCACATAGTTTTTACGATATAGCCTTGCTATACTTTCCCCTTTACTTAGTCAAACGACCCATGGTCGATTTCTCAGTTACTTTAAAATTGGTCTAGTCTAATTTGACCAAAAAGCAACCAGCGGAGTCAGTATACAATGCTTCTTCCAGTTTGTCAACTAGGAAATTCAAGAAAATTGGTCTAGTTAAGGGAGGGTTAAGAAAAACCTATCAACATCTTGGTTGATAGGTTGCTTTTTCTACTCTTCAAATCCATTCCGCTGACTCAACTTACGGAACCAATGACCAGATTTTTTGAGGGTTCGTTTTTGACTTTCGAGCTCCAACTCAACTAAACCATAGCGGTTCTTGTAGCCATTGAGCCATGACCAGCAGTCAATAAAGGTCCAGATCAGATAGCCTTTACAGTTGGCACCATCTTGAATAGCCCGGTGGAGCTCGCGAAGATGGTCTTTGACAAAGTCAATCCGGTAATCGTCTTGGATCACGCCATCCTTGCGAAATTTTTCCTCTCCTTCAACTCCCATCCCGTTTTCGGTCAGGATCCACTCGATATTGCCATAGTTTTCCTTGATATTTTGGGCAATGTCATACAAGCCTTGCTCATAGATTTCCCAACCTCGGTGGGGATTGATCTTGCGACCTGGCATGACATAGGGTTCATAAAATTGTTCAAAGAGTAGGGGAGATGCTGGATTTGGAGCATAACGAGGAGCCGCCACACGGAGTGGTTGGTAATAGTTAACCCCTAGGTAATCCACCGTATTTTCCTCGATCAAGCGCAATTCAAAGGGATCATAATCCGGTAAGAGATCGCGCTCCCGTAGGATCTCCACTAATTCTTCAGGATAATGACCAAGAACAGATGGATCTAAAAAAGATTTGGCTTGAAAGAGCTCGGCAATACGCGCAGCTTTCACATCTTCTGGATGCTGGCTCCGAGGATAGGCTGGTGTCAAATTGAGCACAATCCCGATACGGTAATTAGGATCCACCTCATGACAGGCCTTAACTGCTAGAGAGCTTGCTAGCTGGGTGTGGTAGGCTACTTTAACAGCTGCTGCTGCGTCTACCTTATGAGGAAAATGGGCATCATAAAAATAACCAAATTCTACAGGGACAATAGGTTCATTAAAGGTGATCCACTGATCGACCAGATCTCCATAGGTCTTGAAACAAAAACGCGCATATTCCTGGTAAGCATAGGCGGTTTCTTTATTTTCCCAACCATCCCCTTGCTCTTGAAGAGCCATCGGTAAATCAAAATGATAGAGGTTGACCAAGAGGTGAATCCCTTTTTCTTTAATCTTTTCAAAGACACGGCGGTAGAAATCAACACCTGCTTGATTGATCTCCCCTCGTCCTTCTGGGAAAATACGTGACCACTGGATAGAGGTTCGAAAGGCCGTGTGGCCGGTTTCTAACAAGAGGTCCAGATCTTCTTCCCAGTGTTCATAAAAAGTCGATATTTTCTCTGGTCCTTGCCCTTGATAAAAGCGGTTGGGCTCGACCCTATACCAGTAATCCCAGAGATTGTCTCCCTTTCCATCCTGGGCTAGACGTCCTTCTGTTTGAGGCCCCGAGGTCGAACTCCCCCATAAAAAATCCTTTGGAAATTGATACATGTCCTAATCCTCCTCATTCTACTAGCTCTATTGTAGCGAATCCTCCCCCAAAACCTAGGCACAATTTACAGTCTTTCTTACGCAGATTAAAGAAAAGAGAGTGGGACAGAAATCGGTCATTCGTTAGAATTCGATTTCGTCGTCCCACCTCCGCACAGTTGAGTAGGGCTGTAAAAGCTGATGAAATCAGCGTAGTAGAGCCCACTCAACCACTGCGTCTTGCTCGACAATCCAAAAATAATTGAGAGGCTAGGACTTTTGTCCCAGCCTCGGTCTTCGTTATAAGTCATTCACGACATATTCAAAGAGCTTGCGATCTGCTGGGCTCTTGTCAAAACGCAGTTCCGGATGCCACTGAACGCCGAGGAAACGACTCTCATCTGTGGATTGAACAGCTTCTATGATGTCATCTTTAGGATCCCGCGCGATCACTTCTAGGCCATCTGCCAAGTCTTTAATACTTTGATGATGGAAAGAATTGATGCGACTGGTCTTACCATAAATCTCTTGCAGGACCGTCTGATCCTTGGTCACCAACTCTTGGCTGGTGTACTGACCTGGATTGTCCTGCCAGTGGTGTTCAATGTCTTGATGCAGAGTTCCCCCTAGAGCGACATTATAGAGCTGGGTTCCACGGCAGACGGTAAAGATAGCTTTTTTAGCCGCACGCGCTTCTTCAATCAAGGCCAACTCAAAGAGATCGCGTTTTAAGAGGTAGTCATCACTGTCGATGGTGATTTCTTCTCCGTAAAACTTGGGCAAGACATTTTGTCCACCGGTGATGATGAGCTTATCAATCATCGATATGTAGTCTTTGGCCAAGGCCGCATCTCCAATCGGCAAGATCAAGGGAATCCCTCCTGCCTCTTTGACCGCTTCGACAAAACCAGTCGCCGCATAGCTCATGTTCGCGTCTGGATCATCTGGGAAGGGTCTTTCATTTCCTGTAATTCCAATCACTGGTCTTATTTTCATGCTTATTTCCATATTCTTTCATTCATCTTCAAGGCTTATTGTAACACAATTTCAAGCCAGACTCAATGGAGATTTTTTTTGAAGAGACAGTCAACAATTAGAATGAAAGGACTCAGCCATCTAACTTCTGTCAATAAGAGGCAATTCTGTTTCAAAGCCCCTGAGGATTCTTAAGTAGTTACTTTTCTTTAAACCACTCCATCCCTGGGGAATCCAGTATAATCTTGGTCAATTGTTGGGGGTTTTCCTGAGTCCCATTGATAATCCAGTCGACAATAAGTCCTGTCAAACCAGAAACATACATGGTAATAGCATAGCGCTCTGGCATTTGATAAGCTGCCACAATGACTGGTCGAGAACGTGGCGTAGACTCAATCATCCCCAAGATAAAATAACGAATGTTGTCTGCAAAACGAAAGCTTGGATTTTTTGCAATTTCAGCAAAAAAAGCACTGTTCTCTTGGAAATAAGACAAGATGGCTTCTAAGGCTTCTTTGGGATAAAAGGTTTCTTTCCTCAAAATCATACGAACCGTCGTTATGGTTTCTTCTTTTAATTGCTCTAAAAAATCCTGTTTATCTAGGTAGTGCAGATAAAATGTCGAGCGGTTGACACCCGCTTTTTTAGTTAACTGACTAATCGTTATATCCTCTAAACTTTTTGTAGCCAAAAGCTGAATGAAGGCTTCTTTAATATCTGACTTAGTTGTCGTTTGTCTCTGTTGCATACGAACCCCTTATTTCTACATATTGTTGATTAAAGTATATCTCGAATTTTGAAAATGTCAACTATCATCTGATATTTTCAGTTATGATTATCATATTTTCTTCGTTATTTCAACACATTGTTGTTTTCTGTTGTAGCAATCGTATTTAAAAAATCATAAAATAACCTTCGTAATTATTCAACAGGTTGTTGTTTTAGCAGCTGATAATTTTTAAAGAAGACAAATACACATGGCGTATATTGAAATGAAACATAGTTACAAACGGTATAAAACAGGTGATGTGGAAATCATCGCAAACAATGATATCACTTTCGAAATTGAAAAAGGGGAGTTAGTGATTATACTCGGTTCTTCTGGGGCAGGAAAATCAACTGTTCTCAATATTCTTGGTGGTATGGATACCAATGATGAAGGAAAGGTCGTCATCGATGGGAAAGACATCTCCAATTATAATGCGAAACAATTAACAGCCTATCGTAGAGACGATGTCGGATTCGTCTTTCAATTCTATAACTTGGTCTCAAACTTAACGGCCAAAGAAAATGTAGAGTTGGCTTCTGAAATTGTCGCGGATGCTAAAGATGCGGAACAAACTTTGATTGATGTTGGTCTAGGAAAACGCATCAACAACTTCCCTGCACAATTGTCTGGTGGTGAGCAACAACGGGTAGCTATCGCTCGCGCCGTCGCAAAAAATCCGAAAATTCTCCTCTGTGACGAACCTACAGGAGCCCTGGATTACAATACTGGAAAACAGGTCTTGAAGATTCTCCAAGACAAGGCTCGCAATGAAGGAGCTACCGTTATCATCGTCACTCACAACGGGGCGCTTGCACCTATTGCTGATCGTGTGATTCGTATGCATGATGCGCGTGTTCAAAGTATTGAACTCAATGCCCATCCACAAGATATTGATAGCCTCGAGTACTAGAAAGGATGTCTCATGAATCGTAAAACTTATTGGAAGGACGTGAGAAAGTCTTTCTCTAGTTCTAAAGGACGGGTGGTTTCTATTGCTTCACTCATGGCCTTAGGTTCTTTCGCTCTTGTGGGTCTAAAGGTGACGACACCTGATATGCAACACACGGGAACAAGCTATTTTACTAAACACCAAACAGCTGACCTCACAGTTACTGGTAGCTATGGACTGAACCAGTCAGATCAAGACCTCCTAAATCAAGTCTCATCAGAGGCAAACATTGAGTATGGTTACTTTAAAGATGTAGTACTGAAAGGTTCCACTGATTCCTTTCGACTATTTTCAAAACCAAAAGATATCTCAACTTATGAGGTTGTAAAAGGAAAACTTCCAAGTAAGCAAGGTGCAATTGCTCTTTCTTCAGTCTATCAAGATAACTATAAGATCGGTGACAAAATTGAGTTTTCTGAAAAAGAGGGTGACAATGGTAAGGATGTCTTAAAAGAACACAGTTTTACCATCACTGGCTTTGTTCAGTCTTCTGAAATCTTATCAAGTGTTGACCTAGGTTCATCGACAGCTGGTAGTGGGGAACTCAAAGGGTATGCGGTTGTTCCTGAATCTAGTTTTGATTCCGACGTCTACATGATTGCACGCTTAGCTTACAAAGACGTCCGTGGAGCTAACCCCTATACCCAGGATTACACTGACAAGGTTTCCAAACACGAGGATGAGCTTGAAAAATTAGTAAAAAATCAGCCTGCTAACCGTTTGAAAGAATTAAAAGCTGATCCACAGGCTAAGATTGACCAACAAACAAGACAACTTCAGAAAGCAGAAACGGAGCTTAACAAGAAACTTGAACAAGCGAAAGCCAGCGGTCAGGATAAGAATCCTCTTGTCCAGGGACAATTGACTCAGGCACAAGATGAAATCGCTGACAAGAAGGAGCAAATAAAGGAAGCTCAAGAAAAAATCGATAGCATTGCTGAACCAAGCTACGATGTCTACACACGTCGTGAAGCTCCTTGGTCAGAAGGGTACGTTTCATATGAGACCAACGCTTCTGTTTTTCAGAACCTCAGTAATATCTTCCCTGTTATCCTCTACTTTATTGCTGCCTTGGTTACCTTTGTAACAATGGGACGCTTCGTCGAAGAAGAACGGATTAAGGCAGGGACATTCAAAGCTCTCGGTTACCAAAACAAGGACATCATCCGTAAATTTATTATTTATGGATTCGTGACGAGCATGATTGGTACTGCTATTGGGGTTGCTGCTGGACATATTCTCCTTCCAACTATCATATACAATAGTTATAAAGAGCGAATCCTCCTCGCACCAATTGAGTTACACTTTTATCCATTTAAGACTCTTCTAGCTATTGTGCTTGGTCTTTTGTCCACAGTTCTTCCCGCTTTCATGGTAGCCAAGCGCGAATTAGGAGAAAAGCCAGCCCAACTTCTTCTTCCAAAACCTCCAACATCTGGTTCTAAGATTCTTTTGGAGCGCATCACCCCACTTTGGAACCGGATGAACTTTACACAAAAAGTCACTGCCCGTAATATTTTCCGATACAAGCAACGGATGTTCATGACTATTTTTGGTGTCTGCGGTTCCATCGCACTTCTCTTTGCTGGACTCGGTATTCGTTCTTCTATTGGAGACCTTAACACACGCCAATTCCCTAACATCATTCGCTATGATATGATTGTCGCAAACAAGGATCATCTGGATGGGCAGGAAAAGGAAAACATCCAAAAATTAATTAACGATAGCAAGGTCAAGGAACATCTTTCTATTCATTACGAAATGCTTTCAAAAGTGGCAGGAAATAATAACGATCGTCAAGATATCACAACCCTTGTGGTCAAAGACAAGGATCAAGAAACTCTACAACATTACATCAAGCTCAATAATCGTGAAACTGGTCAAAAACTCGATTTGACCGACAAAGGGATTATTATTTCTGAGAAATTGGCAGACTTAGCTGGCGTTTCTGTAGGGGATGAGTTAACCGTTCAAAATAGCCAAGACAAGGATATCAAACTCAAAGTTGCTGGTATTTCTGAAATGTATATGGGTCACTTCATCTTTATGAATGAAACTACTTACAGAAATGCTTTTGGTAAAGAGGCGAGCCAAAATGCTACTATTCTGACACTGAAGAATCACTCAGACAAAAACGTTGAGCAAACAGCCAGTCAATTTATGGAGCTTGATGGTGTCAAAGGGGTTGTTCAAAATACTACTCTAAAGGCACAAATCAAGACCATCGTCAACTCCCTTAGCCGTGTTATGGCAGTATTGATTGGGATTTCTGTTCTTCTTGCTTTAGTTGTTCTCTTTAATTTGACAAATATCAATGTGGCAGAACGTATCCGTGAGTTATCAACCATTAAGGTTCTAGGCTTCTTTAATAGAGAAGTGACACTCTACATCTATCGAGAAACCATTTATCTCTCTATCATTGGTATCTTGGTTGGATTCGGACTTGGTTGGGGATTGCATCAATACATGGTAGAGGTTATCCCTCCTGAAAATATTATGTTCAATCCAGGTCTGAGCTGGCTCATCTATGCCATTCCAACACTTGTTGTCATTATCATTCTGACAGGTCTCGGTATCTTTGTGAACCAACACCTTAAGAAAGTCAATATGCTCGAAGCCCTAAAATCTGTTGAGTAACATACGATCTAAGCTAATAAGTAGAGCTAAAGTACAAGGATAACTTCCTTATTCTAGACAAACGTCATTTTGGGCGTTTGTCTTTTTTATTTTTTAAATGATTTACTTTATCATCTGGTATTTCCATCCAAAAATCTGATTTTAAGTAAAATAAAAAGGGATATTCGCTATTCATTTCACCAATCTTTTGATATTTAACAAGGAGGCACATACTTTTGGATGACTCTTATACTCCAGTCATCTATGTCATGTAAATACAATAGTCCAGATAACGGCATGATGGAATCCTTCTTTGGCATTCTGAAGTCTGAGATGTTTTATGGTCATGAGAAAACGTTTCAGTCACTTGAGCAATTGGAACAAGCTAGTGTAGACTGTATTAATTATTACAACAACAAACGCATTAAGATAAAACTAAAAGGACTTAGTCCTGTGCAATACAGAACTAAATCCTTTGCTTAAATAAATTGTCTAACTTTAGGTTAGTACAAAATCAGTTTCTTTTGTGGAGTCAAAGGACTACTGTCCTAGGCTCTTTTTATCGTAACCAACTTTCGTCTAACTGGCCTTTACTTTTGCCAAAAGCTTTCCCATGTTCATCAATGACAGCATGAATCTCTTGGCATTGTTTGAGAGTGAGGCCTTCCAAGACGTTACCGTAAACAGCATGCATGTCATTATAGGTATCAAAGTTTCCAAATCCTAAGCGTCGAAAAAGTCTTCTCGCATATTCATCCGAAATAAAAACGGGACGATCAAAAAGATAAAGTAAAAGTGCATCTGCAGTCTCTGGTCCAATCCCTTTTAACTCCAACAGTAGCTTCCGTAAATCTTCTGTTCCAATTCTGGCAAGAAACTCAAAACCACCAACTTCTCTTAACCAGGTCAGAAGTCCCCTAATCGTTTGTGACTTTTGCTTGAAAAATCCGGCAGGTCGAATACGTTCCTGTAACTCTTCTAGCGGTAAAGCCAGGATACCCTCTACTGTCATGACATCCATTAGACCAGCTAAAGCCAACTTAGCATTCTTCTCTGTTGTTCGCTGGATCAGAATGGTCGATACCAAATCTTCAATCTTGTTATCCGATTGCCACCAATTTTGTTCTCCATAGTGCTTGCAGAGTCGCAAAAGAGTTTCTTGTATTTCTTCTTGCTTAATCATTTCTTCAATAGTCCTTGTTTTACCAAAAACTCACGTGCGACTTTAGCAGCAGGTTTTCCTTCTACTCCCACTTGGTAGTTCATCTGACTCATTTGGCTCTCTGTGATTTTGCCAGCCAACTTGTTCAGAATGCCTTCCAATTCTGGATGTTTCTTAAGAAGAGCTTCTTTCATGAGGGGTGCTCCTTGGTAAGGTGGGAAGAGGTGTTGGTCATCCTCTAGAACAACTAAATTATATTGAGCAATTTCTGGGTCTGTTGAATAGGCATCTGTTATTTGAATATTGCCTTGTTGGATTGCCTCATAGCGAAGTGCCGGCTCCATGGTAGCCACATTAAGATTTAGTCCATAAACTGATTGAAGTCCTTTGTTTCCGTCCTCACGGTCGTTAAATTCCAACGTGAAACCAGCTTTGAGCTTGTCCTGAACTTTCTTGAGATCAGAAATCGTCTTCAGATTATACTCTTTCGCAATACTTTTCGGAACAGCAATCGCATAGGTGTTTTGATAAGCCATCGGTTTGAGTAAAGCTAGATTATCTTGTTTCTTTATACCATCACGCGCAACCTCGAAAACTTCTTTGGAGTCGTTGCTGACTTTAGGAGCTGGTTGCAAGAGAGAGCTTGTAATGGTCCCTGTAAATTCTGGATAGATATCGATATCACCCTTTTTAAGCGCTTGATAAAGGAAATCTGTCTTCCCAAAGTTAGGCTTAACGGTCACCGTCATGTCACTATTTTCCTCAATGAGAAGTTTGTACATATTCATGAGAATTTCAGGCTCAGGCCCCAATTTCCCAGCTATGACTAGGTTTTCTTTTTCTTTCTGAGGAATCATGCTTGGAGCATAACTCGCTCCCAAACCAAGGAGCATCACCGCAAAGGCCGCAACAATCGTACGCAACTTGGCCTTTTCCAACCATTTGAGAATAACATTAAATAGAATGGCCAAAATGGCTGATGAGATTGCGCCGATTAAAATGAGACTAGCATTTCGACGATCAATCCCCAAAAGGATAAAGGAGCCCAATCCACCAGCTCCAACAAGAGCGGCTAAAGTCGCTGTCCCAATGATCATAACGGTTGCTGTACGAACCCCTGATACAATAACAGGCATGGCCAGTGGAATTTCAAACTTCTTGAGTCGCTCCCACTTGGTCATTCCAAAAGCAATCCCTGCCTCCTCAAGACTAGGATCAATGCCGTTCAAGGCTGTGATTGTATTTTCCAAAATCGGGAAAATAGCATAAATGACTAGAGCTGTAAGGGCCGGTAAGGTTCCAATCCCCATGAAAGGAATAAAGAGCCCCAACAAAGCCATTGAGGGAATGGTCTGGAAGATACCCGCAACTTGTAGCACCCAATTCGCCACTTTTTTGTGACTATTTAGATAAACCGCAAGTGGGATGGTCAGAAAAATAGCAACCAATAAGGTCAAAAGAGACAATTGCAAGTGTTGCCCAAGGGCTGTTAACCATTCCCCAAAACGATCTTGAAAAGTTGTAAGTAGTTTAGACATGGTGAGCACCTCCAAACAAATCTGCGACAAAGTCTGTCGCAGGCGCTTGTAAAATTGTTTCAGGGTCTGCCACCTGGCGGATTTCTCCATCCTGCAACACTGCAATTTGATCCCCTAATTTTAAGGCCTCATCCGTATCATGGGTAACGAAGATGGTGGTCATACCAAACTCTTTGTGCAATTTTTTAGTCAAAGCCTGCAACTGCTTACGGGAGATGGCATCCAAGGCTGAAAAAGGCTCGTCCATCAATAGAATCTTTGGTTCCCCAATGATAGCCCGCACAATACCAATCCGCTGTTGCTCGCCACCAGATAACTCGCTTGGTAAACGATGAGCATAATCTGCAGCAGGTAGCCCCACCTTGGCCAAGAGTTCTTCTGTTTTAGAAGCAATTTGTTCTTTAGTCCAGCCCTTCATCTCAGGAATGAGAGCAATATTTTCAGCAACGGTCAAGTTTGGAAATAGGGCAATGGCTTGAAGGACATAGCCGGTACTGAGACGTAACTCCCGTTCGTCATATTCTTTGATGCGTTTCCCATCCATATAGATATTGCCATCCGTCGGCTCCAAGAGACGGTTCACCATCTTGATCATGGTGGTCTTTCCAGATCCTGAAGGTCCCACAAGAACCATAAATTCTCCATTTTCAATGCGGAGATTGACATCTTTCAAAATGTCCTTTTCCGTGTAGCGCAAGGCTACATGTTTGTATTCAATCATATTTTTCCTCAATAAGTTTTCTGTCTCTAAGAATATCCAATAAGCTACTTGCTGGATACCCTAGGACTTTTTCGACATCTGTTGAAACCCCAGCTTGTTCTCCAGCTTTAATCGCTGTATAGGTACTGACCCAGGCATCATACTCCCAAGTTTGTGCTGGCCATTTTTTCCGTGACTCATAGGCTTCTTCTACTGATTCATCTACATACGCGATGGTTTTACCGCTCTCTTTTGAGAGAAGCGCTACGATTTCTTCCATGGAAAGATCCTCTGGCCCTGTCAAATTCAAGGTTTGATTTTCCCATTTCTTAGCATGTAAAAGAATCTCTGCTGCAACACTAGATGTGTCCTTACGGGCAACTGCTGAAACCTTCCCACTTCCTGCTGGACCACGAATCTCTCCATTTTCAAGCGCCATATCAATCAAGAAGTCCAAGTAAAAATTATCTCTCAAAAAAGTGTAGGTGAACCCCAACTCCTTGATATAGGCTTCCGTCTGGGCATGATCTCGAGACAATGTAAAAGTTGCCTTCTCATCTGCCCCATAAAAGGAGGTACAGACGATATGCTGCACCCCAGCAAGCTTTGCGGCATCTAAAAGACTCTTGTGTTCCTCAACACGCTCTGGATTTTCCCGAGCAGAGACCATCAATAAGACATCGACCCCCTTCAAGGCCTCAACCACTTTTGGAGTATTGGTATACACTATTTTACGGATTTCCGCAGACGCGTAGACTTTTGCACGCTCTGGGCTTCTTGCCAGATGGATAGAAGCAATTCCTTTTTTATCGACAAGATCAGCCACATAAGAGCCTAATTTCCCTGTTACACCTGTTATTCCAATCATAACTGTTTCTTCCTTTCCCTAGATGTCATTTTCTTTAGCTTTTAAATTGTCAATAATACGCTCTTGATAGGCTTCAAATTCTCGGATCTCTTGATCCGAAAAGCCTTGGTAGAAAATCTCACCCAACTCTTTACTAACGCGGTCTCCAATTTCTTTTTGCGCCCAACCGAGATCTGTCAAAGAAATATATTTTTTCCTTTTATCCTGCGTACAAGGTTGAATCGTAACCAAGCCTTGTTCTTCCAGTTTCTTAACCATGCTGGTCAATGTATTATTGGCTAGGCCCGTCGCAAGAGCGATATCGGTCGCAGTAGCGCACCCCAAGTCTTGCTTCCACAAAATCGTTAAAATTTTCCCCTGTTCACTTCGGTATTGGGCATCTGGTTCCTTGCTCAAGAGTTTTTGAAAAAGTCGCCCGTCTAATAAGCGTATCTGTAAAGCTTGGTAGCCCCCTAACATCTTGTCCATTTTGTCTCCTTTTTATTTCTATATCGAAATATCAAAATCATTGTACCACTGCTTGTTACATCTGTCAACTATTTCGATATGGAACCAATAATTTTATCCAAATTCACCTTAAAAAAGCCTTTCTAGCCCTTCAAACTAGTTTTTTCTTCTTCTTTCTACTAATTTCTTTTAGCAAGATAGCCCTCTTTCTAGCATGTGTAACAAATGTTGGACTCGTTTTGTAACGACACCTGATTTTATAATGTGGTAATCTGTTAACGAAAATAATTCATACTAACGGAGAATTTGTTATGCATATACCAGATAATTACCTTAGTCCTGCAAGTTGTGCGGTTTTAGCGGTTGCTGCTGCACCTGTTATTGTCTTATCTGTCAAAAAAGTCAAGGTGCAATTAAAAGAAAATAAAGAGCTGGCTCCGATGCTTGGGATCGCTGCTTCTTTGTCCTTCTTATTAATGATGTTTAATGTTCCTGTCCCTGGCGGAACGACCGCTCACGCTGTCGGAGGAACCCTTCTTGCCATTCTCATAGGTCCCTATGCAGCCTCTCTGGCGCTGACAGTCGCCTTACTGCTACAGGCCTTCTTATTTGGGGATGGAGGTATTCTCGCTCTTGGGGCCAATATTTTCAACATGGCCATTGTGATGCCTTTCGTTGGTTATGCTATTTATAGCTTGTTCCGCAAGCACCATCAGGAAACGCTTGGCGTCATTGTCGGCTCTTATCTTTCGATCAATGCTGCAGCCTTCTTAGCTGGTGTTGAATTGGGCTTGCAACCACTCATCGCTTCAGAAGCTGGTCAGCCGCTCTATAACCCTTATGGATTGAGTATTACCGTACCTGCCATGTTGGGAGCTCACCTCCTTGTAGCAGGTTGGGTCGAAGCCTTCTTCACCTTTGTGATTTACCGTTTTGTCAAACAAGTCGCTCCTACAGAGTTGTACACACCAAGTTCAGTCAATACAACTTCATTCGTTAAAAAAATTCGCTGGGTGCTCCTTGCTTTGATCGTCCTCAGCCCACTTGGACTTCTCGCAGATGGGACAGCCTTTGGTGAATGGTCTGCTGAAGAATTGGGTAGCCTGCTTCATGGCAAAGTTCCAACAGGGATCAAAAATGGATTCTCATTTGATGCCTTGTTTAGTGATTACACCATTCCTGGAACTAAAATTGCGATCGGCTATATTCTCTCAGCCGTGACAGCCGTCCTTATCTTCTATATCATCAGTAAAATCATTCGATCAATGAACGGAGAAAAAACTTCTCATGCGTAAACTCCCTGACTGGCTTCATCAAGAGCAAGCAACTCTTGAAGCATCCAAAAGCCATCACTATTTACAAATGAATCTTCAAACATTGCGCCACTTTCTTGGCAAAATGAAACAAACGACGCCCGCATTCAAGGCCAAAACTTCGTCTTGGATGCGACTCGTTTCCTTTTTAATTCTAGCCATTCTCATTACGACTGCCCACCATCCCATCCAACTGTGGTTGATTGGTATCCTTTTGTTAATGCACATTGCCATGCTTCCTGGAGAGGTCCTACTCCACCTCTTTAAGGTCCTGTTCAAGGTGCTGCTGATTTCCACAATTGTGATATTACCTAGCATCTTATTTCAAGGATTTCAAAATGGAGGGCTCTTTTTGCTACGTGCAGGGATGATTGTCCTCAATATTTCTCTCTTTTTAGCCACTACCGCAAGCATCCAACTGGTTGAGGCCCTAAGGCAGCTACATGTCCCCAAGACCTTTGTCCAGACCATTGATATTACGCTGAAATATAGTTATATTTTGGGAAAACACCTTCACCAACAAATTGAGTGCGTCCAACTCCGGACCGTTGGTCAAAAAGTGAACCTCCATCTCTTTGGCTCTCTTCTGGGTCTCCTGTATCTATCAACGAAGAACCATACCAAAGAGGTCTACGAGGCCATGTTGCTGAGAGGCTACGGTATGGATACAAAGCGCAAAGAAGCCTTCCACTGGAAGAAGGAAGACGTCTTTTTCCTATTGGAATTGGCGGTTCTCACGACCTTCACGACCTTACTTGGCTAGAAAGGAAGCCCTATGATTACCATTCAGGATGGAAATTACCACTATACCGAAGAAACTGGTGTCCACGATATTCAACTCCAGATTCAAAAAGGGGAAACCGTGGGCTTGATGGGCCCAAACGGAGCTGGAAAATCGACCCTCTTTAAAATTCTGGTTGGGCTCTTGCCCCTGTCTTCTGGTCAGTACCACTTCAAGGATTGGACCATTGACAAAGACTTCTTGAAAGATCCCCATCGTGCTGGGCAAATCTTCCAGCAGGTTGGACTCATTTTTCAAAACAGCGATACCCAATTGTTCAATACAAGCGTCTATGATGAACTGGCTTTTGGCCCACGTCAACTCGGCTTATCGGCAGTTGAAATCGAACAACGCGTCAATGATACACTCACTCTTTTAGAGATTGAGCACCTGAGAGATCGTATTCCCTACCATCTTTCCGGAGGGGAAAAGAAGCTAGTCGCCATTGCCAGTGTCCTCACCATGAATCCTAGTCTCTTGCTATTTGACGAGCCCTTTAACGGTCTCTCCCCCAAATACCAGAAGCTGATTGTCGCCTTGTTCCAAGAACTCAAAACAGCAGGAAAAACGATTGTTATTTCCTCCCACCATTTCGAGCAAATTGCTCCGATTGTGGAACGGGTTCTGCTCTTTTCTGAAGAGCACACCATTACAGGAAGCTACAATCGAGCTGATTGGGAAAATCATCCAGATATTCAACAATCGTTTTCAACATGTTAAAAAGCCTCGGTAGGGTTCTTCCTACCGAAGCTTTTTTGATCCTTAATCAACCAAACGAAAAAATCCTCCAGAGCTTAGCTCTGAAGGACTTTTAAATTTATTTCGTTACGATATTTACAAGCTTGTTCGGTACACTAATCACTTTCACGATTTCTTTGCCATCAATCTCTGTCTTGACTTTTTCGTCAGCTAGCGCGACTTCTTGCAATTCTTCACGAGAAAGGTCTTTAGCGACCATGAGTTTGGCACGGACTTTTCCTTTGATTTGAACGACGATTTCAATTTCGTCTTCAATCAATTTGCTTTCGTCCCATGTTGGCCAAGCTACGTAAGAGATTGACTCACCTGTTGCTGCGACTGTTTGCCAGAGTTCTTCTGCCAAGTGAGGGGCAAATGGGGCGATCAATTGGATGAAGCCTTTGGCGTAATCCACATAGAGTTTATCTTCCTTGTTAGCAGCATTGACAAAGACCATGAGTTGGGCAATGGCTGTGTTGAATTTCATAGACTCAATTTGCTCAGTAACAGATTTAACCGTTTCGTTATAAACCTTGTCAAGAGCGCCATTGTTTTCCGCAACGATTTCTTTACTTGTGATCAAACGGTAAACACGGTCGAGGAATTTACGGCTTCCTTCTAGACCTTCTTCAGACCAAGCGATTGAAGCATCAAGTGGTCCCATGAACATTTCATAGACACGAAGGGTATCGGCACCGTATTGTTCCACCACATCGTCTGGGTTGACCACGTTCTTGAGGGATTTCGACATCTTGGCTGGTGCTTGCTCCAATTCTTCCCCTGTTTCCATGTGGAAGAAGGAACCGTCACGTTTTTCAACCTTGTCAGTTGCTACAAGAGCACCACGGTGGTCACGGTAGCTGGTTCCCAAGATCATTCCTTGGTTAAAGAGTTTTTGGAATGGCTCTTTAGTCGGTACAACACCAAGGTCATAGAGGAATTTATGCCAGAAACGAGCGTAAAGCAAGTGAAGTACGGCATGTTCTGCACCACCCACATAGATATCCACTGGCAACCATTGTTTGAGGAGATCCTCATCAGCCAATTTTTCTGTGTTATGTGGATCGATATAGCGGAGGTAGTACCAGCTTGAACCTGCCCATTGTGGCATCGTATTGGTCTCACGACGACCTTTGACGCCATCTTCACGCGTCACTTCCAGCCAGTCGGTCAAGTTAGCTAGTGGGCTTTCACCAGTACCTGAAGGGCGGATGTCCTTGGTGACTGGCAAGACAAGTGGCAAGTCACTTTCTGGAACGGCTGTTGAAGTGCCATCTTCCCAATGAATGATTGGGATTGGTTCACCCCAGTAACGTTGACGGCTAAAGAGCCAGTCACGGAGACGGTAGGTAACTTTTTCTTGACCGAAGCCTTTTTCTTCCAACCAAGCCACGATTTTAGCAATTGCTTCTTCTTTGTTAAGACCGTTCAAGAAGTCTGAGTTGACGTGAAGGCCATCTTCTGTGTAAGCAGCTTCTGCTACATTTCCACCTTCCAACACTTCTACAATTGGAAGTCCGAATTGTTTAGCAAATTCCCAGTCACGTTGGTCGTGAGCTGGAACAGCCATTACCGCACCTGTACCATAGCTAGCAAGAACGTAGTCCGCAATCCAGATTGGAATTTCTTTACCGTTGACAGGGTTGATAGCATAAGCACCAGTCCAAACCCCTGTTTTTTCCTTAGCAAGGTCTGTACGAGCCAAGTCTGATTTAAGGCTGGCTTGGTGTTTGTAGTCCGCTACAGCTTGGGCCTGTTCTGGACTTGTGATAGCATCTACCAAGTCATGCTCAGGAGCCAAAACAGTGAAGGTCGCACCAAAAAGGGTGTCAGGACGAGTGGTAAAGACTGTGAATTCCTTGTCTGTCCCTTTTACCTTGAAAGTGACATTGGCACCAGTTGATTTACCAATCCAGTTGCGTTGCATGTCCTTGATAGACTCTGGCCAGTCAAGGTCATCCAAGTCATTGAGCAAGCGCTCTGCATAGGCAGTGATTTTAAGCATCCATTGGCGCATTGGTTTACGGACAACTGGATAGCCACCACGCTCAGATGTTCCATCTGGAAGTACTTCTTCGTTGGCGATAGCTGTTCCCAATTCTTCCACCCAGTTGACTGGCACTTCTGCTTCATAAGCCAAACCTTTTTCATAAAGCTTAGTGAAGATCCATTGCGTCCATTTGTAGTAGTTTGGATCTGTTGTGTTGACTTCACGGTCCCAGTCGTATGAGAAGCCAAGCGCATTGATTTGGCGTTTGAAGTTAGCAATGTTTTCTGCCGTGAATTCCGCTGGGTCATTTCCTGTATCCATAGCGTATTGCTCTGCAGGCAAACCAAAAGCATCCCAGCCCATTGGGTGAAGGACGTTGTAGCCTTGTGCACGTTTGAAACGGCTGAGGATATCAGTCGCTGTGTAGCCTTCTGGGTGTCCTACGTGAAGACCCGCTCCAGATGGGTAAGGGAACATGTCAAGCGCATAAAACTTAGGTTTTGAGGCATCTGTTCCTGTCTTAAAAGTGTGATGGTCAGCCCAGTATTTTTGCCACTTAGGCTCGATTTCTTTATGATCGTAAAAACTCATAGCGTCTCTCCAATTTTCGTGATGCTCCTATTATACCATTTTTAGGCGATTTTTAAAGGTTCCGGCAAAGAAAAAGAGACTGGGCAAAAACTGTCCAGCCTTCGATGCTTGATAGAAATAACAGTATGACGCAGTGGTTGATTGGCATCTTTGTTCGCTTTTTAAGCTCCAAAGATGACCTAATCAACTGTGCGGGGGTGGGAAAACGAACTCTTTTCATCCAGTCCGAGTTCTTTCCCACTCCCCCTTCCTGTTTTCGCTAAGAAAAGTCTATTTCACATGCTTTTCAAGTTCTTCTTGCGCTTTTTTATTGGATTTTTCTTTTTCTTTCTTCCATTGTTCACGCGCTTTGTCGTAGTCTTTCGCCGCTACGACCTTGTCTTGAACTTCTAAATACTTATAGTTAAAGGTTTGACCCTTGTGGCCGGTCCAAGCAAAGGCTGCAGAGTATGGTACAGTCTTACGAACGACTGGAGAAGCTCCATCCGAATGAATCGGAATCAAGAGGGCACTATCGGTCAACCAAGCTTGAGCCGCAGCATATTTTTCATAACGCTTGTTGACATCTGTGTTTTCTTTTTGAGCGTCTTCAATTAATTGATTGTACTCATCAAAGCCAGCTGCTTTTGCCGCCGCATTATCCGTACCAGCATCGAATCCAAAGTAAGAATTGGCATTTTCACCAGATTTACCACTGGTGATGTCGATGTAAGAAGATGGGTCCGTATAGTCTGGTCCCCAGCCCAAGTTATTGTTTAGATCCCAGTCTTGTTGGGAAGCATTTTCAGCAAAGTAAGTCACTCGTTGAAGATCATCCTCAGAAACCATATTCAGATCGATGACAATATTTTCTGCTCCCAATGTAGATTCAATCGACTGTTTGAAGGATTGGGCTTGTTTGATTCCTTCCGTATAAGTCGAAGAAGTTGGAAGGTCTAAATGAATTGGGAATTCAACTCCTTGAGACTGCAATTCTGCCTTAGCTTTGGCAAACTCTTCTTTGGCCTTGCTTGGATTGTAGAGGGTGTCTTTTCCATCTGCGACAGAGACCCCTTTCCATTCATCCCCATAAGCTTCTAAATCTTTTTCTACTGCATCACCAAATTGTTTGCCATCGATTTGGACAAAGTTTGGTGGCGTAAAGGTATTACGGATCACCTTATTGGCACCCGCTTCCCCGTTAGTTTGCGCTACATAAGCCTTGCGGTTGAAGGCAAACATAATAGCTTGACGGAAGTCCTTGTTCAAGATTGCTTTCTTGGTAGAGGCCTTTTGAGCATCCGTGGTCTTCTTTGTGATTTCATAGGCCTGACGGTCAATGTTGAAGGAAAGGTTATAGGTTGAGGAACCTTGGTCAGTATAGACGATGTCGTCCTTATGCTTCTTCTCTACACTCTTATAGTTGGAACCATTTGGGAAAACACGGGCAACTGTATAGTCACCGTTATCAAATCCACGGATCAGAGACTCGGAGTCTTGACCATCATAATAGGTCAGTTTGACTTTACTGATCTTGACATTTTCCGCATCCCAGTAGGTTGGATTTTTTTCTAATATCGCAGAAGATTTCGAAGTAATGGATTTGATCAAATAAGGTCCGCAGTAGAGGATACTAGACGGAGAGGTTCCTTGACCGTAATCATCTCCCTTGGATTTCAAGAATTCTTCGTTGACCGGCATCAGGATCCCCATCGTGGTCTTAGAATTCCAGAAGCTTTCAGGCTGGCTCAAGGTATATTGAACGGTATAATCATCAATAGCCTTTACTCCAACAGTTGAGAAATCAGATGTCTTCCCTGAAACATAATCATCCAAGCCTTTGACAGATTTTTGGACCAAGTAAATCGCTTGTGATTTCTTGTCTGCCGCGTGTTTGAGGCCTGTGACAAAGTCTTGGGCTTTGACTTCTCCATATTCTTCCCCTTCAGAAGTCATCCATTTGACCCCTTTACGGAGTTTATAAGTATAGGTCAAGCCATCCTTGGAAACAGTCCAGTCTTTAGCAAGCGATGGGATCAAGTTCCCGTACTTGTCCACTTCCAACAAGCCATCTATCGCATTTCCTGTAAACTCGGAAGTCGATTTTTTATTAGAAATCGAATAGTCGAAAGTATCCGGATCCTGGGTATAGACATAGCTAAAAGTCTGATCGCCGGAACTTCCAGATTTTCCTCCTGAGCAGGCTGCCAGTACACCAGCTGATAAAAGCAGAGCGCTGGTAGCTAAGAGTACCTTCCCTTTGTTCATATAAATCACCTCATTGTAAAAAATGTTATACTCAATTTAAATTATAGCACTTTCTAGGGAAATGTAAACGCTTTTACTGCGAAATTATTCTATTTTTTCTTTATTTTTTCAATTTCTACTTTTTCTAAAATTTTTTCAAGTTGAATCCCTGGCCTGTATGATATAATGGAATCTATGAATTATTGGAGACATTTACACAAACGACTAAAACACAGCCTCTTGTCCCTCCTTGTAGGAGTCTTGGCATTAGGCCCTATTTCCACTGCTTTTGCGGACGACATCTACCAGCAAGAAGATGTCATGAAAATCGCAGCCGACGCTGGACTGGTATTGGACGATTTTTACAAGCCCAAGGCTGACATCGTCATCGACGCCAATACTGGAGCTATATTGTACGGAGACAATATCGACACGGTCCGGGACTCAGGAAGCATGGCCAAGCTCATGAGTGCCTATGTTGTTTTTCGGGCTCTTAAAGAAGGCAAGATCAAGTACGATACCGTAGTCACAGCAACAGAGGCAGACCAAGCCATCTCAGAAAACAATCTGTTAAGTAACTCACCTATTGTAGCTGGTGTAGACTACAAAGTATCTGAATTGATCAAGATGCTCTTTGTTCCATCTTCCAGTGCGGCCGTGATTATGCTCGCCAACGCCGTCACTGACAATGATCCCGATAAGTTTTTGGACTTAATGAATCAGTACGCGCAAGAAATGGGGATGAGCCATACCAAATGGCACAATCCAAATGGGGCGATGATCTCGGTCCTTCAGGGCTACTACAATCCTCAGCGCTACGATGTCAATGCGAATAACGAAATCACAGCGCGGGACATGTCTATTCTGGCTTATCACATCGTAAACGACCTGCCAGAAATGTTGGAATACACCAAGCAAGCTCACACTACGATCATGGAAGGAACCCCCTACGAGCAAAGCTACGATAACTACAATACTTCCCTCGAAGGTGGAAAATTCGCCCTTAAAGGAACAGATGGACTCAAAACTGGATCCAGCCCGACTGCTGACTACAACTACACCGCGACAACCAAGCGGGGTAAACAGCGGATTATCGAAGTCATTTTGGGGGTTGGAAACTACGATGTCGAGATCGCCGAAAGTTACCGCAATCAAATCGGGAATACCTTGGCTGAGAAAATGTTCGCAGACTACCAGTATAAAAAAATCCTTTCTGCAGGCGATCATACCATCGACGGGCAGACCATTCACTTGAAGCAAGACTTCTATGCGACCGTTAAGAAGGGGACGAAGCCAGCGCTAAAACTGGAAGACAACCGCCTAGTCGTTCAGAACGGCTTGCAACAGGTATCTCCAAGCATTAAACCGGGAGTGACCGTCAGTGAGTCTAAAACAACGACCTCTAGCAGTAAAAGCAAGGGACTCGATGTCATGTGGCTCTTCTGCTTCCTGCCTGCCGGAATTTTATACCTGATCTTTAAACAAACCGATCCAAAAAGAAGAAAATAGGAAAAGAACTCCCATTACCATAAGGTATGGGAGTTCTTGGTTTGTCGACAAAGCCGTCTTAGAAACTTTCCTTAGGTGAGTACGGACGTCAGCGAACTTCGAAGAAGTTCCATGACTTAGTTTTGGACCTAAAGTTCCAAAACTCCCGAGTGCTAGAAACAATCGTGTTTCTAGCACTTTTCTCACGGCGGAAAGTTCCTAAGCATTTTTTAATGAGCCTTAAAAAGTATCTAATTTTAATTTTTTAGGCATCCATTAGTTTGTTTGATGTAAAAAATCAGTTTGTCTACATTATCTGTGAATGACAGATATTGATTTAGTCTAAACCTTGAACGTAGGCATCTACTGCTACGATGGCTTGGGCAATATCAGAAGCCTTCACTTCAAATGGCATTTGATGGATGGTTTCTCCTTCGATGGTGGCCTGTTGGCCAACCTTGAGAAGATCTTCATAACTTGCAGTTTCAAGATGCATTTCTTTCAGAGTGGTTGGCATACCGATTTGTTGATAGAAACGAATGTATTTATTCAATTCTTCCTTCGGACGGTTTTCCAAGAACAATTGAACGAGCGTTCCGTAGGCTACTTTTTCACCGTGAGTTAAATGGTGGATGTCCCCAGTAAGGGCTGTAAAGCCATTATGGATGGCATGGGCAGCAGCTAATCCCCCACTTTCAAATCCAATACCACTGAGAAGGGTATTAGCTTCAATAATGTTTTCAAGAGCAGGTGTTACAACTTTGGCTTCACAAGCAGCCATGGCTTGAAGACCGTCTGCAAATAAGGTTTCTTCACAACGTTGTGCAATGGCGACACCCGCTAAGGTTTGTCGTTGACCCAACATGGTTTTTCCATTCGCTTGCATCACCGCACGCGCTTCTACCCAAGTCGCTAATCCATCTGCGATACCAGAGGCGAGCAAACGTTTTGGTGCTTGAGAGATCACTTTGCTATCCACCAAGACCAATTCTGGGTTCTTAGAATAGAAGATATAGCGCTCAAAGGCACCCTCATCCGTATAGATAACCGACAAGGCGGAAACGGGAGCATCTGTAGAGGCGATGGTCGGAGCAATCACAACTGGTGATTTTAGAAGATCAGCAATAGCTTTTGCACTATCGATGGTCTTTCCTCCACCAAGTCCAATGACCAAATCACAGCCATTTTCTTCTGCCAGACTAACCACACGATTGATTTCGTTGTCAGAAGCTTCTCCATTGAAGAAGACTGGCAAAACCGTGAGCCCATTTTGACCAAGGTATTCTTCAAAACGCTTCCCTACGATATCATAGACCACTGAATCACATAGCAAAACAGGGTGATTCCCTAATTCTGAAATAGATTGTGCATTTTCAAATAAGGCATTCTCACCTTGAATGTAACGTGACGGACTTGCAAAATTTCTCATAGTCTGCTCCTTTAAAATTTATTTAGTTCACACCTATAGTAGCATTTATTTCTATGAAATTCAAAGAATTATACAAGGCACCACTCAATTAAATTTATCTGTTCACGCAGTCATTGGAAGCGCTTCGTTTTTATTTGATGAATCTTATTATCAAAAATCCCCAAAGCTAGTTTCAGTAGGTTGAAACTTGACTTTGGGGATTTTTATTTTTTTACAAGTATTGAGAAAATCAATCAATGGCTTAACTGAAGTCGAGACTACTTCCTTTGATCAACAAAACTACTATCACGAAATTGAACTCGCCCTAAAAGCGTCGAGAAAAAGAGAGATTGCCTGGTGGGCATGGCCCACATGGTCAAGAAAATCAATCAATTGCTTAACTGAAGTCGAGACTACTTCCTTTGGAAAAAAGATAAATCAATTGGCATTCAGGGAATGCGGCATTGATTTCCTATTTTTCTGCAGGAAGTTTCGGTAAACCGAATCGTCTCTCCTATCTTAGTTTACCAAATAATCACACGATCCTCTGGTGCGCGCCACATGCCGTCGCCTTCTTTGACATCAAAGGTTTCAAAGAATTCGTCAAAGTTTGGTAATTGGACATTGGTGCGGAGTTTTCCTGGTGCGTGGACATCGACACTTGCGAGGAGTTGCATGTACTCTGTCCGAGCTTTCATGCGCCAGATACGAGCAAAATTAGTGAAGAATTCTTCTGCTGAGAAGTCTGCTTCTTTCTTCGCTGCTTCAAGGGCTGCAGCGATACCACCGAGGTCTGCTACGTTTTCAGAAACGGTCAATTTCCCGTTGATCTTGGCACCGTAAGAGTCTTGTCCTTCAAACTGATCGATGACTTTTTGAGTCCGAGCGGTAAAGGCTTCGTAATCTTCTGGCTTCCACCAGTCTTTCAAGCTACCGTGCTCATCAAAGGAAGCACCATTGGTGTCAAAGGCGTGGGAGATTTCATGGGCAATGACTGCACCGATTCCGCCGTAGTTGGCTGATGATGATTGGTGAAGGTCATAGAAAGGTGCTTGTAAAATCGCTGCTGGGAAGACGATTTGGTTTTGTTGCGGATCATAGTAGGCATTGACCAGGTGGGCTGGCATGTGCCATTCGCTTCGATCAACCGGTTGGTTCCACTTGCTCCAAGTATGGGCAATGGAAATTTCGTAAAGGGCTTGAGCATTTTCAACCAAGGTCTTGCTTTCGTCGATGATCTTTTTGGCGTATGTTTCTGGTAATTTTTCAGGGTAGCCGATATGTGGTGTGATGACATTGAGTTTGACAATGGCTTTTTCACGAGTTTCAGGAGCGAGCCAGTCTGCTTTTTCTAAGCGCTCCTTATAGACGTCAATCATGGTCGCTACTTTATGCTCTACATCTGCTTTTGCTTCTGGTGAGAATTTTTCTCCCGCATACCAGAGTCCAAGTGCTTGGCTATAAGGTCCTTCTGCCAAGGCCAGAGCGGCTTTTTCTTTCGGACGTGCTTCTGGAATCCCCGTGATGATCCGTCCATATTCACCAGACAAGACACGGATTTCTTCCGTCAAGAAAGACGTCCAATCTAAAGCTGCACCAAGTTTCAATTTGGCATGAATGGTTTCCCAGTTGGCTGCCGAGTAGTATTTTGGTGCAAATTCCTTCCAGAAACGCTCTTCTGGCACGATGATAGTATCTGGCGTTTGTCCGATCACTTCTGTAAAGAAAGTATCGAGTGGCAATTCTGGAACCAAGGCCTTGAAATCTGCCCATTCATAAGGATGGTAGAGTTTGTTGTACTCTGATTTTTCTTCGTTTGACAAGACATATTTGGCCAATTCTGCATCAGCCGCAATGACCTTATCTAGGATATCTTTGATTTCTTCCTCTGAGAAATCGAATTTTGCCAAGAGTTTTTCAACCATTTGACGCCAAACAGCTAATAACTCTGGTCCTTTTTCATTGTCTTCTTCATAGTAGGTTGTATCAGGCAAAATCAAACCGAGTGCTTCTCCCCACAAGACATTCATTTGGGCATTCATAAAGTCTGGTGACACGCTAAATGGCAAGAGATTTGGTTTGCCAGCTAGCTCATAGGTGCCCAACTTGCTGGTATAGTCTTCAAAGGAAGATAAGGCCTTGATTTCGTTGATCAAGGGCATAGCTGGAGCCACACCAGCTGCTTCCCGTGCATCAAAATCTGCCACCATTTTGTGGTATTTGACAAAGTTTTGCAGAATGCTATCTTCAGGCAATTCTTCTCCTCTTTGCCATTTTCCGGTAATATCCAACATCAAGTTTTCGATATCTTGGATCAAGTCCATAAAACCACCGGTTGACGGTTTGTCATCTGGAATCACAGCTGTCTCAGCCCATGCCCCATTGACGTAATCATAAAAATCATCTTGTAAACGTACCATGATCTTCTCGCTTTCATTCTTTTGTAATAACCTTATCAAAAATAGGAACTTTTTTCAATGATTTCAAGAGATTTAAGTTGAATTATTTTAAAAATTAACTTGACTTAACTTTTTATTCGTGTATAATTATTTCAAAAATTAACTTGACTTAATTTTTTTATTCATGTATATTAATGGTAAAGGAGCAAAATCATGATTCAAATTGAGCATCTCAGTGTTGCTTACCAGCAAACACTGGCCTTGGAGGATCTTTCCCTCACCATCCAGGGTCCAACCATCCTAGGCATTCTTGGCCCCAATGGGGCTGGAAAATCAACCCTAATCAAGGCCATGCTAGGACTTCTCCCTCATGCGGGAAAGGTCCAGCTCGATCAAAAAGATCTCAGCCAAGTTCTTCAACGGGTGGCCTACGTCGAACAGAAATCCGCTATTGATTTCCACTTTCCCATCACGGTGAGAGAGTGCATCTCACTGGGTCTCTATCCCCATCTTCCGATCTTCAAGAGAAAAAGCAAAGAAGATCTCCAAAAAGTGGAAAATGCCTTGAAACTTGTCAATCTTCTTGATCTAGCGGATCGCCAGATCGGCCAGCTTTCAGGAGGGCAATTCCAACGGGTGCTGATCGCCCGCTGCTTGGTCCAAGAAGCGGATGTCATTTTTTTGGATGAGCCCTTCGCAGGGATTGACTCTGTCAGCGAAGACATCATCATGCAGACCCTCCAGACCTTGAAACAAGAAGGCAAGACCATTCTGATCGTCCATCACGACCTCAGCAAGGTCCCAGCTTATTTCGACCAGGTCCTCCTCCTTCATCGTAAACTGATTGCATTTGGGAAAACAGAGGAAACCTTTACCAAAGAAAATCTGCATGCAGCCTATGGGCATGAACTCTTTATAGGAGGTGGCGTCGGATGATTACAGAATTTATCGATGGATTACAGCAATTCCACTTCTTACAGAATGCCCTGATCACAGCCATCGCCATCGGGATTGTCGCTGGAGCCGTTGGATGCTTCATTATTTTAAGAGGCATGTCTCTCATGGGAGACGCTATCTCACACGCAGTTCTTCCTGGTGTGGCTCTCTCCTTTATCCTGGGCATCAATTTCTTTATTGGCGCTATTGTCTTTGGCCTCCTGGCGTCCGTCCTTATCACCTATATCAAGAGCAACTCCATCATCAAGAGCGACACTGCAATTGGGATTACCTTTTCTTCTTTCCTCGCCTTAGGAGTCATCCTGATTGGAGTCGCTAAAAGTTCCACCGACCTTTTCCACATCCTCTTTGGGAATATCTTGGCCGTCCAAGACCGGGATATGTGGATAACCATCGGTGTTGGTGCTGCGGTCTTGCTGGTGATTGTCCTACTCTTTCGACCCTTACTGCTCACATCTTTTGATCCTGTTCTGGCTCAATCCATGGGCGTCCGGGTCAAGGTCTATCACTACCTCCTTATGGTGCTCTTGACCTTGGTTTCTGTCACTGCTATGCAGAGTGTCGGAACCATTCTCATCGTCGCCATGCTCATTACACCCGCTGCGACGGCCTATCTCTATACCAATAGTCTCTGGTCCATGATGCTCCTTTCATCCGGATTAGGTGCTCTTGCATCCATCCTGGGACTCTTTATTGGCTATAGCTTAAACATCGCCGTCGGGTCTTGTATTGTCCTCACTTCTGCTGTCTTCTTTCTCATCAGCTTCTTTATCGCTCCTAAGCAGAGAAAGAATAAGCACGCTCTTTCATCTCATTAAAGGAGAAAACCATGAAAAAATTCACTTCTATCCTCGCCCTCTTTGTGGCGCTCTTATTTGGTCTGTTGGCCTGTAGCAAAGGCTCTTCTTCTGGAGCTTCTGATAAATTGAAAGTGGTCACCACCAACTCCATCCTTGCAGATATCACCAAAAATATAGCTGGGGATAAGATCGAGCTGCACAGTATCGTTCCTGTCGGCAAAGATCCTCACGAGTACGAACCGCTTCCAGAAGATGTCAAAAAGACTTCGCAAGCAGACCTCATCTTCTACAACGGGATCAACCTCGAAACCGGTGGCAATGCTTGGTTTACTAAATTGGTCAAAAATGCCAATAAAGTTGAAAACAAAGACTATTTCGCAGCTAGCGACGGAGTCGACGTCATCTACTTGGAAGGCCAAAACCAAGCTGGAAAAGAAGACCCTCACGCTTGGCTCAATCTCGAAAACGGGATCCTCTACGCTAAAAACATTGCCAAACAATTGATCGCAAAAGATCCCAAAAACAAGGACTTCTACGAAAAAAATCTAGCTGCCTATACTGAAAAACTCAGCAAGCTCGACCAAGAAGCCAAACAAAAATTCAACAATATCCCAGAAGAGAAGAAGATGATTGTAACCAGCGAAGGCTGCTTCAAATACTTCTCCAAAGCCTACGGCGTCCCATCCGCCTATATCTGGGAAATCAATACGGAAGAAGAAGGCACACCTGACCAAATCAAAACGCTGGTAGAAAAGCTCCGGCAAACCAAGGTGCCTGCCCTCTTTGTTGAATCTAGCGTCGATGAACGTCCTATGAAAACTGTGTCTAAAGATACCAATATCCCGATCTATGCAAAGATCTTCACTGATTCCATTGCCAAAGAGGGAGAAAAAGGTGATAGCTACTACAGCATGATGAAATGGAACTTAGACAAGATCGCAGAAGGTTTGAACAAATAAGATTCCAAACTGATTAGATTCTCAAACAAATCAGTGGCTCTTCCCCCTTCATTGATGTACAATGAAAAGAAAAAAGGAGTCTTTGCTATGACAACATTTTTAGGAAACCCTGTTACCTTTACCGGATCTCAACTTCAAGTTGGCGATACTGCTCATGACTTTTCATTGATCACTCCAGCTCTTGAGAAGAAATCTTTAGCTGATTTTGCTGGCAAGAAAAAAGTCCTCAGCGTGATCCCATCCATCGACACAGGTATCTGTTCGATGCAAACACGTCACTTCAATCAAACCTTATCGGATATGGAAGACACTGTCGTCTTGACGGTCTCTGTCGACCTTCCTTTTGCTCAAGGTAAATGGTGCGCTGCTGAAGGGCTCGACAATGCCATCATGCTCTCAGACTACTACGACCATTCCTTCGGGAAAGCATACGGCCTCTTGATCAATGAATGGCACCTACTCGCACGCGCTGTCTTGGTCTTAGATGCGGATAACAAGGTTACTTACGTTGAATACCTAGACAATATCAACAGCGAACCAAATTACGACGCTGCAATCGAAGCCGTCAATGCGCTTGGATAAATGAAAAAAGAGGTCTGCGACCTCTTTTCCATTGCTATAAAATCCGATGAAGTCCATTCTGTAGGAGGACGCGCCAGCGTAAGCGAGGGATGCCTCTGAGGAAACTCCGCACGCGCTGTGCCACTTGTTGCTTGTAGCTCTTGCCTCCTTGTGCAAAGACTCCTTTTCGACTCCAGTAGCCTTCGACACTGCGATCATTTTTAGGGGCTAGATAGCGAACATCTTGCTGATAGAGGACCTGCTTGCGAAAGGCTGGATCCCAAGCTTTGACGGGGTCAATATCTAAGTCCTTATGGGTCCGTCCCCTAGCCAGCCCGTAGTTAAAACTAGCCCCATTGACAATGCCATTTTCAGAAACTTCTACTGGATCGACTTCATTGAGAAAACGCCCGGCTTGATCGAGAATATACTCCGTATGAAAATTTAACAAGACCTTGAAATTGACTTGTTGGGAGGCCCCTGATGGATAATGAAGGTGACCATCTGGCCCTAGGGAGACCTTATTGTGAAGGCGGGCAGCCGCATAAGCATCCACCGTGACCGCTCTAGCCTCCTGTAAGTAAGCTTGTAAGGCCTCCTCGTCAGTCTGTCCAGCTCTGGCCTCATGCGTCCGAATCCACTGGGCTTGGTAACTTGAAAGTAGGTAGCGCAACTGGTGAACCTGGCGTTTCAAGAGCTGATCTCCCGACTGATCTGCTAAGGGATCCTTTTCAAAGGCGATTTGCACGACACGTGAAAAAGCCGTCCAAAAGTCGGATCCTGGCGGACAATCTGGAGCCATCCTACTCAGAAGAAAGGCTGTTTCTTCACAAGTTCCAGACAGGTCACTCGGCATAAGGAGAATTTTCATAACGCCCCTCAGCAAGTCTTGGGCAGCAGTTTCCGTTAGATCCTTGATCTCTTGAAACCACATGTTTTGAAACAGAGGACTGGCAAAGAAAAAGACAGACTGGTATTGTTCTTGGTAGGCTTGCGGATCTTTGTATCCCTGCAAGTGCTTCTCTAGATAGGCTAAACTATTCTCTCTCCAGCCTAGTCTCGCTAATTCCCGTCTGTTCATGATGCCATCCTTTCTATGCTTCTATACTACCATCTTTTGGAGCTTGAGACAATTCTCATTACTCCACTAGCGTTTTTGAGGATTTTTTTGATATACTAGAAGTGAGCGAAGAAAAGAGGAAAGCATGACACCAAACAAAGAAGATTACCTCAAGTGCATTTATGAAATTGGCACAGAAGTAGAAAAAATCAGTAATAAAGAAATCGCTAGTCGCATGCAGGTCTCTCCACCCGCTGTGACCGAGATGATTAAGCGCATGATCTCTGAGGGCCTCTTGGTGAAAGATAAGACCCATGGCTATCTACTAACAGATCTGGGCTCGCAATTGGTCTCTGATCTCTACCGCAAGCACCGCTTGATCGAAGTATTTCTGCTGAAAAATCTTGGCTACACAACTGAAGAAGTCCATGAAGAGGCAGAAGTTCTCGAGCATACCGTTTCTGAACATTTCATCGACCGGCTGGATCACATGCTTGGAAATCCTAAGACCTGCCCTCATGGTGGGACAATTCCAAAGAAAGGTGAAAGGCTTGTCGAAGCCTACCAAGACCGTCTCAGTGAAACGACTGAGCCTGGTCTGTATATTCTGCAAAGGGTCTATGACACCTATGAATTGTTAAAATTTTTAGACCAGATCCATCTCCAAATTGGTGATACCATCGCGTTTCAACGGTACGATGACTACACAGGACTCTATCACTTCGTTATCCATGGACAAGAAATTTCTATCAACCAAGTGATCGCCCAACAACTCTATATCGAAAAACATGCAGTCTAATTTGACTGCATGTTTTCTTACTTATGGATGTTTTGTATCTAGCAAAATCGTCACTGGACCATCATTGATCAATTCAATCGCCATATCGGCTCCAAAGATCCCTCGTTTGACAGGGACTTCTTTTTCTAATTGATCATTAAAGGCATCATATAACTGACTGGCCATATCTGGCTTGGCAGCCCCTATAAAAGCAGGACGGTTGCCTTTTTTTGTCTCCGCAAAGAGGGTAAATTGAGAGATCGACAAGATTTCTCCTTGAATATCTTTGACCGAAAGATTCATCTTATCTTCCTCATCTGAGAAAATACGCATCTGCGATACCTTGCGGACCGCATAATCTAAATCTTTCTGATCGTCATCTGGACCGACACCTACTAGGAGCAGCAAGCCTTGCTGGATCGCATTGTAGACTTGACCATCAATGGAAACCGAGGCACTCTTGACCCGTTGAATTACTAATTTCATTTTATTATCCTATTTTATAAATCTATTGAGCATTCACTGCTACCCTTGAAAGAACGTCAACCACAGACGACGAGCTAACCAAGCAATAAAAGAGTTCTGAACATATCCTAGCTTCTTCAAAGAAAATCGACATCAAACAAGGCGGTGAGACGCAGGCATACTATCTGAAAAGTAAAGGCTGTTCAGTTGCTTTTAGTGCGAGACAGCGAGACAAAGACAGTACTGAAGTACGGCGAGGCGAGCTAACGAAGCAATAAAAGAGTTCTGAGCACATCCTAGCTTCTTCAAAGAAAATCGACATCAGACAAGGCAGTGAGACGCAGGCATAACTGTAGTTAGGCCAGTCGAAACTAACGCAGTATGAAGTCGATTTTCGTAGAAAACTAGCCGTTGGTACGCTTAACAGAGTACACCTCCGGCACACTCTTAATCTTATCCACAACCGTTGTCAACATAGACAAGTTTGGAATCCCAAAGGAAATGTGGATATTGGCAAATTTCATATCTTTGGTTGGTTGGGCATTGACGGTTGAGACCATCTTAGCTGTATTGGAGAGGACTTGGAGTACATCGTTCAGAAGTCCGGCACGGTTGAGACCGTAAATATCGATGTGAGCAATGTAGTCCTTGGTCGTATTGTTATCTTCCCATTCTACATCGATCAAGCGTTGCTCGTAGTTGTCTTGAGCTCGGAGGTTCATACAGTCCTGACGGTGAATGGCAACACCGCGTCCTTTGGTGATGTAGCCGACGATTTCATCACCTGGAACTGGATTACAACACTTAGCAATCCGAATCAAGAGTCCAGAAGCACCTTGGATAACCACGCCACCTTCGTGACGGACCTTCAGGGTGTCTTTTTTATTTTCAACCTTGACCTCGCCACCTTTGACTAGCTCTTCTGCTTCTGCGCGTGCCTTAGCCCGCTCTTCTTCCCGGCGTTCATCCTCCGTCAAGCGGTTAAAGATGGTAATAGCCCCAATCTCTCCAAAACCAATGGCCGCAAACAAGGCTTCTTCTGTCTTATAGCTTGATTTTTGTAGCACTTTGTCCATGTGCTTTT
This sequence comes from Streptococcus parasanguinis, assembly GCF_000963275.1. Classification (GTDB taxonomy): domain Bacteria; phylum Bacillota; class Bacilli; order Lactobacillales; family Streptococcaceae; genus Streptococcus; species Streptococcus parasanguinis_B. Next base: position 92,976 of record NZ_JYOW01000001.1, on the reverse strand, counting down.
TGTCCATGAACTTATTGGCTACCAAGTCATGCTCGTGGAATTGGACCATCAAGAGGTCACGACCACGGTTAATCGACAATTCCTTGTCTTGATTTTTAAAGAATTGACGGATCTTGTTGCGTGCCTTGCTAGTTTTAACAAGGGTCAGCCAGTCACGGCTCGGACCAAAGGAATTGGCATTGGTGATAATCTCCACCTGATCTCCCGTCCGAAGTTTGGTATTGAGGGGCACCATCCGGCCGTTGACCTTGGCACCAATCGCTTTTTCCCCAACCTTGGTGTGGATTTCATAGGCAAAATCGATCGGTCCGGAATCTTTCGGAAGCGAGCGCACGGTTCCATCTGGTGTGAAGACGTAAATCTCTTCTGCCAGGATGTCTTCTTTTACATTTTCAACAAATTCTTTGGCATCGCCTGACTGGTCTTGGAGTTCCATCATCTCCTTGATCCAGTTCATCCCAATAGCCGATTCCTTGCTGTTGACCTGACCCTTGATCCCTTTTTTATAGGCCCAGTGAGCCGCAACCCCATACTCAGCAACCTCGTGCATTTCCTTGGTACGGATCTGGAACTCAATCGGTCCTTTAGGGCCATAGACAGTCGTATGGATTGACTGGTAGCCATTGGCCTTTCGGTTGGCGATATAATCCTTAAAACGCCCTGGCATCGGTTTCCAAAGTTCATGGATATAACCCAGCATAGCATAGACATCACTTGGAGTATCCAGGATACAGCGAATCGCAATCAAGTCATAAATTTCATCAAAGCGCTTCTTCTTATCCTGCATCTTGCGGTAGATGGAGTAGATATGCTTTGGTCGGCCATAGATTTTTCCATGCAAATGGCGTTCCCCTGCATAGGTCTCGATCTTGTGGACGACTTCTTCCACCAACTCTTCTCGCTCACGACGCTTTTCCTTCATCATGTGAGAAATCTTGTAGAATTCTGTCTCATTCAAATAACGGAAAGACAAATCCTCAAGCTCCCACTTAACGCTGGAAATCCCGAGACGATGGGCTAGTGGTGCATAGATCTCCATGGTCTCACGCGAAATACGCTCTTGCTTGTCCTTGCGCAAATGCTTCAAGGTACGCATATTATGTAAGCGGTCAGCCAATTTAACCAAAATCACGCGGATATCTTGAGACATGGCCATGAGCATCTTGCGATGGTTTTCCGCCAATTGCTCTTCGTGGGACTTGTACTTAACCTTCCCGAGTTTGGTCACCCCATCGACAATCACGCGCACATCATGACCAAATTCGCGTTCTAAATCATCTAAGCTTGCATCCGTATCTTCAACGACATCATGCAAAAAACCACAGGCCACCGTCACAGCATCCAGTTTCAGCTTGGCAAGAATCCCTGCAACTTGAATCGGGTGAATAATATAAGGCTCACCAGACTGACGGAATTGACCACTGTGGCAATCAACTGCATAGACCAAAGCCTTTTGCACAAAAGCAACATCTTCAGGTGATAAATATTTTTTTGTAAGGGCAACGACTTGGTCCCCAGTTAAATTCTCTTCTTTTGGCATTCGTTTTCTCCAGTTTCTTGGATACTATTTTAACACTTTTAGAAGCAGATGGGAACCAATGAAGCTACTTTAATATACGGATATACGGATATACGGATCTTATCAAGAGATCATTCTGAATCTCCCTTCACTTTAATAATTCGTAAAAATTTTTGAAAATAGAAGATTTTTGTAAAAAAACTAACGAAGCGGTTCCTTCACTTCGTTAGTTCATTAATTCTGTAACAACACTCACTGCGCTGAGAGCATAGAGTGGTGCTGTTTCTGCTCGGAGAATGCGAGGTCCAAGTCCTGCAAGGACTGCTCCTTTGGCTGCAAAACTTTCAATTTCTGCAGGGGATAGACCACCCTCTGGTCCAAAGATAAAGAGCAGTTTACTTTCAGCTTCTAATCTGGTCAGCGACTGAATCAGAGTGGCTGCCTCCCCCTCTTTAGCTGACTCTTCATAGGCCACCACGATCCGGTCAAACTGGTCGAACTGAGCCAGAAAGTCTGCCTTTTTCTCAAAAAGGGTAATGCTTGGGACCAGATTTCGCTTACTCTGCTCGGCTGCTCCGAGGGCGATTTTTTCTAGTTTCTCGACCTTTTTACCCAATTTCTTGCCGTCCCACTTAGCAACGGACCAGTCTGCAGGGAAGGCCCAGATTTGGCTGGCACCGAGTTCCGTTACTTTCTGAGTGATGAACTCGAGCTTGTCTCCCTTGGGAAAGCCTGATGCGATGGTCACTTGGACTGGCAGTTCCACATTGTCAGCTAATTCCTCGATTAGCTCCAACTTACGGGCTTCTACATTTACCACGCGCGCCAAACGCTTGATCCCATCATCAAAGACCAAAGTCACCTCATCATCTTCTTTTAAGCGCATGACCTGAAACATGTGCTTGCTGGTCTCCTTGTCCTCTATGGTGACAGGTGAGCTAGCCAAACCTTTTACAAAATACTGCTGCATGCTAGCCTCCAATCACACCGGAGATATCCTTGGTCTTCTTGAAGACGCAGGCATTCCATTCCCCTTGGATCATGTGGGTTTCAAGGAAAAATCCAGCTGACTCAGCCGACTCACGTACCATGTCCCATTTGTCCTTGATAATTCCACTCATGATCAGGTAACCTTCGTCCTTGACCAAACGATAAGCATCATCTGTCAGATGGATAAGAATATCCGCCAAGATGTTGGCCACGATGACATCTGCCTCAATCTCCACGCCCTTGAGCAAATCGCCCGGAGCTACATGGATGTTTTCCATTCCCGGGTTGAGCTCAATATTTTCCTGAGCGACGCGAACCGCTACATCATCCAAGTCATAGGCAAAGATTTCCTTGGCACCAAGAAGGGAGCTAGCAATAGAAAGGACGCCTGATCCTGTCCCCACATCTAGCACTGTCTCCCCGCCACGAAGGACTTGCTCTAAGGCAAAGAGGCTCATCTTAGTGGTCGGGTGAGTTCCTGTTCCAAAGGCCATACCAGGATCCAGCTTGATAATCTTTTCTCCAGCAGTCGCCTCATAGTCCGTCCATGACGGCACGATGGTCAAGTCATGAGTGATGCGAGCTGGTTCATAGTATTTCTTCCAGTTGTCGGCCCAGTCTTCCTCAGCCAAGGCAGTCGTGCCCATCTTGACCTCTCCTAGATCCATAAAATCCGTCAATTCTGCTAAGCGATCCTGCAAATCCGCTTCAACTGTTGCTACATCAACCGTTTCCGGGTAGTAGGCGGTCACCACGATTTCTTCTTGCTGCTCGACATCAGGAAAAATCTCACCGAAGCGGTCCACGTTGCCCACATAGTCCATGCTATCTTCGATCGCGACCCCTTGGGCACCTAACTCGATCAAGAGGTTGGAGACTAGTTCCTCACCCTCACGCTTCACTGTAACTTTTAACTCTTGCCATGTTTCCATCATTAAGATACCAAGCCCGTAAAACACAAAGCCAAAATAGGAAACTCTCTGAAGACACTTGTGTCTAGGAGAAGTTTATCTTTTTGGCACAGTGTTTAGGGCGGGTTCAGTTTAGAAATTTAACCGAACCATCCTTTCTATTTCTCTATCAATTTTTTCATGTAGACCATATCCATGCCTTCTTTTTCAGGCTCGATATGGGTTTGATGGTAGCCATTCTTCTCGTAGAACGCGACCATGCCTGCATCCTGTAACACCGTACACAAATCCCATTGTGAAACGGTTGAAAATTCCTCTTCTAGCAAGCGCAATCCTTCAGAACCATACCCTTTTCCCTGATACGGAGGCAGTATCGCTGCGGTCCCCAACCAAGCTTCCGTTAACTCTTCATTGGTCTGAACTCGTAAAAATCCGATGTTTTCTTCATCTTTTTTTACAAAGTAGTAATAACTATTGGGGCGCTCTGCCAGTTTCCATTTGATTCGTTCACGGTCCTCCAGATAAGGATCATATTCATCCTGATATTTTTCATAAACTGCCTTAAAACTGGCTCTTTGAATGGCAATAATGGTTTCTAAATCTTCCGCCCCTGCTCTCTCAAGTCTTATCATAAACTTTCCTCCACATAATCTCTCACTCGTTCTTGCAATTGGGGAACCACTCGATCTGAAGTTAAAAACTCTTCAAAGCTCACTAACTTATAGCCCTGTCCCTCATCTCCAAAGTCAATGAGATCAAACTCTTCTTGGGCTAGATTGCCAACTAGAAAAACGAACTGTTTCTTCTCATCCAAGATGCCAGGATAGATCCCAGACCAGATCACTTCCTCTTTCGACAGTTGGATGTTCAATTCCTCATAAACCTCACGCGCCACACACTCAAAAGGTGTCTCATTTCCTTCCCGACCACCACCTGGCAAGTCCCACATATTGGGGTATGGAATCGTTTCTTTATCATCTCGCAAGATGGTCAAAATTTGCCCCTCACAAATCAAGGCAATTTTACAACCCGTAAATTCGAATCGTGCTTCTAAGCAATCCTCAAGCATGAGCTTTCCCTCTTAATATCTCGGATAGGGATAAAAGGTGCTTTCTTCTAGGCCAATCTTGCCTTCTTCAAAAACTTCTTGGTTCCAGACGATCTCAAAGCTCTCTGCTTCTTCGTCTGCTAAGAAATCCATGAGCTCATCCAAGGCCAACTCAGCTGTATCTCGGAGGAAAGTCGCAAAATAGGCTAGAAACTCACGAGACAAGCCTTTTTTAGGCTCATAAGGAATCGCCGTTAAATAGGCATCTTCTTCCACATGAGACTTGGCTGGATTGTAGAAGAGCACGGCTTCTTCAAAGAAAATATCCTCATCAGACTCTTCACCGGCTTCATCAACCAGTGCAACCCCGCCTGTGTTTTGCGCTTCCAAGAGAAAAGCCACTTCTACCGCATGGTTTTTCTTATCCCAATTGATCTCAAAATCAAAGGGAAAAACCTTGTCCATCTCCTCTTCTAAAACATCCAAAAATCCGTATTTAGACATAGCGTCCTCTTTCTAATTTCCCACTCTTAGAGCGGAATATGATACAATAGTTACTACAATCTTACCATAAAAACCGTCTCTTTGAAAGGAGACAAAGCTAGAAAGGAGAAGGAAATGCCCGACAATCTCGCACTCCGTATGCGACCACGAACGATCGATCAAGTCATCGGTCAACAGCACCTGGTTGGAGAAGGCAAAATCATTCGTCGCATGGTCGAGGCCAATCGTCTGTCCTCTATGATTCTCTATGGACCTCCGGGGATCGGAAAGACCAGTATTGCTTCTGCGATCGCAGGAACGACCAAGTATGCTTTTCGGACCTTTAATGCAACAGTTGACAGTAAAAAACGCCTACAAGAAATTGCAGAGGAGGCCAAATTTTCTGGTGGCTTGGTCCTGCTCTTGGACGAGATCCATCGCCTCGATAAAACTAAACAAGATTTTCTCCTGCCTTTGCTCGAAAGTGGTCTGGTCATCATGATCGGTGCAACGACTGAAAATCCCTTTTTCTCTGTCACACCCGCTATTCGTAGCCGCGTACAAATCTTTGAGCTGGAACCGTTGACGACGGAGGAGGTCAAGCAAGCTCTAAAAACGGCGCTGGACGATCCCGACCGTGGCTTTGATTTTCCAGTCGTGCTCGATGAGGACGCTTTGGATTTCATCGCTACCTCAACCAATGGAGATCTTCGCTCTGCCTTTAATTCTCTCGATCTGGCGGTGCTGTCGACCTCTGAAAATGCAGAAGGAATTCGCCATATTACGCTAGAGATCATGGAAAACAGTCTCCAGCGCAGCTACATCACCATGGACAAAGATGGAGACGGCCACTACGACGTGCTCTCTGCTCTGCAAAAATCTATCCGTGGTTCGGATGTCGATGCTAGTCTCCACTATGCAGCTCGTTTGATCGAAGCCGGAGATCTACCCAGCCTAGCTCGTCGCTTGACTGTCATCGCTTATGAGGATATCGGTCTGGCCAATCCAGATGCGCAGATTCATACCGTGACAGCGTTACAAGCAGCTGAGCGCATCGGCTTTCCTGAGGCCCGCATTCTCATCGCCAACATCGTCATCGATCTAGCCCTTTCGCCGAAATCCAACTCAGCCTACGTTGCCATGGACAAGGCGCTGGCTGATCTTAGAAGTTCTGGCAACCTTCCTATTCCTCGCCACCTCCGCGATGGTCATTATGCTGGAAGCAAGGAACTGGGAAATGCGCAAAACTATAAATACCCTCACAACTACCCTGGCAACTGGGTCAATCAGGACTACTTGCCAGACAAGCTCAAACACGCTTCCTACTTTATTCCCAATGAAAATGGCAAGTACGAGCGTGCTCTCGGAGCCACCAAGGAGAAGATTGATCAATTTAAGAAAAAGTGACATCGGTTTCAAAAAATTGAGATTTTTCCTTGAAATATTTTCAAAATGTGGTATCATATACATATAGAAACGCTGTGGTGTACGACTTCACACTTAAGTGTTGACCGACTATTTTTTGTATTATTAGGGAAACAAAAGACTTCTGGCAGTATGCAGGCCGTTTCACGCGGAAGCAGCTAAGTCAGAGCGAGTTGCCCACCTGCTTAATTGCGCGGGTTCAATACAAATCGTGAAGTATCGGCACCAATACAGCTTTTTATATTTGCCTCCTTAGCTCAGTTGGTAGAGCAGTAGACTCTTAATCTATGGGTCACAGGTTCGAGCCCTGTAGGGGGCATCTACATACAACAGGAAAAAGCCTTGATTTACAAGGCTTTTTTGTTTGTCTATAACTGATTTGCCCCATCATTTGCCCCACATTTTTTTATGAGCAATCTTTCCAGACATCTCTGACTACGAAAAACAAAAAAGCTATCCTACCTTTGCAAATTTAGATAAGATAGCAGAATATTTTAATGCAACTCCAACCCAACTCTTTGGAACGAGTAAAGAGATTGAGTTAGAAAAGAGTGTTCTTGAATCTAATGAATACTCTGATAAAGTAAGTGAAATCTTAAAAGCTGTCAAATACATCGAGCATTTCCTACATACTGATGGACAGTACTTAGAGGATTTACTTTACCTAACAAGAGGCAACCAACTATACACAGAAGATGGAAAAGAGTTGTATATTGATCCAACTTCTCAGAAAAGAACACTTCATACCCAATATGAACCTGATTTTATTGAAGCAAGAGATAAATCTCCACTAGAGCTCTTAATTGAAAATAAGGAGCTATTAGATTAAATAAAAAAAGCGAGGATATCCTCGCTTTTCTATTGTAAAATCTTATTCTTCATTATCAATCATCAAACACTCTGCCTGTGAGTTGGTACATGAGGTAAATGTGCTCCAAGATTTTGACAATTCGCGTCACATGAAGTTATTTAAGCATATCCTTTTCTCTCATTACCATTTTCTGTTATAATAAATTGTACTTCTAGAATAGAAAGGACTTAAGATGACAACTCTTATTAAACATAAACGTGTAGAATTTTCAGAACTATTTTATGACCTAGTGTTTGTTTTTGCAATTTCAAAAGCAACTGCTTTAATTCACCCTCTTCATGACGGTGTTGTGGCTTGGGATTCTTTACTTGATTTCTTCATCTCTGTCATGGTTATCATCAATTCCTGGATGATTCAAACCATTTATACCAATCGCTATGGAACAAACTCGTTATTTAATATGGTAATCATGTTTACCAACATGGGACTTATGCTCTTTATATCCAATATGATTGGATACAATTGGCAACAATGGTTCTATTATACCTGTTGGGCTGTTGGTACATTAACCCTTACCTTATTTTTTCAATATTTGGTTGAGTTTTTTAGAGAATCAACCGATAATACTGATCGGGAAAGCATCAAAGGTTTTCTATGGTTAACAGGTCTACAAAGTTTAGGAGTCTATCTGGCAGCTCTTTTCCCTATTTACGTTGGAGTCTATATCTTTATTGCTAGTATTCTGCTAACATTTATTGTGCCAATTTTCTTGATGACTAAAGATGAGCATTTCCAGGTAAATCTTCCCCATTTAATCGAGCGCGTCTCCCTTCTTGTCATCATTACGTTTGGAGAGATGGTTATTGGGCTAGTTAACTTCTTTACAGTTGAGAATTTCTCTATATATTCGGTTCTTAATTTCGTTATCATGCTTTCTCTGTTCTTGTTTTATTTTGGTGAATTTGACCATGCTATTGACGAAGAATCCAATCAAAAGGGAGTATTTATAATTTATAGTCACTATCCTATTTTCATTGGGCTTATGTTGATGACAGTTTCGATGGGTTATCTCCTGAATCCCGAGGCTAATCTTCTCGTTGCAATCAGCTTCTTTTATATCGGAATTGGCCTCTTCCAAGCTGCTGTCCTAGCAAATGGGCCCTATAACAAAAACTATCTTCGCTATCCGAGAAGTTACTACTGTGTCCAAGCGACACTCTATCTGGCTGCCTTGATTCTCTCTTTGGTTTTCGCTTCGAATCCTACAATAGTGCTGAGTATTGCAACCATCTTCGCTCTAGCTATAGCCATTCATTTTATTTATTTTTATGTGACACAGAATAAAAAATATTCCAAATCTAACTGGGGGTTCTTTTAATGAGTTTATAACATAAAAAAGCTTTGGGAACCAAGGCTTTTTTTCATTAATTTGTTTTTCCATTTTATCCTCCAATTTGATCTCGCACTGACATTTATTTATAACAAAACTATATATCTAGAATAGCATAATCATTAGGTATTATAGGTTTTCAAACAAAATACGAGACATTCGTTTTTGCCCCACTTTTGCCCCATTTTTAAATCCTGACATTGAAAACACCTAAAAGTATTTCCCTAAAATCAGCTATATTTCAACATTTTTGTTTATTTTCAATATGAAAAGTTCTTACAAATTCATGCAGGGGGCATCTAAATCAACAGGAAAAAGCCTTGATTACAAGGCTTTTTTGTTTATTTAAAACAAGTGGATTTGTACCACCTCTTCTGTATAAACTAGAAAATATACCTATACTTTCATTCAGAGATTATAATACGATAATTTAAAAAACTATCTGCGAGTAAACTACATTTTAAAAATTAGCTAACTAAAGAATAGGTCTTGCTTTATCTTTTAAATCTTAGTATTATAGATTTAAAACTTTAGGAATAAGCCTATGAACTGGTAAATAAAATTCCTGTATTCCAATTTATCGTGATGCTAACAAGTCACGTAATAATTTTCTAAAAGAAAGATATAAAATGAACGATAGTATCTTAATTTCAAATCTTACCAAAAAATTTAAAGACAAAACAGCACTCAAGGAAATCAGTTTCTCAATAAGTAGTGGAGAAATATTTGGTTTTTTAGGACCATCTGGTGCTGGCAAAACTACGACAATAAATATTTTAACCGGTCAGTTGCCACCTGATGGAGGAGAGGTTAAAATCTTAGGAAAAGATTGCACCCAATTAACCTCTGACGACTTTTTAAAATTGGGAATTATGAGTGATAATGTGGGTTTCTATGATAGACTGTCTCTGTACGATAATCTTTTATTTTTTGCTAAATTCCACAATGTAGAAATAGCATATCTAGATCATTTATTAAAGCGATTGAAGTTATATGATGATCGATTTAATAAAGCAGAGAAGTTATCAACTGGAATGAAACAACGAATGTTGTTAATTCGGGCGATTCTACATTCACCAAAAGTAATTTTTTTAGATGAACCAACTTCTGGAATGGATCCAACCCTATCTCAAATCGTTCATGAACTACTACTAGAAATTAAAAACTCTGGGGCAACTATTTTTTTAACAACTCATAACATGGATGAGGCGACCAAATTATGTGATTCAATCGCTTTGCTTCATGAAGGAAAAATCGTTGAACAAGGTTCGCCTCGGGAGATTATTGATAAGTACAGTCAGACTGATAAGGTTAAAATAAGCTATTTTGATGGAAGAGAGATAATTGTTCCTAAAGAGGAAGCTTATAAGTATCTAGGAGAGAATACTAAAACAATCAATACTCTAGAAACAAGCCTTGAGAGTATCTTTATTCAATTAACAGGAGACAAATTATAATATGCTTAATCGATTTTTTAGTTTGTTATGGTTACGGTATAGATACCTTCTTCATAACAAAATAATTCTATTTGTATGTGTATTCACACCAATAGTCGACTTCTCACTTTTAAACTTTGTGCCAGACGTTCGTGGTTCAGTCTTTTTAATGAGTATGGCGATTATTACCATCTATAGCCTGACTGCTGGAACTTTTACTACACTAATCATCAGCGAAGAAAAAGATAAAAAGAATTTAAGAACATTGATTTTAACAGGTGTCAAAACTCCAGAGTATATTTTTTCTACAATCTTATTTCCATTTCTATTTTCAATTATAGGTGTTTGGGTGATGCCTATTACTTTTGGTATCTCAATACCTAATCTTGCTCTATATTCATTAATAACCTTCCTTACGATACTTTGTTTTATATTGGTCAACTTTGCGATAGCTTTGTTCTGTAAAAATCAAACACAAGCCTCTGCCGTGAGCCTAATATTCTATCTTGTCATTATGACTCTCCCTATGTTTTCGAGCATAAATAAATTTGCTAAATTATTAACAGATTTTTCTCTATTAGGAGCGCATAATCAATATTTTAATGATATCTCTGCCTTCAATCTTTATAATATACAAATTTTAACATTGTTACTTTGGATCATGTTAATGTCCGCACTTGTATATACGGGATTCGTCTGGAATAAGAAACATTGAGATGATGTAAGCAATTAATCGAGCCTAGGTTACTGATAAAATAATTTTTGACACACTTTTGCCCCATTTTTAAATCATGACATTGAAAATACTTAAAAGTATTTCCCTAAAATCACTTATATTTCAATATTTTTAATTACTATCAGTATGAAAATTCTTTCCAAATCCATGCAGGGGGCATCAAACTTCAACAGTAAAAGCCTTGGTTTACAAGGCTTTTTTGCTTGTCTCAAAAGTATTTGGCTCATATTTTTATATACTATAATGTAGCGTACGAAGTTAGAACATCCTGCATCATTGTTATTCCATTTAAAATAAAAAAGCACCTTTGAACCCTAGCAAACATTTGACAGTTCTTGCCTGAATCCGCTATGATAAGGGTACTTGAAATTTCAAGTTTTCGTTGCATCTTAAATGTAAGGGGTCCAAAATGAAGATCTATTATTCAAAATATATCGGATATGGCTCTCTGGCTTTTGCCTGTGCGCTCTTTGTCCACTTAGCTTTTTTATCGATCCTAGGTTTTGAGGGGTTTCCAAAAATCACTTTTATCACTCTCATTCAGATCCTTTTATTTTTGATTGCGATCTATGCAACCATTGCTGGGATCAAAAGACTGACCAGTCGTCAGATCGCCTTTGAGCTGACTTCTGATGGGATTCATGCTTATCAGGGAGTGATTCTGACAAAAGACATCTTTATCCCCAAGGAAGATTTGGTAAGTGCAGCTTATAAAGAGGTCGATGTTAGTGACCCAGATCACCAGAATAGTAAGAGTTATTTTATCGAATTTCAACTGAGGGACAATACAGCACTAGAAAATCTCTCAAAATCGAATGTCATCATTAACACAGAGCACCATACCGTAAAACTCTTCGTAAATCTTTGTAAATTTAAGGAAGAAGATTGGCAAGATCTGTCCAAGTACTTGACGGACGAATACCGAATAACCGTTTTATAGCAAAGAAAAGAGAGTGGGACAGAAATCGGTAATTCGTTAGAATTCGATTTCGTCGTCCCACCTCCGCACAGTTGAGTAGGGCTGTAAAAGCTGATGAAATCAGCGTAGTAGAGCCCACTCAACCACTGCGTCTTGCTCGACAATCCAAAAATAATTGAGAGGCTAGGACTTTTGTCCCAGCCTCTTTTTAACTTCTCTTAGTTCCCCATTTTCCCTTTGGGTACGAGCAGATAGAAAAATAGCAAATTCAATCCAAATACGGCAACAAAGAGCGCTAATTGGGTAACATCAATCGTTTGTTTCTCAGTCAAATCTTGGATCAGCTTTGTATAATAATAGCCTGGGAAAGCCCGTTGTAGCTTGCCAACCAAGTCCATAAATCCTCCACTTGCGCCAAGCGTATCAAAGGGAATAATGGTCATGGCGGCCAAAATAATGACAGGAAAGCCAATGGTATCAATCGTCTTAGCATCTACCCTGACCCCAAGAACAAAGCCAATCACGCTAAAGTAGATCCCCATAAAGGATAAGAGGAAAAATTGTACCAAAAGGCTAGTCGTCACTGGAAAGTGAAAACCTAGAACAGCAACTACTAGCACTGCTAAAAAGATCAAGCTGTTCAAAATCAGTTGTACGATGCTTTGATCCCATAAATAGTTTTTGACACTATAGCTTGTAAAGTGGGATTCAAAAGAATAAAAACCGATATCTGAGGCGATTCGCTTACTAAAGGTTGCAAGGCTATTGCCAATGACCCCGATAAATACGGCAATACCTAATAAAATACTTGGTGAAACCCCTTTTTGAAGCTGATAAAAGAAGATATACCAGCCTATGGGTAAAATAATGGTGAATAATACAAAGCGCTTATTTCGTAAAACTTGTTTTAATTGAATCTTTTTCATGCTTGTTCCCTTCCTTTATTCATCTCTTCTCGGAAATACTGCTCAATGGTTTGACCAGCCTGGTGAATGTCCTCAACAGCCTTTGTTGCAGCAATTCGACCCTCTTTTAAAATCAGGACTTTTGTAAAAAAGGCATCAATTTGGTTAAAATCATGGGTCACCACAACAGATGTAAACTCTTGCTGCTCCAGCAATTTCCAAAAATTATCCACTGCTTCCAAGTCCATGCCAGTCGTCGGCTCATCTAAAAAAATCAATTTTGGATGATTCAAAATAGTTAACAACAAGGACAAGCGCCTCTTTTGACCACCAGAAAGACTTCCCACCATCTGCTCTCTTGATTCTCTCAATTCAACCATTTCTAAGAGTCCATTGATATCAGCCTGCTTCTGCTGATTCATCCGGCTTTTTAATTCGACAAATTCAGCAAGGGTTAAATCATCGATGAGCAGATCCCCCTGGGGCATCATCCCAATTTCCCTTTGAAAATCAAGCGAAGTCTTTATCGTCCCCGAATCGGCCTGGAGCTGCCCAGCGATAATGTTGAACAGGGTGCTTTTTCCTGCTCCATTATTTCCCAGCAAGGCAATTTTGTCTCCTTCTTCTATCGAAAAAGACACTCCCTTTAATACAGCTTTCTCCTTAAATGATTTTGTAATAGATGCTACCTGAAACATACGATCCCTCTTTTCTTATTGATCTTGTGTACAGTATACTTCAAAGGGACAGTCTTTGTGGCTCTCTGTCAGAATCGGTCAAAAAATCGTCGCGAATGGTCAAAAAAGAGGCTGGGACAAAAGTCCTAGCCTCTCAATTATTTTTGATTGTCGAGCAAGACGCAGTGGTTGAGTGGGCTCTACTACGCTGATTTCATCAGCTTTTACAGCCCTACTCAACTGTGCGGAGGTGGGACGACGAAATCGAATTCTAACGAATTACCGATTTCTGTCCCACTCTCTCTTCCATTATTCCTTCCAAAAGGTCAGGCTCTGAGTAAATCGGTAGTTTGAACTCTTGGTAGACACTGTCGTTTTGGGATACTTTTCCAGTAATTGTTGGATCTTGTACAAGCCAAGACCGCGACCCTCTCCTTTACTCGAGTAGTCTTTTTCAAAAATTCTCGCCAGATCTATTTTTTCAGCTTTTGTACTATTTTCAACTATTAAGATGAGGGAGTTCGTCTCCTGAAGCATGGCAAGAGTCAGCTGGGGGTCCTCTGATTCAAGACTCGCTTCGATAGCATTGTCACAAAGGATGGATAAGAAGGTGATGAAATCTAAAACCTCGATGAATAAATCACGAACAGGTTCATCGATCTCGACAGAGATCCCAATCCCTTTATTTTGAGCTTCCAATAATTTTGCGGACAGAACACTTTTTACAGCTGGATTTTCTATGTGACTGAGTTTGGCAATATCAAACTTACTATTGTAAAATTACTGGCCACTCTCTCGAAGAACATTCTCATAGACTTCCCTGATCGCATTGAGGTCTTCGTGCTCAATACTTAATTTGAGACTGGTTAAAATATTCAGGTAATCATGACGAAAGGCACGAATCTCCCCGTAGAGCATTTCGACGTGTTGGCTATAGGTGGCTAACTCCTGCAGTTGCCTATCTTTTTGTTCCAGAATCTCTTGTTTCAATCGTTCTTTGGACACTGCATTGAAATACAAGAGCATCACAAAAAACAAAATCAAATAAATACTATTTAACTGTTTCCGCAAAGCATCTGCATGCGGAATAATATCCTCAAAAACCACCAGACCTACAACACTGAGCAAATACACAAACATGGAAAGATCCATTGGGAGTAAGAAACGATTAAAATACTGCCGTTGAAATCCTACTTTTAGATCTGTAAAATCTAGTTTTAACAATTTAGTGATTCCTATATAAACAGGAAAGACCAGCAATTCAAGTAGAGCATCATACCAGCTGACAGATGCCTCATGAACAAGTACGATCCCTAGCATTGGAAAGACATAAAAGGCTAGGAGGCGCCCAATGAGACTCTCCATGACAACCGGGTAGAGCCCGTAAAAAATATTCAAAAGGTGTCGTATGTTACGATTTCGATAGAAACTATAGGCAATAAATACTAAGAAATAGCCAAAAAAGCCTACCGGTGGCACAAGGGTAAAGATAATTGCAAAGAAGAAGGGGCACAAAAAGAGCCAGCGCAAGGTGAACTCTTGTCTACTGATATGACGATAGATCAGCATGCTGACGAAGAACTTTAGGTAAGACATTAGAATATCTAACAGCAATTCTTTCTCCCTTCTATTTTTTCAAAGCTTCCAGTAAGCCTCTGTACTTGGTCCGTGAGATCAAGCAATTGTCCCCATTTTCAAAAAAAGCTTTCTTGGCTTCTTTATCAATCTTCGTAATATTTTGCGGATTCACCACAAAGGAGCGGTGGCACCGATACAAGCGGGGATCTGCTTTTTCGATATCGGCAATACTAGCGTAAAATTCCAAGCGCTCTTCCTGGGTGTGTAAAATGACCTTGTGAATGGTTGGGGACGTTTCAACATACAAAATCTTATTAAAAGGAACTTGTACACGCGCCATCGCACTCTCAAATGTAAAGGCATCTTGCGCAATCGTGGTCCCAGCTTGCTCCAAGGTATAATCGATGGCTGAGCTGATTCTCTCTTTGAACTCTTCCTCACCCAGCGTTTTATCGATAAAATCCAAGGCAGCCACTTTGTACTGAAAGGTAATGGGCATAAATTCAGAGTGAGTGGTGACAAAGACAATGGTCGCATGGGGATCTTTCTTACGAATCTCTTTTGAGATCTCCAGCCCCTTTTTCTCCTCACCTTTAATCTCGATATCTAAAAAGAATAGGTGATGGGCGCCTCTCTCTGTGATAGCATCCAGCAACTGGCTTGACTTCCCAAACACTTCTGGCGCTTTGCATTGCAAGGATTTTTGACGGATGAGATCCTGCAAGACCGCTTCGATACGCGATTGTTGGATCCATTCATCTTCTAACACAAAAATCTTCAACAAAGTCCTCACTCCTTCCCCTCTACGAATATGTTCTATTTTACCATAAATGATGGCTGCTGAGCTACTCTTTCAAAAGAGACTCAAAAGGCCTTCTATCTTTTTTCCTTAACAAAAAAACTCTCCCGGAGGAATCCGGAAGAGCTTGCGCAAGGGGAATTTGAAAAATATTTTTTAATATGAAAAAGGTCGATAAAATCTACGCTATGTTCAAACTCTCATTTTACTAACAGCGATATTACGATCAAGTTTTATTGTCAATAGACATGTATGTGGGAAGTTCTCCCCTTGCAACAATGTAGACCTGTGATCTACTCTTACTAGTATACACTAGAATTATTACAAAATCAGTTAATTTGTATTGCAATTTGTTGGCAAATACTCCTCTGCCTGAAAATACCGCAAACACTGGATTCCCAAGCATCTACGCAAGTCCTCTTTAATTAGTATTTATCATTTTTGTTACAAAATTTAAAATAAAAATATTATTCCATAACAAATGAAAATCCCAAAGCACGATAAAAAGAGGCTGGGACAAAAGTCCTAGCCTCTCAATTGTTTTTGGATTGTCGAGCAAGACACAGTGGTTGAGTGGGCTCTACTACGCTGATTTTATCATCTTTTACAGCCCTACTCAACTGTGCGGAGGTGGGACGACGAAATCGAATTCTAACGAATTATCGATTTCTGTCCCACTCTCTTTGAGCTAGTAAGACGATTAGCCAGACCGCACAATAGTGGCTGGCGTCCAATGATGAGAGGCAAAGCCTCAATCGTGTAACAGTTACTACAGAAAATAAAGAAGGCCGATAACGCCTTCTTTATTTTCTTAGTAAGACACTTCGGCAAGGCACCATGGTGCTTGCCGTAGCCTAATGAGGTGCTTTAGCACCCATTAGGCTACGTGTCTTACATCATCCCGCCCATCATGCTTGGATCCATTCCTGGTCCTGCTGGGGCTGCTGGTTCTGGTTTGTTGGCTACGACTGCTTCGGTTGTCAAGATCAGACTCGCTACGGAAGCAGCGTTTTGAAGGGCTGAACGGCTCACTTTAACTGGGTCGATGATTCCTGCATCAATCATTTTCACCCATTCACCTGTTGCAGCATTGAAACCTGTTCCGACTTCGGCATTTTTCAAGCGATCAATCACAATAGATCCTTCGTAACCGGCATTGTGGGCAATTTGGCGCACAGGTTCTTCCAAAGCACGAAGAACGATATTGCGTCCGGTCGCTTCATCTCCTTCCAACTCAAGGGCTGCGACTGCAGAGATGACATTGACAAGAGCTGTACCACCTCCGGCAACGATCCCTTCTTCAACGGCTGCGCGAGTCGCATTAAGGGCATCTTCGATACGGAGCTTCATTTCTTTCAATTCTGTTTCTGTTGCAGCACCAACCTTGATTACGGCAACACCACCAGACAATTTAGCCAAACGTTCTTGTAATTTTTCACGGTCAAATTCAGATGTTGTAGTTTCGATTTGTGACTTGATAACAGCCACACGGTTAGCGATCGCTTCTGGGTTACCAGAACCTTCGACAATGACAGTACTGTCTTTATCGACTGAAACTTTAGCTGCTTGACCAAGTGCTTCAATGGTTGCATCTTTCAATTCCAAACCAAGATCGTCTGTAATGACTGTACCACCTGTCAAGATGGCAATGTCTTCTAGCATGGCTTTGCGGCGATCTCCAAATCCTGGTGCCTTGACAGCTACGACATTAAAGGTACCGCGGATCTTGTTCAAGACAAGTGTTGGAAGAGCTTCGCCATCGACATCATCTGCGATGATCAAGAGTGGACGGTTGCTTTGAAGAATGCTTTCCAACAATGGCAAGATTTCTTGGATATTTGAAATCTTCTTGTCAGTGATCAAAATGTATGGATTTTCAAGGTCTGCCACCATCTTTTCATTGTCAGTGACCATGTATTGTGAGAGGTAACCACGGTCAAATTGCATTCCTTCAACAACTTCCAGTTCTGTCTCCATTCCACGTGACTCTTCAATCGTGATAACCCCATCTTTGCCAACTTTTTCCATGGCTTCAGAGATGTACTCACCGACTTTTTCAGAACGAGAAGACACAGCAGCTACTTGAGCAATCGCTTCCTTGCTTGATACTGGGATCGCATTGTTTTTCAAAGCTTCTACTGCTGTTGCAACAGCAGTCTCAATCCCACGACGGATGCCAATTGGGTTAGCACCTGCAGTGACGTTTTTGATCCCTTCACGGACGATGGCTTGAGTCAAGACCGTTGCGGTCGTTGTACCGTCACCTGCGATATCATTAGTCTTAGAAGCAACTTCTGACACCAATTTAGCACCCATATTTTCAAAATGGTCTTCCAATTCGATTTCTTTGGCGATGGTCACCCCGTCATTTGTGATCAATGGAGAACCAAATGATTTTTCAAGAACCACATTGCGTCCTTTAGGGCCCAACGTAACTTTCACTGTATCTGCTAAGACATCGACACCACGGACCATTGCAGAACGTGCATCAGATGAAAATTTAATATCTTTTGCCATTTCTCTTACCTCTTTCTTCTCTTACTCTACAATTGCAAGAATGTTTGCTGTTCCAACGATGGTGTAGGTTTCTTCCCCATCTTTAACTTCAATTCCTGCATGGCTTTCAACCAAAACGTGGTCTCCTGCTTTTACAGCTGGAGCAATGAGTTCGCCACTTAGGGTACGCACACCTTCGCCAACGGCCACTACTTCAGCTGTTTTTGTATCGGCCTTGCTCGCACCTGCGAGAACAAAACCTCCAACAGTCTGTTCTTTTTCTTCTACTTTTAAGACCACACGGTCTCCTAATGGTTTTAACATATTCATTCCTCCATACGAGTTTTTTAGCACTCTCTATACGTAAGTGCTAACTTATGTTTCTATTGTATCACTTGGTCAGAAATAGTCAAGAAAAAAACACCTCAAAAATAGATGAGATGTTTCTATAATTTCAATTTAAAATTGTCAATTTTTGATTGAAATCATCGATCACTTTTTGAAGATTGATCCGCCCGCGGTAGATGCCATATCCAAAAACAATCATGCCTAAAATTCCAACCAAGGCTAGTAAAATCCCGAGGATCAAGAGTGGGAGGAAACTTTTGTGAAAGAGATAGATCAATACCACACCAATACTGGCAATGATAAAGAGTAAGCTGAACCAACGACCAAGGTTTTCAAGCATGTGGCGTTGGTAGTTGATTTCTGTTTCATATCCATTGACAAGTTCTTGTTTTGTAACCATGGGATTCCTCCTGATAAAAATTGAGAATGAAGTGCAAGTAAAGGAGGTCCATTCACTTCATTCTCAAAAACTCCTACTAGCAAATTCGTTTTTCTTTACCTTAGTATTTAAGATGTGGGTCAAAGATACCAAGGGCAACACCGATCAAAGCAACTACAACGAGAAGTAACATAACTTTGTTTGGTGAAATTTTTTTCTTAGACATCAACCACCAGCAAAGAGTGATGAATGCTGCTGTCAAGAGACCTGGATAAACACCATCGATCTTTTCTTGAATGTTCAAGAAGACTTTTCCTTCAGAATTCTTGAATTGAAGGGCTGTTGTAACAGATACCCAAGTAGCTGCTACGGCACCGATAACCATACCACCGACAACGCTGATCGCTTTACGAAGAGCTTGTCCTTTTGGTCCTACAAGGAATTCAACGGCTTTATCCCCTAATTGGTAACCTTTGAAGAAGGCAAAGCGCATACCAAAGTAGACTAAGAGGTTCCATACGACGATGTAGAAGAGAGCACCAGCGACGTTACCACCTTTAGAAAGTCCAAGGGCAATCCCTAAGAGAACTGGGATCAAGGTACCAACGACCAATGAGTCACCAATACCAGCAATTGGTCCCATCAAACCGGCACGCATACCGTTGATGGTTTCGCCATCTACTGCATCTCCGTTTGCACGCGCTTCTTCCAAACCAGCTGTGATCCCTACAACAAGAGATCCAAGTTGTGGTTCAGTGTTGAAGAAGGCCGTATAGGTTTGCATAGCATCCTTTTGTTCTTCTTTTGTGTCATACATTTCTTCTACGATTGGAAGCATAGAAGTCAAGTACCCGAAGGTTTGCATATGTTCTTGAGAGAAACAAGTCAAATGACCATAATACCAATGATGGAATGCTTTTGCTAATGTTTTCTTTGAAATTTTCTTTCTATCAGCCATTTTAAATATCCTCCTCATCATCGTCTAGATCTACCGCTCCAGCAGGAGCAGCTTTCATCGATTTGATCACTTCAAGTTCATAGTAGATTACTGCAAAGATTAATGAAACAACAGCACTGGATACCAAGTTCAATCCGAGAGATTTTGCCAAGGTAAATCCAACAAAGAATGGAATGAAGTCAGTTGCTTCTGTAACAATTTGTTTCAACAAGATGGCAATACCGACACATGGGAGAAGAGCACCGACTGTAAAGAGGGCTTTCATCCAGTAACCATCCATAGGAAGGTATTGTTTCATCAAATCAACCATGTTTTCACCGTATTTGGTGATAATCATTGTTGGAAGGAAAGAGAAGAGGAAGTGAGAGATCCAAGGGTAAACCCAGTCAACTGCGTAGAGTTTTTTGAAGTTTCCTTCTTCAACGGCTTTCCAACCAATGTGTTGCCATACCAAGTTCATAGTAGCGGTACCGTAGAAAAGAACTGTACCGATTGTCCCAACGGCTGCACCGATTGGAGCTGCAGCTGCGGCGATTCCAGCTTCATCTGTGATGTTATTAGCATGCACAAACAAGATAGCAAGAGGAACACCGATATAAGAGATGGCACGAACATCGGCAGATACGGTACCACCAGGTGTTACCAAGGCGATATAAACGACTTGAAGGGCAACCCCGACCATAATACCAGTTGTCACATCTCCAAGAATTAAACCTGAAATCAACCCACCGATCAAAGGACGACCGAGTGTATAGTTCCCGATACTGGAACCTCCCATACCAGGCATTGAAGACAAGCTGGCGAAAATACCAAGCAAGATTGCTTGAATCCATGAAATTGTCATAACAAACGCTCCTTTTGTTTGTAAATTTATTTACCTAACAGATAGGACTGTTAGTTTTAAAAACCAAATTTTGATTTGAAATCATCCCAATACCCGATAGAAACATCTGGCAACAATTGGAATTTCACCTTGTAGCCTGCTGCTTGAATGGCTTGGAAGGCTTCTGCTTCTTCCTGAGTGATGGATTGGTTATTTCCCAATTTCACAGCTCCAGGACGATCATTTGCAGGGCCAACAATGATTTCTTTGACATCACCTGGGACAAACCCTTGGTCGACCAAAATTTCCTTCATATCGATTGGATTTTTGGTGATCAAGAAGTAACGACTATCTGATTCTGTTACTTTTGCTGATTTTTCCTTAAAGGCTTCCTTTGTCCATACAAAGGTTTTCTTGTCTGATGCGCCTTTGTAAGCTTGAATCAAAACCTTGTTTGATGCTGCTGCATCGTTTACGGCAATCAAACCATCACATGGTTTTTCCTTTGCCCAGCGTGTGACTGTCTGACCGTGAATCATGCGGTCATCAATCCGTACAAATGTTACTACCATAAGGTACCTCCCTATTAAATATCGTCATCATCTTCTTCAGCACCAGTGGCTGAAACTTCAAAAGGCTGTAGTGCAGATCGTGCTTCTGATAAGATGGTGGCTGACAAATCGTCTCCATCCAACACATCCTTCATCACAACTGCCGTCAAGGCCATGGTGAGGTTCATCCCACCAAGGATCAAGGCTCCATCGAGCTTTCCAGCTTCTTCTAGAACCGTGGCTGCAGTGGTTAATGGACTACCACCTACGATATCTGCCAAGACCAAAACAGAATCATCAGCTGTCAATCCTGAAATGCTCTCTCTGAAATCAACTGCGAAGTCATCGACCGATTTTCCTTCTTTGAGTCCAACTGCGATGACTTGATCCATCTTATCGCCAGCAAACATGGCTAGTGATGTCTTTAGACCTTCTGCCAGTCCACCATGACTGACCAAAACGAGGTATTTCATTTTTCTACGCCTCCTTTATTTGACTCTATTGTAGACTATTTGAAAGCGTTTTTACATTGTCAAATGTCACATTCCCAATATGACATTTAGCAATAAAAAAATGACATCTGTCACTTGACAAAATGCCATCTTATTTTACTCTAAACTCCTACCTGTAGGCTACTTTCAATCTCCCTCTGAATTTGAGGCAAGCGGTTCTCGACATCCTGATCGCGCAAGGCATTGCCAATCAAGTAGTCTAGCTTTTCTAACACCTCTTTTGAGACATTTTTCGGACTACTTTCAACAGCTTGTTCCATGATGCGGTTCAAGGTCTGATTGGTCAAGGAATCTGTTCCAAAATCATCCACCTGCAAAAGGTCTTTACTAGAGCGACTCTTGACTACCTGTGGCATGACAGAGATCCCTTGGGATTGGGCAAAGAGAGTTTGTTGAATTTCTGGATCCTCTGTTAAGAGTTGCATCAATTCCCAAGCCAACTTGGAATGAGAACTTCGAGCCGACATAGCAAAAGAAGTCGTCGTGACCAAGGTTGCCTTGGTCGATTTTGACTTAGCCGGCATCGGGATACAGGTCCAAGTGAAGTTTGAATATTTAGAAACGTGGTAGGGATAAGGTTTATAGGTCCGATATTGGGCCAAGGTCATAGGATAGAAAGCAACTTTCCCCTGGTCAAAATCTTTAGAGCTCACCTTGTAATTTTTATTTAGATCTTCCAATTTTTGCAGAAAAGTCAAAGACTCTTTCACCTCTGGAGCTGTCAGTTTGAGCATACCACCTTGGAAGAGATGACCTCCATTTGCCGCCAAGGCTTCTTTCCAGGTGTATTCTGTACTTCCAAATCGGTCCAATTGCCCATCTCCATTGGTATCCTTGGTTAGTTTCTTGCAAATCGTATAGAACTCTTCAAGGGTCCAGCCTTCTTTGGGAACCGCGATGCCTTCTTTATCCAAGAGATCTTTATTGACACACATCAAAATCGGATTGCTTTCATAAGGTAAGGCATAGGTTTGCCCCTGATAGACACCGGATTCAAAGGCAACGGGATAAAAGGCAGCTTGGTCTTTTCGATCCATATAACCATTTAACTTCTCGAGCACGCCACGCGCAGCTAATAAGGAAAGATCTTGCTCAGAGACCATAAACACATCCGGCGTCTTTCCTGAGACAATCTTTTCAGAGAGCCAGTCTGAATAATCTGACTGCGGAATCCCGTTTTCATACTCTACACGGACGTGGGGATGGGATTTTTCAAATTTTTGAATCGCACGATCCAAGGCATGGGAACGTTGACTGGTCGGCACATCCCAGCTAGAACCTGCATAAACGCCGATATGGAGGACGGTCGGTTGCTGTTTCCACCAATAAAAACCTGCGCTCGCACAGAGCGCAACAAGGAGACCGATCCCCCAACAAAGATGCTTTCGCTTCAATTTCATTCTGTATTTCCTTTAGAAAAATCACGTCTCGTCACTCCTGTTTGGACTGACCAGATCGCCAATTGCGTTCGATCTCGTAGGTTTAATTTCGCCAAAATCGTTGATAGGTAATTGCGCACGGTTCCTTCTGACAAGAAAAGTTTGGCCGCAATTTCTTTATTGGACTCTCCATAGCCGACTTCTTGGATAATGCGCCATTCCGTCGTGCTCAAATCCTTGACATTGTCCTCATCTACAGCAATAGAGAAGTTGGTTTTGGCCATTTGTGAGAAAATTTGAAAGACTTTACTAGCGATATTCGGGTTGATCATGGCTCCGCCTTGATACACCACCTTAATCGCTTCATAGAGTTCCTCTGTCGAGGCTCCCTTTAAAAGATAACCTGAAGCACCCTACTTGAGTGCACTATAGATAAATTCATCATCATCAAAGGTCGTTAAAATAATAATTTTGATATCCGGATAGTGCTCTTTGACTTCTTTTGTCGCCAAAACCCCATCCATGCCTGGCATCCGAATATCCATTAAGATCAGGTCAGGATGTGTCTGTGGAATGCTCGACAAGACGTGATTTCCATCTTCCACTGTGGCCACCACTTCGATATCGGGGTGGGCTGACAAAATAATTTTCAGAGATTCTCGAATCAAGGCCTGGTCATCTGCCACCATTACTTTTATCACCATCTCTATCTCCCTTCTTTATATTTCGGTAAACTGACGCGCGTGAAAAATCCATCGCGACTTTCAAATTGAAGCTGTCCTCCTAGGATGGAAATACGCTCCATCATCTGCTTGAGCCCATAGCCATAGGTCAAGGTTTCAAATCCAACCCCATTGTCCTGCAACTCAATCAGGTAATTTTCTTTATCCTCAAAAAAATGAAGGCTCATCTGACTGGCATGACCGTGGCGAACCGCATTGGTCATAGACTCTTGGATCACACGAAAGATCGTATCTTCAATCATGACGTCCATATCGACATCGACCCATTCATAGTGTAAATCAACCTGCAAGTTGGAAAGCGTCTGGTACTCGCGGATCATCTTTTCCAAAGCATCTTTGAGGGTTCGTCCCTCAAGGGCACCTGGACGGAGGCGGTTGAGAGAGCCCCTCACATCCTGGATCCCTTCACGGACAACTTCTGATACACTTTTTACCTGCTCTTTTGCCCGATTGGGATCGATATCAATCAAGACCCCAACAGCATCTAAGCCGGCCGAGATCCCTGTTAGCGCGTGTCCCAAGGTATCGTGAATTTCCCGAGCAATCCGCTTGCGCTCCCGATCTTCTGCAATCTTCTCAGACAAGGCCATATAGTTGTTCAACTCCGTATTGACCTTCGAAACCATGGCCAACTCTTCTTCTACTTCGTGGTTTTCCGCAAGAACATTCATAATATAGAACAAAAGTGAAATAATGAAGAGCACCATATTCAAGGCATAGAGGGAATTCTTCAAGAAAAAGGCCAGAATCCGAATAGAGGCAGGATAAAAATGAATATAGACATCAAGAGAAGGTATCGGAAAGAAAAGCGAAAAGACGTCTGAATTGGTCACAAGAAGCATCAAGAAACTCACTAGGATAAAGGCAAACCAATACTTGCGGTCTCGCTTGGTATTCAACTCTTTGGAACCATAGAAGATATCCGCAAAAACCAATAGAATAAGCCCGTTATAAGCTACATTTTGGACCCACATCAAGAGCAACATCAGGAGGATCTCCAGAATGTTCCACTTATCAAAAATGGACCATCGACTCGTTTGAGACCGGTAACGACTCATGGAGATCAAGGCAATTCCAGCAAATAAGAGCGCAGACAACCAAAAAGTTGTCGAAGGCGCAAAAGGAATACGCTCTAAGCGTTCTACTAATAGAGAAGCTTGCCGTTGGGCAATGATATAGTTGGTTGCTTGAAGATAGATGATACTGTTGAGCATCACAGCGATAAAATTTACGACCATCAGGATGGCTAAACTGTATCTCACACCTCTAAATTTTCTCATTACTGCCACCCATTCACATCAAAGTGATCGATGTTTTCCTTTGTCATCATTTGAACCGGAATGGTTATCTCTTTTTGGTAGCTTTTCCCAGCCGTCATATCTTGGATGACCTCCATCACGCGGTCTCCCATCTTCAACGGAGACTGGGCAACGGTTCCCACGACATCATCTGTCGAGTGTAGCAAGGCTTTCATATCTGGTGAGCCATCGATCCCATAAATCGCAATGGGATGAGTGATTCCTTGCTCCTTGATCGCTGCTAAAGCTCCTATAGCCGAGCGGTCATTTAGGGCAACTAGTGTATCGACATTCCCCCCTGACTGCAAGAACTTACGGACAGCCGGCATGGCGATCTCCGTCTGACCTTTGGTTTCTAGTTCAGAGATAATCTCATAAGAGCCATGTCCTTTGATGGTATCCTTAAATCCCTGAATCCGCGTATCTGCCGAAACAGTCCCTTTGTGCTCCAAGAGAAGGATCCGAGCATTTGAAGAGCGTTTCGTCAGCTCTTTCGCAATCAAGACTCCTGCTTGGTAGTTATCAGAGACAATGCTGGCATCCGGCTTAAAATGCTTGAGCTGGGTATCAACTGCAATGATCTTAATTCCTTGTTTTCTAGCTTTTTTAAGAGCTCTTAAAATGGGCTGACTATCCCCTTTAACCGGATTAATCACAATCACATTTACCTTTTGAGCGCAAAAATCATCGATCTGCTGGCTCTGCCTTTTTTCGTCCAATTCTGGATCTCGAACAGATACAAGAGCCCCTCTCTCATCAGCAATCCGACTAATTTCCAAATGAATACTTTTATAGAACTCATTGTTCATGGTCATATAGGTGACACCGATCTTGGTCTGATCCTTGATGCTACTGGTTTGACAAACGGCATAGATCCACAAGAGGATGCAGGCCACCGGAATCACCAGTAGAACCCGTTTTATCAGCCATTTTAACAGTTCTTTTCTTTCTTCTTTCCCCTTCAAACTCCGTTCCTTTTCTGAAAATTTTGAATATATATTACTTTATTTTACTACTTTTTCAAGAAAAGTGCTGGCTTTTATTGTACAGATGCATATTTTTGATTTATTTTTAAAAGACTTGTTCCCGAATGAAATCCCTAGCAAGTATCAAAAAAGCTGGTCTATAAACGAACCAGCTTTCTTTTTTGATCCTAAAAGGGAAGATCTTCCTCTTCTAAGATGATATCGGCTAAATCTCCCGTTCCACCATTTTCACGCATCGCTCGCTGAGCGCGGCTCTCTAGCAACTGAAAACTTTGGCAGAGGACCTCTGTCACATACTGCATGACCCCATTTTTCTCGTAGCGGCGCGTCCGAATCTCTCCATCCAAAGAGATCAAGCTCCCTTTACTGGCATAACTAGCCATGGTTTCAGCCAATTTCCCCCAGACAACCACATTGACAAAATCAGTCTCTCGCTCCCCGTTTTGGTCCTTGTAGCGACGATTGACCGCAACGGTCACTCGGGCAACGGATTTGTCTGTGCTGGTTTTATGCAATTCTGGGGCCGCTACTAGGCGACCGATTAAAATAACTTTATTATACATCATTTACCTCCTATCTATTTATTCGAAAAAATTTCAAAAAATGGAGGTGACAAACCAAAATCAAAAAAATCTAGGATCCAAAACATCCTAGATTCTTCTCTTTATTCGTGCCAGTGACGAGCAGGATCAAAAGGTGTCCCTGCTACTTCTGCATCATCCAATTCAATAATGCCTCGTTTTTGAGGAGCATTTGGCAAGTGCAATTCACGCGGACTGCACATCATGCCATAACTTTTTTCACCACGAAGGGCCCCTGGGAAAATCAAGCTGCCATCCGGCATCATAGCACCTGGAAGAGCGACAATGGTCTTTAGACCCACCCGCGCATTTGGAGCTCCAGCTACGATCTGAACCGTCTTATCTGGTCCAACTGCTACTTGGCAGATATTCAAGTGGTCACTATCTGGATGGGCTACCATTTCAAGGATTTCTCCCACCACAAATTTTGGTTCCCGATCATTGACCAATCGTTCTGCGAAGCCTTCTCTTTCCAATTCTTGGTTCAAACGAGCTACTTGCTCATCTGTCAAAAAGACTTGGCCCTTGCCTTCGATGGCGAAGAAAGATGAGGCATCAAAGATATTCCAGGCAACCGTTTCTTGGTTGTCCTCACGGTAAACACGAGCCACTTTTCCTTTTCTCTCCACCGCGAGCTTGGCTTCCCCACTATTTTTCAGGGTCAACATCAAGACATCGCCGACTTGTTCTTTGTTGTATGTTACAATCATGATTTTCTCCTATTTTAATCCTGCTAAGAATGCTGTAATCTGCGCTTTGGTTTTCCGATCCCGATTGACAAACCGACCGATTTCCTTATCCTTTTCCAGAACCACCAAACTTGGGATCCCATAAACATCCCAGACTTTCGCCAGATCCATATAGGCATCGCGGTCAATCAAGATAAAGGTAAATTCGGGATTTTCAGCCTCAATCTCCGGCAAAAAAGGTTTGAGGTAACGGCAATCCCCACACCAATCTGCTGAAAAGACAAACACTTTCTTGTCCTCTTGCTCTATATAAGAAGCAATTTCTTCTAGAGAATTTGGTGTAATCATAGTTTTTCCTCTTCATAATGCAAAAGACCATCCTCATAGACAAAGCGGTAATGGCGCTCATCTTCGAAAATGACGCCTCCTACTAAGCGCTCTTCACTAGACTCGTAGAGTTCCACATACAAGGTCGCAATCGTCCCCATAGCTTCCATTTGCTCCCGTACTTCTGCTACCAACTCTTCTTGAGTACGGAGACGCTTTTGATCTTTGGCAATTTTATAAACACCGGCCGCAAGAGCTCCTGCACTTGCTAGAGCCAGACTAGACAAAATAATTTTTTTAGCTTTCATAGTGCCTATTGTAACACAAAATAAGCAGAGGGACAATGGTCTAGGCTGGATCTCCTCCTTCAGTTTTTCGGGACCGATTTCTATAATAACGCTACCATCCTTGTAGAAAAAGTGATAAAATAGCATCAGAAAGAAGGTAACCTATGACTGATTTATTTTCTAAAATCAAAGAAGTAACTGAAATCCCTGCCATCTCAGGTCATGAAGCTCCTGTACGGGATTATTTGCGCCAACAATTGACCCCTCATGTGGACGAAATCGTGACAGATGGTCTCGGTGGGATCTTTGGGATCAAACA
Source organism: Streptococcus parasanguinis (assembly GCF_000963275.1). Classification (GTDB taxonomy): domain Bacteria; phylum Bacillota; class Bacilli; order Lactobacillales; family Streptococcaceae; genus Streptococcus; species Streptococcus parasanguinis_B. The sequence continues at coordinate 64,673 of NZ_JYOW01000001.1, read as the reverse complement.
CTCAACAGCTGCCGACGCTCCTCGTATCTTAGTAGCTGCCCACATGGACGAAGTTGGTTTTATGATTAGCGAAATCAAAGCTGATGGAACTTTCCGTGTTGTCCCAATCGGAGGTTGGAACCCGATGGTCGTCAGCAGCCAACGCTTCAAACTCTTTACACGTGACGGACGTGAATACCCTGCTATTTCAGGATCTGTTCCTCCTCATTTGACACGTGGAACAGGTGGACCAACCGTACCTGCCATTAGCGACATCGTCTTTGATGCAGGCTTTAGCTCTAAAGCCGAAGCTGAAAGCTATGGGGTCCGTCCTGGAGATACCTTGGTCCCAGATAGCTCTGCGATTCTTACTGCTAATGGTAAAAACGTCATCTCAAAAGCATGGGATAACCGCTACGGTGTCTTGATGGTCAGCGAATTGGCCAAGAGCCTTTCTGGACAAGCCTTAAACAACGAACTCTATGTAGGGGCCAACGTTCAAGAAGAAGTGGGACTTCGTGGAGCCCACACTTCAACCACTAAATTTGATCCTGAAATCTTCCTTGCTGTAGACTGTTCGCCAGCAGCCGATGTCTTTGGAGACCAAGGAGCGATTGGGGAAGGAACACTGCTTCGCTTCTATGATCCAGGTCACATCATGCTACCAAATATGAAAGATTTCTTGCTCACTACTGCTGAAGAAGCGGGCATCAAATTCCAATACTATTGTGCTAAAGGTGGTACCGATGCAGGTGCAGCACACTTGAAGAACGGCGGGGTCCCATCAACCACTATTGGTGTCTGTGCACGTTACATCCACTCTCACCAAACCCTCTATGCCATGGATGATTTCTTGCAAGCGCAAGCCTTCTTGCAAGCATTGGTTAAGAAATTGGATCGCTCTACAGTTGATTTGATCAAACACTATTAAACAACATCGATCTGAAGCCCCGTAAGGGGCTTTTTTAGGGGGAAAACAAGGTTCTCTTTGAAACTTTCCAGCGTGAGTCACCATTGAGCCCCTCGGCATCCACACTCCCCTTAGGAAAGTATCTTAGAATATTTTATCTTCCATCTGTTTTCTGATATAATATGAAAGAATGAAATGGTAGGAAACTGAACACTCATCCTTGGATTTGTGTGGTAGACCCTTCCCTTATATACAGGAGTTTTACATGAAAAAACAAGCTTTTAGTTCTGAAAAGTATTTGAACTTGCAACGTGACCACATTATTGAGCGGATCAACCAATTCGATGGCAAGCTCTACCTTGAATTTGGTGGTAAGATGTTAGAAGACTTCCACGCTGCTCGTGTCCTCCCTGGATACGAACCAGACAATAAGATCAAGCTGCTCCAAGAATTGCGCGACCAGGTGGAAATTGTCATTGCCATCAACGCCAATAACATTGAGCACTCAAAAGCCCGTGGGGATCTAGGAATTTCTTATGACCAAGAAGTACTGCGTTTGATCGACAAATTCAATGAATTGGGGATTTTTGTAGGCTCTGTCGTCATCACCCAATATGCTGGACAAGCTGCAGCAGATGCCTTTCGCAAACAACTGGATAAGAGCGGGATCGCCTCTTATCTACACTATCCGATCAAGGGCTATCCGACTGATATGGACCACATCATCTCTCCTGAAGGGATGGGGAAAAATGATTACATCAAAACTAGTCGAAATTTGGTCGTTGTGACGGCTCCTGGACCTGGTTCTGGTAAGCTGGCAACTTGTATGTCCAATATGTACCATGACCAATTAAATGGGATCAAATCAGGTTATGCTAAATTTGAAACCTTCCCAGTATGGAATCTTCCTTTACACCACCCAGTTAACTTGGCTTATGAAGCAGCGACTGCAGATCTAGACGATGTCAATATGATCGATCCTTTCCACCTCCAAACCTACGGGGAAACGACGGTCAATTACAACCGCGATATCGAAATCTTCCCTGTCTTGAAGCGCATGTTGGAACGCATCTTAGGAACCTCTCCTTACGCTTCTCCAACAGATATGGGCGTCAACATGGTTGGCTTTGCCATTGTGGACAATGACGCTGCGATTGAAGCTTCCCAACAAGAAATCATCCGTCGCTATTACCAAACTATCTTGGATGTCAAAGCTGAACGTGTCGGTGAAGGGGCTGTCAAGAAGATTGAGCTCTTGATGAATGATTTGGGCATTACTCCAAATGATCGGAAAGTGACCGTGCTTGCCCGCCAAAAAGAAGAAGAAACAGGTGAGCCAGCCTTGGCCCTTGAATTGCCAAACGGCGAGATGGTAACCGGAAAAACCTCTGATCTCTTTGGCCCAACCGCAGCCCTCCTGATCAATGCGATCAAGAAATTGGCGCATATTGATAAAGAAACCAAATTAATCGAGCCAGAATACGTCCAACCTATCCAAGGCTTGAAGATCAATCATTTGGGTAGCCGTAACCCTCGTCTTCACTCAAACGAGATCCTCATTGCCCTAGCCATTACAGCTATGACCAATGAAGACGCTAAGCTTGCTATGCAAGAATTAGGCAAGTTGAAAGGCAGTGAAGCCCACTCAACCGTGATGCTGACAGACGAAGACAAGAATGTCCTTCGCAAGCTCGGTATCAACGTCACTATGGACCCTGTCTACCAATACGATCGCTTGTATCGTAAATAAACTCAGACAAACAAAAACAATCCCTCGAATAGGGATTGTTTTTTTTATGATGCAAAGAAGAGAGACTATTTGACAGCCTCCCATAATTGGCGAATAGGCTTTCTTTGAACAGGGTCCACAAAATGAGGAGCAATTTCATTCAAAGATTCTAGAACAAAGGCACGTTCTGCCACATAAGGATGCGGCAAGATCAAGTTTGGACTGTAACAAATGGTGTCATCCATATAGAGCAGATCTAGATCGATCACACGTGGCCCCCACTTGACCTCACGAACACGCCCCATTTCCAGCTCAATGGCCAGTAAGGTCTCTAATAAATCCTCTGGGGTCATCCAAGTTTCAACCTCTGCCACTTGATTCAAAAAGGTGTCCTGCTCCACTCCTCCCCAAGGTTCTGTTTCAATCCTTGTGGATGTCTGAAGAAGGCGAATACCTCGATCCTTGATTTTTTCTAGCGCCGTCTCTAGTTGCAGTTGTTTATCTCCCATATTGGTGCCAAGCCCAATAAAGGCCCGTTTTTTCTCCCGTTCGATTGTCACCGAACAAGTCTCTAATGGCAAGGGAACAGGAGCCCAAGGTTTTTTCAACTCCAGACGAACTTTTTCTACAAAGGCATAGCTTTCGAAAATCTTTTGAACCAATTGAAAGGCCACTGTTTCAATCAGATCGATCTTTTCTGCCTGCATCCACTCGGTCAACTGTTCCGCCAAGATCCCATAATGGATCGAAGCTTCCAAATCACCTGTGCGGGCAGCACGGGTCATCTCATAATCTACCCATATGTCTAGGACAAAACGTTGTCCTAATTCTTTTTCTGCTGGAAAAACACCGTGATAGGCGTATACCTCTAAGTCCTTGATCCGTAATTGATCCACTCTGTTCACCTCTTATAGCCAGCCATTAGTGGCCCATGAGTTTATAGGCTTCATTTTTTAAGTCTTTATCTGTCGCAAGCAGTCCACGCGCAGCAGTTGTCACTGTAGCGGTCCCAGGTTTACGGACACCCCGCATGTTCATACACATATGCTCTGCTTCTACCCAGACAAGTGCTCCTTGTGCTCCAAGATATTCCATCAAGGCATCTGCGATTTCTACCGTCAAACGTTCCTGAATCTGTGGTTTTTTAGCGTATACTTCGACCGTACGAGCCAGTTTTGAAAGCCCAGCCACACGGCCATTTGGAATGTAGGCAATGTGCACTTTTCCATAAAATGGTAAAAAGTGATGCTCACACATGGAATGGAAGAAGATATCCTTCTCGACCACCATATTGTTATCAATGATTTCAAATGATTTAGACAGGTGCTCTTCTGCTGTCTGCCCTAATCCTGCAAAGATTTCTTGGTACATCTTGGCAATGCGGGTCGGCGTTTCCTGAAGTCCCTCACGGTTCTCATCTTCACCGACTGCCTCGATGATCATTTTCACTGCTTCTTCAATTTTCTTTGTATCCATATCATCTCCTAGTTGGATTTTTCTGTTTTTAATAAATAAGGTCGTACCTGGCTAAGAAAGTAGAGCGATCCCGTTACAATGAGGAGCTCATCGCCTTTTGCTTGCCAGTTTTGTAGAAACTCTTGCCAGTTGACTTCCTCAAGCTGATGGTTTTTCGCAGCAGCTCTTATCTCTTCTTGAGAATAGGCTCTTGGATCTTCAAAGGTCGTTAGGATCAAGCGACTATTTTCCAGTTCCTGCCACTGAATGAGCATCTCTTCTAAAGCTTTGGTCCGGATGCAGGTAAAAAGAATGGTCTTATTTTGACTTGGGAACAGTTCCCGAAGACTTGCGATCAAAGGCGCAACGGCATGGGGGTTATGGGCCCCATCTAGTAAGATCATGGGATTTTGCGAGACCACTTCCATCCGGCCAGGCCAGACGACTTGATGCAAGGCCTCATCCACTAACTCTCTTGACAAGAGTTCACGCCCTTCTCTTTCAAAAAGTACATCACAGATACTGATCGCAAGAGCTGCATTTCTAGCCTGGTGATGACCTAAGAGCGCTACTTGATAGGAGGCTGTTTCTCTTTTGGAACTGTGATAAGAAAAGGATTGGCCCGATAGACAAGAGGCCTCTAGCTCAACTTGGTAATCTCTGTCATAGGCTGTTATCGGTGCCTGCTTCTGAATTGCAATGCCTTCAATGACTTGGCTGGCTTCTGCTTCTAATTTCCCTAGAACCAGAGGAATTCCTGGCTTAATGATGCCTGCCTTTTCACGGGCGATGGAAGCCAGATCTGGCCCAAGAAGGGCGACATGATCCAAGCCAATCGAAGTGATCGCCGTCAGAACAGGCTGACAGACATTGGTACTGTCTAGTCGTCCCCCCATACCGACTTCCATGATCACATAATCCAGCTCCTCGTGAGCAAAATAATCATAGGCGATGGCCGTCATCACTTCAAATTCCGTCAACCCTTGAAAAACAGCCCTTGATTGTTCAGCTTCCAGGAGTTGCTGGTAACTATCCAGGTAGGTTTGCAGGTCTTGATCCGAAATGGCTTCGCCATTAATGGTGATTTGGTCATTGTAATGGATCAGATAAGGAGAAGTAAAGACTCCAACGCGTAAACCTGCCTGCCTCAAAAGTTGGGACAAGGTAGCAATGGTAGATCCCTTGCCATTAGTCCCCGCAATATGGATGACCCGACAGTCTAGGTGAGGATTTCCTCTCAAAGCCAAGAGAGCTTCCATGCGCTCCAAGCCGAAATGTGGATCTTGGGAACGATAGGCCTCTAGCCAACGAAGATCCAACTGATGTTCTTTTGTCTTCATTTACTTGTATTGTTTTAAATTGGTATCTGCTGCCTCTTGGGCTTGGAAAATAGCTTGGCCCAGACTGGCTGCCATTTTGTGAAGGGGAATATCATGCACCCGCACCACTTCGACTCCTTGACTGGCTGCAATACTGGTCAAATGGCTCGAAGCCAGGTCCCGATTCCAAAAACCAGTCTCCGTTGCAGGATCTGTTTCAAATCCAGCTTCCTCAATAATATTGACCACAAAACGTTTGCGGGAGACCCCTAGAAAGATCGGATAGCCCTTTTGGTGAATCGTCCCGAGTTCTTGTAATAAAAGTAAGTTCTCTCGCTTGGTCAAACCAAATCCGATCCCAGGATCCAGCATAATACGATCCATCTGGACACCAGCTGCTTTCGCTACCGCAAGCGAGCGATCAAAGAAGGTCCACATCACGTCTTGAATCGGTTCTTGAGCCATCTGTTGAAGTTCTTGCTCTGAAAAGACTGGTTCAAAACCAAAACTTGGAAAGATAGTGGAACTTGGATGATGCGGTCTTGCCATCACTGGATTAAACATGAGAACTGCGCTCGCTTCATGCTCCGCAACCACAGCAGCCATCTTAGGATCTCCAAGAAAACCAGTAATATCATTGACAATATCAGCTCCAGCTTCAAGCGCTGCGGCTGCCACCTGGGACTTCCAGGTATCCACTGAAATCAAGACATCACTTTCTTGCCGAATAGCTTCGATCACTGGAACCACGCGGTCAATTTCTTCTTGGATTTCCACATAATGACTTCCTGGTCTGGTTGATTCTCCTCCGATATCGAGGATCTGAGCTCCTTCTTGGATCAGTTTTCTCGCCTGCTGCACGGCTGCATCCACACTCGTATACTTACCGCCATCAGAAAATGAATCCGGAGTGACATTTAAGATCCCACAAAGAAGGGTCCCTTGGCCACTCAGCCATTTATTATCAATCATTTTCGTTCTCCTTTGATTCCCTTCCTACAGCATGATTGCGAACAAAAGAGGCTAGAACAAGTGTTCTAAACCTCTGAGTCTACTCTCCATACGGATTTCTGACCTTCTGTAGGATGGTTCTGCATCAAAACTCATTGGTACCTACCATTTTATCATAATTTATCATGGAAGAAAACTCTCCATACTGGCAATAAACAAAGGAGTATGACCACCGGATAATAATAAGCTAGCGCATTCAAGGTCATATGAAGGCAAATGCTATACTCGATCCGCTTATAGCGATAAGCCACCCAAGTTAAGATCAAGGACATGCCTCCGTAAGCTACCCACTCCCCTAGGGTACTCGGTCCATGCAAGTACGTAAAAAAGAGAGCACCGGCTAGATAACCGATTGGTTCTGCCCCTCGAAAGATCAAACGAGGGATAATGGCCCGACAGAGCAGCTCTTCTAGAATCGGAGCAACAAGGATCACGACCATGCCCATAGCAAGAAAAGGAGCATGAGATTGCAGTTCATTCAGAGCCGCTTGGTTTGCCGTCGTACCACCTGCCTCTTGTTTCAACAAGGGATAGGCGAGCAGGTTATTAGCCATCAACAAGAGAAGAAAAAGAAAATTTCTCCCCAAAGACGGCCAGGTTATAACCCGAGCATCTAAGTTCTCCAGAGGGCTCTTTTTGATGACTATATAAAAAATAAATAGCACCGCCACTGTCACCAAGAGAGTGAGGATAGTGACCCACCTTGCATCCATTCCTTCTTGAAGGGAATAAACCATGGTGATGAGGGGGAATTGTGAGAGAAAGAATAAGGGCACAAAAAGAAGGAGCCAGAGGGCATTCTTACATAATGGGTGCTTTCGAACAAATGACTGTATATTTTTCAATGGACAACCTCTTTCTTGTATAAAATAAGAAGACTGGGGCTTTCGCCTCCAGCCTTCTCTCTTTATTACAGTTTACTGATTTTTGAAACGTTCAACGTCACGCGCAATCACCAACTCTTCATCCGTTGGAATCACCAATACCTTCACACGGGAATCATCTGTAGAAATATCTCCGACAACTCCAAAGACGTTCTTTTCAGGGTCGACCTTGCAGCCAAACCAGCTGATTCCATTGATAATAGAAGAACGAACATTTACTGCATTTTCACCGATTCCTGCTGTAAAGATGATGGCATCTGCACCATTCAAGACTGCTAAGTATTGACCGATGTATTTTTGCAAACGATCGATAAAGATATCGTAAGCCAATTTAGCTTTTTCGTCTCCATTGTGCATCGCTGTATGGATATCCCGCATGTCACTAGAAGATCCAGAAACACCCAGAAGACCTGATTCACGATTGAGGATACGGCTGATATCTTCAGGTTTATTGAAATCCTCTGTATGTTCCATCAAGTAAGGAATAATCGCTGGATCGAGATCCCCTGTACGGGTTCCCATCATGACTCCACCTAGAGGTGTGAAGCCCATTGAGGTATCGACAGAGATTCCCTTGTCAACCGCTGTAACAGATACACCATTTCCAACGTGGCAGGTGATCAATTTCAATTCTTCTAATGGTTTTCCAAGAAGTTTAGCAGCTTCACCCGCTACATACTGATGACTGGTTCCATGAGCACCGTACTTACGGACCTTATTTTCTGTGTAATATTTGGTTGGAAGAGGGTAACGATAAGCTTTTTCCGGCATGGTTGTATGGAAAGAAGTATCAAATACCACAACACTGGTAATATTTGGACAAATCTCTCTAAAGGCGCGAATTCCAGCTGCATTTGCAGGATTATGAAGAGGTGCTAACAAAGACAATTCTTCTACTTTTCGAAGGACTTCGTCATCTACCAAGGCAGAATCCTTAAAGTATTCTCCACCAGCAACGACGCGGTGGCCCACACCTGTAATCTCATCGTAGGATTTGATAATATCAAAACGAATCAAATCATCCAACAAAATTTTTACAGCTTGTGTATGGTCCTGGATATCTAATACTTGTTTTTCAGAGCGTCCATCAAATTTAACAGTTGAAATAGAATCTTTCAAACCGATCCGTTCAATCAACCCTTTTGCAAGAACAGTTTCCTCTGGCATTTGGTACAATTGCCATTTCAAACTAGAGCTTCCTGCATTAATAGAAATTGTTTTCGACATATATTCACCTCATTAAGCGTTTTCACTTCCTCTATTATATCAGATCTTTGATCAAATTTCACTATCCTTTAACCAGTTTTGGAAACTTTCCATAAAGTGAACCACCTGGTCTTGATCCTGGAGATCGGTAAAAGGATAGACAAAGGGCTGAACAGACTCTTCTTCTTGTTTTCGTAGGACGAAAATCGTCTTAGCATAGGCTGGATTTGAAAAAAGAGATTCTGGCAAGGTCAGCATGGCAAGAATTTGGGCTTTGTCTGTTAGCCAAGCTTTCAACAGATCACTCTGAGGGCTCGTCAAGAGGTTGTTTGGAGCTAAAAAGATGGCTACTCCTTGAGGTTTCAGGTATTTCAGAGCCTGTTCCATCATGAGGTGATGGGCATAGGTATGGCCTTCGGAGCTCGCCACCTGATAGCGCTGGGCAATTGCATCATCTGGATAATAGCCAATCGGTAAGTCGCTAACGATCAAGTCACTTTCTTTTAAAACTTGAGGACGCACCGCGTCGCCTTGTGCAAAGACAACACTGGATTCCATCACGTCTGCGATACTAGCAGATAGATCAATCAAGAGATCATCTACTTCCAATCCTAAGTAATCAATCGTGAGACGGCTATTGTTGACAATGGTCTCAGCGAGATTTCCAGTTCCACTTCCCACTTCTAAGACATCCAGTTGGTCGCTTTTAGCCAACTGATCGATCAAAAATGTAATGATAAAACCAATCGCATCTGGTGTGAACTGGTGATTCGCTTGTAAAGGTTCTGTCTGAGTAGCTTTCATAAAAAGGAATTGGTAGGCTCTGCGCCATTCTTCCTTACTTAAACCTAGTTCTTTTAATTTTTTGCTATTGTTTTTAACAATGTCTAGATCCGTCTTGCCATCCAAATACATGGCATTCTGTTCAATCAAGGCGTCATAAAAGTTGGTCGACAATTCATTTTGAATACTTTGAGTGTTTTCTAATAGATAGGTATAAGCTTGTTCAATTTTTTCGAAATTCATGATTTCCTCCGCACCCTATCATACCAAAAATTAGTCTTTTTCGCTATTTTCTGATGGTTCCTTGATCTCGTTTGGCGTCTCTTCAGAAGGCGTTTCGCTCCCTGCCTTCTCCTTATCTTTCTGTGTCTTCTTCTTTTCTTTTTGGCTCTTCTTACTTTCTTTTTCTTCCCTTACTGGAAGGACAAACTCATAGCTTTCGCCATCCATCTCAGCCTGGGCATGAAGAAAACCAGTATCCTTCTTTAGCTGAACGGTTCCAGATTTTAAATGAATCTCTGATGTCTTCTCATCACTCTTTCTCTTTTCAAGAGCCATTTGCACCAAAGCATAGGCCCGAAGGCGATCTTGACTCGTCTTTAAGATTCGTCTTTCCGCAACCTGACGGTGCAGGTAAAACTGAAGCAAGAGACTAAAAATCGCTGCCATCAAGAGAGCGTAAAGCAAGACACCAGCCTTAACTTTTTTCATTTTGTATCGCTGGTACCACATGGTAGACATACTCCCTTTCTAGACCATCTTCAAAATTCAACCGCAGATGAAGCGACTCTCCCTCCTGCCAAATCTGACTAGAGTGAACCCCTGAAATCATAGGCTGATAGCCCCTGCCCTTATCATCTGTTTTTCGGATATCATCCCCTTTCGATTGACCAATGGCAATTGGTTTTTGATCCTGAACCAAGTAGATATGATTGTCCGCTACTTTTTCAAAATGACTCCGATCCAATTCCACCTGCAATTGTTGCTGAAAAAGTATCCATTCTTCCTGCTTTTGATGTGCCTGGTAGTCCAATTCAGCATGCAGGAGCTTGGTCAAGCCTTGAAAGACCAACACTCCCCCACTGAGCACCAAGAGAGCGACCAAGGCTTCGAGCAGGGTAAAGGCCTTGACCTTTCCGTTATTCCACATGCAGTACCACCTTCCCTTGATGATAGACCGTGAGTTGATCGGCATCTTTTTCGACTTGAACCTGAATGCCATTGGCCTCTAGATGATTTTGCCCTGTCTGAAGCGCCATTTGAGCGACAGATAAGACCTCTACCTCTTTGAAATCCGCTAGTCGCTCCTTGCGCGAACGCCGGATCTCCCCTAACAATAAGGTCGTAATCATGGCAAATAAACCCAAGGCTACCAAAGATTCTATGAGAATACTAGCGGGAACGGATGCTTTTTTTAATTTTCCCATTTCCAAGCGAAAGCTGATAGGTCACCACTCCTCTCTGTGTCTGAAAGTGAACATTGGCCAGGGATGAATTGCCACCTGCACGGTCTAAACGAATAGTTTTAGGATCTTGCAAAATGACAGAATCAGGAATCTCCACCGTCTGGTAAGGCGTTTGAATCTTCCTTGCAGTCACTTCAACATCCAATTCCGTTTGCCTTGCCAGCGCTATTTTCTGGCTTTCTTGATAGAGGTGTTCAAACTCTGCAAAAAATACTTTTTCTTCCACCTGCTGAAAGCTCGTCTTGATCGATCCCGATAAGCCCAGATAGATAAAACTGACGATCATCAAGGTCAGAAGAGTCTCCACCAAGGTGAAGGCCTTAATCTGCAACCGCACGAGTTTCTCCACTATTTTTCGCATAATAGGCACGGTAGGACTCTGCTTGTTTGTTGGTAATATTTCCATCAGCAATCAGCTTTGCTAGAGTAGCTTGGTCATTGGTATGATTGAGCTCGTACAATTCAGCCTGGCTTTCGACCACCTTCACAACCGCTGCATTTCCTGTCTCTTTCACGGAGTCTTTTTGCTTGGTCAAATTCGGCACAAAGAGCAATAAGAGCACACTGATGATCAATAAGACCACCAACATTTCAATAAGTGTAAAGGCTTTAACCTTATAGGTTTTTAATGTTTTCATAAATGGACCTCCATATTTTGATAAATCGGCAGCAACATGGCTGCATAGAGTAAGACAATCACAAGAGCCACAAAGACAAACACCAAGGGTTGTATCACATTCATGGCCTTGTGAACCCGACGAAAGAAATCTTCCCATGTTTTTTCAGCGTAGATCTCTAGCTCACTTCCGAGCTTTGATTTGACTTCACCGTATTCAATCATAAGGGACAATTCTTTTTTGAAAAAAGAATACCCCCTGACCGTCTCTGAAAAGGACTGGCCACGATCTAAAGAAAGAGCTAAGTCCCTTCCAATTTCCTGAAAAAGCTGGGATTTTTGCCCCTGCATCATGGAAAAAATCTGAGACAATTCCAATCCTTGTCCAATCAGATTACCCCATTCTCTGGCATAATAGGCTGTCAAATAAGCTTGAATCATGCCTTTCCCGAAAGGCAGATGAGACAAGGTTCTAAAAACCTTGATCTTGCCTGACTTTCGATAATAGAGAAAGCTGAGTAAGAAGAAGATCACCAGTCCCGCTCCTAAGGCCAAAAAGAGTTGGGGGAAGGAACTGATCAATTGCGTCCCAATATTTTGAGCATCCATTTGAGGAAGCAAGTAATTGCGCAAGCCTAGCATAATCAGAACTAAAAATCCAAGCAAGATGAGAGGATAGGTGCTCACCTCAATCAGCTTTTTCTTGACCTTGCGCATGTTTTCTAGGTAAGCACTGATTTTCTCCAAGCTCAATGCAAGATTGCCATGGAGTTCAGCGAGAGACAGCTGTGTCGTGACCGCATCTGAAAAACCGATCCCCGCCATCATCTCTGAAAAACTCCGCCCCCTCGAGAGGTCCTCTCGCATCTGGGAAACCAAACGACTCTCCACTAGGTGAGAGCGATCCAGAAAATCGACAATCTCAGACAGATGAAAACCACTCGAATAAAGATTCAAAAACAATTCGATGATTTGCTTTTGTTTAGCGGTAGATAATTTTTTCGGCTTGCGCCTGAGCCAGCTGGATATATCCCGATTGAGCCAAGAGATCCATTTGTTGGTTCCAGCGGCTGGCTGAGTGCTCTTGGTAGTTTTCCGTCGCAAAATCTACCACACCTCCTCCTGCAATTAATCGTTGGTAGCAAATACCTTGTAAAACAATCTTGAGCTCTTCCTCACTCACTCCAAGTTCTAAGAGCCTCTCATAAACACCTCGAACGCTCTTGGCATGAATAGTAGAGAAGACGGTGACTCCTGTCAAACTAGCTCGTACGACTGCACGAGCTGTTTCCTTATCTCGGATCTCTCCAATGATGAGAAGGTCCGGCCGATGGCGTAAGGAGAGTTTGATCAGGTTGTCATATGTCATGCCGATCTGGTCATTCAGCTGAAGCTGAAGCATATTATCCTGCTTGATCTCGACAGGATCTTCAATAGACATGACTTGCTGGTCCGCAAAGCGCTCTTGCGCCAAAGCATGCATGAGAGTGGTCTTTCCCGAACCAACAGGACCTGCAAAGAGATAGAGACCACGACCGGCCAATTTCTTCTGCAAGTCTGGCAACTGATCAAACCAAAACCGCAATTCACGTTCCTCATCATGCAAGAGCCGAATGACCAAGCTTTCATAACCACGATAATCCCCCACCGTCGACAAGCGAATCGAAACCATTCCATCCTCTAATGGGTAATCACACGACCCTAGCTGGCTGCGCCTTTTTTCTCCCACATTCATCCCTGCCACGAACTTAAAGTGGCTGATAATAGCCGTCATGTCCTCAAAAGGGAAGGATTGCACAAAGCGCCTCTCATCTCCCACCCTCATAAAAACCTGGTACTCCTCCTTCCGAGGAATGAAGTAAAGATCCTGAGCTTCTTCCTTTTTTCCCATGCGGATCAATTTTTTTGCAATTTCTTGAATCATAGTTCCTCCTCTCACTTATACTATTCGAAAAAGAAGACAAAAAAAGAAGACTTTCTAGATCGCTCTAAAAAATCTTCCGCATTTCTCTTATGACAGGGTCGTCCCCTTTTTTGAATCGAGTGTATATTGACAAGAACGGTGTTTGCGACTGCCTCTTTCCTTTTCGTAGCCTGGGCGGAGCTTGCTTTTAGGGATCTTATGCTCGTCTTCTAGGAGGACAATCGAATGGAAAAACTGCACATCTTCACTGCAGTCCTCACACCACTCTTGCTCCTTGGTATCCCAAAAGATCGTCATGAGGTCACTCCGACTCTTATAACTTGGAAAGTGCTCATTTAACTCCAACCACTTCTGCTTGTAGTATTTCAAAGCCTGGTAATAGTCTTCAAACTTCCGACTACTCACGATATCTTCTTCCCAACCTTCTAAAAACCACCAGGGTTCACAGTCCCCGTACATTTCAATCACTCGATACATAAACTCTTCCATCCTTTGTATCCTCTATTATATAGAAAATCCTTTGAGAATAAAAGTTTTCTGCTCAGAGCATGATTTTTCAGGTAGTTTTCAGGTGATTTTCACAATTATTTTTCAAAAATAGACTGCCTAATTGCTATTGGTTCCTTTTTTCGAGAATCAAAAGAAGAGAGTCCCAACAAAATGGACAGACCATCCTGGGGAACTCTCTTTTCTCAAGTATTTAGAACAATTCTAGTGCAATCATAGTTGTCATGGTTGCATCGTAATAGTTATTCAGAGGTAGATCTTGTGTAAAGATATACTTGTTCTGTTGAACCAACTTCAAATAGCCTTTTTCATGTTCAGAGGCATAGACAATCGGTGCCAAAAAGCTTGCTGCCTGATGATTGTTCAAGGCCTTCCCTTTCAAGTCATAACCTGCATACAGGTTTCGTTGACTCTTGAAAAAGTTAAGCATCTTTTTCACCAATTGTTGACTGGTTTTGTCCTTACTTTGAACAAGGTTGTATGGAAGGCGACAAGCGTTATACGAGTAGGCACCATCATACTTGGATTCAATCGTCTTGGGATCCGCTACACGCGTTCCTTGCTCATCTACCCAGATGAAATCAGGTAGTAAACCTGTTTTGGTTTGGGAGCTGATCGTTTGGAGTTGCTGCAACATCTTTTCTTTGATATCCAACCACTTCGAATCTTTTGTCACTTCATAAAAGATCTGGAATTGCGCTGGCAGTGTATCAGACGTCCGCATCAAATGATAAAACTCCGAGTCCTGATTGGCCCAATTCCCCACCGTTAACACACCAGTTTCTTCATTGTAGTTGTGTGCGAGAATATCTTCTAAAATCGCTTTGGCTTGAACCTGGTAGTCTTTGGCTTGCTTTGGCCATTGCTGAGCAGCTTTTAGAAGAGCATAGGCGATGTAGAGATCCCCATCTGTGGCGTTATGATCCTCATCTTTTGCTTTTCCATTGCTGATGGTTTGTTTCCAAGACATCAATTGGGTACCTTCTAAGCGATGATTTAGATAATAGTGATAGAGTCGGTCAAAGTCTGCTTGTTGGGCTTGTCCTTTTTCAGCAGCTGCAACAGTAATGAGCATTCCATAACTTTGCGCCTCGGATAACACTACTGTTTGATTGCTATCATTGGTGGTTCGAACATAGGATTCTTTCCCTTTTGAAACAACAAAATGCTCATTCCACTGACGATAAATTCGATTTCGCATCTCCACTTTACTTCTCGTTCTCGCTAAAAACAAGGTCAAACAGAAAATGCAAAGGATGACTAGAAACCATACATATCTCATCTTTTTCGTATTCATAATCTCTCCTATCCTGCGAATCGTTTTGTTTTAACCCATTTGGTTTCTTTCCGGTGCAATAGTTTATCCATCACAATCGAAGAGATGGCATCAATCGACACAATGATAAACAGTTGAGAATAGGTGAAATAGGCAGCCAAGGCCAACCAAATTTGCTTGGTAGTAGCTTGACCAAATTGTGAGGCAAGAGCCACATTAATCTGAAGCAGATAAAGCCCAATCATCAAGATCCAATTGAAGAGCATCAATTGCGCAATGTAGATATTTTCAGAATCAAAGGCAAATGGAATTTGCACACCTGGCACCACTGTATGGATACACATGGCCAGAATATTGGCAAAAAAGATCAAGTCCGATAAGACGATGGCTGCGTTAAACCAGAAGAAGACACAGGAATAGTTGGTCACTTCCAACTTCACGCGCCAATTTCCCTTACCAAATAAATGCTTGAAGTTGGAAAGAACCACTTCATAATTCCCTTTGGCCCAACGTTTCCGTTGCATATAGTAACTCTTCAGAGTCTCTGGCTCTTGTTGGAAGGCTTCTGAATTATAGGCTAGCGCAATCAACTTCCCACTTTGCATAATCTTGAAGGAAATATCTGTATCCTCAGTCAAGGCACCGTTTTTCCATCCTCCAATACTCTTGACAAATTCGGTTTGAATAATGAAGTTAGTTCCTGGAATCCGTCCAATCTTAAAGAGATGCCACATGCCCACATGATGAACCCGTTGGGTAACGACAATTTCTTGGTTGATACAGCGAGTCAAGAAGTTTTGATTGGCATTCCGCGTTTTATTGCGGCCGAAAGAAGCCACATGACGTTCTGGATCTTTGAGGACTTCTTTCACAAGGAAATAAAGAGCATTCTTTTCAGGCATGGCATCTGCATCATAGACGCAGATATAGTCTCCGGTTGCCATCGCCAAAGCGTCATTTAGCACACCGGCTTTCCCACCTGTCCCGCTTCGATTGATAATGGTCAAATCACGTCCTGCATACTCTGGCAATGCTTTAACCGCCAAACACTCTTCATAGGTTCGATCAGAACAATTATCCGCAAAGAGCAGTAATTCAACACGATCATGTGGGTAGTTCATATCAAGGATCGCTTTAGCTGTTTGTGCAATGACCACATCCTCATTATGGGCGGGCACGACGATCGTCACTTTTGGATAATAAGGAAGCGGATCCGTATTAACACGAAAATCACTGTGTTTAAACCAAAAATGAACGGCTGAAAAGAGGATTACTAAGCCCCAGGCTAAGGACAACCAAATCGAAATCAAGGCAATAATCATCACAATCTGACTAATCATGGTCCACCGCCTTAAAATTTTTATTGACACGGTGGTAAATCACCGTATAAGCTACAAATAATACAATAAAGCACAAGGCAAAAAATACACTGATGCCTACAGCTATATTAAAAAATATATTTGTAAGAGACATGTTTTCCTCCTAATATTCCACAATAATATCTGTTTCAAGTTGACGTTTTAAGTAACGAATCATTTCTTTATAGCGATGGTATTTGGTTCGATTGGATTGATCCACTACAAGAAATCCTGACTGAAATTGGATGCCCTGAACCCCATCTTCTCCTTGGAAAACCAGTCCTTCCAACTGTGGTTTTAAGACCGTCATATAATCGCTCTTCAGATCCCGCTCGCTATCAGAAGATAAGATCAAGAAATTACCGTCTGATACATAATACAAGCTTTCATTTGGCTTCAGATGATGCGTTAACAAATAGTTGATTTGGTTCAAGGTCCGATTGTACTCTCTCGGTTGCAATTGGAAGAACAATTCCTCGTGCGACCAGTGAATGAGTAAGGCCTGAATTGTATCATTGGTTTGTCCGCCATAAGAAGCGATGCGGTTGCGGTAATCTGCGTAAGCTTCTGGCTCTTGATCCTTCACTTTTGCAATCTCTTTAAAGAGGTGGTAGCGAATTTGGGTCAAAATTCCAATCAAGATTGGAAAACTAAAGAGCAGAAGCAAGGCTTGATGAAATGGGATATAGACAACACCCGCCACCAAAAAGACAATCCCTAGGGCAAATGACAACAGGATGGTCCATGTCAACAACAAATCTGATAAAACAATAGCAGAAAATAATCCTAAAACAAAGAATAATCCTTCTTCAATCAGAATCTCTCTTGCAAAAAACAAGCAGTAAAGTAAAAGAAGTACTTCGAAAACAATCAAAATTAGCAACCATCTACTTAACTTTTCCGTTTTTTTCATTTATTCTTTCTCTCCCTCATGAAATTCTTCAGCAGCATCTCCCTGGCCAAAGTAATGTTTAATAGCTTGCACGATTCGCTCAGAAGCTCTTCCATCTCCATAAGGATTTCGGGCATTTGCCATTTCTAGATAAAGATGTTCGTTGGTTAAGAGCTCCGTTATCGTGGATTTGACGACGGCAGGATCCATACCAACTAATTTCAAAGTCCCTGCTTTGACCCCTTCTGGGCGTTCTGTTGTATCACGCAATACCAATACCGGTTTCCCCAATGATGGCGCTTCTTCTTGTACCCCACCTGAATCCGACATGATGAAGTAACTTCTCGAAGCCAAGTTGTGGAAGTCAAGCACATCTAAAGGTGCAATGAGATGGATCCGATCATGATCTCCTAATAGATCGTTTGCCGCCTCTTGTACCGCTGGACTAAGGTGCACTGGGTAAACCACTTCAATAGTCGGTTCTTGATCCACCATTTCTCTCAGAGCTCCAAAGACCGCTCTCATGGGAGCTCCTTGATTTTCTCTTCGATGCATAGTGACAAGGATGATTTTTTTTGCTGGATCTAATTGATCCAGTACTTCGTGATGATAGTTCTCTTGAACCGTGAGTTTCAGCGCATCAATAGCAGTATTTCCTGTCACCACAATAGAGGATTCCGGATGATTTTCTTTTAAGAGATTGGCCTTACTTTCGCCAGTCGGCGCAAAATACAGATCCGCTAGATCATCCGTCATTTGACGGTTCATCTCTTCTGGATACGGAGAATATTTATCAAAGGTTCTCAAACCAGCTTCGACGTGGCCAATGCGGACTTGATTGTAAAAGGCAACCAAACTCGCCGCAAAGGTAGTGGTCGTATCTCCATGAACGAGCACCATATCTGGCTTTTCTTTTTTGATAACTGGATCTAATTGATTCAGAATTTTAGAGGTAATGTCTAATAAGGTCTGGCTTTTCCCCATAATATCCAAATCGTAATCAGGTACGATGTTAAAGGTTTCTAAAACCTGGTCCAGCATTTGACGGTGCTGGGCAGTGACCACCGTAATGGTCTCAACGGTCTCCCTCTGCTTTTGCAACTCCAACACTAAAGGGGCCATTTTAATGGCCTCCGGTCGCGTCCCAAACACAACCATAATTTTCAATTTTCCCATAAACTTCCCCCGTCGACATACATGTAATTCGACATTTTTTTAATTTGTGTACATCTTTTTTCATTCTACCGCCAATGACTTTAAATGTCAAACCGATTTTTGGGTTTTATAAAGAAATTACTAATAGTTAGTCATTTTATTATTTTGGTGTTTAGAATACATATCCATATAATCACTAATTGTAAGTATTTACAGCACGACTTCTACCGGGCTAATATTTTTGGTAAAAAAATAATTCAATAATTATACAATTATTTTTCAAATAATAAATTTTTATAATTTTTTCAAAAAAAGCCGGAACATGTAGTTCCGACTAATTTTCTTATTCTTCTACGACTTCAGCTGTTTGAACTTCATCGACTGTTCCATCTGTTACTGGCACTTCTTCGATGATTTCAACTTCATTAATCGCTTGTGGTTCCAAGTTACGGTAACGAGCCATCCCTGTACCTGCAGGAATAATCTTACCAATGATAACATTTTCCTTCAGTCCAAGGAGATGGTCTTTCTTACCACGGATCGCTGCGTCAGTAAGAACACGAGTGGTTTCTTGGAAGGAAGCAGCTGACAAGAAACTGTTGGTTTCAAGAGAGGCTTTGGTGATTCCCATAAGGACTGGACGAGCAGTCGCAGGAACTCCACCAGAGATAAGGACATCCTTATTAGCATCTGTAAAGTCTGTAATGTCCATAAGCGTACCCATGAGAAGGTCTGTATCTCCTGGATCCATGACACGTACTTTACGGATCATTTGACGAACCATTACCTCGATGTGTTTGTCGCCGATTTCTACCCCTTGGCTACGGTATACTTTTTGTACTTCTGCAAGAAGGTAAGTTTCAACCGACAAGACATCACGAACGGCAAGGAGACGTTTTGGTTGGATAGACCCTTCTGTCAGAGCCGCACCACGAGAGACTTGATCTCCTACTTCGACTTTCATGCGGGCAGTGTAAGGGACAACGTATTCACCTTCACCAGTTGCTCCGCTAACAAAGACTTTCTTGGTCCGTGTAGAAGCATCTTCTTCGATCGCTGTGACTTCCCCTTTGACCTCAGTGATGACCGCTTCCCCTTTTGGATTGCGGGCTTCAAAGATTTCTTGGACACGAGGAAGACCTTGAGTGATATCGGTATTTGAGGCAACCCCACCCGTGTGGAAGGTACGCATGGTCAACTGTGTACCAGGTTCCCCGATAGATTGGGCAGCGATAGTTCCGACTGCTTCACCCACTTCAACCGCATCACCAGTCGCCAAGTTGATACCATAACAGTGACGGCAGACACCATGGCGGGTGTTACATGTAAAGACAGAGCGGATAGTGACTTCTTCCACACCAGCTTTGACAATTTCACGTGCTAGGTCTTCTGAAATCAAGGTATCTGGACCAACGATGACTTCACCTGTTTCAGGGTGTTTAACAGATTTCTTGGTATAACGACCAGTCAAACGTTCTTCGAGTGGCTCGATCATTTCCTTACCATCAGTAATGGCACGGATCACAAGTCCTCGGTCTGTTCCACAGTCGTCTTCGCGGATAATGACGTCTTGGGCTACGTCAACCAAACGACGAGTCAAGTAACCTGAGTCGGCTGTCTTGAGGGCCGTATCGGTCATCCCTTTACGGGCACCGTGAGTTGAGAAGAACATTTCGAGTACTGACAAACCTTCGCGGAAGTTTGACAGGATTGGCAATTCCATGATCCGTCCGTTTGGAGCGGCCATCAAACCACGCATACCGGCAAGTTGCGAGAAGTTTGAGATGTTACCACGGGCTCCAGAGTCCATCATCATAACAATTGGGTTCTTCGGATCTTGGTTATCTACCAAGCGTTTTTCCAATTTTTCACGGGCTGCACGCCATTCAGCTGTAACGGCATTGTAGCGTTCGTCATCAGTGATCAAACCACGACGGAATTGTTTGGTGATTTGTTCCACACGTTTGTGAGATTCTTCAATGATTTCTGCCTTGTCTTCAACGACCGGAATATCGGCAATCCCCACTGTCAAACCAGCAAGGGTTGAATGATGATAACCCAAGTCTTTCAAGCGGTCCAAGAATGCAGAAGTTTCAGTTGTACGGAAGCGTTTGAAGATTTCTGCGATGATATTTCCAAGATTTTTCTTCTTGAATGGAACGTTTAATTCCAATTTCTCAATCGCTGCTTTGACATCTTGACCAGGCTCCAAGAAATACTTAGCTGGAACGCCTTCTGTCAAGTTAACATTATTTGGCTCTTGAAGATATGGAAGTTCTGCAGGCATGATGTCGTTAAAGAGAATCTTACCAACAGTTGTCAAGAGAATCTTGTGTTGTTGTGCTTCTGTCCATGGTTTGTTCAAGCTATCCGTCGCAATTCCGACACGTGTATGCAAGTGAACATAGCCATTGCGAAGAGCCATCACGGCTTCATCACGGTCTTTAAAGACCATTCCTTCACCTTCACGACCAGCTTCTTCCATAGTGAGGTAGTAGTTCCCCAATACCATATCCTGAGATGGCGTAACGACTGGTTTACCATCTTTAGGGTTCAAGATATGCTCAGCAGCCAACATCAAGATACGAGCTTCTGCTTGAGCTTCTTCTGAAAGCGGTACGTGGATGGCCATTTGGTCTCCATCGAAGTCGGCATTGTAGGCTTCACAGACAAGGGGGTGCAAGCGGAGGGCTTTCCCGTCAATCAAGACAGGTTCAAAGGCTTGGATCCCCAAACGGTGAAGGGTCGGTGCGCGGTTCAAGAGAACTGGGTGTTCTTTGATCACTTCTTCCAAGATATCCCAGATACGTTCATCTCCGCGTTCGACCAAGCGTTTTGCAGCTTTAACATTTTGTACGATATCGCGTGCAACGATTTCACGCATGACAAATGGTTTGAAGAGCTCGATGGCCATTTCACGTGGCACACCACATTGGTACATTTTCAGAGTTGGACCAACGGCGATAACGGAACGTCCTGAGAAGTCCACCCGTTTACCGAGCAAGTTTTGACGGAAGCGTCCTTGTTTCCCTTTGAGCATGTGGCTCAATGATTTCAGTGGACGGCTACCTGGTCCTGTGATTGGACGACCACGACGACCGTTGTCGATCAAAGCGTCAACCGCTTCTTGGAGCATCCGTTTTTCGTTTTGCACGATGATACCAGGGGCATTCAATTCTAACAAACGAGCCAAACGGTTGTTCCGGTTAATTACCCGGCGATAAAGGTCATTCAAGTCAGAGGCAGCAAAACGGCCACCATCCAATTGGACCATCGGACGAAGATCTGGTGGAATAACGGGAAGGATGTTGAGGACCATCCATTCTGGCTTGTTGCCAGATTTGTAGAAGGCGTCCAAGACATCCAAACGACGCACAGCCTTCACACGTTTTTGACCAGTTGCAGTCTTCAATTCTTCTTTCAAGAGAGCAATTTCAGCTTCCAAATCCACTTGTTTCAAGAGGTCTTGGATGGCTTCTGCCCCCATCTTAGCTACAAAGGAACCTGGTCCGTATTCACGCAAGCGTTCACGGTATTCACGTTCCGTCATGATGGATTTGTGCTCAAGTGGAGTATCTTTTGGATCGATCACCACATAAGCTGCGAAGTAGATGACTTCTTCAAGGGCACGAGGACTCATATCCAAGGTCAATCCCATACGAGAAGGGATTCCTTTGAAGTACCAGATGTGTGATACAGGTGCTTTCAACTCGATATGCCCCATGCGTTCACGACGAACTTTCGCACGTGTTACTTCAACCCCACAGCGGTCACAAACGATCCCTTTGTAACGGATTCGTTTGTATTTCCCACACGCACATTCCCAGTCTTTTGTAGGTCCAAAGATGACTTCATCAAAGAGACCTTCGCGTTCTGGTTTCAATGTACGGTAGTTGATTGTTTCAGGTTTCTTGACCTCTCCATAAGACCATGAACGGACCTTGCTTGGAGAAGCTAGGGTGATTTGCATACTTTTAAAACGATTTACATCAACCACTATTTCTTACCTTTCCTTGTTTTCATACTTGTTTTATTTGGATACAGCTTAGGTGGAGGAAGAAAGGAAACTTTCTGCCACCTCCTTGTGTCTGTATCTTGTTATCGAATCATCCTGCTAGAAGCATTGGTTGCTCACAGGACAATCATTTTTACTGATTATTTTTCTGATTCTTCGGCATCAAAGGCTGCTTTTGCTTCCTTTGCTGCTTTTTCACGTGCTTTTTCAAGGTCATCCACATGAATCACATCATCGTCTTCGCCTTCATCAAGGTCACGAAGTTCCACTTCTTGATCATCTTCATCCAAGACACGCATGTCAAGACCAAGTGATTGCAATTCTTTGACAAGAACGCGGAAGGATTCTGGTACACCTGGTTTTGGAATTGGTTTACCTTTGGTAATCGCTTCATAGGCTTTCAGACGTCCGTTGACATCATCTGACTTGTAAGTCAAGATTTCTTGAAGGACATTTGATGCACCATAAGCCTCAAGGGCCCACACTTCCATTTCCCCGAAACGTTGTCCACCAAACTGAGCTTTCCCTCCGAGTGGTTGTTGGGTAACCATTGAGTATGGTCCGACTGAACGGGCATGGAGTTTATCATCAACCATGTGGTGAAGCTTGATCATGTACATGACACCGACAGAGACACGGTTGTCAAACGGTTCACCAGTACGTCCATCGTAAAGAATGGTCTTGGCATCGCTATCCATACCAGCTTCTTTCACAGTATCCCAGAGGTCTTCTGAGCTTGCTCCATCAAAGACTGGTGTTGCAATGTGAATACCCAAGTTACGAGCTGCCATACCAAGGTGAAGTTCCATAACCTGACCGATATTCATACGTGATGGCACCCCAAGAGGGTTCAACATGATATCAACTGGTGTACCGTCTGGAAGGTAAGGCATATCTTCAACTGGAACAATACGAGACACAACCCCTTTGTTTCCGTGACGACCGGCCATCTTATCTCCGACGCGGATCTTACGTTTTTGTGCAATGTAAACACGAACCAACATGTTGACACCCGATTGTAATTCATCACCGTTTGCACGGGTAAAGATCTTAACATCGCGAACGACTCCATCTCCACCGTGAGGTACACGGAGTGATGTATCACGCACTTCACGAGATTTATCCCCAAAGATAGCGTGAAGGAGACGTTCTTCAGCAGAAAGGTCTTTTTCACCTTTCGGTGTTACCTTACCGACAAGGATATCGCCTTCTTTAACCTCAGCACCAATACGGATAATACCTGTTTCATCCAAGTCACGAAGAGCATCTTCACCGACGTTCGGAATTTCACGGGTAATTTCTTCAGGGCCTAACTTGGTATCGCGTGTTTCTGATTCGAATTCTTCCAAGTGAACAGATGTGTAGACATCTTCTTTCACCAAGCGTTCGCTCATGATAACAGCATCCTCGAAGTTATACCCTTCCCAAGTCATGTAAGCGACGATTGGGTTTTGACCAAGGGCCATTTCCCCTTTTTCCATCGATGGACCGTCAGCGATAAAGTCACCTTTTTCAACGGTTTCACCAACTTTAACCAGAGTACGTTGGTTGTAGGCGGTACCTGAGTTTGAACGACGGAATTTTTGGATATGGTAAACATCAAGAGATCCATCTTCCCGACGAACTTCTACCTTGTCCGCATCTGCATAAGTAACTTTACCATCGTGTTGAGCAATGACTGCAGCTCCTGAGTCATGGGCTGCTTGGTATTCCATACCAGTACCCACGTAAGGGGCTTTTGGATCAATCAATGGCACAGCCTGACGCTGCATGTTGGCACCCATGAGGGCACGGTTGGAGTCATCGTTTTCCAAGAAAGGAATACATGCTGTCGCAACGGCAACTACTTGTTTTGGAGATACGTCCATGTAGTCGACTTGATCAGATGGGAACTCTTGGTTGTTACCACGATGACGTCCCATAACGATCGGCTCAGCAAAGCCACCTTTTTCGTTCAACTTAGAGTTGGCCTGAGCGACGATGTACTCATCTTCTTCATCGGCTGTCAACCAAACGATTTCGTTGGTCACTACACCTTTTTCACGGTCCACTTTACGGTATGGCGTTTGGATGAAACCATATTTGTTCAAGTGTCCATAAGATGACAAGTTGTTGATCAAACCGATGTTTGGTCCTTCAGGTGTTTCGATTGGACACATACGACCATAGTGGGTATAGTGCACGTCACGCACTTCATATCCGGCACGGTCACGTGTCAAACCACCAGGCCCTAAGGCAGACAAACGACGTTTGTGAGACAACTCAGAAAGTGGATTGTGTTGGTCCATGAACTGTGACAATTGTGAAGAACCAAAGAATTCTTTAATTGCTGCAGTTACTGGACGGATGTTGATGATTTGTTGTGGTGTCAAGACATCGTTATCTTGTACAGACATCCGTTCGCGAACGTTTCGTTCCATCCGTGAAAGTCCAAGACGCACTTGGTTGGCAAGCAATTCACCAACGGCACGAATCCGACGGTTTCCAAGATGGTCGATATCATCCACACGGCCAAGGCCTTCTGCAAGGTTCAAGAAATAGCTCATTTCTGCCAAGATATCAGCAGGTGTGATGATACGCACTTTGTCAGATGGGTTAGCATTTCCGATGATGGTGACAACGCGGTCTGGATCTGTCGGAGCGACAACTTTGAATTTTTGCAATTCTACTGGCTCTGTCAAAACAGCAGCATCATTTGGAATGTAGGTGATTTTGTTCAAACCGTTATCCAATTGTTCTGAGATGCTGTCGATCACATCGCGCGTCATGACAGTACCAGCTTCTACAAGGATTTCCCCTGTTTCAGCATCTACCAATGGTTCTGCGATTGTTTGGTTCAACAAGCGGTTCTTGATATTGAGTTTCTTGTTGATCTTGTAGCGACCGACAGGAGCCAAGTCATAACGACGTGGATCAAAGAAACGAGCTACCAACAAGCTGCGTGAGCTTTCCGCTGTTTTTGGTTCACCCGGACGAAGACGCTCGTAGATTTCTTTGAGGGCTTCATCTGTCCGTGAATCCATTGGATTTTTGTGGATATCTTTTTCAATGGTATTACGAACCAATTCGCTATCCCCAAAGATATCGATGATTTCATCATCTCCAGAGAATCCAAGAGCACGCACAAGAGTTGTAAATGGAATCTTACGTGTGCGGTCGATACGTGTGTAAGCAATGTCTTTTGAGTCGGTTTCAAGCTCTAACCAAGCCCCACGGTTAGGGATAACAGTTGATCCATAACCAACTTTACCATTCTTGTCCACCTTATCATTGAAGTAGACACCTGGTGAGCGGACCAACTGAGATACGATAATCCGTTCTCCACCATTGATGATGAAAGTTCCCATTTCAGTCATGATTGGGAAATCACCAAAGAAAACTTCTTGGGTCTTGATTTCACCTGTTTCTTTGTTGACCAAACGGAAGGTCACAAAGATTGGTGCTGAGTAGCTGGCATCGTGGATGCGCGCTTCTTCAAGCGAATACTTAGGTTCGCGGATTTCATAACCCACAAATTCCAATTCCATTGTATCCGTGAAGTTTGAGATGGGAAGCACATCTTCAAAGACTTCCTTCAAGCCATGATCCAAGAAATCTTTGAATGAGTCTGTCTGGATTTCAATCAAGTTTGGTAAATCAAGAACCTCTTTGATTCTTGAAAAACTACGACGGGTCCGATGTTTCCCGTATTGAACGTCATGTCCTGCCAAAGTTTTTAGCTCCTTTTTCCATACTAGGATAGCTTGGTAAAATGACTTTCACCACCTATCCGGTTTTAACTACAATTGTGTGATTTGCATCACGTGAAGAGCTGTCTCTTCACCTCATTCGTCGCTTTTTGTAATTTTTAGAAAAATTAAATTTGTGTAACAAACTAGGATTTTTTTGAAAAATAGGCACAAAAAGAGCAGCTAAATCGACTTATTCAAGTAAGATTTAACTGCTGTAAGCTCTTATTTGGACAATATTTCAAATAAAGCACACGACAAATTAGTTATCACTATTATACCGTTTTTTGCTCCAAAAATCAAGGCTTTCTCTAGATTTTCTACTGGATCAGACTAGCGTCGATTACCACGATTTGAGCTGTTTCGATTTGAACTATTGCTGGATGAACTATTGCTTGTCGAATTGTTCTTACTATTCGACTGATTTCCACTGGAATTGCCGAGAATCGCTGCCCAAGCACTTTGATAATCGCTATCCGATCCCCCGATGGCAAAGCGGTATTGAGTGGTTGGCGCTCCGTTTTTGGCCCAAAGGCTCGTCACCATTTGACCGCTCACATCGATATCCCGGCCATTGACATTGACGCGACCCGGTCTTTCACCAGTCGATTTGAGCACTTCAGAGCGGATCACACTCTTATCGAGAGTGAATTTATCCTGAATCCCAAAGAGACTTGGATCTGCTTGGTAGATCGCATTTGCCAACTGCGCCATGTATTGGGCATTGTTGTTGTATCCAGTCAAGGTCTGCATAGAAGCATTGTTGTCATGGCCAATCCAACCTCCTAAAGAAACATTAGGGGTGGACAGCATGAGCCACATATCCCCATTTGAGTTAGTGGTACCGGTTTTTCCAATCCAGTCAGCACCTGCCAGCGTTGGATTGACTTGGCTAATCCGTGACTTAAAGGTCGTTGTAGCACCAGACGTAATAACCCCGCGCAAGAGATCCTGCATAATCGTTGCCGTCGCTGGAGAGTAAACACGAACAGGATCTGCCTCGTGCTTGTATACTACATCCCCATCTCGATCAATGATTTGCTCCACCATGTATCGTTTGAGGTAGTTCCCATTGTTAGCAATGGTTTGGAAACCATTGGTATGTTGGGCAACAGTGACCTCAATTCCTCCCCCCATTGGCAGGCTTTCAATGCCATATTCAGGGATATCATAGCCCATTTTCTTCATGTAGGATGGGACATCCACACCCTTTTCACGAAGGGTCCGGTAAGTCCAGTAAGCTGGAATATTCCATGAGGTGTTGAGGGCCTCACGGAGATCCATCATGGCTGTTCCTCGGCTATCCACGTGCATGATCGGCTCACCACTTGAGAAATTAGTTGGGTAGTTAGAAAGGATGCTATTGCTTCCCATCAAGCCTTGGTCGATGGCAATCCCATAGGCCAACAATGGTTTGATAGTAGACCCTGGGGAACGCTCTGTATCAAAGGCATGGTTGTTTTGGTTACCGTCAAAATTCCGTCCACCGATAAATCCTAAAACGGCACCTGTTCGGTTGTCCATAAGGACATTCCCAACTTCTACAAGACCCGTTCCATCATCCAAGACGCTTCCAAAGTTCGCTACTGCGGCCTGCATCGCATTGTGAACCGGTTTGTTAATCGTGGTTTGAATGGTGTAGCCACCTTCGCGCAACTCACTCTCAGCTAATTCTTGATAAGCCTTGACGGTTTCATTATTTTTCAAGTCTTGCTTGGTGACATTGTCTCGCTTGATCAAGTAATCATACATGGCCTCTTTTGCTTCTTCCATGGCTTGGAAGTAGAGGTAGTCATGCGGTGTTTTCTCGATGCCATCTGGAGCCATGAAGTCTTTAGTCAAGTCGTACTGGGCATAGGTCTCGTAGTCTTTTTTCGACAAGGCTCCCGTCCGGTACATATTGAACAAAACGTCTTTGGCACGCGCCAAACCTAACTCGAGGTTTTCCTTGCTCTTTAGGCTACCGTCTGCAGCATAAGGAGAGTAGACAATCGGACTTTGTGGTAAGCCAGCGATAAAGGCCGCTTGTGGAACGGTCAAGTCTTTGGCAGAGACGCCAAAGATTCCTTGAGCTGCAGCTTCCACACCCGCAATATTTTGTCCCCGATTGTTTCGTCCAAAAGGCGAAACATTTAAGTAGGTGGTTAGGATTTCATTTTTATCCATTCCCCGCTCTAGAGCCAGGGCATCGACAATCTCTGTCACCTTACGAGTAAAGGTTGGAGCGTCTCCCACGACTTGCTGTTTGATCAACTGCTGGGTCAGGGTTGATCCCCCACTAGAGGAACCCACGCCGGCTACAGATCCAAGCGTTGCCCGAAGAACGGCTTTAGGTACAACCCCCTTGTGGCTTTCAAAATTCTCATCCTCAGTAGCGATCACAGCCTTCTTGACATTGTCTGAAATGGCGTCTCCTGCTACTGGCGTACGGATCAAATCACTGTCCACTTCTGCAATCAGGCTCTTATCGGAATAGGTTAGTTTTGAAACACTGCTGACATTTCGGACCTGCTGGACCAGTTCTTCTGTCTTTGGAACCTTGACATTGCTAAAGAGGCTCGCCGCATAACCAATCCCGATCCCTGCGCCAAATAAAAAGAGGCACACGAACAGGGCGATCATGACATCCCACAAGAGTTTGAGGGTCCGCAAACAGGTCGCAAAAATATCACCGACAGACCAGCTACTTTCTTCATTTTTTTCCTTATTCGGAGTTTCTGTATACATCTTTGCAAAGAATTTTTGGACTTTCTTCCAAAACTCTTGCAGCTTCTCTTTTATTTGATTCACTGATTCTTTCTCCTTGTTCCCTATATTATAGCAGATTAGACCCTTTGTTTTCAATCACAAGAGCGTAGAAATCGTCACTCATTCTTCCTGGGTAAGGACAAGAAAATGATGGAAAGCATTGCCATTTCCGTGGTTTATGGTAGAATAGAGAAATGAATAAACTTATAAAGGAGAAAAGACACATGCACATTTTTGATGAGCTAAAAGAGCGTGGTTTGGTATTTCAAACGACGGATGAAGAAGCCTTACGCAAAGCACTGGAAGAAGGTCAGGTTTCTTATTATACTGGTTATGATCCAACTGCTGACAGCCTTCACCTTGGTCACTTGGTTGCCATCTTGACGAGCCGTCGTCTTCAACTAGCAGGCCACAAACCTTATGCGCTCGTTGGCGGTGCGACTGGTCTCATTGGAGATCCGTCCTTCAAAGATGCTGAACGTAGTCTCCAAACAAAAGAAACTGTACAAGAATGGGTTCGCTCCATTCAAGGGCAATTGTCTCGTTTCCTCGATTTTGAAAATGGGGACAATAAAGCCGAAATGGTCAACAACTACGATTGGTTCGGAAGCATTAGCTTTATTGACTTCCTTCGTGATGTTGGAAAATACTTTACGGTCAATGCTATGATGAGTAAAGAATCTGTTAAAAAACGGATTGAGACAGGGATTTCTTACACGGAGTTTGCCTACCAAATTATGCAAGGCTATGACTTCTACGTCCTCAACCAAGAACACAATGTAACCCTTCAAATCGGTGGATCTGACCAATGGGGAAACATGACAGCTGGCACTGAGTTGATGCGTCGTAAAGCAGATAAAACTGGTCATGTTATGACTGTGCCTTTGATCACAGATGCAACTGGTAAGAAATTCGGTAAATCAGAAGGCAATGCAGTCTGGCTCAATGCAGACAAAACATCTCCATACGAAATGTACCAATTCTGGATGAATGTGATGGATGCGGATGCTGTGCGCTTCTTGAAGATCTTCACTTTCTTGTCACTTGATGAGATTGAAGAGATCCGCAAACAGTTTGAAGCGGCGCCACACGAACGCTTGGCTCAAAAGATCTTGGCGCGTGAAGTGGTTACCCTTGTCCACGGCGAAGAAGCCTACAAGGAAGCCCTCAACATCACCGAACAACTCTTTGCAGGAAACATCAAAAACCTTTCTGTCAAAGAACTCAAACAAGGCCTTCGTGGTGTGCCAAACTACCAGGTCCAAGCAGAAGACAACCTCAACATTGTTGAACTCTTGGTCACAGCTGGTGTGGTAAATTCTAAACGCCAAGCCCGCGAAGATGTCCAAAATGGAGCTATCTACGTCAACGGCGAACGCATCCAAGACCTTGACTATGTCTTGAGCGATAGCGATAAATTAGAAAATGAATTGACCGTTATCCGTCGCGGTAAGAAAAAATACTTTGTTTTGACTTATTAAGAAAGTAAAACCACGAAGTTTGGTATGAACTTCGTGGTTTTCTTATACACTTTTTTCTGGGACTATTTCCCTTTTCTGCGATGCAACAAAGCTTGGTTGATTCGTTGAGTTTTTTTATGGAGTTGCCAAATCTGGTAAAGCCAGATCAGACCGTAAATGGCTAGAAAGATCAACCAAGGAATAGGACTCCGTAAGGCTGCCCCCCAGCCAAAAAATAAGTAGGTCAATGCTAAGATGGTAGCTGTCACAACTAAATGCAAGGCCACACGCAAACTATAGGTCAAAAACTCTTCTTCCTCAAGAATGAACGTCAAGACTCCCATTGTTCCACTCATCAAAAAGATCGCTAGGATGTTGCGTACATTCACGGCAGGATAGACGATGTTGGGATAGACATGGGATAATAACACCAAACACAAATAAAAGAAGGATCCTGTCCTCATACCAGATACAAAATAAGCTATAAATCGTTTCATCACTTTCTCCTATACCCCTAAATAATCCATCAAGGATTTGACATATTTCCGACTGACACTTGATTTTACTCCGCGTGTCAGTTTAGCCATCATATTGCCTGAAAAACTATCCGATAGCGATTCCAAATGGTCGATATTCATCACCGCGTGGCGGGATATCTGTAAAAAATTACGACGATTAATCCGATGTTGAAAATTTGTCAAAGTATCTCTGACAATGAACGTTTTGTCTGTCGTATAAATGGTTAGCTGATTCTTATCAATCTCGGCTAGAATAATGTCATCAATTTTCACCATGATCAAATGATCATCTGTTTTGATAGGGATCACTACTTGATTCACTGTCGAAAATTGTTCGAGATAGTCCATCACCTCTCGTGCTTGATCGGATAATTGCTTGGCTTGAATGACCACACAGGGGTCGTTTTCTGGGATATCCTGTTTTTCCTCAAAACGAATCTTCATTCCTACTCCAATTCTCACTTACTTTCTTTTATTCGATCTTTTTGCTAAGGAAACCCAAATCCCCAAAGCTAGAAGAATACCACCTAACACTATAAGGTATGTTTGTTCCTTTGTCAATAAGGCTTGCCATTTGAGCTGAACGCCCATTTTTTCTTGAAATTCTCGAAGAAGATCATCTCGCCCCTTAAAGGCTTCGCTCACTGCTTCTTTCATGAGTACTTGTCGATAAAGTGCAGCAATATAAGTTGCTGGAGTACATTTCATTAGTAGTTGTGCAAAATCAGGTAGAACACCTAAAGGTACATAAGTCCCTACCAAAAAACCAGAAGCTGTACCCACTATGGTCGCAAACTTCCCAAGACTGTCTACGGAATGGAAAAAATAAACAAAAATGGCATTCACTAAACTAGAAAGCAGGCTACTAAGCAGCATGATGAGGAGCACTTCAGGTAATAAAGACAGTGCTGGAACTTCTCTAAAATAGCCACACATCAGCACATACATAAGGACTTGCATGAAAAAAGAGATGATGATTGCACTTGCTAAATATGAAGATGGTAACCGCCACTTCCCTTGATCCGATAAATAAAGATCCTGATCTACTTGATGTTCACGGTCCTTTACCGACTGAGTCAGGGCAGCCAGACTTGTCGTAATCCCTGTCACAGCCAGCGTCCCACTCATTAACCAATTATTTAACACAGGACCTCTATTGGGGAGCTGAGCCCAAGCATCTGTTAGATTTTTTTGAAGAAAAATAATATAGAGAACAAAGGAAATCAAGGCTCCCAACAGGGAGAAGAAAACTCCTGAACGATTTCTGAAGTACAATAAAAAATTTCGCTTTAGTAAGGCTAGCATTAGCGGACCTCCCTTCCTGTAAGTGCAATAAAGGCATCATCCATGGTCCCTGGACGAAACTCAAAATGGGCTATTCTATCTCTAACTTGCGCCAGGTAATCAATGGCTTCCCTTTCACTCTTGGGTTGAAAAATATACTCCAATTGACTTTGTTGCTCTACTGACATTCCCAAAGATTTGAGACTTTCTATCTGCTGTCTCTCCTTGAAACGAATCTTCAAGATGTTTTTTGCATATTGACTCTTAATATCTAGCGCCGATCCTTGAGCAATCACTTCCCCATGGTCCACAATATAAATTTGATCAGCTTCATCTGCTTCGTCAAGATAATGCGTGGTCAATACAACAGTCATTCCCTCTTCTCTCTGCAATTGATAGAGCAAATCCCAGATAGACTTCCGAGTTTGGATATCCAAACCTGTCGTTGGTTCGTCTAAGAACAGAATATCTGGTTGTGAGAGCAGGGCACGCGCAATGTCAACCCGACGCTTTTGGCCACCTGAAAGCGTTCCGTATTTCTGCTTTTGGAAAGCTGATAGGCCTAGCCGATCAATAAGATCAGACACACGATTTGATTTTAGGTCTTTGTACTGTCTCGCACGAATGGTCAGATTTTCTCTAACCGTTAGCATCTCATCTAAAACACTGGTTTGGAAGACCACACCAATTTTAGTACCTGGTTTATAGATGATTTCACCTTGCGTTGGTTGTTTCAAACCAATCAACATGGAAATCGTCGTTGATTTCCCCGCCCCATTTGGTCCTAGAATCGCATTAAAGGTTCCCTTTTCAAACTGTAAGTGAATATTGTTTACGGCTAAATGATTTCCATATCGTTTACTGATGTTTTTAGCTTGTAATATCATGTTCTCTCTCCTTTTGATAGAACCAGTCTAACAAAAAAGCCGCTTAAAAAATGGCTTTTGGGGATAAGTGGTCAAAATGAAGAGATGAGTGGCGAGATAGAAGAGATTAAAATGAGGAAAAAATTTATTGCAGCCATTCTTTTCCCCATTGATTCAAGTCCTTTAAAATCGGCATCAATGAATTGCCTTTTTCTATCAGCTCATATTCTGTTTGGTACTCTATTAGAGCATCGGTTGCTATCTAGAGGCTCTTTTGTTACACTACTAATATGAATACACCGATTAAACCAAAATTACAACGATTTCAAACAGCCACTGCTTTTGCCTGTCCCATCTGTCAACTGGACCTAGAACTTGTGGAGACCAGTTTTAAATGTCCCAAGGGCCATTCTTTTGATTTAGCGAAATTTGGCTATGTCAACCTGGCTCCCCAGATCAAACAATCAAAGGACTATGACAAAGAAAATTTCCAGAATCGCCAGCTAATCCTAGAAGCAGGTTTTTATGAGCCGATTCTAACAGCGATCGGACAAAAAATTCCGACCAGTGATGCCAGAATTCTAGATATCGGTTGCGGAGAAGGTTATTACTCCCGAAAACTACAAGAAGCCTATCCCGAAGCTACTTTCTATGCCTTTGATCTTTCCAAGGAATCTGTGCAACTAGCTGCCAAGAGTGACACTAGCTGGAAGGTCAATTGGTTTGTCGGAGACTTGGCTCATTTACCCATTCAATCCAAGAGTATGGAGGTCATTTTGGACATCTTCTCCCCGGCTAATTATGCTGAATTTGAGCGTGTCTTAAAGGATGAAGGGGTGATCATTAAGGTTGTCCCAACCTCTTCTCATCTGAAAGAAATTCGTCAGTTGGCCCAAGATCAATTGACCAAGCAATCCTACTCCAACCAGGAGATTTTAGAGCACTTTGAAGACCACTGCCAGATCCTCTCATCCGAAACGGTCAGCCTCACCAAGAGTTTAACTCCTGAAGAACGCCAGGCGCTCCTCGCCATGACCCCCCTTCTATTTCACGTTGACCAAGAAAAAATCGACTGGAATCAACTCACAGAAATCACCGTTGAAGCGGAGCTGCTAGTTGGGAAAATCAAGATACAAAGGACTTAAAGTAAAAAGGCTGAGACGATTTGTCTCAGCCTTTTTACTCATCTTCTGCATGCTCTGTCATGACTTGTAAGCGATAGGTTTTAGGCGATTTTCCACAGAGTTTACGGAAAACCTTATAGAAATAGCCCACATTGCTGTAACCGACTTTATAGCAGATATCTTCAATGCTGTCATTGGTAGATAAGAGGAGCTGCTGGGCAGCCTTAATCCGCTGTTTGTTGAGGAGTTCTGCGAACGTTGCATTGGTTTCTCGTTTAATCAATTGGCCTAAATAGACTGGATTGATAAAGAGAGCCTGACTAATGTCCTTGAGTGACAGCTCTTTTTGGTAATCACGGCTAATCACTTGGAGGACACTCGCTACATTTTCGTTCATTCGATAGTGGGATAAGAAACGGGATAACTCTTCCTGGATGAAGCTAATCATCTCACTAAAGGTAGCAGCATCATGGACTTTCTTGACCACATCGGCCAAATCATCTCCTTGCAGGTATTCAAACAAATGAAAGACATCCATCAAAAATTGGATAAAGAGTTGCTTGGTCAGCGAAACCTTAGGTGTCTTCTCAAGGATCATTTTTTCCAACCAGTCCAGTTCTTCTAAGATCTGTTGGATATTTCCTTGCATGATCACCCGGTAGGCCGGCTCGTAGTAGTTAAAGACTTCCTCATCTTGATTGAGAGGGGTCGCTCCATAAAAGAGACTCCGCTCCACTAGGTCCTTAAATTGATGAAAGTGCTCCTTATAAGGTGGCTCGAAGGCCTTCTCAATCATGGCTTCTTCTTCTTGATCTGAGATAAAGAGTTGAAGATTTTGCCCGAGAACTTGGTAAGACGAGCTGATAAAGCCTTTTTTCTCCTTAGCAACCCCAATCCACAGTGAATTTCGTCCTGCGATATACCGACAAAACTCTTCCTCAGAGATATCATCGTGAATCAAGCGGTTGGCCAACTCTTGGCTTGGTTGCTGGATTTGGTGCTGAATTTTTTCTAGGATATTGCCCATCTCCACCTTATTGACAGGTTTGAGCAGGTAGTCTGCCACGCGCAAATTGAGAGCTGTCTTGACATATTCAAAATCCTGATAGCCTGACATAATGATAAAAGCAGCATCTGGCATCAAATCCTTCATCTCTGCAATCATCTGAAGTCCGGTCTTTCCAGGCATATTGACATCCGTGATCACCACATCCACCGGATGCTCTCGCACATAATCAAGGGCCTGGTCTGCATCTTCTGCAGTTGCGACCACTTCCATATTCCAGTGGTCAAAGGGGATTAATTTTTTTAACCCTTCTGTAATCATATACTCATCGTCTACTAATAAGACTTTGTACATTCTGTCTCCTTTATTCATCTTGAATGGTTATCGTATAGGTCACTCCATGGTGAGGTTGGGAGAAGACTTGGATATGGTAGCGATCTCCAAAATAGAGTAGCATGCGTTCATGGACATTGACAATTCCGATAGACTGCCGACCACTCTTTTCTTCGATTTCTGAGCGTGGATTGCGATTGGCCAGTATCTCTTGAATTTTTTCTAGCTGTTCTTCTTCCATCCCACGCCCATTATCAGTAACTAGGATCATGACTTGCCCTTCTCCTTGCAAGACTTTGACACTAATCACATTGTCCTTGCGTTTATGATCCACTCCATGCGCAAAATAGTTCTCGACCAAAGGCTGGATGGTGAATTTGGGAATCTTCATCTTTTCCAAACCTGGATCGATCTTAAAGCCATAGGCAATCGATTTTGGATAACGCACCATACAGAGGTAGCTGTATTTGCGACAAAATTCGAGCTCATTTTCAACTGTCGTCACTCGCTCGTCTGAGATATTATTGCGCAAGAGACTACTAAACTCATAGATAATATCACCCAATTCATCCTGCTCTTGCATGACGGCATACATCCGGATAAATTCCAGTGTATTGTACATGAAGTGGGGATTGATCTGGGCTTGTAGGGCCCGCATATTGGCATCTTTTTGGCTGAGCTGCAGCTGGTAGATATCCCGAATATTCTTATCCATATTGTCTAACATGGTATTGATCATATTACCAATAACCAGCAGTTCTTGGTCCTTGGTCGAGGTATCAATCCGTCGTTCACTATCGCCTTGACTGATCTGATTCATGGTATCGACCAAATCGAGGACTTGACGCCGGTAATTTTTGAAAATCTGACCTAATAACAAGTAAAGGATCAAGAAAATTAGGAAAGCAATGGAGAGGAAAGTGGTCAGGTTAGCTAGACCCTTTTTGACCAGATAACTTTCAGAAACAGCTACATCCGCCTTGTAGCCATAGATCGTGCTACGGGTTTGCCATTTAACATCTTTTGATTGCCCCTTATCCCCTTCATGGTACATCTCTTTCCCAAAGGGAGTGAAAATCCGCACAGCGATCGGAAGATCGCCTCTGGCATTATCAATCGTTGCCGTCAAAATTTCTTGGTCCAGCGTCATATAAGCTATCCCAACTCCAGCACCCGTAGTCGGATCTGTCAAAGGAACCGGAATGGCTGTCGCAGGAGCCTTGTAATGGTCCGCTGAGACTTGCTTGCCTCCCTGTGATTGCCGGGTAGAGACAAATACCGTCTTGTAATCAGACAAGGTGACATCGATACCCTCGATGTTTTTATTGCTCAAATAGAGGCTGTCAATATTCTTATGTAGGGACAATTGGATATACGAAGGAAATTGGGCATTCAATCGCCAAGTCTCATACTCCGATGGTGACAAGGTAAAATAGCGATAAACTCCTTCTAATTTTGCAGGGTTTTCAACGAGGCTACGCCCTTCTTGTGTGACCCGCTGATAAGAGGTCTCAAGATCCGTCACCACTTCGGTCAAGACCCGTTGGGCGATCCGGTCGGCTTCAGCTTGCTGGTTTTTCCAAGAGATCCCCGCAACAACCAGGCCCATAATGGTCAAAATGACCACCATGACATAGGCGTAGAATTTTAAAAGCGTACTTAACCAGATTTTTTTCATCGTTAGGATACCAATTTTTCGTGGATGTTTTGATAAACAGGGTCAAAGATATCATTGACAAAGAAATGCCATACACCGATCAAGACGAAAAAGAGAAGGGCTGGCATATAGTAGCTAATGACACCAAGTAGCGCGGTTCCAAGGATGAGCTTGAGAACCGGACGAATGTCCAGCAACATTCCGATCAAACTGAGCTTGATACTGTTGGCATAAGAGAGATCAAAATGAACTTGCAATTTCAAATAAACGGCGTAAGCTAGAGGCGCAACCAAGAGGAAAACCAGATTAAACAAGAGAACCAAAATTTGGAAGAAATTCAAGTGAGGAATCTGGACCATGAGGTACATGCCATAGAGGAGAACCCCTTCAATGGCAAAGAAGGTATAAAAGACTTGATTGGCCGGGCGTAGATTTTCTTTGAAGAGTTCCCAAGCGCGTGACCAATGATAGTCCTTGTAGGTCATGCCATTTTCCGCATAGAGGCTCATGATAGTGGCACTAGCCGGTCCTACTCCTAGTAGAACACCCCCACAGATCGTCAAGACCCAAAAAATCCCTGTTACCAGCATAGCAACATAGACTCTCGTAAAAATGAACTCGATGATTTTTCCCATCATTCAGCCTCTTTTCCAATTAGTGATTCTATTATACCATAAAAATAAAACGCTTTCCCTTATTTGCATTGGTAAATTGAAATATTGATTTTCATTTACAGTTCTATTTTCATAAAGACATGAAAAGGCTCTGGAGATTCCTCCAAAGCCTTTTTCGAACTACCTGTTCTTATTTTTTAGAAGCAAGGAATTCGTCGTATTGTTTTTGCATTTCGTCAAGCACTTTTTGGTAAGCACCTTCTGATTTCAATTTTTCAAGCATCTTAGGAACTTCTACTTCAGGATCCACAGTACCAGTATTGATAGCACCTGCAAATTGGTTCAAAGTATTTGTAAGAGCAGTGATTTCTGATTTCACTTTATCTGTGTTAAAGATGAAGCCAAGTGCTGGAGATTCTTTTGCAGTTTCCAAATCTTTCTTAGATTGTGCAATTTGTTCATCAGTTACGTTTTCGTTGATGTAAAGAATCCAGTTGTTACCAGTGTTCCATCCAGACATGTGAGTGTTTCCGTTGTAGCCATCCAAGACTTTGACACGGTTTTCTTTGCCGGCAACTTTTTCCCAGTTCTTGCCTTCTGGTCCATAAACAAGACCGTTTAAGAGTTCTGGGTTAGTATTCAAGAGATTCAACACTTCCATAGCTTTTTCTTTGTTCTTAGAGTTGTTTGAGATAACAAAGTTAGCTACTTGAGTGGTGTTGTTTTTCTTGTACAGTTCAGTAAATGGTTTGATGTCGATCTTACGGTTTGCTACACGAGAAAGCAAGCTGTTACCGTAGTCAGCTGGTCCTACTGTTTCTTCACGAACCAACCATGTATCTTGAGAAAGATCATAACCAGTGTCGCTCGTTGCTACGTCTTTTGGAATGTATCCTGCTTCGTAGTATTTGTGAAGAGTCTTCAAGTTTTCTACATAACGAGGAATTGTGTAACGGTCAACGATCTTAGTGGTGTCACCTTTCAAGTCAACAACGAATGGAAGTCCATCAACAGCCACATAGTCGAAGTCATCTGAAGGTCCACCGTAGCTCTTGTTCATTGCAAATGGAACAACGTTTGGATCTTTTTCTTTGATAGCTTTCAAGACTGGTTCAAGAGAAGCATAGTCTTTCACGTTTGAAACGTCGATACCATATTTTTCAAGAAGTGGTCCGTTGAAGGCAAAGTTTTGAGAAGATGCCACGTTAGCTGCTACTGGAACAGCATAGATCTTACCATTTACAGTGTTCCCTTTGATGTAAGCTGGGTCAAGTGCTTTGTAAAGGTCTTTCCCTTCTTTCTTGTACAATTCTGTCAAGTCAGCATAAGCACCTTTTTGAGCGTTGATCACGTAGTTATTAGCAAAGGCAATATCATAGTTTTCACCAGATGAGATGATAACGTTCATTTTTTGTGCGTAGTCACCCCAACCAAGATATTGAATATCCAATTTTGCGCCAACTTTCTTTTCAATGATCTTGTTGGCGTTTTTAAGAAGAACATCCAAGTTATCTGGTTTATCACCGATTTGGTACATCTTGATGATTGGTTTACCGTCTTCAGTTGTTGCTGACTTCTTGTTGTTCCCTGTAAGGTTTCCACAAGCAGCAAGAGTAGCTCCAAGAGCGATGACACTAGCAGATGCTAACGCGTATTTTTTCCAATTTTTCATAAGAAAAATCTCCTTTATGTTATTTTCTTTTTAGACTAAGTTATGAGTTGAAAATCCTGCTGATTTTCAATGAACGATGTTATTCTTTCACACCACCGATGGTCAAGCCTTTTACAAAGTAGCGTTGGAAGAATGGATAGAGAATGGCGATTGGCACTGTTGCCACAACCACCATGGCCATACGTCCTGTTTCCCGTGGGATGGATTGTACAGCTCCTGCCAATTGGCCGGATACCCCGACGTTTTTAGCGATGTAATCCATATTGTTTTGGATTTGCATCAAGAGGTATTGCAATGGGTAAAGGTTGTCACTCTTAATATAGAGGAGGGCATTGAACCAGTCGTTCCAGAACCCTAAAGCAGTGAACAAACTGATAGTCGCAATCCCTGGTAGAGACAATGGCAAGCAGATTTGGAAAAAGATCCGTGTTTCACTTGCCCCATCGATCCGAGCGGATTCAAGGATAGCTTCTGGAATGGTCCGTTTAAAGAAGGTCCGCATCAAGATGATGTTAAATGGACTGAGCAACATTGGGATAATCAAAGCCCCGATGGTATCACCTAACTGCAAGAGTTGAGTGGTCACAATGTAGCTTGGAACCAACCCTGCACTAAAGAGCATACTAAGGAGTGAAAATACGGTAAAGAACTTGCGGTATTTAAAGGTACTCCGTGAGATTGCGTAAGCATAGGTTGTGGTGATAAAGACATTACATGCTGTTCCCACAATGGTCACAAACAAGGTAATGAAGAGGGCTTGCAAGATTTTGTCTTTGAACTGTACCAAGAAGAGGTAACCATCAAATCCAAATTTTGCTGGCCAGAATTGGAAGCCATGGACTGCCAAACTTTGTTCGTCAGTCAAAGAGATCATGACAACGAAGATGAAGGGAAGCACACAGGTCAATCCGACTAAGGTCAACAACAAGGTAAAGAAGAAGTTGCTCTTCTTACTGAAAGAATGGATCCCGACATTATCAATTTTTTCTTTTTGAATGGTTGATTTTTTCATACGATCCTCCTTTCTAGAAGAGAGCGGCATTCTTATCAATGCGACGGGCAATGATATTTGAGATTAAAACAAGAACCAAACCGACTACCGATTGGTAAAGACCGGCTGCTGCTGTCATCCCGATATCCCCTGACTTGGTCAAACCGTTGTAGACATAAACATCAATAACGTTGGTCACACTATAGAGCGCTCCAGCATTATGCGGGATTTGGTAGAAAAGACCGAAATCTGCGCGGAAGATATTTCCGACTGCAAGAATAGTCAAAACCGTAATCAAGGAAGACAACTGAGGAATGGTGATGTTGCGAATGCGTTGCCACTTAGACGCACCATCCACAGTCGCTGCTTCATAGTAAGTTGGGTCAATTCCCATGATGGTTGCATAGTACATGACACTACTATAACCAAAGCCTTTCCAGATTCCTAAGAAGAGGAGAAGCGCTGGCCAGATCCACAATTCCGAGTAGAAATTGATGGCTTTCATACCAAATGAAGTTAAGATGTGGTTGACCAATCCTTTGTCCACGTTAAGGAAGGCATCGGTGAAGAAGCTGATGATAACCCATGATAGGAAGTATGGGAAGAGCATGGAGGTTTGAAGCACCTTGACCACTCTTTTTGATCTCAACTCACTAAAGATGATGGCGATCCCAACGGAAACAATCAATCCTAAGAAGATGAATCCTAAGTTGTACAATACCGTGTTTCTTGTAATAATGTAGGCATCTTTGGAACTAAAGAGGAACTTGAAGTTGTCAAAGCCAACCCACTTACTCTTCATGACACTGTCAATGAAGCCCTCTCCCGTAATATGATAGTCCTTAAATGCTACGATATTCCCAAAAACCGGAATATAGAAGAATAAGATTAACCACGCTGCACCAGGTAAGACCATTAAAAGAAAAATGAAATTTTCTCTCAGAGTCCTTACAAACTTTTTCATTTAACTCCCCCCTTTGAGCCTTGAGCGTGTTTATTTACTTTGGTAGCGTTTACATCACCTATTATAAGATAGCCCATTTACATTTTCAAACTCCTAATTATAGAAAAAATTCTACAAATTTATGACATAGCTTTAAAAAAGAGTAGAAAAGGGTGGTCGTAAAGACAGTTCCTCTTCTACTCCTATCCCACCGTGGATGAGATACCTGTCATCCAACTTGGCATTTTTTACGTTGTATAAATGGTCGAAGCTGTCGCAATGGTGTGCCATTGATTAGCTGTTGTGGCTGCGAAGTCCTGATCCCCGTAGAAATCGTTGAATGGTAAGATCTCTTCTTCTAGTTCATCGATACATGTGATGGAACCAGCTAGGTAGTTTTCAATCCGACTTTCTGCTCGCTTGATGCGTTGCAAGAGTCCACCCATACGGATATCTACGGTATCCAAGCCGAAGACCTTGTTTTCTTTCAACCATTGGTGACTAAAGAGGTCATGGAAGTGTTCAATCTGGCTTCTGAGTTTTGGCAATTCTTCCTGAGCGATTTGTTGCAAGCTCTCTTTATCACCTGCGTGATAGGCCTCACGGATGCGTCGTCCTACATCGACCTTGCTACTTAAAATAGCATTCAACTGTGCCTGAGTTTCAAAGAGATAAGCGTAGACGCCCGCTTTTTCTTTAATGTCAGAAAGAATCTCAGCTGCTTGGGCAAAGTGTGGCTTGTCCTGTTCAGGTGTCATGTGCTTGTCAAGAATTGGGCAAAGAACATCCTGGTAAAAGACATAGCGGTTGGGATTGATGCCACTGAGATTGTCTGGTAGGTCTGGCAAGAGGTTGGCAAGATCCAGCTGCATAAAGTCCTCAACAGATAGACCTGTATTAGTCTTGAAGTGGGCAGATAGACGCTCTAAATCATTGCGATAGCTAAGTTCTGCCCAGATTTGTAAGCTTGGCAAGATAGAGAACTGGGCTGTTTCCCCACCATTGTCCCCCCAACCCGTCACGATAACTTCCTTGATTTGGTTGGCACGGCAAGCTTTATTGGCTTCTACTGCAATGAGACGGCTGAAATGGTTGTGGGGCGTAAAACCAATCCACTTCCAAGCCCCACCTGCAAAGGCAATATCCTGGCTAATCTTGTGGTGGTTACTGAAGTTACGATTGTATTTTTCTTCGCTATCCTGATAATAATCCCAGTAAACCAAGGTCACACGGTCTTTGAGACGGTCAAGGTAAACACGCGTTTCTTCTGGAATTTCCACCTCACGGTCGTACTGGCCATCTGCTGACATGAGCTTGAAGAACATATCGCTCCACATCTGGCAGTGGAAACCATACTTATCGGCAATATCCAGCACGCGCTCCAAGTGTTGACACATGAGGAGGCTACGATCCACCACACCATTTAGGATAAGGTAGCGTCCCAAACCAACCAGGTGGGCTTCGTCCATCCCGATATTGACCTTGCGAGTTTGTAGTTTAGACAACGTCGCAAACATACCGTCAATCAGGTCGTAAACTTTTTCTTCACCGATGAGAAGAATATCTTCTACATCGCGGAGCTCTTGCACTTCTTTGACGCCCCATTTGACAAAGGCTGATAAGTGAGCCAAAGTTTGGATACATGGCACAAAGGTCATGTCAAACTGCTGGGCGTAGCTTTCGATTTCCTGTAACTCTTCAGCAGCATAAGCCCCACGGAAATAACCAAAGTAAGGCTGCCCCTCGATTTGATAAGTGTCTTCCATGTAGAGC
Source organism: Streptococcus parasanguinis (assembly GCF_000963275.1). Lineage (GTDB taxonomy): Bacteria > Bacillota > Bacilli > Lactobacillales > Streptococcaceae > Streptococcus > Streptococcus parasanguinis_B. The sequence goes on along the minus strand of NZ_JYOW01000001.1, from coordinate 21,471 downwards.
TCAAAGGTTGAATAACCCATGAGAGCCAAGACTTCAATCATCTGTTTGGCAGAGGCGACATTGAGCACGGCATTGCGCGAACAGTCCGCCATATAGGCTAAATCTTCATAGGCCGCCTGCTCTTCAATCTCTACCTTGTCCCCTTCTGCTAAAGCTGTTGCGAGCACAGATAAGGCACGGTAGAGTTGATGAGGTTTACGGTAGGTCAATTGATACTGCCCATTCTCCCCCTTGATAGAGATGGAAGCATGGTCAGACTGAGCGACTGCCACTTCTACATCTGGTAGAGAAATGTGATTTTGGAGCAACTCTAAAGCTTGCGCTTGTTTACTGTTGATTCCGGTAAAACTTACCATTGGTTTTCCTCCTGTAACCAGTTGACAAGGGCACCGTAGAGATTGGCATCTGCCTGATAGGTGCAAGCTTGAATGACTGGAGCGATGGTATATTCTTCATATCTTTCCACAAAGGCATCTACGGCTTTTTGCACGCCTTTGATAAAATCAAGGTTCTGACTGATAGAGCCGCCTAGACTAATCACATCTGGATCAATCAGGTACTGGATATTGAGCAGTCCTTGAGCAAGATTACGATTCATGCGCTCAATAGCTTCTTGGCAAAGGGCATTACCTGCTGCCGCCTCTTGGTACACCTTGCGGCCATCCCAATCGGTTTGACCAGATTTTTCAATCACATAGCGAACCATGTTTCCTGTAGAAGCGAGTTGTGACCAGTTATTGAGTCTTTCTGCGGGCTCGATTGTGGTCATGTAGCCAAACTCACCGCCCAAACCATGACGACCACGGTGTAGCTTCCCATTGATAATCATGGCTCCACCGATTCCTGTACCAATCACGACACAGGCTGCATTTTCAATCTCAGGATGAGCTAGCAGTTCACTGAGTCCAACACAGTTGGCATCATTTTCTAGGTGGATAGGAAGCTTATGATGAGCAAGCGCCTCATACCATGAAAAACCATGGATGTAAGGAATGGCACTGATCCCTTCAATTACCCCTGTTTCTTGATGAACGGCTCCTGGCACACTCATGGCAATCCCACGGTAGTCACGTTCTGACAATCGCTGATCCAACCAAGCTAGCAACTCTTCCAGAGTCTCTGGCGTTGCGGTGCTGGCCTTATCTAAAATCTTTCCATCAGGAGTTAGACTAGCAAACTTAATGCCAGTCCCTCCGATATCAATCGTTGCAATGGTCATTGCTTTTACCTGTAAAAAGGAGCGAATCAGCAGTCGGTTCTTACTCTTTTCGCTCCTCCTTTCTTTTTATGTTATCTTTTTGAAATTAGATTTCTTCTTTTTTGATCAATTCTGTACGAATTTCTTGTGGTGCCAATAGTCCTGAATGAACTGGATATGGGCGTTCCAATAAGTCAAGAATGGTTTGTTGTTTTTCAGACACGCGAACATTTTCTTGACTCATATTGTAGTAACGAAGGACGTATCCTTCTTCATTTTCAGCAACTTTAAAGGCTGTTGGGCAGACTTGTGGCAAGTTGAGGGCTGCATGGTTGAAGAGACTACCTGTTGCAGCAACTCTACCTTCTTGTTTTGCAACTTGAAGAGCTGTAAATGGCACCTGGAAGGCTTTAGCACGACGGAAGGCCGAGAAGCGTTCCCCTGCTTGATGGCATTCTACTGCAAACTCAACTTCGATATCGCGCAAGCACTGAGCTTCTGGCGTTGGGAAGTAGCCCCAGTCACCTAGCTCACCTGAAGCACGGAGAAGGGTTACAGCCATGGTGTCGTCCTCAAGGATTTCGTATTCGTGCAATCCTTTATTGGCTACTGTCACTCCTTTAACATCGTCATACAAGCTAACAAAGGCTTGTTGGTGTTGTGGATTTTCAGGATTTCCCCAAGAAGCTGCTGGTTTATTTGGTCTTGTAACAACTTCATAGATGCTTTCAGAATCATTACTTGGGCGTGTGTTATGAGTTTTGACCAAGAGACGAATGCGGTGGTCTTTGGCTGTATTGGTAAAGCGAGTCTTGAAGCGAATTTGTGGATCATCTACAAAAATGGTCATCTCCGTTTCAAGAGGAATGGTTGTCAACTCTTCTGAACGACCTGCATCTCGTTTCATGAACTCGATGATACCTCTTTGTTCAGCATCCAATTTTTCATCTGCGCTAACTGGAATAGTCAAGTCATGTTTGAGCAAAACCTTAGCATAGCGAGCATTGTTTTCCAGAATTTCATAACCTTTCAGTTTTGCGAAAATTGGCTCTGTTCCTTTTGGTTGGAAATAAATGTACTCATTCCCGATATCGCCACGGTCCTCAAATTGGATAAAGTCCTCGTAAGCTTCGTTTGTAGTCTTGTCGTAGACTGTGATACCTTCATCTACACTTACTGTCACAAATGGAGTATCAATAACTCCATTTTGGAAGATACCATCGCTTTGTGCTGCTGGCCCTTCGACTAGTTGGAAGCTTGACCAAGAAAGTGGTGCAAGGTGAATTGGAATTGTCACGCGCACTTGACGTGCAATATAAGGTTGACGGAATTTATCCTTAGGCAGGGTATAGCCAAAGCTTGCTCCCAAGTCCTCAATCTCTGCTTCTACAAGATGTCCATCTAAATCCTCTACATGGTAGTCTGGCAAGCTCAAAGCAGCCATTTTCTTGAAGCCTTCTGTCGGATGCAATTCCTTAAATGGACAAACCGCAACATCGACAATCGTGCTGACGGTGTCCACCTTATTATGCAAGCCAGTGTTGATGACCGTAAAGAGGTGCTCACTCTGGGCTTTTTGAGTCGCTAGTTTACCCTTCCATTCGTTCAGAAGGTTGGTCTTGACAAAGTTTCCGACTTGGTTGACCTTGGCAAAACGAACTTCCATTTCACGGTGAACATCATCTACGCTACATCCACAAATACTATCGTGTGGCGCATTTTGTAAGAGTGTCTTCCAAGCATAGGTCAATTGATCCTTATGGTTGTGCCCACCAGTAATGATGGTCAAAGGTTCCACCACTTGCTCGAGCAAGTTGCTGTTTTCTTGGAAGGCTTGTTTGAGGTAAATACGTGAAGAAGAGGTATTAGCAAGAGTGTACCAACCATCGGTTTCCTGACTGGTCAATTCTCCCGTAACCGTTGATAATTGTTCGGGAAGTGCACTTTCCACTGCTTGCACATATTCATCAAAGGAGCTATGAATAAAGGTCACGTCAGGGAACAGTTCGTTGGCCACGCGAATAGCTTCACTCAAGTTTCGTTGAACCGGTTGGTGGTCGCAGCCGTTCATCATTAACCATTGGTTGGTTGAGGCATAGTCGCGAACATCTGCCAATTTTTGTTTCCAGAAAGCCAAAGCTTCGTCTTTATCCACTGGAATTTCGTTCCCGTTACTGTACCAGTTGGCAAAGAGAATACCCAGCACACGGCTACCATCCGCCCCTTGCCAGTACATTTCAGAAAATTGAGAGGTGAATTGCTCATCTTCGAGGACTTGGTTGTCAAATCCGATTGGTTTGACCCCACGCCCAAAAGCTGCTACGTGAATGCCTGATTTTTGAAGGATTTGAGGAGCTTGCCCCATATTTCCAAAGGTATCTGGGAAATAACCAATCTGAGTAGATTTGCCCCATTTAGCGCATTCAGCCTGTCCAATCAAGGTATTGCGGACATTGGCTTCGCTGGAGATCAAGTAATCATCCTGCAAGATGTAGAAGGGACCAATCTTGAGCTTGCCCTCGTCGATATAGCGCTGCACCTTGTCGCGATTTTCAGGGCGAATTTCTAAATAGTCATCGAGGACGATGGTTTGTCCATCTAAGTGGAAACTTTTGAATTCAGGGTCATTTTCAAAAAGATCAAAGAGATTGTCAAAGAGTTCCACCAATTGCATGCGGTGACTTTCAAAAGGTAGATACCACTCACGATCCCAGTGGCTGTGAGAGATAATATGTACAACAACATTTTCCATGAGTAAAACCTCATTCTAACTTAAATTTAAAGATATATTTGTGATTCTTGACAAGAATCTGTCGAGCAAGAGCTCATTAGCGAATATCCAAGTAATCCAAGACTAATTCGCAGAACATCATGTTGGCCCACGAGAACCATTCACGCGAGTATTTGGTTGGATCATCTACATGGAAACTTTCGCGCATGACACCCGTGCCTCCATCGCAGGCAACCAGCTGATCGAGCAAGAATTTTTTCTCAGCTTTATCTGTCGTTGTCAATCCTTGAATAGAAAGGGCAATCGGCCAGATATAGCGATAAAAGGTATGAGAACTTCCGAGTCCACTTGCGTACTTCCCTTCATAGAAGTAAGGATTTTCAAGGCTCAAAATAGTCCGACGAGTGGCTTGGTAGACTTCGTCGTCGATGGCGCAGTAGCCCAGATACGGAGCAGCTAACAAACTTGGCACATTTGGATCATCCATGATGCTAGCATTTCCTAAACCATCTACCTCAAAGGCATAGATTTTCTCGCCCTTGCTGTTAGTCGTGTAGGCGTAGTTTTCGATCCCTTCTTGAATCTCCGCTTGGAGGCGTTTGGCATCTGCAATGATGCTTTCACTATCAGCTAGATTCAATGTTGCAAAGATTTCTTGGACATAACCCAAAACAACCACTGCAAACATATTGGATGGAATCAAATAGCTATACTGACAGCAGTCATCACTTGGACGAAAGGCTGACCAGGTCATCCCTGTCACGGCAAAATCTGGCCCAAAGCCGTCATTCACCAGCGTGTCTTCCTTACGATCAGTATCTCGAACGAAGCGATAAGGGGAGTTGTTATGGTCTTGTTCCACCGTCCAGAGATGAAGAATCTCCTTAGTCGCTGTGACAAAGGTTTCATCAAATTGGCTAGTCTCACCAGTTTCTTTCCACAGAAGATAAGCCAGCTGCAAGGGATAGCACAGCGAATCCACTTCATACTTGCGCTCCCAAATCCAGCCATTCAAATCGGTGTGGTCGGTCTCGTGATGGCCTTTCCAGTTCTCCTCAATATTAAAAGAGTTGGCATAAGGATCCTTGAGAATCAAGGTCATCTGACGTTTGACCAAACCAGCAATGGTCTGGCGCAATTGGGAATCTCGTTTAGCCACATGAAGATAGGGCCTCAATTGAGCCGTTGAGTCACGCAACCACATAGCTGGGATGTCCCCTGTTAACACAAAGGTTGACCCATCTTCTAAAATTTCAACTGTATTATCCAAAGTATCTGTATAACAACGTTCAAAGACATCCACCCACTCAGGGTATTCCTTAGCACGCTCAGCCACTTGATCCAACCATTCTCGCACAATTTCTTTTGAATAGGTCATTTATTTTCCTCACACGTATCGATTCTTTCCTATTCAGTATAAAAGATTTCAAATGGGAAATACATACGCAAACTATAGCCCTTTTTCTACAAAATTTTCCATTTGATAAAAACGCTATCATATTTGACAACACTTTGATACAATGAAGAAAATACCACCGCGTGTTCCAAGAAAAACACAGATCATTTAAGGTTGATGAAGAAAAAGGAGACAAGATGCGCACACATTGCCAAACCATCGATACCCGCTGGGGAAGCGATAATCATCCCCACTATTCGCACGGGAACACCCTCCCTTATACCGGAGTCCCTTTTGGGATGAACTACTTCCTTCCCCAGACGACACACGAACAGGGGGCTTGGTTTTTCAACCCCAATCTCCCTATTTTTCAGGGATTTCGCCTCACCCACCAGCCTAGTCCTTGGATAGGAGACTACGCTTGGTGCCTCATCACGCCCATCACAGGGGAAGTTGCAAGTTCCGACCTCTTCCGTCGTCAAAGCAGTTATTCGATGAAAGAAGCCGTTTTCCAACCCCACTACCTCCGTATTTTTTCGGAACGTTATCAGATTCAAAGCGAGCTAGTTCCAAGCCGCTACGGGGCTATCATGCACTTTCGAGCACCAGAAAAGCTGACACTCTGCTTTCATGCAGCAAAGGAACTAGAGGACTTGACTCTGACAGGCCAAACCTGCCACTTCCACATTCTGGATCAGGCCCATACCGCAGATACTTCCTACTCTTTCTATCTCCAGTGGCAATTTAGCCAGCCGATTGAGAGCGTCACTCACATCGATCAAGATCTTTTTCTGACCTTTGCGAGCAATGAAGTGACCGTCCAATTAGGAACTTCTTATCTGTCCCAAGACATGGCTCACAGCCATCTTCCCCACCTTCCCTTAGAAGAAGCTAAAAAAGAAGCAGCCGATCAATGGAATCAGCTGCTAAAACGAATTGAAGTAAAAGATACCGGAGGGCGTGACCAAGCCTTTTTCGATCATTGCCTTTACCGACTCCTCCTTTTCCCTCAAACCTTTTATGAAACAGATACCGAGGGAAATGACTGGCACCTGGATGTCACCCATAATGAAATCAAACCAGGAAAAGCTTATACCAATATCGGATTTTGGGACCTCTTTCGGACCTCTTTTCCGCTCTTTAGCCTTGTCTACCCCGATTACTACCGTCACTTTCTCGAAGGATTTTTAAACACTTACAAGGATACTGGTTTTCTACCAAAATGGTTGGCCCCAGATGAACGAGGGATGATGCCAGGTACCCTCATTGATGGGGTCTTTGCGGATGCTGTCACAAAAGGGATCGCACCAGACCTACATGAAAACATGCTGACAGCTATGCTCCAGACAGCTCAAAAAACAGATCCCACTCAACATTTTGGTCGCCATGGCAATGAAAGCTACAAGGCCCTTGGCTACCTACCCGATGATTTTCACGAAAGTGTGAGCCATAGCCTAGATTATGCCTATAGTGATTTTTGCATTGCTACCGTTGCCAAGCAATTGGGTCAGACAGAAACAGCCACTCGGTATACTGCTTCCAGCCTCTCCTACCGAACATTGTACGATGCCCAAACAGGCTTTATGAGAGCACGATCCACCAATGGAACCTTTAAAGAACCCTTCTCTCCTACCAGCTGGGGAGGAGATTATGCAGAATGCTCTGCAACGCAGGCTACTTTTGGAGCCTTACATGACCTCTCCGGCCTGATAGAGCTAATGGGCGGTAAAAAAGCCTTCACCCAACGACTGCTGGATCTGGCCAATCAAAAACCTCAATTTGATGTAAAAGGGTATGGCTATGAAATCCACGAAATGAGTGAGATGGCCCAAGCCCCATTTGGGCAGATTGCCATCTCCAATCAACCCAGCTTTCACATTCCCTACCTCTTCCGTTACAGCCTACATCCCGAATACACCAATCTCCTGATCCACCAGATCCGTTCCCAAGCTTTCCATCAAGATTTCCAAGCCTATCCAGGTGATGAGGACAATGGTAGTCTATCTGCTTGGTACATCTGGTCAGCCCTTGGGCTCTATCCAACCTGCCCAGGAAAACCAATCTATGATCTGGGCCTCCCTCTCTTTAAAGAAGTCCTTCTCCATCTTCCCAAGCAAGAGCTCAAAATTTGCGCCAACTCACACACTGCAGGGGCTTATTTCATCCAAAAAGCCCTATTAGATGGCAAAGAAAAACAAGAGGTGTCCCATCAAGATCTCCTTGAAGCCCAATTGCTCCAGTTTGAGCTTTCTTGGCTCCCCCCACATGTATAAGAAAAGAGAGTGGGACAGAAATCGGTAATTCGTTAGAATTCGATTTCGTCGTCCCACCTCCGCACAGTTGAGTAGGGCTGTAAAAGCTGATGAAATCAGCGTAGTAGAGCCCACTCAACCACTGCGTCTTGCTCGACAATCCAAAAACAATTGAGAGGCTAGGACTTGTGTCCCAGCCTCTTTTTTCTGTTATTCATCTCCTACATGATAATAGATCGATCCTTGTTCTCCAAAACTAGCGATACCAACACCAGACCACAAGCGGTTTTTAGAGGCATCTGATGTGTCCTTAAAGACGACTTGCCCTTGATCATCGACCTGATCACCAATGGTTACCCCAGCAGGAATATACTCCAACAAGAAGCCCCCATCACGACCACCATAAATGCCTTCTGAGGCGGTCCCATAATCCGTCAAAGAAGCTCCGTAGCCCTCTAACTCTTGTGAGACCAACCCTTTGTCGTTAAAGACCAGCTTGTTTCCCTTATCATCTTGCCAGACACCAGAAATACTGCTGTAATCTCCATTGGCAATCGCTTCAAGATCCATTTTCTTCACTTCTTTTTTCTCTTCTTTTTTTTCTTTCTCCTTCACTTCCGAACTAGAAGCATTCGTCTTTTTGACTTCAGAAGAGGTCGTCGTTTGACTAGAGGAAGGGGTTGATTTTTTGCTCGCTCCCTGTTGCGAACAAGCCACCAATAAGACGACACTAAGAAAACTCACAAGAATTGCACCAACTTTTTTCATTTAAAATTCCCCATACATTTTTTTAGTTTAAAGCCCTCTCATTGTAACGTATTTTCAAGCATTTGACAAGCTTCACTCCTCATTTTTAATCAAAAAGAGACCAGGATAATCAGTCCTAGTCTTTCTTTTGATATAGCTCTTAATGAGCCAGCATTTCCTGTGCCACTTCTAAACCAGATAAGTTGGAAGGATAATACGTTGGCCAATTTTCCAACTCATCATAAAGCGCCTCTTGACTCTTTCCTCCATGGAAAATGTGGAAGTGAGCTGCCTTTACCGGAGTAATTTCATGGTCACTAAATTGAACATATTTGAAATCTCCCGCATCGCTCTCTTTCGCTTCAAAGAGATAACGAACACCACGATTTCCCTTCTTATAAGTCAAAATGTGCTTACCTACGTATTTATAGGTATATTTCTTAGAAGATCCTTTTTGATAAAACTCCATTGAATCCTTATCAATCTTAATCCGATCAATATCTGTTTGGTAACCCTTGGTATAATATTCCTTATACTCAGCAGCAGTCATGGTTGGATTTAATTTTGCCTTATAATCAAAGACCTGATCCAAAGTTCCATCTTGCAAGTATGGATAAACGGATTTCCAATCACCCGCATAATTTGCTAAGCTACGATCCTTCACTTGACTATCCTCGAAATAGCCCTTTTGAACTGTCTTATCATCTTCCTCATGTTCCGGTTGAATATCCTTACCAGCTTGTGACGTTGTTTTCTCGAGCGCCTTCAGATTTTCCTTCATAACAGACACGTAGTCTTCGCCATCTTTCATTTCTTGATCCGTCAAGCTTTCCAAAGGATTTAAGACAGCTAACTCAACACCAGCTTCAGAAGACAAGGTTTTCGCCAAGGACTTAGAAGCATTTTCCTCAAAGTAAATCACCTTGATCTCATTTTTCTTGATATACTCTGTCAATTCACGCAATCGTGCAGCAGAAGGCTCACTATCAGGTGAAATCCCTGAAATAGCCACCTGGTTTAAGCCATAATCCAAGGCCAAGTAACGGAAAGCCGCGTGTTGAGTCACGAAATTCTTTTGTTTCGCATCTTTCAAGCCATCCTGATAAGCTTGATCCAAGGCCTGTAATTTCTTTAGATAGGCTTGGGCATTTTTCTCAAACGTCTTTTTCTTATCTGGATAAGCTGCCACCAATTGATCACGAATCGACTCTACCATCTTCATGGCACGATGTGGAGAGAGCCAAAGGTGAGGATCATATTCATGATGGTGTTCTTCGCCACCTTCGTGTTCATGTTCCTCTTCCAATCCAGGAAGCAAGACCATGCCCTTGGTAGCATCGATCACTTTGGTTTTCTTATCCTTCATTGATTTCAAAAGATTTGGAACCCACGTTTCCATATTTTCATTTTCATAGACGAAAACATCCGAATCTTGAATCATAGCCCGCCCCTTAGCAGACAATTCATATTCATGAGGCTCTGATCCCGCTCCAATGAGCAGGTCTACCGTTCCTTCATCTCCGACAATATTTTTTGTAAAATCATAAACAGGATAAAAAGTGGTCATCACTTTTAATTTCCCATTTTGGCTCTGACTTTTGCCACAAGCTGTCAAAACAAGTGTTAAAGCCACTAACAATAACCAACCAAATTTTTTAAAGTTCATATCTATTTCCTCAAACGTGATCCAAGATTCACAAGCAAGAACAGTGCCACAAATAAAAGCGTGATGCTGGCACTCGCTGGTGTATCTGCAATATAAGACAAAATCAACCCACTAAACATCCCGATAAAACCAATGATGACCGCAATCAGCATGACCCCACGGAAGTTCTTCCCTAATTTCAGCGCAATACTAGCCGGTAAGACCATGATGGTTGAAACCAATAACGATCCTGCTGCAGGAATCATTAAGGCGATAGCAACCCCCGTTACCACATTAAATAAAATGGACATGGTCCGGACCGGAAGGCCATCTACAAAGGCCGTATCTTCATCAAAGGTCAAAATATACATAGGACGCAAGAATAAGGCCGTCAACACTAATACAATAAAAGCAATCACAAACAAGGCGATCACCTGTTCATCCGTAATGGTTAGGGTAGAACCAAACAAATATTGATCCAAGCTCATCGAGCTTTTCCCACCACCACGCATCAGTACCAAAGCTAGGGCAAGACCAGTGGACATTAGAATTGCCGTCCCGATCTCCATAAAGTCCTTAAATAAGGTCCGCAAATACTCAAGAAAAACCGCAGCTATAATGACAATGATCATAGTCGAAAGCGTCGGAGAGATCCCAAGGAAAAGCCCAAAAGCGACACCCGCAAGAGAGACGTGACTCAGCGTATCACTCATCAGACTCTGCCGTCTCAAAATCAAGAAAATCCCTAGTACAGGAGAAAAAAGACTCATGGCAACCATAGCCAACAAGGCTCGCTGCATAAAATCATACTGGAATAAATCAAGCATGGTCACCCTCCCCTTCTATATCATGGACGTTAAAACATCTCCAAGGAGAGCTCTGGTCGCGAACCAAATGAATATTCCGATCCGCAAACTGGTTAACCTCTTCAGGATCATGCGTAATCATCAAAACAGATTTTTGATGGTGATGCGCACTGTGATGCATCAACTCATAAAAATCACTCTTTGTCGTCGCATCCATCCCTGTTGTCGGTTCATCTAAAACAAAGATATCCGGATCTGAAGCAAACATCCGAGCAATGACAGCCCGTTGTTTCTGACCACCAGACAAAGAACCAATCGCCCTATCCTTGAACTCCAGCATCCCAACAGATTCTAAACTCTTTAGAATATGCTTTTCATCGTGCTCATTCAACTTTCGAAACCAGCCTTTACGAGGATACCGACCTGACTTCACAAATTCATAGACCGTACTGGGAAATCCTGCATTAAAACTAGCAATCTGTTGCGGCAAATAAGCAATCCTTAACTTCTTTCCCTTAACATTCGTCTTTGAAATCTCAACTGTCCCGACCTTGGGCTGTAAAATCCCAAGACTAGCCTTAATCAAGGTTGACTTAGCAGCACCATTTTCACCGGTCAAGGTTACAAACTCCCCACTGTCTAAGTAGTAATTGATTCCTTCCAGAACCGGTTCCCGGTCATAATAAAACGATAAATTCGAAACCGTAATATACCTCAAACTATAACTCCTCTTCCAATAAATCTAAAAACCGCGAAATGACCCCTTGCTCATTCTTAGTAAACTTCGACAAAACATCCTCGTAAGTGTGAAGAGTATGCTGATGGTGGTGCTGATGCTCTAATGCAATTGGCTTACCAATCTCAGTTAAGCGATAATAGAGAACTCGAGCATCATTCTCATCACGATAAGTCTCTAACATCCCCTGGCTTAATAAGGGCTTCACGGCCTTTGTGATAGCCGCCTGACTGACATTCAATTTCTTAGCTAAGACAGAATTGGTTAGAGCTTCATCAGCAACCAGCATCAAAATATGTTCCTGAGTGTTGGTTAATGAAACACCACTTGTACAAGAACCGACTAAAATCTCATGCTGATTTTCTGATAACAATAAAATAGAATTTAAAAATCGATCGATTTTGTTTGCAACTTCAGACAAAATAAACTCCTTCTAATTCACTAAAAGAAACTTTACCGGTTAATTATATCATAAAAAAGAAAAAAATAAAACAAAAAAAGGAGTAAAACTCCTTTATAATCTATACCGGCGGCCGGGGTCGAACCGGCACGTCCTTGCGGACACTGGATTTTGAGTTCTATGAATACATTTTTTAAATCTTATAACCTTGATATAATAGAGTTTTAAGAGTTTTAAATCTTGCAAAATAGACTCATTTTTCAAATTTTAGTAACTTTTTGGTAACACTCTATACCTTATTGTTCTAAGAGCATCATCAGAGAATAGACGATATGTTCAAACCGGTTATATTCATCCAGAGGTACTCAAGACAGTTGTACGATCATTTGAGGTATATGGAATGTTAATAAACTAGACATAAATTAGGTCTAATTTTTGTATAAACGACTCTAATATTTTTCTTTTAGAAAATTCCTAAAGCATTTTTTACTACTCTAATACCATCATCAATACTTCCGGCATACTGGATGTTTTGTTTAGCTTGGTTAATTTGAAAATCTGAAACAAATGTTCCTGGTGTCAAACTTTGACTATCAAATCCATTCGAAACTGTAAACGTGTATTTCCCAGTCCAATCTTTTTCAACAGTTAATGTGACCATTTTATTTTCTCCTTTAATTAGGGTAAGTGTTTTTTATTATTATAACATAAATAACTTTTTAGCCCAAGAATTTGATAGTTCGTTTTCTAACAAAACTTTTTCTTGCCATATACCAGAATATTTTAAACCACAATCTTTAGCAGAATTTTTATGATTACCATTTATATTCTCAGGCATAAGTGCCGGTATTTCTTTCCAGATGCTTCTTGATTTACCACTCATTGTTAATACTCTACCATCATGAAAATTAAAAGTACCATAGCCTTTTTTTTGAGGTAAAAACGATAAGTTTTCACTTGGTATATATAGCATATTAGATTTCAAACTACTCATATGTTCTAAAGAATGAGGATGAAATGGGTACATATTCTGCAAACATTCTTTATCATTCGTCATGTCACCAATTTGCAAATAACCATAAATGATATTTAAATCAGGAGCATTTTTCTTAAAACGCAATGTTCCATTGTGAATATCTCCTTCAGTTTGTCTAAACCATCCAAAAAATAGAAAAAGGTCACCGATAGAAACATTATGATTTCGTAATATTCCCTGAGAACTTTTGATTTGGCCAAATGCTGGTCTCCAATTAGAAACAGAATTATTCCTAATATTTTCTCTTATGTCCGGGTCAAGATGACAATTAAAATGGTTTGTTTTATCTTCCTTCCCCTTTAATTGTTTTAATATATCTGAATATAATACCCCATTATAGTTTAAATCATCAAAAGATATAGTGTCAAATTTAGCAGGTATTGGTAATGAAAGTAGGGTTCCATCAGGTAGTATAGGACTAGAGATACCACCATTAGATGAATCAAATCCTTTTCTTGATAAAATTATTTTCAAAATTCTTTTCCTCGTATAAAGAATGGGTGATAAGGCAAATCCATTACTTTGTTTTGTGAACCAAGTATAGTCTCAGCAAATTCCATTAATTCTAATACATCAGTAAATCTCTCTTCCGAGTTATAAAATCCATTTTTGGCATTCCATCTTGGGAATGGTTTTCCATTTATTCTCGCTCGTTCTCCCATCGGAAAAAAATCTAAAATTTCTTTGGGAATTTTAAGTGGAGACTTACCAAAATAATTAAAACGGTCTGCAAGAATCACTACTTCATTCATAAAACTTGATTGGTTTAATCCATTCTTTTCAATCATCCATTGATAAGTATAAGCATCTCTTCTATTATTAGATTTTGGAGATAGTAAATATTCTTTCATTGTTAAAATTTCACTAATTTTAGCAACAAAAATTAGATGATTATATTTTGGTGTGATAAACATTCCTTGCTCATCTCTCCATTGTTTCCCATCGTTTGAATGCCCTGCTACAGCCATTATGTATGCATCTACAGACTTCGAGTTTATTTTTTCAGCCCAGTTCTTTTTAATATTCCTTCTTAACTGAAGCATACACCCTCCTTCGGTAAGAAGATGTGGTGTTGTATCATAATTTTCTGTAAAAACACAAGGATTGATTCCATAATCATGAGTCATTCTATAGCAGTAAATAATGGTTTGTTTGTCCACTTTTTTATCTCCTTCTCTCCAAAATTTTTTGTATTCTGATAGATTGAACTAAATGATTACCCAGAAGTAACTTTCATAATTCTTTTCACACTCTCATCTTTTTCAACTAGAAAGCAATCTGGAAAAGTCATCTGTTCCCATTTTTTATAATCAAAACTTGGATCAAATTGATTGATTAAGATTCCTAGCAAATTTCCATGAGAGCTTAGTAAAATGGTTTTATCTGAGTATCTTTCTTCCAAGTCCTCTATCAAATCTAAGATTCTCTTTAATGCTTCTCGATTAGACTCACCTCCAATAAGTGATTTATCTGGATTTTGCCATAAATATTGAATCGTTTCTTCAAACTCAGAATCTTCAATAAATCTTGAGGATAATTTTCTTTCACGCAAACGATCATCAAGCACTATCTTATCAAATTGTATAGGAGAACTATTTACTGTCTCAAAAGCTCGCTTATAAGGACTAGAAAAATAGTAATCAATATTAAAAGAATTCAAAAACTCCAACTGCTTAAGAGATGTAAATCCTTTTTCCGATAAAGTTCTATTAAAATCATCACTCGAAAATCTCGAATGGGCATGTCTAAGTAAAATATAAGAATTGTTCATAAGTTATAATTACGCTGAAAATACATATAAGGAGGAAAGTTGTTTTATAAGCTCATATTATCTTACTTAACTATAATTGTCAAATCAGTTACGGAGTGTTAATCAAATAAACTTTCAATCTGCATTAAAATAATCACAAACCTCTTTAAAAAGGGTATGCAATATTTCTTGCTCTTCTTCATCTAAATTATTTTCAGAGACTAGCTCATCCAAATACTTAGGTAGAGTAGAATGGTTTTTAATTCCATTCATAACAATCGCAAATTTCAGATCATTTAGTTCAGTTTTATTAAACTCTTTTAACTTCTTCATATCAATTCTAGTAATTGGATGAGGAATAACATCTAGAGTACTGTAAATGGTTTTTCCTAATAAATAATCTGTCGTTGTATCAAACAACTTCGCTAATTTGACAACAGCTTCTAAATTAGGCTCTAAAGTTCCATTCTCCCAACGAGAATAAGTCCCTTGTTGTACACCAATCATCTCAGAAACTTGTACTTGAGTTAACTTCTTACTCTTTCTCAGTTCCTTAAGACGATCTCCAAAAGTATCATTATTAAACATTGTATCCTCTTAAATATTCTATTCGGTATATTTTGACTTGACAAAATATTCTAAACGGTATAAAATGGAATTATTCCATAAGGAATATTTATTTTAAGATTAAATATTCCATTGAGAATATTATAGCATAAAAGGAGGTAAAAGCGTATGTAACTAGTAGTCGATTTAAAAAATTTTAATAAAGGAGGTAAGATTCGACAAAATAAAAAAATCTTGAAACAAATGTGCCGTTCGTTCCAAGATCAAAACATATTATGTAACAATTATACCACAGAAAACTCTTCAGTTGCACAAGAAAATTTCGGAGGTTTCACAAAAAGATGACCAATAAAGAGTTAGTCAATCAAATTTCTGGCCTAAACTCTACCTCTACTCTTAAAAATTGGATTAAACTGATTAAAGAGATAAGTGGCAAGGAATTTAAAAAAATCAAAATTCCTATCAGTAGAAATCCCAGAACTCATCAATTAAGTTATACAGTTACCTATGACTTTACAGACGAAGACCTTAGACAATTTCAAAAATTAGCTAAACTAAAACTTGAAATAGGTTTAAAAGAAGCTATACAAGCCGTATTTGGGAGTCTAGCAGACAATGAGCATGAATCTCTAAACCAAGTAATAGATGAGCTCTACGATGAACTGATTGCCTTAAAACAGGAATTTAAGCGAGAAATGCGACTGATAAAAATTGAGAATTCCAACCTAAAAAAGAAAATCCAAGATATTGAAGAGTCGATGCAAACCGGCTTACTAGGGTTTGTTAACAAGAGGTCAAAAAATAGGTTCGGCTAATAGCGAGTTTTCGGCTGAGCCAGGAGGCAGAAAGCCGAAAATGAGCGTAGATGCGGACGGACCATTTTTGACCGATAGGGTGTGTAGTAACACCACCCTCTGCAAGTTAGGTGTACCATCGAAAAAATTCAGTATTACCAAGGGTTTTGGAGATTTTAAGGGTGGCAAAATTAGGCAAAAAGTTGAATCAAAATCTATGGCAAAAAATGAGCATTTACGTTCTGTATTTGACTGGATTCAAATTCAGTTTGATAAGACTGAATTTTCGCCAAAAGAAATAATCGAAGATATCCTATTTCTTGACTTTGACCTATTTATTGAGAATAAGGGGAGCCTTAAATACTATAACTATGATAGCCAGCTTCATTATGGGAATATCCGTATCTACTATGGATCGAAAGAGTCGTCCTACATGCTTGTCATGTCAGGACAGGCACTAGAGTTCTATAGAGATATGGTATTAGATCCAAATAGTCTCTCCGAAAGACAGTTTCTGAACAACCTCTACTACAATTACATTCATTTTTCAGTAAGACGAATTGATATTGCAATAGATGATTTTAATGAAACACCCTATTTCACTCCTAATCAACTTCTAAAGATTTGTCAGAAGAAACGCTTTCTATATGGAAAAAGCACCTACTACAATACCTACGGAGATGAAACGATCGGTCAGACCTTATATTTAAGAAAACCCAATGATGATGAAAGACTTAGAATTTACGATAAGCGCTTAGAACAAGCTGAAAAGCTCGGGATCAGCAAGCGGTATATAGAAAATTGGATAAGAACTGAGTTAGAACTTAGGAAAGCAAAAGCTCACTACTTCATTCAAGAATGGTTGCATTCAGAAATAGATCTTCTTAACTTTACCAAGGGATACCTCAAAGAAAAAGTGAGGTTCTATAGTGATAGTCACTTCTCAAAACCTTTGAGATCTTGGGAAAAGTTTTTAGGTCACTCAAAACCTGTCTCTATCATTATTTCAAAACCAAAGACAGAACTAGAACAAAAATTAGAATGGTTTACCTATAAAGGTTCTGGAGCTATTCTAAAAGCGTATAAATTTCTATACGACAATAACTTACTGCATGAGTATGAGAAATCTAACTATCTCGCACTCAACAATATGGAATATCCACCAGATTTAGCAAGTGGATTAATAGAAAGGGCAATTCTCTTTAAAAGAGAAGATTTAATCCCTACAATCAAAGAAAATATCAAAAGGAGAAATTAAATATGGCAAAAATGCTCTCACAAAATGACTGGAATTTCAATAACATTGGAACAAAATTTGAATTGGATGAAGTCATTCCAAAATTTGAAACGGAAGTCCGAGCAGATGCAAACGGAGAAATTATCAAAAACCGAGATGGTAGCGAAAGACGTTTTAATACCGATAAAATCATTGGTTGGAAATACAATGTAACGATCAAGGATGGACAATTCAAAAAGAAATCAACCCAAGTCTCAGTAGACAATCCAGAAGCTTTAGTCGATAATGACTATATCCAAGCAATGGATCAAGTACCAGTTACATTTGACAATTTACAAGCTACTATGATTAGTTCAACGATGTATTACAAGGCGGATGCTATCCATTTAGTAGATGTAAAACAAAAATAAGTATAAGACAAGGGGAGTTAATCCTCCCCGTACTTAATCTAATTAGAAAAGGAGAGCACGTGATTAAAACTGTAACAAAAGATGACCTTATCGAACTTGGATTTGCTCCAGGAACTGCAAGAAAGATTATCCATACTGGCAAATTACTATTAGTGAATCGTGGTTTTAATATCTACGATAACAAACGGATTGGTACAATTCCAGCCAGTGTCGCTGAAGAACTACTAGGAATTGAACTCCAGAAAGAAGCATAATGAATGACTATTCGTAAAACTAAAAGTGGTAAATGGACTGTTGATGTTTCTAACGGTTTCCACCCAGTCACACAAAAAAGAATACGTATTATTCGTAAAGGATTAAAATCTAAAAAGGAAGCCCTAGAACTTGAACAACATATTAGAGTTGTAGAATTAAAAGAAAAACAATTTGACTTTGTAGTAACAACAGATATGTTATTCGACTTACTTGAAGAAGATGATTTGAAAAATGGCAGAAAAGTAAGCTACACAAGTACACAAAGAAATAATTATGAGCGTCATATTAAGCCATATTTTAAAAATACAAATTTAAATAAATTAACGTATGACCATATATTCGAATTTCGTGAATACCTAAAAACAAAACCTAAAAAACAAAATGAAAATGAAGTTTTAAGCTATAATACAATTAATAAGGTTCTGATTCTACTTAAAAAAATTTTTGATACTGGTATAAGAAAATCACTCATTGATAAAAATCCAGTTAAGAATCTGAGAAAATTACCAATTAGGAAGCCTGATATTAAATTTTGGAGTATAGAAGAATTCACGAGATTTAGAGGACTTATTCGAGATGATGAAATAAGTTATGACCTGTTTTTCGTAATTGCTTTCTTTACTGGAATGAGAATGGGAGAAATCCTCGCATTGAACTGGAATGATATAAATCTTTTAACAAATACGATTTACGTTACCAAAACGGTATACTTTGTTAATAATACAAGCTACATTAATACAACAAAAACACGATCAGGAACTAGAAATATAACAATAAATCAGAAATTAGCAGAAATGCTAATAGATTGGAAAGTAAAACAAAAAGAAAAACTTGAGGAATTTACGAAAAATACTGAAGAACTTCAAATAATACAGAGTACACCAATATCAATTACAAAAAATATGATTGATAAGAAGTTTAAGCAAATACTAGAAAGGGATAAAGATTTAAAGAAAATAAGAATTCATGATTTAAGACACTCTCATGCATCATTACTTATAAATCAAGGAG